>JAJYDX010000020.1 GCA_021777135.1 bacterium | reverse complement strand
TAAATTTAAAGGCATAGAAACAAAACAGGCGCGTATCGACGTAAAAGAACTTATAAAAGTGAAAACCGAACTCCTTGACAGTCTTAGAGAAATGAAATATTATAACGTATTAAAGGGTTACGGCAACATCACTTTTATAGAAGGCAGAGGAAGTTTTGCGTCAAAAAATTCGGTAAAAGTTGTTCCCAACGATAAAAATAAAGAATCTTTTAACATTACTTCCGAAAAGTTTATTATAGCTACAGGTTCAAAAAACCAAATAATAAATATCGAAGGATTAGAGGATGCGGGTTATATTACAAATGAAGAAATTTTAAAACTTGATTATCTGCCGGAAACACTTTTAATACTCGGTACAAGGGCTGTATCGCTCGAATTTGCCCAGATGTTTAGAAGGTTCGGTTCAAAAGTTGCCGTGATAGGGCGTTCGGGAAGAATTTTGCTTAACGAAGAGCCTGAAATTTCGGAATCGCTTATAGAAATTTTAAAAAAGGAAGGCATAGAGTTTTTACTTAATTCAAAAATTAATAGGCTTTATAAAGAGAACGGAAAAAAGTTTGCCGAAATTAAAACGGAAACAGGCATAAAAACTGTAAGTTTTGATGAATTTTTAATGGCTACGGGAGTTATAGGCAATACCGAAGGTTTAAATTTAGAAGCGGTAGGCGTGGAAACCGACGAAGACGGCTTCGTAAAGGCGGACGATGAATTAAAAACAGCTAATCCCGATATATATGCCTGCGGCGACGTTACGGGTTTAACGAGGCTTGTTACGACCGCGGCTTACGACGGCAAAATTGCCGCGGAAAATATGTTGCACATGAAACATTTAAAAGTCGATTATTCCGCAGTCGCACATACGATATTTACGGATCCGGAAGTATCGTCCGTCGGGTTGACCGAAGAAGCCGCCGTCAAAAAAGGTTACGACGTAATAAAAACCGTTTTTCCGGTGGAATACGTTCCAAAAGCAAGGTCTATTTTTAAAACCGACGGTGTTATAAAGATGATAGCCGATAAAAAAACCGGCAGGGTTTTAGGCGTCCATATGGTTGCTCACAACTCGTCGGAAACGATTCAGCAGGCAAGCGTCTATCTTCAAAACGGTTATAATATTCAGCAGATAGGGGAAGAGATAGGGGTCTATCCGACTATGGCGGAAGGACTTAAATTGGCGGCGCAGACTTTTACCAAAGACGTAAGCAAACTTAGCTGCTGTGCATAATAAAATGAGATTGGTCAGCTTCGCTTGACGTCGTCTGTAGTACTGACAATGACTGCGCAAATAGTCATTGCGAGCGAAGCGGACGAAGTCCAGCGAAGCTAACCAATCTCATTGTCTAATTTGTGACGGGGATGGAATTAAATTCCATCCCCGTGTTAATAAAATGATGGAAGATAAAAATATAAACATAACGATTTCGCATATAATTAAAGAGGCTGAAGGCAGGCAGGGAGCTTTATTTTATATATTAAACGGCATAAACGAAGATCTCGGCTATATACCCGGTGAAGCGGTTTTACAGATTTCTGAAAGCCTGAATATTTCAAAGGCGGAAGTTTACGGATTTCTTAGTTTTTTCAGAAATTATAACAAAGAACCAGAGGCAGCCGCTAATCCGTATCGTAAAATCGTCGTATGCAGGTCGGAAAGCTGCGAAGCGGCAGGTTCAAAAAGGTTACTGGAACATATAAAAACAAGTTTAAATATAGATTTCGGCAAATACAGCCCCGACGGAAAGTATTTTCTGGATTACGTTTATTGTTTCGGACATTGCGCGGCTTCACCGGCGGTCAAAGCGGACGGTATTCTATACGAAAAAGTTACCCCGGAAACTTTCGACGAAATTATAAACGCTTTAGAATTTAATAAATTGCAAAACCTATCAGAACTTAAATCTGCATATCTCGTTAAGAAGCCTGACCCAGTTAAATCTTTAATATTTGAAAGATGCGGAAGTTTAAATACCGTATCTATCGGCGATTATGTAAATTCGGGCGGATTCGGCGCTTTAAAAAGGGTTATAGAAGGCGTAAAAGCCGGCGGAGAATCTGGAAAACAGTTTTTTATAGGCGAATTAAAACGCTCTAAACTAAGAGGCAGGGGAGGGGCGGGGTTTCCTGCCGGAATTAAATGGGAAACGGTTTTTAAAGAAAAATCGGATGTTAAGTATATAATATGCAATGCCGACGAAGGGGATTCCGGAGCATATGCGGACAGGATTATTTTAGAGAACGACCCTTTTTCTGTTATTGAAGGAATAATTATTGCCGGTTTACTAACCGGAGCGGAATACGGCTGCATATATTTAAGAGCCGAATATATGGCGGTTAAGAGTATAATCGAAAGTGCTCTTGAAAGATTAAAAGACGGCGGTTATTTGGGAGGCGATATTTTAGGCTCCGGTTTTAAATTTAATATAGATTTAATTACTGGAGCGGGAAGCTACTTATGCGGGGAAGAAACCGCCCTTATGGAGAGCATTGAAAATAAAAAGGGGACGGTAAGGCAGAGACCGCCGGTACCTGCAGTGAAGGGATTATACGGGAACCCCACCGTTATTAATAACGTGCTTACTTTTGCTTATGCGGCTTATATTATAAAAGACGAACCGAATTTAGAAATTTTTTTGTCTTTAGGAACGGAAAATTCAAAAGGCACGATGCCTTTTCAGGTTTCCGGAGCCGTTAAAAACCCTGGAATTTTTGAACTTCCTTTCGGCGTAACCTTAAGGGAGCTGTTAAATCTTGCGGATGCAGAGAGCAATACTAAAGCGGTTCAGATAGGCGGACCTCTCGGCGCTTACTTTCCTTTAAACGAAGAGTTTTTAAGTTTAGGTCTTTCCTATGAAAGCGTTTCCGGCAAAGGCGGATTGCTTGGCCACGGAGGAGTCGTAGTTTTCGGCGGCGAAACCGATTTTAAATACAGGCTGTTAAATGCGTTAGATTTTTTTATAGACGAATCGTGCGGAAAATGCGCTCCCTGCAGGATCGGGACGGTGAGGCTGAAAGAATTGTTTGAAAGAGCTTTAAAGAAGCAAAATGCAGAAGAAAATTTAAAAATAATAGACGAAATTCTTGAGTCTATGAAATATTTGTCTTTATGCGCTTTCGGAGCGGGCGTTCATATGCCCTTAAGAAGCCTTTTGACTTATTTTAAGAATGAAATTATGGAAGCCTAAAATTTAATTATATACAAAGAAATGAACGGCGAAAAACAAAACGATCCGGAAAAAATTACGATAGAAATTGACGGCAAAACCGTTAAAGCGGATAAAGGAATTACGGTACTTCGGGCGGCTAAACAAAACGGCGTATATATTCCTGCACTTTGCGATTATAAAGATTTATTGCCGTATGGTTCCTGCAGGCTTTGCGGAGTTATAGTCGAAGGCAGGAAAGGATATTTCGCTTCCTGCTCCTTATATACAGAAGACGGCATTAAAATAAAGACTGTTTCCGACGAACTTTTTTCTTTAAAAAAGACTTTAATGGAGTTGTACCTTTCAGACCATCCAAACGACTGCCTGACCTGTTTTAAAAACGGTCTTTGCGAACTTCAAAAGGCGGCGTCTTATTTTGATTTAAACGGAATAAGATTCAGGGGAAAAAGCCACCTTAACCTTTCTATAGATAATTCAAACCCATATTTTTTATTCGACCCTAAAAGATGCATAGTATGCGCAAGATGCGTCAGGGCTTGCGCAGAAATTCAGGGTAATTTTGCGCTTACAGTCTCCGGAAGGGGCTTTAATTCCGTTATAAAAGCGGGGTGGGGCAAAGACGGCAGTTTTTTTAATTCCGAATGCGTTTCTTGCGGCGCCTGCGTAAAAGCTTGTCCTACGGGCGCGCTTATCGAAAAAGGAGTTGCAGATTACGGCAAACCTTTTAAAAGTACCGGAACGACATGCGGCTACTGCGGAGTCGGATGCTCTTTTAACGTCGAAACGAAAGGAGATAGCATTATTAGGGCGGTTCCTGCGGACGACAGCCTTTCAAATTATGGGCGTTCCTGTATTAAAGGCAGGTTTTCTTTCGGCTACGTCAAAAGCGCAGAGAGGCTTAAGTACCCGCTAATAAGGGAAAATATCGGTTTACCTTTCAGGGAGGCTGCGTGGAAAGAAGCCTTCAGCTTTATCGCCGAAAGATTTAAAAATATCCAGCATAAATACGGAATAAACGCCGTAGGCGCAATCAGTTCGTCAAGATGTACCAACGAAGAAAATTACTTGATGCAGAAACTCGTCAGGGCGGCTTTTCATAATAATAACATAGATACATGCGCCAGAGTTTGCCATCAGCCTACGGGTTACGGTCTCGGCGTCGCTTTCGGGACGGGCGCGGGAACGCAGGATTTAAGTTCCGTTTTACACGCAGGCGTTATAATGATAATCGGCTCTAATCCTACGGAAGCCCATCCCGTCGTAGGTTCTTTTATAAGACAGGCGGCTCGTTCCGGAGCAAAACTTATAGTGATAGACCCAAGGGAAACCGAGGTTGCAAAGTCGCCCCACATAGCCGCCAGTTACCACTTAAGGCCGCTTCCCGGAACTAACGTAATACTTCTTAATTCTATGGCGCACCATATTTTAAAAGAAAATTTAATTAAAAAAGATTTTATAGGATCGAGATGCGACGAAGAATCATTTAAATTATGGGCGGATTTTATACTTGACGAATCTAACTCGCCGAAAGCCGCATCGAAAATCAGCGGCGTTCCCATAGAATATATCGAAGGAGCTGCCCGACTTTATGCGGAAGCGTCAGCCGCGTCTATTTTTTACGGTCTCGGCGTAACCGAACATCTGCAGGGTTCTACCGGAGTTCTTGCAATAGCGAATTTAGCTATGGCAACTGGAAATATAGGCAGAAAAGGAGCGGGTGTTTCTCCTTTAAGGGGGCAGAACAACGTTCAGGGAGCGGCGGACATGGGGGCAGAGCCTTCGACATTGCCTGGCTACAGGCATATTTCCGACGAAAAGACGAGGGCTTTATTTGAAAAAATTTGGAACGTAAAATTGGACGGCGCACCCGGCATGAGGCTTCCCGATATGTTAAGGGGCGGGTTGGAAGGCAGATTTAAAGGCATATATATAATGGGTGAAGACATAGTTCAAACTGATCCTGACTCAAACAGAATAATAGAATCTTTAAAAAATATGGATACGGTAGTCGTCCACGATTTGTTTAAAACCGTAACAGCGGAATATGCCCACGCCATACTACCGGGTTCTTCTTTTTTAGAAAAAGACGGCACTTTTACAAACTGGGAAAGAAGGGTGCAGCGAGTAAGAAAAGTCATAGAGCCGGTTGCCGGTTTGCAGGACTGGCAGGTAATATCCGGACTTTCAAAATCGTTAGGCTATAATATGTATTATTATAATTCTTCGGAAATAATGGATGAAATTGCGATTACTACCCAGCAGTTTTCGGGGCTTAGCTATGAATTGCTCGATAAAAAAGGTTCAATTCAGTGGCCGGTTAATTCCGAAAACCCGGAAGGAACTCCTATTTTGCATACAGAGAAGTTCGTAAGAGGCAAAGGCAGATTTACTATAACGAAGCATATAGGCTCCAAAGATTTTATATCTGAAGAATACCCTTTTATTCTGACTACCGTCAGAAATCTTTTCCAGTACAACTGTTCAAATAATACCCGCAGAAGTTTTAACAGTTTATGGTACGGACAAGACGTTTTGGAGATTTCCCAAGAAGATGCAGAAATTTTATCGATAGCGGACGGCAGTTTAGTGACAGTAAAAAGCAAAAAGGGTTCGGTTACCCTTAACGCAAAAATCAGCAAACGAGTTATGAAAAGGGTCGTAGCCACTACCTTCCACTTTCCGGAATTTAAAACCAATGTTTTAACCAGCGAATATGCCGACTGGTCAACCGAAACCCCCGAATATAAAGTAACGGCGGTAGCTATAAGCAAAGCTGACGCTCCTTTTGCTTCAAGGAATTACAATCCTTTATTTAAAGGAGACGAAGAAATTAAGTCTATGTTTTTAGACATCTGCAAAATTTTTGCTCCGTATCCTCCGGAAATTGCGGCGGAAGAAATTCAAAACCACGTCAATAAATACTGGGAACCGTTTTTACGCAAAAAACTTTTTGAAATATACGCCTGCGACGAAAACAGTTTTAAAACCGCTATAAAAAAAGCGATATTTTAATAAATGTGTTTTACGATATTTCCAATGTTTTTGTAACTTATATAATAGAAACCGCTAACATTAAAATCCCCAGTAAAATTATAAATGTACCCTGATAAATTCTTAATGTTTTAGCTGCGGAATTTTTGGAAATATAAGCTCCTGCTTTAGAGCCGATTAATGCGCCTACTCCTAAGGGTATAATATAAACAGCTAAATTAAAGGGGTTCTTAATGTAGTAAAAATGAATTAGTCCGCCGATTAAAGAAATAATTGCCATAATCGATATAATGGTCGAAAATGCAATTCTCGGAGGTATTTGCTCGACGGCGGTCAAAAAAGTTCCTGTTATTCCTCCTATGCCGATTCCTATAAAGCCTGAAACGAAACCGGCTATTAAAGAAAAGACGTTTATGGCAACAGGACTTTTTATTTCGTAATCGTATGCAGTTCCGTTCGTCTCTTTATGCTTTTTTCTTATATGCCCGCTAAAATAACTTTTACTATCGATTTTGTTATTTTTTAATGCATCTTCGCCCTGTTTATCGCAATAATTAATTTTAACTGCCGCCTGTTTTTTTGTCGCAATCAGAGAAAATATTCCTATGCCTATTACTATTATCGAAAAAATCCATTTAAATTGATTTGTAGGAATGTAATTGCTTAAAACCGAACCTGCTATAATGCCTATCAGCGCAGGAATTGAAACCATTATAAAAAGATGCCTGTCTATAGCCCGATCTTTGTAAAAAACGTATGAACCCCCGGCCGTGCTTATCATTATGGTAAAAAGCGACAAACCGCTTGATTCTAACGGAGACAAATGCATATAGAATATAAAAAAAGGAACTAATAATATACCGCCGCCGATGCCTATAGTGTTTCCTATTATGCCGACTAAAAGAGCAGTTATAAAAAGCGTGAAATATATGATAATTAGATTTAAAAAATGCATATTTATATTTTTGGATAGCGGTTAATATCCCAATTATTTCATTATTTGCATTGTTTAATTACGATGCCAAATTTTAGTAATACGTGTATAGTTAAAATCGAAATAGGCGTTCAGTTGCGCCATAAACTTACAAGCTATCTTTTGAGTCGCAAACCTTTATCGAAAGGGCGGTTATTTTGCCGCATTTAACTTCTTTGATTGTTTTTTAATGATATCGAATTGCCAGGCAAGTTCCATGATTATTTGGTTATTAGACGTGACGGTGATTTTCCCCAGTAAATCTTCCCTATGTGAAATTATCCCTATAGATAATTCTTCGGATATCGCAAAACTGGCGTACGGCAACATTTTATCTAATTCGTTTTGAAAAACGTAAAATACATCGATATTATTTTTTGCCTGTTCATCCATAATTTCTTTCATTTTGGTAAAATCATCCTCGTTCTTTAAAAGAAATACTCGTTCGATATGAACGCCTCTTTTTGCCTGCCTGTAATTTTGTTGCGTATGTTCGGTCACATCCTTGCCGTATCCCCAATAAAACGGTTCTATAAGATTGCTTACAACCTTAAACGACTGCCCCGGTTTTAATTCTTTCAATACAATTAATTTAGCGGCGTAAATATCGTGAAAAATAAAATCTCCGCCTTTTTCCGCCTGCTTTAAGAGGGTATGAATTTTTTCAAAATCTTCTATAGCTATTTGCGTCGAAATATCCGATTTTTTCTTTTTAAGCTTGTTATACAGCATTATAGTTTCATTAATAGCGATTTGTTCCCTTAGGGGAAGCTCCAGCGACGGAAAGGCGGCCTTTAATCTTTTTTCAAGATTATCGATGGCTATTACAATTTCCGCAAGAATAACTGCTAATGCAAAAGCCAATACGATTACTATTTTTGTGGAAACGTTTAAATGGAAATATGCGCCTAACCAAAATGTGAGAACTATAAATAAAATGCCGAATATTCCTATTAACAGGCGCAAAAATATAACCCTCGACATTACATTCCCCCCTAATATTAAATTAATATATTAATTAATGATATGTATATTATACAAGATTTTATTATATCGGGCAATATTTCTTAGCTTCATCAGCAGCTATTTTTATCTGCTTTGCGTTCAGGCGGCGTTTAACCGCCTTTCAAGGCAAATACTTTAAGGATCGAGAAAACTTTTTTAATAGTTACGTTTTACCCGGTATACATTTACTTTATTTAACTTTTGAGCATTTTTTTTACAAAAAGGTTTATTTATTTTTTATACTCCCGTCTGCATTTGCGGGTTATTTTTGTATTGCTGATTTAGTTTTATTTAAAAAATATATGATATAATCTATATAGAAAATTAATATTTATAACTTAAATTAAAGTTAATTAAATACTTAACTACTTTACTTTATAGAATAAAAATAAATTATGTTTGATTTTAAAATAAAATTACATAGGAACTATTTGCCCGCCTATGCATCAGATCAAAAACTATTTATACTTCTTCAAATAGATTCAGAAAAAAACGAATATTTATGTAAATCGTAAAATAGAATTGACCCCTTTCGTCATTTAAAATTGACCCCCTCTTTAAAGCTAAATTAATTTATAATCTTCTTCTGTAGAATTAATCATAACCAACAGAAGGAGGCACTAAAGAGGTGATAAGCATGTATAAGTGGACTGAAGTCAAAAAACTAAAAGCGAAAGGATTAGGAATTAAAAGAATTGCAAGAGAGCTTAATCTTTCAAAGAACACGGTTAAGAAATATCTTAAGTCTTCTCTTCCGCCCGTTTTTAAGAAGACGCAAAAACAAAGTTCTTTGGAGGAATTTAGAACCGAAATAGAAAATATGTTCCAGAATAAGTTTATCGGCACGCGTATTTATGAAGAGCTTAAAAAGTTAGGATACGAAGGCTCTCTTTCATCGGTGCATAGATTTATTCAAAGTATGAGGAAAACAAAAGAGATAAATACAAAACGCACTACCAGATTTGAGACAAAGCCAGGAGAACAGATGCAATACGACTGGTCGGAATGGCTGCTTCCGGTAGGAAATAAAAAAATAAAGATATACGTTCACGGCTTAGTTTTAGGTTTCAGCAGGAAAAAATATTATACCTATTCCCTTTCTATTTCTACCAAAGACGTTATAAGAGCTATAGTATCCGGAATAGAGTATTTTAACGGATTTGCAAAAGAGTTATTAATAGATAACCCTAAGCAGATGATACTTCTTCATAAAAAAGAAGTAGTAAGGTATAACGACGAGTTTTTGAGATTCTTAGGCATCTACGGCATAGATTCTAATCCGTGTCTGCCAAGAAGGGCAAGAACAAAGGGCAAGATAGAAAGACCGTTCTTTTATATAAAAGAACAACTTTTAAGAGGCCTTAAGATAGAAGACATTTCGGAACTTGAAGATATTATTGCGGATTTTACCGAAAATTACAACGCAAGAGAGCACTCTACTTTAAAAAGACCGCCCAACGATATGTTTGAAGAAGAAAAAGAGCGCTTAATAAGTATTCCTTCGGTAGAACCGAGAATTATCTACAATATGGATTTAAGAAAAGTAAGCGCCGACGGTTATGTATCTTGGGACGGAAAACTGTATCCCGTGCCGTTAAAATACTGCCTTAGTAACGTTCTGATTGATTCCGTTATGGGAAAGCATATAAAGATTTACGACGAAAAAGGCTTATTTATTGCGGAGCATAACAAAAATCTATTCAATGAAAGACCTATTCATCCGGAACATATTAAAATTAACGAAGCATGCATTCTTAACAGGAAGAACAAAAGATCTAAGCTTTTGAACAGATTTATAGAGCTAACGGGAGAAACAGGCAGCATGTTTCTTGAGGGTCTTGAAAAAAACACAGGCTTAAACGTTTACTGGCACGTATCGGAGATAATAAACTACATAGAGCTTTACGGAATAAAAAATGTTTTACCAGCAATAAACATTTGCCAAGAGTCGGGTTTTTACGATAAGAACTCCGTAAAAAGTTTAATTAAAACCGATATTGCTATAGAAAACTTTCAAAATGTGTTGCCTTTACCCGTAAATATAAAAAGAAATTTATCATACTACCGTATAGAGGAGAAATAATGAACGAAATAAATAAAAATATAGAATCTCATTTAAAATATTTAAAACTTAGCGGAATAATGCCCGTTTACGAAGAATTGTCGTTAAAAGCTACAAAATCAAAACTGCAGTATGAAGAATATCTTCTGCTTCTTTTGGAGGAAGAGATAAAAAGAAAACAGGACACCTCGGTTAAATCTAAAATAATATCGGCGAAGTTCCCTTTTGTCAAAACAATAGAAGAGTTCGATTTTTCTTTCCAGCCTGATTTTAAAGAAAAAGAGATAATAAGGCTATCAGGCCTTGGGTTTATAGAGAATAAAGAAAATGTCATATTCTTAGGACCTCCCGGAGTAGGTAAAACTCATCTTGCGATAGGATTAGGCATAAAAGCCTGCATTCAAAAATATAGGGTGATTTTTATATCCGCCGCAAAACTGCTGGAAGATCTTTTAATTTCTTCCAAAAACGGCACGTTAGTCAATAAACTTTTAATGTATTCGAGATTTAATCTCTTAATAATAGATGAACTCGGTTATATGCCTATAGTAAAAGAACAGGCAAATCTCCTTTTTCAATTAATTTCTATGAGATACGAAAAAGGTTCTATTATTCTTACCAGCAACTATAACTTCGACGACTGGTCTAAAGTATTCGACGATAATATAGTCGCCTCTGCAATAATAGACAGACTGGTTCATCACTCAAGCCTTTTTTATATTAACGGAAGCAGTTATAGGATTAAAGACAAAATAAGAAAGAAATCTTAATTTTACCCTTATAACCCCCTTGACCAAAGAATAAAACCTTAAATGCATTTGTCAAGGGTAAGGCCGTCAGGCCTTATGCGAAGCACGGGCGTTAGCCCGCCCTTTACAAATGCATAATTTAAGGTTTTAGATTTAATCACAAAAAGGGGGGTTATAAGGCGTATAAAATAAGAAAGTAAGAGGGGTCGAATTTAAATGCGGATGGTCAAATCTCTTGAGGCTCTTGACGAACAACATAAAAGGAGGTGATTAGATTAAATAAGGCGAAGAAAAAACAGGAAGGATTTAAAATTTGTTTATGTGCAAAATGCAAAAATTAAATTTATAATCGGTGAAAAACGGAATTTTTGGTCGGCGTTTTAGGGAATTTTAAATCGGCGTTGAAATTAAAATTTAAGACTAAAAAAGGAGGTGAAAATTATTTTTGTTCAAGAGGAAAATGGGGGGGGTCAAATTTAAATGCGGATGGGGGTCAAATCTCTTGACAAACAACAAATATTTAGATAATAATGAAATTTTTGAAGTTTATTTAAATATTAATTTGGTAAAAAATGTAAAAATAAATCGTATCTCAGGCATATATCCTATGCTGACGGAAATTGATCTGTCCTCAACCCCGTTTCTTATAGGCAATATTGATACTGCAAATACTTCTATATTTTTAATAGAAATGACAATTCCTGAACATAAACCCGGTAGATTTAGACTTGCGGAGATAAATTTAATATATAATTTAGAAAGAGTTGAAGTTGCTTCTAATATAATTAAAACGCTCCAAAAAGAATTAATTGTAGAATACGTTAACGATAATAGCCATGTTTACGGCACCGATAAAGAAGTAATGTATTACATTCAGCAGAGAAATATATGCTTTATGATAGAACAAGCAGAAAACGAGGTTGCAAAAAATGCTAATAAAGCAATAGATATTCTTAAG
>JAJYDX010000092.1 GCA_021777135.1 bacterium | reverse complement strand
GGGAAGATAAGGACTCTATTTATATTTACGTTCAAAAATTTACCGCCGATAACGTTTCTTACGAAAGAATAGGATTTTTATCCCTTTTCCGCCTGCCGGAAACAAAAGAGAACGGGTCTATTTACGGACATGAAGCCACGCTTTCAAAGCCTAAGGAAGACAGGTTCAAGCTTATGGAAGCCGCTAACGCCAACTTCAGCCCTATCTTTTCCGTGTTCGAGGATAAAAATTCCGACGTTTTAAACATTTTAAAAAAATCCATGGAAGACGGAGCGGCAGAAAAACTTTTCGATTTCACCGACGATAACGGCATAATAAACGTTCTTTACAGGCTCGGCGGCGAAGCCGTTATAGCGCATATTCAAAGCGCGATGGCGCATAAGCCGGTTTATATAGCCGACGGACACCATAGGTTCGAAACCTGCGTTAATTACAGGGATTACGTTAAGAAAGAAGGATTGGACAAAAAAGGAATCAACGCGGATTTCTGCCTTATGTATTTTGCGCCTTCAAATCAGGACGGACTCGTTATTATGCCGACGCACAGAGGCATAAAAGGGAAAAATATAAATATCGAAAGCCTGCTTGAAAGCATAAAAGATAATTTCGACTATAAAGAAACTAATTTCGACGATTTGCTTAATGAAAACAAAAAATACGGCAAAAACTCCGTCTCTTTCGGGTTTGCCCATAAATTAGGAAGGGCTTTTATTCTATCGTTTAGGGAAGAGGGTGGAAATAAAGACAACGGCAGCCCGTTGGATAGATTAGACGTTTCGGTTCTGCAGGACCATATATTGAAAAAAGCTCTCGGCATAACGCAGGAAGAAATAGATACGCAAAAATATCTGGTATATGAAAAGGACCCGCAAAAAGCTTTAGATAAAGTAAAAAAGGGTGATTTGGAAGCGGTTTTCTTTATGAATCCCACTAAAATAGAAGACGTGATAAAAATCGCTTCGCTCAACCTGAGGATGCCGCAAAAATCTACATATTTTTATCCGAAAATATTAACCGGACTTGCCGTTAATCCCCTGAAAGATTAATAATCCGGCGCCGCCTTTACTGCTATACCATATAGACGATAGCCATAACCGACAGTAGCAAACCCGCGGAACCTATAATATTAAGAACTATCCACTGGTTAAAGCCCTGATAATCGGAATATTTATAAATACGCCGGGCGATGCAATTATCCCCGCCTTCCTGGATGTTTTCCTCATTTCTTATTATGTATAAATTTTCCGGCGTCTGCCTGCATTTAAATAATTCCCTTTTATATAGTCCGGGCAATCTCTTTATTTTAATTATTTCGTCGGGAACTAGTATCGCGTCGTCCTCTATTTCTCCGCCTTCGTTTTTAATTTCATCTTTAATTTCTTCTATTAAGAACATCTGCTTCCCTTGATATAAGAACGTAATTTCTCCTCCCATCCTAAGATTTTCATAATCTATTACGGCAAGTATAATTAACGTTACGGCAATAATAACCGAAGCGGCCGCAATATTGCCCCATAAGGTATCCGAACTCATAACTATAATACCGACGTCGATAAATCCGGCTAATATTACTAAAGCGAATATTTCGGCAAAAGAAAGGTGCAGCCTTCTTATGTAAAGCCAATCCTCTACGGAAGAAATAAATTTTCTGAATATCTTTTCTTCCTCTAGTATATAATTTTTGGCAACTTTCTTCAGACTAAAAATTGCATCCAATAATTCCTTCCGCATATTTTTAATCTTTTGAACCGCGGCCTTTTCCTGTCCGTCTATTTTCGACAGCAGTTTAAATTTTAACGGATATGCGTCTATTCTGAGCAGGTTTTCCATTAACGAAATAATATTTTTTTTAAATTTTTTATCTTCCGGAGCTATGTCTTTTGAAGCGTCCCTGATTATCATAGCTAATTCGTTTATTCCTATAAGCAGCCTGTCGGTTTCCACGGTTCGCTGATACAGCCTCATCAATACGAAACCGGTCATAATTCCGTAAATCGTCGCGGCAAGTTCCAACGTTACCGTAAACCAGGAAGATTCTCCTATGCCGAGACCCCTCGGAAGAAAGTTTATCAATATGGCAATTATCGCTACCGACATAATAATCCCGTTGTCTATAGTCAAATATTTTTCGTCGGAGTTAAATACCTTTACGCATAATAAAATAAGGCCGGCTCCGGCAAGGGAAATTACCGAAACGGTCCTGTCGAGGACAATCCAAAACAGAATCAAACTCACGACCGGGGTAAAGTTAGACGCTACCGCTAATATTTCGGGCGGCTTTGTATTATAAAGGGCGAAATTAAAAAGCGTGTGCGATAAAAATCCTGTTACAACGCCTAATACCGATAAAAATAAAATGAGGTTGAAAGAAATAACCGGAAACGAATGGGACAGTATAAGCCAAGCCGGAAAAGTTATTATTAATCCGCAAAATACCCTGGCTATCGTCAAAATACCGTGCTGTCTTATTCTGTCAAGTTTTAAACTTCCTTTTTCAACGATATCCCTTG
>JAJYDX010000091.1 GCA_021777135.1 bacterium | reverse complement strand
AAACGATTTTTGCCCCCATTTTAGCATGTTCGTCGTATAATGGAGTTTTTTTGCTCTCGTCGGTATCCATAGTTATAATTATTGCACCCCCGCATAAATTCTTAATTATTAAAGTAGTTTTCAAAAATATCTTATCGTATCATTATGATAAATCGGACTGAAAAAATCAAGGACATTTTAAACTTGCAATAAGATTAATTAGAATATATAATGAATTAGTTATACGAAAAAATCATCGCGGGGTGGAGCAGTCCGGTAGCTCGTTGGGCTCATAACCCAAAGGTCGCAGGTTCGAATCCTGCCCCCGCAACCAATTAAAACCGCAGTATTTAAGCCTTTCCTTAGATTTCCCTCTTGACGTCGATATGCAAAAAAATGGTTTTTGTTTTATAATGGAGAAGACGACTTTGAAGAAATCGCTTATTTTAAAGAAAATTATTTAACGGTATTAAATGAATTTTTATATAAACAGTTCGAGGGTTCTATATGAGCAATGATGAATTTACCAGATTAAGAGACGAGATAATAAGGGCGGGACATAATGCCGTCAGAAATGCGCAGAAAGAGAATTTAGAAATGGGAATTCCCAACGTCTATAGCAGAAACGGCAAACTATACTATGAACTACCCGGCGGAGAAATTACGTCCGAAACACCTGACATTTATAAAAATTGCGACGATTTATCGTAACGGTAAAAATAAGTAAATTTAAAACGGAAAAATGAGATCGGATTTATTCAAATAAAAGCAAAAACAATATGTAGTTATCTATATATATCCCTTCTGTGTCCTATTGCCTGAACCAAGATAGTTTCTTCTTCTATAGTATAAATAACTCTCCAGTCGCCTATCCTGAATTTATAAACTCCGGCTAAATCGCCGGATAGGGATTGAGGAATTATATTATCGAAATGTTCGGAAAACCAAGATATTTTATTAAGGATACGTTTTGCGACAGGCTTATCGAGCCTGCCCAAATCTTCTAACGCACTCGCCGTCCATTCGGTATTATGCAAATTTCTTTAATACCTCACTGTGGGATATTTTTCTGGAAGGCTTTTTTAATCTGCGTTCCAATTCCGTCTTGAATTCTTCTTTTAACTGTAACCCTGAATCGGGGTCGCCGAGCAGTTCGATAACTTTTTCCTCTATAATCCGATCCAGGTCGTTAATTGTAATATCTTTAATTTTATTCATACAAAAATTATAACATGAAAATTATTATTAGTAAATTATTCTTTGAAAACATTAATGTTAATTTTTAATTTGTCTATGTCAAGCCAAAATAATCTTAGACTATATATCAGTTTTAAAATATGCTATAATTTATCAACTAAATTATGAAAAAAAACAAATAACAATCTATTCATGACTTATTACGGCATTAGAAATAAACAAACCGGGGAATTACTGCGCCAATTTTTTAGTAAAAACGCAGAAAAAGGCAATACGTCGGTTATATCTCTCGACAATATCGGCGACCTGCCGTCCGTCCACATATTTTTAACTAAAAATAAAAAAACGGCGGAATCTTTACTTGATAAAGGATACTCCGAATATAACAACGAAACGTATAAATTGGACGATAAATTGAACGGCGTAAAGGATACTTTGGAAATTTACGAATCGGAATTTAATTTATAGCTCCGGCTTACAATCTGTCGTAGTCGTCTTCAAACCTGACTATGTCGTCTTCTTTAAGATATTCCCCCACCTGCGCTTCTATAATAACCAGAGGTATTAAGCCCGGATTTTCGAGCCTATGGACGAATCCCATAGGAATATAGGTAGATTCGTTTGCCCTTAAAAGCGTTTCTTTATCGCCGACGGTAACAAGGGCTGTTCCGCTCGTTACTATCCAGTGCTCCGACCTGTGGAAGTGCTTTTGAAGCGAAAGTTTCGCGCCGGGTTTTACCGAAATCTTTTTAAGTTTATAAAGGGCGGATTCGAGCAAAACGGTATATGAGCCCCAAGGCCTATGGACGGTAAGATGATGGGTGTGAAGTTCGGAATTTCTATTTTTTAATTCATCTACGACTTTTTTAACGTTCTGCGAAGAACCTTTTTTAGAAATTAAAATAGCGTCGTCCGTATTGATAACTATTAAATCTTCTATATCTATGGCGGCAATCATTTTCCCGCCCGACATTATAAGATTGTTTTTGGAGTTAATGCCGACGATATCTTCTTTTGAAGTTACGGCGTTATTATTTTCGTCTTTTTCCAGCTCGTTATAAATTGAATCGAAATTTCCCAGGTCGGACCAGTCTATATCGGATTCTACTACTTTAACCGATTTAGTCTTTTCCAGAAGGGCAAAATCGATAGAATTTTCCTCTATTTTAAGCATATCCGCTTCTTTGACCCTTATCATGCCGCCGTCCTTCGACGCGTTTTTATAAGCCTCCCCGGAATTTTCGTAAATTGCGGGACACAGGGACTTAAGCTCCTTAAGCAGTATTTCGGGTCTGCACATCAGCATTCCGCTGTTCCAGTAAAAATTCTTTTCCGAAATATATTTCGCGGCGGT
>JAJYDX010000019.1 GCA_021777135.1 bacterium | reverse complement strand
AAAATATTTTTCATCGTATGTTAAACCGAATAACTGACTTATGTAATGGGACTGGGTAAGTTTCAACTGTTCGAGCAGGTCAGGCCTTGAAAGAATAATTTTACGCGTTTCATCTATGGTCATTAAATAATCGTAAAAGTCGGAGGCAATTTCCAGCGCAATATCGTCTATACAGTCTTTAATTTTTGCTATTCCCTGCAAGTCCGTTTCCGAAAAATTAGTCAATTTATTCAAAAGTTCTATATTGCACGATGAAAAAAGGCTATAAATACCGGCAACCCCCTTTTCGGTCATCTTATTTTTTTCAAGAATATCGTCTAATCTGCTCATTTTTTAATCTATATTTATAGTTAATTTAAACCAAAATTAGTGAGAAACGATTAATCTATTTATCAGATTTTGCATAACGGTAGTTCTGGATTGATTAGACCATCCTGTTGCCGAACCGGTACTGCTCCATATTAACTTTCCGGTATCCGTATTATAAACGAAAATAGTAACGCCTGCCGCCGGTTCTCCTTCTATGCCGGTTTTATATCTAAATTCGTTAACGCTTCCGTCAATAACGTATTTTATCCCTCTATTTTTTGCTCGCCTTATTATTTTATTTATATTTTCGTTTTCGCTGCTATATTTTCTTAGAATAGTTGAAGTATTATAAGTTGTATATCCCCTTGAAACCATAATACTGTCAATCATAGACGACACCCTCGAACCGGCATGCGGCGTTTCAGTAAAATTTTTAAACACGGCAACTAGATAGGAACCGTTTTTGCCTAATTTTGAATTATCAGAATTTACCACCATAGTTGCACATGCAGACAAAAATAGGACCAGAAACGACATTTCTAAAAAAATAAATAATTTCTTCATAACATTACCTCTCTATTAATTATTTTAAAAATATATATTGTAATTTATAAAAAATTCCAAATAGGAAGCCGAAGACCCCTGAAAATCAGAAAAATAGTTCATGCCAAGGCTTAAGTTATCATTTCCTAATAAAGAACCGCCGTAGCCGCCTCCCGCATCATATCCTATACCCGAATCTGTTTCGTAAAAAATATCGCTATATAAAAACGGACGCCATGTTTTTTCTAGCTTATACTTATAATTACTGCCCACCGTAAAACCCTCCCCTATAAGACTGTAACTGGACGGCAGCGCATCAAAATGCGAAAATGGCGAAAGATTTAATATATCTCCATAGTTTCCGCCGTCGTAATATTTATTAGACCGCGCAAAAGACCTTAGCGTAATGTCGGGGTAAGTTCCCGTCAATTTGTAATCCAGTTCGCCGTAAATGCCGTTCCCGCTGCCTAATGAGATGTTATCCTGCGACATATACCAATCCTGTGAAACGTAAGCGGTAAAAGAAATTCTCCGAGTTACGCTATTATAAACGGTTGCCTCGAATTCCCTTTTTAATCCGCCAAGATATAAAAACAAAGTATCGTCGTCTTCGATATGTTCGCCGTAAAATAATTTTAAACTCGTAGAATCCGTAATCTTGCATTTTGGTTCTATGATAAAATATGGATTCGTTCCGATTGAGGATATAGCGCCTGCGGAAGTTTTAAATCCGCAGTTTGCATATTGTTTTTCAAGTGTCAGTGCGGTATTATAATGTTTATATGGAGCATTTATTATCTCTCCTTCGTCATAAGAAATTTCTTTTCCTATTTTTATAGACGGTGTTAAACTAAAACCGTTAGCAAGGCGATATTTTAAATACATATTTTCCGATATCTCACGGTATCCTTGCCAGTTTATATATTGCGTAGATATTTTAGCCCTATCGGAATATTTATCGGCTAAATCCCTGAATTGTCGATATAATAAATAATCCTTACTGTTTTCCTCCAACCCCTTAAAAGCATAATTAAATGCGCCTCCGATATCGCCAGACTCGCTTAACGCTTCCACCCTGTAGCGTATAGGCAGTATATCCGGGAATTTTTTTAAAAGTTCATACTGCATATACGTATCTCTATTCCATAACGCAAGATCCAGTTTCATCCATGGTTTCAGCTCATAAGCAAGCTTATAACGAAGATATAAAGTCTTGTTTCGGTAATTTCGGAACAGTTCGTATGAAAGCATAAAATCCGCAAAAGTTTTTGGCGGCAGAATTTTTTTTGAACGCTGCAGTGTTCTTATAAATTTTTTCCTGTTGTCTAACCTCATAGAAACGCTCAAAAAATTTTCCATAAACGATACGTTATTTTTAAGTTCAGGGTTATTTTTAAGTCTTCCTTTCATTTTAATCCATATATTATATCTTATACCTCTTGCCGCATGAACATTGCCGTGGAGAGAAAGTATATCGGCATATATCAACCTGTTGCCTACTGTAGGATTTTCATTCAAATATTTAGATAAAGATAATGCTTCCCGACTGTTTTCAAAATACATATATAAAGATATAAAAGGGGTAACAAGACTTGGATAAACAAATGGATATCTACCCCATCTTGAAGATATATATTTTAGCATCTTCGTATTATTTGTATTTAATTCCATATAAATAAGTTCCGATAAAAAATCAGGATTAAATTTTTTATTTAACTGTAATATACAGATTTTTTCTGCTTTTCTTATATGTCCTGTTTTTACAAGAGCATTTGAATAGTTCAACACAAAATAAACGTTTTTTGAAAGTTCGGCAAAATCATTTTCACTTAAACCTTTTATCCGTTTTATAACATACCTATGCATTTTCTCTTTTGAAGCAAGATATATTAAGCCTTCGAATAAATTGTCTATATGATATTTATTCCAGCCCAAAAGTGCGTATTTCATTGCAATTTCTGGGTAGATATCTGAATAATACAGATATATTCTTTCATAATCCCTCCGCCTTCCAGGAGTAAAGCTGACCGTCTTTTTATAAAATCTTCCGTTTGCATCTTCTTTGGTTTCTAATATTTTAACGGTTTTTAAATCTGCCAGATGCATAGAAGCCCTAACTGCGGTTTTATAGTGTCCCAGCATCCAGCCCAGATCTGACAGTTTATCCCAAAATATGTAATCTCTCGGCGGAGCCTTAGAAGCAAAATTCTTTAAAATGTTAAAAGCTTTTTTATAATTCATTTTGACTGCTAAAACATCCGAATATAGGACCACTAATCCAGGGTCAAGTCCGAATCTTTTTTTTAACAACTTTATGGTTTTAATTGTTTTTTTGACGTTCCCTATTTCCCAGTATGTATAAATCAAATAATTCAAAACTTTATTGGATTTTTTTACCGTATAAAGTTTTTTTAAAAATTTCAAAAGCTTTTTAGCGCTTCCCGCCATAGTATAAATATAGACTTTATCTTTCAAACTTGCAGAAACCATACCGGTGTCAAGCATTTTTTCAGCCATATTCCATCTATGATAAGATATAAAAAATTTATATACTTTTTCAGCCATAGCCTTATTGCCGCTTAAAATAAATGCCTTGTAATAATCGTTTACCCCTTTATTCATATTTCCCATCCATATCAAAACTTGTCCGCACCTTTCTAACCAGCGGTAGTCGGCAGGAAATTGCCCCATAGCTTCTTTGCATATATTGTCGGCATTTTTTAAATCGTTTGCTCCTAAAAATATTTTTAATTTAAGTTTTAATATTTTATCTAATTCTTTATGATTATAGTTATAAAGTGCGCCGGTCTTTGACTCATAGGCGGCGGACTTTGCGGCTGCCGTCTTATATGTATAGAAAAGCAATATCGGCAATAATAATAAATAAAGTATTATATTTATTCTAAAATTATTCATATCATAAATCGCGGTTTGAAAGTTTAATGGCTATAATTCTGGCAAAATAAGGATCGTCGGATTGAAGAGCATAGGTTAATATAAATTTTTCTACTTTTAAGCTTTTTGAAAAATTTTCTTTATAAAATCTAAGAAGTAAAAGCGTTAACTTATGATTCTTTTTCAATATAGATTTTTCTATAACAGATTCGAATAATTTTACCTTTTTATTGTAATTCTTATGGGTTTTAACATATTCTACAAGAATTTCGTAACTTTTCATCCATTTGCCTGAATCAACATATAAAACGGTTATTTCAGGTAGATATTTTGATTTGTATTCGGGATAGGCAATAAGATATTTATGCATCATGTCTAAAGCGAGTCTGTTATCGCCGAGTTCGGATTCAAATTTATAGCTATCGAAAAGCCATTTTACGCGTTGCCTGCCGTTATCAGCTATATACTTTTTAAATGTATTAGTTTTAACTATAGCAAGCATCGAAAGGAGTGATTCTATCGAGTTTCCTATATATCTTTTCTTTTTTGCGTTATTCGTTAAATAATAATCTGCCTCTAATAATCTAAATTTTAAGCCGGTATAATCAAAAATATTCATGCTATTTAAAGCGAAATCAATTTTTTTTAAATCACCTTCAGCTTTCCCATACTCTCCGGCTTTGATATAATTTCTTATAAGAGCAATCTTTAATTTCTCTACGGGGTCAACTTTTATAACCGCTTTTATAAATTCAGGCGGTACGTAACCAGGATCGGATAAAATCATTGTTATAATCTCTTTTTTAGGAAATAATAATACAAGCATAATGCATACTACTGCCGTAAAAAGTATTATTTCCTTATATCCCAGAAAGCTTTCAATTGCATGCCGCTTTGACATAAGACTTCCTGCCGTTTAAAAGTTTATAATTAAATATGTTGCCGTTAACGGTTTTTACATATTTTCCGGAGTTTTCTAACGTTATTTTGCACTCGTAAGACTGTATTGCAAAATGCAGCGGCACATACGGATTGCTTTTTAGCATTAATTGATATCCGTTTTTTATTTTTTTAAAAAATTTAATCATGCCGTTTGCTTCAACTAACCTGAAATCCGGTTTTTTGCGGCTCATTATTAAATAGTATTTTCCTGAATTACTCAAGGCTATATACTCCATTCCGTTAATTATCCTGTATCCGACTACACCTTTGCTTAATTTAATATTCGGATAACCCAATTTTAAAGGAACTCTTAACGTCCTTAAATTACCGTTGTTTTTTATTATCCATCCGTTACCTTTTTTTGCTATGGCAGTGCTTCTAAAATCCAAATTTTTTCTTGCGTATTGGGAAAGAAACATAGGTATAGGGTGTTGTTTTAACGCCCAGGTATAAACTTTATTTAAAGCTTTCACTGAAGACACTTTCTGTCCTGAATACCAGTGGTAATATATATAAATAGGTTTCAATCTGTATGGTTTGTCCGTCATTTTAAACGTCTGTATAACGTTTTCAAAGCCGTAATAAGGCCCTCTCCAAAGATGCGTATATATATCTTCATTTGCTATTCCTGCATTATTTTGGAAAAAATTCCCTACGTTCCTTCCCATAGGTCTTACGTAATTTAAAAATGGATGGCTGTATCTAATTGAAGTATCGTTCCAATTAACATTATAAATTCCAATATCGTAAGCCATTCTTACAGCTTTTTCGGGAACGTCGCAATCCCCTGACCACAGTATAACCCTTACCTTTTTTCCTTTAGGCGCAAGATGCTTGTTAATCCAGTTTACCGAACCTATTACGTTACTTTTTACGGTGAATTTATAATCCGGAACGGGGAGTTCGTATTCGGGTTTGTCTATACCTTTTACCAGCGCCGGCCAGTTAAAAGGATGAGAAAAAGTATGGCTCGCAATCTGGATATTTTTATACTTAAAAATTTGCCTGAAAATAGCCCTTAACCTTTTTGCTCTTTTAAGATGAAGTCCGTATGGTTTTCCTATTAAATCCGATACGATAACAGATGCGTCTACAGGTATTCCGTAATGCTCCAAGATATTTTTAGTAACGTAATTTGCAATAAATTCATTAGGATTAAAGTCCGTATAGCCGAAATCGCCATCGCCGTCAATCTGAGTAAAAAGCATTCTCCTTCCGTTTTCAGTAGTAACATCCGGAACGGGAAAGTTTGTTGTATAAAATATTTTTTTAAAAATTTTAAAAGGATTATACACCCAAAGGCCGTAAGAGTTTATCAATGTATTATCTACCGCATAACCGCCCCAGGATGTAAATGCAAACGGCACCGATTTTTGCCTAAACTTATTTTTTACGTACACGACGGGCTTTCCGTCTTTAGGTATTAAATATACACTATCGTAATCGATGTTTAGGGGAACTTCGTAACCGCTTCCTTTTGATTTATACATATAAGCATAGTTTTCGGAAATATTAGCTTTATTATCGTATAGCTTAATGCCTAATTCGTTAAGCAATCTTTTATTTTCCTTGAACCCGAAAGTATTTACAAAAAATATCTTTAATCCGTTATTTATCGACTTTCGAACCCAGCGGTAAAATTTTTTTTGATTTTTTATAGAGTTTGCTATAACAAGCGCGCCTGCATATCTGTCGGCGACAAAACCTCGCGGTATTTTTTTGTTTACGTGAAATAAAACCGGCGTAAAGCCTATATATTCAAGAGGCGCCATAAATATTGCAGGATCTATTCTGCTCGGGTTGGAACGCGAATTGCATATTATAATTATTCTTCTTTTTATGAATTTAAAATCAGAAGTTCCTACTATGTTTAAATCTCTGTCCGTAACCCATGGGATAAAACCATTTTTTGCAATTCTAACAACGTCTTTTTTAGTTTCTTTCCTGTTTTTAGGGTTAACGTAATCGATTATTATGACCGGCAGTTTATACTTATTTTTTATAACGTTTAATTTTTTCAGCATCCACTCCGAATCTTTCTTTGACATTTTTATATAATTTAACCAGTTTTTTCCGCCAAGGCCTCTATAAAGCGATTCGGCGATGACGCCGTTTATATCGTTATGGACTTTATTTATAATAGAAAAACTCCTATTTAATATTATGATTTTATTGGGAAATTTTTTCCTGACGTCTTTTATAAATTTAATTTCGGCTCTTTGAAATTTTGGCCACTCTTTTTTATTTGATACCAGCTTATATGAATCAAGCGTATCGAACATATACCCTTTAAAACCCAGTTTGACAATTTTAGGCAAAACGTCGTTAAGAAGATAGTTTCTATAGCCTTTTTTTCTTATATTCATGATTTCGGAATGCCAAATCTTATTTTTTCCGATACCGTAACATTTGACGTTTTTGTAATAATTTACCGTTTTGTCGGTTTCGCCGAAACTGATGTAAGCGATAAGTTTAGCGTGATGTTTGAGATAAAACTTTTGTTTTAAAATATTAATGCTTGGATTGTCAGGATTGGTTATTATCCAGCTAAACATATGGTAAACATCGGTTGGAATGCTCTCATTGTAAATAACGGCAACAGACTCAGGATTTTCCTTATTTTGTTTAGCATAAACTTTACCTGTCGGTAAAAAAAACAGGCTAAATATACATGTAAGTAAAATAATGGATTTCATCTAGAAATCTCCTCATAAAAATTGACACAGCCACAACGCATACTAAAAGACTCAGGGCATAACCATATCCGTAGTAATAAGGCCCCAGTTTAATCGATATATATGTAAATAAAAAATTAAGAATGAAAAATAAAAATGCAATAAATAAAGAAGCGTTCCTTTTATCGAAATAAAATAAAAATCCAATTAAAACGAGTAATACCTGAAGAAGCATAGCGCCTAATAAAAGGATGTGAAATAAAGGAATGTAGATAAATGAAATCCCGAAAAACTTGAATATAATATTGTTGGTTAAAATTATAAGTATATCAGCTATTGCCTGTATTCTTATAACGTCGAAAAAAACGTTTCTGGCAGATAAAATCATTTTATTCCCGGCTTCATAAATTTCTTCCAAGGTTTTTCCTTCCGTTATTGCTTCATAATAAGCCGCGTAGTATCCTGCAAATTCTCCTTCTAATTTTAGAAAGAAAACCGCCATTCCGGGTATCATCGAAAAATATGCTAAAAAAATAGGAGCGTCATAAACTATTGAAGCCCTTAAATGACTAAATACCGTTATTCCGGTTAAGGGTGAAAACCAAAATACGAATTTATCTATCCATAATCCTAAATTATAAAATAATCCCGTTAATACCAAAGTAACATAAATATTTTTTCTTTTTAAAAAATCTAAGGAGAATAGCCTCTCTGAAGGATAGCTGTAAATAATAGAAGCAATCAGGGAAATAAATATTACGGTTTGTCCGGCAAAAAAAGCCAGCATAAGAAAGTCTATGCCAAAATGACCGAAAAGAAAAACAATAATAACGGTAACCGCATAACCGGCAATAAACGAATAAACTATTAAATTATAGCTTTTTAAACCGGTTAGCATCGATGTAGCAACCCATTCCCCGCACAAAACAATAAACGAAAAAAGCGAAAGTAAAGTAAAAAGAGGTGATACCGAATGAAAAAGATATATGCTTAAAGGAAGATAAAGAATAAAAGCTATCAGCATATTTAAAATTGTTGCCGTAAAAAAATTCGGAAATATGCTTTTGCGGTTTTTTTCAAAAATCCTATCTGCAGTGAAACGTGAAATATAAAACTGAAAAGACCCGGATAAAATTAAACTTAAAGCTATAAGATAAGTAACGGATGTTTGAAAATCTGCCACAATTTTATCGTTTTTTATTATGTCGGAAGCGATATGAGACACCAACATTATGCTTAAGATAGATATTATCCATGCGCCGGAACTCAAAAAAGCCGAATATGCAAATGTTTGCAGGATAGACGATAATCTTTTATGTCCTAATTTCTTTCTTAATTCGAAAGCTATGCCTGCCATTTTTCCGATGCCTCTTTGTAAATATTTCTATAATTTTCCAGCATGCTTTCAATAGAATAATATCGGTTTACTCTTTTTAAAGCCGCAGACTGCGCGTTTAACCATTTTTGTTCATCCGACAAAAACTCCACATAACTTTTGGCTATAAGCTGGGGATTAGCGATTGGAACAATTTCACCCGCTTTGCCGATTTCAATATCCTCCTCGTCAAGACCACCGTATATCAGCTGCATGCATGCTCCAACATCCGTACAGACTGCCGGAACTCCGGCGCCGAATGCTTCAAGAACCACTAAGGGCATACCTTCGCTTATAGACGTAAGCGTTAAAAGTCCGATTTTAGGCAATATTTCATAAATATTTCTAAAACCTAAAAACAGACAGCTATTCTCTATGCCCAACATTGATACCATATCTTTGCATTCTTTAACGTAGTTAACGTCTTCCTCTTCCGGACCTACAATCCAGCCCTGTATTTTATTATTTCGGTCAACCGCTAATTTAATGCTCTTGATAAAAGTTTTAACATCTTTTATCTGCACAACCCTGCCTATAAGAGCGACTATTTGCGGAATGCCTTTTTTTCTAACCGGAAGCAATGCGGAAAGTTTTTTGATATCGACGCCGTTAGGAATGACATGTGCTATACCTACATCCGCTCCGAAATTAACCTGAAAATCCCGCGCATCGCTAAACAATGACAATACCTTATCCGCTGAACCGTAGCAAAACCTTCCGATACCTTCGAAAAAATTTATCCATACATGCTTTAAATGTTCGGCGTTAAACAGGGTATTCATGACCGATTCTTTTACTGAAGCTATATCGCTGTTCAATATATCTATTTTTCTCTCTCTTATATATATTCCATGCTCAGTAAGAATAAAGGGATTTTTTTTGTTATACTTAAGAATTCCGGCAAGAAATCCAGCATAACCCGTTGAAGGGCTATGGACTATTTCAAAAGACGGGGTGCCCGACGCTATATCTGCTATTTTCCATATAGGCGCATGAATGTTTCTTATAGTCCAAAAGTAATTTGTAAAAGATAAATCATAGGCGTATTCAGAGTATTCCGATTTCATGAATTCCCATGACTGCCTGCTGTGTAAAAAAAAAGTATCGGTTATATAGTTAAGATAAAAATCTAGAGATTTAATTTTTTCCGGAAAATCGGCAGTATTTTTTGCCTTAAACTGCGCATGCAGATTTTCAATATAATCTAATTTTTCTGCAGCAGTTTTATTTTTATCTGCAAAATAATTTTTTACATTAAAATAATTATCTGTTTTATTGAAATTTATATCGTCGAATAAAAAAGAGGACGAAACATAAACTAGATTTTCAGGAATATCATACTGTAATCCTTTGTAGTCGCTCCGGCTTGCACCCATAAAAACCACTCCAAAATTGACCTCAGGCAAGCCTTTTATTATCTGATAAACCCACGTTGATACCCCGCCTCGTATATACGGAAAAGTTCCTTCGCAAATAAATAAAACTTTTATCGGTTTTTTTTTGTTTTCTATTATTAATGAATCCATATTTCTATAATATTATTAAGCCTATTATTAAGGGTGAGGGGTTTTATTCCTTTAAATATTTTTTTAGTTTCCATAAATTTCTTATTAGTAAAATATATCTCTGCAAGATACGGCAATGCCTTATCTTTAAAACACTCGAACGATAAAGATTCGCAAAAATAATTTTGAGCCTGCTCCATATCTTTCAATCTTAAACAAACCTTGCCCAGAAGAAGCATTGTCTCGAAGTTTTTATAATTTTCATTTATAGACATAAGCGCGTAATCTTTTGACCTACTTAAATTATAGCTTTCAAATTCATTATCCGAAACATTTTTATACACTGATTCCCAGTATAATTTTGCTATATCTAAATATATCTCTCCAGCGCTGTTAATAGTCGCACCATTAAGATATTTTTTTAATTCGGCAATTTTATTGTTTATGTTTTTTTCTATATTAGACAACAAACCAAATGCAAGAAGCCTTATTTCATCCTGAGGATTATAAAGGCTCTGTTTAACAAATTTATAAGACAATGCCGGAGATTTATTTATAATATACAGCAGCGACGACTGTTGAAGGGCTACGGGAACGTTTCCGCCGGTTAACCTCGATAAGACCGAACCTTCGCCGTATTGCCTGCCGGCTACGGATATGATTTTATGGCCAATTTCTAATTCAGGATTAATGTGTAATGCACCTGACTTTTGCAATGATGTTCTTTTTAACACGAAATCCAGCAATAAAAAAGCTATAAATTCTGCAGACAGAACAAAGAAAAATAAAAAACATAATAATAAAAATTCTTTATAATCTTTCTTATATCTTATCGGCATCGTGGTATAAGATGCATAAGCTAAAGAAACAGCCGACAAAGCATGTAACGCCATAAAGATAAAAACGGATAAAAAATAATTGCGGCAGATAATAACCGAAAGAACCGCTAATATTTCTATGAAAAATGAAAGGGACACAAATATTATTCTAATCATTTTTTACATTCAATAATATTTTTTATTAATGTCCCCGGTTCTTTATCTATTGTGTAAATTTCATGTCTTATATCTTTATAAAAAGTTTCTCCGAATCTGTCTATAATACCGATGCCTATTCTGCTAAGGAAACTTTTACAACCAGATTTAGGAGTAAAGGACAGTATAACAATTACTATTTTATAATTATCCGTAGATTCTATCATATCGAGATTTCTTACTTTATCTTCTATAACAGAATAAAAATCTTTTGAATAATTTTCTTCCTTTACATAAAAAACAATAATGGAACTTTCTATTTTAAACCTAACCCATATCTTATACAATCTTTCTATTTCAATCAAAAAATCTATATCAAAAACCTCAATATATTTTTTAGCATCATGGCTTAAACTATTAACGTTTTTTATATTTTCGAAGAAATAAAACATAAAAAGATAAATAAGTAAAAGATTTTCTTTGTTATATTCTATAAAGGCAATATCTTTTATTACCAATAACGCCTCAGGAACATCGAAGTTAAAAACGGGAATTACCGCAAGGTATTCAGAATGTTTTTTTTCATCGTTTTTTAATATAGAAGGAAGGTATGTGAGTGTTTTTTCTCTAAACGACTCTTCAATAAGATAATCTTTTAAATCAAGTTTAACCGGTTTCCCTACGCCTCCCGCATCAACATATTCTTCTCTCTGTCCGTTTTTTATAAAAAGCGATGCCCTTTCTATTTTGAACAACTGGGACAACATATTAATCATTTCTCCATAGGGTTTTTCGCCTGAGACAAATAATTTTTTTATGTCTTGAATCATACCTCTTACGGTGACAGGTTTAGTAACGTAGCTTTTCTCTATCTGGTCAAATGAAAGTTTTAAAAAATAAAAATTCTTTCTTAATTCGTTAAATTTTTCTTCTATATATTCGCTTTTTTCTTCCGCTTTTTTAATACTCCGGTTCCAATAAAAATAAAACTCTCCCAAAATCAACACCATTAGAAAATTAAATAAAAAAAAATGCATCGGAAATGGATTGTAAAAATATATTAATATGGGCAAAGATAAAATCAAGGCTATAATGCCTGCGGCTATTCCGTAAAATAAAGTTATTACCGTTAGAAATATTAAAAAATAGTTTGCAGTTCCTTTTATTCCAAACGGATCATGTCTGTTTAAAAAATATCCGGATCCAACAATAGCTGCGAAAAATATAATTACTTCAACTGTTAAAATTTTTATATTTACGTCTTTAAAATTTACCTTAAATTTCAATTATAATTTATCTCCGATATATAAAAGATGATATTAAGGGGATTTTGCGTTTAGGGCTTTTTGTTAAATTAAAAATGAACTTAACTTAATAGGACTCCTTTTAACTCTTTAAGTACTTTTAAATATTCAGATTGATTTATATATAATTATTAATACTATTAAATTTATCCCATATTCGTATAATAAATCTTAAATTGGATAACGTCAAGATCGGAA
>JAJYDX010000090.1 GCA_021777135.1 bacterium | reverse complement strand
GCGAATTATGTTAGTTCCATGCTCATAATGTTGTTGTTCAAGAACCGACTTCCAGCGTTCGTAAAAAATTCTTTGATTTCTCAACTGATAAGTCTTTACACCTTCATTTATATTTACACCGTGAGTAATTCCTTCAAAATGCACAACCGTAGAATACGGACTATAGATAACTTTTCTGCCGACAGACCTGACTTTGAAAGCTAAATCGGTATCTTCGTAATATGCCGGAATGTAAATATTATCGTAACCTCCAAATTTATTAAACAATTCCCTCTCTATTAAAATGGATGCTCCTGTGCAATAGTCGGTTTCGCGGGCAAAGTTATATTCCGAATCACTTGGATTTGAAAATCTTCCATAGTTCCATGCCGATGCGTCACGCCACACTATGCCTCCAGCTTCTTGTAATCTGCCATCAGGAAATATAAGTTTAGAACCTACCATGCCGGCATCTTTCCAAGTATGGAAACATTTAACCATTTCAGTAAGCCATCCTCTCATAACTTGAATATCGTTATTGAGAAGGCATAAATATTTTCCCTTAGTAAAGGTGGAAGCATAATTACAATTTCTTAAGTAGCCTAAGTCTTCTTCGTTTCTGTAATAATTTACGTTTTTTATTTTTTCTTTAAACAATTGCGGCGTTTCATCTTTTGACTGATTATCGCCGACAATTATTTCATAAGAAATATCCTGCGTATTTCTTAAAATTGATTTAAGGCAATTATAAGTATACGGCCATTTGTTATGTACAGATATAATAATAGATACAATAGGTTCATTGAACTTTGGAAAACATAATTCTTCTATATTATATATATTTTCTTCAATAGATAAAATATTAAGACTATACGTATTATCGTCATAAACGTTTTCTATAGCATTTCTTTTTGCAATAGACTGCAGCACATATGTATTTTGCTCATCTATTACCCTAAACATTTTGTCTATATTATCTAAATCTTTTTCATAATTTTTAGAAATTTTAATCAATTCATCAAGTATAAAGTATATTTTATCCAAGGGTTTTATCTCTTCTTTTCCTTTTGTATTGAAAATCCTATCTTCTTTTTTAACTTTTGTTAAAGAAAATATGTTTTGCAGAACATCTAATTCAGGGTTTGACGATTTTAATAAATTATATAAAAGCGGTTTTTCTAAAATAATTTTTCTAACAAAATCGGATATATAAGAAGTATTTGCAATAAAGTCTAATTGAAATTTAAATTCATTTAATACTTTGCCGTCATTTATAGAATCTATCCAGTCTATAAATGAATTTTTGGTAAAAAATCTTAAATGAGAATTGTCTAAAATTCCGAATTCATTGTAATTAAACTTCCCCTCTATTAAATTTAAAACTATATCCATATTTGAAATATTTGGAATACTTATTAAAAAATTCGAATACGGTTTTAGTTTTTTTGTTAGCAATATTAGTGCGTAAGTAGGATTTTTTAAATGTTCTAAAATATCGGCTAAAACAATATAATCAAAAATTTCTTGAAGCTCATTAAATCTATCAAAATCTTTACCTGAAGGATTATCTAAATCTATTAAAAATACATCGTCATATTGAGAATTTCGTTTTGCAAAATTTAAAACCTCAATATCATTATCTATGCCGTAAACGACACAATTTTTGTTTATTTTTAGCCATTTTCCCAATAGGCCATATGAACATCCTACATCAAGCACTACAGATTTATCCGCTATTAAATCGGCAATAATTGAAGGAGCGGAATTTTTATTAGATATATCTATATAATTATCATGTATTATATATTTATATTCCAAACCGTCATGCTCTGAATATAATTTATTTTTTTCACCGTTTCCAAGTTCCATTATAAATCCTCTTTAAGCAATAAAAAATTATTATTTCGTTTTTAATCTTAAAAGTGAAATAATATTTGCAATCCCTTCATTAATATCTATTTCGCAAGTTTTAATATACACATCCGGCTTTTCCGGCTTTTCGTAAGGAGAATCGACGCCCGTATAGCTTTCTATTTCTCCGTTTAACGCCCTTTTGTACCAACCTTTTGCATCCCTATTAACGCATTCGTGAAAGGGAGTGTCTATAAATATTTCGACGAAATCGCCGGAGCCTATTATCTCCTTGGCCGCCTGTCTGTGTTTCTTTAAAGGAGAAATAAACGAAGCTATAACGATAATTCCGGCATCTACGAAAAGTTTGGCGACTTCGGCTACTCTTTTTATGTTTTCCAATCTGTCTTCTTCTGAAAATCCCAGTCCCCTGCTGAGTCCGTGTCTTATATTGTCGCCGTCGAGCAGATATGTATGGCGGCCTTTTTCGTTTAACCTCTCCTCAAGTAAATTTGCAATGGTGCTTTTCCCGCATCCGCTAAGTCCGGTAAGCCACAAAACGCACCCTTTCTGGTTTTTAAGTTTTTCCCTGTCGCTCCTTTTTATTTTATGTTCGTGCCAGACAATGCAGGAATCATGATTGTTTATTGAAGGCATACTTAATTTATTTACTTGTATTTTGAAGCATTTTATTTAATTCGTCTATTTTTGCATTCTTTTCTATAAGCATATTATTGAGCTTTGTCATAGC
>JAJYDX010000089.1 GCA_021777135.1 bacterium | reverse complement strand
TGCCGATTCCATGTTTTATAAAAAGCTTAAATCGATTCTCGACGGCGGGCTGGACGAGCTTCCTGAAAATATTATTATTTACGCTACTTCCAATAAACGGCATCTTACAAAGGAAATGTTTTCTGCGGAAAGACCTGGTTCCGGTTTTATACATCCCGAAGAGGAAGCCGAAGAAAGTCTTTCATTGAGCGACAGATTCGGTTTAACGTACGGATTATACAGTTTTAATCAAGAGACATATCTTAAAATAGTAGGGCTGTATTTAAAAAAATACGGCGTCAAAGTATCTTCCGTCGATATGGACGCGGTTAGAAAAAATGCCGTGAATTATGCGCTCATTAAAGGTTCTAGGTCGGGAAGAACCGCAAAGCAGTTTGCTATAAGCTTAATTAAAGATTAACGAAAATTTTCAAAAGTTATAAAATTTATTAAATGTGATACATGGAGTCGTCAATGTCCGAAATAAAATATTCCGCCGGATACAGGCCGAAAATCTCCATAAAGACTAAATTAGTCTTATCCTTTTCTTTAGCCGTTTTAATCCCCCTGATTCTTTTAGCTCTTGCTAATACCTACATATTCAGGAATCAGACCAAGAAAGAAAGCCTTAATAAGGTCAGTATTACGTTAAGCGGTGCGCAGAGGATTTATTATTCGCAGGCAAACCGCCTTAAAAACGGGTTTTTGATAAGTTCTTACAATCCTTATCTGATAAATGCGGTTATTCATAACAATATTTCTTTCCAGAATTCATTAGTCAAATCATACAAAGACGCTTTTAATTTTGCAGACTATATAGGAATAACGGATAAGGAAGGATTCATTGCGGCATCTACCGGAGGAAGCAAAAGGTTCAAGCCTTCACTGGGAGGCATGATATTCGAAGCTTTCAGGACAGGTTTTCCCATCGTAAAGACCGCAATCATCAGAAAATCTACTCTCTTGAGAATGAATATTAAAACATCAAACGACGTTTCCAATATGTTTTTGGTAACTGTAGTCCCCCTATTTTATGACGGCCATCCTACAGGTTCTATTTTCGGTTTGATTAACTTAAGCGGGAACAGCTATTTACCCGAAACCATTTATAACGAATATCACCTGAAAACAGCCGTTTTTACATCCCTTTTTAACAGAGAGGTATGCCTTTCGACCCTAAAAATCCCCGGAAACATTTTCGGCGAAGGCTCGAGGCTTCCGGAAGATATCCATAATAAAATCAAAAACGGAAATAATTTTATAAAAGAATTAAATTATAACGGAGAAACCGTTTTTGCTGCATTTCACCCTATAAAAAACATAAACGGCAGGGTTATAGGCTCCATAGCCGTTTTTATTTCAAACAGGCATTACGTCACATTATTCAGAAAGACGGCGGAGTACGCAATATTTATTATTTTCATAGGCCTCGTAATATCCCTCCTCATTTCGTATTTTGCCTCCAAAGATACTTTAAACCCCATATCCGCCATAGAAACCGCTATTAAAGAATTTACTTCGGGAGATTTAGACACTAAACTAGTTATTAATACCAACGACGAATTTGAGAACATAGGTAAAGGTTTTACAGAAATGGCTATGACCGTTAAAGATAGGGAAGAAAGAATGAAGAAGTATAATTCGTTTTCCGATTTCTTAGTGGGATCTTTGGATTTCGATAAAATAATAACCTCGACTTTAAATATTTTAGAGGAGCTGTTGAATATATCTTCCGGCATTATATATGTTTACAGCAAGAGCGGCAAATTTACGAATTCAGTCGGAGACGAGGGTAGAGACAATAAAGAAGCGGATATAAAAATAGACAAGACGGAAGGCGAAGACTCCGGTGGGTCGTCCAAAGACGGAGAAGGTTTTTTAATCCCGTGGCAGTTTTACGGTATAAGAAAATTTGCGGCTAATAGGATAAGCGCTTCGGAGGGGATGGCGGGACACTGTCTTAAAGATAGAAAAACGATATGGTTTCGCGATATTCCGGAAAATGCCATGATTTTAAAAGAAAAACTTATGGAAAATAGTGGAGAAGGAATGGCTATGGATTATGGTTTTTGTGAAGTTTTTCCAAAAGATATAGCCTGGCTTCCTATGTATGTTGGCGATATAAATATCGGTGTTTTAATGGTTTCTTCCATTCATGGTTTTAAAAAAGAAGACATAGCGTTTTTGGAACATGCCGTTAAAGAGCTTTCCGTATCTTTGGATAATGCAAAAATACACAGAAAGATAAACGAGCTTTCGATAACAGACGAACTTACCGGGCTTTACAACAGAAGAAAAATGGACGAGGTTCTGGAAGTTGAATTCAACAAAGCTAAAAGATACGGGAGCGGTTTATCCATTATGATATTAGACATCGACCATTTTAAAAACGTTAACGATTTTTACGGACACAAGGTCGGCGATGTAGTTTTATCACAGATAGGTTCTATTTTAAGGCACAATATCAGAAATATAGATATAGCCACAAGATACGGCGGAGAAGAGTTTGTTATCATTCTGCCTCAGACCGACTTTCACAGCGCTCTACTTGCCGCCAAAAAATTAAAAAACTTGATAAGAAATAAGAGATTTATCCAGTTACAGGGTAGAGTTACCGTTTC
>JAJYDX010000018.1 GCA_021777135.1 bacterium | reverse complement strand
AGGGATTTTCTTAAGTCCAATAAATTAGAAAATCTAAACATCGGAAAATTGGTAAAGGGGCGGAATTTTGTAAATAACACCCTTACGTCTTTCCGAAAGGAAACCGGCATCTACTTCCACTACCACGGGGAAAGGCACTGGACGGCTCACGAAGCCTATAAAAACGCATGGGCGGAAAAGGGATACAACGTCGAGTGCAGGGCGAGAACCGGGGAAACGAAAGAGGAATGGCTTAAGAATTTATTAAATAATTCCGGGCTATCCAAAAAAGACTTCACTGTAATAGACAAGGAAATCCGCCAGGGTATTAGCAGGGACTTGGGACATGAAAGACTGGAAATCACAAACCGTTATCTGGGGTAACCATGAAAAAGCATATCCAATGGGAAGTCGAATGGCAAAGGGAATGGCTGACTGCCAATGAAAAAGCAGGAGACAGAAATTTGAAAAAAACGTCCAAGAAATTTATCGAATACATGCTAAGGGGTATTTTACGGAAGCCGTACAGGGTTTTAAAGAGAAACCCCGGCCATATAACCTTATGCGAGGTGAGCCGGATGCCCGGCCCCGATATTCAAGAAATAGCCTCAAGACTTTGCGGCGAGAAGATAGTATTCGTACCCATGGACGAATTTCAGGCTATTTTAGACCAGAACGGGAAATCAAATCAAGAACGGGAAAAAGCCGAACAGAAAAGGCTTAACAAAAAAGCGAAAAGAAGAAGGAAAAGGATTTTAAAAACAATATATCGGGGCTTTGCCCCTGAACTCCACAAGCGTGCGGACGCTTGACCCCGGTTGGGTATATAAAAACAATAACTAATTTTTATGCCCCCGCTCGTTGGCGGGCAAACAATTTTATGATAGACACGGAAAAACTTAAAACAATCGATGCTGAAAAATCTTATGCGTTATCTGACCGCAATATAAAAAGAACCGAAAATGGAATTATAACTTCGACAGTTTGGCAGGAAGAAAATGCAACCGCATTTTGTGATACAGGATAATGGCTACAAATACCTTTAGTTTAAGTTTGGCACGGGAAAGGGAGTATATGTCAAGCATTAGATAAAATTTTTTAATTTAACAGCTCGTTTTTTGGCTAAAAAAATTATAAAATGTATATCAATTCTAAAAAATTTGATAGAATTGTATGATTATTAATGGCCATAAAGTGTGCATTAATAAAATGATGTCTGAAACAGCCAAAAAATGAATCTATTTTTATTTTTATAAAAAAAATTTCTATCAAAAATTTTCGGTTTATCAAGGATTTAATGATAAATACAAATAAACTTTGTCTATAATAAGAGAATCAGATATAAAGCTGGATTATAATTTGTTTGATTTTATGGACGATGTGGGGATTAAAAAAATGGGAGGAAATTAAAGATAAATTATTATCAATAAGCTTAAAAAGGCTCCAAGTTTAAGAACTATTTGAAAAAACTATAAAAATAGTCATAAAATTGGAAAAAATTAATTCAAGGCATTTCCTAATTAACAAAGGTAAATCTTAATCGAAAGAGATGAAATACCGCCTTATGATTACAAAAAGCTAAAACTTATTACCGTTGATTTTTTATCTTAGCTTTAAGATTTATTTAAAAAATTTTCAAAACATTTTAGATTTTTCAGCATATTTTTATTTTAACGAAATAAATAAAAATTAGCATTGCGGATATATTTAAATATAAATATTATTTTTAAGACTATTAAGATTTTTAAGGGGTATAAATGGCAAGGGCAGATTTACTATTAAAGCTGATTCAGTCAGGCTTTAAGGGAGACAAGGAAGTTTTCAGAAAAGCCGTTGAGGCAATCATTGCCGAGGAGCGGAATAAACAGCATAAAGTTTTGGCGGATAAATTGGAAGAAGCGTTGAGCGCTAAACCACCCGGCAATGGATTTCATGAGAAACCATTTCTTAATGGTTCATCAACGCTGGAACAGCAGGTAGGGGCTTTGGTGTATGAGATTATGCCAAAGCGAAAAATGGATGAGTTGATATTACCGAACGATGTCTTGCAAATTTGCCAAGAGTTTGTTCAGGAGCACCACAGGATAGATTTATTACGCTCTTATAATTTAGAACCTAGGAATCGATTGCTTTTAATCGGGCCTCCAGGAAATGGAAAGACATCTTTGGCAGAAACAATTGCGGATGCGTTGATGGTACCGCTTTTAGTTGTCCGGTATGAAAGTATTGTTGGAACATATTTGGGTGAGACCGCCGTCCGTCTTAAAAAATTATTCGATTATGTGGCGACACGAAAATGTGTTTTATTTTTCGACGAGTTTGAAACTTTAGGTAAGGAACGCGGCGATATTCATGAAACTGGCGAAATTAAACGTGTGGTGAGTTCACTTTTGCTTCAAATCGATGGGCTTCCCAGTCATGTCGTTGTTATTGGAGCGACCAATCATGCTGAATTACTAGATCGAGCTGTATGGAGGCGTTTTCAGATTCGTGTTAGTTTGCCAGCTCCAACCAGAGCACGTTTAACGGAATGGTTTGAAAAATTTGAGCGAAAGATTAAGGTTCCACTTGGCTATACCCCGGGAACGCTTGCAAAATATTTGCTTGGCTCGAGTTTCGCTGAAGCCGAGGAATTCGATGCGAGCGTTTTTAGGCAATATGTTCTAAATCAACCAAATGCCGATATGAAAAATATTATTTCTCAAACAATTAGGCAATGGAATTCCCGTTCTGTGAAAGTTAAGCAACAAGATCAAAGGGAGGTGAATAATGGCTGAACGTCCACTACTTCTTTTCCCTCAGCCGGAGGCAGTTTCTCGATCTAAGTTAGTTCCTATAGGTGGGCGCTTTCACTTTCCAACTATTGATCGGCAGGATACTCGATTAACCCCCATGTTTAATCAATTACAGTCGGCATTTAATGATCGACGTGTCGAGGTACAACGGACGACCGCTGGCGTTGATCCTGAACAGGTCTTAGTTATTGAAACTATTGGCGGTATTGAAAACTTTGCGAATGCGGTAAGGCGTATTGAAGGATTTGAATGGATGGCTGAAACTGAGGTTGAAGAGATTGCACCTGATGAAGATTTCTTTGATGAGGAGAGACCTCAAAAAGAATTGTCCGGCAGGCTCTATCTTGTTATGTCGAATCAGCACGCTCTCGAAGAAATGCTTTCTCTTTGGCAACGCTACAAAATGAATACTTCTAGTGCGTTTCATAGAGGGTTAAATAAATTCAAAGAGGTATTTAAGGCGTTAAAAAAAGTTCGTAGATGGGATGTTGAGGATCGCCTTTTAGAGACAGGGGTCTTAGAGGAATGGCAGGAGATGCTTCAGCATGAAGGGAACCGCGTTATTCGTTTTGAGGTTGAGCTTTGGTTCCGAAATCTGCCAGCAAAAAGACAAACGAGTCAAGCTCAAGTTATGTCATTAATAACTGAGCTTGGGGGTCAAGTACTGCGACAATGTGTTTTATCGGAAATTTCATATCATGCTCTTTTGGCAGAACTGCCTGCCAATGCTATTCAGAATATTATTAGGAATAGAAATACATCCTTGGTAAAGAGTGACAACGTTATGTTTTTTCGCCCGTCTGGCCAAGTCTCAGCTGGGGACAAGCCAGTGGAGGGTGATTTTGGACAGGCAGGGGTACAGAGTGGAGTTCTTCCTTCTGGCAATCCAGTCGTAGCTGTGCTGGATGGGATGCCTTTATCGAATCACCAATTATTGTCGCATCGGATAATTATTGATGATCCTGATGACTGGGATTCCTCTTATCGGGCGGAAGACCGTTCCCATGGTACAGCAATGGCTTCGCTTATTATACATGGTGATATTAACTCTGGTACAGTTGATCCATTGAAGAAGCCTGTATATATGCGGCCAATTATGAAACCCAATCCAACAGATTGGAGACCGCAACGATACGAAACAATTCCGGAAGATGTTTTGGCTATTGATTTGATTCATCGCTCGGTTAAAAGGATGTTTGAGGGAGAGGACGGACAACAACCTATAGCTCCTACAGTGAAAATTATAAATTTATCAATCGGAGATCCTTATAGGCAATTCTCACAATCAATGAGCCCCATGGCCAAATTAATCGATTGGTTAAGTTATAAATATAATGTTCTGTTTGTGATAAGCGCGGGAAACCATGCCAAGTCGATTTCGTTAGGGATTCCTATAGCAAATTTTAATCAGACCCCAAAAGCTGAGGTTGAATCTGCAATCATTAAGGAACTATATCAAAAAGCCCGCAATCTCGGATTACTTTCTCCTGCTGAAAGTATTAATGGTATAACAGTTGGTTCTGCGCATTTGGATCATGCAACAAATATAACCACCGGAGATCGCATTGATCCATATGATTCATTTATTTTGCCGAGTCCTATATCTGCTTTTGGAAGTGGTTATAGGCGAGCTGTTAAACCAGATATTGTTTATGGTGGGGGAAGGCTGCTATATCGGCCAAAGATAAATATTAATCCAGTCGTTATCGATCCTGCCTTTTCGCGATCTGGTCCGGGCAATAAAGTAGCCTGTCCGGGAAATTCGCCAGGAGAATTGTCTAGGACGTCGCATTGCTGTGGAACTAGTAATGCTACGGCTCTCATTACTAGAGCAGGAGGGATTTGCTATGACCTCCTAATGGAAGTTGTTAAAGATCGGGTTGTCGGCGTTGAATATGTGCCATATGTCGCCCCTTTACTGAAAGCGATGCTTGTTCATGGTGCTGACTGGGGAGATAGTGGAGAGCATATTGCAGAAATACTGCGCACTCCAGATAATACGCGTCAGTTAAAAGGGTGGATATCGCGCTGGTTGGGTTATGGCATACCTCAAGTTGAACGGGTTTTAGGGTGTACTGAACAAAGGGTTACTCTTTTGGGTTTTGGCGGATTAAAAGATAACGAAGCACATGTGTTTAAATTACCGTTACCGCCTTCGTTATCATCGCGGACAGATAGGCGTATATTAACGGTTACGCTTGCGTGGATATCCCCTATTTCAGCAAATTCTCAGAGATATCGGACAGCCTGTTTGTGGTTTGAGGCAAATAACAACAGCATTGCTTCTAATAGGAGCAATGTAGATGGGAAAGCCGTTAAGAGAGGCACATTGCAACATGAAATTTTTAAAGGACAACAAGCCATTCCCTTTGAAGATGGCGAATATATCGGAATCAAGGTTAATTGTAAAAACGATGCAGGAAAGATAATCGAACCTGTAAATTATGGTATAGCGGTAACTTTGGAAGTAGGTGAAGGGATCGATATTGCAGTGTATGACGAGATTCTCGCTAGACTACCGGTATCAATTCAAATTAATTAACCCTGTTAATATAATATAAGCGAATTTACAAAAGATTTACTTGTAATTTTTACGGTACCCGTTCGTCGGCAGGCGAAAATTTTTATACAGCAATAGACACGAAAAAACTAACTTGGAATGTTCACAGACTACTCTCCAAAATTTCAAAATGCTTTGGATCTGATTCCTTGACGATGTTAAGCAAAATTTTTATCGCATCTTTGCTTTCACTTTTATCCTTATGTTCTATGGCACTAGTCGGGTCTGAATTGTGTGAAAATTCATTAATTAATTTATATGCCTTGTTAGCGTCAACTTTGCTTATTTTTTCGACTGGTTTATTGATAATATTTACTAAACTATCCATTTTATATTTTTGATTGCCTGTGTTTGGTATCTTAAAATCTGCAAAAATATCAAAAAATCTTCTCGCTATATTTCCAATAGTATAAAAATCCATATAATCCATATTTTGTTTTTCCGAAAATTCTTTAAGTTTGGCAAATAAGAAATGATATTCGGATTTATATTTTCGTAACGTATTATCAAGTTTAACAATTTTGGCTTTTCGGACATCCGATTCAATAAAATTCTCTACCATAAAAAACCCGCAAGGAATTGGCTTTTCTGGCTTGTTTTCTAATTTCAGTTTTTTATTATCATCTTCTATTCTCTCATTTTTTTTAACAAACCACTCTTTCGCTAGATTGAAAAACTGGAAATTGTGGGTGGATATAAAAAGTTGTTCTACTTCTTTGAAATGCTCTTTTATCACTGAATAACAATGGTAGATAAAATTTGAATCAAAACTGGAAATAGGATCGTCAATAAAAATAATTCCTTTTGTTTTGTCAAAACCACTTTCGCTAACTTTTACGATAAAATATGAAAACGCAATTGCTGTTTTTTCTCCTTCACTCAAATTTTTTGCGAGCAGCCCGTCTCTTCTTATTACATAGCCCTTTTTATTTTTGTCCAGTTCAAGTTTTATTTCTTCTCTACCAAAAAATTCTTTCAAGTGTTTGTTAATTTCTTCTATTGCTCTTGCGATATTCGAGGTTTTTCTTTCTAATTCTGAAATTTCAGATTCATTTTTGTTAAAAGTTTCGAGCGCCATTTTTTCATTTTTGGTTGTTTCTTCAATGTCCGCTACCATTTTTTTATAATCCTGGTAAGACAATGCAACAGCGATTAAATGCAATTCAAGCATTTCTCTTGCAGTACTTACTTCATTAGTATGGTTTCCTGCCTTCTCGTTATGAGCCAAAAAAATCTTATTTATTTCTGAAATATGCTGATTATACGAAGACAAAAAATCTTCTGGAATTTCAGGATTCGCAATGGCTGCAAGCGGATTATTGTATTTTTCATTTAATTTTTTCACCGCCTCATCAATCCAAGAATTTATTTTTTCAATGCAACCGTTAAGTTCTTTTGCCTTATCTGCATATTCATCCTTTAGAGTAGGGTAGAGTTCATCATTTTTTTCAGTGATTTGTATCTTTTTGATTTCTAAAACCTCGTTTTTTAGGCGAATAATCGCATTTTGTAACTCTTCGTAATCTTTGCTAAAATGTTTTGAAAGTATATCTAAAAAATCATTATCGAGCGGCTTTTGGCAAAACAGGCATTTCCCCTCATTCGCCTTTGTTTTATATAAATCAAAACCTTGTTTGACCCAGCTATTTAAAATTTGGTCATTCTTTAACCTTTCCAGTGTTTCGGAAATGACCTCCTTGCCAAGCAATTTTTTAATTTTCTCATAAATTTTTTGGAAATCATCTATCATTTCACCGTCAAAATAAAAAGATAATTTAAAGTCGAAGAGCGTATTTTGGGTTTTCCACGCGTCTCTTCTGATTATTGTTTCATTTTTTTTCTTGTCTTCATCGGAAAGAATTTTATCACCAAAATTATCAATGCCGATACTATTAATTCTATTTTCCGCTTTTGTTCTGTTGTATGCTTTGTTAAAAAGAGCATTTGAAATTTCTCTTCCCAAATCTGTCAAAAAAGTTTCTTTAGTTTTTTCTTTTGAGGAACAGTCTTTCTTTGCTTCCTCCCATGCCTTGTTAAGGTCGATTCTATTTTGCCTTAATTTTTCAAGTTTATTTTTGTTTTCAATGTCTTCTTCACTAACATAAACAATTGGATTACATGAATCGGAAGGATCAAAAGATATGTTTTCATCTATAAAATCTTGATTAAAGACTTTTACCGGCAATACATTTGTATCAACATAGGTATTTTTAACACTTGTTCCATCGCTTGTTTCTAATTCAAATATTCCATTCTCTGGATATTGCTTAAATCTATCTTTATCATAAACGCACTTTTTCTCGCAACTAGCAAAAATGCGGGAAATCGTCGTCTTTCCGCTTCTGTTCCAGCCATAAATTAAATTGAATTTTTTACAATCGGAAAGTTCTGTTACCCAAGTAAATTTATGAAATATACCGAAATTTTCGAGTTTTGAAATTTTCTTAATCATATTTTTATAATCAAATCTCTGAATTTATCATACAACCCATAAATTGAGTTTTGGAGTTTGTTAATTTATTTTCCAGATTTAGTTCGGTTGTCTTGTTTACACAACATTTGGCAATTTTCGGCTGTAGTCCTCCCGCCCTCATGCCAAGGAACGATATGATCGGCCTCCATTTCCTCAATTTTAAAATGTTTTTTACACATCAGGCAAATCCCTTTCTGCTTCTCGTATTGTTTAATTTTCGTCTTTTCATCAAACGTACGCAAATTTAGTGTCTTTTCGTTTCCTGTTAAGAGATATTCATAAATACCTTTCTTGCTGTCTACTTCATCATCATCAATAAGTTCAGCAATTCGTTTTTCCAGATTTGCCGCGTTCAGTTTGTCATTCTTATGTTCGTTGTATAATCGACCCCACTCTAAGCCTTTCATAAATTTCCGATAATTAGGAAATACACGCTCAATCCATGACACAACTTCCTGAAAATATTGCCATAATTCCTGAGCATCAGCGTCTTGCTGGTGCTTGCTCATATAATCCTCAATTTTTTCGTCGGAAATCCAATCAAGAGCTTTTTCCAAATATTCCTGGCGTATATACGACCCATTCAAATATTTTTCACCAATCTTGTACGCTGCACAATTTGTCTTACTAAACCATAGCTTTGCTTTAGCGAGCCATGGTCCGGTATAAATTGCGTTACGTAGTTCTTGATTGGTGAGTTTCATGCCGGCAATATTAATCGTCTTAAACCAATCAAGTTTTTCACTATCGGTACCTTCACATTCGTAAACCGACAACTCGTAATCAAGAATTTGTTGTTTCTGGTCAATCGTTAAATTATCAAAAGCCAACTCATACCCCTCATTAAACTTGACAGGTATAATATCGGTGATGTATTGACAAATACTGATGGTGCGTTGCTGCCCATCCATAAGTTCAAATTCTCCTTCATTGGTTTTTGCCCAGTACATTGTATTAAGTGGAAAGCCCTGCCGAATCGTCCTGATGACAGCGTCCCGTTCTTTATTCCCATAAATAAACTCGCGCTGGTATGCTGGACGAATATTAAGTTTGCCGCCGTAACCAACCACGCCGCTTTCGCCGTTATCTTTATAGCCATCCACAACATCACACACCTTGATATTTTTAAGTTCTATTTTCATATTTTAACCCCCACTATATTTTTCGTTTAATAAATAATCTTTTAAATGTTTCTTTGCCGTTTAATAGAGACCCTCTGCCATAAATCCTATTGGGGTCTTGGTCAACGCCACGATTTGAACCAAGAATCTCAAATTCGTTTAATGAATAATCTCGCGTACTTCCTTTGTCCCTTAATATATGGCCGTCCTGCCTTGTACTCAATGCAGATTCCATCTGGCTCAATAACTCCTGTTTGTCCGACGATAGCGAATGAGTATTCTGAAGTATGGCTGACCCCCCCCCCCCCCCTCGTAAATGTCAAGTCTTTGCCGTCGTCACCCTTCCTAAACTTGACAATCTCTATGCCACTTTCAGGTACCCATTTGTCCAAGAACGTTATAGGCACGCCCATTACGCCATTGTAGTCACTCGGCATTTCTGCTATCTTTGATACCTCAATAGCATCATAGTTATCGTATTTTGGGTATAGCCCTTTCTTGCGTCCTTGTTCGTAGGTGAGATACGGGGTGATAGGGTCTTCCGATCTGTCGACGTAAAGATTGGTAAACCAACCAACATTGCGGAACTTCACAAGTCCCGTATTTGGGTCATACACGCCAGCTGCAAACTCGCGTGATTTTTCCGGCGGGATCTTGAAATATGCATTGCCTTTGGCAAAGCCATATCCTAACCACAGCTTATTCTCTTTGATGAGTTTAAAAATTTCTTTATATGTAATGGCATTCTTGCTACCAATAATAAGAAACTTTTTGTCATACTCTACTAACTGAGCTACAAATTCACGAAATAGACTGAACGGCGGATTAGTGATGACAATATCTGCTTTCTTAAGCAATCCTATGCATTCGTCACTACGAAAATCGCCCGTTCCTTTGAGTGGCATAGTGACATTTTTATTATGTCTTAACAAAATTTCAACATCGTCTAAATTTATCGCGCCATCCTCGTTAGCATCCGGCACTTCGTTGATTTCCACTACATACGGCTCTTTACCATTCGGCTTAAGTCCTTCAATATCAAACAACGGCAATTGACCGCCAACAATTGGGGATTTGAGATAGCTAGTGGCGATAAGTTTCTTGAGTCCTAAGGTATTAAAGTTGGCAGCGAAATATTTGAAAAAATTGCTCTCAAACGGATCATCACAGTTGCAGAGAATTACTTTGCCGTGCAACTGGTCGCGGTAATGCTTAAGTTCGTTGGCAATATCACCAAGCTGAGTATAAAACTCATCAAACTTTGCTCGGCTAGCTTTATGGAGATTTTTGTTTAAAGATTTAGTTTTCATAAATTATTTTCCACTTCAAATCGCCTTCGCCGTTCGTCAAGTGTTTCTCCTTCATACATCCAATAATAAGAATATAAATAATCTCGTCCATTTTATTTTATTAAATCATCAAGTGATATTCCGAGTGCATCCGCTATTTTTTTAACTGTTTCGATAGTAGGGTTGAGGGTTGTGCCCGCTTCAATTTTTGCAATCGTATGAAAAGCCAAATTTGCCCTTTTTGAAAGCTGGTCCTGCGAAATACCAAGTTTATTTCGGTATTTCTTGACATTGCCCGCTATTGTGGATTTTACCTTTGACATATTCGTATAGCTTTACTATGATAGTTATTTGGAATACAAAATATTTATTATTGCTATTTAGTATATGAAATTATTAACTTCTGGTCAAACGAAAATAAGGGGGCATAAGTTCCTTTATAGAACACAAAAATATTAAAGAAATAATTTAATATTTAAAAATAATATTGAAAATAATTAAATATTGTATTTAAATTAATCTTATAATATGGCTCGGAGAGCCTAATGTCACAAAATAATAAATGTAAGCGTCTAACTTATAAGGAGATTTTCAAGATATGAAAACATACAATATTTTTATAAGCCATTCCTGGGCTTACTCTGGATTTTATGATGGACTTATTAATTTTCTCGATAATGCAAGATATTTTTCCTACAATGACCACTCCGTTCCAATATACGACCCTATCCATACAAAAGGAACCGATAAAGAATTATACGAAGCTATTTATAAAAAAATGCAGGGTTGCCATGTGGTATTAATTTCAACGGGAGTTTATTCAACTTATAGCAAATGGATAAATAAGGAAATAAAAATTGCTAGGGAAGGATTTATTACAGGGTCGAAGCCTATCATCGGAATAAATCCCTGGGGTCAAAAAAATATCTCCTCTGTAGTTGAAGAACATGCAGTTAAAACAGTAGGTTGGCGTTCCGATTCTATTATTGATGCAATTAAAAATCATTCCCTATAAATGAATTCAGGTCTATTTAAAAAAACAGAAGAAGACTACGGCACAGAATATAAAAATCATTTATTTGAGCAATATAAATTGTTTATAGAAAGCGCCGAGAGGGTTAGCGACAGAAGGCAAAGCGCAAATAATTATTTTTTGGCGATAAATACCGCAATTTTTTCTTTTCTCGGATTAATTTATGAAATAAAATTAAAGGATATTTCAATTATTTGCATTTTGCTTTCAATTGTTGGAATATTTATTTGCGGGATTTTTTTCTTCCTTATAAATTCGTACAAACAATTGAACAGCGGAAAATTCAAGGTTATTCACGAGATCGAACAGAAACTGCCTTTGGCGTTATATCAACGGGAGTGGGAAATACTTGGTGAGGGAAAAAATAAATGCCAATACTGGCCTTTTTCCCATATCGAAATAAAAATACCTTTTATTTTTGGTTTAATTTATCTAATTTTATTAATTATTTATATTTTAACAATTGTCCATAAATTATGACTTAACACTAGCAAAAATGCCTTATTTTGCTTTCCGCGATATTATTTTTGTCGATTTTTACCAAAAACCTCATTCACAGCCTTCCTGAGCGTATCCGGCACCAAATGGCTATACCGCTTCGTCATCTGCGTCGTCCGGTGGCCGAGAAGTTCGCCGGTTATGTAAAGCGACGTGCCGTTCATAACCATTTTGCTTGCGAAAACGTGCCTTAAGTCGTGTATCCTTAAATCTTTCAATCCGGCGTTACGGCAGGCGGTATGGAAAGAACGCTTAAAATCGCCAACCTTAGCCCCGTTGTTATTAAAGACATACAAACTATCCTGATTTTTTTCAATTCCCTCTAAAACGTCCCTCAGGGCTTCCGATACCGGAATATGCCTGTCGTATTTCGTCTTCGTTCCTTTAATTGCGATAACGCCGTTTTTCAGGTCCACGTCGTCCCACTTTAAATTTAGCGCCTCGCCCTTCCGGCAACCTGTATATATCAAAAAGGTAATTATATCCCTGGTCAGCTTGTTCGTGGCCCCGGCGATAAGCTTTTTTATATCCTCGTCGGAAAGGGTTTTTAGGCGGGAGAGTTCGTTGAGTTTCTTAATTTTATACGCCGGGTTCTTGTCGGTATATTCCCTTTCGATGCAGAAATTGAAAAAATTGGAAATAATTATAACTTCGTAATTAACCGACCTGAAATTTACCTCGGACTCCTTTTTACCGCTATTCTTTCCCATTGACATTATCTCGAGCTTTCTTCCAAGCTGGTAATTTTTAATATCAAGCGGCAGGATGGACGACAATGCCTTATTTTCAAAAAAGGGAAGGAAATGCTTGGCCGCTATAATCTTTCGCTCAATAGCTTTTTCAGGATTGCCGTTGTTTTTCAGGTAATTTTCCCAGGCCGTCTGAAACAAAAGGCGCTTATTTTTGTCCGTCGGAAGGCTATGGTTCCCTTTAATAATATCGTTCTTAACGGAAATTTCTATTTGTTTGGCAATATTCCTGTCGGTAGTTTTGCAGGAACGCCTGTATCTTTTGCCTTCATGCACGAAATCGTAGAAGTAATATTTGCCGTTTTTTATGATTGACATTACACGCCCCCTTATTTTATAAGCGTTTTAAGTGCCTTAAAGATATTATATCACCTATGTGAAAATCTCGCCATAAAAAAGGCAAAAAAGGGTGAAAAATGGTTATGTTTTATTAAAATCGATAAAGGATTGAAACCGGGAAAGCGCTTATATAACGCGGGGTTTTTAATGGGGTGGATGACAGGTTTTGAACCTGCGACCACCGGAGTCACAATCCGGGGCTCTACCAGCTGAGCTACATCCACCGTGTAGGGAATATCCTAGTTAATTATTTTATCAGATTTTCGGTTAAATTA
>JAJYDX010000088.1 GCA_021777135.1 bacterium | reverse complement strand
CAGTGCCTTTTATAAAATCGACCATTTCGGGAATTAAATCTTCTTCATTCATGCGTTTATCGTCTGAAGACGCTATATTAGTGCCTTCCGCTAAAAGGACGTCTATTTTTGGAAGTTCCTTGTATAGATTTTTGGTCATATATCGTTTTCTTCCGGTAAATCTTATGTCTGCGGTATAAAAAATAGATTTATTGCCGTCGGTTATGTAAAAGGCATGGGCGTCATAGACGGAATGGTCAATAAGATAAGGTATAACGGTAAATGGACCGCATTTAATTTCTTCTTTGTCTTTAAAGGTTTTAACATTTTCTAAATTAATGCCTTTATCGTAAAATAATTGAGCCGTTTTTAATATATTTAAAGACGGTTCTCCCATATATATAGGAATATTTGAAACGTTTTTTAAACTTCCGTAATGGTCGGCGTGGGCATGACTTAAAAATATTGCCAATATATTAGTGTCCTTTTTGATGGATTCAAAATCTATTAGTTCGGGATTTGGGTTTTCTATTTCCGATAATGGAATGCCGGCGTCTAAAAAAATACTTTGGTCGCCTAAAGAAATTTGTATGCAGTTGCCGCCTATCTCTTCGGCGCCTTTTAATATTTTTATTTCCATAATTTTCTCCATTTAACTCTTTTAAATTAATCTTAGAATATATTAATTAATTTTGCAATAGATTTATTTTTTTAATTCCCCATTTTCCGTTTGCAAGCGTATAGTAGCATTGACCGACTTCTAAGCTGGCCAATGGTCTTACGTCTATTACGTGCGGGTATCCAGGTTTTTCGGGAACGATAGATCTGATTAAGTTTTTTAGTTTTGGGTCCTGACTTCTAAAGAAAAACCTGTTGGCGCAATTTATCGTTATTATATCTACAACGTTTTCAGCATTGCCGTAATTAACGAGCTGATTAGAGACCGCATTCAAAAGAGACTGATATGATTGGGTCGCAAGAATACATGAGATTTTATAAGCCCTGCAGATATCGAGAAAATTTTGTTCGCCGGTAATAGTATCTCCGGTTATGTACTTATGAAATTCGTCGCTAATATAGAAAGCGGGAAAATTTCTTTTGCCGGCTTCGTAGGTTGAAAGCATAAACTTAAAAAATTTAGTTTTTAAAATCGTGCCTAACATTCCTTCTATTTTGGAAATTTTAAGCGTAGGAGAAAAAATAATTATTTTGTGATTTAATATGGCTTCTTCTAAGTTTAAATATTTTTTGTTATTCTTATCTTCATTATATTCATTGAAAGGATCAAGCCAAATTTTTTTATTTAAATCAGAGTAAGAATAATCCGAAACAAAAGGGGATAGCGTAAGTATTATGCTTCCATAAGTTTCTTTGCCTAAACTTTTGCTGTTGATTAAAAAGCCGGAACCTCGCAAGTTGCCGACTTTTTGTTCGTCTAATATTGAAATATTTGGTGGTTTTGTCGCGTTAGGAGTTGAATTTGCCATGCTTGCACTAAGTTTTTCTTTTAAATTTTTATATTCTGTTTTTCCTTTTTGATCGCCTGACGTTTCGAAATTATTATTACTTCTTACATGCGGTCTTCTAATTTCGTCGGCTTTGTTTTCTTGAGGTTCTTCGTTATTGCCGTTTGAAGCGACTTCGTCGGTTTTATTTTCATCATCGGGTATTAAATCGCTTATCGTTTTAATAATTTTGTAATATTCTCTGTTGGGACCAGCGCTAGTAATTATAGTGCTGATATAATCTATAAATTTTTTAAAATTAATAAAATAAGGCTGGTCGTCCGAAATGCTTAGTTCCTGTTTTGAAATATATTTGCTTTCTTCTAATGCTTTCCATAATGATTTACCTGTTATATTTCTTACAGATTCATCAAACTGAATTATATTTCTGATAAAAACGGAGGCAAACTGAAACCACTCCCTATTTCTTGAACCGAAATTATTACTGTTAAAAGAAGGGCTTAAGGTTATAAGTATTTCTATTTTGTCTTCCAAAGATTTATCTCTGTCGCCTTCAAAGAAATCGAAAATATATTCTTCTTCAAAATCGATAATTCTATTTAATGTATCTTCGTCGTCTTTATATGATTCTTTGATAAACTTTTTTAGCTCGCTTAGTTTGGGATCTACCACTAATACGGAAGCGCTATTCTTATAGTCTTTATTATTATATTCTATAGCGGCTTTTAAAAGCGGTTTAATGATAGAGACGGTTTTACCGGAACCTGTTTCGCCTATTATAAGAAAATGCCTTTGCATTACGTTTTCTAAAGGAATAGGATAGTTATCTTCAAAAATATTTTTAAGTACAGGAATTTCGAAAGTATTGATATACATAAATTTTTCTCCTTAAAAATTAATATTTTTTAATTTCGTCAATTAAATAAAAATTATATGCGGTAATCGGATCTATAAATGTGTTTAAGGCAAATAGTTTTGAATAAATATCAAAAAGATTAGATAATTTTTTATTTGATTTAATATTTTTTAGATTTTTAATCGACTGAACTTTTTTAATTTCATGTTGAAGTTTGTTATACAATTCTTCTAAAGTTTTATCTGAAAAATCGTATAAATCGTATTCTTGAAGACCATAATCGTTTTCATTGCGGTATTTATAACATTCTATCGCCGAACCGCCTATAATCTTTAAAATGC
>JAJYDX010000087.1 GCA_021777135.1 bacterium | reverse complement strand
GTCCATATTTCTATAGGCATAGCTCTTGCTTCTTCAAGTGTTCCCGTTTATCAACTTTCTGATAAAGCTGAAGACGAATTAGAAAAATGTAAAAATCTTAATGGTAAAAATGCAGTTACGGTTTTCGGAAAAACGCTTAAGTGGGACGAGTTTTATAAAGTATTTGCAAAAAAACAGTATTTTGGCGAACTACTCGAAGATGAAGATGAAAATGGAAATAAAGCAGAAAATAAACACAACGCAGTATCAATCGGATATATTTATAGAATTATGAAGTTTATAGAAATGAACGAAAAAATAGAAAATTGCAAGAAAAACGGCGGCATTAATTTAAACTGCCTATATGAAAATGCTAAATGGAGGGCGTTATTCAGATATATTACCCACAGAAATTATGGCGGCAATAAACTTTTTACGGAAAAATTAAATGAAATACCTGAAAATATTGAAAAATTTGGAGACAAATTAATAATACCAATTAGTTATGCAATTTATGAAAGGAGGGATTGATTATGGTATATTCTCAAGGAAATAGCGGCAGTCATTATAATAAAGAAGGGGGTAACAGAGGTAGTAATAATAACTTTCATGCTAATGCCCCTGCTCCTCCCATTAATATAAATATTGAACTTTACGAAGGTAACGATAAAAGCAAAATCAGGCTCGACCTCTTTGATACGCAGGCTGAAAAACATGCAAAAGGCATAATAGACGAACGCAAAAATAAAATAAATCAGATTAGAATATTTTATAATCAGTTTATAGTTTTAAATGAAAAAATAAACAATTCCGAAGAAAACTTTCGCAGACAACTTCCTTATATAAAAATGATTAAAGCCAGAGTCAAATATTCAAAAGGCAGAAAAAATATCGGCGATTATTTTGAAAATTTTCTATTAAAATGCGTAGATAAGGTCAATACGTTAGAAGATTTTAAAATTATATGCAGTTTTTTTGAAACAGTAGTAGGATATGCGACTTATTATGACAAAGAAAATAATCATGCGCAGTAATTATGATATTTAATATATAAATATTTGAAATGAGGAGTAAAAAATGAAACTTATTAAAATAATAAAACTTGAAGGCAATATAATATTGAAATCAGGTTTGCATATAGGAAGCGGAAGCGATGAAATTAAAATCGGCGGAACTGATCAGCCGGTTATAAAAAATCCTATAGACGGAATGCCTTATATTCCGGGTTCTTCGTTAAAAGGTAAAATCAGGTCGTTAATAGAATGGAAAGAGGGGAAGATAGGTTCAGACGGAGGCCCTTATTCTACGGATAATTCTAACGATAGCATAGCAAGAATTTTTGGGAACGGCAAAAATAAAGAATCATACAAAGGAGGTCCGACGAGGGTAACTTTTAACGATAGCTATTTAAATTCCAAATATATAGAAGATTGGAAAATAAATGAAAATATGGATAAATTATTTGAAATAAAAACCGAAGTCTCAATAGACAGGGTTAAAGGAACCGCAAGCGGCGCCGGACCAAGGAGAATGGAAAGAATAGTAAGCGGCGCTTTATTTGATTTTTCTTTATCTTATAAAGTATTTGACATGGAAAATAACGATGATAGCGGGAAAATAGACGAAGAAAATTTTAAAACTTTACTTAAAGGCATGAGAATGCTTGAATTGGACTCTTTAGGGGGGAGCGGTTCAAGAGGTTACGGCAAGATAGAATTTATTAATTTAAAAAAAGATAACAACGAAGAAATAGATTTAAAAAAAATCAATATAGATTAACATAAATTATGAAATCTCTTAAAATTAAAGTAAAACCGTTGTCTTCATTCGGCACCAAATTTCAGAGCGATACGTTGTTCGGACAATTCTGTTGGATTTACGGATATTTAAACGGATTTAAAAAGCTTGAAGAAATACTTGAAAATGTTAACGAAAATCGCTTTATAGCTTTTTCCGACGGTTTTATCAACGATTTGCTTCCGAAACCGATAATAGAACCATACAAGTTTGAAGGTTCGGAATTAAAGAATGCTAAAGAATATAAAAAAACGGAATTTATTAAATCCGATTTTTTAATGAAAAATCGCTTGGATTTGAGAGATAAAAATATATTTGATAATTGGTTAAAATGTAAAATTAACTCCGTTGAAAAAAATACTGATAAATCTGTTACAATAACCGAAAATATTTTAAAAAATTCAATAAATAGAATAACGGGAACGACTTTCGACGGACAACTGTACAATTCTGAAGAGACTTATTTTAATACCGATAATACTTCTATAACGTATTACGTAAAATATAACGAAACGATAATAAATATTGGAGAGCTTAAGAACATCATAAATTTAATAGGCGAACTTGGTTTCGGAAAAGATGCATCGACAGGCAAAGGTCGATACAAGTTAGAGGAGGGAGATTCATCTATAATTGAAGAACCGGAAGAATTGAAATATTTCGACGACGCTAACGCTTTTATGACTCTTTCGCATGGAGTACCGTACGATTATAATGAAACGGAATCGGATTGTTCTGTGAATTACGGCAAAATAATTACCAAATTTCCTAAGCATGGAGGTTTTTTGTCAAACGGGGATTATTTTAAAAATCCTTTTGTAGCTTACAGGCCGGGCTCTACTTTTTTAATAAAAAATACCGAAAATGTAAAAGATATATACGGAAAAGCTTTGAGCAATATATCGAGGCACGGCAA
>JAJYDX010000017.1 GCA_021777135.1 bacterium | reverse complement strand
CTGTAGGTTGGGCGGTACTGCCTTTCAAAGAGCCTTCCCCCTTGCATAACTGAATTTTTTTAGAGTATGCATATTTAGCCGGACAGATATATATGTGATTTTTTCCTTTAAACACGTTTATTTTAGTGGCGGGTAGCGCATTATATCCTTTTAAAGCGCCTTTGCCGACGCAGAGCTGTATTTTAGGGTTATAGGAATATCCAAGCGGACAATAAAATCTGGCAAAAGATGAACCGGCAAAAACAGGTACGATAAACGCAACGGCAAAAATTGACAATAAAGCCTGAACTGCTAAAGATTTAAAGCTTCTCATAGATTGAATCCCCCCTATTTTTAAATTAATTTTAATTATTATAACACCAAAGATTTAATTTGTGAATATTTTTAAACAAAAATAACTATAAGGAACCGCTATAACTTACGAGGCCCGTTAACGGATAGATATAAAAGGTTAGCTGGGGCGGCGAAGCGCCGAAGGATAGAGATATTGGAGCATAGGGGTTATTGCCGTATGGCTTAAAAACAGCGCCGCCTATGGACGGACAAGGATTTCCGTTGTTTTGAAACGTGCCGGGCTCACCCTGCGAATTAAAGGCGATATAGTTTGCCGTAAACCCCTGCCCCTGCACGCTGTAACTTATGCCGTAATTCATAGTTACGTAAAAATTATCGGCTGTCTGCGCTAACGGATTTACGAGCGGCTGAAGAGAAGGGTTGGGTGAATTTCCGTTGCAGGCGCACACCGCATAACCGGAATAAGCAGTGCCGCCGTTTCCCAAAGTGCATGAAGGACTTGAACCTGAAAACGAAAATATGACAGCGGTATAAACAAAGTGGCTCATGGCATAATTTTGGGCATATCTTATTGCAGATTGAAGCTGTCTTTCATACATACCTCTATCGCTCGAAACGGCCGAATTCAGCCCGATAGTTCCGATAATCCCCAGAACCCCCAGAAGAATTATTACCATTACTATTTCAACTAAGGTAAAACCTCTTCTATTCATAATATCTTATATTTTACTGCATCAGTTAATTGCAATTATAGGCGTGTTTTTAAATTATATCATTATTTCTTATATTTTTGGGTATATGTTGGATATATTGAAATTATAAGATTAATGGCATATAATTTAAATAAAGATTAATATTAAACTTTATTTAAATTATTTTAAAATGAAATTAATACATTCCGCAATCAGGACAACCGATTTAAACAAGTCTATAAATTTTTACGTTAATGTTTTTGGGTTTACAATAAGAGAAAAACGTTATATAGAAGCGCATAAAACGACCCTAGTCTTTCTGAAAGACATAAGCACAAACTTCGAAATAGAACTTATAGCCGACGATAACCCAAAACCCGTTGCCGAATGCGAAAATTCTTTTGCCCATCTGGCGTTTCAAACGGATAATATAGACGAAGATGCAAAAAAAATAAAAGAAGCCGGTATAGTTTTTTTAAGGGAGCCTTTCTATTCTATGGACAAAACCATGAAAATAGCTTTCCTTAGCGACCCTAACGGCATTATGATAGAAATAATAGAATATCTAAAAAAATAAGGCGGATTTACGGAATATAAAATCCCGCATAATTTATTATATTTATATTTATCAAGATTAATCTTTAATGCCGATACGTCCGATTATCTCCAAAGCCTCTTCATCCGAAACATCGTACCAATTCTCATAAACCTGCGCGACCGCATGGAAATTGTACGGCATTTCTAGGACTACCGTTTCATCGACTAATTTACTTATCTGCAGAGCAATATCTCTGCCCGCAACTGGAACGGCCGCTATAATCTTTTTTACCCGCTGGTTTTTGCATAGCATTATCGACGCCCTGATTGTGGAACCTCCGGCAATTCCGTCATCTATAAGAATAACGGTTTTATCGGCAAGGTTTGGCAAAGGCTTCCCTTTTCTTAAAATGATAATCCTTCTTTTGATTTCATTTTTTTGAACAGATATTATATCGTCTATTTCCTTTTCGGAAAGGTACCATGATGATTGCCTATTTATATAAATACTCCCGTCTTCCGCCACTGCGCCAAAACCGGCTTCGGGATTATCCGGAAAAGGCAGCTTTCTCACAACGATTACCGAAAATTCCGCATTCAAATATTTTGCAACCTCAAAGGCAATCTCTATTCCCCCTTTTGGAAGGGCAATTACGGTTACATCTTTGCCTTTGTATTTTTCTAAAGCGAGAGCAAGTTTTTCTCCGGCTTCTTTTCTATTTTTAAACATTTATTTTCTTAATTTAAGAATACCTCGTTTATCCGAAAAGTCAAATTGCGTCGTCCGGCTTGTCAAGCCAAAATAGAAATGTCACCTTCTTAGCAAAATAGAAAATCCTTAAAATATATATTATTTTTATAATGGCTGGGGGAGAAGGATTCGAACCTCCGTAATGGGAGTCAGAGTCCCTTGCATATATTTATAACTTATTGATTTTATTAATTAAAAATTAATAATAAAAATGTGATGGGACAATTTTGAGACAATAACTATTTAAACTCCTTAATTTAACCTTAAGATTATTATATCATATAGTTTTTTTAAAGAAAAAGAATACCGATTTTGCCAATTACGCCGCCAACGACGCAGGACCGCAGATAGCGGGAGCATTAGGGATGACGTATGCTACGTTTGCGTCTCAATACGGGCTGGTAAACTCTTCTATTTATAATATGTCCAACTCCGCCGAAAACGAAATAATACAGATGACGGCGGTAAATCAGTACGACCAGGCGCTTATCCAATCCGCAGTTCTTGCGGGGACCAATCCAACCCAGCTTGCATACGGTTCGGCTTTAGCGCAACAGAATATGAACACCTCTTTTGCAATTTCGGGGCAATTAGCGGGCGAATATATGCCCGTGGTATATGGAATATTTTCCGCTTTATTTTTAGCGTTCAGCTTATTTTTGATTATTCTTATGGCTCTTCCCATAGGTATAAATTATCTAAAAATGTATATGGAGTTAGGCCTCTTTTTAGCCGTATGGCCAGCCTTAATGGCGGTATATAACTATGTAGAGGATTTAATCGTTAGGCAGGGCTATACGTTTTTCGCCAATCAGGGCTACTCTTTAGATTCAGCGCATTCCGTCAATATGTATGTCTCCCATCAACTCGGAATAATGGGCTACCTCTCGTGGGGAGTGCCTATGATGGCTTACGCTTTAGTCTCGGGTTCGACATATGCCATGACGAGCGCGGTAGCTTCTTTAGACTCGCCCGCAAAAAGCGCGGCCGCATCGGGTGCCTCGGCAGCCGCAAGCGGAAATGTCAATCTGGGAAACGACAGTTTGGGGAATTATAGTTCGTCGAATAGAAGTATGGATAATCTTTCGGCTATGGACGTATCCACGGACAATACGTCAAGAAGAAATTTATCGGAAAATAACAAATCTCGGAATAACGTATCCGCGAACAATACGTCAACAGATAATTTGTCGGCAAATAACACATCTCGGAATAACGTATCCGCGAACAATACGTCAACAGATAATTTGTCGGCAAATAACACATCTCGAAATAACTTATCCGCGAACAATACGTCAACAGATAATTTGTCGGCAAATAACACATCTAAAGGTAGTATTTCCGAAATGATAGGCAATAACGCTATTAAAGGGATGACAAATACCGCAAACGGCACATCTGAAATCAATGATATTATGTCGAAGGACAAGCCTGAAAGCCAGAAGGTTAAAGGATTAGTGAATAACGGGGTGTTTGCAGGTTCGGTAACGGCTAAAACAAGGCAAGGATTAAGCAATTATAATATAGTTCCAGGAGCCGTCACTAAAAATTCCGAAACTAATGGACTTGATAAAGTCACGGGCATATTGAATACTAAAACCGGCAAGTATGTAGGAACGGAAACTGGACAAATAGGAGGAAAATCGATACTTAAAACCGGTCAAAAAGGTCATTTCATGCTTACAAAGAGAGGACAGACTAAAGAAACCCTCAATAATAAGATAAGAAATACTTCGACTGTGGATACAAGCGGAACAAAACACGACCTTTACGATAACCAGTATAACGTAGGTATGACTCCTGGTATTCTCGAAGGAGCAATGGCTTATAAAGGAGAAGGCGCGGGGCAATTCTTAAGTCCAGGGCAGAATAATATTGCTAATTATGTTTTAAGCGGTAAAGCAGGGCATGGGTATAAAGAGAATCTTATAAACCAAGGCATTAGCGCTTTTGCGCAGGTAAAAAATACATCGCAAACTAACGCTCAAGACATAAAAGGACAGTTAGAAGGATTTGCTACGTTAGAAAATAAGTTGTATGCGGGAGCAGGAATTAGTTTTGGCGTCAAAGCAGGCGATGAATTACAGGTTAAAGCAGGAACTAAGGGAAGTTTTACAATAAATTACGGCGAATTAAATCAAATGAGGATAGACGAATTTAAGGAAAGCGCTTATAATTCTAAAGCTGTTCAAGGAGCGCAAAATTTTACACAACTAAAATCAGCGTTAAATCAATCTTTTCATAAGACTATGCCGATTGAGAACCAATTAGTGAAAGCCATAGGTAAAAAATTTAAAAGTATGGGAATAAATCCTGCTGCGAGTTTGACGAACGGCGAATCAAAACAGGCAGAAATACATAATTTAGCCGTTGAACTTAACAAAGGAAAAATAACTCAGTCGCAATATATAAAGGACGCGGAAAAAATTGGTGATGGAAATCATAAATTATAAATATAACGCTCTCATTTAAAATATAACAGTTATATTTATTTAAATCTTTTATAATAATCGTCTAATTATCGTTACCCCCGATACCATATCCAAAATAAAGATTAAAGGGATCTGAAATCCCGTTTCTTTTTCTTGGATATATGCAATATGGATAAGGGTGAATCTTTTTTTCTATTATTATACTTCTTATCAAAGCAATTCCGAGAAATATAAATACACCCCCAAAGAAAATAAAGAATATAACAAATCCAAACATTTTCTCTCTCCTCTCCTTTTCGCCCCTCTCCTTACAGGGCAATTAACTTTCTCGCCCCCGTGCCATTCACAGAGGCTTCTAATTATAATTATACCGCATAATATATCAAAAGTCAAATCGAAGGGCTTAAAAGGGCAAATACGGCAGTGAAAAATATCAGCTATTACAGGTTTTATCAGTGAAATTATAATTATCAATATCGGTAAGCGAAAAACCAAGTTCTTGAAAAATTAAATTCCGCAGGTATAATCCGCCGATAAACAACACGGTATCTATGCTCTGTCCGACCCTAAACGCCCCTTGTTTAAGTTCGTCTATGATTTCAGGACAATGTTCCGGCAATTCGTTGACTACGGAAAGAGTAAGCTGTTCGGCATCGTATGCGTTAGAGGGTTTTTTATCTTTGACGATTTTAAATAGTTTAGCTTTATTATTTTCTATAATTCGTTTAATGCCGCTTTCGTTTAATATTTTGAGCCCTAATTCGTTTAATTGTCTTGGAGAACCCGCTGGAGCAAACTTATCTTTCCAGATAGTTTCTACCCTATCCTCCACGACGATAAATCTTTCGCTTAATTTATTATGCGACTCTTTAAGTTTATCTATGGAATCGCCTAATTTCTCTGTATTCTTATTGATAGTATCCAATAGTTCTAATTTTCTTCCCATAGCGATAAAAACGCCCACAATAGTTAATACAGGAACAATAATCGTTAAAACGGTGTTTAAAATATCAGACATAATTTATTTATACCGCATAATATATCAAAAGTCAAATTGAAGGGCTTTAAAGGGCAAATACGGGGGTTTTTTTAAGGCAAGCAATAAGAGAAAATATAGGGGGTTGCAATGTAATAAAATGTTATTCAAACAGAAAGGGCTTTAGCATATTTATAAGATATTAACTCTGATTGGTTGGTTTTATTATAACCTTCTTCATTATGCGACTTATTCTTAATTTGTACGGCGCTTAAATTTCCAGGATCGGAAATTATACTATCTATAACTTTAATTTCATTATTATTAAATAAAGACAAATCCGATTCTTTTAAAGGGGTATATATTTCTCCCGAAACATTCTTTAAAAAAGAATGATAAATTTTTTCTTCACTTGTTATCTTTTTGCTATTTATAAGGTAGTTTATAATAATTTCATAATTATCTGGAACGGGACCTAACGGAAGATGAATATAAGTAGCTCCTGTAATAGAAACTGTATATTCCTTAAAATATTTAAAATCACAATAAAATAATAGTTTGTTTAGCTTAGTTTTACCTACGTTTTTAGCTTTTTTTAAAATGTATAAAATTAGATTTTCTACCTTATTGATATTAAAACTTCTAAAGCCTGTTTCTAAATCTTGCTTTTTAGTATCCAAAAAAATTTGAATTAATTGTCCCTGCGGCGATGCTTTAATTAATTTATTCTTAATAGATAAATAATATTCTTCCGGCAAGCCTTTTTGTTTTATGTCTAAAATTTTTAGCGCTTCATCGGGTTCTTGGATAGATAATATTTGTTCATTAACCTCGCCCTTTAACGGATAGCCTTTTTCGATGTTATTGAGTGTTTTTTCGCTTAAATTAAGTAATAATCCAAATTCGTAAGGGGAAAGGTTTAATCCAGTCCTGATTTCTATTATTTTATCCGGAGATAAAAGATTATGGCGTTTCCTATATATATTATAGGCTTCTTGATAATTTTTTTCCTCAATATCGTATGTAGTAAATTCTCCTTCGCATACCTTACACCGTAAAATAATAGAATTAGTTTCAATGCTCTCGTTTAAGACCTTTATAGTTTCCGTAATATTTTTATGTTCAATGTCGGTTTGTTTTTCGCAGTAAGGACATAAAGAAGTATCGCTATTTTTCATCTTCGTGGAAAGAAATACATTTAACATTATATTCGTTATTATTATATATTAATTTTAATTTTATGTAAAGATTAATAAGTTTACCGTTACCCGTATCATATTGTTTTTTAAATATCCATATATCTTTTTCTGAAATATCGCTTCTATCTTCTTCGGGTCCTGACACATAATCGCTTGGTTCTAATTCCAATATAATATTTTTAGGCTCACAGATAAACAATTCAAATGATTCTAAAAACTCTTTATATTCTTTTCTATTTACTATAATAACTTTATTATTCGTAACTGCATTTTTACAATTTATTAAAAATTCCTTAATCTTCCATTCATATATATCCATTTATTAAAATACATATTTTAATATTTTTACAGGGCAATTAACTTTCTCGCCCTGTGCCATTCACAGAGGCTTCTAATTCTATTTATACAGCATAATATATCAAAAGTCAAATCAAGGGCAAAATAGGTGGTATTTTGAGCGTTTTATTCGGGGGTAGGCGGAGGAGGAGACAGGCAATACAGGGATTGACCGCAGAAATACCCCCATAGCCCCCCTTGCAGACAGGGAAGAAATCAAACAAGATATAACAGCTTTAGTTTTCTAAGCGATTCGTTTTTAATTTCGCATTCCCAAATTCTAACGACGCGCCAGCCTTTTTGTCTTAAGGTTTTAGATACGATGCCGTCCCTCAGTTTATTTTTTCGTATTTTTTCTTTCCAATAATAAGCGTTATCCTTGGGAGCGATGTTGCGGCAACTATGCCCATGCCAAAAACAGCCGTCCGCGAAAACCGCGATTCGTTTTTTTGGAAACGTAAAATCGGGGTTGCCGTAAAGATTATACCCCCTGCGCCAGCCTTTTATCCCTAATTCTTTAAAAATTTGGATAAGCTTCAATTCCGTGGATATATTGTAGCGCGATTTAACTGCCCTCATTATTGAAGACCGTTTATCCTTTGAAAAATTATCAGGCATTTTTCCTTAAAACCGTTATCCAGCTATCGGTGAAACCTATATTTTTTAAAATAGCCTCTTTATTTAATTTTGCGGGAATTTTGACTTTTACAATCAAGCTCTCATCGGGAATGTTTTCGATAATCGTAAACTGCGAACCGTGAGGTTGCCATGTAAACCTGTGGGCGTTGTCGTTCTTTTCAAAACCCTCTATATTTTTATTTTTATTCCACCCCCATTGATATAAATCCGCGTCGTATCTGACGGTGTCAAATTCAAACGCGGCGACTTCGCTTAAATCGGTTGATTTAATCAAAACGACCGTACGGGCATGTTTATATAGCTTGCGGATAGCGGAAACTCTTTCGTTCCATATATCAAGAACCTGCGTTCCTAATCGGTTTGGATCGGAATTTTCGTTGAAAGATTCGCCAAAAGAGTATATCGGAGAATTCCTGCCGGAAATAAGACGAACGGATTTTTGATTTGACGGGACGGCGGCTTTTACCGTCTTTGCGCTCCAAGCGCAGGAGCCCAAAACGACGTCGTCTAATCCGACGTTGGAAGGCTTCCATTTAGCCCCAATGCAGTCCGCAAATATTTTTTCCCACTCTCCGCCTTCAAGAGAGGATTCGCCTTTGGTCGCGAGAAGATAAACAATCTCGCGCCCCAAGTTAAATCCAAATTGTTTTGGAAATTTGTTGAGAGGATACGGCGGCTTAACCTTATCGACAGTGCGCAAGCGAGGTGATTTCTTTTCTTTCATAATTATCCTTTTGGCTTATTCGCTCTAACCGTCGATTAATATAATCTTTTTGCAATATCGGTAAAAAAGACTCCATCACCGATTGAACCAGATTAACCGGAACGGCGTTCCCCGCCTGTTTGCGGGTTTGATAGTCCGAAGCCGCTATCTTAAAAGAATCTGGAAAGCCTTGGAGCCTTAGCATTTCCCTTGGCGTGAGCCTTCTTTCCCCGTTTACGAGTAAATAGTTATGCGAGGCTCCCGCTCGCAAAGCGCAAGAGTAAGGATAGGAGCAAATATTTCCAGCTTTGTTTTCGTGCCATACGGATGGACAATATTTAGTTATATGTTTTGCCGCCCGTTTTCCTTTGATATAATCCGAAACATAAAACTTTTTATCGACTTTAGTTTCTAATATTTCCGACAGCGACTTTCTAACGGCAATTTTTTGGGGCCACGAAAAAACCATCGGCTTATAAAAGCCGACGATAAACACGCGTTCCCTTTTTTGAGGCAATCCATAGTCGAGAGCGTTTAAAACCTTATATTCAATAAAATAACCCAATCCTTCCAACGTTTCTATGATTCGTTTAAAAGTATGGCCGTTTTTATGGCTTATTAACCTCTTGACATTCTCAAGCACAAAACCATTAGGGCGTTTTGCCGACAGTATTCGAGCTATGTCAAAAAAAAGCGTCCCCCTGACGTCGTTAAATCCGCCTCCGTTTCCGATAATGCTAAACGGTTGACACGGAAATCCGGCAAATAACAAGTCGTGGTCGGGAATGGCGGCGGCGTCAATTTTAGCGATATCCCCCGCGGGATAATCCTTAAAATTAGCGAAATACGCGTTTCGAGCGTAGGTATCTATATCGCTTGAAAATACGCATTTTGAACGTATCTTTTCGCTCTTAAAAACCCGCGTCGCGGCAATCCTAAAACCGCCTATGCCGCAAAATAGGTCTATATATTTAATTTCCATTATTATTATTTAGAGCTATCTTTTTATAAATCGTCGTTAATTTAGTATTTATTTAGTCGCTTTTAGATAATTTTAACACAAACAAGCGGTAAATCCAAATAAAATATTATAAGTTAAAAGACCTTTAAAACCTTAACATCGCTTCTAACTTTATCCCGTTAAGCACGTAAACAAAAACCGTCCCTATAACAGCCCCCGTTCTTGCTATTACCCTGTATCCATAGTAATTGGCGGTAGCCTTGCCGTATTGCCTTGCCTCCCCAACAGTATTGTTTATAACGGGCTTTATCCCTCTCGGCAGACTGTTCCAGCCCGCCATATTGGTATTTTTAACCTCTGTTATATTGCCTGAACATATTTTATAGTTTTCTATAGCCCAGTATGCCGGATTAGAAAAACCTTTCGTGCGCCTTATTATGCTTATTAACTTACAGCCGGACATAGTCGTTGTTATCGGCATGGCGTTATAGGTATAAGCTCCGTAAGTGTAAGTATAAGGACTGTTTGAATTATAAACCCTCACCGCAAGTCTGTTAAAGTTAGGGTCGGACTGATTATATGGCGGGCTTAAGACGGAAAAGGCGTAAACCTTACTTGCGAAAAAAAGGATAAGCGCAAATATGAATAATTTTATAAGGGCAAGTTCGGCGGCTTTCTTTCGGAAAGCTTTTTCGCAGTCGAATATCGCGCCAAAAAGGTCTAACGCCGTTTTGTTTAACATTAATCCTCCTTTTTGTTTTCTATTTATTTTTTAGGAACAATAGTCACTGCTTCGCATGACACAGTTTGATAAGATACCCTAAAATCAATGCAGGCATTACTTCTATGGTCTTTCTCTTTAATTGAATTTACTAGCTTATTATATATCATATTATAATGATAATGAAAAACCCTTACATATTTTACATAAATTCCATTAGCAGTTTCCACATCATGAGAACCTAATGTACCAACATATATTCCATAATCTTTAGTAATTCTATATCCGTGCACGCTTGGGAGCGCCGATATAAAAAAATAAAAATTGTTCTTTGCTGAAGCCGTTTTTACGCCGGAAAATAAAAATAATACAGATATAACCGAAACGGACATGATAAAAAATAACGCTAATTTTTTCATAATTTTTGCCTCCTTTAAATTAATGTTTTTTTCGACCGAATATTTCTTTTATTTTATTTTGAAAATTTTCTTGATAATTTCGATATTGTCAACCCCGCCGGAAGTATTGATAATAAATCCTATCATAATCCCTATAGATAACCCCGCTATAATTGCCACGACGATTTCCTGCGGGCTTGGATGCCAGAAAGAATAAATAATCATTTTGTTTATGTTCATAAAACCTCCTTATTGTTGGCTTTGTCTATCGCATCGTATAAGTCCTTATTTGAGTATTTTAGATAGATAAGCGTATTAGAAATATTACTATGTCCCAAAAAGTTTTTCAACAGCATTATATTCATGCCAGCGTCTAACAAATGAATCGCCCTTGAATGCCTTAGGGCGTGCGGATGGGCTCTGTCTAAATACTCTTTGCCCAAAATCTTTTCCACCAAATTCTTTAGCATAAGGCTAAAGTCGTTGTCTTGCAAGTTATTCGATAAACGGTAGTGAAGTATCATAGCAAGGAGTTTATCGGATATTTTCAGGTAGCGGTAAATCTGCCCCTTTTTCCTTTGTTTTAATGTAAGTATCTTAATCCGACCGTTAGACGAATCTATATCGGCGAATTTAATACGGCGGGCTTCCTCAATTCTTGCCCCTGTTTCATACAGGATTAAGATAGCCGTTTTATAGAATTGATTATCGGTATAATCAATAAGGCGGTTAAAATTAAAGGTGTTAAAAATAAAGGTGTCAGATTTATTTATTCTTAAAAGCGGACATTTCTAAATTGCTTTGACAAGGAATAAAAAAACGCTTGACAAAATTTCTTATTCTGATAATATATAATCATATATTTATAATTCTCGTTAATTACTTAACGACTCCGGCAATGCCGTTTTTTAAGAGCATAAAAAACGTTATTTGAAAAAATAATCAGCTTACGCCGCAAAATTGCTCCCTAAAGCTATGTTTTTTGTAGCTAATTAAGCTATGTTGTTTGTAGCTATTGATTATATATATTATATATAATCCAAGGTATTATTTATAATTAATTTATATTATAAATAATCTATTCTGTTTACTCTACTGCGGTAGCTTTGTCAAAATCGCAGAACCTTCCAAATCAAAATTCCAACTAATCGCTTTTTACGCATTTATTTTTGCGCTCTTTTTTATCTTTTGATAAAAAACAGCAAAAATAAATCTCCGTATTAAAAAACCTAATTTCCTAAGTCTTTAAAAACTTTCTCAGGTCAAGCGCTGACGCGCTTGTCAGGGGGTTTGGGGGGCGGAAGCCATCCCAATTAAAAGTTTTTAAAAAGGTTTTCATCGCTCTTGTTTTTTTTGATTTTGCCGAAGGCAAAAGACAAAAAAACAACAGATGAAAACCACCCCGTATTTTTTTACAAAAACACTGTTCAAAATCAATTTTGTAAAAATACCTTGAAACTCAATAGCGATGGCATTTGCCTATTTAGGCAAATGACAGCGCATACGAGTAAAAATTTTCAATTTTAAGACGGTAATCCTAACGTCGTATATCCCGAACCTGACGCCCCGGGACGAAACAACGCAGTCAACTATATATTTTATTAATGTACGGCAATTTTCGCTTAAAGAATTGCCTAATTTCTAATATCGCCTTTAATCTTTAATTTCGTAATTATTTGCGATTAAAGGTTTTTTTTATTTATTAAGCGATATTTATTATTTAAGCAAAGCTGGGACGGTTTAACCCAGTATAATAAATCAAACTACTGTTCTTAACAAATGCTCCGTCCCTTTTCGATTTTTGGATCAAAAAAATCGAGCCTTTGGCGGCCAAGGCAAAAAAGACCGACGGGAGAGTTGCGCCTACAAATTGAAAGCGGCTATATAGAACTACCCATAAACACACCCCCCGCTACGCAGGGGGAAAAAAATACGACAGCCAATAAGGCTTAAAAGAGGGATAAATTATGAAGAAAATAACAGTAAAAGACGTTATGAGTCAGGTTGACGGAATAGGAGTATCGAAATCAAGTTACAGGCAAACAACGGATTTAAAGAGCGAAAACGGGCGGGACTATTCAGATAAAATACATAGCTTCGGGAGTAAAGAAAACTTCGGACGATTTATTTCAGACTTATCTAATTTTGCGAAAGAAAAAGGCTTTCAAAACAGCTCTATAAGGCTTGATAATATTACATTTGAGGTTTTTAAATCTTATTTAAAAGAAAAAATCGAAGGCGGAATCACGAAACGGACAGTATCAAATATTATTTCTCTTGCAGAAAAATTATCTATTGCCTTAAACAAACTTTCTTTATCGAAAAACGGCATTGAATCGAAATTCGCAAATCAGAAAGAGCTTATCGCAATTAAGGCGGAACTTCGCAAATTCGCAAAAGATAATATCCATTTAAACCGCGCAATTGCAAACAATATTGCTGAAAAAATCGTAAACTCCATATCTAACGAAAAAGTTAAAATTGCCGCGACGTTGCAATTAAAAGTAGGACTAAGAGAATCTGAAGCGACAAAGATAAAAAACTGGCAAATTAAAGGGGATACGGTAGATATACAGGGTAAAGGCGGTTATCATCGGGAAGCCTTAATTAATAAAGAAATATACGATAAAATTACAGGATATATTAATAATAAAGGCTCTTTTGCTGTATCAAGGAGCACATACGAAACACATCTGCGGGCGGCATTTGAAAAGAACGGTATAAAATATAACGGGACGCATTCGTTGCGCTATACATACGCTCAAAATAGATTTATCGAAAAAGTAGAACTCGGTATCGATAATAAAGAAGCCCTTCGGCAAGTATCC
>JAJYDX010000086.1 GCA_021777135.1 bacterium | reverse complement strand
GTTTTAGTCCCCGCGATGAATCCAAATATGTTTGCAAATAAAATATTAAAAGACAATCTTAATAAATTGGCGAAACATAATTTTTACGTCGTTTCGCCGGCAACCGGAAATGCCGCCTGCGGAGATTCCGGAGAAGGCAGGTTTCCCGAAATAGAAGATATTATTTTCGACGCCGAGCTCATTTTTAAAGAAAAAACGCTCAAAGGCAAGAGAGTTTTAGTCACGGCGGGGGCTACGAGGGAATATCTCGACCCCGTGAGGTTTATGTCCAACGGTTCAAGCGGGAAAATGGGGATTAGCCTTGCGAATGAAGCGGTAAAAGCGGGGGCGGAGGTTACGCTGATTGCGCTTAATATCGACATCCCCCACAAATATATCAACAGGAGGATAAAAATTATAAACCGCTCAGGTTTTAGCGATTTCAAAGAGGCTTTGCTTACCGAATTCAAGAAGTGCGACACGCTTTTTATGGCGGCGGCGGTTTCCGATTACGGTTTTAAAGAAAAAAGCCCAGTAAAGATTAAGAAAAGCGGCAATGCCGGCGCCGGCGCCGTCCTTAACGTCGAACTTATTCAAAACGAGGATTTATTAAAAGCCGTTTCGGAAGTCAAAAAAGATGGGCAGACGGTTTTCGGTTTTGCCGCAGAAACCGATTCCATAATAGAAAACGGACGGAAAAAACTTTCCGAAAAGTCTTTGGACTATATTTTCATAAACGACGTATCCAAAGATATTATCGGCGGCGACGAAAACGAAGGGTTTTTGATAAACAAGAAGGGTGAAGTAATTAGATTTGAAAGGCAGCTAAAAAAAGAACTGGCAATAAAACTCTTTTCCCTCATTAGTACTTCCATCTACTAATTTTATATTGAAATTAGTAGATATATCTGCTAATATATTTTTATGATAAACAAAGAAAATATATTGAACATTTTAAACGATTGGAATTTCTGGAATGCCGAACCCCCGGCTTCCATGCCAAGACCGCTTTACGAACAGCAATTAAAAGACAGGTCAAGAACAAACGAAATATTGTTTCTTTCCGGCGTAAGGAGAAGCGGAAAATCAACCATCCTTATAAATTACGTCAAATCTTTATTAATAAGCGGCGTAGATAAAAAGGACATCTTATTCGTTAATCTCGAAGACCCCCGTTTTGCAAACTATTTAAGCGCCGATCTTCTGGAAGACATCAAAAAAACTTATTTATACTACTTAAAGATAAAGGCGGGGGTCAAACCTTATATTTTCCTTGACGAAATACAAAATGTAAAAGGCTTTGAAAAATGGCTTAATAAAGAGCATGAACTAAGGCTGTCCAACATATTTGTTACTGGTTCCAATTCAAAACTTTTAAGCAGGGAAATAGGAACTACTTTAAGCGGAAGATATTTAAATACCGACGTCTATCCGCTGAGTTTTAAAGAATACCTTTTATTTAAAGGTATTTCGGAATGCGACAAATTTTACGTTAAAACGCACGAACTGGAATTAGAAAGGGATTTTGAGGATTTTTTGCTATACGGCGGATTTCCAAAGTTGGCGTTATTAGGATTAAACGGCATCGATGAGGAACGCAATAAAAGGGCAGAACTGCAATCCTATTTCGATTCTATATTATTAAGAGACATTGTTTCGAGATACAGATTAAATAATTTTAATATTTTAAAAAACTTATCGATTTTTTTATTATCCTCTTCATCCTCCGTAATTTCTTTGTCTTCCCTGAAAGCCCATTTCGATTTGTCCTACGATATTGTAAATAGCTATATAGAATATCTCGAAAACGCATTTATGATTTTTAGCATTCCGCTTTTTAAATGGTCTTTTAAGAAACAGCAGGCTAACCCGAAAAAGATATATGCGATAGATACCGGACTTATAAATACGGTTTCTTTTCAGGTCGGCAAAAGGAAGGGCTGTTTAATAGAAAACGTCGTTTTTATCGAACTTAAAAGAAGGCTTGGAAATTCCGTAGGCGAAATATATTACTATAAGACTAAAAAAGGCTACGAAATAGACTTTTTGATAAAAGAAAGCGATAAAATTACCCATTTAATACAGGTAACTAAAAACGTAGAAGAAAATAACAGGGATAGGGAATTAAGGGCTTTTGCCGAGGCTTGCGAAGAACTTGAATATATTAAAGATATAAAATTACTATTGATAAGTTTTGAAGCTACGAAACCGATAAAATACAAAAATCTTGAGATAAAAATGATAAATATATTCGATTGGCTTTTGCTTGAAAACGATAAAGCCGGCGACGAATTATAGTTGGAATGTATCCCTGATTTATAAGGGATTGCGTTCAGCCAAAATAATGTCTCTATACGAAGATTTATTAAAAGCCGTTTCCGAAATCAAAAAAGGCGGACAGACAGTTTTCGGTTTTGCCGCCGAAACCGACTCCGTAATCGAAAACGGACGGAAAAAACTTTCCGAAAAGTCTTTAGACTATATTTTCATAAACGACGTATCCAAAGATATTATAGGCGGCGATGAAAACGAAGGCTTTTTAATAAACAAGGCAGGCGAAATAAAAAGGTTCGAAAGGGAGTCGAAGGCAAGTCTTGCCGAAAAACTGATTGAGGAGATAGCGAGATAAAAAAACAATGTTGTTTTTTAGTATTGTATATAATTTAGGTATATGATAAAAATAATTATGGTTTATTATTAATTTTAATATCGTATAATTTA
>JAJYDX010000085.1 GCA_021777135.1 bacterium | reverse complement strand
GCAGAAGTATCGCCGTAATTATTATATGTCTGCCGTCGTACATATTTACATTATAAACCTAAAAACCGGCATTTTCATCATATTTCGGTATTCCCGGGCTTGAGCCATTCAGGATAATCGGGGAGCGAGGCGTTTTCGTTGTTTAAAATTATTAGAACACCTGATTCGTTCTTTTTAAAACCGCATTTTTCGAAATAGCCGCGGCACGTAAAATTTTTGCCGGTGTCTTTGAACGGCGCGGAAGCAAAGTCGTATTTGTCAAATATAAAATTCAACGCATATCTTAACAAGCCGTATTCTATGCCGAGACCGAACACGCGGCACGACAATACGACCTGCTCTACGGCGTTTTCTTTTATTAACGCAAGTCCGATAAGACCATTATCCGCAAGTTTATCTTTTACGAACGTGCATATTATAACGCCGCCGTTTTTAAAAAATATATTCAGGTCTTCTTCGCTCCATCTTTTTCCTGTAGTATTAAACTGATTAGTCTTATTTAGAAGCTCTTTTGCTCTCGGATAGTTCTTGTCGGAACCGTTCTGGATAATACTGAAACTCTGCGTCAAGCCAAGTTCGTAGAGCCAGCCGTCGGCGCTCTTGTCGCCGTTTATTCCGTCTTCGCTAACGGCATTTTTGCCGCCTTCAGCCTTATTTGCGGCATACGACGCCTTTATCTTATCCCGCTCTATCTTGCTTTTAATTAAAACCGTCCTGTTTTTAGATTCTTCGGTAAGCGATTCGGTTTGCGTCTCCGGAGAAAGCACTATAATCCCACGCCAGTCTAATTGAATCCCCGTAAGGCACCTGATTTGCGGAAATTTATTCTGCACTTCGTAAACTTCGCGCGGATTCTCGTCTATAAATAAAGCGTTTTCAGGCAGTATATTACATTCGTTTAGAATTTCCGATATATTAGACGATTTATCGTTCCAGTTTATTTTTACCGATACGAAATCGTCCAAAGAAAGCCTGCCGCCCCAGATATCGTTAAATCTTTTTTTGCCCGTTTCCGTATCGTTTTTACTGCATATGGCTAAAATCCCGCCTCTTTTCTTAAAAAACAATAAAGCTTCTACGAAACCCAGCGGCCAGCCTTCCGTCCTGCTGAAGGCAGCATCGTCCTCTTCGGCGGCAACGCCACGCCATAAAGTATCGTCGAGGTCAACTATTATAAGTTTTACGGAATCTATTTTCCTTAAAACCTTAATATGCCCCTTAATTCTCTGCCATACCATTTTACCGTATATACCGAGATAAACTTCGGGATTAAAATATTCCTGACCGATATATCCGTTATGCGTTAAATTAAGGTAAAAATCGTCCTGGATTTTAAATTTACCGACCTGAGACGCAATTTCGTTTAAGTCTATAAAATAAGTACTGCCGGCATCTTTTGTCAGATTATATAAAATTTTATTTAATTCATAAAAGAAATACCTCGGGTCGCCGTATTCGTATCTGGAAGAAAAATAACCGGCATAGTTAAACTGAGGCTCCAAAAAGCTCAAGAAAAAAACCGGCATATTGCCTATACCTTCTTTTATTTTTTTAACTAAACTATACATTATCGATCTGCATTCGTTGAGAACCGCGCCAATTTCATCGGCAGAATTATCTAAGGTAAAAAACATGTCTCCCGAAACTGCAGGTTTTATTTTTTTAACGGCTTCGCCTATTATGTGTCTGACGGTCGGCGCTACTACCGCCGCATCGTATTTTTTATCCTTTAAATCCGAAAATGACGGCAGGGGCGAAGACGGAAAGGATTCAAAAAGAAAATGGTCTATGTTACAGGCTGAATTTAAACCGGCTTCCAATAAAAAATCCGCCTGACATGTTCCAAAAAGCAAAATATTTAAGCTGTTTAAAGACTTTCCAAGTTTATCCCCCTGTTCAGGAATAGACAGTCTGTCATGAATAAATAATAATGCCGTATCTATAAAATTGTTTACGGCGTCTTTCAATTCGGAAGAATAACTGCCTGAAACCGATATTTTCGATACGCAGTCTATATAATCTTTCCAGTAAGTATTATTGAAAGGATTTAATATCAAAGCCCTGCCGAGAAACGCAAGGGCTTCGGCGTGCCTGCCCGCCGAAGCCAGCAGTGTTCCAAGGTTATAGTTAGATAATATATGTTTCGCGTCAACGGACAATATATTTCTATAAATATATTCCGCCTGCTCTAAATCGCCCTCGTTATGTTTTGCGGCGGCAAGATTGAATGATTCGTCTATTGCTTCTTTTTCCGAATCTTCAGTTTTATTTGTTTTTTTATTAGCCGAAACCATTATTGTTATCCTATATCCTGTCCTCGTTAGTATCAACGGCTATAAATTTAAGCATACTCTTCTCTTATTCTATTCATTGCAATTTTTATAAGCTCTTTACTCTTTATCAGGCCGGGTAATGATAATAAATAAATGCCGTTCCTTTTTGGCTTGTCTCTTTTCGCTGCTTTCGCTTAAGGCAAAATTTTTTCGGCAATATTATTCAATCTTTTATCGAGCGTCCATAATTGTACATCTGAAAGCATAGCAGAAGCAAGAAGATGAATGTCTATATATCCTAGTCCTTTTCCCATAAGTTCTTTATATCCTATAAATTGCAATATTTCATTATTACCTGCAACCTCAACGGAAGGAAGCGATTTGAGCAGGTTTATAATCACGGTTCTATTCTTGAGATTTCCGCATGCGATTTCTCCTATAATAAAAGGATGGCA
>JAJYDX010000084.1 GCA_021777135.1 bacterium | reverse complement strand
ACTCGCCGCTTATATTATTATAAATTTCCACCGAATTTGAAACGCGGGGTCCGCTCTTTTTATATAAACTTTCGCTCTTTCTCTTATTTTTGAGCATATCTTCGAGCGATATATTGCCGTTAAACACGTTAAAAAAGGTATTCCGCAGTTTATGCCAGTCGATATCCCCGTCAACTTTTTTATATATATGATTTACGAAAAAGGTATCGATAAACTTTCCGTCTTTTCTTGTATTAATATCTGCGCTCATTATATTAAAGTCAAAATAAGAAAGTACCCCCGTTATATCGGAAAACATAGTCTTTTTATCCTCGCCGCAGATAATTATCTCGTAATAATCTTCGCCGATATGCGGTTTTGCCACGAAATTAAACCTGTGTCCGGGCGTAATTTTTGAAAATAATTTTAAATGCAAAAGGATATTTTCTGAACTTTCTCTCGTTAAATACTTATTAGGGGAATAAAATTGATTTACGAAACCCGTTATAAATCCATTTAGGTCTTTAATGCTTTTAAGAAAATTATAGCCTCTTTTGCCTTTTAAATTTTTTGCGGTTTCGCTTACATTCTCAATGTAATACATGTCGCTTTTAAAATACTCTTCGGTATTCTTTAAATACGATAAAGTCCTGTCGAAAAGCTCCGTCAAAAGCATTTTCCGCCATGAATTAAATCTCGTCTTTGAAACCGCCATAGAATCGCAGATACTGACGATAAAAAGCAGTTTTAATCTCCTTGCGTCCTTAACCATGCCTGCAACAGATTTAATAGTCGCCGGGTCGTGAATATCCCTTCTTTCGGACGTAAGCGGAAGAAGAAAATGGTTTAATATCAAAAATCCTATGCAGTCTTGGACGCTCTCGCTTAAACCGAGCCTTTTTGCAACCTTTACGGCTATCCTGGACCCTATGGCTTCATGATGTGCGGAATACCCTTTGCCGATATCGTGAAGCAAAAGCGAAAAATTTAAAATAAGCATATCTTCGGCGCTTAAATCTTCAAATGTTTCTCTAAGGTCTCCGTTAATTTTAAAATTAGCCGTATTCTCCAAATAATAGACGCCGTTAAGCGAATGTGCATCGACCGTATAGATATGATAAACGTCGTTGGTGGACAGGGAATCTATTTTTTCGAATTCGGGGATTAACGCGCTTAATATTTTTGTTTCATGCATTAGCAGCAGAGTCTGATAAACTCTTTTTTTGTTTTTTAGAAGGTTTATAAAAAAATCCTTTGCAAAATCGCTGTTCTTAATATTTTTCCTGTATTTTTCTCCGCTTATTTTTAAAAGGTTGACGGATTCCGTGCTAAGCCTGTAACCGGAGGATTGATATATATTCAGCAGATTAAATATATTTTTAGCGCCGGATAAAAAAAGCTCTTTGTTCCGCACGGCAATAAAGCCGTTTTCTAAATACAGGTTGTTTTCTATAATAATACCGGTTTTTTCGTTTTCTTTATGCCTGCTTATAAGCATCCTCGGTTTTATGAGAAGGTTTATGACGAGCTTAGATATATTGTGTATATTCTTAGCGTTTAAATAATAGTCGTGCATAAAATACTCTACCTTGTCTAAAAACTTTCCGTCCTTGTAGTAAAAAGCTTTAGCGACATTTTCCTGAATATCGAAAGTAAGCTTATCGACCTTTTTTTGCGCAAGCAGATGCATCATTATTCTTGCCTTTAAGATGAATTTTTTTCCGTCGTAAAGATTGGCGATATCTTCTTTACTCAAAGAGCTGTCCATTTTTTTAACCCCTAATGCTTCCATTATCCTTGTTTCGACAGCATAGGCATCGGCATCGGTTTTAACATCGGCGGACGGAAACGGCAGGGATTCCCCCGTTGCTAAATAATAGACCCACTCGCAGTAAGAATAATCCCTTAAACCGCCTATGCCTTCCTTAACGTCCGGTTCCAGAAGAAATATGTCGTTATCCGACATAACGTTAATAAGCCGCCTTCTTCTTAAGTTCTTCATAAGTTCTACCAAAAAAACCGATTTTGCGTCTATTTTTTTAAAACCGTTTTTGAACCCGTCGTATAAATCTTTATTTCCGGCGATATATCTCGTATTTATAAAAGAAGTGTACGTATTTAAGTCTTTTTTCATCAACTCGGCGGCTTCCGGAATAGTCATTACGCTCTGAGCGAGATCCACCCCCGCATCCCAAAATAAATAAAAAAAGTCCTTGAGGTCTTTCGCGACATTTTCCTGATTCAGCCCTTCTTTTATGATTATCATTATATCGATATCCGAATAAGGACATAGTTCGCGGTTAGAATAACTGCCGCCCGCAGTTATGCAAAAATCGCTTCTGCCTCCGATGCCGGAAAATGCTTCTATAATTACGGAATCGTAAAATTCGGATATTTCCACTGCCGCGTGAAAAGAATCGTAGTTCAGAAGGTCGTCTTTTAAATTTTTGTATTTTAATTTAATTCTTTCTTTTAAATCTTTAGGCGTCAACGTCAAAGTTTTCTCCGCGCATTTCGTTCATATTATTTGCTTTTTTTATTTATTCTCATTATTTCCAATGATTCCGCCGCTTGAGGCATTCCTCGGATGGAACTTCGTATGCTGTTCTTTTAAATGCGATATATCCGTATGGGTGTAAATTTCCGTAGTCGATATGCTGGAATGTCCAAGCATCTGCTGGATAGACCTTAAATCGGCGCCGCCTTCCAATAAATGCGTGGCAAAAGTGTGCCTCAGCATATGGGGAGTAA
>JAJYDX010000083.1 GCA_021777135.1 bacterium | reverse complement strand
TTTTTTAAGTTTTACTTAACTTACTTTTAACCTCTGATAAACTGCAACTTTTTTTTCGAATAGATTAACGTCCTCCTTTTTCGAAAACATTAATTTAGGTATTAATTCTTTCACCCCCTCTTCCATTTTATATTCGTTATCTTAAATTTTAGACAACTAACCTATCCTTTTATTTATTAATCGTCACACCTTTCTAAAAACTTTAATTTTTTCTTTTTGGTTTAATAAAAGTTTAAAAAGATTTCGATTTCTTCTGCAGAGGCATGAGCCGTTAAACCGTCGGTATATATCGTTATATCCGCCTGTCCGTAAAATTTCTCTCTTTCTTTAAGTTTTTCGGAAACCATCATTTCGGTGAATCCTTTTCCGCCTAAAACCGGTCTGTGCGTTTGGGATTTTATCCTATCGTAAATAGTCTTTGCATCGGCTTTTAAATATATCGTAGTTCCGATATTTTTAAGCAGTTTCATGTTGCCGTTAAATGCCGGCATACCGCCGCCCGTCGAAATTACCCAATTTTTAGTTTCTTTACAGGTCATTATGGAATTTTCGGAGTTAACAGCTTTTACTGTTTTTTCTTTTCCCTTATCTTTACTTTTATCTATATATTTTTCTAAAATTTTATATATATCGTATTTATTTTTATCTAATTCTTTTAAAGTTTCGGTTTCGAGATTTCTGAAATAATTCTCGCCTTTTTGTTTAAATATTTCAGTAATAGTCATACATTCTTGCGCTTCTATTAAACAGTCTAAATCTATAAAATTAAGCCCTTTGTTTTTTGCAATAATCTTCCCGACTTCCGTCTTTCCCGCTCCCATAAAGCCTATTAATATTATATTTGTTTTCATTTTTTAACATATCCTTCATAATTTCTTTTAATCTCCGCTAAACCGTCGCCGCCGAATTTTTTTAGGAAAAAATAGCATATAGAAAAAGCGAGGGCGGATTCGACGACGATGGACGCCGCAGGAACGGCGCATACGTCAGACCTTTCGAGAAAGGCTTTTTTTGCTTCGCCCGTATTTAAATCTACGGTATCGAGATGAGGCTTCATTAAGGTAGGTATGGGCTTCATCGCGCAGGTTACGCTTATTATTTCTCCGTTCGACATTCCGCCTTCTATGCCGCCGGCATTGTCGGTTTTTCTGTAAAAGCCGCCTTCATAATAAATCGAATCGTGGCATTCCGAACCTTTCAGATAAGCTGATTTTACTCCGGCGCCGATTTCGACGCTCTTAATTGCCTGGACGCTCATTACGGACATCGCTATATGGGCGTCCAACTTCTCGTCCCACTGCGTAAAACTGCCCAGACCGACGGGTACGCCTTTTGTCTGGGCGGTTATAAGCCCGCCTGCGGTATCTCCTTCCGCTTTCATCTTGTCGATAAATGCCTTTGCCTTTTCTTCATATTCTGGATGAGGCATGCGGAGCTCGGAATTCTCGATATTTTGCCTGTTCGTTTCGTCGAAAAGGTCGATAGAGAAAAAGGTATCAGAATTCAATTCTGACACCTTTTTCTCCCCCGGAATTTCAGCCGAGTCAATTCCGACCCCGCCGATGCTCAGCACGGCCGAAGCAAACTCGATGCCGAAATTTTTCAGAAGTATCTGGCAAATCGCCCCGACCGCAACCCTCGACGCAGTTTCCCTTGCGCTCGAACGTTCCAAAACATTTCTTATATCGTCTAACCCGAATTTTATCGAACCGGCAAAATCGGCATGCCCCGGTCTCGGAGTATGGATTTTGCTTTCTTCCGGAACGGCTTTAAAAGCGTCCATCCTGTCCCGCCAGTTTTCGTAATCCTTATTTTTTATAAAAAACGAAATAGGCGAGCCCGTCGTTAAACCGCCCCTGACTCCCGAAAGAAACTCTATTTTATCCGTTTCTATCTTCTGCCTTGCGCCCCTTCCGTAGCCCGACTGCCTGAGCCTCAGCTTTTCGTTTATAAAATCTTCGTCTATTTTAACGCCAGCAGGGAAGTTGTCTATTATAGTAACGAGCCCCTTGCCGTGCGACTCGCCCGCAGTCAAAAATCTGAGCATTTTTATTTACCTCCGGATAACATTAATAAGTAAGTAATCTAAATAATGGTGTCAGAATTGTAAATAAAGGGGTCAGAATTCAATTCTGACCCCTTTATTTATTCTTACCCCTCTATCATTGCATAGGCGTTATGATTATGTATGCTTTCGAAGTTTTCCGCTTCCACCCTGAACCATTTAATATTTTTATTCTTTTTGAGTATTCCCGCCACGCATCTTGCAACATCCTCTACAAACATAGGGTTTTCATAAGCATGCTCGGTCAAAAACCTCTCGTCTTCCCTCTTTAGCAGGGAATAAATAGGGGAGCTTGCGCACGATTCCACATCGGCTATTATATCCTCGAACCATATCAGCTTATCGAACTCTAACGAAACTGAAACGATGCCCCTCTGGTTATGCGCGCCGTATTTAGATATTTCTTTGGAACACGGACAGAGAGTGTTTATCGGAACTTTGACGCCGATTATTATTACGCTTTCGTCGTCGGAGCGGGGGATGCCGGAGGGAGGAGTCTTCTTAGCGGAAATAAAGGTGTCAGAATTGAATTCTGACACCTTTATTTCCGCTGACAACTTTTCAGCTCGCGATGCTTTTTCCTGTTTCGGCGCAGTTGCTTTTCTGTCTTTTATCGTTCCGTTATAATAGCAGATATACTCCATCAGGCTTTTTTTTCCGCTGAC
>JAJYDX010000082.1 GCA_021777135.1 bacterium | reverse complement strand
CCATTTTATAAGTGCCAGCACAAACGAAAGAGACAAGGGCACAGCCTTTGAAAAATTAACGATGAAATTTTTTCAGGCAGACTCTTTATATAATCAGAAATATAAAAATATATGGATGTGGGGGGATTGGGCAATACTTTTCCCAGAATATAATTTTAGCGCAAAAGACACAGGCATCGATTTGGTAGCTCAGGATAATAATGACGAATTTTGCGCTATTCAATGTAAATTTTACAGCGAAGAACATATATTAAAAAAAGAAGACATAGACTCGTTTTTTACGCTGTCGGGTAAAAAACCCTTTACGGAAAGAATAATCGTCGTAACGACAAATAATATAAGTAATAATGTTATTACATCGCTTGATAATCAAACTATACCGGTAAATCTCATCACACTTAACGATTTAGAAAATAGTTCTATAGACTGGCTTAAATTTGATATAAATAATATTGAAAGCCTGCCTTTAAAACCAAAAAAAACAATAAGACCCCACCAGCAAGAAGCGTTAGAAAATGCGATAGAATATTATAAAATACATGATAAAGGCAAACTCATAATGGCTTGCGGTACCGGAAAAACCTATGCATCGCTTAAAATAATGGAATCTATAACCCCATCTAACGCCAATATTTTATTTTTAGTTCCCTCTTTATCCCTTTTATCCCAAACATTAAAAGAATGGAATTACGAAGCCGAAAGTCCCATAATCTCGTATGCCGTATGTTCTGATTCAAAAATCGGAAAAGACAGCGAAGATATGAAAGTCCACGAGCTCAGTTATCCTGCAACAACAGATAGCGGCAAATTAGTAAATAATTTTCAAATTAATAAATCAGATAACCAAAGAACCGTAATATTTTCAACATATCAATCATTAGACATTATTCAAAAAGCCCAAGAAAAAGGTTTGCCCGAATTTGATTTTATAATATGCGATGAAGCTCACAGAACGACAGGGATTATAAATAATAAAACAAAAGACGACTCTAATTTTGTTTTAGTTCACGACAATAATAACATCAAAGCAAAAAAAAGAATGTATATGACGGCGACGCCGAGAATTTATAGTCCGAATGTAAAAACAATAGCGCAGAGAAAAGAAATAGAATTATGTTCTATGGACGATACTGAAATATACGGAGATACAATATATCAATTAAGCTTTTCAAAAGCGGTAGAAGAAGGGTTGCTCTCCGATTATCAGGTTTTAGTATTAATGGTCGGGGGCAATTATATTAACGAAAATATGCAGTCTGAACTTGCAAATAATAGCGAACTGGATTTAGGGGATGTGGCAAAAATAGTGGGCTGTTATAATGGGCTGGCTAAAAATATTAATGAAACAGAAATATATTTTGACAAAAATCCCATGAAAAGAGCCGTTGCGTTTGCAGGCTCCATTAAGTATTCAAAAAACATGTCGAATGAATTTAAGAATATAACTAATAAGCTGGGCTATTTAAAATGCGAAACAAGGCATATAGACGGAACCCAAAACGTATTAGAAAGAAATAAAGAGTTGGATTGGTTAAGAGATGCAGTACCCGATAATGAATGCAGAATATTGTCAAACGCAAGATGTTTATCTGAAGGCGTCGATGTTCCTGCATTAGACGCGGTTATGTTTTTAAATCCAAGAGATTCCGAAATAGATATAGTTCAGTCTGTCGGCAGAGTTATGAGAAAATCGGAAGGCAAAAAATACGGATACATTATATTGCCCGTATTTATACCCGTTACCGAAAATCCCGAAGAAGCCCTTAATAATAACAAAAAATATGAAATTATCTGGAAAACATTGGAAAGTCTAAGGGCTCACGACGATAAAATAGACAGAGAAATTAATCAATTAAAATATAACGGACAGAGCGACAGGATTCATATAATAGGAACAGGCGTCAGCATATCTAAAGAGCAACCCTATTTTGATTTTCCCGAAGATGAAATTAAATTATGGAAAGATGCAATAAAAGCTAAAATAGTCGAAAAATGCGGAGACAAAGAATATTTAAGAAACTGGACGAAAGACATAATAGATATAATGGATATTCATATAGAAAGGATTAATTTTATACTTAAGAATAATGAAACCGATAAACAGGAATTTGATAAATTTTTAGCAGAATTGAGATATAACGTCAGCCCCGTTATCTCCGAAGAAGACGCTATTATTATGTTATCCCAGCATTTAATCACAAAACCTGTTTTTGATACGCTTTTTAGTTCTGAATTCGCTAAATATAATCCTGTTTCAATGGCAATGGATAAGATGATAGCGATATTGGACGAAAAAGGGTTGAAAAACGAAACCGTTAAATTAGAGCGGTTTTACGAGTCCGTTAAAAATAAAGTTAGCGCTATTAAAAACACAGAAGATAAACAAAAAGTCATAATAGAACTTTACGATAACTTCTTCAGTCAGGCTAATCCGAAATTATCAGATAAATTAGGAATAGTTTACACCCCCATAGAAATAGTGGATTTCATAATTAACAGCGTTGAATATACGTTAAATAAAGAATTTAACACAAAACTTGAAGATAACAATGTTCATATATTAGATCCTTTTACGGGAACGGGAACTTTTATGACGAGACTTATTCATAACGGCGTAATAAGTCCGAACAAACTTGAAAATAAATATAAAAACGAACTTCATGCCAACGAAATTATGCTTCTTGCTTATTATATAGCGGCTATAAATATCGAAGAAACTTATAAAAACATAACAGAAAAATAC
>JAJYDX010000081.1 GCA_021777135.1 bacterium | reverse complement strand
GAAAAGTTTAATATCGATGCCGATAAATCATTTATGATAGGCGACAAGGACAGCGACATCCTGCTAGCAAAAAACTCCGGCTTAAAGTCTTTCTACATAAGGAATTTTATGTACGAACACGACGAAAATATTACGGCTGATTTTTACGTCAAGGGCTTGAAAGAGGCGGCGGAAATTATTATGAAAACCGCATAATTAAAATTTATTATAATTTATTTACTTGAAATAATAGAGAATCTCTATTAAAATTTAAAATATAATTATTTTATTTATTTTTAATAAAAGGGTCTGAAATGAGAATCAGGCTTACTTTAAAACCGGCAGACAAAAAAGCCGTTCTTCCGATAAACTATAACTACTACCTTACCAGCCTTATCTATAAATTTATCTTTTCATCTTCGAGGAACTACTCTTCTTTTCTTCATAACAAAGGGTACAGAATAGGGGAAAGCAAAAAAGGTTTTAAACTTTTTACCTATTCCATGCTGAACGGTAAAAAATATTCCGTTAAAGGCGATAAAATTATTTTTGAAAATGCGGAGGTTGCATGGGAAATATCCTCGCCGGTAGATGTGTTTCTACAACATTTAATTACGGGGGCATTTACGCAGGGACAGGTTATAAATATCGGGAACGAGAACAGGGGAGATGGTATGGGGGCAAGATTTTTAATAGAACAGGTAGAGACTGCTAAGAAGCCGGATTTTAGAGATATTATGCGTTTTACATGCCTGTCGCCGATAACGGTAAGCAAAATATATGATAAAACAGGTGCTTGGAAAACCGCCGTTAATGGTTTTGCGGGAGAAGTAGCGGGATTAAATAAAAATATCGATAATGACGGCGACATTTTTGGAGGCGACATCGATTTGGGATGTCATTATATCCGTCCATGGGAAGACGGTTTTTCGGAGGCTATCGAACAAAATCTAATAAAAAAATATAGGCTTGTTTACGGAAAAGACCCCGACGATTATATTAAAAATTCCGGTAATTTCTATGAAAATAAAGACATATCCAAATTCAAAATCACGATTGATAACGATTACATGAACAGAAAAAGCGGGAAAATTACAAAAAAAATAAATTTCAAGAATACGGAAATTATCGGATTTATGGCGCCGTTCGAAATAACGGGCAACCCCGAACTTATCGAAATCGGTTATGAGGCGGGGTTTGGAGAAAAGGGGAGCATAGGGTGCGGCTGTGTAAAGACGGTTTAATTTATGCTAAAATATAATAATAAAATAAATATAAACGATATAATTTAATTACATAAAATAATATAAAAAATTAAAATAAATTTATGAATGAAATTTTAAAACAAAGCCAAACTGTCCAATCTTGTAAAAATTACAGACCTTTTTCAGGGAAAAGTTTTTATCTGTCCGAATCCGACATTAAAGATGCAATAAAAATCGCTGAAGCTATCGGTAAAGGACTGATCGATAAATTTCAAGCCGACAAAGTTATGTTATTCGGCTCTCTTGCAAAAAATAAAATGATTAAAAATTCTGACATAGATATTGCGGTATGGGGCATACCGGACAAAATATTTTACAAAGCCGCTGCCTATGCAACAGGCTATAGCAGTAAATGGAATGTGGATTTAGTAGATTTTAACGATTGCAAAGAATCGATAAAAACCGCTATCTTAACGGAGGGCATTATATTAACTTAATATGAATACGGGGAGCGTTTTATCTGCAAGAATATTAGAAGAACTTAATGAAATTTCTACTGCCGCAAAGAGAGTGAAAATGGCATGGGAAAAAGCAATCGATAAAAATGACGACTTGTATTTTGATAGCGTTGCATTAAATTTGCACAGCTTTTATTCAGGAATAGAAAAGATTTTTAAATTAATTGCCAAAGAGATAGACGAAAATATTCCCGATGCGTCAAATTGGCATGAAGAATTGCTTGCTCAGATGTGCTTAAACATACCAAATATCCGCCCGCCCGTTATTTCCTGCAAACTAAAGAATGACCTGCAAGATTATAGAAGTTTTAGGCATCTTGTCAGGAATATATATACATATAATATAAATCCCGAAAAAATTAAACCATTAGTGCAAAAATTACCTTCGTTACTAAAAGGCGTAGATAAAGATTTAAAATTATTCAGTAAATTTCTGCAAACTATTTAAACTTTATAGTAGATTTTTTGTTTCCCTGATAAATAAATTAAGGAAGTATTTATGGCTATACTAAATTGGACTGGAAATCCGTTGGTGGATACGGGATTGGCGGTTGCTGTTGTCAAAGCAAATAGAAAATCGCCTGAAGAAATGACAGTTGAAGATTTTAAAAACGTTATCGGGGATGGAAAATGGTTGACTTATGCCAATGAGCATTTGAATTCCTATGTTTGTCTATTTGCTAATGGTTTTTTGAACCGTCAAGTCAAACCCAAGGATAAACCTGCTCAAAGGATAAAATATGAAAAAATTATAGCTGCATTACTTGAGGATTTTGAAAGTTCATTTTCTATAAGTGTAGATTTTACAAATTATTGCGAATGCACAGGTATATTCCCTTCCGCAAATAAAACTCTTGAACGATTGTCGGAACAGTTCAGGAAAGATGGAATATTAAAGAAGGGCCAGCGTCTTGATATCGGCAGAAATGCTTTCCCTTTAATAGGTTCTATTACCAATGATGCTGGGGCATTGCCCGCCGCAAGCAGAGAACCGCAACTTTCGGCATTTGCACTGCTTTGCGTTCAAATGGCATCGCTTGCCGCCATTATGCTAAAAGGCAAAATAGCCTTTTTCCAGTA
>JAJYDX010000003.1 GCA_021777135.1 bacterium | reverse complement strand
TCCAGTTATCACGCCAGTGGTAATGGCTGGGTAGCTATGTTCGGAAGGGATAACCGCTGAAAGCATCTAAGTGGGAAGCCCCCCCTAAGATTAGATTTCCCCCGTGGCAACACGGCTAAAGATCCCTCATAGACTATGAGGTTGATAGGTCGGATGTGTAAGCACAGTAATGTGTTCAGCTTACCGATACTAATAGATCGTGAGGCTTAATCATTATATATATAAAGCCATGTATCCTGTACTAATTTGCTTAATTTTCGTTCAATTATTTATAGACAAGTTTTCGGTAACTATAGCATAGGGGAAACACCCGTTCCCATTCCGAACACGGAAGTTAAGCCCTATCGCGCCGATGGTATTATGCGGGTAGCTGCATGAGAGAGTAGGTCGTTACCGGATTTAATTACCCCGGATAATGAATGTAATAATAATCATTATTTCGGGGTATTTTTTTATTTGTATAAAAAAATATTTAGATATATTATAAATTTATGGTTTTAAATCAGATAAATTCCGTAAATTTTTTATTTTCAAATGAAAGTTTTATTTTAATTTCAATCTTTATTTTTCTTATAGGATTGTCTTTAGGAAGCTTTTTAAATGTAGTTATATATAGACTTCCTAAAAGTTATTCCATCGTATATCCTGCTTCATCCTGTCCTAATTGCGGTTATAAAATAAAATTTTACGACAATATTCCAGTATTAAGCTATGTAATTTTAAATGGCAGATGCAGGAAATGTAGAGGTAAAATTTCTTTAGTTTATCCTGCTATAGAATTAATTTCAGCATTATTAATTTATTTATTGTTTTTAAAATTTTTTTATAAAGCTTATTTTTTTTATAAAATTAATATTTATGACATAAGATATTTTAAAGATTATCTTTATGGAAATCTTAGATATTTTATTTTTTACCTTATTTTTATATTAACGATAATTCCTATTGCATTTATTGATTTATTCAATAAAATAATCCCAGACGTTTTAAATATTCTGCTTATAATTTTTGGATTTGCTTTAAATATTTTCTTCCTTGGAAAGCCTTTTTTGTTTCCATTATACGGTTTTTTGGCGGCAGGATTGTTTTTTTATTTCATAGCTCTTATTTACGAAATTGTTAAGAAAAAAGAGGGGCTAGGCGGTGGAGATATTAAATTAATTGCTGGAATCGGCGCATTTTTGGGCTTGAGAGGTGCAGTTTTTAGTATTTTTGGTGGAGCTGTTTTAGCACTGGCAGGTTTTATTTTATTTTTTATAATTCAAAAATTTATAAAAATAAAGTCAAAAAAAGATGCTTTTAATATTAATTTAAATGACTTTAAGATTCCTTTTGGACCATTTCTTTCCCTTGCGTCTATATTTTATATATTTTATGGAGATATTTTAATAAAAGTTTATTTAAATTTTATAAGATATCATTAAATCAATTCCTTTTACAAGGATTAATTAGGTTAGATAGATTGACAAATTTATTTAATTATGTAAAAATTAAACATAATTTTTTTATATAGGCGATAAATATAATACAAATATGGAGGCTTAATTGTATAAAATATCATTCATTAAAAGTTTTTTCATTTTCACTCTTATAGTTACAGCCTTATGTTTATTAAATATTAAAATAGCCTCTGCAAAAACCGTTGTAGGAATTATGCCCTATAAAATTATTTCTACGCATTACAAAAAATATTTATACATTGGAAACAGTATTTCATTAATTTTAGGCTCAGATTTGGCATCCAAAAATATAGGTATTGTTAGGCATTCGGATATATCTTCGTATCTTAAAAGCAAGAGCATAAGTTTTTCTTCGCAAAATCTTTCGAACATTTCAAAATATTTTAAGGCTGATTACATTATTTACGGGAGGATTGTTAAGATAGGAAGAATATTTGTTATACAGTCCAACGTTTTCGACTCCGCCAATAATAAGGTGATATACAGGAACCATTTTCAGGCGCAGGGTACAAACTTGATAATCGACGATATAAATCATTTATCCGCCACGATTAGAAATGAGATTATTACAAAAACCGTCGCGGTTCAAGCTCCTGAGGCTACGTATGTTTCGCCAGCGCATAGAAAGATTAAGAGTTCTATTTTTATAAAACGTTTTGCTCAAAACAGCGGCGGCCTTATAAAGACCATCTCTAAAAAATATGTAATTCAGGCCATAAGTACAGGAAAACTTTTGAGGAGAGGCATACAAACAGTAATAGCTACTAGGCACAGGGTTATATTATACAAGCTTTCTCTCGATGGAAATCTAAAAAAATTAGCGCAGTATAAACTGTCTGTTAGGTCCAACACTATATATTTAGGATTTTATAAAATTTCTAAAGGCTATAATGCTATTGTTTTAACAAAGTCAAGGCTTGGTATGATTATATCCTATCTGTTGGTTTTTAGAAACGGAAGCCTCGTAAAACTGACTAAGAATTACGACTTGTTTTTAAGAGTTATGCGCATACCTGGCTCAGGAAAGGTCATAGTCGGACAGAAACCTGTTTCTGTCGCTCCGTCCGGCAGGTATTTTAACGACTATGCTATAGGGCAGAATTATTATCCCATAGGTCAGTTCGGTGGAAATACTTACATATACAGGTTCAATAAAAATACCGGTTCTTTAGTAAAAAGTAGAAGACTTGCCTTTTTTAACGGCATAACTCTTTACGGCACTGTTTATGGAAATTTTAAGGGAAACGGGAAAAATTATCTTGTAGCCTTGTCAAAATCGGGTAACTTAATGATTATAAACGATGCCGGAAAAACAATATATACCGGTTCACAAACATATGGCGGTTCTCCTTTGCAGATAAGAGTACCTTCCTTTAATGGAGCAAGAAGCTCAACCTATACCGGCGGCTTAATATATAACGTTCCCGCGCAAATAACGGGCTTTAATAATAAAGGCAAAAAAGAAATCATAGCTTTAAAAAATTATAGGCAGGCAGCTTTTCTTCGTAATCTTAATTATTATGTTAAGACTTCTGTTTATAGTTTGACGTGGAATAAAATAGGTTTTTATCCGGTTTGGGAAATAAAACCTGTAGTAGGTTATAGTGCTGGATTTTCACTATTTAGAAAAGGAAAAGATATATATCTTGCCGACGGAGTGGTCGAAAACCCAGGTTCTCCGTTAACTGAAGCAAAAAGCTATATAGCGATTTATAAGATTGCCCGCTAAAGAAAATTTTTAGCCTAATTCTTTTATTTTACATTGCATATTTAGTGTTTGCTTGATATAATATTCTATTATTTTTATCTTAGAAAGGCGGTGTAGCTCAGCCGGTTAGAGCATACGGCTCATATCCGTAGTGTCCGGGGTTCAAGTCCCTGCACCGCCACCACTCAAAACCGCAGCAAACAAGCCATTCAGCAGATTTCATACTTGACAGAACTTTCGTTAAAATGATATAAAAGTAGTTAAAATTAACCCTTTTTAGCTACCCATTAGCTACCAGGCGGGGGCGTAATGGCGACAATATATCAGAAAAAAAATAAAGACGGAAAGACCGGCGGAAATTGGTATTACTCGATATGGCACCAGAAAAAGCATTATCAGGGGAATACCGGGACTACCGACAAGGTTTCCGCAAGGCTTATCGCGGACGGCATACAAACCGACTTGGCAAGAGAACGGCATGAACTTCCCACCTTGAAAAAAAAGGCGGTAGCTGATTTAGCTACCCTTTTTCAACAGTATCTCTCCGCGCAGGTAAACTCAAGAAGAACTATCGAAAATAAAGCTGTAGACTCCAAGCATTTCCTACCCTCATTTAAAGGCAAAAGCGTTGCAAGTATTATCCAGCAAGACATAGAGAATTACAAACTTCAAAGAAAACTGGAAATAATGGCGTTGCCGAAGAATAACGGCAAGCGGGAACAGGACATATCGTTTAAAACGGTAAACAACGAGATAGGAACCCTTAAGAATTTCTTTAATTACCTTATCGGGCTGGGGGTTATAGACAAAAACCCAACGGACAAGGTTCGGAAACTAAATGCGTTGACGCGCTTAAAAACACTGGACGACGAGGATATTCAAAAACTTATTAACGGCACGACGAACAAACTTACCCGGGATATTATTTTCTTCTTAGTTTATACTGGTTGCCGGAAGGGAGAAGCATTAAATCTAAAGTGGGAGGACGTGGACCTGAAGAACGGCGTCATAGCGATAAAGGGGACGAAAACCCGCTATGACCGCTATGTGCCTATATCTAATCCCCTAAAAAAACTTTTAAGCGATATTGAGCATGTCCAGGACTGTTCGTATGTTTTCAACATACGCGGGCGTAAGGTAGGCAATTTCAGGAAGTCATTTGCAACCGCCTGCCGGAACGCCGGATTAAAGGATTTAAGAATCCACGACCTCAGGCACGTGTTTGCTTCAAAAATGGTAATGAACGGCACGAGCCTTTACATTACCGGCGAACTGTTAGGTCATAGGACGACGCAAATGACGAAAAGATATAGCCATCTGGTGCCGGATACGCTTAAGAAAGCGGTTGACGACGTTTTTGGAAAAAATGAATAGGGGACCCTATTGAAGAAAATCGTCTATCTCGCTTATTAGACGATTTAATCTATATATGCGACTTCTAAGGTTAAAATAAATTTCATTATAATCTATAGCATTGATTGTTCGAGTTATCTGTCGCCTATTCTTTTTTTTCGGGTAAGCCTTTTTAGCTATATTGTATATTTTATCAAGGTCCTCAGAAGGCATAGGCCTTTTCTCGACATCATCTATTTTGGGATTAAAGGAAAGCAGGTCTATTATTTTTGACAATGTAATATTGGGGTCAATTTTTCCGTAATGGGTAGTCTCTGCAACGAACCAAGCTTCAACTTCCATTACGGCTAAAAGAATATTAAAAGGAATAAATTTTGTAGGTATTCCATACCTTAAAGACCTTTCTAATTTTGGGATATCTGTATATGCCCAATTCGGAGCGACATCTCTAAGACCTAATATTTTTTCATAACCTGCTTTAGAAAGAGATTCGCAGCTATCTCTAATATCTGAATTGACAGAACTTTCGCCACCTGAATCATTTATTAGAACGTAATACTCTCGTTCTTTAGTAGAAGCTCCGGTTGCCTTGATTTCTTTAAATACCCTTTTGCCATTACGTGTTTTATAACACATTTTTGATACTATTATAATATTTTTAGCCCCGGCAATTTCAATAAACAGCTTTTCCAAAAACAATTGTTCTGTGAGGCCTTCTACGAAAAGCGCGAGTTTCTTCATTTTTCTTCGCCAAACCCCTTTTCATAGAATTCAGTCGAAAAAAAGTCAAAATTTGAGAGACCGGTAAAAGCAAATTCTTCAAAAATTTCCTTTGTATTTTCGTAGTTGAACACCTTTATATCGGCACCACGTCTGTCTATTATAGACCAATATTTAAGGGGAACACTGTTCATGATAAACCTATCGTTTGTAGTCATTATTAATTGCACGGAGGAACCCGATAACTTATCTATAAGAAGCTTAATTAATGCCGAAGCCCTTTCGAAATCCAATCCCTCTCCAATATCATCTATGAGAATACAATACTGACCTTCCTTTGTAAGGAGATAATTAATGTTAACAATAAGAACAAGAGCACGGAACATACCTTGCGATATTTCACCCTGGCTTATTTGTTTATATAGGCCTTGCTCATTTATGTTAAATGCTAAAATTTCGCCCTTAATGGTTGGGGGAAGTCCTCCCATAATATTAATATCAACAGGTGAAAGAGTTATGCTTTTTATGTGATATCCTATCTTATTCATGTCCTGAATAATTAACTCAGAAAAATTTTTATTTTCCTTAACAGCTGCATTGAATATAGCAACAACACTATTTTCATCTTTGAAATTTAAATTAGCAGCTGGTTTTTCTGGAGAATCAATAAAAAACACATTCTGGGCAGATTGAGTAGCAAAGTGATAATGTATGAGCATGTCGGCCCAATGGAATAAATCTATCAGGTATGGTTGTTGAATTATATCTTTTTTTAAAGTCGAAGCAAGGATATTCTTAGGAACCTGAAACTTAATTTTTTCGTTTTGTTCCTCATAAAATACATCTCCTTTGCCTTCATTATCCCTGGTTAAAAGTGTAGTATTGTTCTTGATAAATTGTTCTTCGGCTACCTTACCATTAATACATTTAAATTTAAATATATATTCTATATTATTTTCTTCGTAAAATTTAAATGAAACTTCAAAATTTCCTGTTGGTAATGGGCGTCCGGAAATTATTTGAGCAATACTGCTAATAACATTTAGCATTCTTGTTTTTCCAGAAGCATTTTTGCCGACAATTAGATTTATATCTTTTAAAGTAAATTCATTAAGGTTCCAATCAATTCTGCTATTAACTGATTCTTTATAATTTATTTTATTAAGATACATAAAACATCTCCTACTTAAATAAAATGAGGTACAAAACCATTTTATGTTTATATTTATAATAGTAACGGTAGTTTATCAATAACCACAGTTTTATTCAAATAAAGGCAAATTACAAGCATTATAAAACCCCAATTCTTACCGGCACGAAAATCTCATCCGCAGCCTTTATCGCTCTAATTTTGTTTGAAAAATTACTTCAGATTATATTATAAAACAAAGGAAATTGCAAAATTGCTTTCACAAATAATATTCTTTAAAGTAGTAAAGGAATTTTTTGGATAACAACATCCGGATTTTACCCCTTGGATATCCCATCTCGGTATTTTACTTTCACAAATAGACTGAAAATGAATGCAATAGAAATACGTTAAATTGACAAGTTAAGTTAAAATCGATAAAATATACTTACGTTGTATATTGTATAAATTATATAAACAATCATAGGGGTTAAATTATGATAACCTGTGAATTATTAAAAAAATACAAAGGAATACCCGCTACCGAAACGGCCAGAATATTAGGCGTCAGCGTGGCTACCATAAGCAATAAAAGAAGGGAGTGCGGCCTGGCCGAACCTTTGGGCAATCCGCCGTTGCCCAAAACAATAACGGACAGGATAATCAAATTGCGGAAAGACGGACTTTCCATTGAGAAAATATCTCTTGAACTCGGTATAAGCGTGTGGTCAGTCAGGAAGTATCTGCGCCAGGAAGGGTTTACCCTTCCCATGGAAGGCAGAAGGATACCCTTACCAGAAAAAACTATAAACAAAATAAAGAAACTCAGGGAGGAAGGATATTCGGGCGGGGAGATAGCAGGGAAGCTTAAAATTTCCACAAGCGTCATATATAAGTATTCTAACGACAAAGCCCCTTCCGGGAAATACTCCCCGGAAAAGATAAAGGCCCTTCTGGTTAAGCACAAATTCAACGCCGCAGCGGTCGGTAGGGAGATGGGAACGTCGAGGGCAAGGATAAGCCAGATAATCCGTGCCGCCGGATTATGGGAGTGGTTTACCGAGGAGAGGGAGAAGTTCAAGAACGAACTGCCGAAAATAGTGCTGGAAATGCACGAGAAAGGAATCTCCATAAACGAGATATCCGAAAGGACCGGCAAGCCTATCCCGGCGGTCGTGGATATGATACAGATGTATAAAAGCAAGAGAATAAAAAGAATAAAGGAAAAAGGCGAAAAGAAAATCAAAAAGCCGGTGAAGAAATAATTTAGATTAAAAAGTTATCCACGTCCGATTTTTAACGGGCTTACCCACAGCATAAAGCCGCCATGGATAAGCCCTAAACCGTCCGTCCGGGAATTAAACAGGGTTATCCCCGAAAAGACAAGGGATAACCCCTATCTAATTCCCTTGGATAACTTTTTCGGCGGCTGGGTTTTTTCTTTCTCCCCGCCTCTGTAGGGGGGGGGTATTGGTTGTCCTGCTGGCTGCGGTTTCAAACCCGGCAAGCGGGTTTAAAGCCTTCGCAAGCGCAGGACGGTCGGCAAGGCAACCGGTCGCGCAAGCGCTCCCTTAAACGCCGTTGGCGTTTATTGCCTTACGGGGAGGGGTAGTCCAAACTTAACGAACCGGCGCAAAAAAACGCGCCTAAAATGGCGTTGCCATTTTTTCGTTGTTTGTCCTACCTCTTGCGGCACGTCCGCGCGGGGTTATGCATTTGTTTATGTTCAAAGCCGCTTTGCGCCTTTGTCCTTTTTTGTCCTCCCCCTACAGGGGGGGGGACAAAAAAGGCACACATTAACAAATGCATAACCCCGCGCGGACAACCCTTCGCTTCGCTTCGGGTTGCCGCTTCGAGAAATTTTGACCTCGCTTGCGCCTCTCAACCGCCTTTGCTTGCGCAAAGCCGCTTGCGCCTCTCAACCGCCTTTGCTTGCGCAAAGCCGCTTGCGCCTCTCAACCGCCTTTGCTTGCGCAAAGCCGCTTGAGCCTCCGGCGCAAGACTTCGGTCAAAATTTGTTCGTTCCCTCCCCGCTCTCGACGACTCGCTGCGCTTATCGTCGAGCCTCGGCGGGTCGGGAATATTAGAGGCGCGCCCCTTCCGTCCGGCTCGCTACGCTTGCCTGACGGCGGGTTCCCTCCGCGCGCCAAAAGCAAACTCCCCTTGTTCAATCATATTCTCTTTTGTCTTTTAAGGTAATTTCGTGCAGTGTCAAATTCCGGCAAAGCCGGACGGGTATTCGGGAAAACAGATAAAAACGCATACGACATTCGAAGCAGTCTACCGCCGTCCGGCACTCCGAGCGAAGCCGCAGGCGAAGCAAGCCGGCAATGCAGGGTTTTTGCGAAGCGACCAACGGGAAGCGAAGCCTGGACGACGGGGGACACATCCGAGCCTTTTTTCTCTTTGGCTGGGGGGGTTGGGGGGTAGCCTTTCTCTTTCTTTTCTGCGGTGAGAAAACAGAGAAAGGCGAACCCCCCATAACTGCTTTTTTGCTGGGGTTTAAGGGGTAGCTTTTTTCTCAGAAAAAAGCGCGACCCTTTAGTCTTTTACCGAGGGGAAAGGGCGGGAAGTAACTACCGCCGTCCGGCGCCGTGGCGGTTATTTTCGTAATCGTCTATGGCCTTTGAGATTGTATTAGAGCGCAAAAGAGCAAAGCCAGGGACGGCTTTGTCTAAAATTTGAATGAGCGCACTCGCGATTTTTTCGGCATAGGCGACATTATAGTTGATATCCGGGTTAAAGATATACGGAATTTTTCCAATTTTATCGGCCATGTCCTTATACGCGATATCCATGATTTTTTGCAGGGCGGCGCGGCCTTTGGACGTGTTGGCGATTACGAGGTTTTCGCTTCGTGCCACGTTTTTTCTTTTGGAACTGGTAAGAAACAGGCCGGCCAGGGATTTGGGCGGAATGGAATATTTTTCGGCGAGCTGAGCAAGGGGGGAATCCGGCGAAGTAAGACGGCGTTTTTGGCGTTTAAAAGTCTCTCGGGCAATGTCGAGATTTCTGGCCTTTACGAGGTCGGAAACCCCTATGAATTTTCCGCCGGCGGTTTTTAGATTTTTCCTGTCGAATTTCCGGCCTTCCGCCAAGGCGGTCCGGAACCAGGCTTGCAAGGCCGGGATTTCATGTCCGGACTTGTATTTTAACGTAGCCTTGCCGGTTTGGACAAAAAACTTTTTAGGCATGATTAAGCCTCCTTTTTCCGTTTTCTTTTTATCTTGTCAAGTAATATTTATCGGATTTCTTTCACCCTGTTTTTTTGAATGAAACGGTCAATGTCGCTCTCCAGGAAATAATACCTGTAACGAATCCTCGTAAATGCGATTTTCCGTTCCTTAATTAATGTATAGACGGTCTGTTCGTGGATACCGAGTGTCTTCGCGCATTCTGCAAGAGTTAATAATTTCTTCATTTTTATTTTACCTCTTAAATGCATAACGAGTTATCTTATTAATAATAAGTCTATCGTTATCTATTTAGTTTGTCAAGTAAAAAATAAAAAAATTTATCCAAGTTTAGTTTTTGACAATAATATTGTAAAATATTATAATTAAAAACGATAAAGGCTGAGAGCGGGTGTTGAGAATTTCACCGGGGCGGTAGCTACTCATTAGCTACTGTTTTCGCCAGCTTATAAAATTACATTGTAATTTCAATAAGTTATAAGTCAGCTTCTCCGGCTCATATCCGTAGTGTCCGGGGTTCAAGTCCCTGCACCGCCACCACTTAAAACCGCAGTATTTAAGTCTTTCAAGCTAATTACCCCCCCTTTTTTTTGACATATTTATCAAATTTTAATAGAATTTATCGAAAATCAATAAATTTTAGATACGACCCCTCACAGTTTTTTATTAAAATTTTATGAATATTTTTAAGCGTGGACAGACTTAAACCTGATTTGTTAATTTCAATAAAATTTTTGTGTTATAATACCTTTATGAATAAAGCAAATAAAATCAATATAAAGAATTTCAACAAGTATTAAAATTAATTCTTAAAGATTCTAACGGTGGATTAAGGAAATTCAATAAAGGATAAATAATAAACATATATAAATATATTACATATGGAAATAAATACATCTAATATTGCAATAAAAATAGCAAACGGCAGTATTTACGGCGTTAGGCGTATTACTGGTAAAGGCAGAAAAGGCACCTATTTTGAAGAATTGTCTTCTTCGCAAAACTTAGACTTAGGGGATGAGAAAATATCATTAATATTGCCTTCGGAAATAGTATCTTTTAAAATAGCAACTTATCCGTTTAAATTAAATGGCAGAGTAAATACCGATATGCTTGCAAAAAGCGCTGTTGAAGAATTAACACCTTTAAATACTGAAGAATTAATTATCTTAAAACACAAAATATCCGAACATACTTTATTAATAGAGTATGCAAAAAAGAAGATTATAGCCGAATTAATAAATAAATATAACTATAACAAACTTGGCGGCATGAAAATATATTTTCCGTTTTCGACGTTATGCAGCATAGGAAAACGCTTTTACTCTGAAAGCGATGAACAATTTTTGTTGAGATACAGTTATTTTAATAAATCTACGGGCGTTCTTTACAGAAAAGAAAAAGTCTCGCAAATTCTAGATTTAAATTATGAGGGCGAAGCAGCAAAAAAAGAAATTAACTCAATCAATACAATAGACTTAAATGAGAAAGCACGCGAAATATTTTCTTCTACAGACGATATTTACTCTGATTTATTTTTCTTAATAGATGATAAACAAAAACAAATACTTAAAGCATTTTTGAATTTAGCAGGCAATATCTTAAACCTAAATATATTAGAATATATTACCGTTTCTGATATTATTACCAAAAGCGGTTCTTTTTCCTCAAAAAACTCTAGCCGTAAGTTCGTTTACGCCGTTTTGTTCGCCGCTTTAATATTAATATTTGCTACGGCAGGATTAATCGAGGAAAACTATTATAAAAATGCCGAAAAAGCAGATATCAGCAGAAAGATAAATTTAATACTCGGAAAATATATGCCTGGTCAAAAAGTATTTTACGAACCGAGATATGAAATAAAGTCATATTATGATGGAGTTAAAGAAAATTACGGAGTTGGCGGTGAAAATAATATTTTCCTTAATTTTTTAAATTATATTTCGGAAGTAAAGCGCAGCGTTAATAGTTTAAAAATCTATCAAATAAACTATTCCTTCAAAAAGTTAAATTTTAGAGGCAGCGTTTTAGGTTATAAAAATATGCATAAATTAGAAGTTTCTTTAAAACAGAAACATTTCGTCGTAGATGTTTTAAAATCTTATAAAAATTCTAAAGGAAATATAAAATTCGATATAGCATTAAAAAAATGAATAAGTTTAAGGATATAAAAATTAAAAGTTTTTTATTTAATAATATAAATAGCTTATCAGTTTTTTTAAAAAACAAAAACACAATATATAAATTTTTATTCAAACTTTCTATAATTTTAATATTATCTTTTTTTGCAAGCAATTTTGCTATAAATTTTATTAAATATAAAGTATTCAAATACGATTTGAAATTTTCCGGTATAACTTATAGAACATCCCGAAATTCAAACTTCATGCAGAAACGTATAAGCATAGAACGTTATGAAAACATTTTAAAATATAATCCGTTTGATGCCGTTATAAACGGTTCCCTTTTGAATTTTAATTCTAATGGATTCATGCCGTCTTTAAATTTAACTTTAATAGGTACTATCAGCGGAAATTTAAATTACGCATTTTTTATAAATAAGGAAACCGGTAAAGAACTGTTTTTACCTATTGGCGCAGAAGTAAGGCGCGGATACTATTTAACCACAATAAACTTAAAAAGCGTAATAATTTCCGGTTTCGGTAAAAAATTTAGTATACCCTTAGCTAAAATAAAAAACGAAAACGGTTCGGCGTCAAACATATCAGTCGGTTACCCGCATAATACGGCTCAGTCGGAGAACCCGCTTTCTCCGTTAAGTTCGGCTATTAAAAAAACCGGACATTTTTCATATTTAATCGACAGGTCTAAAATTAAAAAGCGGGATTTAAATTCAATTTTTACCCAGATGCATGCCGTTCCAGATATCATAGGCGGCAGGATAACGGGATTCAAAGTGCTTACCTTAGTTCCAACAGGTATTTTCGCATATATGGGATTTCAACCTGGTGATATAATAAAGTCTATAAACGGCACTCCTCTTTCAAGCCCTCAGGAAGCCGTAAACTTGTTATCTGGACTTATGAACGAAAACAGCGTGTTTATAAACATGACGCGCGGTGCTCAAAATATAACTTTAAATTATAAAATTGAATAATAAATAATGTAATGTTAATAAAGAGGATAAAAAAACGACCTTTCGGCTTTAGCTTCATGTTTCGGTTTACTTTAAAAAATAATAACGGCAATAGCGGTTTTACCCTCATAGAAGTTTTAATCGCCTTAGTAATACTCGGTATAGCTTTAATACCTCTTCTTGTTTCTCAGGCAAGAGCGGTAAGCGATTACGGTTATACGAATGACGTCGCATATGAAACTATTCTTGCTAAGAATATAATGTCTAATGTTTTTTTATCTAACGATATATCTATAACTAATAAACAGGAAAATATATCAGGCGTAAAAGAGTATAAGGCACAGAAAAAAATATCTAAAACTTCATATCCCGGCGTTTACGTAATAAAAATAACCGTTTTTAAGAAAGATCGCGGTCCGGAAAGCGGCGTTACGTTAAAATCATTAGTCCTCTTCTGATACTCTTACAACTTCGGTTAAAGATGTAAGGCCTGAAGCAAATTTTCTTATCGCTTCAGCTCTTAAACTGCTCATTCCATAATTTACAGCTTTTATTTTTATCTCTTGAGAACTTGCCTTAGCCATAATTAAAGACCTTATATCGTCATTTACTTCAAGGATTTCATATATTGCCGTTCTGCCTTTATATCCGGTAAAATTACATTCTTTGCAACCTTTTTGTTTGTAAAACGTATTTTGTGAAAGCATTTTATTTATTTCTGGCACTATTTCGAACTGTTCGCCGGAAATTAAAAGCTTTATATCTTCTTCGTTAAGTTCATAAGATTCTTTGCAATTCGGACATATTTTTCTTAAAAGTCGCTGTGCAAAAACTATAGAGATTGAAGATGCTATTAAAAAAGGTTCTGCGCCCATATCGATCAGTCTTGCAAAAGCGCTTGCCGAATCGTTGGTATGGAGAGTAGAAAGCACGAAATGCCCAGTCATTGCAGATTGTATAGCAATTTCTGCAGTTTCAGAATCCCTTATCTCTCCTATCATTATAACGTCCGGATCCTGTCTTAATATGTGCCTCAAACCTTTAGCAAAAGTTAGAGCGATTTTATTATTGACGTTTATCTGAGAGATGCCTTTAATCTGATATTCTACAGGGTCTTCGATCGTTAAAATATTTTTGTCAGGATGTGTTTTAATTATTTCTTTTATAAACGAATAAAGCGTAGTAGTTTTTCCTGAGCCCGTCGGACCCGTCGAGATAATCATACCAGTAGATTTAGACAGAGAGTTTTTTACTGCAGACAAAAATTTTTTATCAATGCCAATTTCGGTAATGTCGTAAATGTCCAAAGATTTGTCTAAAAGTCTTAGAACTACTCTTTCTCCAAAAATAGTCGGAACTATAGAAACCCTTATATCTATGTTTTTATTTCTTGCCACGAGCTGAATTCTTCCGTCCTGAGGAAGCCTTTTTTCAGCAATATCGAGTCCCGCCATAACCTTTATTCTTGAAACTATACTGTTTTTTAAATTAATCTGAGGCCTTATTTTTTCGTTTAAAGAGCCGTCAATCCTGAACTTTACTGACAAATAATCTTGAAATGGTTCTATATGAATGTCCGAGGCGTTTTCTTTGAGCGCTTCGAGTATTATAATATTTATAAATTTTATAGCTGGAGCGTCGGAGTTTTCGTCTATTATATCGATATGTTCGAAACTTTTTAAATCGTCGGATCCAATAGTTTCATCTTCCTTAATCGACTTGCCATTTTGGGTATTAATCCCATTTTTATTGCTAATGGAATCTAAAGTGGTATCGTATATCGAGTTTATATAATTTATCAGTTCTTCTTCTAGTACCGAAATTGAATTTTTATCTGTAATTTCCATTTGCATTAAAACGTCTTTTATTGCGTCAAACTTTGTTTTTTGAGTAATAACGACGGTACATCCGGAATTATCTGGATATGGAATAGGAAGTATAAGATTTTTTTTTAAATAAATCGAAGAAAAGTTTTCCCTTATAATATTGCGGACGCTTTCATTTTGAAAATATTCGGGAAGATTCATTTTTCAGGTTTAATTTTATTTTTTTACGTAGTTTGGAGATACCACAATCATTTTTTTAACACCTGGAAGAGGCTCTTTCGAGTTTTTAAATGTATTTAAAAAGCTTTTATTGTGTTCATTAGTTATGCCTAAAAGCGTTTTAGTAGACAAAATAATTTTTGGCGATATCAGTATGACTAAATTGTCTTTTTCTACAGAACTGCTTTTGTTTTTAAATAAATAACCTAAAAAAGGTATATCGTCAAGCAGCGGAATTCCGGTAGTCGAATTGTTGACAGTATTTTGAATCAGTCCTCCAATTATAACTGTCTGATTATTTTTTATCATAATTTTTGTTTTTATATATCTATTAGAAGTAGTAGGTCCTACCTCGTTAGCGCTTAACCCTGATGGATTTGGAATTATTGAAGAAATTTTAGCATATATTTTTAAAGTTAAATAATTTCCCAAATTTATAGTCGGCGTGATTTTTAGTTTTACGCCAACGTTTTGCCTTTCTACCTGAGTAACGATATTTTGTAAATCAAACTGGCTCGTTGCTGAAGAAGTTATAAAGGGAACGTTTTCTCCGACCATTATGGAAGCATTTTGATTGTCTAAAGTAAGGATGTCCGGAGCCGACAATACGTTTACAGCCGAGTTCGTAGCGATAAGCTGAAAAAGCGCGGCAAACGACGGTACAGTTTCAGAAGTCCCGTTAGGTCCTATCGGCAAAGTTATTGAGCCACCTGCCGCACCGGCAATCAAACCAGAAGTCGTAAATGGATTAGACAAAAAGCTAGATATGCCCTGACTCATGTTATAATTTGCATCGCCTAAAAAATTTCCTTTAGAACCATAATATTGAGTACCTATTTCCGAAGATTTGGTTAAGTTAACTTCGGCTATTATAACTTGAACGAATACCTGTTTTCTTTTTTTATCTAATTTTTTAATGACTTTAGCCAAAGAACCGTATTGGGCCGGCGTAGTTTCTATTATTAGCGAATTTTCCTCTTTATCAGGTATTATAACCGCTTTTCCCGTAGCCGATATTCCTGCGCCGTAGGCCGTCGTTTTTTGAGCATTTTGTTGACCTTTTAGTATAGGCGGACGACCTGCTTGAAAGTGCGGATTTACAACTTGTTTGCCAGTTTTCATCAGCGTTTTAGCGTGGGAAATCATATTAACTAAAATTTTAGATATAGTAGTAGCTTTTGCGTATTTAAGTTTATAAACGTAAGTTTTTAATGACTGGTTATTTGAACTTTCATCTAAAGATTTTATTAATTTAATAATTTTCTTGAAATTTGGCGGGGTAGCCATAACTATTATCGAATTAGCCGACAGATACGGAATTATTCTTACGAACTGTGAGTTAATATTAGGAACCGAAAAATTCGTAGCGGCGGAGCCGGTATATATTGTATTTAAAACAGACGCAATCTTAGAAATCTTTACGTATTTTACCGGAACTATCCCTATTTTTTGTCCGTAATTGGGTACGTCTAAAGCTTTTATTATTTTATCCGCTTTTCTTATATCCGAAGCATAATCGGTTATAATAAGCGAATTAGTCAAAGGATATGCCTGAATGTTGGCAGACGGCGAAAGAAGCGGTATTAAAATGCTCGCCATACTTTGCACGTTCATATAATTTATTCTTATTATCTGCGTTTCGAACTGATGTCCGCTTAAATTTCTAACGTTAACCGGAACGGCGTTTTGCCTTGCCGAAGAAGACTGTACTATTTTATAAACCCCGTTTCTTTTTATAATAGTGAATCCCTTATAAGATAATGCTGTAAGAAATACTTTATACGCCTCTGCGATAGAAATCTTCTTAGAAGAAATAATCGTAACCCTTCCCTGAAGTTTTCCAGAATAAATAAAGTTTTTATGCGTAATTTTAGATATAAAATCTACTAGCGTAGGAATTGCAATATTTCTAAAGTTAAGATAAATAAAGCCGTTTTTAGGTATGTTATGAGATCGATTGAGCGGCTGCGCATAAGCTAAAGCAGTAAACCCCTTAAGAAACGAAATAAATAGAAATATAAATAATGTTAATATTAAAGTTTTAATTTTTAATTTATTTTTTTGTCTTGACATTATACCGATAATTTAATTTAATGAAAATGTAATTTTAGACAATAAGAGCAATGTTAGAAATAATAACAATATTAAATAATACAACATAATCAATCTTAAAACAATCCATTTTTATCATTTTTTTTCAATTTGTATTTTATATCAATATCAGGAACAATTACCGGCGGTTTAGGTCCTTAAACGATGCAACTGGTTCGTAGTACTTTCCGTATTCAGGTCATCAACGGCTCAATGAATCAAGTTATTAGATAAATGCGTCTTAAATAAAGGCGTCTGATTTACTTGTATAAAGAGCAAAAACCACTTTTTTGAAAAAAAACAGAAACACTATTATAGGCTTTTAAGAAATCTAAGCGAGAACTGCAATTGAAAACTATCTTAATAGATAAATATGAAAAAAACCGGTTGATATTAAAACGCCATATTTTACCAGAAACTGCGTTTACATTGCTAGAAACTCTTGTAGCTATGGTTGTTTTGGCAATAATACTTCTGTTTTTATACTTTATATTTAAAACAACAATTAGAAACAGAAGTTTAGCCGTAAACTCCGGTAAACCTTATATTGAAGCTAATTTAATTTTTACCCAATTTCATAAAAAAATAACCGAATTTAATTATTTATATCCCGTGTTTATAGCCTCTTACAATAAAGGCGGGAAAAATGACGGACAAAAATTATCTTTTTTATATTTTTCAGGTCTTTCTAAAACACCCGTGCCTTTTTCAAAAAACGAGTCTAAAGAAAACGTAAACTATTTTTATTTAAAAAGGTTAAAAAATAAAAACATAAATAAAAAAAATAATTCCGCAAAAAAAATTTATGAACTCATATACGAACAGTCTTTTTTCAAAAGAAAAGGCGGTAACGTAAAAATTTCTTTAGACAGGGTCGTAATAGCAAGAAATTTAACTTTTTTAAATATAAAATATTATTATAACGGCTTATGGCTGGAAAAATTTAATTATGCAAGCTATAATTCAGTCCCTGAAGCAATAAAGTTAAAATTCGGACTTTTTATAAACGGAAGAATAAAAAAATTTAAATATCAATTTAGTATGTAGATTTTTATAATGGATTTTATTAAAATATAAAATAATTATCGGCAGCAAAATTGTAAAATAAATATCCATGAAATTTAATCGTTTAAAAAATATTATGAAAAATAATAATAGTAGCGATAACTTAAAATTAAATTCAAAAGCAGGTTTTACTTTAATCGAACTTTTAATAGTGCTCGTAATTATAGCTATCCTTGCAACTATTATAGTTCCCAGAATAATGTTTGCTCCGCACAAAGCTAAAGAAACGGCAGTAGTCGCACAGATTAAAAACTTCGAAACCGCTCTTGCTTTATATAAACTACAAAATGGAAACTATCCTGCTACCGACCAGGGCCTTGAGGCGCTTGTTAAGAAGCCTGCAATCCCTCCAATTCCAAAACATTATCAAAAGGGGGGATATCTAAGCCATATTCCAAACGACCCGTGGGGCAACAAATATATTTACGTTTCTCCTTCCAAGCACGGACATTATATAATAATATCCTACGGACCAACCGGCACGCCAGGTGGTAAAGGCAAAGATGCACCTATAGAAAGTTGGAAAATCAAATGAGTTATAAAATAAATATTAAATATATGTTAAATATATGCCAATTTTTAGTTATACGGGCTTAAACGTAAAGGGTTCAAAAGCCAAGGGCTTTATAGAATCCGGAAGCAAGCAGGATGCTATTATCTCTTTAAAAAGTAAAGGTATATATATAACGCATATTTTTTTAGCTAATGAAGTTGACCGGCCACTAAAAACGCCAGATATTTTATTAGGCGATAAATATGGCAAAGGTCATGCTCCTGCTAATCTTGACACGGGTTCGATAAAACAATCAATTCAAAATTCTCTATTAAAATTATATAAATTATTAAATAGCAATGTAGAAAAAAAACCGTCCCAGACTGACATTGTTTTGTTTTTTAAAGAGCTTTATTCTTTAATAAATTCCGGAATACCTTTATACGAGGCTCTTTACGAACAAAAAAACGATATAAAAAACAATTATTTTAAAAAAATTATATCGGAAATCTCATTAAATATTAAGGAAGGCAAATCCTTTTCGGAATGTTTGTCATCTTATCCGTCCACATTTTCAAATCTTATCGTTTCTTCAGTAAGGGCGGGCGAGGAATCCGGGTCCCTTGCCCCAGTTTTAAATAAAGTCGCTTCTTATCTGGAAGAAAAATACAATACATTAAAAAAAATCAAAGCTTCGCTTGTGTATCCTATAATAATGTCGGCAGTGGGATTTTTGATTTTATTTTATATAGTAGTTTACGTAGTTCCTATTATTTCAAAAATATTTAAATCTATGCATCATAATCTTCCTTTGCCGACCAGAATAGTATTGTTTGGAAGTTTCTTATTTTCACATTATTTATTAGTCTTTTTATTATTAATTTTAGCTATTTATATATTTTTAAAAAAATATATAAATACGGCTAAAGGAAAGCGCAAAATAGACGGAATACTTTTAAAAATCCCCGTTTTAGGAAAATTTACCGTATTAAACGAAGTTAATCTTTTTTCTCAAAGCCTTTCCATGCTCTTGACTAACGGTATAAATTTAAACAGGGCTATATATATCGCTTCGGCTAATTTTAAAAATACGCTGCTTAAAGATGCTATTTTAACAGCAAACAAAAGCCTCGAGGAGGGTAAAGGGTTGTCGGGTCCGCTTTCCACATCAAATATTTATCCTCCTATATTTTTAAAAATGATAAAAGCCGGCGAGAAAAGTTCCAATATAGAAGAAATGTTGCTAACGGCGTCAAATATAATGAAAAGCGAGATAGATTTCTATATAACGTCTTTGACGTCCGCCCTTGAACCGGCGATGGTAGTGTTTATGGGGTTAATCGTAGGTTTTATAGTAATATCCATAATGCTTCCTATTTTTGAAATGAGTTCGTTAATAAATAAATAGTGAAAATTAATAACTAAACATGGAAAACAAAGAAAAAGTTTTAAAAATTTTATACAGACTTATCTATATTTTTATATTTCTTGTTTTTTTTATAATACTGATGTATATCTTTTTTCCTTACGGCAAGCTTAAAAAACCTATAGAGTTGTTTATTTACGATAATACAGGTTTAAAAACCACGATAAATTCTATTTCTCCCGCGCTTTTTTTTGGCGTAAAGTTAAGCGGAATAAAAATATTCGGCAGTTCGTCGCAATCGTCGATGCTATCTCCTTACGGGCATTCAGAAAATTCTTCTGAAAAAGATATTGCTCACATAAAAAATATATATGTAAAAAATATTATTTCAACCGCATTCGATTATTTGCTTTTTAAAAAGATTTCGGTCAATTTAAGTTTTAAAGACGTCAAAGCAAATTCCATTAAAGAAGGTTTTATAAATATTCCTGCGATTAATCTTAAAAGCTTAAAAACGATGCTCTATATTAAAAATGTATCTAATGACGCTGTTGTCGGCAATAGCAATTACAAACTAGTTTCGTTAAGGGGCAGGCTTTGGTTCAAAGGAGATATTAGCGGAAGTTTAAATATAAAAAAAGCACAGATAAAACCTGTATTTGAAATAAATAAAGGAAGTTTTAAGGTTAAACCTGCAAAACCATTTTATAGTAAGTTTTCGATGTTTTTTACTGATATTTTTAAGAAGGGCAAAGACGGTTATTTCGTATATGATATAAATAATTTAGTTCTTTAATTTATACCAAAAATATTAAAACTCCCGACTACGTCAAACGCTGTCGGGAGTATGATAATAAATAATCGCCTTATAAAAGCAAAATATATTACTCTGCGCCAGGCCACTGCGGTCCTGAATAAGGGAAATACTGAGGTCCTTTTGCCGCATTCACATATTCCTGGATATTGCTGTCGGAAATATCCGTGCCCGGATATCCATTGCCAAAATTAGTTATCCATACGTTTCCCGATTTGTCTATTGCTATTCCGTAAGGCTGATTTCCTGTAGTATAGGTATTGATAATAGAACCTGATGGGTTAAGTTCAGTAATGCTGCTTTCTGCGGGACCCGTGCCTCCCATTCCGCGGTTATATCCATTAGCTACCCAAACGTTACCCGCAGAATCTATAGCTACTATTTCAGGGTAATTTCCGACAATATAAGTCCCGATAAGCGTTCCGGCAGAACTCAATTCTGTAATATTGCTGTCTAACTGGCCTGTTCCTATGGTTCCATTGCCTTTATTAACCACCCAAACATTTCCAGACGGATCGATGGCCAGCCCTTCAGGGTGACTTCCGGCAATGAATGTGCCTATCGTAATACCTGTAGAACTCAACTCAGTAACGTTGCTATCCAGCAGGCCAGTCCCTGGGGTTCCATTTCCTTTGTTTGCAACCCATATGTTTCCAGATGAATCTATGGCAATACCCCCGGGAGAACTTCCTGCAACATAAGTGCCTATTAAGGCTCCTGTCGGGCTTAGTTCGGTAACGTTGCTGTCGAGTAAGCCTGTCCCTGGATTTCCTGCCTTTCCTGATGCTGCCCCCCAATTAGTAATCCATACGTTACCCGATGCGTCTATAGCTATACCTCCGGCAGGAAAACTTCCTGCAACGTAAGTGCCTATTAAGGCTCCTGTCGAACTTAGTTCGGTAACGTTGCTGTCGCCCGGAGCGGTTCCAGGAGTTCCGTTACCGTAATTTTCCACCCATACGTTCCCCGATTTATCTATGGCTATGCCAATAGGAAAAGTTCCTGCAACGTAAGTGCCTATAACTTTACCTGAAGGACTGAATTTCATAACGTTACTGTCGCCTGGGGCAGTTCCAACTATTGCAGCCGTTGTACCCCCGTTTGCAACCCATATGTTTCCAGATGAGTCAATCGCATTGTCGAAACAAGAACTTCCTGCAATGTATGTATTTGTAGTATTAGCAGTACCAGAGTAGCTTCCTCCTCCGCAGCCTGATAAAAAAAAGATGGATAATACTATAGAAAAGCTTAAAGAAATGAAAAGATAATAGCGATTAAAGGGAAGGACGGAAGTTTTCATAAATAATCTCCTTAAAGACAAGGTTAATCAAAAATTTTAAAAATATATTTATACAAATTAAAAATTAAAATTACATAATTAAATAAAAATTATGACGAAAAAATATTATAAAATTAAGCGTCAAGATAATCGTCTAACGATACATTGTCGAGAGGTTTAAAAAAGTACGATAAAGCCAATAATAAAATAACTTCTACTAAAACCCCCCATAAACCTATATATATTTTTTTATATATTATATTCCAACCTGTGTTATATAAAAGATAAAAAACTGCAAATAATCCACCTATTACAGATATTGCAGCAGGTATTTTAGAAACTCTGTTGGTGAACAGAGGCAAATAGATTAACGGAAACAACTGTAGTATTATTATACCGCCTATAAGCTGTAGTTTTATTATAAGCAAAGGATTTATTATCATACTTAAGCATAAAGAAAAAACAATAATAAATGCTACGGCAATTTTGCTTATTATTCTCTGTAAACCGTCGCTTATATTTGGATTTATTAAATTCTGATATATATTTTTAGTAAATAAATTTGCAGAAGATAATGCCATAATTGAAGCCGGTACCATACTTCCCAATATTATTACTCCTCCAAAAATTGCGGTTACGTACGGTCCGAAAGTCTTATATAACATCATCGGCACAGCCATGTTAGAGTTTTTAATTCCAGGAACTATATATAAAGCAGCAAATCCTAAAATAGTTATAGATATAAGCATTATATTGTATAAAGGCATAAAAACGGCATTTTTTCTAATAGTATTAGCACTTTTGGCAGTATATGCCCCGTTTATCGAATGAGGATAAAGAAATAAAGCGCCGGCAGAACCAAAAGCTAATGTTGCAAAAGTTATCATGCTTTGAGGTGCAATTAACGACTTTGAAGGATAGGTTTTATTAATCCAAAGAAACATTTCCCCGATGCCTCCAAAATAATGAATCGGGATAAATATAACTAAAAATAAAACCATTGCCCATATAAAAAAATCTTTTATAAAAGATGTAACGGCGGCGGCTCTTATACCGCTAAAAATTGTAAATGTAATTACTATTGCAAGCGATACGGCGATAGCTATGTCAGGCTTGAGTCCGCATATAGATAGCATATATTTCATTCCAAATATTTGAAGCCCTATATATGGCAGTTCGGCAAATATGCCTACTAATGCTACAACGGCTGCAAGAAATTTGCTGTCGAACACTTTTTCTACATAATCGCCTGCCGTTATAAAATTATATTTTTTTGAAACATTCCATAACCTTGGAATAGTTAAAAAAAGTATAGGATATTCCATTATTACATAAGATATGGCAAAAAAAGCAAAAACACCTGAATTGTAAACAAGCCCAGGTACTGCTAATAATGTATATGCCGTATATATATCTCCGCCAAGAAGAAACCACACTATAAGAGCGCCGAATCTTTTGCCTGCGAAAGACCATTCAGCTAAACTTTCTATTTTACTTGATTCAAATCTTTTAGCTAAAAATCCCACAAGGGCGATTAAAGATAAAAACAAAAAGATAATGATAATAGGAATGTTAATCTTGTTCATTTTTTGATTTTAATTTTTTAATATTTATTATGTTTCTTTTTTCTATTAGATACGCAATATAAGTCAAAATTACGGTCAGTATATCCATTAATATAAAAAACCATACCATTGAACTTATTCCAAAAATAATTCTGTTGTTGTTATAATATTTTATTCCGAAAGAAAGAATTATTATGGGAATTAATAAAATTAACCATATTGCAGGATGATATCTTTTATAAATTTTCATGATTATTATAATATTTGTTAATGTATCAAAATTTAATTATAGAGACGGAAATTGCTCTTTTAAAGCGATTATCATAGCCGGACTTAACTGTTTTAACAGTGTAGCATTATAAGATGCGTTGTATGGAACGGCGGTTTCGCCTGCCGGCGGATTTGACAGGTCAACCCATTGAATGGATTTGTCGCCCGTATTATCCTGCGGTCTTGACGGGTCCATACTTGGAACGGGTACGCTGCTCATATCGACGGGCTTAAGCGTAGTTAAATCAAACGGCGGAATAGCGTTATTTTTAACCGAAGAAGAAGAAGGTGCCGACGGACTGCTGGAATAATAAACTGCATTTATTAAATTTTGGTGCTTATCTTCCTGAATGATTTGCTGCGTCGCAATGGCATAGCCGCGCGAATCTGCCGCCGGCGTTCCTTCCGCTACCGCCGTGTCCACGTTCGTCGTGACTATTGAAACGGTATAATCGCTGTTAAGATATATCTCGAAAGTGCGGAATTGCTGCGGAAAATCTCTCAAAGACGAGGTTTCGACTTGCCAGAATCCCTGTTCGGGCGCAGTTGCCGGATTCGGCGACGCAAAAGCTTTAACGGTATTAAGATGCCTGTGTCCAGCTATCCACATAAGCAGGTTAGTGCTGTTCTGAAGCGTGGCGACTAATCCTTGAAGGTCGACGGCATTCTTATATTCGGGCGCGGTATTATATTCGTTTTGCCACCACTCCATCTCCGAACCTATATCCATAACGCCTATGGGGATATGGGCGGCTATTATCATAAGCTGGTTATTTGTTTGTCCGTCGCTAAGCTCTTTCTGTAGCCAGGCCCAGCGGTTTGCGTCTAAATATCCGTGTCCGTGAATATCGCTTGAACCGTCCAATGGAGATTGAACGTCGTCAAGAACTATAATCTTAAGAGGGATATTTGATTTAGGTAAAAAACTGTAGCATGCAAAATCGCTTGGCTGCCCGGGTTCTACAAGATTAAATCCGTGTCCGACCGGAGTCGTAGCCGTGTTAAAAAATTCCTGAATCCATTCGGTATTGGTTAAGGAGTATCTGTTAGTGTCGGGCGCTATAGCGGGAGGGGCGGAAAAAAGGCTGAGCGGCCCTTCGTCGATAATTTGGCCGTAAGGGGACAGGCCGTTAAATATGCCCTGATAATATGAAGGGGTAAAGATTTTTAGGTATTCCACGTTAAACAAGGCGGGATAGACAACGGAACCTGAATTATTATTGGAGGAAATAGACGGCACTAAAATATTAGGCATATCCCAGACGGTATCGGCAAGATAAGCCTGCCTTAATCCGATAGACGGGTCGGCGTCGACGGGAAACGAACCGATAAAAAATTTATCATGATTGCCTATAGCCTGATACCAAGGAATGGATTTGTCTAAGCCGGCCGCCTGATAAGGCATCTGATAATTTATCGTTCCAGCGCCGAGATTGTCTCCAGAACTCGGGGTAATGAACTTACCGTCTATAACGTCGATATACCATCTTAATTCATTATAACTAGTGCTGTTTGAGCAGTCTCCAAGCGAGATGCCGAAATCGAAAGCGTTTATCTTATGAAGTGCGTTTATCGTTTGAATGGCGGCATCTAAAACATGGGTAGTGCACATCATTGTCGGAGAATACAGCGGAACATTGTTGTAAGAGAATGGGCTTTCTTTCTGCAGGTAAATAAATTGGTTTGGCGCTTCTTTGTCCGCAATATGAATATCAGATATGGTAAAAAAATTTACAAATTGCACTGTCGTATTGTTTGCAGGAAGGGAGTAGCCCTGAGGCATAATATCCGTTCGGGTCTGCATAGGAAGCGGCGCTCCGAACTCCCATGTTCCATAACCTAAAGCGCCGTATTGTGAAACATCCTGAAGTTGCGGCATGGTAAGGCCGGGGCCGCTTTTATCCGGATTTAAAGGATTGGTCGTGCTATTGCCGTCGGTATATAAATATATCGGAAAAGATATCATTCTCTGGAGCGTGGTGACGACGTTAGGGTCGATGGGATAACTGAGTATTTGCGACTGCGAACCGGTGCTTCCGCAACCCGACAAAGAACCTAAACCTAAAGAAGCTAAAGAAATGTATCCTATAGTTCCCGCGGTATATTTAAGAAAATCCCGGCGAGTCAATTTACTCATTGATTTTTTGTTAGAATTTTTTAATTTTTTACTCATAATTTTTACCCCCCCCTTTTTTATTGAATAATATTAAAACCCCTTTAAGTAATTTTTATAGCATAATACCACACATAAGAAAAGATGTTATAAGAAAATATTTTTCGCAAATTTAATTAAAAAAAATTTAGTTAAATTTATGCAAAATTTATACCATATTCAAATAATTATTAAAAAATTAGGAAAAGGCTAATTATGCTAAATCGATAAAGCAAAAATATTAAGTTTATTAATTTAAATCATTAAAAAAAACAGAGTATGCAAATTTAGTTGGCATACAAGCGACAACAAAGTTTGCATTTTGCCAAGAAGTTCGAAACTAAGAACCTGGAAATACAGAAGTGTTAATTAAATTCTATCCTAAAAAATTTTATTAATGCTATAATAATCCAAAATTACAATATAGAATAACTTCTCTGGATTCCCGCATAGGCGGTAATCCAGAGTCTAATTACTTTAATGTTTAAGTTTAAAAGCAATCAGCATGATTTAAGAGTAAACGGTTTTACTTTATTAGAGCTTTTAATAGTTTTAATTATAGTTTCCGTTATGCTTATTATTACATACCCATTAATCGGAAATTTTATACTTTATAGAGGTTACGGCAAAAATTTTAATAAAACGGTCAAGTTGATAAAATATCTAATTAACAGACGTTATTCCGAAAATAAATTTCCTGGGGCTATTATAAAATTTGATTTTAAAAAAAATATGACGGAAATTTTTTATAAAAAACAATTAAAACTTAAACCATTAAAAAAAATAAAAATATATAAGATACAATATAGTAATATTACTTTATATAAGGTAGAAACCAAAGGAAAAACTTATAAAAAAGGATGCGTATTTGAAGAAATTTCTAAAAATTACGTTTCACCGCCGTTTAAAGTATTATTTTATTCCGGCGGAGGCAGTAGAAGAGCAGGGAAAAAATTGCTTTATATCTTAGTTAAAACGTATGATGGTAAAGTCGTACAAAATACTTTGGTCAAGAAATAAATTCGCGTATTTTATATTTTGTCATGTTATTTATATAATATAGCGATTTTATATGAATACTTCCGCTTTTGTACCCCCCATAAGATTTAATTAAATAAAAATTTGATGTGATTTCAACTTGATTTACTATCGACTCCAGTATCGAGGAATTAAATCCAGGAACGTTAGCAATGGCGGCTAGTGAAGCTAAAGGATTTACGGCCCTATATTCAACTAATTCTTGGGCCGAACTTTTGCTTATCATGGGGCTTAAAGACTCTATTGTTTGGTATGATGCTGTATTTATATTTATTAAGCCGGAAGAGTCGCAAGTTAAAAAATGTTTTAATATATAATAATATTTATATTTCATATTTCGCACGAGCATTAAATCCCTTATGTTTAAAAAAGGATTTTTATATTCAGTATTTAACAAAACAGAAATATCTGGATTAGTAGAAATAGTCGAAAGATATTCTTTATGAATAAAACCTTTTTTTGTAGAGTTAAATTTCAATTCTAATTGTTTGTAATTCAATTGATGCTTTTGCATAAAGTAAACGATATTTTGCAAGATATTCGAAGAAATTCCGAGTATATTAAAAAGTCTTTGCAGTTCCGCATATTCGGTTTTGTTGACTTCGTTATCCGAAAATATAAGTTGGTTGATGTTAAATTTAGAATCGTTACTAACTATATTTAACTTCATATAGCCTCCTAAAATTGGAAAGCCGTATTTATATATCGAGGTTTTATTTAATAGCTCCTGATAAGTTACCGGATTTGAACCGTATTCCGAAATAAAATATGCGGCAAGTTTTATTCCAGATTTAGCTATATAGTATGATTTATTTTTATATTTATAATTCGATGCATATTTAATATAATGTAAGGTGTCGGAAAGAAAAGCAAGCGTAATAGAGCTTAAAAGCATCAAAATGAGTATAACGTATAAAAAAGCCGAACCGTTTTTATTTTTATATAAACTCAATAAATGCCTTATTTTCATAATTTAAAGAAATTTTTGGCGATTTTTTATTAAATTAATTGAATAAATATTTATATATGTTTAGCATATATAAATCATTAATATAAAATATTTTATGTTTGTATGCAAAGAATAAATATTAATTTTTATTTAAAAAATTTAAAAAACAGAAAGTTTATTTTAATCTTTGCGTCAATTTTAATCTTTGCGTCAATTTTAGTTTATTTAATAATTTTACCTTTAATTCATTCTGCTTTTTTAGACTCGATAGCGTTAAAAAATCAGAAGGCTATATTAAATTATGTTATAAAATATTCATTTAAAATAAATAAAATAAAATCTATCGAATCAAAAACCGCACGGACAGAAACAACTCACAAAGAAGCGTATATCAAATTTTTGTCGGATTTATTCCAATATTTTAACGTAAATAAGAACCAGATTTACAAGTTATATTCTAAATATAATACTTCAGGCATAAACAATATTAAAAAAAGAAAAAACAGGGTAAATAAAAATACTGACGAAAAGCATCCGTCAGAGACCGTTTTTGTGTCGCTTAAAGGCATAAGTCTTAATGAGTGCGTCAATATAATTTATGCCATATCTAATTCATCTGCAGAATATCGAACAAATATAGTGTCTATAAATTTGAATAAAAATTTTTCAAATGACAAACTTCTTAACTTAACTGTTAATATAGCAAGAAAATAGAACAATAGTAAAAATGATATTATGACAACACAAATCCGGATTTAAAAAATAAATTTCTAAAGTATTACTCTTCCATCTTTTCTTATATATAAAAATCTTTTGCCGAAAGGAGAAACAGGATAATCCTTTTTATCGGTTTTAATGTTTTTGATAAACCCCTTTTTTGCTAATACAGAAAGATTGTTAGGAAATTTTCCAAATTTCACTCTATAAACTATCAAAGCGGCGTTGATTTTTTGCTCATCTTCCTTATATGCCGCCGTTTTTGCATATTTTATAATGCCCCGGTATCTGTTGACTGAAATAACTGCAAGGACGAATATAAAAATCAAGACCATAATGTTTTCAAGAGATATTTCTGAATTTTTATTCAATTTAATAATCCGCATCTGTTAACAATAAAAAATAAATTGTAATAAAATTAAAAAAAATATAAAATTTGTTAAAGGTAAAAATTATGAATAAAAAACGGTATTATTATATAATTATTTCATTAATTATTATACTAATTATATCGACATCCTTTTTTTTATTTATTAATTTTATTAATATATCCGGTTTGGCTTCAAGGTTTGTTTTCTTTCAGAGCCTAATCGTGTTGGTTTTATCTTTTGGGCTGCTCGCGGCCGCGGTAAAATTTAAAAAAACCATATTTGACGACAACCTTGAAAATATGGCATTGACGGACGGGCTCACAGGTCTTTACAACAGGCGTTATTTTGATATCTTTTACGAAAATATTTTCGCGCAGACTTCCAGATACGATATCCCCCTTTCTTTAATAATGTGCGATATAGACCATTTTAAAAAAATTAACGATACTTACGGGCATGACAAGGGAGACATTATTTTAAAAGAAGTAGCTGACACCTTAAAAGCCAATACTAGAAAGTCAGATATAGCCGCGAGGTTCGGAGGCGAAGAGTTCATGCTTTGTCTTCCCTCCACAGATATAACTAGCGCAATAGATGTTGCGAGGAAGGTAAAGCAGGCTATATTGAAAATACGAACCAAGGATATAAAAAAAGTTACTATAAGTATAGGAGTTACGTTTTATAGAAAAGAATTTGAGAATAATTCTAAAGATTTATTAAAACGCTTGGATAATCTTCTTTACGAAGCAAAAAACCGCGGAAGAAACAGGATAATCTCAGAGGACCGCTTGGGCGATATTATAGAAGTTGAGGAAAACCCCTGGGTGGACGATTAGTATGCCTATTTAAAAAACATAGATAGATAAGAAAATTTTGAATAAAGGAGAAAAACTTATGGCAAACCAGATAAATCCGGGTCACGATATTCTGGAGGTCGGACAGAACAGAATGGAACTCGTTGATTTTAGGTTGTTTAGAATAGACGAAGAGGGAGAAGAAAGAGAAGGAATTTATGGAATAAACGTCGCCAAAGTAATCGAAATTATTAAAATGCCTGAAGAAGTGTCGGAAACCCCGAATACTTCTGAATATGTCGAAGGCATGTTCAATTTAAGAGGTTCGGTTGTGCCTTTAGTCAATCTGCCGAAATGGATGGGAATAGACGAGCCCGAAGAATTGGATAGAAAGAATTTTAAAGTTATAATTACGGAATTCAATAGAATTAAGGTTGGATTCATAGTCCATGAAACTACGAAAATAAGGCGAATTTCTTGGGACGAGATAAGCGCGCCGGAGCTATCTTCGGTTAGCACAATGGATTCTAAAGTTACCGGTATTATTAAGGTCGAAAACGACGAACTTCTTCTTTTATTGGATTTTGAGTCGATAGTCGACGAGCTTGGCTTTTATAACAAAGAAAACAGGGAAATAGATTTGGAAATAAATGAGTTCGGAGGCAACAGGACCATTTTAATCATAGACGATTCCTCGTCCGCCAGAAAGATAGTGAATAATGCTTTAACAAAAGAAGGATTTAAAACTCTCACTGCCGAAAACGGAAAGGCGGCTCTTGACATAGTATATGAGGATAAATATAAAATAGACGCCATTATATGCGACGTAGAAATGCCGGTAATGGATGGCTATACCTTTACTAAGACTTTAAAATCCGACGATAAATATAAAAATATTCCGGTAATAATGCACTCTTCGTTAAGCGGGGCAGAGAATTCGGACAAAGGAAAGAGAGCCGGAGCAGATTTTTATGTTGTAAAATTTGATCCCGTTGAATTTATCGGAACTATAAAAAAAGTTTTGTAAAATAATTTAAATTTAGTTGCAATTATTATATAAAAATGATAAAAATATTAAGTTAATATATTTGCAAAAAAAGGAGGTGAAAATTAATGAAAAAATTATTATTATCGGTTTTATTCTTAGCCTTAATAGCAATACCTTCAAGCTCGTTTGCCGCCGCCAAAATAGCTAAAAAAGCAGTTGTTAAAAAAGCCACGGTAAAGAAAGTTGTTGCAAAAAAAGCAGTAAAAACAATATCTTCTGCAAAGGTTAAAGCTGTTCAGCAGGCTCTTGCAAAGGACGGACTTTTTAAAGGCAAAGTTGACGGAATGATAGGCCCGGTTACTACCGGAGCAGTCAAAGCGTTCCAGAAAAAAAACGGTCTTAAAGCAGACGGAATTATCGGTCCTATGACGCTTAAAAAATTAGGCGTAAAGTAATTTTTTGATTCTACTCCCCGATAAAAATTCGGGGAGACCTTCCTTTATCATTAATCGCATTAAAATCGTATTTAACTTATGTATGCCCGATAAAATATTTTTTGTAACCGGAATAGACACTAATGTCGGAAAAACACTTGTAAGCCTTCTATTATTAATCTCTTTTAAGAAGCGCGGCTTAGACGCGGGATATATGAAGCCAGTCGAGACCGGCGTTAAAATAGGCGAAAACGGCGCTAAAAATTATTTAGACGGAGAGTTCATTAAACTATATGGCGGTTTAACCGACGACCCGGACGTTATAACTCCATATACTTTTCAGTCTCCATTATCTCCTTATGCGGCGATGAAAAAAGAAGGAAAAGAATTATGTATTAAAGAAATTCTTTTTAAATTTTATGACTTAAATAAAATACATGAATATATGCTTGTAGAAGGGGCCGGGGGAATGCTTGTTCCCCTTAAAAAAAATCATTTTATAATAGACATAGCAAAATATATAGACGCAGATGTTATTTTAGTTACTAAGTCTGGTTTAGGCATGATAAATCAGACGCTTTTAAATATAGAATACGCTAAAAGCCGCGATATAAGAATATCAGGAATAATTATAAATAATGCTTTAAACGAGAACGATGAAAGCTTATTGTCTAATAAAGAAATATTAAGCGAATTTACAGACGTTCCTATTATAGGCGATATTCCCCATATTTCTAATTTTAAAAATACATCTTTGCTTGACGACTTTGCTTTAAATTATATAGACTTGAATAAAATTTTGTTATAAAATAAATTAATACAAATTATAAGGAGGATTAAATTCCCTATGCAATTCAATTTTTCTGACAGACTTGGCAGACTGCCCGTATATCTTTTTGCCGAAATAGATAAACTTAAATCTCAGGTAAAGGCGAAAGGCGTGGATATTATAAGTTTTGGCATCGGCGACCCGGATCTTCCGACCCCGAAGGCAATAGTCGACGTCCTAAAAAAAGAAAGCGAGATGGACCTTAACCAAAAATATCCGTCATACGAAGGATTGCTAAAATTTAGGGAATCCGTTTCTGATTGGTATAAAAAAAGATTTAACGTGTCTTTAGACCCTGAAACAGAAGTTTTATCTTTAATTGGTTCAAAAGAGGGCATAGGTCACCTTCCCTTAGCTTTCGTTAATCCGGGCGACGTTGTTTTAATACCTGATCCGGGCTATCCTGTCTATAGGGCTGGTACTATATTTGCAGGAGGAATTCCTTACATAATGCCCCTTAAAGAAGAAAATGACTTCCTGCCGGATTTTTCTTTAATTCCGGAAGATATTTTAAAAAAGGCTAAGCTTATGTTTTTAAATTATCCTAATAATCCTACGTCAGCAAGGGCGGACAGGCATTTTTTCAACGAAGCGGTTAAATTCGCAAAGAAAAACGAAATAATAATAGCTCATGATTTTGCATACTCGGAAGTTTATACGGGACAAAAAGGCAATGATTCTTTTTTAGAAGCTATCGGAGCAAAAGAAATTGGCATAGAGTTCCATTCGCTTTCAAAAACATTTAATATGACCGGTTTCAGGATAGGGTTTGCCGCCGGCAACGAAGAGGTAATAAGAGGACTTGGAGCCGTTAAGACAAATCTTGATTCAGGTGTGTTTCAGGCAATACAGCTTGCTGGTGCATACGGGCTGGATAACGAACTTAAAGCAGTAGAAGAAAACAACCTTATATATAAAAAAAGAAGGGAATTGTTAGTCGGCGGATTGGAAAAATTAGGATATAAGGTTTATAAGTCCGATACCACATTTTACGTATGGGCACATGTTCCAAAGGCCGGAATGTTGTCTAAAGATTTCGCGGTTTCCCTTCTAAACGAAACCGGTATAATAGTAACGCCAGGTTCGGGTTTTGGCGATTACGGCGAAGGATATATAAGATTCTCCTTAACCATTAGCGAAAACCGTATCAAGGAAGCTTTAGTGCGAATGGGCGCTTAACTTATATCAATGATATATGTGGATAATAACGGCGAAGAAGGCGGTAAGCCGGCGGAGTCCGTTGAAGAAAGACTCCCTCTTGATATTAATATATGTCTTGGGTTTGGGAGCAATATAGGCCAGACAGATGAGAACCTGTTACAAGCCATTAGATTAATCAATGGCGGATTATCGGGCGATTATATTTCGGCAGTTTCCACGGTATATTTATCTTCTCCTGTTGAAAATACAAGTCAGCCTTATTTCCTGAATTTTGTCGCAATATTGAGACTGCGTCATTGGCTTAAAACTGATGATACGGATTATGCTTCTTTATGCGTAGATGTTTTATCGTTTTTAAAAGATATAGAAAAAAATATGGGCAGGAAAGAAGAAACTAAAAGATATATGCCCCGGATAATAGATATCGATATGCTTTTTGTTTACGATAACGCCAAAAAAGAATATGTGACTTTAGACCTGCCGGAATTAAAACTGCCTCATACAGAGATTTTCAAACGTAAATTCGTGCTAAAACCGCTTCTGGATTTAGCTTATAATTTCAAAAAACCTTTCGACGAAGAAAACGTAAAAAAAGCCCTTAATAAATTGGATAATTCCAATTCAGGGGCTTCTCAAAAAATATGTTATTACGGTAAATTCGATAAAAAAATAACTCAAATTTTACGCTAACGGGCGACGAGCTTCTCTTCGCATAGAACTTTATGCGGGAGCTCTTCGTCGTAAATAGATATGAGTCCTCTTTTAACTTCCATAATCTGCGGTTCCGAAGAACCGAATCTTTCTATTAGAAACTCAGCCGCTTCTTGAGGCTTAATTATATCTCCGCAAGTGAAAATATCTACCGCCGCATAATCGTATTCAGGCCATGTATGTATAGAAAGATGTGATTCGGCGATTATAACCATTCCGCTTATCCCAAACGGATTAAATTCGTGAAATTTATGCTCTACTATAGTCGCTTTTGCTTCGGTAGCCGCATCTAGCATTGCATTTTCGACAAAATCAAGGTCTGCCAGAATATTTTTTTTACATTTTTTTAATTCTAAAAGTAAATGCGTTCCTAAAGAATTCATTTTACCCTTACCTCCCGGTGAGATTATAAAAATCCCATCAATAAATTTAAAAACATATAATAAAAAAACACGATTTTTTATTATATGTTATTTAGTGAAAAATGCAAGAAAAATTTTAATAAATTTTATTAAAAAAATCGTCTAAAAAAAATATTGACTTAAAACGTATTATAATATATATATAAATTATAAACAAAATTTAATTTTTTTTAATTTTAAGGGGGTAGAATTATTATGAAAAAAAGCATTTCGGCTTTATTAATTGCCGCCGCATTAATTTTTAGTGCTACTACCGTTTTTGCCGCATCTGGTTCTTCGCTTTTCAGCTCTGAAGGCTGCATAGCTTGTCATGCAATTAACGGACAGGGCGGTTCAGTAGGGCCGGACTTATCTCATGTAGGCAGCCATAGAAGTCTTTCTTGGCTTAAAATTCAAATTACACACCCGAGTGAGCATTTTGCCGCAGGAACTACCGCTAACATTAACGGTCAATCCTATCAGTCTATTATGCCGGGACACAGCAATATGCCAGCGTCTAAGCTTAACGCTTTAGCCGCATATCTTGAATCCTTAAAATAAAAGCATCAAGTAATTTTCACTTTAAAAAGGTGTGGATTTATAATAAATATCTGCACCTTTTTCCTTGTTTTTACAGATGCTTAATAAATATTAATTTTATATTAATTATTCATTTATTGGTTAATTTAAAGGAAATTTGCCTTTGTTATTTAGTTATTTATAGTTATAAAAATTAATATCTATTGGATTTCTATTAAAAAAAAGGGGGTGAAATTAAATGATTTTAAAAATTGGCAAGTTCTTTATTTCTGCTGTAATCTTTGCCGTAATATCGGCTGTAAGCGTTTCGGCTTTTGCATCGTCCGGCTCTTCTCTTTTTAGTTCGGAAGGTTGCGTAGCCTGCCACACTATTAATGGAAACGGCGGACAGGTCGGACCTAATCTTTCGCACATCGGGTCGCAGAGAAGCCTGTCATGGATTAAGACGCAAATAGTCAATCCGGGAGCCCATTTTGCATCCGGAAGCGCAGTTACTATAAACGGCAAGTCCTATATGGCTATTATGCCTAATCACAAAAGTATGCCTGCGTCTAAAGTTAATGCAATTGCCGGCTACCTTGAGTCTTTAAAGTAATTATGTATAAAAATTATAAGGGGGGGGTGCTGATTTATTTTTTCGCTGCCGTCAGATTCAGAAAATTTCGCCCCCTTATTTTTTTAACCCTTCCTGCCCCCATACAAAAAATACCTTTCTAATATTTTTCTTTTTATCTTGACGGTTATTCTTATAAACTGATATAATTAATCATTGTAATTCGTTAATTTTAATTAACTTTAGGCTCGTTAAATTAAATTAAATTAATCCTTTTTGTTTTTAATATATGGAACTGGATTTAACAGACAAAAAAATATTAAACATACTGCAGACCGATTTCCCCATTTCAGTCCGTCCATTTTTAGATATTGCGAATATTACCGGCATATCGGAAGAAGATGTTTTAAAACGCATAGCCGATTTAAAAGCAAACAGAATTATAAGGCAGATAAGCGCTATATTCGATTCGCACAATATCGGATACAAAAGCACCCTGGCTGCGTTTAAGGTTCGCAATGACCTTGTAGATTCTGCCGCAGGCATTATTAATTCCCATAGCGGAGTCAGCCATAATTATTTAAGAAACAACGAATACAATATATGGTTTACTATTACTTTGCCTTCCGGCAAATCCCTCGATGACGAGATTAAGCTATTGAGCGAAAAGTCAAAAGCTTCCGATTACTTAATACTTCCAACGCTAAAACTTTTTAAAATCGGGGTTAATTTCGATATGACGGGCGAAGAGTCTTCTTCTTTTAAATTTTTTTCTCACGACGATTTTAAAGACGAATCCGAAATAACAATTACCGATTTTGAAAAACTGTGTATAAAAGAACTGCAAAAAGACCTTAAAATAATTTCCGAACCTTTCAAATCCATGTCTGAAGATTTAGGAATTTCTCAGGAAAAACTGCTGGAGCATATAAGAAATTTTATTAAAGTTAAAAAAATGCGCAGATTTGCCTGCGTCCTTTACCATCAAAAAGCAGGGTTCAGTTATAATATTATGGGAATATGGAAGTCGAAACAGGAAGACGCTGAAAAAAACGGAAAGATTATGTCTTCAGTAAAAGAAGTTTCGCACTGTTACCTTAGGCCCGTATATCCGGGAAAGTGGGAATACAATATATTTACTATGATACATTCAAAATCCAAAGACGACGCCTATAATGTTATGGACCGTATTTCTAAACTTACCGGACTTAACGACCGCGACGCTTTAGAAAGCACGAAAGAATTTAAAAAAGTAAGGGTGCAATACTATGTTTAATCAAACTGAACTGCTTACAGAGTTTTTCTTATATCCTTTAATATTATGCTCCGTTATTGCTCTTGCCATTATAATAGAACGTTTTTACAGCCTCAGGAAATCTAAAATATTTCCTGAAGATTTTCTTTATAACGTAGAAAAATCCCTTAAAGAAGGTGATATCGAAAAGGCTAAAGGCATGTGTATAACTGCAAAAACGCCAATAGCCAAGATTTATCTTTCAATTATAGAAAATTATAAAAATTCTATAGACACCATCAAGCTTGAGGTTGAGGAGTCAGGGAAAAGGGCATACTTAGACCTTGAAAAAAACCTCGAAGGATTAAGCGCCATAACGACTATCGCCCCCCTTTTAGGACTTCTAGGAACAGTCGTTGGAATGATTAAGGCTCTTAGCGCCGTATCTTATCAGAGCGGAATTACGAACCCGCACCTTCTTGCGCTAGGCATATCGGAAGCCTTGTATTCTACCGCCATAGGACTGATTATTGCCATAATATCTTTTTTGTTCTTTAAATATTTTGCTTCTAAGGCTTTTAACTTTGGGGCGATAATGGAAGATACAGCATCGAGGGTAATATCTTTTTTAAAAAACGATTGACCTTTAATATATCAAGTCCTTAAAAAACATGAAGTTTGCAACTAAAAGAAAATCTGACCCAATAATAAACGTTATTAATATGGTCGACGTTTTTTTGACGCTTTTGATATTTTTTATGATGACTACTACTTTTACCTCAAGTTACGGCATAAAAATTCATCTGCCTAAATCAGGCGTAAAATCGTTTACTTCGTCTAAAAAGCCGATAACTATTTATATTACAAAGGCAGGCAAAGTATTTTATAAGAACAAAGTTCTTACCAAAAAAAAATTGTCTTTATTTTTAAAAAATATAAGAGCGACTGAAAACAACCCGACTATTATTATAAAAGCCGACAAAGAATCTACCGCGTCGAGCATTGTAAACGTCATGGGTTTAAGTATAGAACACGGACTTTATAAAATCGCCATAGCTACTAAGAAGTAAAAATAGCGATAAAATAATGAATCAATAATTAGCTCATTTTGGAGGTTTAATTTGATAGAAAGATATTCTTTGCCCGAAATTTCAAAAATATGGTCTTTGGAAAATAAATATCAAACGTGGCTAAAGGTAGAACTTGCGGTCTGCACCGCATATAATAAAGCCGGTAAAATTCCTGACGCCTCGTACGATAATATTATCCAGAAAGCAAAGTTTAACGTAAACGAAATAGAAGAAATAGAGCGCGTTTCAAAGCACGACGTAATAGCTTTTTTAACCGACGTAGCGAAATACGTCGGGGAGGATTCCAGGTTTATCCATCTTGGGCTAACATCCTCCGACGTTGGCGACACATCTTTTTCTTTAATCTTAAAAGAATCCTTAGAGCTTATTTTAAAAAAGGTTTCAGCGCTTAAAGAATCTCTTAGGAATCAGGCGTTAAGGCATAAGTTTACGCCTGAGATGGGGAGAACCCACGGAATTCACGCAGAACCGGTTACGCTTGGATTTAAGCTTTTGATATTTTTTGAAGAAATTAAAAGGTCCGAAGAAAGAATTAAAAACGCAATTCATTCGTCTTCGTTCGGCAAACTTTCCGGCGCGGTAGGAACATATGCCAATATTCCGCCGGAAGTGGAAAAGACTGCGTTGGAAGCACTAGGGCTTAATAATATTTTATCTAATCAGGTCATACAAAGAGACGTTTACGCCGATGCTTTTTACGCCCTTGCTTCCCTTGCTGCTTCCTGCGAGAAAATAGCCCTTGAAATCAGGCATCTTATGAGGACGGAAGTTTCAGAGTTAGAAGAACCGTTTGCGCCGGGACAAAAAGGGTCTTCGGCTATGCCGCATAAAAAAAATCCGATAATATCCGAAAATATCTGCGGGCTTTCGAGGATTTTGAGGTCCAACCTTATTGCATCGTTGGAAAATATCCCCTTATGGCATGAAAGAGACATATCTCATTCTTCGGTAGAAAGAATTATAGCTCCTGATTCCACTATCCTTGCTTATTATATAGTTCATCAGCTGACATACTTGATAGACAATTTAGTCGTCAATAAAGAAAATATGCTAAAGAATATAGACCTTACGAAAGGAGTCATTTTTTCTCAGAAAGTCTTGTTGTCTTTGATAGATAAAGGCATGCTTAGGGAGGAGGCATATAAAATAGTACAGAAACTCGCCCATGAGGCTATCCAAACACAGAACGGTTTTAAAGAATTGCTAAAAAAGGACTCTGCCGTGTCGAAACTTTTGTCCACGGAAGAAATAGACGCCTTATTCGATATAAATTATTATTATAAATACATAAACTATATATTTGACAGGTATAACGCCGAATAGCCAAAAAAAATGCAGGTAAAATTCTATAAATAAACGCATTATAGAAGTCTATAAAAAAGCAAAACTAAAAAGGAAGAAAAATGACTAAAAAAGCATTTATCAAGGTTACGCTTAAAGAAGAAGTTTTAGACCCGCAGGGGAAAGCCGTATTGTCTGTTCTTAAATCTTCCGGCTACGATAACGTTAAAGACGTAAGGGTCGGGAAATATATTGAAATAGATATGGACGAAGGGAAATCCGCTTCATTAAAGGTCGAAGCCGAAGAAATTTCTGAAAAAGTCTTGTCTAATCCTCTAATCGAAGAATACAGCATTGAAATCAAATAAAATAAATAATAACAATGGATAATAAAAAAATAAAAGCAGGAATTACCGTTTTTCCTGGTTCAAACTGCGACTATGACGTTTATCGCGTTTTGAACGCCGTATTCGGCGTGAGCGCGTCTTTCATCTGGCATAAAGACAAGGTAAAAAATCTTAAAAATTTCGATTTTATCGTAATACCCGGAGGCTTTTCATACGGAGATTATTTAAGGTCAGGCGCCCTTGCCGCAAGAAGTCCGGTTATGGAATTAGTTAAGGACTATGCTTTTGGAGGCGGAATAGTTCTGGGAATTTGCAACGGTTTTCAGATACTTCTGGAAGCCGGACTTTTGGATGGAGTCATGCTTACTAACGATTCTTTAAAGTTCGAGTGCAAGGACGTATATTTAAGCACGCTTAATACGGATACGCCTTTTACCTGCGCCGTTAAAAAGAATTCTGTTCTTAAAATGCCCATAGCCCACCACGACGGCAACTATTTTGCAACCGATAAAATTATCGACGGTTTAAATAAAAACGACGGAGTAGTTTTTAAATACTGCGACGAAAAAGGAAACCTGTCCGCAGGTTCCAATCCTAACGGCTCACTTTATAATATTGCAGGAATTTCAAACGAAAACTCTAACGTTATGGGGCTTATGCCTCATCCGGAACGTTCTTCCGAAAAAATATTAGGAAGCGAGGACGGCGGTCATATTTTTAAATCTATAATTAAATATATAAAAGAAAAATAAAAAAAATTATAAAAATAATAAAATAAAATGAATAAGACTAAAAAAACGAATAAACCGGCTGAAAAGCTCTTCGGCTTGTCCACGGAAGAATACGAAAAAATTTCGGAACTTCTCGGGCGGGAGCCGGACGATTTTGAACTCGGCATATTTTCGGCAATGTGGTCGGAGCACTGCTCTTACAAAAGTTCCAAGGTTTATCTCAAAACGCTTCCTACCGAAGGAGGCAAAGTTCTTATCGGACCCGGAGAAAATGCCGGAGTGGTAGATTTCGGGGACGGCGATGTTCTAGTTTTTAAGATGGAAAGCCATAATCATCCTTCTTTTATAGAACCTTTTCAGGGTTCCGCGACCGGGGTAGGCGGAATTATGCGCGATATTTTTACAATGGGAGCAAGACCCGTCGCCAATCTCAACTCTTTAAGGTTTGGAAGTTTTTCCCATCCAAGAACGCCTTATTACCTTTCCGAAGTAGTTAAGGGAATAGGTTTTTACGGAAATTGCATGGGGGTTCCAACGGTAGGCGGCGAAGTAGTATTCGACGAATGTTATAACGACAATATACTTGTCAACGCTTTTACCATAGGCATAGCGAAAAAGGACGGCATCTTTTTATCTTCAAAATGCGAGATAGGAAATATCGTCGTTTACGTCGGCTCGGCGACTGGAATGGACGGCATACACGGCGCCACTATGGCTTCCGAAGAGTTTGATTTAAAAAAGAACAAAAAAAGAAGCACTGTTCAGGTAGGCGATCCTTTTACCGAAAAACTGCTCTTAGAAGCGTGTTTGGAAGCTATGGAAAAAAAACTGATTGTTTCCATTCAGGATATGGGGGCTGCCGGACTTACGAGTTCGTCATTTGAGATGGCGGATAAAAGCGGAAAGGGAATGATTATAAATTTAGATTCCATACCGCTTAGGACCGCGGGAATGACCCCCGTGGAAATGATGCTTTCCGAATCGCAGGAAAGAATGCTACTTGCCTGCGAAAAAGAAAAATTTTCTGAATTAAAAGGCGTTTTCGACAAATGGGGATTAAACTGCGTTATTGCCGGAGAAGTAATAAAAGAAAAAGTAGTAAGGTTTTATTATAATTCTAAAATTTATAAAACCTTAGACGTTGACGTTATCGTTAACGGACCAGAATACAAAAGACCCGTAAAAAGCCCGGCTTATCTAAAAGAAATCAAGCCATTAAAAATAAAAAGTTATAAAATGCCCGGTAATCTTAACGATATAGCTCTTAAAATTATAACGAATCCAAATATCGCTTCCAAGAAAAAAGTTTATACTCAGTACGATTATACCATCGGAACAGGCACCGTCGTTCCGCCTGGTTTTTCCGCCGCAGTTTTAAGGGTCAGCGGAAACCGCCTTAATCAAAATAAAGGTTTTTTGCTCAACGTTAGCGGAAATTCCAAATATACCTATTTAGACCCGTTTACCGGCGGCGCGCTTGCAGTAACGGAATGTGCCCGCAATATAACCGCTTGCGGAGGTTCTCCTGCGGCGATTACCGACTGCCTTAATTTTGCGAGCCCTGAGGATCCTGAAACTATGTGGCAGTTTTCCTCGGCGGTAGAGGGCATAAAGTCCGCCGCAATTAAATTAAATACTCCGGTTATAAGCGGCAACGTAAGTTTTTACAACGAAACGGCAAAAAAAGACGGCGACAGGACTTACGTGTCAAAAATATATCCTACTCCAGTGATAGGCATGCTTGGATTCATAGACGACGTGAATAATGCGGTAACGCCTTATTTTAAAGACGAAGGAGACGAAATCTATATTTTAGGCTCCCTTAACGGCAATCTGGGCGGAAGTTTATATATGGATATTATTCATAACGACTTTCGGCAAAAGCCGTCAGCTTTAGATTTGGATTATGAAACTCGTCTTCAAAACTGTTTAAGGTCTTTAATAGCAAAAGGCTTTATTAAAAGCGCCGCCGATATCAGCGAAGGCGGAATATTTACGGCTCTGGCTGAAAGCGCCATAGCAAATCCAAAAAGAACTTTTGGATTTGCCGTAGATTATGATATTAATGGGCTCAGAGCCGACGAATTTTTATTTTCGGAGTTCGAGCAGGCGTTTATATTAACTGCAGATAAAGAATTAAACGGCGCGCATAAGGCCGCCGTAAAAAAAATTCTAGGCGAATACGGTATAAAATTGGAAAAAATAGGAACTGTTAAAAATAACGAAATGAAAATTAACGGCATAATAAATTTAAAAAGTGATACAATAAAAGAAGGATACTATTCGGCAATATAATAATCATTTTAAAAATTAAATAAAAGGACGGCGGTTTTTAAAAATGGAAGAAATAAAAGACGAATGCGGCGTATTCGGTATATATAATAATGAAGAAGCGGCTAAGATTACTTATCTAGGGCTTTACGCGCTTCAGCACAGGGGGCAGGAATCTTGCGGCATAGCATCTTCCGATGCGGGGAATTTATATTTTCATAAAAGCCTCGGTCTCGTCAACGACGTATTTAAGGAAAACACTTTATATCAGCTTAAAGGCAAAAGCGCCATAGGGCACGTCAGGTATTCTACAGCTGGAGAGACGCTCCTTAAAAACGCACAGCCGCTGGTAGCCGATTATTATTACGGCTCTATCGCCGTGGCTCATAACGGAAATATTACAAATGCCCGCATAATAAAAGACGAACTTGAAGAAAACGGTTCGATATTTTCTTCCACGTCCGACACGGAAGTCGTAATACACCTTATAGCTTCTTCTTCCGAAAGCCTGCTGATAGACAGGGTCATAAATTCTTTAAAAAGGCTTAAAGGCGCATATTCTTTTCTTTTTCTTTCAGAAAAAGAGATTATTGCCGCAAGAGACCCTTTCGGCTTCAGACCGCTCGTTATGGGAAGGCTTAACGGTTCTCTGGTTTTCGCTTCGGAAACGTGCGCGTTAGACCTTATAAACGCGGAGTATATAAGGGACGTCAAGCCGGGCGAAGTAATACTTGTTAACAGCGATGGGGCAAAAAGTTTTTTTCCTTTCAGGTTGGAAAAAAATTCAAACTGCGTTTTTGAACTTATATATTTTTCCAGGCCGGACAGTATTTTTAACGAAAAATCCATCTATAGCCTGAGGATTAGAATGGGCAGGGAGCTGGCTAAAGAATCCGCGCCTGATGCCGACATAGTCATACCGGTTCCCGATTCAGGAGTGCCTGCGGCGTTAGGTTTTTCAAAAAGTTCCGGAATCGATTTTGAAATGGGTTTTACAAGAAACCATTATGTAGGCAGAACTTTCATAGAGCCTAAAAAGTCCATAAGGCATTTCGGGGTCAAGGTAAAACTTAATCCCGTCCCGGACGTTATCAAGGGGAAAAAAGTAGTCGTAGTGGACGACTCCGTCGTTAGGGGAACTACGTCTAAAAAAATAGTCGATATGCTTAAGCTTGCCGGAGCAAAGGAAATACATCTGCGTTTAAGCTCTCCGATGGTTATAGCGCCATGTTTTTACGGAATAGATACGCCTGTAAGGGAAGACCTAATGGCTTCAAAATATACCGAAAAAGAAATAAACGCCAAACTAGGCGCCACTTCGACCAGGTTTCTTTCCATAGACGGGTTGAGAAAAGCGGTAGGAAACGGGATAAACTTCTGCGAAGCCTGCTTTTCAAATATTTATCCTCAGGAAATAGACTCCGAATCAGAATACGAAAGCCAGACGCAGTTAAAACTTTTCAGCAAAGAAATTTTTTAAATTTATTAATAATAATTAATCTTCCATGGAAAACCCAAAAACCGTAATATTAAAAGCAATAAAAACTCTGTGTTACGAAAAGAAAGAATTTACCCTTGCTTCCGGTAAAAAGAGCGATTTTTATATAGATTTGCGCAGGATTTCTTTCGACGGCGAATATTTATACATTCTTGGAAAACTATTATACGACGAAATTAAAGCCGCAAAAGCCGGGAACCTGAAGTTTTCGGTTATCGCAGGCGTTCCCGTCGGCGGCATCCCTCTGATTTCCGCAATTTTGACGGCAGGCTATTTTGAAAAAAACCCTTTAAAATCTGTCGTTATCAGAAAAGAAAAAAAAGAATACGGCAAAGGCAACTTAATAGAACCTGTGCAGTTTTTATCCAAAGGGGCTAATATTTTAATAATAGAGGACGTCGTTACAACGGGCGGCTCTATTTTGAAAGCCGTAAAAAACGCCAGGGAAGAGGGTTACGAGGTAACGGACGCGGTATGCGTAGTTGACAGGCAGGAAGGCGGAGCCGAATTTCTTAAAGAAAACGGTATCAACCTGCATTCAGTTTTTACTAAAGCCGACATAGCCGGATAACTATAAATAACAGTAACGGAAAAACCGGTTTAAAACTTTTTTCCGTAAATGGCGAAATTATGAAAAGAAAAGTTTTTTTAATTTTTTTGCTTTTTATTGCATCCATTCCCTTGCTTTATCTTTCAGGATGTTCTGTTTTTAGCTCTCTTGGGATTCCTCCAGCGGTTAAAACCGGCGACGGATATAAATCCGCCCTGCGTAAATCGACGCGTAAAGCCGATATTTACAACAAGCTTAATACGGTAATGTACATCAGGGCTACATATTTAAACAAGAAATTCGTCCGCGCTTACGAAAAAGAATATTATAAGTACTATATGAAAAAACCCAAAGGACTTATATATAAGCGGAACGGATATATTACCCTTTTAGTTTCGGTTTATACCCCGCGTAAATCATATAATAATTTAGACTCCAACCGTTCCATATGGATGGTCTATCTTACAAACGACGAGGGAGAAAGCGTAATGCCTATAAGTATAAAACCCTCGCAGAAAAAAAGAGTTTTTTTGAAGAAGTTTTTTCCCTACGTTACCGACTGGTCTAAACAGTATATTGTCAAATTTCCTGAGTATTACGATAAGAAAGAAAATAAGCTGTTTTTAAACAGTTCTATAAAATGGATAAAACTTATAATTACCGGAGTAAACGGAAAAGCCGTTTTGAAATGGGATATAAATGCACTTTAACGTACTAATCATAGGTTCGGGGATAGCCGGTCTGTCCCTTGCCAACAGGTTCGACGAATCCGTTTCGGTTGGCGTCTTTACAAAAAAAGAAGAAGCCGAATCGAACACTAATTATGCTCAGGGCGGACTTGCCGCGGTTATGAACCTGACTAAAGATTCGTACGAAAAACATGTCCAGGACACCCTGACTGCAGGGGACGGGCTGTGCGACGAAAAAATAGTCAGAATGGTCGTGGAAGAAGGACCCGGCGTGGTGAAAGACCTTCTGGACTGGGGCGTTAAATTTGCTAAATATTCTGAAAACAATAAAGAATTCGACCTCGGCAGGGAAGGCGGACATTCAGAAAGAAGGGTGCTCCACGCAGGAGACATTACCGGAAGGGAAATTGAACGGGCGCTAGTCGAAACCTCAAGAAAAAAGCCTAACATAAGAATATTCGAAAACCACATAGGCATAGACCTGTTAACTACGCATAAGCTTAAAATTGAAAAAGAAAATAAAAACAGGGTTATAGGTGCTTATCTTTTAAACAAAAAAACTGGCAGCGTAATTACCGTAGGCGCTGATGCCGTCGTTCTTGCCACGGGCGGAGCCGGAAAAGTTTTTCTTTATACCTCTAATCCCGATATTTCTACAGGGGACGGAATAGCGATGGCGCGCAGGGCAGGAGCTAAAATCGCAGACATGGAGTTTTACCAGTTCCATCCCACTATACTGTATCACCCCGAAGCAAAATCGTTTTTAATATCCGAAGCGCTGAGAGGTGAGGGCGGAACGCTAAGGTTAAAAGACGGAACGCCTTTTATGGATAAAGTTCACCCCCTAAAAAGTCTGGCTCCGCGCGATATCGTCGCAAGGACTATAGATTTCGAGCTTAAAAGAACCGGCGACGAATGCGTATATCTCGATATGACGCATAAGAGCAGGGAGTTTTTGGAAAAAAGATTTCCCGATATATTTAAAACCACGTTAAGTTTCGGCATAGATATGTCTAAGAAATGGATACCGGTCGTTCCGGCGGCGCATTATCTTTGCGGAGGCGTTTTAACGGACGAAAGCGGCTTAACGTCGATAGAAAACTTATACGCCATAGGCGAAGTGGCATGCACCGGGCTTCACGGGGCAAACAGGCTTGCAAGTAATTCCTTGCTTGAGGGGTGCGTTTTCGCGAAAAAGGCGTTTGAATCGGCGGCGGCGCTTTTTAAAAAAGACTCCGGCGGTAATTGCGCAACTAAAGGCAAAATGGCAATTTCGCTTCCGAAATGGAAAGACTTCGGCCTGACCGGAGGCGACGAAATGATTGTCGTTTCGCACAACTGGGACGAACTTAGGCGCACTATGTGGAATTATGTAGGAATAGTCCGTTCAGACAAGAGGCTCGAAAGGGCAAAAAGGCGCATAGACAACCTGATTTCCGAAATAAAGGAATATTACTGGAATTTTAAAATAACCACCGACTTGCTCGAATTAAGAAATATAGCCGAAGTCGCAAACCTTATAATAACATCCGCGATATCAAGAAAAGAGTCCCGCGGCACTCATTACAATATCGATTATCCCAACAAAGACGACAAAAACTATAAACACCATACCGTGTTATAAATATAAAAAAAAATATTGCGTCCTTAAATTAAAAGGATTATAATATAATTATAATAAAAAATATTTTAACTTTATTTATTAATTATATCTTATAGTCTTATAGTTAATTTTTAAGGAGGACTTAATGGAGAAAAAGAAAAAAAACGCAAATATTCTTGCAAAAAAAGACGCGTTCACTCTTATCGAACTCGTTATGGTAATACTCTTAATAGGCATACTGGCGGCGGTCGTCCTGCCTAAGTTCGTAAACCTGACAGGTTCGGCTAATAAGGCGGCTTCGCAGGGCGTAGTAGGGTCGCTGGGAGAAGGTGTAACGACGCAACTGTCGAAAGATTTAGTGAATAACGATTTAAGCAGCTATGTTACGGTAGCGGCAGGAGTGCCGGCGTTTACAGGTACGACTCCGTCGTCAGCAGGAACGCAGGGAGCAAATCCTTATGCTAATCCTTTTTTGAACTTGCCAAATTATACTATAAGTTCAGCTGCGAACAACGGAAATGGTACTGGTACCGTTTATAATTACGGTTCTGCAGCATCAGGAAAAACAGGTAACTCATGGTGGTTAAATTATTCACCTAAAACACCCTCAAATAATTATGGTGCAACTAGTGCACCTTCTATTACACTTACATGTGATAATTCAGGAACTAATGGTACTTCAGGTCCCGCTTGGAATGCTAATTATGTAGCACCAGTAATAAATATTCCAATCAATGAAGGCGTTACTCAAATAGGCAATATTGATTATATATATTCAAATGGCGCAACTATGGACAGTTACGCGTATTATATGGTTTCCTCGGTTAATAACAACATAGAAGGATTCTATTTAGTGCCGTGCCAGTCGTAAAATAAGAATAAAGGTGTCAGATTTATTTATTATCTTACTCCCGATTGCGTTTGACGACGTTGCCGGGAGTTTTTATTTTATAAAAAGGAAAAAGGATAGATTTACTTATTCTCTTGCCTTCGTGTGCGTTTGCGTCGGCTTTTTAACCGAAACGCAACGTAAATAACCTCTTTGTAACATTTCCGTCATAATCCCGTAATATTTTCCTGCTATAATAAAACAATGCGAAATTGTAATTTTTAAAAACTCGCTATGTATGATATAATTTATCAAGAGAAAAAATGCCTATGTCATCAGTTATTGCATTGCCTGATGCATTGCTTAAAAATACAAACAAAGAAGAACAGAAAGAACCTGCCGAGTTTTTTGACAAGATTGCTAAGTCATCAAGCGAAGCAACTATTTTAACAGTCGAAGAGAAGTTTGAGAGACGGCTAACGAAGAAATTTCCAAGCTTGATAAAAGAATCAACGAACTTGACAAAAATATGTCGGAAACTAAAGTCGATATTATTAAATGGATGTTTATATTCTGGGCGGGACAGATTGGGGTATTAGTCGCCGTTTTAGACTTGTTTTTAAAACGTTAAAAAATTGGGGTTTTTATTTTTTTGAAACCAGCGTAAACGACGATGGATATAAAGGTAGTATTTTTATATCTTTAAAACCCGATTTCTCGAGAGCTTTTTCCGCTTCTCCCGTAGAAACCCTTTCGACCTGCGGGGGTCCGAATACGGGGTTAGGGTCTTCCTTTTTCCAGTCTAAAAGGAAAAAAGTCCCGCCGTCTTTTAAAACCCTTTTAATTTCCTTTAAATAGGCGGTTTTGTCTTCGATTTCGTGAAAAACGTTTGCAAGCAGGAGTATATCGACGGAATTATCTTCAAGCGGGATAAAAAATTCCTCGCATTTAACGCATTTTATTACGCATGAACCGTTTCCTTCGTTTTTGCCCCAGTCTTTATCTTTCTTCAGGTTCCCGTTAAAAACGGCCAACATTTCTTCGCTGACGTCTAAGGCGAATAAGAGGAAATTTTTATTTTTGTAATTATAGGCTCTTTTTGCCAAAGGTATGGAAAAATATCCGCTTCCGCAGCCAAGGTCCGCGAAAACGACCGAGCCGTTTTTTTTGAAATATTCTTCCGCGGTTTTTTCTATTTCGCCTGTAAGAAGCTCCGGCGGCATGATTTTGCGCCTTTCTTCGGAATCCAATCTTTTATGGTCTGCGGGATTAAATTTGTGCATGAGTTTATTATAATATATAATATAAGCATAATACAACATCATTATTTGTTTTGTAAATATAATATATATACTTATGCCCGATTTAAAAATAATTTCGTTAAACTGCGGCAGTTCTTCGATAAAATTTTCACTTTTCCGTTTTTCTGACGCAGGGAAAAATGCCGTATCGCCTCTTAATATGGACCGGGTGCTGTCATGCAGGATAGAAGAGATAGGAACCGGATTCGGCTCGTTTTACCTTAAAGACGAAAATAAAACGGAAAGCGAAAAAAAGAATTTTTCTAATCACGAAGAAGCCCTGAATTATATTTTTAGCAATGGAGGCCCGTTAAAAAACCTTCTAAAAAAAAATAAGGCGGGCGGCGGTAACGGCTTGCCTGATATCGTCGTACACAGATATGTTCACGGCGGTAAATATTATATTAAACCGCTTACCGTTACGGGACGGGACTTAAAAAAACTTTCCGAGCTTAACTATCTTGCGCCCCTGCATAACCCCGTAAACTTAAACGGGCTCAAAATTATGAGTTCGATGTTTCCGCTTTCCAGACAGGTCTGTATTTTCGATACGGCGTTTCACGGTGTCATCCCGGCTTACGCCGCGTTTTACCCGCTTCCCGTAGAATACCATGAAAAATTTGACATAAAAAAGTACGGTTTTCATGGAATTTCATATGCTTTTATAACCGGTTTATTAAAAATTTTGGATAAAAAAATAAAAAAAACCATAATATGCCATCTAGGAAACGGTGCAAGCGTATGCGCGGTAAAAAACGGTAAGTCAATAGATACTTCCATGGGTTATACCCCGCTAGAAGGGCTTATGATGGGAACGAGATGCGGCAATATCGACCCGGAAGTACCTTTTATCTTAAAAAATAAACTTAATTTAACCGACGATGCTATAAACGAAATTTTAAACAAAAAAAGCGGTCTTCTTGGAATATCCAAAAAGACATACGATTTTAAGGAACTTCTAAAACAAAAAGACGCCCATTCAAAATTAGCCTTAAAAATGTATGCATACAGGATAATAAAATTTATAGGTCAGTACGCCGCCGCGCTTAACGGAACCGACGCCCTTGTTTTTACCGGAGGCATAGGCGAAAATTCTGACTGGCTCAGAAAAGAAGTTTGCGGCAGTTTGTCATATCTTGGAATAAAAATCGACGAAGAAAAAAATGCAGCCGCGGCAAAATATTTTCAATCTTATGAGCCTCTAGGAATGCTCGACGCAGAAAAATCGGCAAAAATGATAAGCCTTGATAAAGACGCCGGCGTTAAAGCGTTCGTCATTCATACGGACGAAGAACTTCAAATGGCTTTTGAGTCGGTTTTGCAATTACGTTTGAACCTGTGAAATCATATTATAACTTAAAATTAAAGTTAAAATTATATTTGCAGTTTTTTTATTTTATGATATAACATTTATTATGTTCCTAAAAAATAAAAATTTAAACAAATCTCTTAAAACAAAAATAATTTTCAGGATAGTCGTACTGCTGGTCATACTGTTCGTTACCATAGACCTTATCTTTGCTTTCAGTTTCAGGCAGGAATCTATAAGCGAAGCGAAAATACGTTCAAAGACCATCGCCAAGGTCGTAAGGGACGGTCTTACGTCCTTAATGGTTATGGGAGTAATTCAGGACCGAAAAATATTTATCAGCAGGCTAAAGAAAGCCTCCAAACAGGTCGATATTCAAAATATTTCTATTATAAGAGGCAATCCCGTCGATAAACAGTTCGGTCCCGGCTTTAAGAGCGAAAAGCCTGTTACCGCCGAAGAAAAATACGTCCTTGCTTCCGGTATTAAAATAGAAAAATTAGATGAGACGCTTAATTCCGTAAGATATCATGTGATAATACCATATAAAGCTACCAGCAACGGCGTAGTGAACTGCCTTATGTGTCATAAGGTCAAGTCAGGCACTGTTTTAGGAGCTATAAGTCTTACCATGAACCTGTCTTCCGTGAGAGCGGCTACGTTTAAGACTATAGTCCAGACCTCATTAATATTTTTAGCATTCTTAATTATATTAGTTCTGGTGCTTTTCAGGTTTTTCAGTCCTTATATTACGCTGTTTCAAAAAATAGAACATGGAATGGAAAACCTTAAAGAAGGGGAGATGGACGGAGTCCTGATAGACGAAAAGGGCCTTCCAGACGACGAAGCAGGCAACGTAGCAAAAACTCTTAACGAAACGTCTAAAAGCTTAAAGGAAATACTGTCCGATATCAATTTTAAAGTTTCGTCGCTTATTGGATACACAGTCCTAAAGACCGACAACTATCTTAAGGATACCGTTAAAATTATAAACGAACTGGTAAGGATTTATAATTTTAAAAGAGTTATCGAAAAAGACAGGACTAAAAATGACATAATAAATCGCATAGAGTCAATTATAAGAGACTATATGTGTTTTGAAAATTACGCGATATACGAAGTAGCCGATAACAATAAAATGAGTCTGCTTGCCGTCGGTTCCAAGATTAATCTGGGAAAAGACGATATGTGGTGCGACAGGTCGTCTTTGGAAGACGCCGATTCCTGCAGGGCTAAAAGAACAGGCGGCGACGTCGATTCTTTTAACTTCCCGTGTATTTGCCAAAATTTTAAATTTAACTCTTCCGAAGAGGACGAAGCCGGTTCGGCTGGCAGCGGCAGCGGTAAAACCTGCAACGAAAAATATAATTATTATTGCATTCCAATATATATAGGCGGCAAAGTAGGTATGGTCCTGCAGCTTATTTTCGACAACGACGTGGCGGATTTTGTCCACTGGATGATTCCTTACATCAAAAGCTATCTTGCGGAAGCCTCTCCCGTTATAGAATCCAGAAAATTAATGGAGCTTTTAAAAGAGCAGTCCATAGTAGACCAATTAACCGGCATGTATAACCGGAGATATTTAGACGATACGTCTCAAAATATAATCGCGGGGATAAAGCGTCGCGGTACAAACCTGGGTGTTTTAATGCTCGACGTGGACCACTTTAAAGAAGTAAATGATAAATACGGTCACGACAACGGCGACGTGGTTCTTAAAAACGTTTCAAAGCAAATTAAAAAAAGCATTAGAACTTCCGATATAGCCGTTAGGTTCGGAGGCGAGGAATTCCTTGCCCTGCTTATAGACATAAGACAGGGCGAAGCGTTGGAAATAGCCGAAAAAATAAGGAAAGCGGTAGAATCTTCGCGCTTGGAAATAACAGGCGGAATAGTCCTAAAGAAAACCATAAGCATAGGCGTCTGCGAGTATCCGGCAGATACCGAGAAATTCTGGCAGGCTATTAAATATGCCGACGTCGCCCTTTACGAAGCAAAAGAAAACGGCAGGAACAAGGTCGTAAGGTTTACAAAGGACATGTGGAAAGAAGAAGAGTATTAACAACAGTCTATCGTCTATGCCCGCAAACACAATAAACGTTTTAGAAAAAGACTCAGAACTTAAGTTCCCCCATATCTTTTCGGTTGAAGCATCCGCCGGTTCCGGCAAAACATATACTCTTACCCTGCGCGCCATACAATTTTTACTCTCCGCCGATATACCGTTTAATAAGCTAACAAATATATTAGGCATTACTTTTACTAATAATTCTGCAAGAGATATGAAAAAGCAGATATTAGGAAGATTAAAATCCATAAGTTTAACCTCATGCGGCTCTGATACCGAAATGGCGGATTATGGGGATTATATTGCTCATATTACAACCTTAAGATACGGCGCAATTGCAGACGATGAAGTAAGAAAGTCAGAAAACAATGACGGAGACGTAATATACGGCGGCAAAGAAGTACAGATTTCTAAAATATCCTACGCAGCGGAAAACCTTATAGATATAATATTATCTAATTACCACGATTTCCGCATAATGACGATAGACAGCTTTACTTCAAAAATTTTGAAAGCGTCGGCTTTGGAAATAGGTCTGCCTCCTGATTTTGAAATATCCACCGGAAGTTCAGCCATAATAGACTATTCAGTGGAAAAGCTTGTAGAATCTGCCGAAGAAAGCGTCCTAACCGAATTTTTGAACCTTCTCAACGCTAACCTGACCGGCGGAATAGACTTTAATCCCGTTAGAAGCATTAAAGACGCGATGAAGCATATATTGGAAACAGAATCAAATTATAATTCCGAGTTTTCGTTAGATTTTTCCTTAAAAAATAAATTGGACGAAGCAATGGCTCCTGCAATAGCCGGATTGAAAGATTTATTGAATTTAGCGGATGGGCAGGGTATGGATATTAAAGGCAATGTCAATAAAGAAACGGTGGAAAAAATAAAAAATTATTTAGAGAATAAGAATTATTTTGGATTGGTAAATCAACGTATATGTTTTCCGTACAAAAAAAGCAAACAGGGCTCCGGTTCCGTTCCCGCCGATTATTCAAAGCAGTGGGAAGAATTATATGACCGTTTTAACGGTCATATGCCGGATATAGCAAAATTAAAGACTATGCCTTATTTGACGCTTTACGAATTTTTCAAAAATGAATTGAAAAATGCTTACAATGTTTTAGGGCTTGTTTATATAAGCGATATAAATAAAAAATTAAGCAGGTTTGTCACGGAAAGCTCCGTTCCAGAAATTTATTTCCGCCTCGGCAACTCCGTCTATCACTATTTTATTGACGAATTTCAGGACACGTCCAGAGTACAGTGGCAAAATCTTAAACCTTTAATAGAAGAATCACTTTCAAAAAACGGTTCCTTATTTACCGTAGGAGATTTAAAACAGGCTTTATACGGCTTCAGAGGAGCGGATTACAGAATAATGAAATCCCTTCTGGAAGACGGCGGCAAATCTTTTCCTTCGTTGAACGAATTTAAAAGGGTATCTCTTAAAACTAATTTCAGGTCGGACAAAGTTTTAGTGGATTACGTAAACTATGTTTTTAAATCAGCAATAAAAGAAAGGGTTGAATCGGCAGGCGATCCTGCAGGACTTTTAACATACGAACAGGATGTCCCGCAAGGCGGAACCTGTGAAAATACGGGTAATAAAGGGTATTGCGTTACGGAAATATTTAAGCGCGCCGATAATTTATCCTTTAGCGTTGAAGCCCCCGAAGACGGAGAACCGCAAAACGGCTTGTTTCCTGTCAATCCGTTAGATTTAATTGAACCGCGTCTTTTCGAAATATTAGACGACCTTGTAAAAAACCGTAATTACAATCCAGGAGATATCGCTATTCTGGCACAAAAAAACAAATATTTAAACGATATTAGCGGACGGCTTATAGAAAAAGGTTATCCGGTAGTTGCGCAGAGCAGCTTAGACATTAGGAATAGGAAGGTAATAAGGGAGATAGGACAGCTTTTAAATTTTTTAAATTCTCCCGCCGACGATTTCAATTTTGGCAGTTTTATTCTTGGCGAGGTATTTGAAAATAAAAATAACCGTTGTGATAACAAATACGACAGAAAAGAGTTTGAGAAGTTCATATTCGAAAATAATAAAAACGGGCGTGCCAACGGGTCGGATGCGTTTTTGCGTGAAAGGGTAAAACCGATGTATAACGCTTTTATGGAAAAATACGTAAATCTTTGGAACGAGTGTTTTGGCGAACTATTTAATAAAGCTGGATATCTTCCCGTATATGAAATTATTTTGTATATTTACGACGCTTTTAACATAGCGGAAAATTTCTCGGAAGAATCGGCTTATCTGGCTCATTTTTTAGACGTAATCCAGTCCGGCGGGGAAAACTACTGGTCTAATTTAAGCGATTTTTTAATATCAATGAATGCAAAAAGCGACGATTCCCTTGAACTGTTTTCAATAAAATTACCGGAAGTTAAGGACGCTTTGTCTCTTCTTACCGTCCATAAGGCAAAGGGACTGCAATGGAACGCCGTGATAAATATTTTTTTTGCGGAAGAAAGTTACGCGCTAAGTTCTAAAACCGGAGGCGTTAAAAACAATAAGGGACGGAATAAAAACAGCTTTGCGGTGGAAGTGAAAAAAGACGACGGCAGCGTCTATCTGGATATGTTTTATATAACAAAAAAAATGACCTTATCCCCTTATTTGCAATCAATTTACGAGGAGTCCGTCAAAGACGAAAACATAAGCGACCTGAATACTCTTTACGTGGCGCTTACAAGGGCAAAGCACGAAATGTATAATCTTATTATTTCAAAAGACGAATGTCCTTTGTCCGCGGAGATTAGGGGGAATAAACTGACCGTCGCGCCGCGGCGGCATAACGGCGATGAAAATAATAATAAATATACTGAAATAGGGCTGGAATGCGGATATTGCGAAATAAACCGTTTTAGCTAAAAATTACTCTATTTATGAACAATTTTATCGGGGAAACCCATATTTTAAAAAAATCCGACGACCTTATAAAATATGCGGGCGGCTTAATTTTAAAAGAAATTAAAGCGGGGCAAAAAATTACGGTTATATTTCCGCACAGAAGACCCGCTTACTTTTTAATAAAATATCTTTCCGACGTTTATAAAGCTTATAAGACATCGGCTAACTTAGTCGAAATATTTTCAATAGACGATTTTATAGACAAATGTTATGAAACCGGGTCGTCTTTGCCATTTCCTAAAATAAGCCCTACGGAAGCTTCGCTTGTACTTTTCGACTTAAACAGAAACGAAAAAACCCGTATTATAAAAAATACGGAAAATTTAGACGCCTTTATGCCATGGGGTTATAAATTATTCGGAGATTTTGAAGAGCTTTTGATAGAATTGGCAGAACCGTCGTCTTGCGACGCCCTTATAGCTGAAAAAATAAATCCTGCACAAAATCTTTCTAATTTTTCCGACGAGTTTTTAAAATTTTCGGTTATGTATAGGTTTTTTTACAAAACCCTTGCGGAACGAGGGCTTTCTTCGAGGTCCGCCAGATATAAAATTATAGCGGAAAACGGCTCTCCAGTTTTAAGCGTCTTGTCAAAAAAGGTAATATTAGCCGGTTTTTACGGTATTACGGCAGCGGAATCGGTTATTTTTAAAAACATATTGAAAAATAAAGATTTTGATGTTTCAGTAGTTTCAAAAACCGGTGCATTAATAGGAGATTTTTTAAAAAAATTAGGTCTTTCCCATAAAGAAATTTGCGACGGAAACAAACCGGTTAAATTTTATTTTAATAATACCTCCTCACTGCATAACGAAATAGTTTTATTAAAGGAATCCATAAAAAGAGCTGGAGGATTATCGTCGCGGGATTTAATAGTACTGCCTAACGAAGGCTATCTTTTCCCTTTGCTTCATAATGTTCTTAATTCCTTGAATAAAGAAGATTACAATGTATCTATAGGATATTCCTTGAAGATGACCCCTTTATACTCCCTTTTTAATTTAATGTCGGCACTGCACGGCAGAAAAAAAGAAGGCAGGTTTTACGCAAAAGATTATATATCCGTGTTGCTTCATCCATACGTAAAGAATATAAGCGGAAAATTAAGCGGGCTGCCAAGTTTAGATTTTGACGCGGCTCAGACTGCAGAGCTTTTCCGTTCAATCGAATCTTATATTAAAAAAAATAAGATATTGTTTGTTTCCGCTAAAAAATTAGAAAATATTGAACCTGTGGAATCAGCCGAAAGCGATATAAAAGAATATTTTTCAGAAATAAACAAACTCTTTATTTCCGGTTTTGAAAATATCGAAAACATAAGTGATTTCATGGAAAAGATATTAAAAATAATAGATGCGGTTTCAAACAATTCTGTTGCCGGCAAGCATCCTTACGGATTAAAATTCATAGAGTCCGCCGTTGCCGCGATAACCGAGCTGAAGCGGATAGATACATCCGTATATAAGTTTGAAGGGATAACGGGTTATTTCAATTTATTAAAAAATATTTTAAAAAGGCAAACGGTGCCGTTCAGCGGAACTCCTCTTAAAGGCTTGCAGGTATTGGGACCGCTTGAGGCTAGAACAGTTAATTTCTACAGGGTGTTTTACCTCGGCGCTAACGAAGGAACTGTGCCGGACGTTTCCAAAGAAAATACTTTATTAACTGAAGATGTAAGAAAATTTTTAAAAATTCCTTCTGCGGAAGAATCAGCCCGCATACAAGAATATAATTTTTTTAACCTCGTATCCGGAGCCGAAGAAGTCCATTTTTTTTATAACGACTCAAGTTCTTCCGAAAAATCGCGTTTTATCGAAAAAATAATATGGGATATACAGAAAAAAACTAAAAACTTAAAAGAGCCAAAGGAGAATAATTCAGCCTTTAAAATTAATTTTACCGTCAAAGAACCGTCCGTCATACAAAAAACGAAAGAAGTAAAAGAATATTTGCGCGGAATGGAATATTCGGCAAGCAAGCTCGATACGTATATTAAATGCCCCTCGATGTTTTATTACGCCTACGTTCTAAACTTAAGGCAAGGCGAGGAAATGGCGGAAGACATGGATGCTCCGGCTATAGGTAGTATTATACATATAGTTCTTAAGGAATATTTCAAAAAGTTTTTAAACAAAGAATACAAGATTTATAATTTGGAAGACGAAAAAAAAGATATTAATAAAATATTGAACGAAAATTTCAACGTCTCCGGCTCAGAGGTTTTTAACCTGCAAAAAAAACAGATATTGTTTGCTATCAACGCGTTTATCGAGACAAGATGGAAAGACCTTATGGAAGCGAAAATAACCGGCGCGGAATATCCGCTGGAAGCTTTTATCGATGTAGCTGAAATACATGGAGAAACTATACCGGATAATAATATTAACTTTAAAATCAAACTTGCCGGAAGGGCGGACTTAATCATTGAAAAAGCCGGTGAACATTATATAATCGATTATAAAACGGGAAGCTCGTTAAGCGGACCTTATAAGAATTTTATTCCCACGTTGAAAAACAGGGACGAATGGCTTGAAGGCGTAAAATCCGTCCAGCTCCCTTTTTATATAGTTCTTTATAATTATTCTAGCGGCGTACATTATTCCGGCATAACTTCTAAATTATGGGGGCTTAAAAAGAGCGCAGAATATACTTTCGAATTAAAAAACAACCTTGTTTTTAATTCTTACCTTTCGTTTTTTAGAAGTCTTATTGCTGAAATAATAAATTTAGACTATTTCAGTTTTATTCAAAAAGAACGTGACAAAAAAATATGCGGATATTGTCCTTATTTTATTTTATGCGGTAGAATATAACATATATAAAAAAATATAAAATTCATGAAAAAAAATAGCGTAAGGCGTAATAAATTAGAAATTTTAAAATCATTTTACAAGGCGCTTGCGGATGCCTCGGAGGCGATTTATTATGCGGAAACCGAGCGGGATTTATTTAACGAGGTTTCTAAGGCTGTCGTTAAATGCGGTCTGTTTACCGCGGTGTGGATAGGCTCTCCGGGCAGGGATTCCCTTTTTAAATATTTTGCTTCTTACGGTCCGGGCAGCGATGCCTTGAAACACATAAGAATAAGCATAAAAGACACTCCTGAAAACCAGACTTTGGCGGCGAGAACATGGCGGCAGAAAAAGACCCTTTACAATAACGACCATTTAGATGATTCTCTAATGAAGCCTTTTTCCAGTTTTTTAAAAAAATACGAGTGGTTTTCCGCGGCTACGTTCCCAATTTTTAAAAATGGGGAAATATACTCCGTACTGGCAGCGGTATCCGATAAAACCGGACTGTTTGATTCAGGAGCTATAAAGCTGCTGGAAAGAATAGTTAAATTAATGGAAAGCGCTATAGATAAAATACACCTTAAAAGCGTCGAGAATAAATTTGAAAAATTTAAAAAATACGCCGAAAAAAAAGTCGGTCATGCCGGAAGGTACGACAGCCTTACTAATTTGCCCAATCATACAACCTTTGAGGCTGAAATTAAAAAGCAGATTGAAAAGGGGCGGCGTTACGGAGGAGTTGTTTTCGTAATAATTTTAGACCTGGACGACCTTAAAACGGTTAACGATTTTTACGGAAAGTCTTTCGGCGACGAAGTATTGAAAAGCGTTTCGGAACGGCTTTTAAAATTTGCAAAGAGCAGGCATGAAGACGGTTTAATTTCTGTTGCCCGGCTTGGCGGCGATGAATTCGGCATCTCGATATTTTCTAAAGATTCAGACGGTTACGTTTCGTTAGCCGCAAAGGATATTTTAAAGGAGATTAACACCCCTTTTATTTTGGACGATATGACGCTGGATTTAAAAGCAAGCATAGGCGTAACCAAAGTAAACGATTTTTATTCTAAAAAGGCAGACCCCGATACTTTGATAAGAATGGCGGGGCAGGCGATGTACAAGTCTAAGGCGATGGGCAAAAATATGATAAATTTTTTCAGCATCGACGAAGAGCTTGGAATGGTAGAATATTATCATAAAATGCGCCAAATAGAGAAAGCGATTGAATCTAAGCAATTCGTTATGTATTACCAGCCTAAAGTTAATTTTAAAACCGGCGGGATATTCGGATTTGAATCTTTAATAAGATGGATAGACGATAAAGGCAACGTAATTTCTCCGGCTGAATTTATACCGGTAGCCGAAACCGGCGATATTATCGTAGATATTGGAGACTACGTTATAGAAGAAACCGTAAAACAGCTTGCAGATTGGGTTTCATCCGGCATGGAATGGCAGGTCTCCATAAACGTTTCATCCAGGCAACTGCAAAAGTACGATTTTTTTGAAAAATTGGAGAAAACTCTAGGAAAATATCCCGCCGCAAAGCATGAATTAATTCAACTGGAAATAACGGAAACCGCAGTATTGGACAATATGGCGTATGTTAAGGAAATAATTAAAAAATGCGAAGACATCGGCGTAACTTTTTCAATGGACGATTTTGGAAGCGGTTATTCTTCTCTGGTTTATTTTAAGGAGCTTAACGTAAAGGTGGTCAAAATAGACATCGCGTTCGTAAAAAATATGCTTAATAATACTGACGATACGTTAATAATTGAAAGTATAATAAGCCTATCCCGCATTTTTAACCGGGAAGTTATAGCCGAAGGGGCGGAAACGAGGGAGCATTGCATTATACTTAATATGCTAGGATGCTCAAATATACAGGGATATTATACCGGAAGACCGATGCCGGCTGATAAAGTAGTTCCTTTCGTTAAAAATTTTATGTTGCCTGGCGATATATCGCAGTGGAAAGATATAACGCTAAAAATAGAAGATTTTCCTTTAGCGCTTGCATATACACAGCATAACGACTGGATAGGCAATGTTCTTGAGCTAAATAAGGGGGCGGATGTTTCTATTAATGTCGAAAAAATTAAAAGTTGGAAAGACTGCCCGTTTGGCAAATGGTATTACGGCGCGGGGGCAAAATATGAAAAAATTCGGGAATATAAGGAAATAGGACGGGTTCATAAAAAAATCCACGAACTTGCATATAAAAACCTGAAACATTTGCTAAGAGGAGAATTCGACGAAGCCGGCAGGTTGGCTGATAAAATTATAGAAATCAGGGAAGAACTTAAACATCTTTTATTCAGTATGGCAAAAAATATCGCTAAATCATAAAAAACCGCTCCTTCCCTAATCCCGATTTAGAAAATAAATTTCTAAATCGGGATTAGGGTCCTTCAAAAATATATTAAAAAAAAATACAAAGATGTTATAATCTAAAGATATATAATAAAACATTTATTAATTTATAAAAAAAGGAGTATGCCGACTATGCTTAATGAAAAAATTATCGAAATTTTAAAACATGAAGGACCCGCAACTTTTGCTACTTACGGAACCGACGGAATACATATGGCCGCCACCTGGAATAGCTATATAGAAGTTCTCGGCAACGATAAGTTTTTAATACCTGCAGGTTATCTTCATAGGACTCAAGTAAATATTGAAGCCGGAAGCGAAGTCCAGATGATTATAGGCTCTAAGGAAGTAGTCGGACTTCATGGCAAAGGCGCCGGATTTCTGCTTAAAGGCAAAGCGGAATTTGAAGAAAGCGGCGCAAATTTTGATAAGCTTAAATCGCGTTTTAGCTGGTTAAGGTCGGCTATGATTTTTAAAATAAGAGAGGTAACGGAATTAGTCTGACCCGTAATATTTTGTGGGGTCTTTAATTCCGGATTCCTCGAAACCCCGTTTTCTTAATATGCACGAGTCGCATACGCCGCATGCCAGCCCTTCTATCGGGTCGTAACAGCTGTGAGTGAGTTCGAGGGGAACACCTATTTCAAACGCTTTTAAAATTATATCTTTTTTGGTTAATTTAAGAAGCGGAGCGTTTATCTTGAAACTAATTTGTCCGGTTACGCCGGCTTTCGTGGCTAAATTAGCCATTTTTTCGAAAGCGGATAAATAATCCGGCCTGCAATCGGGATAACCGCTGTAATCTATATAGTTAGCGCCTATAAAAATATCTGACGCATTGTTTACTTCTGCGACAGCTAATGCGTATGAAAGAAAAATAGTGTTTCTTGCAGGAACGTAAGTAACGGGGATGCTTTCTTCTTTTTCGGCATCAGCCCCAGTTTTTATAGCATCCCTTTTTATTCTGTTTTTTGGAACGCTCAATGTCGAATCGGTTAATGCAGACCCTTTTATGTTATCGAAGTCCAAATTTATTATTATATGTTTTTTTAAACCGAAAAAATCGACTATTTCTTTTGCATGCTCTATTTCAGTTTTATGCCTCTGGTTATAAAAAAAAGTAACCGGTATAGGCTCTAATCCTTCGTCTATAGCAATTTTAAGGGTCGTGGTCGAGTCCAGTCCGCCGCTGAATAGCACTACCGCATTATTTTTCTCCGTCTTATCCATATTTTTAGTATAACATATTTCTATTCTTTTTACGGTTTTTATGTTATAATTATCGAACATAAATGAGCTTGGAGGGATTAATAAAATGAATTCCGGTTATCCTTTAATTAGGCCAAGAAGGCTGAGGTCTTCTCTGAAAATATCAAATTTAGTGCGTGAAACGTCCCTTGATCCTTCAAAATTTATTATGCCGTATTTCGTTACGCACGGCAAATCGGTTAAAGAACCGATAGAAACTATGCCGGACCAGTTCCGTTATTCTATAGACGAACTTTTGAAAGAGCTTAAAGAAGTTAAAAACCTTAATATTGGCGGAATTCTTCTTTTCGGCGTTCCCGAACATAAAGACGAGCTTGCTTCCGAAAGCTATTCGGATAACGGTATAATTCAAACTGCCCTTAAAGCCGTTAAAGATGAATATCCCGATATTGCCGTCGTTACCGACGTCTGCATGTGCGACTATACCTCGCACGGACACTGCGGAATAGTAGATGAAAACGGATACGTTAAAAATGACGAAACCCTTGAGTATCTTGCAAAAATAAGCGTTTCTTACGCAAAAGCCGGCGCGGATATAATAGCCCCGTCGGATATGATGGACGGAAGAGTAAAGAAAATCAGGGAAGCGCTCGACGACGAGAGTTTAGAAAATATTCCTATTATGTCCTATTCGTCGAAATATGCTTCGGCATTTTACGAACCGTTCAGGGATGCGGCTGATTGCTCTCCTAAGTTCGGCAACAGGAAATCATACCAGATGGACTATTCCAATTCCGAAGAAGCGATTCTGGAAACCGCTCTCGATATCGACGAAGGCGCAGACATCATTATGGTAAAGCCCGCCTTAAGTTATCTGGACGTAATATACAGATTAAAAAAGTCCTTCAAAAGACCTCTTGCCGCCTACAACGTGTCCGGGGAATATTCAATGATAAAAGCGGCGGCTAAGCTTGGATATTTAAAAGAAGAACCCGCCGTTCTCGAAATGCTTACTTCCATTAAAAGAGCCGGAGCAGATATTATTATAAGCTATTATTCTATTTACGCCGCAAAACTTCTGCGTTAATTTTTCGCAGTTCCTATTTTTTATTTTTATGGTATAATATGTTATAAGATTATATTCATAACAATGTTTTAAAAAATGGGGGAAATTAAAATGAATCAATTTGCGGAACAAACCGAGAAGCACGAATTTGTTACAGGGCTTATTCACGACAGGTACTACAAAGATTTAAAACACGAGTTAATTTCCGATATTTTAAACGACAAGGCGTTAAGAGAGAAGATGGTTAAAACTCTTATAAACCACCTCGTTATTTGCAACAAATGCGGGGAGATAATACTTAAGGAAAAAACAAAAATAGCAGACCACGACAATAAGCATTATTGTTTTGCCTGTTATTACGGAAAAGCCTGATTTTGATTTAGACAATCTTATATCTTATAAGTCCGTCTATGCTTATATTATTTAGTTCGCGAGCATGGAAAGTTCGTTGTGCGCCTTCACGTTATCGTTTTTCCGGCATTGCCCCCGGAGATTGACAGTTTTGAACTTTTTGGATTATAATAAAAAACTGTCTACCCATAATCAATCTTAATATTAAAATTAAAAGGAAGCTGTATGCCCAAAAATTACCCCCTGTATATAAATGGCAAATGGGTCGAAAAAAAAGCGACATATGATGTAATTAACCCGTTTAACTCTGAAGTAGTAGCGCATTTGAGCAAACCGGAAAAGTCCGACGTCGAGGAGGCGGTAATTTCCGCCGAAAAAGGCTTTCATAAGATGAAAAACCTTCATACTTATGAAAGATTCGAGATACTGGAAAAAACCGGCGATATTCTTAAACGGGATTCAAAAGAAATTGCGCGTTACATCTCGCTTGAAGTTGGAAAAGCCTACAAATATTCGCTCATAGAAACCCAGAGGGTCGTTAACATATTTAAATACGCAGCCGAAGAAGCCAAAAGGATACACGGCGAAACCGTTCCTATGGACGCGGTAAGAGGATTTGAAAACAGGACGTCTTTTTATTTAAGGGTTCCCGTGGGCATTATAGCCGCTATCACGCCTTTTAATTTTCCGGTTAATCTTCCGGCGCATAAAATTGCTCCGGCAATAGCGGCGGGAAACAGCATAGTTTTTAAACCTTCAATAAACGGTTCTATTACAGCGTATTTTTTAGTTCGGGCGCTTCTTGAAGCAGGTTTGCCTGAAAACGCCGTCAGCCTCCTTTACGGCGACAAAGATACCGGCGAGGCAATCGTCACTAACGAAAAAATTCGCATGGTAAGTTTTACCGGAAGCCCAAAGGCAGGCAGGGAAATAATGTCCAAGGGCGGGCTTAAAAAATACACCATGGAGCTTGGAAGCAATTCCGCTCTTATAGTCGATAAATCCGCCAATATTTTGGAAGCTGCAAGAAAAGCCGTGGTAGGCGCATTTTATAATTCAGGACAGGTCTGTATTTCTTTACAAAGGATATACGTTCATAAGGATATAGAGAGGGAATTCCTGGAACATTTTATTAAAGAAACCAAAAAGCTAAAAATAGGCGATCCTCTTGACGAATCTACGGATATCGGTCCCGTCATCAGTCAAGAGTCTAAACAAAGAATTATGGAATGGGTAGAAGAAGCCGTCAAGGAAGGAGCTAAAATTGAACTGGGAGGAGATTTCAAAGAAAACATAATGAATCCTACCATATTTTCAGGCGTTACCGAAAAGATGAAAATATCCTGCTTAGAAGTTTTTGCCCCCATAGTTTCTACCGTTCCGTTTAAAGATATTAATGAAGCCGTTCATATGGTGAACGATTCTATCTACGGACTGCAGGCCGGCATTTATACGAACGACCTTAAAAACGCAATGTATTTCATTAAACATATCGACGCAGGCGGCGTTTTAATAAACGACATTCCAACGGCAAGGGCAGACCATCAGCCATACGGCGGCGTAAAGGAATCCGGCATAGGCAGGGAGGGCGTAAAATACGCACTCGAAGAAATGACGGAGCTTAAATTCATTAGTTTCGCATAATTTTATCCGTTGAGGTCGAAGGCTTTTTTGAAAAATATTTCCGCATCGCCGGATTTCCCAGAATTTTTAAGGCATCTGCCATATTCGTAGTAATATCTCGGATTATTAGGGTTATAACCTATCGCCAGATTAAAATACTTTAATGCTTTCTTATAATTATCCAATATTTTTTTATTAATTTCGCCGCCGTAAACGTACTCGTATATTTTTCCGTCTTTTCCCGCTTCATAATATTCGCGGAAGATTTCCTTCCGGTTTATTTTCTTAGAATATTTTTCCGTTTTTATCGTTTTTTCTCCGGAATAAACGCAATCGGAAAGTTCGTCCATGATAAAAAGTCCGTTCATAAAATATATTTCGTCTTTAGTATAGTATCCGTCTATTTTTTCCCGCCATCCAGAAAGTATTAAGAAAAATTTTTTATAAGATTTATAAAAAAACGCTTCGTCGAAACTTTCGGCGGTCCTTTCCGCCCTTTCTTTTCTAAAATATGCGAAAGGGTCTTCTTCCCCGTTTTGTTTATACGCGTCCGCCATCGATTTTTCAGGCGCGTCGTTTAAAGTCAAGAAAGGTATATCCCTGCAGTAAATAAGAAGATTATAAAAAAAGGTTAGAGCTGCCGGTTTTTTAATTTCGTACAAAAATTTGCACAGGTCGAATAAATAAGGGCAAATGTAATTTTTTTCTTTAAGCCTCGGCGCAGATGTCCATAGTTTTTGATACGTTTCTATTAGAACCGGAATATGTTTATTATCGTATGCCGCTAATTTTTTTAAAGCGGAAATTACCGTTTTATAATAATTGCAGAGCAGTTCTTCAAAAATAAACACGTTTATTCCGTCAGGATTTGCAGATTCATTATTTGACTCAGGTTCGTGTTTTTTGTATTGTTCCAGATAAGCATAGAAAGATTTTTCAAATATTTCGACCTGCGATGCAAACAGTTCGTATTTTTGATTTTTTTCCATAGTATTTAATTACCGTTCCTCTGTTATTGTTATTTATTGCATAGTATTTTTAAAGCCAAGTTTTTATATTACGGCGGCGGTAGCCAGTTCCTTTATAGTGTTAATAAGTGCGGTTTTGGCTATATATCTATCGGCTTCGTCGTCAGTTTTAGCTGCCAGTATCCTGAGTTCTTCTCCCGTTTTGCAGTCTATGAATAATAATCTTAAATCATTTCCAGTATCAAATAACATATTGAGCCTCATGGCAGAGCCGGTTTCTATGTCTGATTTGATGCCGTTAAGCATTATTTTATCGTTTAAATCAAGATTTCCTATAGTTTCTAAAAGTTTTTTATTGCCTCCGACGTTAATTATGTTATTATGCGACGGTTTTCGGAGACTTTCGGTTTCCGAAAACCGTTCCCTGTATATGCCGGTGTTTTTGTCTATAAGGATTTTATAAGAGTCTGCAAGCCTGTGCGTATCTTCTGCTATAGCTATAAGATTACCCACGTTTTCTTTGCCGTCGTCCTGGAGCTGTTTTATATGGTGGACTTCTATCCTGTCTAAAATTTCTCCTTTCGCGTCAGTTTTTAAGCCTTTTATAAACTGCATATCCCTGGATTTTACATAATTCATAATTTTTTGCCAGTTGTGGATTGATTCTATTTCTAAAATTTTTTTTCCGTTTACGGCTACCTTTATGTTTTTAAATCCGTCCTTAGTGTTATCGTAATCTTTCAGTACTCCAAGCTCCGGCTGTTTTGCCGTAGTCTTTTCCAGCCGGTCTTTTTCAAGCTTAAACTTATAATAAGAAGGAGATTCCTTAACTTCGTATTTTATCTGTTTTAAGCCGTCATCGGACTCGTTTCTTAATACTATAACCCCCGGCGCGCTGTTTTTAAGGTCTATTCCAAAAAATGCCTGTTTAAGGTCAAAATAGTTGTTTAGCGTAAATTTAGACAGTTTATATTCCCCGTTGAATTTTTCATCGAACTTAGAATAATTATTAATATATTTAGCAGAATTAATTTCGTTGAATTTTTCAGAAGACATAACGAGATTTTTTACAGTTATATTTCTGCCGTAAGACGTCATGCTGTTAAAAGATGCCCCCTGAATCTCGACAAAATTATTTTCCATAAATAAATTATTAAAATTACCCCTTACGTTTTTATCAATAAAACCGTATGTATTTAATAAAAAATCTTCGTCGTTTTTTATGATAAAGCCAGAATTTAATAAAGCTTTTATTTCCATTTCGCCGCCGGCGATATTTATTTGCCTGTTTAATTCCTTATCGGAATAATGGCGCCCTGTTTCTTTGCCGCCGGCGGAGTTTTTAATATTTAAACCGCCTTTATCGATGTCTCTCCCTGCGTTAATATCTCTGCCGTTCCATATATTAATCCCCATTAGTCCCCCTAACGCCCCAAAATTTTAAACGCTTTAGTTATATCAATAATATATCAAACTAATATTACGGGATTATGACGGCAATGTTTCATTCAGGTTAAATTTTTGTTAAAAAAATGTTAAAAAAAAGTCCCTTATATGTTAAGATATATATCTAAAGAAGACGTTAAAATAAAAATGAAATAATTAGCTGAATTTTAGATATGCACGGAAATATATACATTTATAATACTCTTTCCCTCTCCAAGGAGCTTTTCAAGCCGATAAACAAAGACAGGGTCTTAATGTATGTTTGCGGAATTACGGCATATGACCTTTCGCACATAGGTCACGCAAGGGCATATATTACCTTCGACGTAATTTACAGGTATTTGACTAAGCTCGGCTATAAAGTTATTTACGTAAGAAATTTTACCGATATAGACGATAAAATCATAAAAAAAGCAAACGAAGAAAATTCGTCCGTTGAAAAAATTTCCTCGAAGTACATAGGCGAATACCAGAAAGATATGAACGCGCTCAATGTCTTAACCCCTTCTTACGAACCGAAAGCCACGGAAACTATTAATGAAATGATAAGCCTGACCTCAGGTCTTATAGAAAAAGGCAACGCCTATGAATCTAACGGAGACGTGTTTTTCAGGGTAAACTCTTTTGAGGGGTACGGCAAGCTTTCTCATAAAAACATAGGAGAGCTTATTGCCGGTTCCAGAATTCCGGTAAATGAAGAAAAGGAAAATTTTCTCGATTTTGCCCTTTGGAAAAAATCTAAGGAAAACGAACCTTCTTGGGACAGTCCATGGGGAAAAGGCAGGCCGGGGTGGCACATAGAATGTTCCGCGATGAGCATGAAGTTTCTAGGCGAAAGCATAGATATACACGGCGGAGGTTCCGACCTTATATTTCCGCATCATGAAAACGAGATAGCCCAGTCAGAGAGCTATACCGGAAAAAAATTCGTTAATTACTGGATTCACAACGGTTTTGTCAATATAAACAGCGAAAAGATGTCAAAATCGCTTAAAAATTTTGTTACGGTCAGGGACGCGTTAGACAAGTTTCATCCTGAGGTGTTAAGGCTCTTTTTTATGTTTACGCATTACAGGTCTTTTATAGATTTTTCGTTTGAAGGCGTAGAAAGCGCGAGGCAAAGTTTAATAAGGCTTTATCAGGCGGTAAACCTGTACGGCGAGTTTAAACTCTTAATAAATAAAAACGGCATAACCGTAAAAGACGGGAACCCTTTAGCGGCAGGAAGCGTTGGAGCTCTGGCGGCGGAAAACATAGAAAATTATAAAAACGATTTTTATAACTCTATGAACGATGATTTTAATACCGCTAAAGCAATATCCGTAATATTCGACCTTGTAAGAAAAACCAATAAAATTATTAATGATTCTATGGCGCAAAATGTTATAATTTTAAAAGATTTAGCTTTTTTAGACGATGCGGCGTCTTTCATCAAAGAATCGCTTTCCGGTATATTCGGGCTGCTAAACGAAGACCCAGGGCGGTTTATTGAATTAAATTTAATGAATTTAAAGGCTGCTAATGTCAAGGCGGACGGCGGCGTTTCTATCGGCGAAGAAGAAATAAAAAAACTGATAGACGAACGAAACTTATTTAGAAAGAACAAAGAGTACGCTTCTGCTGACGAAATAAGAAAAACCCTTCTTGAAAAGGGCATCATTTTGGAGGATACCGGTTTTGGAACGACTTATAAAATTACGGGGACAAAATAATTATGAATGTCAAAGAAATGGCGGAAGAATTTCTTGTATGCCCGAAGTGCCGATGCTCTCTCATTTACAAAAAATTTAAAGAAAAAGAAATGCTTGTCTGCGGAAACTGCATGGTTTATTATCCTGTGGAAGACGGAATACCCGTACTTCTCGTGGAAGATGCCAAAAGCGTAGCTGAAAGCGGTTTAGATTTGAACGATGTAAACGGCTTAAAAGATTAGCAATGAAAGCATTTAAAAAAATAAAGCGCATCATTTCTTTAAATAAGGATTTTTTTGTTAAATCGCAAAAATATTCTGCGTCATCAAAAAATCTAAACGGCAGAAGATTTTGGATTTATGCCGAATCTTTAGGCGAATTGAGGCTGGCGTTATACATAATAAATATTATAAAGTCGATATTATCCGAAAAAAAAGAACAGGTCCCTGTTTTTTTTGTAAGTTTTAAAACGCTTTCTACGGACTCTCTAATCCAAAACCTTCTTAAAAAAAACGAAAACGGCGGTATATTATATTTTTTTCACCCTTTTTTTGGATTAAAGCGGGTTTTCAGGAAGTATGCGTCTATAATAAAGCCAAATTATTTTATATCGGTTCAGCATTCGGTTTCCAAAAAATTAGTCAATGAATTGTTAAACTTCAATTCTAAAACAAAATTGATTTTTGCCGGAATAACCGCCGCAGAGCTTAAAAAAATAGGCGTTAAAGCTAATTTACCGGAAATTTACGCCGCTTCTTCTTTATCGGCAATAATTTCAGGTTATTCCGGAGCCGATGCGCTTAAAATAGACGTTATGCCGACGTCTTTAAAATATATATCCTGCACGGAAGGCGTAGCAGCAGGACAAGGCGAAGATTATTCAGGAGAAGGGCTTAAAAAAATCGTAATATCTTTTGCGTCCGTCCACAAGAAAGAAGCTTCATTTATTTTAAATCTTTTAAGAGAAATTATTTTAAATGAAAATATAAGTAGAAAATTTAATTTAAAATTTATTTTTATTCCAAGAAATATAAAAAATTCACGCCCGCTTTTCAAAAAGTCTTTTAAAATGGGTTTTAACCCGATTTATTGCAACGAAGAAGAAGAAAATGGAAAATTAAACGATTTTCTTTCATCTGATAAACACAAGACTTTAATATTGGGTAAATACGGGGTAATGGACAAGATATATCCGGTTTCCGACATAGTTTATGTTGGAAAAAGCTTATTTAAAAGCGAAAAAGGCGGGCATAACGTTTTAGAGCCTGCCTCATACGGCAAGGCAATCGTAACAGGTTCGTATGCCGTAAATTTTAAGGAAATAATAGACGAAATGATTCAATATCATGCGATAAACAGTGTGGACGAAATAAATTTCAAAGGAGTTTTGATAAATCTTATCGAAGATGCGGCGTCGAGAAACGAAACAGGACAAAACGGCTTAAATTTCTGCATTAAGAAAAGAGACGAATTTAAAACCTATTTTAAAAATTATTTAACTGAAATTATAGTATAATATAGGAACAGAATTTGATTCTGCCCCCATCGCAAAATTGGAAGCTAAATATATGAATTTTGCCGTTTTTATAATATCGTCGAGGCTGTTTTTAATTTCAGCTGCTGTTTTATTGTTTTTTGTTTATTTCAGGATAAAATTGTTTAATCTAAAAATAGATTTTTCAAGCCGGAAAGACGAAAACCGTTCTGTTTTCAAGTTATTGGATTTAAACGGAATAATACATTTTCATACTATATATTCGGACGGTTCCGGACGCATAGAAGACATCATAAAGACAGCGAAAAAGCTCAATGCCGATTTCATTGTTTCTTCCGACCATAATACCCTTAAGCCTAAGTTTGACGGACTAGAAGGATACTACGACGGACTTTTATATTTTGCCGGAGAAGAAATAAATACAGAATTCGGGCATCTTCTTGCTCTTGGCATAAAAAGCGAAATAAAGCGCGGCAAATATAAAGAAGCGCTGTCTAATATTAAAAGGCAAAACGGAGCCGCCGTTATATGTCATCCTCATAATTGGTGGACGCCCTGGAAAAATTTTAAAGTAAAGGGATACGACGGCATAGAGATTATCAATCTCGACTCGCAGTGGAGAGGAATGAATCCTTTATATATGCTTGCCGTAATCTGCACCTATAAAATAAATCCTTTTTACGCCCTGCATTTTTTGTCGCATAAACCCGTAAAGACTATAAAGTTTTGGGACAGCGTCCAGAAGCATAAATCTTTAAAGACCGGAATAGCCGCGGCGGATGCCCATTCAAACGTCAAGGTAACCAGAAAGCGGAGGATTAAATTTCCTAAATATTCCGAACTTTTTTCAGTGGCCAGAACGCATATTCTTCTTGAGGATAAACTTTCCGGTAATATTGAAGAAGATAAAACGAAAATAACAGGCGCGTTAAAAAAAGGCAGGTGCTATTTTTCCTTTGATTTATTCGGCATACCTAAAGGCTTTTATTACGGCGTTTCTATGGGCGGCAGACATTATTTCAGCGGAGATTCAATAGATGTCTCGGACAGCGTTTCGTCCAATATGGACAATAAAGATAAAAATGCTATAATATATGCTGGAATAAACATAAACCAGGAAAAAAATCAGTTTATTATAAACTTATTCCGCAACGGCAAAAAGATATTTTCGTCTAATAACCGAGGCTTAGTTTATGAAATCGCAGGCGAAAATGCAACAGGGCTTTCGGGTTCGTCTTTTTACAGGGTAGAAATAGATGTTTATTTCGGCCGTAAAAAAATAACTTATCTTTACTCTAATAATATAGAAATATATACTTAAATGAAAAATTTGCCGGATATAGAAAAATTAGACAGGGAATTCGTATGGCATCCTTTTACGCAGATGTCTGAGTGGGAAAAAGACCGCAATGTCTTAATAGAAAGGGGAGAAGGGGTTTTTCTTTACGATATATACGGCAACAAGTATATAGACGGCGTTTCGTCTTTATGGGTAAACGTTCACGGTCATAATAATCCTGAATTAAACGAAGCTCTTAAGGAACAGATAGACAAAATATCGCACAGCACCCTTCTTGGCCTCTCTAACGTGCCTTCGGCAATTCTTGCCGAAAAACTGGTAGAAATTGCACCCAAAAATCTAAAAAAAGTTTTTTATTCCGATTCAGGCTCTACTTCAGTAGAAATTGCAATTAAGGTTGCATTCCAATATTTCAGGCAAAAAGGTTCCGCATACAAAAACAAGAAAAAAATAATAGCCGCTACCTCCGCATATCACGGCGATACTATAGGAAGCGTTTCGGTCGGAGGCATAGAGCTTTTTCATTCCATATATAAGCCTTTGTTGTTTGAAACTATAAGGATAACTTATCCATACTGCTATAGATGTCCATTTAATATGAAATATGCCGCTTGCGGACTTCACTGCGCTAAAGAAGCCGAAAAAATTATAAAAGTACACGCGGAAGAGTCCTGCGCTTTAATCATAGAACCTATGATACAGGGAGCTTCAGGGATGATAACAATGCCGCCCGGGTATATGAAAAAAATAGAAAGGGCTTGCAAAGACAACGGAGTTCTTTTGATACTGGACGAAGTCGCCACAGGTTTCGGAAGGACCGGAAAAATGTTCGCCGCTTTTCACGAAGATATTTTGCCGGACGCTATGTGCGTAGCCAAGGGTATTACAGGCGGCTATCTTCCCATGGCTGCCACGCTTTTTACAAAAGAAATTTACGACGGTTTTTTAGGCGGTTGCAGCGATAACAAAACTTTTTTTCACGGACATACTTATACGGGGAACCAGCTTGCCGCCGCCTGCGCCGTGAAATCCTTAGAACTGTTTAAAAAATACCGCCTCATAGACAAAATCCAACCACTAATAGCGCGCCTTAACGAACTTCTCAGCGATTTCAGGCATTTGGAAAGCGTAGGCGACTTAAGAAGCATAGGTATTATGGCAGGCATAGAATTAGTTAGGGACAAAGCCTCCAAAGAACCTTTTTTACCGGAAGAAAGAATTGGGCACAAGGTCGTCCTTAACGCGCGTGAAAACGGAGTAATAATAAGACCGCTTGGCGATACTATAGTAATAATGCCGCCGCTGGTTATAGACGAAAAAACCCTTGACGACCTTATGTCCGTAATTTACGATTCGGTTAAAAAAATTGCGGGTTAATATATCAATATAATATGAATAACGGACTAAACGGCATATTGAACAAAGGCTTGTTGGGAATATTTCTTTCATGGGCTCTTTCTATGGGACTACTTTACCCGGGCATTATTTTTTTAATGATTTTGGAATCCTGCGCAATTCCGGTTTCTTCCGAAGTCGTTCTGGGAATTTCCGGTTTTTTATCCGGGGAAGGCAAAATAAATTTTTATCTGGCGGTTTTAAGCGCGACAATAGGAACGCTCATAGGCTCGTCCCTGCTTTATTATATAGGTAAAAAAGGAGGAAGGCGGCTGATAGAAAAATACGGGAAATATATGCTTATAAACAAAAAAGAAATGGACAAAGCAGAAATATGGTTTCAAAAATACGGTTCAATAGCCGTATTCGCGGGCGTTTGTTTGCCGGTAATCAAAACATATATAGGTTTTCCGCCCGGAGCTTCCCTTATGAACTATAAGAAATTCGCAATTTATATAGTTCTAGGCTCTCTTATTTATAATACCGCGGTCGCTTATCTCGGTTTAATAGTCGGACGTAATATAAATCTTTTTATTCCTTATTTCCGAAAGTTCGGACTTGTTTTAGTAGTGGTTTTCGCTACGCTGATAATTGTTTATTTATACAGGCATATAAAAAATGCGTTTAATAATTAATTAATTTAATTAATAAAACACTCAAGTTTATTATATTTATATGTTTTTTACAGGAAACAGAAGCAGAAGCCGCCATCCCGCCGCTGCCGGACGTTTCGCGTCTTACGCCGAAATAATTTCCAATTTCAGCGCAATGCCTTATAAATATGAAACAGAAACAAATTCTCCAGTTAAAACTAAAACCGCTTTTAATTGGCATTCAGCATATTATTTTATTGCTGTATCTGCTTTATCCTTCGTTATGTCTGCTGTCATTGTGTTATTTGCCAATAGCGGAGTATTTTTCAATTCCGCAAATTCATTAAATCCGGTTTTAATATCTGCCGAATATTTAATATTATGGATTTTTTTATTTTTTATTTTATTTTTTATAAAAAAGACTAGAGGCTTAAATTTTAAAAGCGCGCCTGACTTTGGATATCTTTCGGAAGAGTCTTTTAAACTTGATAAACCTTTTGAACTGGGAATTTTAAAAGGCAACGGTGGACTGTCTTCAAAAAAATATAAGGATGCTTTAATTGGGATAGGGGATAAAAAGAGGTTTGAACATATCCTTGTGGTTTCGCCGACGGGCGGCGGTAAAACCTCGCGCTATATAATACCAGCAATTAACGCAGATGCCGGATATCCCAATACTAGTGTTTTCGCAATAGACATAGACAGCCCGTATCTTTATGAATCGGTTAAAAACGATTGGATTAAAGCCGGTAAAAAAGTCGCTTTATTCGACCCTTACGACAAATCCCAAAAAAACGCAGCTGATGCGGCTCTTAAAGAAGACGGCATAAAAACGGTCTGCTTCAATCCTCTGATAGATAAAGACGGACGACCGTTATCGGACGATAAACTGTTCAAACTTTCCTCTATGCTTTTTCATATAGATAAAAACGAGATAAAAGGCGGCGATGTACATGCGCATAAATATTACTCCAAAAGGTCGTCCGACATTTTTTACGCATGCCTTTTATATCTCAAATATATGTACGGCGCGAAATATTTTGATTTATTTACCGTAAAGGCTTTTTTTGAAAGGGGAGCCAAGTTTATCGGGGACGAAATTCTTAAACTTGAAGGAGAAAATTACAAAAAAATTAAAAACATTTTTAATAACTTTCTTGAACTTCCCATTTACGAACGCGCAAAAGTAGTAACTGACGTGCTGAATAATTTGGAATTTCTAAACGGCGCGGAATTTGGAAACAGTTTTAAATGCAAGGAAAATATAAACAAGGGAGACGGCTGTTTCTTTACCGAAGATTTTTTTACGGGAGACACGCTTTTTATAGCGGGTATACCTAAGGAAAAAATAAATTCAGGCGGGAGCAGGCTTATTTCTTTTATTACGCAAATTTTTATAGACGGAATATATGAATACAGAAGAGATGCGTTGAGGGGAAATACTGGAAAAACAGGCGACCGCAGCTTTTTTATGTACCTTGACGAATTTCCCGCGCTTACGTTGAACGAATTCGATACCGAACTAGCGAATCTTAGGAAAACTAATACGGGGGTATGCCTTACCGTTCAGGACGTCGCGTTTTTAAAAGACCGTTACGGCGATATTTCCCTGATTGCTTCAAACATAGGAACGCATATAGTCATGGGGCATGCGGGATGGGAAACCTGCAAATATTATTCTGAGATGTCCGGCGAGCGTTACGTATTACATAAAGAATTGCTGAAAAAAAGTCCTAACGCAGGTTTAGACTTAAATTTTTTTACGCTTTCACCCGCTTTAAACGAAACCTCGGTTGCCTCCGGACTATACCCGTTGATTTCACCAGACGAACTAAAAAATATGAACGGCAATTCAGTTTTTGTCTATACTAAATACGTAAATCCTTTCATCTTGGATTTAAAGTAAATTTATTATTTTTGCATATTTATTGCCGAAATCATCGAAGACGCAAGGGTCTTATATGTAGCTGAAGAGGCATTTTTTTGGAGCGCAGCGTAATATTTTAACGCAAGCCTTTTATTTTTTAAATATTTACTATAAATATAGGCTATTTGCGATAGCTCATACTGAAAATGTTTTCCAGAGCTGTCTATTTTGTAGCTTTTATTAAAATATTCAAGCGACAACTTGTAATTTTTATTGGAGTAGCTTATTAAGCCTAGGTAATAATAAGCTCCGTGTAATATATTTTTATTGTTTTTTTCTTCGGCATAGTTGTTTTTTACAGCCTTGTAGAAATATTTATATGCCGCTTTTAAATTTTTTTTGTCGAACTCCTCCCGTCCCAAAAAATATAGATTTTTAATTTTATTCTGCGGCGGAAGCAGGTTAAGGCTTGTTTTTAATAAATTTATATAATTATTCCTATAATTTAATCTTTTATAAAGTTCAAGCTTTAAATTTATAATTTTATTTCTTAGTTCAAGATTTTTTATATTTTTTAAAACGATATCTTTGATTAACGAAAATGAACGATTATAGGCATCCAATTTAAAATAAATCGAAGCCAGAAAATACTTGGAACGCGGGCTTTTACTTAAAGAGTCGTACTTTTCCGCGTAAATTAACGCAGTTTTTTCGTCCTTTTGTTTGAGCTTAATTTTGGATAGATAAAGATAAGTTTTAGGATTTATATATTCAGGCGGAATTAAAAATTCTATTTTATTCAAAGATTTAAATGCGTCATCAAAATGCCTGTTTTTATAATCGCTTTTAATTATACCGTAAATTAATGCCGAAGCTTTTTTTTCGTTTCTTATTTTTTTAGTCTCCGTCATATTGCTAAAATCGAAAAGCAGCCTCTTTAAGTATTTCAGCTCTTCCGCCGGTTTATTTTCATTATGGTAGTAGCCGGCTATAAATTTTAGCGCTTTAAGTTTCATCTTGGGATATTCTATTTCCTCAGCGTCCCGTTTTATGTAATTTAAGCCGGCAAGGTTTTTTTGCTTAACCGCAGCCATACCGTAATATAGTAGTCCGATTTTATGATAATATCCAGAACAATACTTTGTAGAATCTATAAAATATTTTTCCGCAATAGGATATTTGTTTTCCTTATAAGCGATTAGCCCGATATAATATGGTTTGTAGCACATATCTTTTTTTTTCGGACTAAATAAGTTTTTAATGCTTAAAGTAATAATAGCGTCAGATAAATCGTTTTTATGGTTTATCAGATAATCAAGATATACCTGCTTGAAATAATTATTTCTTTTTTTAAGATATACCGTTTTCTTTAATATTTTTTTTACGTCGTCTTTTTTGTAAAGATTGTCCGCTTTTTTAGTCCTTCCGCAAGACGCATATGATAAGGTCAGGTATATCAGCGACCTGTCATAGAGTTCGTCGCCTTTCTTGCTTTTGCTTAAAAGGAAATCGAAATCCCTGATGGAACGCCGGTAGTTTTTTAGGTTAAAATCTGTTCTAGCCATATAAAATATAACGTTATAAATTTTTTTATAATCAGGGTCCTTATAGATGATTCTTTGAAAATAAGGTTTTGCCATGTAAAGATTTCCCATCTTGTATAAAATTTTGCCGCAGAGGAAATAAACGTCCGAGGATAAATTTTTCGTGGTTTCGTAATTATTAAGTATGAATTCAAGATATCGGTATGCGTGGGCGAACCTGCCATCCTTATAATCTTTTAGGGCTTTTTCGTACATGGCGGAGGCTTTTGCAGCCTGCATCGCGGCTGTTTCCGCCGTTTTTATTTTAGCCGTCGCCGCATAGACTGCCTCTGAGCGCGGAAATATTAATATAAATCCGGAGCATATTATTATGGAAATTGCCAGTTTTAATGCGGATGCAAGGCTAAAACCGCGTGCCGGAAAGTTATTTTTTGTTTTTTTCATATCTTTTTAACTTTTCAATTAAAGTGGTTCTGTTAAGTCCAAGCATTTTAGCGGCTTTTTCTTTTACTCCGCCTGAAATATTCATTGCTTTGTTTATAATATCCATTTCGATTTTTTCCATTTCTTTTTTAAGGTCTATGCCTGAATTTTTAATTTTATCCGCGTCGATATTAATATTAATACCATTTTCCTTTATACTGCCCGCGTCATGTTTAGATTTATGCTTAGTTTCGGCAATTTCTACAGCAGGTTCATATTTAGAATTATTCTTAAAATATTTTTCAGGTATGTCCTTTTCGGCAATAAGCCCGCTTTCGTTAAGCACTACTAACATTTCCATAAGGTTTTCCAGTTCCCTCACGTTTCCAGTCCATCCGTAGTTTAAAAGAACGTTGAAAGCGTCTTCAGAAATTCCGTAAACCGGGCTGTCTTGAAGAGCCCCGAATTTTTTTAAAAAATAATAAATTAGAATTATAATATCGGTTTTTCTTTGCCTCAGCGGCTGGATATGCAACGGTATAACGTTTATCCTGTAATAAAAGTCTTCCCTAAAAATGTTTTCGGAAATCATTTTTTCTAAATTTTTATTTGTAGCCGAAATTATTCTAACGTCTATTTTTTTTGTTTTTAAAGAGCCTATGGGTTCAATTTCTTTTTCCTGGATAACGCGCAATAGCTTAACTTGAACCGGAAGCCCCATATCTCCGATTTCATCTAAAAACAGGGTAGATTTATCCGCAAGGTCGAATCTTCCCTGTTTATCGGTAAAAGCGCCGGTAAAAGCGCCTTTTTTATACCCGAAAAGTTCGCTTTCCAGAAGTCCTTCGGGAAAAGCGCCGCAGTTAACCGACACCATAGGGTTTAAAGCTCTTTTGGATTTATTATGGATTAATCTTGCTATAAGCTCCTTGCCGGTCCCCGATTCACCCGTTATAAGCACCGAACTTTCCGACTGCGCTATTTTATTGACTTTTTCTATAACCGATTTTATATGCTTAGAAATACCGTAAATTTTAATTCCAGTATCGGTAACAATACCGTCATTATTATGACATAAGTCTTCAAGCAGCGTAGAAGCTCTATCTATGAATGCGTTATAATGTTTCTTTTTGAAAATTTTTGCGTCTATGAATTTCTCGTAATTTAACTTTTCTATATTTCCTGAATGGATTAAATGGTCGATATTATGTTTTATTAAAAAAATTATGTCCCTTTCGTTTAAATCGCCGGCGTCGTTAACATAGGCGTATAATTTTACGTTTCTTTTAGGCGTTATTTTAGATAACGCGGCAATATGCGTCCTGTCGTACTCCGTAATAATATATGTATCGCTGTTGAAATGAGACGGAAGCGATTTTATATCCTTTAGTTCGGCTATTTTATTTTCTTCCGCCGTTTTTATAAGCACCCGCTTTATAGCAGAGCGGATACTTTCCTGTTGGGATATAATATAAACAACGGACCCGTTCTTTTCCGTTTGACTAATATTACCCATATTATTTATAATTTAATATTATGCTGACCATAATAGTTGACGGATATAATTTTATATTTAACTCTTACTTTAGAGCCCGTTCCGAATCTGACGAGCTTCAAAAACTAAGGGAAGAAACTATAAATTTTTTATCAAAATATTATAATGTAAAAAGAAATAAAGTGGTAGTAGTTTTTGACGGATATAATACTGACGAGCCTTTAGAGTCTAAATATAACTGTCAAAATATTGAAGTTATCTATTCAAAAAAAGACGAGAAAGCTGATGAGGTAATCGTAAGGCTGTCCAAAAACGTTACCGGAAACTCAATAGTTGTAACAAACGATAACGGCATTATAAGACGCGTTTCCGGTTTTAACTGCTCATGTATAAGCGTGGACGAGTTTATAAGGCTTGCCGAAAGTATCGTACAAAAGGGGGCATCCAGCGGTTCCGCGCATTATGAGGGTAATAATAATTATAGCCTGAAAGCCGGGGCTTCTGGGTATAGCGAAGATGCGGAAGACGGGGACGGCATATCATTAAGACGAGGGGGAGGGGATAAAAAAGGCAATCCGCACCGTCTTTCTAAAAAAGAAAGGCTAAAAATTAAAAAAATTAAGAAGCTTTAATTAGGAGCTATCTTCCTAAACATATTCCTTATCTGCTCTATCTGGGTTTGTATTCTTGCGTCTATTTCGCCGAAATCTGTTTTTATTATAACTTCGCCCGATAAAAGATTCTTATCGGGAATGAAATTTACATCCGCCTCTTTCGCTATAAAATTCTTTAGCTGTTCAGGATTGTTATTTAATATGCGAAAGTCTCCAGGGTTCAGGTATATATTGAAAGTTACCGCATCGGAGGATTTATTTACCGCATCGGCTATTATTCGGGTTATTAAGCCGCCGTCCGCCGCGGTTTCGGCTTTTACGATAGTTTCAGCTATTTTTAAAGATAAGTTTACTACGTCCTGCTTTACGTCTTCATATAATTCGTTTTTAAATCTTTCTATTGATTCCGCGGCTTTAAAAATATTTTTTATTCCTTCTTCCATTGATTTCAAGGCATCTTTTTTTCCACTTTCGAATCCTTCGGAATATCCTTTTTTGCGTAATTCCTCAAAAACAGCCTGTTCTTTTTCTTCGTAAGCTTTTGTTGTTTTATATTTATAGCTTTCTATATACGAAATTATGAATTTTTGAAGCGAAGAAGGTACCGACTCCAGTGCTGCTGTTAATTCTTTATTTTCTTCGGTTTTTTCGCTCCTGAGTATATTGACCAAAAGCGTTTTTTTTCCGTCGTATAAAGCATCTTCCTTGATATCCAGTTCGTAGTCTTTTAAAACTTTACTCATAATAGTAAACCTAAATCTAAACCAGTTTTTCGCTTTCGCTTTTTACGGCAAGACTAATTTTACCTTCATCTTCCAGCCTTCTTGCGACTTTTAGTATTTCATGCTGAACTTTTTCGACTTCGGAAAGTTTTTTCGGTCCCATAGCTTCCAAGTCGTCTCTAACCATTTCCTGAGCTCTTTTAGAAATATTTGCCAAAATTTTGTTTTTTAACTCGTCTGAGGCGGTTTTTAAAGCAAGAACTATCTGGTCGTGGGATACTTCCCTTAGTATCAGCTGCATAGACTTGTCGTCCACGCTTGCAAGGTCGTCGAATGTGAACATAAGTTCTCTTATTTTTTCAGCTTCTTCTTTGTCTAATTTTTCTATATCGGCAAGTATAGGCTCTTCTATCGATTTATCCATATTGTTAAGGATATCCGCAACCGTCCTTATGCCGCCGACCAGTTTGCTTTGAGTTGAACCCGTAGATTTTAACTGTTCCTGAAGCACCTCGTCTAAATCTTTTATTACTCCTGGAGGAACCCTTTCCAATTTAGAGAGCCTGAATACCACCTGCGATCTTATCGACGACGGCAAAAGCCCGACTACGACCGCCGCCGACATAGGCTCCAAATGCCCGAGTATAAGGGCTATAGTCTGCGGATGCTCGTTTTTTACGAAGTCGGCTATAATATGCGGGTCCAGCCATTTTAAAGTCTGAAGTCCTTCTTCTTCTATGGGACCGTGAAGGTTGTCCAATATTTTTTTTGCTTTATCCGGGTCTAAAGATTTAGCAATAAGGTTTTTTACGTAATCGTCGCCTTTCACTACCAGTCCGACTTTTGAAAAATTTGAGTTAAAGTCTTTAAGTACATTTTCGGAATCATCTTTTTCTATTGTAGGAAGCTGGTCCATATATTTTGTGATTTTTTGAATTTCCATAAGTTCCAGCCTTTTTATTATCTCCGACGCAGCATCGTCGCCAACTGAAACTAGGAATATTGCGGCTTTTTCAGGACCTGAAAATCTTCTGGACATATTTATATCTCTCTATTCGATTCTTTTAATAAATTCTTTACGTAATTGGTCGCAGCTTCAGGGTCTGCTTTTACTATATTTACCGCTACGTCTTTTACATTAGGCTCAGGCTTTGTAACTGATTCCTGTTTTATCTGTGCCAGCGTTTCGAGTCTTTCTTCCTCTAGCATCCTTGCAGGACGCCGCGATTCGTATGTAGTAATATATTTAACTAAAGGACGCAAAATAATTAATATTAAAAGCGCAATGCCTATCAGGATAACTCCGTACCTGATAATTTCCGGCAGGTTGGATTTAATAAACGCAACGGCTGTTTTTTTGGGCGGAACCGGTATCGCGTAGCGTATTCTTTTAAAAGGTATATTTGCCACTACCACTTTATCCTTAGCTGTTTTAGAATAGCCTATAGCCGTTTTGACTATATTGTTAAACAGGGTCATTTCGGAAGAACTTCTCGGAATATATTGTTCAGACGGCGTTCCTTTGGCAGATTTTACTTTCTTATACGTTCCGTTTACTATAACCGAGGCATAAACCCTATTAACAGTTCCAACCGGATATGATATCTTTTCTATTTTTTTTGAAACGTCGTAATTGGTAGTTTCTTTTTTTATTGTATGCGTGCTCGGTTTTCCTGTAGGTATAGGGGTTTTTCCCGGCGGAACGTTAGATTTTGCCCCTGGAATTCCGTAAGGCTTTATAGCGCCTGTAGAAGAAGATTTGTAAGTCTGCTGTGAAACTATGGCGGTCGTATTAGGATTATATGTTAATTTAGATTCTGTCTTTTTTGAAAAATCTACTTTTACGTAAACCTTAGACGTTACGTTACCTTCTCCTACTACCGGTATCAGCATTGAATTTATTTTTCTTTCCAGATTTTTTTCTATTTTGCGTACGTAATTCAGCTGGTTTACGGTATAAGAAAAAGAGTTTTTAGTAGGGATAGACAAAACCTGTCCTTCCGTATCGACTACCGTTATGTTTTTTGGTCTTAAGCCCTCTACGGCGCTGGCTACTAAGTGTATTATTCCGTTTACCTGCATTTTATTGAGAGTCATACCGGATTTTAGCTTTACTATGACGGACGCTTTTGCCGGAGTTCTTCTTGTGACGAAAACAGACTGGCGCGGCAGGACTATAAGTACTCTGGAATATTTAATACTGTTAAGCTTGTCTATGGTTCTTTCCAGCTCTCCCTGTAAAGCCCTTTGATAATCGACGTGCTGCATAAAATCCGTCATCCCTATCTGGACTTTGTCAAATATGGAAAAACCGACTCCTTCCTGATGCGGCAACCCTATGGAAGCAAGTTTGAGACGGGTTTCGTAAACTTCGTTTTTAGGAATAAGAATAGTTTTGCCCCTGTCGGAGAGCTTGTAGGGTATATTGTATGAATGGAGTTTGTCTATTATGCCTGATGCGGCAGTAGCTTTTAAATTAGAGTAAAGGACTCCGTAACGCGGAGCGCTCGCATAAATGGCCGTAAAATATAGGGCTATAGCGACTCCTGCGATTACTAGGGCAAATACGAGCTTTCGTTCTATTGAAAGCTCTGTAAAAAAAGTCTTTAATTGCGAACCGAAGTCTTTAAAAGTGGCGGCCATTTACCTTGTATCGTTAATTTTGCATTATAATAATCTTGATTTTTGCGTTCAAAGCTTATTTTAAATTTAATATCCTTGTATGTTAATATTAAGCCGGCTTATAACCGTTGCGCACAAGTTTTGAACCAAAAATATAAAATTTGCAATGGTTATAATTTTTATATTGCAAATTAAGGTTTATACCTGCATTTGCATAATAGTATTGTATGCGGTTATAATTTTATTTCTAACCTGCATCATAAGTTCGAAGGAATCGTTGGCTTTTTCCATATCTATCATAGCCTGATGTATATTTGATGATTTTCCGGTTGCTATGGCTTCAGCGGAGTTATTTGCCGTGCCCTGAAGTTCGTTGACTTTGTTTATCGAATTTAAAAGCGCGTCGGCAAAAGAACCGTTTCCAGATTCTCCAGCAGCGGACGTGTCGGAACTTCCTCCGCTAGAAATGCTGCTGGGATTAAGTTCTTTTATGACGTTTAAATTTATTGCGTTATCGGCGCCTATAGGTAAAGACATATGTTAATTCCTCCATGTCGTTTAGCCGTTTTTATTTATTATTTTAATATTATATCATAATCTGTATAAAGATTTTTAATTCTTTTGCTCATAATTTAAACTAGTAAACGCCGCCGTCAAATTTTTAACGATGATTGCGACATAGCCTTGGATTCAGATATAACCTGAGCGTCTGCCTGATACGCCCTCGTTGCCGAAATCATATTTACCAATTCCCTTATAGAAGATATATTTGGCGTTTTAACATAACCTGATTTATTCGCCAGGGGATTGCTCGGGTCGTATTTTTCCGAAAACGGATTTTTTGCGTTTTCAATTTTTTCGACTTCAACGCCGAAATAATTTTTAAACTTGACCGTTTTAAAAACCGGTTCTTTTTTTACGTAAGGAAGACCGTTGCCCGCATCGTCCGTATTAATATTAGCCAGATTGGACGATATGACGTTCATCCTTATTCTTTCGGCGTTAAGTCCTTCCGATGCAATTTTTAAAGAATCGTTAAAACTCATTTTAACCTCATTTCTAATTTAAACAGGGCATATTTGAAAATGTTCCCCTAAATTGCAAATTTATTTACGGGGTGGCATTTGTTAAAGCATAAGTTAAAGTCGCAAATTTCTTTGACAGCAAACCTGCTACAGCTTGGAACCTAATTGCGTTAGAAGCCATATCGCTCATTTGCGAGCTGATATCCACCGTGTTTCCGTCTAATGCGGGAATCGACTCGTCTTTTTGGTTATGAACAAGTGATTTTATATATGCCTGTCCGCCATCCGAAACAGGCGCATAGCCGCCGTTTGAATTTGAGCCGCCGAGGTCATTTTCGGAGGTCGCTTTCATCGGTAGGGAATCAACGGACGGAACAAGGTTTTTCATAACCTGTTCGAAATTAAGTTCTTTAGCCTTATAACCCGGCGTGTTTGCGTTTGCGACGTTGGAAGCGATAATGTCCTGCCTGTCGCTAAGGACGTTTAAGCTTTCTCCAAGAATCCCATAAATACCGCTAAACATTTTTTATGCTCCTTAATTATAATTAAAATTTATTAATTAAATTATATGCAATAATTGTGCCAAATCAAGGAGAGAAGGGCAGGAAAACACTTATTTTTGCCCCGCCAAATTCTTTTGAATTTTCGGCGCTTATGTATCCGCCGTGAACCAAGACATTGTTTAGGGCGATAGAAAGTCCAAGACCCGTCCCCCCGCTTTTTTTAGTCGAAAAGAACGGGTTAAAAATATTTTTTACAATTTCGTCAGAAAACCCCGGACCGTTATCTTCAAAATCTATCCGGATATAGCCGTTGCCTTCCTCGGCATTTTCAGAAACTGCGCGTGATTTTATTCGTATAATACCGTCAATATTTTGAACGGCATGCGCGGCGTTTATTAAAATATTGACGAAAGTCTGACCTATAAGATTTTCGTCAATATCCAGAATTATGTTCTTATCCGCTTCTTCAACCACTTTCACGTTTTTTTCTTTTATCGCGTACGATGAATACATAATAGATTTACTTATTATATCGGATAAACCGCACTTTGAAAGAGCAGGGTTCACCGTTTTTGAAAATTCTAAAACGTTATTTATCGTAGTATTCATATTTTTGACGGCAAACATTATATTGGAAATAATTTCCGCATGCTCTTCGTTTTTAATCTCTTTTTGCAATACGGACGCGAAAAGTCCTATGGAGCCCAGGGGATTGCGTATCTCGTGGGCAATTTTAGCGGACATTTCCCCGAGTTCGGCCAGACGCTTAAATTTTTTTATTTCTTCTATGTTTTGGATAATAAAAATTCGGCCTGAGTTTTTTTTGTTATTTACATGTATGTTTTTTATGTATAAAAAAACCGGAATGAATTTTTCGTTTTGTATGCCTGATTTCATTAATTTTTCGACCGGATAAAAAACTGTTTTTATGAAATCACCTAAAGCCGAACCGTTGAAGAAAAATTTTAAAAACTCGTCGATAGGACTGTTTAAGTAATTTACCAGATTGTAGCCTCCGGCAAGGCTCGTTAAAGACTTATTTATAAATTTAATCAGGTTATTTTCGTCCGTAATTAAAATTCCCAAAGGAAGGCTTTCCAGAACCGTATTCAGATTTTCCTTTAAATCTTTTATTTCTTCCTCTAAGTTTTTATAATTTTCGGAAAGTTTTTGCGAAGCGGCTTCGAATGATTCGAAAGCCTTTTTAAGCTCTTCCCCTGTTGGCGCCGGCGGTGCGGGTTCGCCGCTTTTTAGAGTTTCCGTATGGACATGTTCCAGCTTATCGGCCTTTGATAATCCGTCACTGCCCGATTTTTTCCTTCCGGTTTTTTTATCCTTATTCATAGGGAAAATTTTATCATAATTTTACGGTAAAATTAATTTTTTTATCATTTTTAATTATTTATAATATAATATATAGTTAATATGACTCAAAACAAAATAGGCGGTTTAGATAGAAGCGACGGTAAAAAGGCGGCTGACGGCATTATGAAGCAGGATAATGCAGCAGACAGGATTTTAATAGTGGACGACGACCCGCATATGCGTTCCGCACTGAGTTTAAGCCTTAAAAAGACCGGCAGGGAAGGGGATATTTTTGCGTCGGCGGAAGAAGCCTTAAAATTTTTGGACGGATTAGACGAAACTGCTTATAAAGTCCGAAAAGGCGGCGGTTATTTTCTTATATTATCAGATTTAAACCTTCCGGGAATGGACGGGATTTCTTTTTTAAGCGAAATAAAAAAACGGATGGCGTTTAAGCTGATTCCTTTTGTTATCATTACGGCTTACGGAACCGTGGAAAGCGCTGTTTCGGCAATGAAATCCGGTGCGTCGGACTACCTTTTAAAACCTTTTGACATTTCAGATTTTGAAAAGATGCTAAAAAATGCGGAAAAAATTTCCGCATATACGGCACTTAAAGAAAATGCCTCGAAGGAAGGCGCGGCGGCGACTGCCTTAAAAGATTCGGATATAAACGATAAATCAGGTTTTATATATGAATCGGCGGCAATGAAAAAAATAGACGAATATATTAGGGCGGTAGCGGAAGCCGATGCCACAATACTTATAACGGGAGAGTCCGGAACCGGAAAGGAAGTCGCCGCAAAAAGAATACACATGCTTAGCAAAAGAAAAGGAAAATTTATCGGCGTCAACTGTTCCGCCATAGTATCTACGCTTTTAGAGAGCGAACTTTTTGGGCACGAGAAGGGAGCGTTTACCGGAGCCGTTTCGTTGAAGAAAGGAAAATTCGAGCAGGCGGACGGCGGGACTATTTTGTTAGACGAGATTGCCGAAATGGATAAAAATCTTCAGTCTAAGATACTGCGCGTTCTTCAGGAAAAAGCTATAGACAGGGTCGGCGGGGACGAGCCTTTGCCGGTAAACGCAAGAGTTATCGCCGCTACTAATAAAGACATAGAAAAAGCCGTAGAGGAAGGAAATTTCAGGGAAGACCTTTTTTACAGGCTTAACGTAATACGCCTGCATCTTCCGCCTCTAAAAGAAAGAAAAGAAGACATAATTCCTCTTGCAAAATATTTTGCGTCGGCGTATGCTAAAAAATATTTCAGGGAAATTTCCGGCATTACGGCGCAGGGACAGGATTATCTGCTTTCACTCAATTTTCCCGGCAACATAAGGGAGCTTGAGAATATAATAGAAAGAGCCGTTATACTGGCGCAGAAAGATAATTGTTTAGACGTACGCCATTTCGGAAATTTCGAGCCCTCTTTATCCGGTTACGACGGTTCGCCAGATTTAACCGCCCCGTCTGTTTCAGGCGGCTCCTTAGGCGGAGAAAGCAGTAAAGGCGAGAGTAATTCCTCTTTAATTTTAGATACTATGAGCATAAAAGAAATGGAAGAAAAACTTATTATAGCCGCATTAAAAGAAACCGGCGGAAACCGGACTAAAGCCGCAGAAAAACTAGGAATTACCTCGAGAACGCTAAGGAACAAGCTTAAGGAATTAGGATTGAAGCCTTAATTTTTGTTCTGCAAGCTTACGCTTCGCTTCATAATAGCCTAAATTTTAGTGGCACGATATTTGCTCATATATAAAACAAAGGCATAAAAGCCTTAAAAATAGGAAAAATTTTCCCATTTTGTTTTTGGCTTATTATTATAATTATTTTTTTAGTATATAATTTAAATATAAAGATATAGGAGGGAATAAAAATGTCAGTTAATTCGTTGTTTGCCTCTACGAATAATACAAACGCCGCTTCTGTTGCTTCTTCTACGGCTAACGCCGCAGCTAGTACCGCAAGTTCAGCCAATTCTAACAGCGGTCTCGTAAGCGCCAGTACTTTTATGCAACTTATGGTCACACAACTGGAAAATCAAGACCCTTTGAATCCGCAGTCCAGTTCGGCTTCGCTCGCTCAGCTCGCCCAGTTCGATTCGTTGAACCAGTTAAATACCGTGAATTCTAATCTGAGCACTTTAGTATCCGACCTTAATCAGTCCACTCTGGGAAGCGCCGTAAATATGATAGGCAAAACGGTGCAGGCAAATGGAAACGGCATAAGCTATTCAAGCGGAAGCACGGCAAGCCTTCAGTATTCTCTTCCTCAAAACGCAAGTTCAGTAGCTCTCGATGTTTACGACACGTCCGGAAATCTGGTTTACAATACTAATCTTGGAACGCAGAACTCAGGTTCTCAGTCGTTTACATGGGACGGAATGGAAAACAGCGGTCAGACGGCTCCAACCGGAAACTATACCTTCTCGGTTTCAGGAACAGGTTCCAACGGCTCTACCGTTACCGGTACCACTCTCACTAACGCAACTGTTACGGGACTTTCTACTTCAAGCAGCGGCGGCGTTCAGGTGGAGCTCAGCAACGGTACTACCGTGCCCCTGTCAAGCGTTACTAACGTAGGCTGATTTAAAAAAAATAATAATTTATGTCGATTAATTAATATGCAGGAGGAATGAAAAATGGGAGTAAATGCGCTTTTCACGGCTGTGTCGGGTCTGGATTCCAACCAGACATATCTGGGAGTTATAGGAAACAATATAGCAAATTCAAATACGATAGGGTTTAAAAGTTCAAACCCTATATTCGAAAACTTAGTCAGCCAGACTTTGAGCGGAACGTCGAGTTCGCAGGAGGGTTTGGGAACGGACGTATATTCTATACAGCAGCAGTTTACGCAGGGAGCTATGGAAAACACTTCAAATCCTTTAAATATGGCGGTTGACGGCAACGGATTTTTTATAGTGCAGGCTCCTAACGGCTCGACTTATTATACCAGGAACGGCACCTTCAGCGAAAACGCAAGCGGAGAAATAGTCGATTCGACCGGACAGAACGTCGTTCAGGGTTATGCTTTGAATTCTCAGGGAATAGCTACCGCAGGAACCCCTACTCCAATTAAATTAAATACAGGGGCTATTGCTCCCGTGGCTACTACTACGTCAGACCTTACGGCAAATTTAGATTCTAACGTTTCGCCGCAAATATCCACTACAGTTTCAAGTTCAGCTACATTTGCCGGAGGTTATCTTTCAGCCAATGTTGCTGCTGGTTCTAGTACTATCTATGTCGAGGGTAGCGGTACATTAAAAGCTGGAGATTCGATACTTATTGGAAACGGAAACGGAACAGACAACTTATATACAATAAAAACAATCGCAGCATCATCATTGAGTAGCACAGCCGACGAAATTACCCTAACTTCAGCATTAACATCTTCTGCCCAAGAGAATACAGCCGTTTCTCAAAATGAGCTTAATATTTCTGCAGGCGCTACCGGATTTTCATCTGGAATGGAATTACAAATAAATACCACTGGTACTGCATCTTCCAGCACATCGGATCCTTATCAATATTTAAATACTATCGCAAATGTCATTACAGCTCCTACTTCAACGTCTGCCGGTACTGTAAGCCTTACTGATGCTATGCCGCTTACCCCCGGAACTGCCTTTTTACCAAGCGGAGCCGTTATTGCCGGTCCTGCTTCGGATTATTATTCTACGACGATTAATGTTTACGATTCACTGGGAAATGCACTTCCTATGACCGTTACGTTTGCTCCGTCGTCTTCGACTGCCGGCAGCTGGAATGCTTATTATTCTATTAACGGGACTGCCGCCACAAGGTCAACTATGACGTCCGCGACGCCTACGCCAAAAACTGCCGACATAGCGTTTAATTCAAGCGGTGCTATTACAAGTACTTCGACCTTAACTTTAACGGATGTTCCGCCATATGTTACTCCTACTCCGACAAACTTACCTGATGGGGCAAAGTCACCCTTAGACATAGCTTTAAATCTTTCTAATCTTTCCCAGTACTCAGCCCCTTCGGCTACTACTGCATTTACCCAGAACGGCTATGCTACCGGAACTCTTACGAGCTTTACGGTTGACCAGAGTGGAAAAATATCGGGACAGTATTCAAATGGTCAGACTCAATACATAGCGCAGGTAGCGCTTGCAAACTTTATTGCGCCTACCGGTCTTACTTCGGAAGGCAACAGTCTTTACGCGCAGACTTTTGCTTCGGGTCAGCCTGCCGTCGGCGTGGCAAACTCCGGAAACTTCGGCTATATTACCGATTCTGCCCTTGAGCAGTCTAACGTCGATATTTCGTCGGAATTTACCAATATGATAGTGGCGCAGAATGCATACGTCGCAAATTCAAAGGTTTTAACTACGGAAAACGCAGTTCTTACGGCATTAGAAAGTTCGGTACAGTAACCTATAATGGTAAATAAAAAATAAAATTATGTTAGGTAACCTCGCATTAAATTTATCGGTTGACGCAGGGCTTTCTTTGGTTAACGACGTTATGAACGCCGTTTCGGGAAGCGCTTCGAGCCAATCGCTTTCTCTGTCGCCCGCATCCGGCGGGTCAGGGACTGGTTCCGGCTCTTCTGCCAACGGTCAGGGCGGGTTCGGCGAAATGCTTAATAGTTCTATTAATAATCTGTCGAATTCGGCAAGCAATTCAAACGCAGTTGTTAATCCGTCAAATACTTACGCTAATAATTACGGCGACAACGGTTCGGTCAGCGGTAATGCCGCGCCTGCAACTGTCAATCAGCCTGCAAATACCGGCGTTAATTCAGGCAATAATTACGGAGGCAATCAGGCTAGTAATATTTCTTCATCAGGACAGCCTTCGACAAATGCGGTTAATACAGGAAATACTGTAAACGGCGGCAACAGCGTTGCAGGCAATAACGAAACAGGCAATAACGTCTCCGCTACTTCAAAGTCAGGCTTGCCTGCCGGAGAAACAACTAATGGCAATACTCAAATAAACTCAAAAAACGCCGATTCGGGCGGCGGTTCCGCCAAACAGTCCGCAGGCACAAATAATGGCGGCGCAAAAGGCGGCAGCAATGGAGACGTTGTAGCAGCAGTTTATTTTATGGGAAACACAAACGTCAATATTGCAATTCAGCAGGTTTCCGCAAATAAAATCGATAAAACCTCCGCCTCCAGCGTCGATGGAACAGGCAAAGGCGGAGCGAACGTAAAATCCGTCGATAAAAGCCAGTTGTCTGCCGCAGGCGTTTTATTTTCTAATAGCACCGACTCTGCCGACGGTTTATATCAATCCCAATCCCAAAGTTCAAATAATTCCGGTAATGGAAATACTGCCGGCAGTTCCTCAGGTAAAGCTTTTTTGTCCGCCGTTGCGGAAAAAGCCGTAAAGAATATTGAAGGTAACGCCGGAGGACAAAGTTCCGGCAGCGTAACCGCGGGACAAAGCGTATCTTCAAAAATTAGCAATGCGGCAAATACTAATAATACAGGTAATCAAAATATTTTAAATAATAAAGTATCAATAACGGAAAATAAAACAAATCCTGCTGCATCAAACGCAAACGCCGCCAATACTTTAATAAATGCGGCAAACGATAAAGCCCTTATCAAAGATGCAGCCTTTAGCGCACTAAATTTAAACGTTCTTAAGACAGATTCCGGTCCGGCTCTTTCGGTAGTGGGCGGAAAAAATTCGCTAAATATTGCAGGCAGTAATTCCGGTTCCGGTTCAAGTATATCCGTAGGCGTTAAAACTGCCGCTTTAACGGACATGGGCTTATCCGTTGCGTCAGGTTCTGGTGGTCTTAACGGTTCTGCTTCCGGAGGAGGCTCAAACGGCTTTAGTTTAACCGGCGGGGGAGTTTCCGGACTCGATGACGGTTCTACCGGAGAAACAGCCGGCTCTACCGCAATAAATTCGGTTATGCTTATGCTTAGAAAAAACGTCCAGTCCGCTACTATTACATTAAACCCCGCGTCGCTTGGCACCGTTAAAATAAACATTGCCTTAGGCACATCCAACGCTGCGTTAAATTCCTTAAGCCAGTCCGTTTCCCAAAACGGCTCTATAACAATCAATATGCTTGCGCAGAACGAAGCCGCAAAAAATATTTTACAAACTTCATCCGACGCGTTGCAGAATGCCCTTAAAAATCAGGGTTTTTCGTCTATAAATTTGAACATAAGCACAGGTTCGGGATATAATAACCAGAACGGAAACGACGGAAGCGAAAATCTTAAAAATCCGTTTTTAAGCGCAGGTTATGCAAACGGTTTTTCTAATGGAATATCCGGTTCCGGCATCGTACAGGCTGCAGCCGGTAATTCTATATATAAAAATCCAAACTCTTTAGTGGATTATTTCGTTTAATTAAATAAATCAAAATTATTTATGGCATTCAGGTTTCAAAATATACTTAACCACCGCAAAACCCTACTTGACGAAAAATACTTAGAGCTTTCCGAAGCACGCAAAAAAGTAGCCTCGCTTAACCTGAAAATTTTTGATGTGCAAAACTCGATAGATTCTTATAAAAATTCTTATCCGGCAGATATACTTAACGTTTCCGATGTATATGGCTATAATATATTGGATTTAAAGTTTAATTCCCTGAAATACAAATTAGCAGAACTGCTTAAGATGAGGGAATCAACGGAATTAGAGCTTGAAGAGAAGAAGGCCGCGGTAGTCAGGGCAAAAATAGAATTCGAGAAAATAGACAAACTACGCGAAAAATATCTTGCCGTTGACAAAATGAACCGGTTGAAACGCGATGAAGCCGTAGTCTCCGATTTTGCCTCAAACCGGTTCAACAGAACCTAAAACAGAAGCCAAAACTATTTAATTGATTTTATTATATTTGTGGTATAATAAAATCAATTATGTCTAAAAAATCCTTTAAAGCCTTTTTTTATATCGTAATTTTCTTATTTTTTTGCGGTGTTTCGTATGTTCCATTCGCATCTGCATATTCTTCGTCTTCTGCTGCCGCCGAAAAAGAAGAAATTAAAGTTCTTAAAAACCAGATAAAGCATGAAGTCGAAAAACTTAAAAAAATAGAAGCCAAAATTCACCATATAAAAGCCTCCCAAAAAGACAAGGTTAAAAATCTCGTATCTCTTTATTCTTCCATGAGCCCGGGAAACGCCGCAAAAATCCTTCCGTCCATTAATAAGAGTATTGCAATATATATTCTGTCCCATATGACGCCCAGAGTTTCATCGGCAATTATTTCCAGGATGACAGTCAAGGATGCCGCTTTTTTTACCAACAGCATCGCCGGAAAATAGCCCCTTTATTAAAAGTAAAATAATGTCAAAATAATGACAATATTATATTTCATATATATAAATAGCAATTTAAGTTATACCCTATAATATTGAATTTATTGCATATTTATTTAATATTTAAAATTGGCATAAATATTGCTTTGTATTTAATTAAAATAATTTTGTATTTACGGAGGGTTTCCAAGTGGCAGATAATGAAAACGGTGGAAAATCTAGCAAGGAAATGGGCAATATCGACGAAGATGAAATGTCCACTATTTCCCAGATAGAATCTTCTAAAAAAAAAGGCGGGAAAAAGAAACTGATTTTTATATTAATTCCGGCTATTCTTATTCTTGGCGGAGGCGGCTTCGCCGCATATCATTTTTTGTTTGCCGCCAAGACAAAAGCCGGTTCTCATCCGGCTCCGGTTAGCGTTGCAAAAATACAACCCGGACCCATGATTAACCTTAAGCCTTTTTTAACAAATCTTGCGGATAAAGACAAAACGTCTTATATTAAGGTTTCTATGTCGATTGAGTTAAAAAAGGGTTCTAATCTCGGCACTTTTAAACAGCTTACCCCCCAGATTAGAAACAGAATAATTATGATTATGAGTTCCAAGACATCTAGGGAAATAAACACGCCGCAGGGAATACTTTCATTGAGGCACCAGATAGCCAGAAGTCTTAACCAAATTCTTGGGGACGGCACGGTAACGGGAGTTTATTTTAATAATTATTTGGTCCAATAAAAAATGGCGGAAATACTATCTCAGGACGAAGTCAACGCCCTACTCAGGGGAATATCTTCCGGCTCTATCGAAACGGAAAAGCAGGAAGATGCCGGTGGAATAAGAGCTTACGACCTGACTTCTCAGGACAGGATAGTCAGGGGCAGGATGCCGACCCTTGAAATTATAAACGAAAGGTTTGCCCGCCTGCTCAGAAATGATTTAACTTCGGCTCTTCGCAAGGTCGCTGAAATTACAGCTACTTCGGTAGATATGCAAAAGTTCGGCGAATTCCTTAAAAATATACCTTTGCCGACGAGCCTTACCATTTTTAAAATGCCGCCTCTGCGCGGCTTCGGCATTTTCGTATTAGATTCAAGGCTTGTATATAACTTAATTGATATATTTTTTGGCGGGACTACCGACCTGCACGTTAAAATAGAAGGCAGGGATTTTTCGCCTATCGAAAACAAACTGATTAAAAAAATAATAGATATGGCGTTCAGTGCTATGAAAGCGGCATGGACGCCCGTCAGCCCTATCGATATCGAATTTCAGAGAAGCGAAATAAACCCTCAATTCGCCACTATAGTAACTCCTACAGAAGTAGTTATAATTAGCAGGTTCGAGGTAGACATAGAAGGCGCGGTATCTAAGTTTATGATATGTATTCCTTATTCCATGATAGAGCCTATAAAAGAAAAATTATACAGCGGATTTCAAAGCGAACAGCTGGAAATAGACCAGAGGTGGATGGAAAGATTTAAAGAAAGACTTAAAGAATCGGAACTCGGCATAAAAGTTAAAATAGGAACTACAAGTATATCCGCGCATGATTTTTTAAAAATAAAAAAGGGCGACGTAATAGTTTTAGACAAAAAAATAGAGGAGCCTTTAGTCGTGGAAATTGAAGGGCTTCCAAAATTTATCGGATACCCCGGCAAGATGAACAATCAGGTCGCGGTAAAATTAATTTCTGAAATACCTATAGGAAAAGAGGGCTATTATGAGTGAAAACGATTTATCCGAATTGAAAAGTAAAGACGAAACTGCTCCGTCAGCGCAGAACGAACAATCGATGCCTACGCCGGAACAGACGGATTTAGCTCCTCCTAAACCTGAAAAGGAGGCAGAACCGGAAGACGACAATATTAGCTGGGAAGACGCGTTTAAGGAGGAAGAAGCCGCCAACGCAGCGGCTGCGTCAAACTCTTCGGCTAATGACGCGCCAGGCGATATAGATATAGACATAGAATCGATAAAGGAATCCGTCGGCGGCAATGTTTCCGAAAGCGCGCCGGCGTCCGCTCCCGAAGCAAGCGGTTCTGATTCATCTGTCTCCGCAACGGCAAAACCTGTCAAAAAGCCGGTAAAAAAGTTGGAATTTGCTTCTTTCGACGAATCAGACAAGACGGCTGAACCCCCCAAGAATTTAGATTTTATTTTAGATATACCCCTTACGATTTCAGTCGAACTCGGAAGGACCAAAATGGTCATAAACGATATGCTTCAGCTGGGTCAGGGTTCGGTAATAGAGCTGGTAAAGCTTGCGGGCGAGCCGTTAGATATTTATGTTAACGGAAAATTAATGGCAAGAGGAGAAGTCGTTCTGGTAAACGATAAATTCGGCGTCAGGCTTACAGATATTATAAGTCCGGTGGAAAGGGTTAAAAAACTATGAAAATAAAATTATTCTTTGCAACTTTTTTTGCTTCCGTTTTTTTTGCAGCCTTTTTTCCAAATATTTGCCTTGGCGGACAATCCGGAGAAAATTTGCTGCTTAAGAATATATACGTATCTAAAAGCAAAAATTCAGACTCGTACCTTGTCTGGTTTAAATTTAACCGAAAGCCTGATAATATCCTTAAAACTTTAGGCTTAAAAGGCTATAGCTTAGAGCTTTCTTTTAAAAATGCCGAGTATGGTATAAATTCTAAATTTATCAAATTTAAAGACAACAGGCTATTTAAGGCCGCCGAGATTGTACCGCACAAAAATTCCGGGTTTGACGCAATTATTTATTTTCATAAAAATATTAAAATAAATAAAAAAGATACTTTTGTAACTTTTTATGGAAATTATTTTATAGTTAAAATTAATCATACTTTTTCCGGAGATTTATTTAAAAACGTCGGAAAAGAATTTCCGTCGCAAAAAAATAATATCAAACATGCCGTTAAAGCCGTTAAATCGTCGGCGCCGACTGTAAATGCCGCAGGAAAGGACGCGGCAAAAGGCGCTTCCTCCGGCGTACTTAAACCATCTTCTTTGCTTTCCAAGCACGACCCGAAATTAAACATGGGCTTCGAAGCGGTTAAAACTATCGTTTATCTTGCATTGATTATAGGCCTTATATACGGCGTATATTTTCTGATGAACAAGTTTAAAAACCGTGTTTCCGTTAAAGAAAAGGTAAATAATTTAAAGATAGTATCTTCTATTAACCTCGGAAATAAAAAATCAATACTTCTAATAGAAGTGAATAAAGAATTTTTTCTGGTAGGAGTATCGCAGTCTAACATTCAGGTAATAGGTCATCTTAAAGGCGGCTCTGGAAGCATGAATTTAAAAACTGCGTTTCCTAAAGTTGCTGGAAACGGTGATGTCCCCGGCATAAACGCGGACGCCGCCGCAGGCGTGGACACCGGCGATAACACATATGCGGAAGCAGCATTTATAAGTCAAACCCCTGAAATTAAGTCTTACGGTAAATTTGCGGATGCGATGCGGGAACAGGTTAACGTAGCCGGCGCCGGCGCCGGAGAACCTTTCCGTAAAATAAGGATGGAGCGTTATGCGGACACTAATGAAAAGATAAAGAATATAAATGAAGCAAAATTTAAAAATAAAGCGGACAACGTATTTTTTGATATCGAAGAAAGATTAAAAGGATTAATGGAGAGCAATGGCAATTCTAAAAAGTTTTAAAAATTCGGCGCTTTTAGCCTTACCGGCGATATCGATGACGGGTCATCCCCATCATTCGGAAGTTTCTATGCTTATACAGATACTTCTTATTTTTACGGTAATATCTATTGCCCCGTCCATACTGATAATGATGACGTCTTTCGTCAGAATAGTCGTAGTTCTGTCTTTTCTGAGGACGTCGCTTGGTCTTACTACCGAGCCGCCGAACCAGGTGATTATAGGATTAAGTCTTTTTCTTACTTTTTTCATTATGGCTCCAGTCATAAATTCTGTATATAAAAATGCTTATATTCCATATACTAAAGGTTCAATAGGGATTAAAAAGGCTTACAAGATTGGAATACGTCCTGTCAGGGGTTTTATGCTCAAACAGACCAGGCTTAAAGACCTTGAACTTTTCGTAAAAATGGCGAAGCTTAAAAACATAAGTTCTCCTAAAGACGTGCCTACTTACGTGCTTATTCCCGCATTCATAGTAAGCGAGCTTACGACGGCGTTTGAAATAAGTTTTCTCATTTATCTGCCGTTTTTAATATTAGACCTCGTTGTTTCGAGTCTTTTAATGTCTATGGGAATGCTGATGCTTCCGCCCACTATGATATCTCTGCCTTTTAAGCTCATGTTGTTCGTTATGGTAAACGGGTGGTATTTAGTAATAGGCTCTTTGGTGCAAAGCTTTAAGTGAGGTATGTATGTCGGTTGCATTCGTAAATTTTATTATACAGAAGGTTATAATTACGGTTTTATATTTAAGCGCTCCGCCGTTAATAGCAAGCCTCGCGATAGGAATACTTATAAGCATGTTTCAGGCGGTAACGCAGCTTCAGGACCAGACGCTGACTTTTGTTCCTAAAATTATAGTCGTAATCGTCGTTCTATTGATTTTCGGACCGTGGATGCTTAGCGTTCTTGGAAATTTTGCCACGGTGCTTTTTACGCATTTTCCGAGATATATAAGAGGAGGAAGCTGATATGCCGGTTATCGTAATTCATCAATACCTCCTAATAGAATTTATGCTTATATTCTTTAGAATAATATCAATGGTCGTAATTTTGCCTTTTATAGGCAGTTCCGCAGTTCCTGGGTGGGCAAAAATAGGACTGGCTTTTTTTATGTCCTTAATAGTTTATCCTTTGATTATTAAAACTCAAATAATACCGCATTTATCTTTACCAATGGTTATTATGTCAGTTATTTCCCAAGTATTAATCGGCGTTATTTTTGGTTTTTTGGTCCTTATTATTTTTACCGGAGTAGAGGTGGCCGGACAGCTTATAAGCGTTCAGGTCGGATTCGGAATGATAAGCCTTCTTAATCCTTTGATTTCAAACCAGCAGGTTTCCCTCGTATCTAACCTGCTTAATTATCTGGCTTTGATGATTTTTATGGAAACGTCGGTATTTTTTTTCATAATTAACGGCATATATAACAGTTTTCAAACTATTCCATTAACTTTTATTCATTTTTCGCCCTATATCTTTAAATATTTGATTAGCAAGGCGGGCGATGTATTTTTAATAGGAGTTAATTTAAGTATTCCCATAATATTGGTAACTATTTTATTGAATATAATTATAGCCTTAATGGGAAGGCTTGCCCCCCAGTTTAATATATTTGCGGTAGGCTTTCCAATTATCATAGTCGTGGGGCTGCTTATGCTGTATATTTCAATACCGTATTTTACCGATTATATAATAACCTCTTTTTCAGGATTAAAAATAGAATTTAACCATTTGATAAATTTGCAGGCATATAATGGCTGAAGACAAATTCGATAAAACCGAACCTGCTAGCCCCAAAAGAATTCAGGATGCCAGAGAAAACGGGCAGGTAATGAAGTCAAGGGAGGTTACTAACGTTTTCGTATTCGTAGTAGTTATAATATACCTTTATTTTAATATTTCGCATATAGGCGAAATTATATCCAGCAGGCTGGTTTATTTTTTGTCTCATTTTTCCGGTTTAAATTTAAATTATACAACCTGCATTAAAATTATAGACAATTTGATATTTACGGTGCTATATGCAGTTCTTCCTTTTGTTTTGGTAGTATTTTTTGCATCGTTGGTTTCAAATGTAGCACAGGTAGGTTTTCTTTTAACGCTTCAACCTTTAATACCTAATATCACGCGCATTAACCCGATATCGGGCGCCAAACGATTTTTTTCGCTTCAATCTTTTAATGAATTAATAAAGTCTATTTTTAAATTTTTTGTTTTAATATCGATAGCTTATTTTACGTGCGCGCCTTATTTAAAAAAAATATTGGTTTTGCAGTATATGACCCCGTCGTTCGATATTTTTTTTACTCTAAAACTTATTTATAAACTTTTTTTTAATATTATTATGGCAATGATAATCCTCGCCGTCGCCGATTTTTTTATTCAGCGTTATCAATATAACAAAGGACTTATGATGAGCAAGCAGGAAGTCAAAGACGAAGCTAAGCAGTTCGAAGGCGACCAGCAGATGAAAGGAAAAATCAGGAAAATGCAGAGAGAAATAGCCAGGAGAAGAATTTTAAAAGAGGTCAAGAATGCCCACGTGGTCATTACCAACCCCACGCATTTCGCGGTAGCGCTTAAATACGACAGTAAAAAATATAATGCTCCCGTAGTGCTTGCCAAGGGCGCGGATAACTTAGCCCTGCTCATAAAGAGAATTGCGAAAGAAAACGATATACCGACTGTAGAAAATAAATACGTTGCAAGGTCGCTTTATGAAACTTGCGAACCTGGTCAGGCTATACCGGCTGAGCTTTATAAAGCCGTGGCGGAGATATTAGCGCATTTATACACGACTAACGAAAAATTTAAGCAAATTTGGAGCTTTATTAAATAAATGGCCGAAAAAATAGAAACGGGCGCTATTTCCCGAAACATATTCTTTAGAAATTCCGACATCTTGCTCGCGCTTCTCTTTATGACTGTCATCGGTCTTATGGTTATTCCGATAACCACATGGATGCTGGATATATTTTTAACCCTTTCCATAGCTTTCGGCATAATAATCTTAATGATTTCCATCTATGTTTTAAGGCCGTTGGAATTTTCTATATTTCCTACTATTCTTTTGGTGGCGACGCTGTTCAGGCTTTCTTTGGAAATTGCCGCCACGAGGCTTATACTGCTTTACGGATATAAAGGAGCGGATGCCGCAGGAATCGTAATACAGTCTTTCGGGCAATTTGTCGTCGGCGGGAATTTCGCGGTAGGAATAGTTATTTTCATAATTTTTATAGTCATAAACTTTCTTGTTATTACAAAAGGCGCTACGAGGGTAGCCGAAGTATCGGCAAGATTTACTTTAGACGCTCTCCCCGGAAAACAGATGTCTATAGACGCCGAACTTAATTCAGGTTTTATAACCGACGCCGAGGCAAGAAAGAAAAGATTGGATTTGACCAAGGAAATAGATTTTTACGGGTCTATGGACGGCGCAAGCAAATTCGTCAGAGGGGACGTAATAGCAGCTATAATAATAATTATAGTAAATATTATAGGCGGTCTTTTAATAGGTATATTTCAGCATCATATGTCTATTTTAGGAGCGGCTTCCGATTATACTTTGCTTACGGTCGGCGAAGGACTTGTGGCGCAGATACCGGCTCTTATAGTTTCCACCTCCGCCGGTATTATCATGACGAGGGCTTCACGGGAAAGCGAGCTTTCCAAAGATTTTTCCTACCAGTTTCTTTCTAACCCGAGAGCTTTATATACCGCGTCCGGCATACTTTTCTTTTTTGGAATTATTCCCGGGCTCCCGCACTGGCCTTTTATTTTATTCGCGGCTATAGCTGCTTTAATAGCTTATCTTATTTCAAGGGAAACCGTTAAAAAGAAAGCCGAAACGGAAAAAAAGGCCGCGACTGAAAAAAAAGAAATACCTGAATCGCAGATTATCGAAAACGCTATGCAGATAGATATACTTGAACTCGAAGTAGGTTATAATCTTATATCTTTCGTGGATGCCGCAAGAAACGGCGAGCTTCTTGAAAGAATAAAAGGAATAAGGAAACAGCTAGCCGCCGATATGGGAATTATTGTTCCGCCTTTGCATATAAAAGACAACCTTAATTTAAAACCGAACGAATATGTTTTTTTAATTAAAGGCATAGAAACAGCCAGATACGAAACTATGCCCAATAAGCTTCTTGCAATGAATCCAGGCAACGTAACCGAAAACATACCCGGCATAGTTACCAAAGAACCGGCTTTCAACCTTCCGGCGCTCTGGATAGACGAAGGGTTAAAACAAAAAGCGCAGGCGGCCGGTTGGACTGTTGTTGAAATTCCGGCGGTCATAGCGACGCACATAGTGGAAATAATAAAAAACAATGCCGCAGAACTCCTTACAAGACAAGACGTACAAAAGCTTCTGGATATACTTTCGTCAAAATACCCCAAAATAGTGGAAGACCTTATTCCCGGCATTCTTTCTCTTAGCGCCGTGCAGAATATTTTAGAAAGTCTACTTTCCGAAGGCATTCCCATTAAAGATATGCTTACTATTGTCGAAGCTTTACATAATTACGCGCCTAACGTAAAAGACCCTGCGGTATTAACCGAATACGTTAGGAGCGCCTTGAAAAGAACGATTACCAAAACTTTGATAACGCAGGATAACACGGTAAGACCGCTTACGCTAGGCAAAAATCTTGAATCGGTTTTATTTAACGAGTTTAATAAAACAAAAGAGCAGGGGGCTGGATATACCGGATTAGATTCTTCTTTCTACGGAAAAATTATTTCTGCCGTAAGGGACGGAGTCAAAAAATCGGCGGATGCCGGTTTGTCCCCGGTTGTTCTTACGTCGCCGCGGATAAGGCTTTTTTTAAAAAATATTTTAAACGAAATAATGCCGGGTATATCCGTAATTTCTACGGGAGAACTTTCCCCGAACGTAAAAATAAAACCGGTAGGAACTATAGAAATATAATAAAATAACTTATGCAAATTAAAAGATACGAAGTTTTAGAAATAAAAGACGCCATAGAGCTTATTAAAAAGGACCTGGGAGAGGAAGCGGTTATAATTTCGACAAGGCAGGTTAACGGTTCAAACGATTTGGGTTTTTTTGGAAAGCCTTTTCTGGAAGTAGTAGCCGCGGTCGATTATAACGAGGAAGATATCGTTCCGCCGAAGGAAAATAGGGGTTTTAACCAGGACATACTAACGCCCATATATGACGACGTAAAGTTTTTAAAAGATAATTTTGACAGCATAGTAGAAGATAAAGTCGTTTATATATTAAATTCAAAGTTTGAAGAGATAAAGTCGTTTATGAATGAAATAAAGTTTGATTTAAACATGTTAAAAAACGAAAGAGCCCACAAGGGAGCTCCCGAAAACGATTTGACGGCATACCTCGACAATATTTCCTTTGAGAGAAGCATATCGGTTAAATTAATCGAAATATTTTTTAAAGATATAAAACTGACTAATTTTAAAAAAGAAGAAAAATTAGATTACTTCAAAAAATTCTTTAAAAAAATAATAGAAAAAAAGGTCGAAAGAAAAAAATTAAAGCGCTCTTACGACGGCAAAACTATTATTGCGTTAATCGGAAACAGCGGTTCTGGTAAAACCGCTACCGCGGCCAAGCTTTCTTCAAGAATTTTATTTGAAAAAAATCAGCGTGTTTCAATATGTTCTATAGACTATTTAAAAATAGGCGGATATGAAACTTTAAAAAGTTATGCCGAAAAATTAAAGATTGATTTTTCCGTCTTGAAAGACCCGCAGAGTTTAAGTTCTTTTATCTCTAGTTCTCAGTCTGACGTAGTCATAATAGACACATTTGCCGTTAACCATAATAACCTGTTTCAACTAAACGCCTTGGCAAAATTTTTTGACAAACTTAAAAACGAAATTAATATAGAAATTTTACTTCCGGCTTATATTAAGCACATTGATGCGGTTAGGGCTTACGAATCTTTTAGGAATAAAACGGGCGCGACCGGAGTTATTATTTCAAAAACAGACGAATCGAAGGGCATAGGAAATCTTGCCGGCCTGCTTCTTCTTCGCGACTCGTCGATAGATTTTATTACTACCGGAGAAAACGTTCCTGAAGATATAGAGGAAGCTAACGAGGATAATATTTATTCTTTATTTTTCCCTAAACCGGCAGAGTTTTAAGGTATAAATATATGTATGAGTTATTATTAAGAGGCGTTGTAAAATGAACAGACGTAAAAACGAAAATTCTTATACTAAAATTATTTCTGTTACCAGCGGAAAAGGCGGTGTCGGAAAGACTAACATAGTCTGCAACCTTGCTTATTGTTTTGCATCCATGGGAAAAAGAGTCATAATAATGGATGCAGATTTAAGTCTCGGAAACGTTTCGGTTTTAATGGGAATGATTCCTAAATATAATATATCCCAGGTTATTTACGGCGATAAACAGCTTAGGGATATTATAATGACCGATTCAAACGGCATAATGGTCCTTCCCGCCTCTTCAGGCATATCCGAGCTGTCTAACCTTTCTGAGCCGCAAAAAATTACCCTGATGTCGAGATTTGACGAGTTTGCCGGCGACTTAGACGTTAGCGGAAGACCGGTTGACGTTCTTTTGATAGATACCGGCGCCGGCATATCTTCTAACGTTCTCTACTTTAATCTTGCCGCAAGCGAAATATATGTCGTAGTTACTCCTGAACCTACTTCTATTACGGATGCTTATGCGCTTATAAAAGTTTTAAGTACTAAATATAGCGAAAAATATTTTTCCATTATAGTTAATAATGTTAGGAGCGAAAGGGAGGCAAAAGAGGTATATAAACATTTAAGCCTTGTTTCCGATAAATTCCTTAAAGTTAATTTAAATTATCTCGGGCATATCTTAAGCGATGATAATGTCTCCCGTTCAGTTATAATGCAAAGACCGGCGTCGGGAATTTTTCCGGATTCCAAGGCTTCGCTATGTTTCAAAAAGCTGGCTTATAATATATTGTCGCAAAAAGACAATAGGATATCCAACGGAAATATACAATTTTTTCTTAACAGGTTACTGATGTCATTTTAAAAAATATGGGGACAGAATTGAATTCTGTCCAAGTCACAAATTGGAATATGCAAAAAATAGACGATAAATCAAAAAAACTGATAGAAGAAAATTTTAACCTAGTAAATAAGGTCGCCAATTTTATGTCGGTAAAATTTAACGGCATAATAAATAAAGACGACATTGTTGAATTTGGCATATTCGGTTTAATAGACGCGGCTATAAAGTTTGACCCCTCAAAAAACGAAAACTTCAAATTTTATGCTATAACCCGCATAAAAGGGACAATATTGGACAATATCCGCAAACTGGATTATATGCCGAGAAACGTAAGGGAATTGTCGGGCAGAATAGAAAAAGTTTATTCAAAGCTGGAGCAGAAATTAGGGAGAATGCCTTCAGACGAAGAAGTTGCCTCCGAACTTGATATAGGAATATCCGAGCTTAACGAAATGTTTTATAAAATAAGGGGAGCATCGTTTTTAAACGATAAAGATTTTATCTCCATTGACAAGACTAAGCCGGAATCTTTAGAAACTTTGGAAAGCAAAGATATTTCTATAGTTGACGGACTGCTAATGGAAGAGAAAAAAAATATATTAAAAAAATATATCGATATGCTGGAAGATATTGAAAAGAACGTTTTAATGATGTATTATTATGATGAACTTACTTTAAAAGAAATTGGAAACATATTAAAACTGACTGAATCCAGAATATGTCAGATACACTCTAAATCAATTATAAAATTAAGGGCTAAATTAAAATCTTATGAATAAAGAAGAAATAGAAAAAATAGCAAAATCTGGAACTGCCGCGGATAAGGAAAAGTTGATAAAACTGTTGGACTCGCAAAGCCAGGGTATTATCGAATCCGTCCAAAACGCGTTAATAAAGGTTGTGAGCGGGAAAAAAGAGATTATTAAAAAACTCATGGATTTTGCCGCTTCACAGTCGTTCAGCATAAAGATGCGTTCAAATTCTTTCGACACGTTGAAACGGATGGCTATGCTAGACGGTAATTTTTTAATAGAATACGCGGGCAAAAACAAAGGAAAATACGACAGATTAGTTGCCGAGCTTATTAGATATGGATATTTCGTACCAAAGGATTTCCCAAAGGAAGTTTTAAAAATTCTTTCCGGCAGCAGGGATGAAATTACAAGGGCAAACGCAATAGAATCCATAGGGATATTAAAAATAGACTTGGGCGGCGTTCTTATAAAAGCCCTAAACGGAAGTTTTTTTGTTTTATCGGCCGCCGTTTTTTCCATAGGCGAATTAAAGTTGAAGAAAGCGTTTCCAAAATTAAAGGAAATCTTATTAAATACCGAAGATAGGGTCGTTAAAAATATAATTACCGAATCGCTTTCTAAAATAGGCGGAAACGAAATAACGGACTTTTTGCTGGAACTCCTGAATAAAAACGCAAAATATAAATTAGATAAAATTTATATACTTAAAAGTCTTTATAAAATATGTATGATAAACGACTGCGACAAGGACGGAAAAAACAAAGGGAAAGAGAGAATATCACTTAAGATGTCAAAAATGAATTTAAAAATAAGCATTTTTTCCTTAAGCGACTATGAAGAAAAAGATGCCGTAGATGCCATCTTGTGTTATTTTTCATTGTTTAACCATAAAAAATCCAGAAAAATATTCAAATTCATTTTTGACTTTTACCTAAAAAATGAAAATATAGATGAAACTGAATACGCTTACATAAAAGAGATAATAAAAAGAATTGCGAGACCGAAATATATAACGGAATTTATAAAATCGCTGAAGCCTTCATTAGACCTAAATAATAAAACAGATTTACTTATAGATGTATTATCCGATATTTCTCATAAGGATGTAATCAATCTTTTGGAGTTTTATTTCGACAAAAAACTTTTCGTCGAAATAAAACTTTCACTCTTAAAATATGCTCAAAAACTGTCCGGCGGCAATTACGAGCCGCAGCTTGTAAATGCCGTTATCGAAGGCTACATAAAAGACGGCAACGGCGATATTAGAAAATCTGCGGCCAGCCTGCTAGGCAATCTTAAAACAGCCGTTTTACACGAAGAAAAAATTTTCAACGTGCTTATTAAAGAAAGCTATCCCGATGTTGTTGACGCCTGTATCTACTCCTTGTCAAACCTTTTAGCCTTAAATAAAGACAAGGAATATTTATATTTCTTTATAGATAAGCTTTCTTCTAAAAACGATAAAGTCGTGGAATATTCCTTGAGGATTTTGGGAAATGAAAAAATAAAATTTACGCCAAAAGAGATTAAAGATTTATATGTTAAATTTAAGGCGTTTAAAAATGTTAAATTTATTTTGCCAAAAAGGTTTCTGGCAAAGGCGCTTAAGAATTTTGATTTAAACAATCATAAAGAGGAAATGGCTTTCATGCTAAAAGAGGACGATGAGGAAACGAAATTAAATTACCTAGAATCTCTTTTTTTATCGGGCGAAAAAAAATCGGCAGTCTTCTTAAACGTCTTTAAATCCGGCGGCGGTTATTCCGACATCTTGAGGTATAAGATAATAGAATTAATCGAAAAAACTGGAGACAAGGGAAGTTTTGACGAACTTGTTTCCATTTTGCGCGAAGAAAAAAGTAAAATGGTTAAAATTGCGCTGCTGAGGGCATTACATTCATTAAGTAAGGAAAAATCCCGTTCCATTTTAAAAAAATATAATTCCGACAAGGATAAAGATATAAAAAGTTTTTCTTTGGAACTGATAAAAAAATAAGCATGGAATATACAAGTGCAGCTTTAACAGACGATATTTTCAACAAATTAAAAGACCTGGTTTACGAGATTTCCGGAATATATTTTAGCGAGCAGAAAAAATATTTATTGGAAACTAGGCTCTCCAAGAGACTTTCGGTTTTAAACCTCCCAAATTTTGAAGATTATTATAACTATTTAAAGTATTCCCCCGATAAAAACATTGAAACGAAAGAGCTTTTAAACAGCGTGACAACTAATGAAACCAGTTTTTTCAGGGATATGCCGCAACTCGAGGTATTCGCGGACATTTTGAAACAAGTCGCCAAGGCGGCTGAAGGCGTAGCCTATAAAAAAATTAGAATATGGAGCGCGGCATGCTCCACCGGAGAGGAACCTTATACAATAGGTATTATGATAAAGGAAAATTTTCCTTCTTCAGGCATAAAGTTCGAAATAACGGGTTCGGATATAAGCGGTCAGGTTTTAGATTCCGCAAAGAAAGGTATTTACGGAAGTTATACCCTGCGGAACGCATCCTCGGAAGTTTTAAAAAAATATTTTGATAAACTTGACGACGATTCTTACCAAATAAAAGACAATATTAAAAATATGGTTTCTTTTCATAACGTTAATCTTATGGACACAAAAGAAATAAAGAAACTTAACGAGTTCGATATAGTTTTATGCAGAAATGTTATAATATATTTTGACGTTGAGTCCAAAAAAAAAGCCATAGCAAATATATACGAAAGCTTAAAGACGGGAGGCTACCTGTTTTTAGGCCATAGTGAATCGCTTCATTCTATAACGTCTTTATTTAAATTAGTCGGGCTTGGTAAAACGCCGTTATACAGGAAGGAATAGACGGGGGATAAATATTATGAAAAACTATACCGTATTGATAGTAGAAGACTCCATAGTAGTGTCCAAGTTTTTGACAGCCGCTTTTAAAAATGCAGGTTTCAGGGTAAAAACGGCTTCCGACGGGTTTGAAGCTTTAGAAAAATCCATAAAAGACGATATAAATTTAGTAGTAACGGATTTAAATATGCCCCAAATGGATGGTATAACTCTCTTAAAAAATTTAAAAGAAAACGAAGACACTAAGAAAATTCCTGTAATACTTATGTCTTCAAATATGCCTGATAAAAATGAAATTTACGGCAGTTTCGCTTTCTTTAGCAAGCCTTTTAAAGAAAGCGATATGATAGAGGCCGCTAAAAAAGCTGTTAAAGATATTTACGGATAAAATAATAACATATTGCTAAAAAGATAATTTTTTATTATAATTTTAAATATTTTTAAAAGGATACCTAATATGGCGTTTGACCTTTCAATGAAAATTCTTGTAGTTGACGATTTTTCGACTATGAGAAGAATTATTAAAAATATTTTAAAGCAGATAGGCTTTACCAGCATAGATGAAGCTGAAAACGGTGAGATAGCCCTGTCTAAAATAGGCGACGGAAATTACGATTTCGTCATATCGGACTGGAATATGCCGGAAATGACGGGCATAGAGCTTCTTAAAAGAGTAAGGGCAAACGAAGCGACAAAAGACCTTCCTTTTTTAATGGTTACCGCTGAAGCCAAAAAAGAAAACGTCGTAGAAGCCGTTAAAGCTGGAGTCAATAACTATATAGTCAAACCTTTTACTGCAGAAGTTCTTCAGGAAAAGATTTCAAAGATATTTCCGGATTAAATGCACAAATTTTATTGGTGATAAGACATGATAGACGATTCAATGCAGGAAATTGTCAACGATTTTATTCAGGAAGCCCTCGAGCTTTTGGAAAGCCTTAATGAAAACTTTATAGAACTTGAAAAGCAGCCTGACAACAAGGAAATTTTAAATACAATATTCAGGGCGGCTCATACCGTAAAAGGTTCGGCAGGTTTTTTGGGTTTTCAGAACATAGTAGAACTTGCGCACAGCGCCGAAAATATCCTTAATAAACTGAGGCAAGGAGAAATAGTTCTTACGTCGGAAATGACGGATTACCTGCTTAAGGCTATGGACGTCTTAAAGACGATGATAATAACGGTATCTGAAACAAGGTCGGAAGGAGAGCCTCCAGAAGGCAACGCGGAACTAATCAGGAAACTTAACGAACTATCGGAAGGGACAGCGGCGGCTCCGACCATTGCTACGTCATCCCCGGAACCCTCTTTAAGCGCTTCCGCTCCAAGCGTATCTGAAGAAAAACAATCTTCTTCTCCGGTAACCGATAAAGCCGCTTCCGCTAATACTCAAACATCTGGCGCTTCAGGCAAAAAAAAGGCAAGAAGCTTAGGCGACATACTTCTTGAAGACAACCTTATTTCTAAAGAAGAATTAGAAGAAATTTATAAAGAAAAAGAAGAGGAAGAACAGAAGGAACACAAAGCTAATAAGCCTGCCGGGGATAAAGAAGCTTACGAGGTAGCCGCGGAAGAAATTATACATCCTTCCGTATTGGAAGAAACCACTCAGCCTGCCGCGGTCCGTAATGAAAATCCCGAGGCTCAGACTCCTCAGGATAAAACAACGGTTTTAACGCCGTCAGCCCCGGAGCCCAAAACTATTCCTCAGAAACCGGCAGCTACTCCGCCTCCCGATATTAAAGAAACTACCATAAGGGTTGACATTGAAAGGCTTGATAATGTTATGAACCTTGTTGGAGAATTAGTTCTTGCCAGAAACAGGCTGTTCAATATTTCGTCTAAGTTAGAAATAAAATATGCCGACGACGATCTTTCTTCCGCACTTGCGCAGGTAGTTGCAGGTCTTAACCTGGTGACCACAGACCTTCAGCTTGCCGTTATGAAAACAAGGATGCAGCCTGTTAAAAAAGTTTTCAGTAAATTTCCCAGAATGGTTAGGGATCTTTCAAGAGAGCTTGGCAAAGATATGGAGCTGCTCATATCAGGTGAAGAAACCGAGTTGGATAAATCAGTCATAGAAGAAATTGGCGACCCGCTTGTTCATTTAATAAGAAACAGCGTCGATCACGGCATAGAAGACAAAGAGGCAAGAAAAGCCGTCGGAAAACCGGAAAGGGGCACGATAAGACTCAGTGCTGAACACGAAGGTAATTACATTATAATATCGGTTATCGACGACGGTAAAGGTATGGATCCCGCGGTTATTAAAAGAAAGGCGGTAGAAAAAGGCGTAATAGACGAAAAATCTGCGGTAAGCCTTTCGGATAAAGACGCGTTAAATCTTATTTTTGCGCCCGGGTTCAGCACAAAAGACAAAGCTACGGAAATATCCGGAAGAGGCGTCGGCATGGACGTCGTAAAGACCAATATACAGAAACTTAACGGAATTATTGAAATTAATTCAAATCCGGGTCAGGGCTCCAGTATTATATTAAAGCTTCCTCTAACTGTAGCTATAATTCAAACCCTTATAGTGGGAATATCCGACGAAGTTTTTGCCATACCTCTTAATTCGGTGGTAGAAACGCTAAGGATAAAGGAATCGACTATACAGACAATAGACAAGCACGAAGTTATAAATTTAAGAAAATCGGTTCTATCCCTGCTAAGGCTGGGAGACGAATTTGGTGTTACCGGAAACGCAACCGCAGAAGTCCTTAATTCAGGCGACAGGGAAATTTACGTTGTAGTAGTAGCGCTAGCCGAGAAGAAGGTAGGAATAGTAGTAGATAATCTTTTCGGTCAGGAAGAGGTGGTTATAAAATCTTTGGGCGACTACCAGCTTGGGTATAAAGGCATATCCGGCGCCACGATAACCGGCGATGGCAAGGTTGTTTTAATCATAGATGTGGCTTCTATGATAGATGCCGTTAAAGTCAGGTGATTATTAATGCTGAATAAAACGAAAAGGTTTGAAAAAGGTTTTATAACACTCTTAGATAAAAAAAGGAATTAAAATTTATGGCTGAACCTATAAGGCTTTTAATCGTTGATGACTCTCCTTTCATGAGAAGAGCTATAAGTTCGCTTATGGACGGCGAAGAGGGCATTAAGGTAGTTGGAACCGCAAAGGATGGACAGGATGCTATACGTCAGATTAACGATTTGAAGCCTGATATAGCTACCATGGATATAGAAATGCCGGTTATGGACGGATTGACAGCGCTTAAAATAATTATGGAAAAATGCCCAATTCCGGTCATAATGCTTAGTTCCCTTACGGAAGAAGGCGCGAAGGAAACTCTTGACGCGCTTGACCTGGGGGCGGCGGACTATATTCCTAAAAATCTTTCCAACGTATCGCTTAATATTTTAAAAGTAAAGGATGATTTAATTTCAAAAATAAGGGCTATTACGGCAAAAAAGTATTTGTTTAAGCCGCTGGTAAAAGAACCCACGGCAAGAAGTTATGTTAAGCCTTCCACTGCAAAAGAAAACGGATTTATAATATCCAAAAATAATAAGATAGACATAGTAGCAATAGGTTCATCAACAGGAGGACCTAAAGCGCTTCAAGATGTTATACCTAAATTGCCGCAAAACTTTCCGGTCCCTATAATTTTAGTCCAGCATATGCCTAAAGCTTTTACGGGTTCTTTTGCGCAAAGGTTATCTTCAATATCGCATATTAAAGTAGTCGAAGCCGTCGGAGGCGAGGTTATTAAACCCGGAACGGCTTATTTGTCCCCTGGGGACAAACATCTAAGTATAATAAAAGAAAGAGGAAACGGATTCATAACATCTCTTTCTAACGAACCGGAAGACCTTATAAACAAGCCTTCGGTTTCCGTTATGATGGAATCGGTCGCAAGAGAGTATCCGGGCAAAGCCCTTGGCGTAATACTTACCGGAATGGGTTCGGACGGTTTGCTTGGAATGAAAAAAATTAAGGAAAACGGAGGAAAAACAATAGCCCAGGACGAAGCTACCTGTGTCGTTTACGGTATGCCTAAGGCTGTGGTAGACGCAGGTTTAGCCGATATGATTCTGCCTATATATAAAATAGGGGACGAAATAATTAAAGAAACCGTATAAAATATAATTCTGGAGGAAAATTTATGGAGATTAATAAAGAAATGGAAAATAAAAAAATCGGCGCGGCGGCAGTCGAAGCCGGTTCTAAAATAGACGAAATTGTACAGCTTGTTACTTTCAAATTAGGCAACGAAGAGTTTGCCCTTGACATCCTAAAAGTTCAGGAAATAAACAGGATGGTCGAAATAACCAAAGTTCCCAAAGCTCCCGATTTCGTCGAAGGCGTAATTAACTTAAGAGGCAGGGTAATCCCTATAGTCGATATTAGGAAAAAATTTCACCTTAACATCAAGGAAGCTACAAAAGAAACTAGAATTATAGTAGTTAATATTATGAGCAAGACTATAGGATTAATAGTGGACAGCGTTTCAGAGGTTTTAAGGATTAATTCTTCTACTATTCAGCCGCCACCCCCGTTAATAGCCGGTTTAGATTCCGACTACATAAAAGGCGTAGGTAAATTAGACGAAAGGCTTATAATACTTCTGGATATAGACAAGATATTTACGACCGGCGAGCATAAACTTATAGAAGGTATGATAAAGTGATTTATGCTTTTTTATAGTCATTATGAAAACTCCGTATGTTTTTGCGACGGCAAACCAAAAAGGCGGCGTAGGAAAAACTACTACCACTATTACTCTGGGAAGTTCACTGTCTATTTTTGGCTATAGAGTGCTTCTTGTAGATCTTGACCCTCAGGCAAGCCTTACAAATCACCTCGCTGTCGAACCTGAAAAATTAGAATATTCAGTTGCCAATCTTATAATATCGGATTCTTTCACTCCAAATGAAGCGGTTATTAATAAATACAGGCTTAAAAACGGCGGCTGCATAGACCTTATTCCTTCAAATATAAATCTTGCAAGAATAGAAGCTGAATTATCCGTTTCTAAAGGAGGCGGGTTAAAACTCAGGGAAAAATTAAAGTTTTTTTACGATAATTACGACTATATAATAATAGATTCTTCGCCTGCGCTGAGCGTTCTTCTTATAAGCGCGGTTGCCGCAAGCGACGAAATTATTATTCCGGTAATGTCAGATTTTTTATCGGCAAGAGGCGTGGACTTGTTGCTTTCGACAATAGAAAAAATAGAAAAAGCTCTGGATTATCGTTGTACTTTCAGGCTTCTTGTTACTATGTTCGACAGGAGGACTAATTCTTCTATTAAATCGCTTGATTATTTTAAAAATAAATATAAAGATAATCATTTTAATAGTATAATTAATACAGATACAAAATTTAAAGACGCAAGCATGATAAGAAAGCCGCTAACCTATATAGACGTTCATTCTAGGGGAGCGCAGGATTATATTAATGTTGCAAAAGAAATAATAGAAGACTTTAATAACGGAGTTAAAGAGGGGAGTGCCGGAGATGAATAAAACTTTCAATCTATATAATTTTAAAAGCTCTAAAGCGGTCGGTTCCGACCTTGTCACGCCTTGGATTGATGATTTATTGGACAAAAAAAATGCCGTAGAAACCGAAGGGTCTTCGGTTATTCTGTCCTATCCCGTAGAAAAGATACTTACCCCGGCAGAAGATATTCCCCTATTTCAGTCTCAGGATAAAACTTCCGGCGTGCATATTGTTCCTTTATTTAATAAAGCCGAAGATGAGTTACTGAGCGTTTCTCCGGTGAAGCCGGAATTGGATCCGGAAAGAGAAATTTCTTATTTTACTTTCGTTTCCGGAAATTCTTTTTACGCCCTGCCTTCTTTAAACATTAACGAAATTATTAGATATAAAACCCCCGTTAATATTTTTTCAAAAAAAGCCGGACATCTCGGTATAATACTCTACAGAAATAAAATGGTTCCGATTTACGATTTTTCTATAATAGTAAACGGCGCTATAGATGTAAAATCATTATCTAAATATATAGTAATATGTATATACGAAAATAAATTTTTCGGCTTATCGGTTAGCGAAATAAAAAATATTACCGGCATTAAAAACAAAAACCTTATTTCACCTTCTACATTCAAATTTAGAAATTCAAACAATATAATATCAGACGTATTTGAAAACTCCGAAGGAAAATTTTATTCCGTTATAAGCATGGAAAGTATTTTTACCCATTTAACGTCTTAACCTTATTAGTTATGATAGACACGGTCGAGCTTCAGCAAATTATTACTAATCTGCCTTCCGTTGAAAAAATAGCATCAACCTCCCAAATTTTAGCCGTAAATTCCAGCAATATAATTCGTAAGGAAATGGAAAACGTTGATGAAACCGCTTTAAATACAGTTGTCGAATTAAGCAAAACGCTTGAGCCTGTTAACGATAAAAATAAGAACCGCAAAGAAAATCAAAACGGCGGCGAAGAAGAAGAAAATAAAGAAGAGCAAGAAAATAATGAACATATAGATTTAGTAGTGTGAATTTTATGGTTGAACAGGCAGCTCTGGCGGGAAATTTAAGCGCTCACAATATCGCCGCTTCAGATATTTCCTTAATAATTAAGGAAAAAATAACTTCTTCGCTTTTAAACATATTAAAACAGGGCAGTATAACAGAAGCAAGCCTGATAGACGTTTCGGCTGGAGCGGACGGTTCTTTAAGCGGCATATTAAATATTAACGGCAAACTTCTTACGGCGGCAATTCCGCAGGAACTTTACAATGAATTTGCTTTAGGCAAAGCGTTTAATAATAATTTCGATATGCCGATAAGGCTAAAGCTTGAAAACGCTGCCAGAAGCAGTATCCAGAGTAACGCGGCAAACGAATCTGCTCTCGGGAGCGGCGGCGGGAGCGGTTTAGAAGTAATATTTAAAGTAGTGGGGGATTCCGCCGACAATATTAACATTCAAAAAGCCCTGGATTTATACAATAAAGTCTTTTCCGAAAATCTGGAAAGCAATATCGGGTCTGCATTTAAATCTCTTTTAACGTCGGGTTTAAATCCTTTAGTCCAAAACGTAACGGCTTCGGTTAAAGGTAATTTTTTGTTTATCCATATTAATTTTGGCTCTTCTATCGGTTTAGGCTCGGTTATTTTAACTGCCAATAACAATTACGCTATAATAAAAGATGCTCCCGATAAAAAAAATACGGCAGGCGTTCTTTCAAAAAAATATATGCTGATGCTTGAAACAGATTTTAATGCTTTAGGGCACATTAAGCTTTTTTCCTATTATTCTGGCAATTCGCTTAGCGTTAAATTTCAGGAATGTTCAGACGGGGCAAAAGAGCTTATAAATAAAAACATTGGAACTTTTAAGGAAATGCTGTCCGAAGACGGGATAACGCTCAAGGATTTATCTTTTAATTCTGTTACAGGTAAAGACCTTAAAGCCGGCAAAAAAACCGGAATATTCTCCTCGGGCGGAGAAATATTTTCTGAGGGCAATATAATAAATGAAAGAGTCTAAAGCTAAATATGCTAAAGCGTCCGCGCTGCGTTACGATCCCAAGAAAAATAACGCCCCCGTTGTCGTAGCCAAGGGCAGGGGAGAACTTGCCGAAAAAATTATAGAAATAGCTAAAAAAGAAAATATACCGATAACAAAGAATAACGTTTTAGCGGATATTCTAGACGGACTCGATATTTATGAAGAAATTCCGACAGAAATTTACAAGGCGATAGCGAATATTTTTGCGTTCCTGCACAAACTAAACGAGAAAGCGTCTAAACAATCCCCTTCATAGCAGCGACTATTTCACGCTGTCTTTTGAATATATACCTAAATAAAATATCCTGTTCGGCGGGTTTTATATTTATAGCCTGAGCGCCCACTTTATATTTAAGGTTGTCCAGTCGCGCGACCGACCTGATTTCCAACCTCACTGTGATTTCCGGCAGTCCGCCCGGAAATTTAATCTTTACGCCTTCTAGTACGGTGTGTTTTTCGACCGGAAAATCTAATAAAAAAGAAAAACCCTCTCCGGAGAGGTCGAAAAGCTTTGTTTCGAAATATTTATTATTTAAGAAAAAGGAGATATTTATCGGTTCGCTTAAGGAAGGTTCTATCCTGAAAAATTTTCTTTTTTCTAGCGATAATATTTCTATGGGTTTGTAAATGTCAAAGACGAAATATTCTTTGTCTTTTTCGTAATTATATAATTTTGAAAGAAAAAAATGTTCGTTGTTGCTGAATTTAAAAGTAATTTTAAGATACGAAGATTCTATAAGCTTTAGATTTCCGGATTTTGGAACCATGGAGTCTATGTTTATAGAATCGTCGTTTACCCTTATGATATTCGTCGTGTATTCGTCGTTAAAAGGGACCGGATAAATAATAAGAGGCTTTTTCTGGTTGGCAAAACCTCTGAGGATTGCATTAATTTCCTGCTTTTTGGAATATACGTTTATATCGGGATTTTCTTTGAGTTTTTTAATGTCGAACATAATCTCCGTAATTTATCGTTTAAAATAATAGAGCCCTGTCTTTTTCTTCCAGTCCGTTTATCATTTTTGCGTTTTCAAATTGAGAGGCGTAATTAAATCCTTCAATCCTCGAGGATATTTTGTTAACCGCGCAGGAGTATTCGCAGACGGAAACTTTGTCTATATTAGCTGTATATTTTTTAATAAGGGAAATAAATTCTTTATTTTCAGTTAAAAAAACGCCTTTGTCCGTAATAAAAATCGATACGGAAATATCTTTTTTTTTCGCTGACGCGCAAATTAACCCTGAAATATAATTTAAATATTTATCCGAAGCGATAATAATAGCAAGTTTTTTATTCATAGCTAAATTTTTCCTTAAAAATATAATAACTTGAGGTTATATTTTTAATATTGTATTTAATTTCCTTGCCGATATCAACAATTTTTTATTTTTACAATTTAACAGGAAATTTTTTCCTGTTTTTTTTGGCATATTTATTGCTTGCTTAAAATATATTATTCAGTAAAGTTTAATATTATATAAAACTTAAAAATAATTCTTACGGAGAAAGATGAACGGCGGTTCTTACATAGCGCTAAGCGGTATATTGGCGGAAGAAAGGCGGTTATCCGTTATTACCAACAATATATCAAATGTCAATACTATTGGATATAAAAGCAGCGGAGATACTTTTGCGGAATTTTTATCCCCTAAAGCTCTTTCCGCTTCAAATTCCGGCGCAGATAAACCTCTGGCAGATAAAGCTTATCCTATAACACTCAATACTTATGTAAATATGTCGCAGGGACCCCTGAAAAAGACAGGCAACAGATTTGACCTTGCTATTAAAGGAAACGGATATTTTGTTGTCCAAACCCCATCCGGAATTAAATACACAAGAAACGGTGCATTTTCTTTAAATCAGGCAGGAGAACTTGTTACTCAGCAAGGTTTTCCCGTTTTGAATACCGACAAAAAACCTATTTTTTTAAACGAAAGGGGTTCCAACGTTACTATATCTGATTCAGGCGCAATAAATATTACAGACCCTTCCACCAACAATGAATTCTATTCCGGCAGCATACTGACCGTTAATTTTAAAAATCCGGAAAATTTATCAAAATATGGAGATACATTATTTTCGGCGACAAAAAACTCGGGAGCGCCTGTTCAGGACGAAAATCCAGATATGCTTCAGGGATATGTCGAAGAATCAAATGTAAATGAAATAAAAGGCATGGTTCAGATGATTAATGTTTCCGAGACTTATAACAATATGGTTCAAGTTTTAAAATCTTATTCACAGGTTAATAATACGGCTATAAATACAATTGGAGCGGCAGTTTAATATTTATAATAACAGTAAATAACAATAATTATATTATCGGGGGAATTTTTAAAATATGAGGGCATTATGGACGGCGGCTACAGGAATGGAAGGGCAACAAATAGAGATTGACAATATTTCCAACAATCTGGCAAACACCAATACGACCGGGTTTAAAGAATCCAGGGTAAATTTTGAGGACCTTTTTTATCAAACAGTTAAATCGCCTGGAGCCTATTCTTCGGAATATGTTCAATCTCCCACGAGTATTCAAATAGGTCTGGGAACTAAGGTATCTTCCATAGAAAAGGAATTTACGCAGGGCGACCTTCAACAGACCTCAAATCCCTTAGATTTAGCAATTTCGGGTCAGGGTTTTTTCCAGATACAGATGCCAAACGGAGAAACGGCATATACCAGAGACGGAACTTTTCAGACTAATTCACAGGGACAGCTGGTGGATGCAAACGGCAATCAGCTTGTTCCTCCGATAACGATTCCGCCTAATGCAACTTCAGTTACTATTTCTGAAAACGGGACTGTTACCGCGGCTATTTCAGGTCAGACAAATCCGGCGCAGGTAGGAAGTATAACGCTAGTTAATTTCATAAATCCCGCAGGGCTTAGCAGTATCGGTAATAATCTTTACTTGCAGACCGCGGCTTCCGGAGTCCCGCAGGTCGGTACGCCTAACGAAAACGGGTTAGGCACTATTCAGCAGGGTTTTTTGGAAATGTCAAACGTAAATCTGGTAGGTCAGATGGTGTCTATGATAACCGCACAAAACGCATATACTATAGATTCTAAAGCGATTACCGCCGCAAACCAGATGCTGCAGACTATGAGCGGTTTAATACCGTAATTTATATAATAACGTCCGCGTTACTTTGGTTTTATATTTATATTATGCTTAAAAAAACAACATACGCAGTTATATTTTTAGTATCGGTTTTATTGCCGGGCTTTTTTTGCCGGGGATATGCCCTAAACGGAAAAAAGCAAGGCTTTACCGGCTTAAAATACGCGTATTTAAAACGTATGGTTATAAAATCATACACTGACAAAATTCCTTTAAAATTTAAAAAATATTTTAATTTCTCAAATTTTGCATATAATATTCCTTTTGAAATCACCGCGAAAAATGCAAGAGTTTATTCCGTAAAAGTAGAAATTAATAATTTAAAGTATTCAGGCTACCATACGGCGTTAATTAAAATATTAGATAAAAAAAACGGAGAGATTATAGGAATAGACGATATTACGTTTAAAACGGAAATTTATGCTCCGGTTGCCGTAGCTTCTGAATCGATAGGAAGATTCCAGATTATAAAACCAGTGGATGTTAAAATATCTTATAAAAATATCCCTGGTCTAAACGACGGTTATTGCCTAAAAAGCAAAAAAATAGCCGGCAGAGAGGCAAAATTTTTTATCGGGTCTGGTACCGCTTTAACAAACGCAAATACGGAGAGGAGAAGAATAATTAATTTCGGCGATACGGTAAATATAGTCTATAATAAATACGGGTTAGTCTTAAAAACAAAAGGCATAGCGCTTCAGGCTGGAGCTTTAAACTCGCTGATAAGAGTAAGAAACGCCGCATCGGGAGAGATTCTTAACTGTATGGTAAAATCAAATAAAACAGTAGCTGTCAGGTAGGAAGAAGACCACATATAAAACTAAGGACGGATTTAAGCAGGTATTATTAAAAAATTCAAAACGGGTAATATGAAATTAAAATATAATATATTGACAATAGTTTCGGCATTATTGCTTCCACTTATATTAACGGGGTGCGGAGTCCATCCGCCTAAGTCTATGATACCTCCGACATACGTTAATCCGACGGCGAAGAACGGAGGCATTCAGGGCAAACCCGTGCTAGGCTCCCTGTGGACTGGAACCGGAACGGGAACCAATCTGTATTCCGATAACGTAGCTTTTAAGCTAAACGATACCGTAACGATTATCGTTAACGACCAGACGCAGGTCAACGATTCTTCCGCGACAGCGCTTTCACATAATTCGTCAGGTTTAGGCAGCATCGCATTCGGCACACTTTCGTCTGCAAAACCGACCGGCTATAACGGCTCTAACGTAGAAAGTTTTAACGGTGGAGGCGGAGTAGCGGAAAGCGGACAAATTTCTTCGGTTATACAGGCGCAGGTAGTTAAGGTTTTTCCAAACGGAAATGTAGAGTTAAAAGGCGAAAGAAAAGTTTCAGTTAACGGGGAAACCAGGTATTTGTTAATAAAAGGAATAGCCAGACCGATAGACATATCTCCGGCAAATACGATTTTATCCAGTCAGATATCCGACGAAAGAATATGGATAAACGGCAGAGGCTACGTGAACAGTTCGCAGAGCCCGAACTGGCTTTATAAGATTATGCAGGATATCTGGCCGTTCTAAATATAAGGTATAAGGAAAAAAATGAAGAAAAAAAGAATTTTAACGGCGTTAATATTTTTATTAAGTTTGTTTATTGCTGGGGCGGCGTTGTTTCAGCCGAATTTTTCTTCCGCAGCGACCATAGGCAATATTACCTCTATTTACGGGGCAATGAGCAACCCGATAGTCGGCTATGGACTCGTTACCGGACTTGACGGGACGGGCGATCAGTGGGGGGTTAACGTTACCCAGCAGAGCATTGTTACTATGCTGTCAAAATTGGGTATTAATACCGATGAAGCTTCGCTTTACGAAATAAGGGATACGGCTGCCGTTATGGTTACCGCCGAACTTCCTCCGTTTGCCGTTCCGGGCGAAAGAATAAATATTACGGTCAGTTCCATAGGAAACGCTGAAAGCCTGCAGGGCGGAGTTTTATTGATGACCCCCCTGAAAGGGCCGAACGGGATAGTTTACGCGCTAGGTCAGGGAAGCATATCTACGGGCGGCAGCGTTGCATCCGAAAATGTTATGCCCCTGCCCGGGTACGTGCCGGTGTCGCAAAATTTTCAAACGTCCGGCATAGTTGATAACGGAGGAATAGTCGAAAAGGGAGTTTCTATAGGATTAAACACTTTTACCGAAGTCCGGCTGATATTAAAAAACCCCAGCTTTACCGATTCGTCCAGGATTGCCGCCGCTATAAACGCAAAAATAGGCAAGGGGACCGCGAAGCCTTTAAATTCTACAAGCGTGTCAGTTTCAGTTCCGACTTCGTATAAAGGCAACGTAGCACAGTTTGTATCCGTTATAGACGCGGTAGACGTAAAAACCCATTCAAAAGCCGTTATAGTTATTAACGAACGTTCAGGAACAGTAGTAATGGGCGGAAATATAAAAATAAATCCCGTAGCGGTTTCTAACAGGAATATAACCCTCAAAATAAATAAAAAAAGAGTCCCCAACGCATTTTATTTGAAAAAAGGATTGACAGTGGCTCAGCTTGTAAAAGCTTTGAACGACGTGGGAGCTTCTACTTCCGATATAATCTCGATACTTGAATCTATTAAAGCGGCAGGGGCTTTGTCGGCTGAAATTAAGATAATATAACCGTAGAAGGAGGCATATTAAAGTTACCGTCTAAAAATGTCGATTGTTATATAAACCTGGAAAGTTTAAACAAATATATTATAAAAATAAGGTAAAAGTATGACAATCGAAATTTCAGGAATTTCGTCGTCCGTTATCGGCGAAATACCGCAAAATAATAACGGAAAGAAAAAAGAAATAAGCGGCGTAGAATCTCCCAAAGCAACGGTAGGTTCAGATAAAGTCAGTATATCCGGAGACGCAAGTTTTATAGGTAATTTAAAAAGCGCCGTATATAACGCGCAGTCTTCTCCCGCTTCAAAGGTTTACGATATTAAGCAAAAAGTTTCTTCCGGAAGTTACGCCGACGTTTCAAAAATAGCAGAAGGCTTAATTAACGCTTTAAATATTGCCGACTAACAGACGAAACGCTATTATTTAAATTTTTAATCCGAAATAATATAAATAATATGGAAAATACATCAGCGAATAAAAAAAAACTTGAAGAGGTATTTAATATAGTAAAAACGTTAAGAAAAGAACTTGACGAATCTTATTTTATATTGAAAACCAGTTTTAACCCCTTAAAAAATATAGATATATTAGACAATAAAAGGAAGGTCATAAAAGAAATAACGGAAAAAATAAAAGAATTTGGAAACATAACGGCGGATAACGAAGACGAAAGCGAAGATATCAAAGAAGCCGTAAGGGCTGAGATATTTGCAATAGCCGAGTTAAATGCTGCTTTCTCAGGATTAATCAAAAAAAATATATATTACAACCAGCTAACAATTTCCTTTATTGCCGACGCTTTTAATAAGAACTCCATTTACGACAGGGGCGGAGCAAACGATTCAAACTTTTTTCCTTTAAAAAACGTTTTACTAAAACATGGAGTCAGGGTATAAATGCTTACTATAAATAATATACTAGATATCGCCGATTCGGCTATGAACGCCAATACGGCGGCAATGAATACAGTTTCGCAGAACGTAGCCAACGTAAATACGCCTTTTTACAACAGCGAAACGCCTATAGAAACCGAAGCTCCCGCGGTAGTAGGTGCGCCTTATACATACGGAACCGGAGTAAACGTAAACGATATTCAAAGGAGCACGGACAATTTCGTCCAATCCGAAGTCAATAACGAAACTGGGCAGAACAGCTATTATACGACGTTGTATCAGGGGCTGGACCAGATTCAAAACCTTTTTAACGACCAGACAGGCTCGGGATTCAGTTCCCAAATATCGCAGTTTTTCAACGATTTTCAGAACGTTGCGAATAATCCGTCGAATACTTCCCAGAGAACCGCCCTTTTGTCCGATGCCCAGTCTCTTACGGGGTCAATAAACAACGCCTATTCGACTATTATGAATACGGTTTCTTCTACTAATAATTCTATTCAGGGCGTTATACCGGAGGTCAACAGCCTTACGTCGCAGATTGCCGGTCTTAACCAGCAGATTACCTACGCCCTTAACGCGGGAAGCAACGCAAATGAACTGCAGGACCAGCAGATGCAGGCTATTAACAGCCTTTCAAAACTGGTAAATATTTCGTATTATACAAATAATAACGGCAAAACAAATATATCTCTCGGCAATGTGCCTCTGGTATCAAGCGACACGTCTTTTAACCTTTCCACTCAGGTTGACCAGTCAAACGCGGCAAATTTAGATATTATGTGGACCGGACCGAACGGATCGGCGCAACCTGTTACGAGCCAGATAACAGGGGGCAGCCTTGGAGCATACGTAAATATCGAACAGACTGCGGCGCCGTCTTATATAAGCCAGCTTAATTCTCTTGCGGCATCCGTCACAGACAACGTAAACTCCCTGCAATACAACGGCTACGGCCTCGACGGCTCGACGGGAAATTATTTCTTTCAGCCTAATTTGACGACGGCAGCAGGAACCAAAGCTAGCCCTGTTACTGATGCCACTATATCGACCGGCACAGTTACTAATCCGGCGGACTTGACCGGGGATAATTACACGATTACAGCTAATACATCAGGCTCTCCTCTAAAGACTACATTTTCGGTTTATAATAACACTACAAAACAAACTTTAAGTTCTTCTTCCGTAAGTTCGTCAACCCCGACGGTAAATGGTTATGGACAATCTGTTTATACAGTAGGTTTTGACGGAATATCTGTAAATATAACTTCTACAGCTACTACGGCAACAAAAACGGCTCCGGTTACTTTAACTAATTCAGAAACTTTTACCGTCAATCAGAATACGACTAACCCGGCTTTTACAATGGAGGTTAACCCAAGCCTTACGGCTTCTCAGGTAGCTGCGGCATCCGCAGTTTCCACGGCGGTTAGTCCTACAAATACCGGCAATGCTACGATAAGCGCCGGTTCGGTGATAAATCCTTATAATCAAAGTTCGAGTCCTAACTATACAAACGAAGGCGGACAATATACGATAACATACAGCAACGGAAGCGGAACTATAAACGGCGTTGCGTCATCAAATTATAACTTTGTTGCTAAGAACAACACAACGGGTAATATTCAATATCTTGACATAACCCCCACAACTAGTTCTGGGGGTCAATCTACATATTCTATAGATTTCGGAAATCAAAATAATTCGCCTGGTACTTCAGGTAATTCTAATGCGCAAAATTTCAACGTAACAATTACAGGAACACCTCAAATCGGCGATTCTTTCACCGCCGACGTTTTAAGCCCGTCTAGTTCTACATCCGTCAGCAACGGTTCAAATCTTAACAGTAATTATTTAACGCCTATGACAACGCAACAGATGAACTCGGCAGGATTAGCGGGCAACAACGAAAACGCGCTTGCCCTTGGGACGCTTCAGAATAACAGCCTGACTATCAACGGGACGAGCTCGACTATTTCGACTTATTATTCAAATATAGTTTCTAATATCGGGACGCAGTCGCAAAGCGCAAATACTAATTATACTAATTCTACCTCCGTCTTAACTAATTTGCAGAACCAGCTGCAGTCTTTTGTCGGCGTAAATATGAATGAACAGATGACGAACCTCGTAAATTACCAGAATTCGTATCAGGCGGCGGCGGCTATTACTAACTCAGTCGAAACGATTATGACGGCATTGCTAAGCACCGTTCCGTAAATTTACGGATTGATTTTTATATGAAACTTTTAAAATAGTTACAAAAATATAGAAATTCTGGATCCCGCTTACGCGGGGATGACATTATTTGTGTTTACGCTGGATGGCACCACTTAGGTAAAAAATTTAAATCTCTCAAAGTCATTACCGCGAAAGCGGTAATCCAGAATTTCTATATTACATAAATAATTTATAGTTTTTGGATATTTGGAGGCAAACGTTATGATACAAGTAACTAATGGTATGATTTATAACAATATAAACAACGAACTGCTTAACCTATCCACCAATGTTTACAATCTTCAGGACGAGATTTCTAGCGGTTTGCAGATTACGTCGCCGCAGGATAATCCAGGCGGTATGGTTAACGTTTTGTCTTATAATAACAGCACGGCTCTCGTAACGCAGTATAACTCTAATGTTAGTACCGCAAACAGCATAGGTTCTCTTGCTTCTTCGACAATTACGAACGCAATGTCCGTCGTAAATCAGGCGAGCTCTCTTGCAGTAGAAATGGCAAACGGAACTAATACCACGGCAAACAATCAGGCGGCGGCGCAGCAGGTAGGGCAGATGATTAACGAACTCATAGGATATGCCGGCACTTCTTATAACGGTCAGAATATTTTTACCGGAAATAATCTCAATTTATCATCCGCATATACTCCTACTACGTCTTATTATAAATCAAGCAGTATGGCGTCAGCTGTTTCTTACAGCGTTTATACCTATGCAGGAACCGACGCTAACCAAAATTATCAGATAACTCAGAGCGAAACGGTAACGCCGTCCCTAACTGCCGATGCGATATTTGGAAACGACCCTAAATCGACTATGACTAGTTCATCTTCATCTACTGCCGCTACCCCTTCCGGTCTTCTTTCCGTTCTTTCGCTCTTTCAGTCGGAACTTAGTAATAATAATTATCAGCAAAATTCCTCTTCCATAATTAAGGGAATACAGAACGGGTTAAACACGATGACAGCCGCTCAGGCTAAGGTAGGTTCGGTGGTCCAAAGACTTAACGAACAACAAACCAGTTATCAGACCGTTTTGTCTAATATTTCGCAGCTTTTAAGCCAGACGCAGGACGTAAACGTGGCACAGGCAATGACTAATCTTACTCAGGCGCAGGATTCTTATCAGGCGACCCTTGAAGCCTCTTCTAATATTACATCGTTGACCCCTATGCTGCTCCAGTATCTTAAATAAGCATCCATAAGCAAACCTTAAATTAAACCATGTTAATTCTTGCAAGAAAAACAGGAGAAAGCATAAAAATAGGGGACGACGTGACCCTGGAAATTATATCCGTAACGGGAAATACCGTTAAAATAGGAATAAATGCCCCAAAAGAAGTCGGCATAATGAGAAAAGAACTTTACGACGCTGTAAAAAGCGAAAACATAAGTGCTTCCGCCGTTAACTTAGGCGATTTGTCCGGACTTAAAAAACTAAATGAATTAAACGTTAAAAAAGATTAAGTATGAGGAGTTTTTTACAGTGAATAACGATAACGTAAACCAAGAAAATGAAATTCTTGTTAAAAGTATTTATTACCCCGAAGGAGTAAATGTAGAAAAAACAAAAATTATAGAATTCGTTAAACCGATATTAGGGTTCGACCAGTTAAAAAAATACTGCATATTAAATATAGATAAAGAAAAAAAACTGCCGTTTTTTATTTTACAGAGCATAGAAAACGAGGGCTTGTGTTTTATAGTCGCCGACCCAAATCATTTTTTCAAGGATTATGCCGCCGCTGTAACCGAAGAGGAAAAAGAACTGTTAAGCCTTACCGACAGAACAGACGCGATAATATTCGTTATAGTTACGGTATTTAAGGAGTTGCATTCATCCACCGTAAATTTAAAGGCTCCGATAATTATTAACAGGAAAAGCCGTAAAGCTGTTCAGGCAGTTTTAAACAACGAATTGTATTCCGTCAAGCAAAAACTTAGTTAGGCTTAGTTAAGTTTTGAGTTTTGTTATTCAACCCTTCTTCTATCTAGGATTACGTTAGAGCCTTTTTTCTCTTTAGCGGTAGATTTTAATCCGGATGCTATTTCGCTTATCTGCCCGTAGTGCGAGATTTTTTTATTTACGTCTTCTATCACGGCTATTGACAGGCTCATTACGGGGAATTTTTGCATTTTTTTCTGCCTGTCGTATGCCTCGATATATCCTCTTTGCTTGTCTGTATTGTCGTAAAAAGACAGGATTATTTTATCGAAATTGGAAATAATCGCATTAGATATGTCTATGATGTCGTCCGGGTGAGACATAAATACGAAATCGTCGCCCCCTATATGTCCTATGAATACGTGTTGCTTTATGTCCCTTTGCCTTGTTTTAGATATGTCGTAAACAGTGGTGGCAATCAGCCTGGAGGTCATCATAATGACCTCGTCTCCTCTTAAAAATCCGTATTTATCGTTATAAGACTTAAAATTGTCTATATCTATATAAGCGAAAGAAAAATTCACTTCGCCGATGAGCTTGTCCTTAACAGATTCCATAATAGAAGAATTTCCTGGAAGTTTGGTCAGCGGGTTTGCATCCAAAGCCGATTTGGAGGCATATATGATATTTTGGGTTTTATATCTTAGTTCGCAGGGGTTAAGAGGTTCTTTAATATAGTCTTTTAAAAAATATTTTTCATCCTTTATTTCGTTAAAATCAAAATGCGCGGGAAGCATAAAAAGCACAGGAATATTGCTAAGCATATTATCCAGTTGCATATCGGTAATCATTTTAATTTCCCGCTTATTATTTTCAGAGCCTATCTTAGAAAGCGCGTTCATCGTAATGATTATTAGCTGAGGAGGGGAAGCATAAACGGAATAATATGCATGGTCAAAAGAATCAAATATTTTTAAACTATAGTCCTTTAATTCTTCTTTTAAAACGGAATTATATGCCGTGTTTTTATCAGATACTATAAATATTTTAGGACTGTCGTTCTTGTCTTTTTTCATTCATATCTAACCGGAAGTTAATCGAATATATAAAGTTCGTCTTTGTATGAATATATCTCTTCAATTACGGATTTTATGAAATTGACATCTACGCCAAGTATTTTTAATGCGTCCTGGTTTATCGCTTCCAAGTATGAGGACCCCGAAAAACCTATTCCTAAAGCCCTGGTTAAGAAATCCGCAAGATTTAATATTGCCGTTTCAGCCTTAAAATCTTCCGCAAGACTTACATTATGGTGATATTTTATCGGCAAGTAAATAGACGGCGGCAGGTTCCATTCTTTTATGAGCATATATCCAAGCTGGTCATGCGATATATTTAAGACGTCATGTTCGATGTCGGAAAGTTTCTTTTTGCTTTCAGTGGCAATTTGTATAATTTTTTTAAAATCTTCCTTAAATGTAGTTGCTATAATTATTTTCCCGATATCGTGCAGTAATCCGGCAGAAAACATCATGTCCTGGTCTATGCCGTTTATTTTTTTTGCCCTGATATCATCCTTTTTAAGGATTTCTAAGGCATTTGCTATATGTTTAGCCGTAAAAGCGCAGAAAAGGCTGTGCTCCGATAATCCTGTCATCGCTTCTTTCATTGCCGTGAAAACTGAAGTAGAAATTATTATGCTTTTTAAAACATTTGAACCCAACAGCACTATTGCATGATTTATACTGTAAATTCTTTGCGGGAAACCGTAAAATGGGGAGTTTACTATTCTTAATATTCTCGCAGAAAGGCTTACGTCGCGGGACATTAATTCGCCGATATTTTTTATAGAGAAATTATCGTTATCCGTTTCTTCTGAAATCTTGGATAAAACTTTGGGCAGCGTAGGTATGTTATCGGTTTTTTTTATGGTAGCGATTAATTCGTCCAGCGTGTCTACTTTTTTCATTTTTACTAAATATTTCCGCCGTAATTTTTAATTATGACATTTTTTATAATTTCTTTAATTTTTTGCATAAATTCATTTTCATCGGCGCGTTCAAATCTTTTTTCCAATGAGGCTAGTTCTTTTTCCATTTTTTCTATATTTTGCAGGGCATTTTCCGGGCTGACACCGTCAGTGTCTTCGATAAATATTAAATTTTCTTCGTCCTTTGTAAAATCGGCATTTATTTTTTTAATATTTTCTATAAATTTGTCTGTAATGACCGTTCCTTTTTTAAGGATAGTAATTCCCTTGCCTGATATTATGTCTTTTGCCAGTATGTCGCCGGACTTAAGTTTTTCGGCAGTTATTTTTTTCATGATGAATTATATTTATCGCTTAAATATCTTTAAATGTTGATTTATATTATATCATATTATAAAATTATAATAGTAAAAAATAAAACTGAGATTATGAAAAAATTTTAATATGTTAAAATTTAAAATCGCAGGTGAAATTCTTATTATAAATAGATATATACTTCTTATTCTCTTGGAAAAAAGGGAAAATCCTATTAATATAAAGCATATATTTGACAGAAAAGTTTTTTTGACTTCTCTTTTTTCAAAAACGCTAAAGCCGGAATATATTGAAAATAAAGAGAACGGGATAGAAGCTGATTTTAAAGAAAAGTTGGAATATATATTGGAATCAGATAAAACTATCGTAAATATTCTAAAAGAAAGAAAAGAAATTACCGCGGATAAAATTGACGGGCTAAAAAAAATTTCCGCCGCTATTAAAGCCTACGGCGGCTAATTTAAAGGCATACCTAATCTCTTTTTTAAAACGGACGGCTTACATTATGAATAATCTAAAAGGCATTTTTTATAAGAATCAGGATATAGTTCTAGAAACGTCGCAGAAAAATTTTAGGGGTTATATTAATAAAATAGAAGACGGCTTTCTTAATATTTTACTTTATTCGTCTTTTGCTGGAGGTCAGGAGTTGGAATTTAACGCGGAAGGCTATGATATAAACGCCGACCTGTTATTAATTAAGAACTCCGGAGATATTACGATAATCGGTTCAGGGTTTTCTAAAACCTTTCTATATAAGCCTGCGTTAAAAAACGTCGTTAAAAACGAAAGCGGTATTGCTTTGAAAGTTCAAATTACCGGTGCGCCCGTGGAAGAAAGGGAAGGCAGGGAATTTTTAAGGATAGATGCGGTTATTCAATTCATATACGAAGAAATTTCAGTAGATGAATTTCTTGAAACCAAAGACGGATACGTTACCAAGCCTTCCCTTACTACTTCGGTTTACGGAATGTACGGTATGGCGGCTCCTAAAATATATCAAACTTCCGTCGAAAAAGATTCCGACGCTCCGGTCAATCCTAAAATAGAAAAACTCCTTGTAACCATAAACAGCAAGTTAGACGTTATTCTTTCGATTTTAAATCCCGAAGCGTCTATATTTTCCGGAATTAAAGAAAAAAAAGTATCAATAAGCGGTTCTGGAATTATGTGGCATGGAGACTCTAAAGATAAAGATTTAGAATTAGGAAGCATTATAAAAATTACTATGCTGTTTCCCACCGTGCCTCAGTTTTTAATAAAAGCCTTAGCGCAGGTCGTAAAAATTTCTAACGGCCGCGACGAATACGACGCCGGCAGCATTATCTCAGACGGGAACGCCGCCGCTTCCTCTGAAATATCGGTAGCCTGTAAATTTATCGCGATAAACGAGTACGACAGGGATGAAATAATTAAATTCACTCTGGAACAGCAAAGGCGTATGATTAAAAAGACATCTATTATTTAAGATTTTGGGAGTTCGTTGTTTAAAAAATTAGAAAGTACGACTATATTGACCCTTCTGTTAAGCGCCCGACCTTCGGCAGTTGAGTTGCTGGCGACCGGTTTATATTTTCCATATCCCGAAGCGGAAAGCCTTGCAGGAGGAAAATTCACTTTTTTTATAAAAAAGCTTAAAACGCTTACCGCCCTCGCAGTTGAAAGCATCCAGTTATTAGGATATTTTGCCGTTCTAATCGGCGTTGAATCTGTGTATCCTTCTATAGTAATGTTATTTTTTACTTTTAGCAGTTCCGAAGCTATATTTTTTAAAAGAGGCTGATATTTTTTTATTATGCTTGAGCTGCCGGAGCCAAAAAAACTTGAACCTTTTAAGGATATAACAAGCCCGCGCGTAGATTTGTAAATCTTAAGGGACGACCTGTAAGACCTGTTTGCCGCGGTGAAAGATTTTACTTTAGATTCTATCGACGTAAAAACGGCAGATTCGTGGGATTCTTCTTTGATAAGTTTTTTATTGGATTTGGAAACTTTAAAAGTAGAAGGAGATACCTTAGCGACTATAAGTTTAGGAGACGAAGCTATATTGGGTTTAGAAGTAGAAACAGTAATAAATTTATTTGCTCCGAATGCCTGCTGTATGGATACCGCCAGTTCTTTAAGCCTGACGTTATTTACTTTGGATATCGCAAACATGACTATAAAAAAGGAAAGGAGCGTGGTGAGAAAGTCTCCGTAACTTATCATCCATCTTTCGCTGTTTGAATGTTCAGGACATTTCTTTTTTTTTCTCATTTTTATTTCTCCTGATTTTTTATCTCATACAACTTTTTTTCCTGTTCGCTTAAAAATGATTTTAGTTTTTCTTCGATAAGCCTCGGATTTTCGCCGTTTTGAATGCTTCTTATACCCATAAGGATAAGTTCGTATCTTAAAACTTTTACTTTAAGGTTCATCTTGAGCTTGCTGGATATAGGAAACAAAGCTACGTTTGCGAACGCGAGGCCGTAAAGCGTTGCGGTAAAAGCTACCGCTATTCCGGCACCCAGCCTGTTCGGTTCGTTTAAGTGCTGCATAACGTGAATGAGCCCCAGAACAGCGCCTATAATACCGAGAGTAGGCGAGTACCCCCCTGCCTGTTCGAATATTTTAACGCTTTCTTCCCCAAATTCTTCGATGTTTGACAATTCTGTTTCCATAATTTCCATAACTATCTGCGGGTCGATGCCGTCAACAACCAGTTGAAGCGCTTTTTTAATAAAATCGTCGGACGAGGCTTCTATTTCGGATTCTAATGCGAGAACCCCGTTTTTTCTAGCTTTAGTGGCATAATTAAGCAGGTCGGATATGGTATTTTCAAAATCTACTTTTTCAGATAGTATTACGTTTTTAACGGACAGAAGGGCTTTTTTAATATTTTCCATCCTGTTTCCGGCTATAGTGGCTCCGGCGGTTCCAACTATAACTATAGTAAAACCTATAGGGTCGATTAACTGCATAAGAGTAGAACCCTGCAGGAAATTTCCGAATATTATTCCGCCGATTCCGAGGATGAAACCTAAAATAGACGCTATATCCATATTTTAATCTTTATAACGTTTTAAAATGTTTATTAAATAAATTATAAATTTTTTTTATTATTATAATATAAATAATATATTTTTAAAATAATTTCTGCAAACTTTTATTAATAATCCGATTATGATATAATTTTATTGATTAATATTATATCGGTAATCTTATAAACTATATGAATATAACTGACGCCTTAAATTCTTCGGCACAGACAGGTACTTCTTCCGCGGCTGTTTCTGCCGATAAAAATATTTCTTCGGAAAAAAACGTTATTTCTCCTGCCGAACTTAGCGAGATAAAAACCGTAGCAGTAAAATTCGAAAGCCTTTTTTTAAATATGATTTTTGATTCCATGTCTAAAGAAGTCGGAAAGGGTTCTTTTATAGACAGAGGAACCGGTTATAAAATTTTTAATTCCTTGTTTTATGATGCCTTGGCCAATAACGAAAGCTACGGAAAAGGAATAGGCATTGCAAGGATGATAGTGGATTATTTTAAAGAGCATCCTTCTTTAATTGCGCAGGACGGGCTTAAAGAACTGGGGTCTTCGGTAGCTGAACTTTCAGCGACCGGAAATATGTTTCAGGCGTACGGCTTGGCCTCAAAATACGGTATTAACGCCGGGACCGGCAACGGCAAGGAAAATTTAATCGGCGGAGGAAACGCAGAAAACAAAAATGATTTTTCTGACGGCTTAAATAATTTAAACGGTTCGGACGGAGATTATGTTACGGCTGACGGATTGGCAAAAAAAGCCTCTGAAATATACGGCGTTCCTTACGGGCTTATAAAAGCCGTAATGAAAACAGAATCTGGATTTAATCCATACGCAGTCTCTAAAAAAGGAGCTGTGGGTCTTATGCAGCTTATGCCTGAAACGGCTGATGAACTCGGCGTAAATCCATATGACCCCGAAGGAAATGTTTTCGGCGGGACTATGTATTTAAAGCAACTTTTAGATACCTATAACGGCAATACCGAACTTGCTCTTGCCGCCTACAACGCCGGTGCCGGAAACGTCGATAAGTATAACGGCATACCTCCGTTTGAAGAGACCGAAAATTACGTTAAGACGGTCCTTTCCTATTATAAGGAATATAATGCCTTGACTGACAAAACTAAATCTTAAAAAAAATGGGGAGACTTTTAAGCCTAAAAGAATATCGGAACGTTCTGGACAACGCAAATCCTTTGCTCATAAAAGGTAAACTCACCAAGGCCGTAGGAATTATTCTTGAAACAAGGCATCCGGGACTTTCAATAGGGAAGATATGCCGCATAAGAAGTAAAAATTCGGTTATGTCTGCCGACATAACTGCAGAAGTCGTTGGATTTAATAACGGCAACGCGATACTTATGCCTTATGGCGACACTTCGGGCATAAGTTTGGAAAGCGAAGTCCTTCTATTAGACGAAGAAGAAAAATTTCCAGCCGGAGAAGAATTACTAGGAAGAGTTTTAGACCCTTTCGGCAATCCTATCGACGAAAAAGGCAGAATTTTTTGCTCCGATTATGCAAAAATATCGGCAGAGCCCCCGTCTCCGCTTTCAAGAAAAAGAATAAACGAAGTTATGGACGTCGGCGTAAGGGCGGTTAATTCCTTTCTTACGATAGGCAAAGGTCAAAGAATAGGTATATTTGCTGGTTCCGGCGTAGGCAAAAGCACTCTTCTCGGTATGATTACAAAGTATTCTAAATCAGATGTGAACGTTATAGCCCTTATAGGCGAAAGAGGGCGCGAAGTTAAAGAGTTTATAGAAAAAAGCCTTGGAGAAGAAGGGCTTAAAAAATCGGTAATTATCGTAGCAACCTCTGATAAATCACCATTAGTAAGACTAAGAGGCGCTTTTGCCGCTACCGCGGTAGCCGAATATTTTAGGGATAAGGGGCGCGACGTTTTGTTCTTAATGGATTCCATAACAAGATTTGCCATGGCGTCTCGGGAGATAGGCCTTTCAGCCGGCGAACCCCCGACCGTTAGAGGATATACGCCGTCGGTGTTCAGCGTTTTGCCAAAACTTTTGGAAAGGGCAGCTATCTCAGACAAAGGAAGCATTACCGGAATTTATACGGTTTTAGTAGAGGGCGACGATATGAGCGAACCGGTTTCTGATACCGTCAGGTCTATATTAGACGGACATATTATACTTTCCAGAAAAATTGCAGAAAACGGGATATTTCCTGCTATAGACGTTCTTAATAGCCTGTCGAGGGTTATGCCGGACGTCGTTTCGGAAGAACATCTTATAAAAGCCAGAGAAGTATTAAAAGTAGTTTCGGAATACAGGGTAAACGAAGACCTTATAAATATAGGCGCATATTCTAAAGGTTCAAACGATAAAATAGATTTTGCAATAGACCATATTTCAAAGATAGAAAATTTCATAAGGCAGACGCCGGACGAAAAATATTCTTTCGATGAAAGCCTTAATGAATTAAACGGACTGCTTAATTAGCTATTAATTAAAAATATGAATAAAAATATGCGTCAAAAAAGAATTAATAAAGAAGAAGCACTGAAACTATTTAAAAGCAAAAGCCTTCTCGACCTAGGGAAAATGGCCGGTGAAATAAGAAAAAACAAACATCCTGATAATATCGTAACTTTTATTATAGACAGAAATATTAATTATACTAATATATGCGCCTCAGAATGCAGGTTCTGCGCTTTTTATAAAAAGTACGGCGTTTCGGACAAAGAAGCTTATATTCTTTCAAAAGAGCAAATTTTTGAAAAAATTAAGGAAACTAAAGAACTAAACGGAACCCAGATTCTTCTTCAAGGCGGATTAAACAAGGATATCGAGATAAATTATTATATAGAGCTTTTAAGGGATATAAAGGAAAAATTCAAAATTCATATACACGCTTTTTCTCCGCCAGAAATTACTTTTATCTCAGATTTGAATGATATAACTATAAAAGAAACCGTTAATCTTTTGAAAGACGCCGGACTAGGTTCAGTCCCAGGCGGTGGCGCGGAAATACTGACCGACAGGGTTAGGAATAAAATCAGCCCTAATAAAATAAACAGCCGCCAGTGGCTCGAAGTTATGAAAGAAGTACACCTTGCCGGTCTAAATTCGTCGGCGACGATGATGTTCGGAACGGTAGAAACCGATGAAGACATTATGGAGCATCTTTTTAAACTTCGCGATTTGCAGGACGAAACCGGCGGTTTCAAGGCGTTTATCCCCTGGAGTTTCCAGAGCAAAAATACCGCGTTAAATCCTAGAGGCGTTTATGGTCATTATTATCTTAAGGTTCTTGCAATTTCAAGGATAGTTTTAGACAATTTCGATAATATTCAGGCCTCGTGGGTAACTCAGGGGGCAAAAATGGGGCAGGTTGCGTTAAGTTTTGGCGCTAACGATATGGGTTCAACGATGCTGGAAGAAAACGTCGTTAAGGCGGCAGGCACTTCAAACAGCACCGTCGACGAGAAGCTTATGGTAAAACTTATTAAAGACGCGGGTTTTGTTCCGGCGCAAAGAATTAATAATTATGATATAATAAAATTTTATTAAATTTTATTATAAAATTATGTTATAATTTTATAATAAAAAAATAACCAATTTAAAGGAAAATAAACATTGACTGAAGAGAGATTACTGTATTTTAAAAATATACTTAGCAAAAAGCTCGATTCCCTTCTAGGCGAAGCTTTAAAAACAGTAGATACAATGACAAAAGAAGACGATAACTTCCCGGACCCTACCGACAGGGCGACGCTTGAATCAGACAGAAATTTCGAGTTGAGAATCAGGGACAGAGAAAGAAAACTTATCCCCAAAATAAAAGAAGCGCTGGAAAGAATAGAAAACGGAACTTACGGAATATGCGAAGAGTGCGGCGGAGAAATATCTGAAAAAAGGCTGGAATCAAGACCAGAAGCAACTTTATGCATTATTTGCAAAACCAGGGAAGAAGAGCTTGAAAAAAAATCAAATATATAATAAGGTAAGATAATAATGATAAACTTTTCGAGTAAAATTGCTCCTCGCAAACACATACTTATAGTTGAAGACAACAGGATGCATTCAGAACTTTTAAAAATTATAATTCAGTCTTCTTTCGACGCCGATATAGTTATTGCCGAAGACGGGAAAGAAGCTCTCGATAAAATTACCGACGGACTTATTTTCGATTTAATAATAATTGACATTATGCTTCCAAAAATAAACGGGCTCGACGTTCTTAGGACTATAAGGAAAGCCTACGATAAAGTTCCGGTTTTAATGCTAAGCGCTTTGAACGATAAGGAAACTATCGATAAGAGCTTTGCGGGCGGGGCTACCGATTATGCCGCAAAACCGATGAGGAACGAAATGCTAAGGGATAAAATAAGTATACTTCTCGGCGGGAAGGATATTCAAAAGACTAGAATAAAAAGGGGAATATAATTTAGTTTGAAAAAACAGAATAATTTTATGAACGGTATCATGGCTAAAATTTTGATATACGGCGGCGGAAATGCGGCAAAGACGCTCATCGAAATGTTTAGGGACGATAAAAACGTCGAAATTACCGCTTTAGCCGCCAGAAACTTAACAAAAGATGGAGCGCAATTAGCCAAGGAACTAAATATAAAATGTTTTAATTCCATAAAAGAAGCAATCGACAAAAAAATAAATTTTAATATCGTTTTTAACCTTACCGGCCAGCCAGAAAACGAACTACCTGAACTTGCCGAACTTAAAAGCGGCAGAATCGAGATAGTCAATTCAGTCAGTTCCAAGATGATTTACGACCTGCTTTACGACAGGCATAAAAACCATATTGACAAAGAAAGCATTATCAAACAGCTAAGGGAACAGAAGTCTTATTTTAAAAATATATTGGACGACTCGTTTGATATGATTATGGTTACCGACCGCCGTGGAATAATAACCGAATTCAATAAAGGCGGCGAAAATATGCTTGGCTATCAGAACAAGGAAGTTGTCGGTAAACGCGCCTCCGAGTTTTATATAAATCCTGAAGAAAGAGACGATATTTTAAAAAAGCTTCAAAAAGATAAATTCGTCGCTAATTATGAAACCGTGCTCAGGAAAAAGGATGAAACTCCTTTAGACATATCCCTTACGATATCCCGAATCATGGATAAGAAAGGCGAGATTATAGGAACAATAGGTATTTCAAAAGATATTTCGGATAAAAAAATTCAGGAAAAAAGGCTTAAAGAGCTCAACGAAAGCCTTGAAAACAAAGTTATCGAAAGAACTAAGCAGCTTGAGGAAAGCGTTAAAGAGCTCGCGAGGGCTAACGAACTCAAATCAAAATTTATAGCAAATATGTCGCACGAGCTGAGGACCCCGTTAAATGCAATCATTGGATACTCCGACCTTTTGACTGATTCTTCTGATTTAAGCGAAAAACACAAAAAATATACAAACAATATATTGGTATCAGGCAAACATCTGCTCCAGCTGATAAATAACATATTAGACATTTCTAAAATAGAAGCGGGGATGTTCTCTCTTGAATACTCCGTTTTTTCCATTAAAGAAGCAATAGACGAAGCCATAGTAGTTTTAAAGTCGCTTGCCGGAAAAAAGAATCTTGCAATAACTGTGGAATATGAATGTTCCGACAACTATAAACTGTATTCCGACAGGGTTAAATTTAAGCAAATTATATATAACCTGCTTAGCAACGCTATAAAGTTCTCTTTCGAAAATACGGAAATAAAAGTTATATGCAAAAATATACCCCCGTCTTTAGATATTAAAACCACCTCTAACTTTAATCTAAAAAAATATAACAAAACGCATGACAAGATGTTCGAATATATACAGATAGACGTTATAAACCGCGGCATCGGGATAGACGACGCTTTTAAAAATAAAATATTTGAGGAATTTACGCAGGCAGACAACAACTATTCCAGGCAGTATGAAGGCACCGGTCTTGGACTCGCGCTGACTAAAAAAATAATAGAACTTCACGGCGGGCATATAAATTTTGAATCCGTTAAAAACGATTTCACTGATTTTAATTTCCTCCTGCCAAATCCTTTAGAAACCGAAACTTCGCTTGCAAGCGTCGAAGATGCCGAAAAAACATTGATAACAGTAGATGCAAAAACATTTTTCAGGGACAATAATACAAAAAGAAACAAACCCCTAGTTTTAGTCGCGGAAGACGACAGACCTACTTCCGAAATTTTTACTATAAACTTGGTAAATTCAGGATATTCCGTCGCCCACGCGTACGATGGAATAGAAACTGTCGAAAAAGCCAAGAGCTTAAAACCTTTTGCTATTTTATTAGACATAATGCTGCCAAGAAAAGATGGATGGGAGGTTTTAAACGATTTAAAATCAGATAAAGACACTAAAAATATTCCTGTAATTATTACCAGTATTATAGACAATAAGGATTTGGGTTTTGCGTTAGGCGCCACCGATTACCTTATAAAGCCTATTGACAGGGAAACTTTAATTCATACATTATCGCAATTCACGTTAACTTCGAAAAGAAAGAAAAGGCAGGTAAATATCCTGCTGGTGGACGACGACCCGGTAGTTCACAAAATGATAGAAAAACTGCTTCTTGAAGAGGGCTTTAATTTAGTCCATGCTTACAACGGGGAAGAAGGGCTTAAAATGGCTATAGAACTTAAACCGGATTTAATTCTTCTTGATTTAATTATGCCGGATATAGACGGGTTCGAGGTTGCTGAAAATATTAAAAAACATCCGGTATCGGCACAGATACCTATCTTTATTATAACGTCTAAAGATTTAACGGTCGAAGAGAGGTTAAGGCTTTCCGGCAATATAGAAAGAATAATTGGCAAAAAAGCTTTTTCTTCGGAAGAACTGAGCCGCTCCATAAGGGAGCTTGAACTTATTTATCCCCAAAAAGCAGGTTTATTTGACGAAATTACAGGTCTTTTAGACCATAATTATTTTAATATTAGGCTTGCTCAGGAAATTAACAGGGCTAAGAGATACAATATTGTTTTCAGCGTGGTATTTTTAGACATTGACCATTTTAAGGAATACTGCGATTTAGTAGGAAATTTTCATTCCGACATCGCGCTTAAAAAAATATCGGAAATGCTTAAAAAATTATTAAGAGGTTCAGACGTAGTAGTCAGGTTCGGTTATGACGAATTTGCAATTATACTTAATAATACCTTAAAAGAAGCGGCGACTTTTGTAGCCAACAGGTTCTGTTCCGTTGTCAGGGATTATCCTTTCTATAAAGAAGAAGAGCTAGAATCAAAGAAATTAACGGCTTCTTTTGTAGTCGCTTCATTTCCTAAAGACGGTGGAACTCCGGAAGAATTGATTTCTAAAATTTATAATAAACTTTGCGATGTTAAAAATTCAGGCGGAAATTCCGTAGCCGAGGTAAATTGATATAATTTATTAATAAAAATTAAATTAATCGAAATGCGCCATAAAATTCTTATAGTAGAAGACAATGCCATTAATCTCGATTTAATTACCGCTATGCTTGAATCTTTCGATTTAGACATAATAACGGCGGAAGACGGTTACGAAGCCTTGAAGAAAGCCGATGAAAATCCGGATATTTCTTTAATATTATTAGATATAGGTCTTCCTGGAATAGACGGAATAGAAGTTTTTAAAAGGCTGAAATGCATAGAGGCTTCAAAAAATATTCCAGTTATAGCCGTAACTGCCCATGCCATGGCAGGCAATAAAGAGCATCTTATGTCTTTAGGTTTCAACGATTTCATTCCAAAACCAATAGATAAAAATATACTTTACGAAAAAATAAGGGAATATTTAAAACTTGGCTGATAATTTTAAATTTTATACGGAACTTAAAGTCAGGTACGAAGAAACCGACGCAATGTCGGTTGTATATTATGGTAAATATTTCGTTTTTTTCGAAGTGGCAAGAACGGAATACCTTAAAAATATTGGTTATAATTATACTGATATAGAAAAAGAAGGCTTTTATTTTGTAGTTGCCGAGTCTAACTGCAAGTATTTTAATCCCGCAAGATACGACGACCATTTAAAAATATTTACAAGAATTGAATATATAAAAAACTCAAGTTTTAATTTTATTTACGATATCGTGAAATCCGCAGGTGATAAGACCGCACCAGGCGTAAAAATTGCTTCGGGCAATACCGTTCTGGTCTGCGTAAATAATCAAGATTTTAAGCCCCGCCGCATTCCTGAATATTTAAGAAAAGCTATTCAGGATTTCGAACAATTTTAAAGGCATCCGATTTAACCTTAATTTCGCAATATAATTTGGATTTGCGCGTTCTAAATTTGCGACAAACTCAAAATATTATTTTACTGTTAAACCTGCGTCAACCCTCATCTAATAAATAATTCGGGCATTTTTGTAACCGAAACGTAACAAAAACTTAATCATTTTTTAACAAATCCTTCATAATATCTAAACATTAAAATGATATAAATAATCTTAACGTTAATTTAATTTAATTTTATATTTATCGCCGGAGGAAAAATGTTAAAAAACTTCAATTTTAAAGACGTAAGCATTTTAAGCGCTATTAACTATTATTCAAGTAAAATTGCCGTAAAAATTCAGACAGAAATTTATGAAAGAAAATGGAAAAATATTTTATTATTTGCCTTTACTTTCGGAAGTATCGTATCCGCGGGCTCACGCGCGTTCGCCATTATAAATTTAAATCAGGGTTCTTTGGGAATAGGAGCGTCAGGTATTTTAAACGAGGCTACCACTTGGATTTGTTATAGGCTTGCTCCGGCGACGCTTACTATAGGTCTCGTAAAAGGATTCTACGATATTAAACAGCACAAGCCCGATGCGGCAAGAAAAGCCTTTATAACCGCTGCCGCAGGCACTGGTGTTATGCTGGCGCCCACGATAACCGGAGCAATATTAGGCATAGTTCAGAATGCCGGAGGTTCTGCCGGAGCAATAAATATGGGAGGGGGAAACGGTTCTACAACGGTAGGACAGCCGTAATTATAAGATATTTAAAAATTGGATTTAATAATATAGATATCTGGCGGATAAATTTGGGGCATAATAAATGAAAATTCAAGAAGGCGATAATTACACGGAATTTAAAATCTATAGCGGGATATACGGCAGGGTTACCAGATTTGGATTAGAAATTTACGACTGGGGAATTTTTATCTTTTTTACTATGATTTCTATAGTTTTATTAAAAAAAATTATAATTTTAGCAATATTATTAGATGCCGCAGTTTTGATTTTTTTAAAAAAATATAAAAAGAACAAACCGGATTTTTATACAAGTTCCTTGTTATCTTTTTTATTTGTAAAAAAGGAACTTTATGTCTTGGGACCGGAACAGGAAAAAATTTAATCCAATATATTTTTACCAATAATATGCTATTAAATTCGGTTTTAAAAAAAATAGACGCAAGCAATTCTTTAAACAATTACGTTAATCTTTTGTCTATAAACGGCGGTATAGTTATAGGAATAGACGGTTCGCTTACTATAGGCTTCAAAGTCAGGGGTTTTGATTATTATCTTGCCGGCGATAAAACGGTTAACGATGCCGCATACACAAACGATATCCTGCTTAATCTCCTTGATGAAGATATAAGTTTGCAGTGGATTTATAAAATAGAAGACGGCGGCAGGGAGTTCATATCAAATTATGAAAATTCATCCGTTCCGCCGGAAGATTTTAAATATATTAAGGAAAATAAAATTAAAAGTTTAAATGAAAAACATATAAAAAATATTAATATATATCTATTTTGTTCAATTAACGGTTTAAATTTACAAAACAAACCGTCCGGCAATAATATATTTTCTAAAATTTCAGATTATGCATCCGGATTTTTTAAAATTAATATTTCTGGAGCCGTTAATTCAAATGCTAGAAAATTAAACCGGACGGATGAGGAGTTTATAGAGAAAAGGTTTAAGAATATTGAAAATAATATAAGCTTTGTGTCGTCTAAGCTCGATATAGGATTAAAAAGAATGAATAATCAGGAACTTACGGATTATTTTTATTCTGAATTAAACCCGGAAAGGTCGATTTCGGTAAAAGCTCCAAGATGGGAAGATATGATGGACGGTACCACGTTCAGAAGCCAGCTGATATACTCTTACGGTGAAATTAAAAGAGATTATTTTTATACGGACGGTTACTATTATAAATTTATAAATATGCACAGATTGCCTTCCCGCATAGATTCATTCGGCATAACTTCCCTTTTAAATATTAAAGATTCCGGAACGGCGGTTTCATCCGGCTCCGAAGGCGGCAAAAGGGATTTTTTCCCTTACGATATTTCTGTATCTTTTAACATACCGGAGCAGGAAAAAACGATTGAAAAGATACAAACCGACAGGAACATAAAGGCTAGCCTGACGGAAGCCGTTGGCGGAGGATACACGGATTATAAAGGCGCAAACATTACAGAGCAGCTGGACGAATTTCTAAAATCCGCTTCAAAAAACGAGAAAAAAATCATAGAGTTTTCTTTGTGCGCGAAAGTAAAGTCTAAAAATATCGACGAGCTTAATTTTAGAGCTCTTAAACTGCTTCAATCGTTTAAAAATTTTAACGGAATGGAAGGGATAATAGATAATATGGAGCACCATAACCTATTTATGTCTTTTCTTCCGGGACAGCCTCGTTTTAACAGGCGGTTTAAAAAGTCTATCTCGTCTTCGGCAGCAGCTTTTTTTCCGCTGAACGAAGGTTTTCGCGGGACTGAAAGATGCGCAATTCCGCTGTTAAACGAAAGGAGCGAAGGAGTTAAATTAGACATTTATAATAACTCTTTGCCGTCTAAGCACGGAATAGTTTTTGGAAAAACAAGAAGCGGAAAAGGTTTTATGCTAAACGGATTTTTATCCAATTTCTTTATTTCCGGAAACGATTATCACATTATAGGCGTCGATATAGGAGGAACTTATAAAAAATTTTGCAAGATATTTAACGGAGACTATATTGAACTAGATTTAGACGGAAATTATTGTTTAAACCCGTTTCCTTCTAAAAAATACGTTGTTAAAACTATAAAAGGAGAAGAAATATTCGACCCGGATATAATGGTTTTTTTAACCGGAATAATAGGTTTAATGGCAGAGCCTGAAAAAAACTTAACGCCAAATGATAAAACTATTATAACCCGCGCGGTACAGACGTCTTACGACAAAATATCTGATGCCGAAGATATGCCGGTAATATCCGACATAAATAACGTCCTGTTCGACTATAACGAAGGAAGGGATGCTTTAGATAAAAAAAGAGCTATGGAAATGGGAAAAAACCTGTTTCAGTGGACGGATATTTCTTCGCCTTACGGAATATTGTTAAACAGAAAAAACGGCATAGACTTAAATAATAAAATAGTTATATTCGACCTGCAAAAATTAAAAGGCTACGAGGATCTTCAGAAAGTAGTATTTTCTATAATAAAAAATATTTCTTTTAAAAAAATGTACGATAAGTCCGCAAAGGTTTTTTTCTTTTATGACGAATGTTGGGAATTTATGAACGATCCCAAGGTCTCGGAACTTATAATGCATCTATATAAAACATCCGCGAAATGGGGTTCTATGGTCTGGAGCGTAACCCAGGAACCCGGCGACCTCTTGAAAGCGGGAAATATCGGCAAAAGCATTATAGAAAATTCATCAATTAAAATATTTTGTCAACTGGACGGCGGCGTCTCGGAAATTGAACTTAACGCTTGCGGATTAAATGGAAAGGAAATAGGGATAGTCAAAAATCTTAAAGTAGTAAAGGGTCATTACGCTGAATATTTTTTAAAATTCGGTAAAGATTCGGCTGTTATAAGAAACTCCCCTGACCCTTTTGAATACTGGCTTTGCTGTAAATCGTCAGAGGACGAAGAGATAGAAAGGAAAATGGAAGAATTATATCCGGATAAGTCTTTAAAAGAGCGTTTATATATATTAGCGGAAAAATATCCAAACGGACCGTGGAGGTCTTTATGATTAATTATAAATTTCATAAATCAAAGCCGTTTAGGCTTTTGATAATAATTATATCCGGCGTGTTATTGTTTTCCGCTTCGTCTTACGGATTCGGGGTCCCATTGCCGGATATAAGCGCTATTTCCGGACAGATAGAATCTGTCGAAACCTCTGCAAGCGGAGCTTTTTCAGCATTGCAGGGGCTTGCCGACACGCTCGGCTATGCGCCTGGAGCGTCGGGCGGACCGCTGTTTAACCCCGGACCCGGATTATCGGAAGCGATGGCTACCTTGGATAAGCTTACCGCAGATGCGTCTAATATGCAGGAAGAATATCAAAATATCATCATCAACTTCAATAAGTTAAGTCATTTGGTAAATTCGGTGGAAAATGCGGTAAGTGGCATAAACAACCTTAACGAACAAATTAATTCTGCTTTTAATCAAATTCCGCAGGAGTTAACGGCTAGCGACGTTCAGGTTAATTCCGTTCAGGGACTGATTTCTGAAATTAATTCAAATATAAATATAGAGTCTTCGGAATTTCAAAACCTTAAATCTTTGGCAAATAATTTTAATCCTGAGGATTTTGTTTCTGGGTATTCGTCTAATATAGGAAATAATTTAAATAAATCGGTTTTGGAAAACGGTTCCGCGCAGTTTACCGGCGAAAATATTTTTAATTCAGACGGAAATACTGGAGCGGCAAATATGAACTTTAACTGTTCTTTTTTAAACGGGGGATATAATTTCGACGGTTCCGAAAATCCTGTAGGCGGGTGCATTGACGCGGTAAAGGGCTTGACAATAGACGCGGCTTCCTCCGGTCTTTATAACGCTGGAGTTTCTGCGGCTAGAGCGCATAAAGCGGAACTCGAAGGGGACGAATTTATGGGCGAAATTTCAGGAAACGCTCTTAAAAACAGCTCTAATTATTATGCTTATCAGAGTTCTATTCTTACGCTCATCGGGGAGGAAAACGCCGCAGGTTTGAAAAATATGGGTTATATGGAGAGCCAGTTAAAACAGCTGGAAATAGATAAATCAGCGGTCGAAATCAAAAAAGAGCATGTTGGTCCGGTTATTGCGCCGCAGGTTAGCGCCGAGCCCGGTATGAATTTTTATTCTAAAACCACTTTATAAATATAAAAAATTATTATGAAACGTATGCAGCATTTTTTAATTCCAATATTTTTTATTTTACTCTGCAGTTTTATTTATGCGTCACACTCATATGCTTCTACTCCTCCCGCGACGCCTTCCTCGGGTTCAGGCAACGGGGTTTCTAAATCTGATGCTGTCTTGAGCCAGTCGGCTATGTCTATTTCAAAACTTCAAAACGGAGAAGATTTAACTATGCTCTCTATAGATTCCATTCCGGCGGCGTTAAATCAAGATTCTGTATTGAGCGGTTTCTTAACTTATATGTTTTATTTTTTATTTGCCGCAGGCGTCGTTTTATCTTTTTTTGAAGGATACAGGGCTGAATTAACCGGAATATCCTTTAGTTATTACGGGTTATTTTTCAGAACCGCTTTGATATCCATAGGTTTTCTTTCATGGAAACAGACCGGGGATTCTAATTTTGCGCAAATCGTCTTAATCCTTGCGGATAAAATGCAACTCTATTTAATAAAACAAAATATTTACGGAATAGGACAGTCTGTATCGCAGATAGTTTCTTCTATTTCAGGCAGCCTTCACTCCGTTTCTATTCCTACGATATCATCCAACGGAACCGCATCTGTTCAAAAAGGATGGAATTTAAATCCGGTTTCCTGGTTGTCAGGCGCCATGCACGCTATAACCGGCGCTGTTTTAATGGGGATAATATGGTTTCTTTTTAATATATTGTATTTGGTTGTCCAATTTTTTATGGCATTGGTGCAGCTTGTGTTTTTAGGTCTCCTTTTTGCAATTTGCCCTATTATATTGGGATTTGAAACAATCCCTTATACTAGGGGAATATTCGGTAAGTGGATGAAAATGTTTATAGAAATTTCATTCTGGGGCGTAATGGTTGCGCTTGAACAATTAATTTTTTTTACTATTCTTGGAAAAATGGAATCAATAAATCTTCCGTCGTCTGGAACGGGCATCGGAAATATTCTTGGAATGTTTACTTTTGCGGAGGTTATTACAGTTTTTATAATTATGATGATTATAAACGTTTCGGTACCTTTTTTAGTCGGCAAGTTATTTGACGGCATAAGCGGAGAAGCTCATGAGAAAATGAAAGCCGCAAAATTAAAACTTGTAAGTGCCGGCGCCGCGACGGCGGGGTCTTAAATAAAAATGGGAAACTTATTAAATCATAAAGACGATTATCAAAAAAGAAACGGCAGGCTTTTCTATGAGATATGGGGAGATTTAGAAGCCCAAAATACCGCGCTTAAAATAGTTATAATTTTAATGTCGCTCATTACCGTTATAGCTCTTTTGACGGCTTTTTGGACTTATAAGGCTAACAGGGTTCCAGTGGTAATAAGGGTAAACAAAGCCGGAAATGCCAAAGTATTAAGAAACCTTCCGTTTAATAATAAAACCGGCATGGGCGAAATAGAATATTTTTCAAAAAATTTTGTAAGAGAATTTACGGGTTTTAATTCCATAATGATTAAAACGGAACTTTCGAGAGCATTAAATAAAATGTCTGAAAATTACGGTAAAAAAAATCTTGTTATGATTATTAGGAGTAAATTTATAGAAAAAATGGAAAAAGCGGGCATAACGTCTAAAATTAAATTCAAAAAAATAAAGCTCGTAAGACAGACCGTAAACCATGACGAATTAAAACTTTATGTTATAAGAACCGTAATTTCTAATTCCGACTCTTCTATAAAAAACAGCGCAGCTTATGAAGACAAACTAATAATTAAGAGAATAAAAAGAAGCGTTCAATATCCATTCGGCCTGGAAGTGGTTTATTTTAGCAGTTTAAAGCTTGGAGGCGCGTAAGTATAATGTCTGGTTTCAGTAATACCCCTGAAAAAAATAAAATACCGGTAGGAGAAATCTTTAATAAGCACGTAATAAAAGAGGAAGACTTAAAAGATACGGGAAGCGGCACGGAATTCCCCTCCGGTTTTTCAAACATGGATATATATAATTCAGAAATTGACGTGAAAGAAAAATTTTTTAAAAAGGATTTTTTAAGATTTTTTAGAATTCCGCTTATAATAGTCGTCTTTTTAATTTCCGTGGTTATCGTTTTAAAATTTATATTTTTTCATAAAGCAAATACCGTAAAAACAAAAAAAATAATGGTTAAAACAGCGTTAATGCCGGATAAAAAAAGATTTTCTCCGGCGGTTTTTAATTATGCCGAAAAAAATGGGGCGATAGGCAAAGTCAATAAAAATGATATTAAAATAAAAAAATCAGATAAATTTAACAATAATTTTAAACAAGAAACGGAAAAATTAAACCGCGGAATAAAATTTAATAACGGTCAAACCGCAAATTATAATATACCTTCAGGACAGGCGGCGCAGTTTAATAAAAAAACCGTGGTTTTCATAGAAGCAAGTTACGGAAAATATATTTTAAATCTTGAAAAAGGGGCGGTTAACCCTTCTTTCAATAAGCTTTCTAGCGTCGCTATCGGGCAGAAAAAATCCCAAGTTGAAAGCTTAAACGGCTACGGTATAGGCATACCTCAGGGAACGGTTATCGAAGCTTACACTAAATATAAAATTTTTTCTTATAATATCTCTGTACCGGTTATCGCCGTTTCTTCTTCAGGATTTTATATTAATGGCAAAACAGTTTTTAAAAAAGGCGATAAATTTTTCGGCACGGTAAGCGTAAAACATTCCCTTAACCGTCTTAACATAACTTTCGACAAGATAATAGAATCTTCCGGTAAAGCTATAAACATAGACGCAATAGCTATGATGCCTGACGGTTCCGGCGGGGTAAAAGGAAAAGTAGAAAAGCATTATGCGGGCACTATTTTAACCAATATCGCTCAGGGCGTAGCGGGGGCAGCGTCTATTTTCGCCGGAGGAGGCTCCGGTATTAATTCCTCAAATCCATATACTTTTCAAAATCAGGTAAGGGAAAACGTTGCCCAAAACGAGATTAATTCCGCCCAAAACGGATTGAATAATTATTCCGAACTGAATCATAACGCCAGTATCACTCTGGCGGCTGGTACTCCTGTTAAAATAATATTTCTTAAACCTGTATATTTGAAGAGAATAAAGTGATTAATTCCGTTCTGAATAAATTAGGTTCTATTAAAAGTACTTTAAATTCGAGTTTTCTTGAAAGAAAAGAAGTTATAGATATGATTATTCTAGCGGTTGTTTCCAAAAAACATTCTATATTAATAGGGGAGCCTGGACTTGCTAAAACCGCGGTATTAAAGGCTATGGTTAGTCGGATTAAAGGGCTTAGGCTTTTCGATTTTCAGATGACGCCTTCTACCGGTATGAACGAACTTATGTCTAAGAATAGTCAAAATAAAACCGGAATAGATAACTGCGATATAGCGCTGATAGATGAATTTTTTAAAGGACCGCATTCAACGCTTAATTCTCTTTTAGCAGTTATGAACGAAAGAATAGCATATATTCCTGAGCCTCGTAAAATTCCTTTAATCAGCCTTTTTGCGACGTCCAACGAAAAACCTGATAAATCGTCTGATGCAAATCTTTTGCCTCTTTACGACAGGTTTTTATTCAGGAAAGAAATAATGCCGATAAAAAATGGCGTTAATTTCAAAAAACTGCTGGAATTAAAAGACGAATACGATTTTAACGATACCACGTCGGAAAAAAATATAGAAAGGAAAGACATAGACGAGTTGTCTTCTGCCGTCGATACGGTCTGCATAGGCGCAGATATCTATAACCGTTTATACGAAATAAGGGAAGAATTAAGGAATAAGCAGGTAATAGTTTCTGACAGAAGATGGCGAGAGACCGTAAAAATTTTAAAAGCTAATGCGTTATTAAATAAGCGTGACGCCGTAACTATAGACGATATCATGATACTTGAGCCATCGCTATGGACATATTATTCCGATATAAGGGCTGTAAGAAATATTTTAAGAAAAGAGACAAAATGAAAGAAGACAGAGCATTTATTATAAAATTAGCGGCTTCATCCGTATTGTTTGCTTTGGAGCTTGCTTACCTTTTTCTTATTTCCGGATTTTTTTCAGACGTAAGGATAGGTTATTATTTTACTGATTTTAAGGACGTCAAACTATTTTTCGTCCTATTTCCATTACTATCTTGGTTTATTTCGTCCTGGACGCTGTCAAATACCGTTTACAACAAATACTTATTTTTTAAGCCGGAAAACGATAAAAGAAAGAAAAGCAAAATCCAGGGAAAAAAGGGCGCGGTTAAAGGCGCGCCTGTTTGGCCGGAAAGCGGCAGTCTTCAGTTGGTAATAGGAGAGATTCATGAAAAAGACGGAGCAAGGAAAGAAAGACCTGAATGGCTTATTATGGATAAAAACGGGCTTTATACAGGAATTATAATTTTCGGCTCTACCGGCACTGGAAAAACAAGCGCCTGCGCGTATCCTTTTTTTGACCAGCTCGCAAAATACAAAAAAGAGTCTTTAGACGAAAGAATAGGCGGTTTAATTTTAGACGTAAAAGGTGATTTTTGGGAAGAGGCGGTTTTAATAATGAAACGCAGCGGCAGGGAAGAAGACATTGTTATTATAGGACCGGATTCAGGATATTATTTTAATCCCGTCCATTATCCTCGCTTAGACGCAAAAATTATCGCTGAAAGACTATATTCCGTTCTGGAAAATATGAATTCAAACGACGGGAGGCAGGACAGCTTCTGGAAAGACAAGTCCATAAACCTGCTTTCGAACGCTTTAAGTCTTATAAGATTATGCCTTGGTTATGTAACGTTGAGCGACATATACGAAATTATTTCTGATGAAAATAAATTAAAAAATATGCTTGATTATGCAGAAAATTCTATAAAATCAAAACGATTAAGCAAAAGCGGCGGAAATCCTGACGCAGACTTAAAAGAGCTTAAAATAGCCGTATCTTATTTTGCGGGAGCCGATTACGCTGGATTAGACGAAAGAACCAAGGCGATTATAAAAAGCGAATCGTTGAGAGTGTGTTCCGATTTTATAAAGCCGGCTTTTAAAGATACTTTTTGCGCTCCGGAGCAAAAACTTAATTTTCCGGGTTTTCAAGAAGTCGTCAACGGCGGAAAAATAGTAATCTTAAATATGCCGGAATCGAGCTACGGTTTGACCGGAAAAATTATCGGCATTATGCTTAAGTTAGATTATTTCAGGACGGTATTAAACAGGGTTTATAAAGCAGCGGTATTAAATACCGTAAACGTTAAAAGACCGGTCTTATTTATATGCGACGAATATCAAAATTACGTTACGTCCGGCGACATCGAATCCGATGCGGAATTTTTTGCTAGATGCAGGCAGTCCAAGGCTATTAATATACTTCTCACCCAAAGCTACAGCTCGTTAAAACTGAAACTCGGCTCCGAAGAAAAACTTAATTCTTTAATAGGAAACATAAGGTCTTCCATATGGCTGGCTTTGATCGACGATTATTCCAGAGAGAAAGCCTCTAAAATATGTGATAAGGAATACAAGGTAAAAATAACCGAAAATATAACCGAGCAGGATGACAGAACAATTTTTAATCCTTACATAGGAAAGCTATTGTCAGACGACAATACTATTTCTCAAGGTACTACAAAGACTTACGAGAAAATGCCGTCGTTCGATACCGACGATTTTGCCGGATTGAAATTAAATCAGGCGGTTTACAGAATATGCTCGGGAGGAGAGATAAAAGGACCCGGCATAGTGTATCTTCATCCAATATACAGACCTAAATCGAAAAGTTATTTTGACGAATAATCTTAGTTTTTTTATTGTATCCAAATAAATTATTATTAGTTGACGCGGAAATTAAATATATGGGCGGTAATAATTACAGAAGCGGCTTTACCGGACAGAGTTACGATTTAGATATTGCGGAAATCTCTTTTATTGTTTTAAGCGCTTTATTTGCGCTATTTTACTTTACAAATCCGTTATTTAAATATTATGCAGGTTGCTTTTATGCTTTTTCTTCATATTTTTTAAAAAAATATACAGCGGCGGCAGTTCTTTATCTTGCAAATTTATTTTTATTTTTTGCTGGACTCCACGGGTTATACGTAAGGATTTTTGAGATGAGAGTCAGCGGTTCTAAGCTAAAAATGTATAATAAATTGCAAAAATATAACGAAATAGATAAAAAGTAAAAATAAATAAGGAGGCTTAATTTTAATGTTAAAGATTATATATTATTATTTAAGTAACATAAAATATTATATTATTTTTTGTTTTTTAATTTTGATGTACATTTGTATGCCGGCTGAGGCGGTAAAATATTCCGGCTTAAAGGAATATAGCATTAAAAAAAACCTTTGGGTGCATAAATTACGCATAAAGACAGGATTAATATATAAATTAAATACCGCTCCAGGCTATGTTTCAGTTATAACGCTGCCGGTAATACCGCTAGACGTCGCGCTCGGGAATACGGGGGCGTTTTCGGAACAGATAGTCGGAAGACAAATATTTATAAAACCTATTACATACGATATGGCGGAAACGAGCAATCTGGAAATTTATACAAAATACGGGCTTATAAACATACTTTTAAGGATTAAAACCTCAAAATTAGTCACTTATAATCTCGATATATCTAATTCAATAAAAGACGTTTTCGTAAAAAATTACATCAATGACAAAATAAAAGCTTTAAAAGCTAAATTTATGAAAAAATATTTTATGCGACAGTCTATTTTAGCTAAGAAGGCAGAGGATTTAAAAGCCGAAAAAAAAGAAATTATGAGCCTAATACTTTTAATTAACCGGATAAAAATAAATAAGTCCGTAACTAAACAAGGAATAACTCTTACCATAATTTCTATAAGCCGCATTAAAAACTTTTATTACCTTAGATACCAGCTTACAAATAATTCAGGTTCACGTTTTTTCGTCAGAAACGCATATCTTTACGGAAAATACGGCGGAAACTTATTTGACGGATTTGTTCCGGATAAAACAACAGAGATTCCAATAATAAAAGACGTTCCTCATAACGTAAGCTATATGCCGTATAAAATAGTTAGAAACGTATTAATATTTAAAAAGTCTAAGGCTGTCCATATTGACGCCGAGGCTGATACGGCAAAATATGGGGGCGGGGGCAATTTAGAAATATCGTTCCATATTCTTAAGGATAAAAAATTAATTAAATTAAAAATTTGCGGAATTTAAAAAATATAAAATGATAAAACAAATAAAGATTAGTAAGTTAAAATCATATTATTTATATTTTACATTAATTATATCAGCAATGTTTGCTATTTCCGGATGCGCTCAGGAAAAAGTTTTAAACGGAGCCGCCGGCAATGTTCCTTATTCGGTTTCACGCAAAATTTTAGAGAGTCGTCTAGAGAAAAAAGTTTTAACAGCGTCTTTAAAGCTGTCAGGATTTTCTAAAAAAAAGTTGAAAACTGTTCTTATTTCAGGAAAATATTTTAACAAAACAGTCAGAAAAACCGAAAGCGGCGGTTATTTTATACCTTCTTTTATGGTGGGAGTAAAGAATATTAAAGTTAAAAATTACACAGTAGGACACGCCAATAAACACTTAAACGGTTTAAATCCCCCAAAAACTGTTTATTTAAACAAAACCGTTAAAAGCCTGAACGGAAAAGTAGTTTTAAAAATAATAAGCGTAAAAATTGAGAGGATATTTTGCATTATACGTTTTTCTCTTATGAATACTTATTCTTCGGCAATAAAATATAAGCCGGAGCTTTTTGAAAAACTTGAAGCATCGGGCAATTATGCCGGCGTTTCTTTTAAATCCGATATAAATAAAGATGCCGTACCGGCCGGAAAAAAGGGAGATAGTTATTTCGTCTTACCGGTGCGAAAGGAGCTTGATGGAGAAATTATATTTTTAAATAACGGGAAAAGTAAAAATTTATCTAATTTTAAGTTTGGCACGGCTGTTTTATGCAGGCGCAGGATTAATGGAACGATAAGCTTTATAAAATTATATTCGGCTTTATAAATTTACATATATGAAAATAATAGAACTTATTGAAACAGAAATGTTTTGCGGATTTACCATAACTGTCGCGTTATCGTTCTTTTTATTTTCCTTATTTATATTTTTAATAACCGCCGCTATTTCTACAAACGCCTATGCTTTTAAAATAAAAGGTTTAGACGAAACGATAATATTAGCTTCAAAAAAATACGACGTTCCGCTTCCTTTTTTAATAGCTGTAATGCGCGCCGAAAGCGGTTTTAACATAAACGCCTTAAGTCCTAAAGGGGCGGTAGGGCTAATGCAGGTTATGCCAAAAACAGGCAGGGAACTGAGTATGGACATTCAAAATCCGCCGTCTAATATAATTGCCGGAGTTAAATATCTTCATTACTGCCTTAAACGCTTCGGTTATAAACCTGTTCCGGCTTTAGCCTGCTATAATGCCGGTCCTGGTTCCGTCAGAACGGTATATGTGAAAAACCGTCCTGAATTCCTGATTCCGCCTTACCGCCAAACCGAAATTTATATTATCCGCGTCTATAAATATTATAATTACTACAGGAAATTACTGAGATAGCCAAAAAATCAGGCTTGTCATATGCAATAAAATGTATACCAACGGTAATTCTGATAATATAATATATAATATAATTGGAACTCAGAAGTAATAAGTGATATAATTATAATTATAAAGATAAAAAATAGGGGTGCCGTATAAAACGCAACGGCTGAGAGCAGGGCTGTTAAAACCTGCAACCCTTTGAACCTGATACGGATAATGCCGTCGTAGGGATGTGCTATAATTATAAAGCATTATAATTTATCAAAATTTATAAACATCCTCATCTTATCCTCATTTTGTATCCGGCAGCCGCATTCAGGTTAATTTACACATATTATAAAGAGGTCGATAGCCGATAAAATGACGGATATATCCTGTAAACTAAACCTGGATGCTATTTTACAAAAATCTTTGTCCGGCATCAGACTGGAAGACGAAGACCTTCTTTTTTTGCTTAAAGAACGGGAAATAAGCGAAATAAGTAAAATAAAGGAAGCGGCAGATATATTAAACCAGACGGTTAATTCTAAAAATGTTTCCTACGTAGTAAATAGAAATATTAATTTTACTAATATATGCGGTTTAAACTGCAGGTTTTGCGGATATAAAAGAACCAAAAACTCTAAAGACGCTTTTTTGCTAGATTACGACAGGGTATTGGAAAAAATTTCGGAAGGAATAAGCCTTATTGGAATTGACGAAATATGCGTGACAGGAGGCATAAATCCTGAATTAAAATTAAATCCTGATTATTACTTTAATCTGGTTAAAACGGTAAGGAGTAATTTTCCAGAACTGCATATACACGCATTTTCGCCGCAGGAAATTTATGAACTCTCTAACGCGACGGGTAAATCTTACGCGGGGATTATAGAAAAACTAATGGACTGCGGATTAAATTCCATGCCAGGAACGGCTGCTGAAATTTTAGCAAAAGAAACGAGAAAAAAAATCTGTCCGAAAAAAATAGAAAGCGAAACTTGGGTAGAGATTATAAAAACTGCCCATAATATTGGAGTTAAAACATCGGCCACGGTTCTTTTCGGCCATTTGGAGTCCGCTGAAGATTTAGTATATCATCTTAACGTTATAAGGAGTATTCAGGACGAAACAGCAGGGTTTACAGAATTTATAGCATTACCTTTTATATCTTATAAAACTTCTCTTAGAAGCAGGGTGGACGAGGCCGTAATAAGAGATGTAGATAAGGCGCTTAAATTTTATGCTATTTTGAGGTTGTATCTGGATAATTTTAAAAATATTCAGACAAGTTGGCCTAAAATAGGCGTCCAATCAGCATTAAAATCGTTGGATTACGGTGTTAACGATTTTGGCGGAACGCTTATGGAGGAAAATATTACAAAGAGCGCAGGCGGCAATTTTGGCGAATATTTATCCGAAAAAGAAATAATTAAGTTATTAAAACGTGCCGGTAAAATTCCGGTAAGAAGGGATACTCTTTATAATTATGTAAATGCGGAGATAAATAAAGGGTTTAACGTATAATATAATAATATATATAAAGGCAGATGCTTACATGAAATTAGAACTAAACGGAAAAGAATATTTTACCGGTCAAGATATTACCGTCCAAAGACTGATAGACGAGCTTGAATTGGATTTGAAAAGTACCGCGGTCGCCGTAAATAAGGCGATAGTCCCAAAAAGTTCATATCCTGCGTTTGTTCTTAACGAAAACGATAAAATAGACCTGGTTACCATAGCTCCAGGCGGATAATAATAAAGCTAAAGTTTAATTAAATAATTTAACGAGGTATTTTATGGAAGAAAGGAAAGAAAAAATTAAAATTAAAGATAACAATAACAGCAAAATTAATAACGGCTTAAAAAATAATACCGATAAAGAAGTTTCCGGAGATGTATTAAAAATAGGTAAATATATATTTAAATCCAGGCTTCTTATAGGAACCGGTAAGTATCCGGATTTTGAAACCATGAAAGATGCCGCTTCCGCTTCCGGTTCGGAAATAATCACCGTTGCAGTCAGAAGAATTGACTTTAATTCGAAAGAAAATTTACTGTCTTATATTGACCTGGACAAATATATACTTCTTCCAAATACCGCCGGATGTTATACTGCTGAAGACGCGGTTAACACGCTTAGGCTTGCGAGGGAACTCGAAGTTTTTAAAACCGATCTGGTAAAGTTAGAAGTAATAGGCGACCAAAAAACGCTTTATCCGGATAACGAAGAACTGCTTAAAGCTGCCAAAATTTTAGTCAAAGAGGGCTTTACCGTTATGCCGTATATGATGGATGATCCGGTTCTTGCAAAAAAACTTGAAGATATAGGATGCCCCGTGGTAATGCCGCTTGCGTCGCCTATCGGCTCAGGTCTCGGCATAAGGAATCCTTATAATATTAAAATAATTAAAGAAACCGTTTCCGTTCCTGTAATAGTTGATGCAGGCGTTGGAACGGCATCCGACGCATGTAAAACAATGGAACTAGGCGTTGACGGCATACTTATAAACACGGCAATTGCCGGAGCCGGCAATCCGGTAGGCATGGCGTCTGCAATGAAAAATGCCGTTGAGGCCGGCCGCCTTTCATATTTATCCGGACGCATACCTATGAAGCTTTATGCTCAGGCTTCCACGCAAATGGAGGGGATAGTATTTTGAGACACAAAGCAGGAGCTAAGGCTGATGCCGATAAAATTATCAAAACTAATACTAAAAGCCATACTAAGACTAAAATTAACGATAATGTTAAGTCTGACGGAAAAGTAAAAATTAACACTAATCCGGCTGCAGGCATAAGATTAAACAGGTTTATCGCTATGCATACCGGCGTATCCAGAAGAAACGCCGATGAAATAATTAAGGAAGGCAGCGTTCTTATAAACGGGAAAAAAAATACCAACCTTGCCGTTTCCGTGAAACAGGGCGACGAAGTTGTCGTCCAAGGCAAAAAAATTAAATATAAGGATGAGCCTAAAGTTTATATTATGCTTAATAAACCGCAGGGTTATATTACCGCAGTAAAATCTGAAGAGGGATTTAAAACAGTCATGGAATTAATTAGAAAAGAAACTTTAAAATACAAGCACATATTTCCGGCTGGAAGGCTTGATTTTATGAGCGAAGGCATGCTTTTGCTTACTAACGACGGCGACTTTGCTTACAGCTTAACCCATCCGAAGTTTTGCGTAATAAAAACTTATATAGTAGAGGTCAAGGGAGAATTAACCCCGGACCTTTTCAACAGGATAAAAAAAGGCGTCATGCTTAAAGAAACAGGTCTTTTGAAACCGGACGACGTTAGGATAGTAAGGAAAAATCCTTCAAAGTTTATACTTTCGGTTGACTTGTCGCATGGAAAAAACAGGGAAATAAGAAGGCTGATGGAGTTTTTTAACCTTAAAATATTAATGCTCAGGAGGGTTAGGATAGGCGGGCTTTATATAGGCGACCTTCCGTCCGGAGACTACCGAATATTAAATCGTAAAACCGCGGAATTAGCGCTAACAAATTAATTCATACTTGCAATTTTTGAACGATATTCAATTAAGGCGTTTGCTGTCGGAGATATGTATATTTCGCCGAATAGCTTTAACTGGCTTAAGTTTATCAGTGCCAGCCTCGTCATTTCAAGAACTGCCAGAAAATAAGTTAACGACTCGTTTATACTGGCGCTGTTTTTAACGATTTCGCCGAAAGTTATATTGTGTACTCTGTTAAATATTTCCATTATTTCCATTATTTTTTCTTTTACGGAAAAATTTTCTCTTTCTACCTCGTAAACGCTTATCCTGTTTACAGCCTCAGTTATCTTGCCATAGAAATACTTGGAAAGAATAAAAATATTTGCGTCAAAAGTAACGCCCGCGTTACTTGAAATTTTCTCAAGAGCCGTTTTGTCGGTTTTAAACATTTTTATTTCGAATACATCTCGTCCCAAGATAGGCCGGTTATTTAAGAAGTCGGCTACTTCTTTAACCTTGCGGTATTCTAAAAGCATATCTGTCAGTTCAGTTCTTGGATCCGGTATATCGTCATTACCGCTTCCGTCAAAGTCTTGCAAAGCGTCGTATTTAGGTAAAAGCATTACTGATTTGATATATATAAGCTGAGCCGCCATTACTATAAAGTCGCCGCCCAAATCTAGATTAAATGCATCGTAAGAAGTCTCTGCCGAGTTTTCATTTAATCCTATAGCTTCAAGATACTGTTTTGTTATTTCGACTATCGGGATATCGTAAATATTTATTTTATTTTTTTTTATTAGCGTTAAAAGCAGGTCTAGCGGTCCGTCGTAAGCTTCCAGGCTGACTTTAGGATAATAAGGTAAAAATTGGGACTGCGGGGATTGCATAAGTTAAAATTATAGATTGAGCAAAAATTAAAGGCTGAGATTTTTTAAAACTACATTGTTTACTATGAAATCAAACGAAACAGTCATAAAATTCCCCGGATTTATTAAAAGAAGTATGAGCAGTAAAAGAAATCCAAACGGCTCTAATTTGGTTAAGTATCCAGAAAGAGGCTCAGGTAAAAGACTTACGGCAATCCTGCCGCCGTCTAATGGAGGAATGGGTATTAGATTAAAAACTCCAAGTATAATGTTTATCATTATGCCTATAAAAAACATAAATGTTACCGGATAAATAAAAAATTTAAAAATTAAACCTCCAGAAACCTCCTGAAACTTAAAATGGCTTATAAAATATACGAGATATAAATTCATGACAGGAAAATTTATCAGTATTAGTTTTAAGAAAACAAAGCATATAAAAGCAAGTATAAAATTTGTAATAGGACCTGCAGCCGCGACTAAGCCGGTATCTTTTTTGGGATTTTTAAGCCCGTTAAAGTTCACTGGAACAGGTTTTGCATAACCGAATAAAAAAGGAGAGTTTATTATAATCAGAAGCAGCGGTAGTAAAATAGTTCCGAAAAGGTCTATATGTTTTATCGGATTCAGAGTCAGCCTTCCCGCATTTTTTGCCGTATCGTCGCCAAAAAAATGAGCGACGTAACCGTGTGAAACTTCATGCAGTATAATGGCGAACAAAACCGGTATTATAGCGATTACTATAAGTTGAATAGTATTATTCATATTTTTTATTATACGATTATTTTCTCCGATAAATCAACTCTTTAATTTTGCAATAAAATGTAAAATCAGAGTTATTTTTTTTTAAAGGTTAATTTTTTAAGTAAAAAATTATATAATATATAAACCTATGAAAGCGAACCGAGAATTATACAGCAAGTTGAACGAGGACATCCTTCCGTTTGTGCAGAAACCCGTCAGGTATCTTGGACTTGAAACCGGAACCACCGTTAAGGACATTAAAACTATTCCGTTAAAATTTGCCCTTGCGTTTCCGGATTTTTACGAACTGGGAATGAGCCATATTGGAATGGGCATAATATACGATATATTGAATTCGGTGGATTATATAGCTTGTGAAAGGGTTTACCTGCCATATCCAGATATGAACCTTAAACTGAAGGAGCATAACTTACCTTTGTTTTCGCTGGAATCTTTCGAAAATATTAAAAATTTCGATATTGCAGGTTTTTCTTTACAATACGAACTATCCTATACAAATATTCTATTTATGCTGGAACTTTCCGGCATTCCGGTTTTTTATAAGGATAGGTTATATAACGATCCTTTTATCGGAGCGGGAGGCCCCTGTGCTTTTAATCCTCTTCCTTTAAACGATTTTATGGATTTTTTTATAATAGGAGACGGTGAAAAAACGACGGTCGAAGTATGCGACGCCGTATTGAAAGCAAAACGAATACTTATATCGGGAGCGGTTAGCAAAACTGATTACCGAAATTACGTAAAAAGCAAACTTGCAGAAATAAGAGGGGTTTACGTACCCGGATTTTCTAAAAAAGTTAAAAAATCTATATTAAATGACATAGATTTTGACCGAAAATTTTGTACAGGCAGCAATAACCCGGAAGACAACTGTAATCTGCCTGAAAATTACTCAGATATTAAAAATTATGATTTTAGATATATCGATAAACATATCGTTCCGCTTATAGAAACAGTTCACAACAGGCTTGCCGTGGAAATAGCACGCGGTTGTTCTTCCGGCTGCCGTTTCTGTCAGGCAGGTTACATTTATAGGCCTGTCAGGGAGCGCAAAAAAGAAACTGTATTGAATGCCGTAAAGCACGGTTTAAAAACAACCGGTCTGGAAGAAATATCACTCTCTTCTCTTTCGACGGGGGATTATTCCGATATTGAAGCATTACTTTCCGAATTGGCTGACATAACATCTGAAGAAAAAATTTCGATGTCGTTTCCATCTATGAGAATAGGCTCTTTAAGCGAAAATATACTCAAAAAAACCGCGGCTGTCAAAAAGACCAATTTTACTCTTGCCCCTGAAGCCGGAACCCAGAGGCTCAGGAATATTATAAATAAAAATATTTCTGAGAAGGACTTGCTGGATGAAGCGGCCGGGCTTTCGCAAAAAGGTTTTAAAACATTAAAATTATATTTCATGATAGGTCTTCCTTTTGAAAGAATAGCAGATTTGGACGGTATATATGATTTAATAATAAAGATAAAAAAAGTTGCAAAGAGTTTAAATATTACTGTAAACGTAAACAACTTCGTGCCGAAGCCCCATACGCCTTTTCAATGGCATCCCATGGAAAGCGAACAAGTTCTTAATTTTAAAATTAATTATCTTAAAAAATTGCTAAAACCGTTAAACGTTAATTTTAAATATCAAGACCCTAAAGTCAGTTTCATAGAAGGATTGATATCGAGAGGCGATAATTTTACGCCGGAAATAATATATAAGGCTTATAAGTACGGGGCGGTTTACGACAGCGAATCCAGACTATTCAACTATGATGCCTGGGTAAAAGCCCTGAATTGCGAATATAATTATCAGGACGGAAAAAATAATAAGAAAAAAGACGGATTTTGTTTTAACGAAAACGCTTATAGATACTTATACGAAGAAAAAAATACAGATATTCCGCTACCTTGGGATTTTATAGATATTCTTGTGGATAATGCATTCCTAAGAGAAGAATATGAAAAATCTTATAGGCAGAATTTAAAAACGATTTATCCGCTAAGCTTATCTATAAACGATAATTCAACGGATAATTTTTTAACGGAAAACTGTAGAAAGACTTGTTATTTTTGCGGCGTATGCGATTTTAAAACAATAGCTCCCGTTTATTCGTCAAAGGCGGAAAATATCAAAATGCATAAAAAAAACCGCAAGGTAAATACTGCAGAAGAAAAGGCGGAGAACAACCTGGATTCCAATAACGGCAATAATATTGAAACCAGAGGTAGCGGGTCAGAAATATTTACCGGAATAATTCAGAATAATACCGTAAAATCTTTTTCCGAACTTACTTTTATATACTCCAAAAAAAGGGAAGCAAAGTATCTTGGACATCTGGAAACCGTAAAAATATTGCTTAAGGCATTTAAGATAACCGGAGTTCCTATTGTGAGAAGAGAATCCAGATTTACCTCCAGGCCCAAGGTTAGTTTTTCAAATCCTATTCCTTTTATGACCGAAAGCGACGGATTATATATTAAAGCGCGGGTAGATAAGGAATATGCTGTCTTAACCGATTTTAATATTTTGCGGGATAAAATAAATAAAATTTTACCGGAAGGAATAAAAATTCTGGATATTAATTTTACACTTATATAAAATAATATAACTATATTTTTATTTCATTAAATATGACTACTGATAGCGTCGAAAAGATAATCGAATCCGGCAGTATAAAAAATTTAGCATTAAGGCTGAAAAGCGACCGTAAAAAAATTGTTTTTACAAACGGATGTTTTGATATTATACATGCCGGACACGTGAGTTACTTAAATGAAGCTAAAAAATTCGGCGACGTGCTTATAGTCGGCTTAAACAGCGATAAATCTGTTAAGTGCCTTAAGGGCGTAGAAAGGCCTGTAATGGGCGAAAAAGACAGGGCTTATATTTTAGCCAATATAAAGCCGGTCGATTATGTCGTAATTTTTGACGAAGATACTCCTTATAATCTCATAAACCTTATAAATCCCGATGTTTTGGTAAAGGGGGGCGATTACGAGGGAAAAGAAATTATAGGTAAGGATATTGTAGAATCTGCCGGCGGAAAAACCGTTTTAATAAATTTTTTAGAGGGAAAATCAACAAGCGGCATAATTAAAAAAATAAAAGGGCAATAAATCCACAAGATTTAACTTTTTAATCGACGCGAATCTATATTAAAAAATGAATTTTAAACGCGTTTGGCGGATAAATTTTTTATTGACAAAATTTTAAATAGATATATTATATATTATTGTACTTTAAAAAATAATCTTTAATTTATTATGGAGGGTAAAAAATTGAAAGCGTTGAAAGGAAAAAAGGGGTTAACCGTTTTATTTACCGCATTATTTTTATTAACGATAAGCTTCGGTCTTTACGGCTGTGCAAAAACGCCTGCGCCGTCTAAGCCTGCAGCTAAACCCGCCGCAGCGCCAAGTGCCGCTACGACTGCCGCCGCTCCAGCTTCAAAAACTAAAGCTGCCGCAACTGCTAAAACTTCTGCTAAACCGGCTTCTAATAATGTAAAGGCTGCAGCGCTAAAAATTATCGCCTCTCAGGGTTGCGCGGGCTGCCATATTATAAACGGCAAAGGCGGTTCTATCGGTCCAAATCTTGACAAGGAAGGAACTAAAGGACACTCGTTGCATTGGTTGGAAGTTCAGATTAATACTCCAAAGGTTCATTCTCCAAATAGCATGATGCCTAATCATAATCTTAATGCGTCTCAGTTAAAAACTGTAGCTGGGTATTTAGAATCCTTAAAATAACTTTTAAATAAAATAATTTTAATAGTTAAAATAATAGCGGTTACATTTAACAGGCATCTATGAACTTTTGGATTATTCATAGATGCCTTTTTTTGCATTATTTTACAATTTTATATTATAAATAAAAATAATACGGCAAATTTATGAAAACTAATAAAAACAAGTCTATTTTTTTAGTAATAATAGTATTAATAGTCGTTATCGTTTTAGGGATATTTTTATATAAAAACTTTAGCGAAAAAAGCACCCCGCAAATTTCGGCGTTAAAATCATTTAAAAATAAAGGTATTAAACTTACGAGATATCAAAATTTTAAAAAATTCTGGCGCGGCATGTACAGTCGCCTTCGTAAAGAGAAAGTAGTTTATTCCATAAAGCCGCTTTATAACGATAAAATAAATAAAATAGAAACCTACGATTTATCGCTTAATTCATACGACGGTCTCCAACTTAAAGGATATTTTGCAATTCCATACGGGGTCAATGGTAAAAAATACCCTGGCGTTCTATTGCTGCACGGTTACGGCTCGTTTGGAACTCCCGGATGGGCGCACTTTTTTGCGAGAAGGGGATATGCCGCCCTTTCTATAGACTTAAGAGGACACGGGAGGAGCGCCGCAGTTTATCATCCCGGCTTCCCCGGTCTTATGACTAACGGAATACTGCGCGTCAAAACTTTTTCAATGGTCAAAATAGTAATGGATTCCTTGGCATCGCTTAGATTTCTTGAACATTTTAAAAATATTAATTCAAAATACATATTCGTTACAGGCGGAAGTATGGGAGGGGCGCTTCCTTTAATAGACGCCGCTATCGATAATCACGTAACGGCAGCTGCCGGCGACGTTCCTTTTTTAAGCGATATCCCCGTTCAGATGCCTTTAGCGCATATGGGTCCATACATGGAAGTCAAAGCATTTTTAAAAAAGCATCCCGAAGATAAAGCTAAAGTTATGCGGTCTCTTTATTATGTAGATACGAAACATTTTGCTTCATGGATTAAAGTTCCCGTTATGGTCGGCATTGGCCTTAAAGACGAAGACTGCCCGCCTAAAGGCACTTTAGTAGTTTATAAATTAATAAAATCTAAGAAAAAACTTTTTGTAGCGAAAAACAGCGGGCATGTGGTTCTTCCAGGCTGGAATATGGAAGTTTTTAAGTTTTTTGCTCCTTATCTGCCTAAATCTTCTGCCGCAGGCTCAAAAAAAAGCATAAAAAATAAAAAAAACGAAAGGAAATTCTTATAAAACATTATGAAACACGATAACAGTTTGAAAGCGGTAAAACTAGCGGAATCTTTAATGCCGGGCGGCGTAAATAGTCCGGTAAGGGCTTTTAAGTCGGTAGGTCTATCGCCGGTCGTAATAAAAAAAGCCAAAGACAGTAAAATTTACGATATAGACGGAAACGAATATATTGATTACGTTATGTCTTACGGTCCAATGATTTTGGGTCATGCCGACGAAAGGGTAGTAAGAGCTGTTTCATCAGCTTCGTCTGACGGATTTAGTTTTGGCGCGACTACTGAAAGGGAAATAGAACTGTCCGGTTTAATTAATAAACATTTTCCTTCTATAGAATCAGTCAGGCTGGTAAATTCAGGTACGGAAGCCGTAATGAGCGCTTTAAGGCTTGCCCGCGGATTTACCGACAGAAATAAAATCATAAAATTTGAAGGCTGTTATCACGGTCATTCAGATTCGATGCTTGTCAAAGCAGGTTCAGGCGCTCTTACGACCTCTGTGCCTTCAAGCGCCGGTATTTCCGAAAACCTGTCAAAAGATACTCTGATTGCCGTTTATAACGACATCTCATCGGTTAAAGAGCTTTTTTCAGTTCACAAAGGAGAAATAGCCGCCGTTATAATAGAGCCTGTAGCCGCAAATATGGGCGTGGTTCTGCCTAAGGACGGTTTTTTGCAGGAGCTAATAGATTTAACGCACGAAAACGGCGCGCTTGTTATTTTTGACGAAGTTATAACAGGTTTTAGGCTTTCTTTAGGAGGGGCGCAAGGTTTGTTTAATTTAAAAGCGGATATTACCTGTCTCGGCAAAATCATCGGCGGCGGGCTTCCTATTGGCGCTTTCGGCGGCAGGAGAGATATAATGGAATATTTGTCCCCGCTTGGCCCGGTTTATCAGGCAGGTACGCTTTCCGGCAATCCGGTATGCGTTTCCGCGGGAATTGCGACAATTAAAGCTATGGAAGAGGACGACGCGGTTTTCAAGGCAAACGAAGCCGCTGATTATCTAGTCAGTAACCTAAATGAAGAATTTAAAAAAACAAAAATAGCGGGCAAGATTGCCATAAACCATATATCATCTATTATAACTATATTTTTTAATACGGGCAAAGTAGGCAATTTTAAAGATGTTATGAATTCTGATACGAACAGCTTTAAAAATTTTTTTGCGGCTATATTGAACGAAGGAATATTTATGGCTCCGTCGCAGTATGAAGCTATGTTTTTAAGCTCTAAGCATACTAAATCCGATTTAGATAATACCGTATCGATTATATCTAAAATTTTAAGCTAATTGGTGGAGGATAGGGGATTCGAACCCCTGGCCTATGCCATGCGAAGGCATCGCTCTACCAACTGAGCTAACCCCCCACTTGTAATTTATCCATTCAGATTTTCAATATATTATCTCAAAAAAAATTTAAAAATGCAATATACCGTATTCTCACTTTATATTATAATATAATACTATGATTACAGCAGACATAATTATTCCCAAAAGCGGAACTGATATTAAATTTACATACTTAATACCGGAAGAATTAGAATCGGAAGCGGAAACCGGCAAAGCCGTGCTAGTTCCATTGAAAAACAGAACTATGTATGGCTTTATACACGGCATAAGCGAGAAAGAAAATAAACAAATAAAACTAAAGAAAATTCTACGGGTTTCTAAGCCATTGTTTTTTACTGAGTCACGCAAGGATATTTTTAACTTTCTTTCTTCTTATTATCATGAAAATATATCAGGAGTTTTAAATGCCGTCCTGCCGTCGGTTGACGTTAAGCATTTTGATTTATTGGATAAATATTACGATGAAGCTATGCTTTTCGAAAACAATATAAGTATAAGCGGTGGCAAGTTTCTTTCAAAAGCTTCTTACGAACTCACCAGGGATCAGGATAATGCCGTTACGCTTATGCGAGAACCTATGGCTTCAGGTTCCTATAAAACATTTTTACTGCACGGCGTTACCGCAAGCGGCAAAACGGAGATTTATTTTAATTTATTAGATTTTGCATTAAGTTTAAACAAGCAGGTTATCATAACAGTTCCAGAGATATTTATTACAAATCAATTTATTTACCTGATAAAAAAAAGATTTAAAACCCTTGTCGAGAATAACGGTTTTGCGGTATTTCACAGTAAAATTTCAAGAAGGGAAAAACTGATAAATCATATAAGAATAATGAACGGAAGCGTTAAGCTCATTTTGGGGGCGAGGTCGGCAATATTTTCTCCATTAAAAAATCCCGGACTTATAATAATTGACGAGGAGCATGACGCTTCTTATAAGCAGCAGTCAGGTCTTCTTTACAATGCAAGGGACGTAGCGGTCATGATTTCTAAAAAATCTTCATCCGTTTGCGTACTCGGTTCGGCGACTCCTTCGTTAGAATCCTATTATAATGCTACAATCCTTAAAAAATACGACTACATTTATATAGAAAACAGGGTAAAAGGAAAATCATTGCCAAAAGTGGATATCGTAGACTTAAAAACTGAATTTAAAAGTTCTGGCGAAAAAGAATTTAAACATAAAATTTTATCAGAAGAAACTATATTATTAATAAAAGAAAATATTAAAAATAAAAAACAGGTTCTGCTTTTCCTAAACAGAAGAGGTTTTTCGACATTTTTAATATGTTCTTCGTGCGGCCATTTGTTTCTGTGTAAAAATTGCGCAATATCTTTGGTCCATCATAAAAAAAAGAATCCCGATATAGCTGAATCGAAAGGGCGTCCAGCCGTCCGTATGGAAGCAAACGCGGGTTCGCTGCAATGCCATTACTGCGGTCATACGGAAGACGTTCCAAAGTTATGTCCTGAGTGCGGAATGGATGCTATCGAGCCATACGGAATAGGAGTTCAAAAATTAGAAGACGGAATAAAAACCTTGTTTTTCCCGGGCAATGGCATTTCAGACAGGGAAGTAGTTATAGAAAGAATTGATTCCGATATTGCTAAAAGCAAAAAAGCCGGTTCGGCGATATTTAAAAAAATGCATGAAAAAACTATAGACGTATTAATCGGAACGCAGATTATAACCAAGGGACACGATTTTCCCGACGTTGGATTAGTCGTCGTAATTTTTGCGGACGGACTTATGAATATCCCGGATTTCAGGAGCGCGGAGAAAGCTTTTCAGATTCTTACGCAGGTTCTCGGAAGGGCTGGAAGGGGCGAAGACCGTGGAAAAATTGCTATTCAAACATTTATACCGGACAATTATTTATTAAACTATACCGCGTCGCATAATGTAAAAGGTTTCTACGATAAAGAGCTTGAAATTAGAAAAGAATACGGCTATCCGCCATATAATAAAATAATAGCCTTGAAATTAATAGATAAAAATATAGAAAACCTGCAAGAAACGTCTTTTAATTTAAAAAAAATTATCGGCAGTATTATAGAAGGAAATATTAAATCGGGGAATTTTACCGATAATATTTCTATTTTAGGACCTTCGCCTTGTCCCATCGAAAAAATAAAAAACTATTTCAGATACCAATTAATATTAAAAGCTCCTCCGCCTGCTTCCAATCTTCACAGGCTTATTGATATGTTAAGGTCTGACGAAATTTTGTCTAAAAAATTTTTATCTGGTAAAATCACTATAGATGTTGACCCTGACATTCTTATGTGATAAACTTAAAATTTAAATTATAGTTAAAATATAAAAGGGGTGCCGACTGATGAACAAAGCACAATTTACTGAAAAATTTGCGGAAAAAAACGATATTCCTTTTAAGGTGGCGGATAAGATAGTCGACACTATAATTAACGAAATAAAAGAATCGCTTATTCAGAGAAAGAGAGTTGAAATTAGGAGTTTCGGAAGTTTTTCGGTGAAGGAATACAAAACTTATACTGGAAGAAATCCTAAAACGGGAGAAAAAATAGAAGTTCAAAAAAAATTAGCTCCGCAGTTTAAGGTGAGTAAGATATATAAAAATAACCTTGTTAAATAATAACAATACAAACGAAAATAAATTTTTTATAAAGACCTACGGCTGCCAGATGAATTTTCATGATTCCGGCTTAATAGAAAGCGGCCTTATAAAAAAGGGTTTTCATAAAGCCGCTTCTGCCGGCGATGCCGATATAATTATCCTTAACACATGCAGCGTCCGCGACCATGCCGACCATAAAATATTATCCGAATTAGGCAGATTAAAAAAAAACGGACCAGATAAGAAAGTTGTTCTTGCCGGTTGTTTTGCCAAACAAATTAAATTAAGAATGGAATCTGAAAAACATAAGCAGGAAACAGGTTTGTTTTTTGATTATTGCCTGGGACCGGATGAAACCATGTCGATACCGGATATCCTTGGGCAAGAAAATTCTTATAAGAAAGAAAATTATATTAACGACGATTATAAAGATTTTGGATTATTAGAAGAATATTTTTACGATAAAAAACCTCAAAATAGCGTGGCGTCCATTAAAATTATAGAGGGATGCAATAACTATTGTTCTTACTGCATAGTGCCATACGTCAGAGGAGAAGAAAGGTCAATACCATTTAAAATTATATATAATACCGTAAAGGAACAGATTTTAAAGGGAGCAAAAGAGATACTTCTTTTAGGGCAGAACGTAAATTCATACTTATCTCCGGAAGAAAAAGGTAAGGACTTCGTTTTTCTTTTAAATACACTTTCGGAAATAGAAGGTTCATTTAAAATTAAATTCTTAACCTCTCATCCTAAGGACTTCAGCGAAAATTTAATAGAAACAGTTTGTGAAAACCGGAAAATTTCGGGGGATATACATCTTCCGGTTCAGTCTGGTTCGGATAAGATACTCGCGGCTATGAACAGGGGCTATTCCAGAAAAGATTATTTAAAACTTATAGAGAATATTAGAATCGGGCGTCCGGATGTTTCCATTTCCACAGATATAATAGTCGGTTTTCCGGGCGAAACCGAAGAAGACTTTCAAATGACCGTTTCTTTAATGGAAGAGGTCAGATTTGATTTCATATTTGCTTTTAAATATTCGCCAAGACCTTTTACTAAAGCTTTTAAAATTGTGGACGATGTTTCTATGGAAATTAAAAAAGAACGCCTTGAAACCATATTTCAAAAACAAAAAAAAATAACAGCGGAAAAAGTAATTTATTAATCCCATACTATGGGACAAAAAAGGAGGTATTTTTTAAATGCTTATGGATTTTCATATGCATACGGTATTTTCAGACGGCGAGCTTGTTCCGGCAGAGCTTATCAGGAGAACCATGTATGCTGGTTATAGTGCTATGGCTATAACTGACCATGCCGACTTCTCAAATATTGAAAGCAATCTTTCCGGCGTTAAAAAAATTTGCGAAAAAATAAACAAATTATACGGTAAGAATAAAAAAAATAGTTTCACGGTCCTTCCGGGCATAGAAATAACTCATGTGCCTCCGTCTCTTATAGGCGAAGCCGTTGTTCTTGCAAGGAAATCAGGAGCTAAAATAGTCGTCGTTCACGGCGAAACTTTAAGCGAGCCGGTGGAATGCGGAACTAACGCCGCCGCTTTAAAAGAAGACATAGACATACTTTCGCATCCAGGTTTAATCACAGAAAAAGATGCGGCATTAGCAGATAAAAACGGTATTCTTCTGGAGCTTTCTTACAGAAAAGGTCACTGTCTCGCAAACGGACATATATCCGGTATTAGCCGTAAAATAGGAACTGGAATGATTATTTCCAGCGACACGCATTCTCCTTCGGACATTATGCGCGAAAAAGAATACGACGGCGTTGCGCTAGGTGCCGGACTGACGGCAAAAGAGCTTGAAAAAATTAAGGAAAACGCCGCACGTTTACTGAAAAAAGCGTCAAAAAAATTATCTTGATTTTTATTTTATTATCTTATAATATTTATTATCTTTAACGCTAAATAAAGGAAGCAATAATGGATAAAATAGATTTGGAAGGATTTCTTGTTAAAAATAAATATTATCTAATAGGTTTTTTAGCTGGAATCATAATAATAGTTAGCGCCGTGCTGGGATTAAGATTCTATTATTACAAACTGAACCAGTCGGCAAATAAAATGCTATGGAAAGGCATCCGGCTCTATATGGCTTACGACGGTAAAAACCCTGAAGCCGTTTCCGGCTCTATATCTTACCTGAAAAAACTTCAAAAAAAATACAAAAAAACCGCCGATTTTAAAATTTCTAATTTTTATCTTGGATTAGATTATATGAGAACCGGTAAATTAAATACAGCCGAAAAATATTTTTTAAAATATGCAGGCTTTTACCCAAAACCGGGTTCGCGTAATTTAACCTATCTTACATACAGCAACCTCGCGACATTATCATTGCTTCAAAAAAATTATAAAAAAGCGATATCAGATTTTAAGGCAATGTCTAAAATCAACAATGTTAAGCTTCAGGAATATGCAATGCTGGAAGAAGCGGCGGTTTATACACAGCTTAAAGAACCCAAGAAAGCTGTTGCGGTATACAACGCAATGCTCACCAACGACGCCATGACTAGAGACAGGGGATATATAGAAAACCTAATACAGTTGAATTCTTAATTTTATATTTAACTAACTTTAAAATTTATTTAAGAGGAAAATTATGGCATTATTGGGACGGAACAACAAACAGTGCATGAGCATCATAAATTCTGCTTTAACCGATAAAGACGATGAATTGGAAAAGATAAAAAAAATAGACGCAAGGCTTTTCGACACATCTTTTCCGGCTCTGTCCCTTGTTAACGAGTGGCGCAATAGAATACTTTCTTTGGCTTCCGACCAGGTTGGCATTATGGAAATAACCATAGACACTAAGAAGACCGCAGGCGTTTTCAGAAGCGAAGTGGAACAGGCGGCATCAAGAGTAACTAGCGTCGCGACCGCTACAGAAGAGATGTCTTCCACGGCTAAAGAAATTGCTAAAAACGCTCAGGCGGCGGCAGGAGAAGCTGGAGATACCGTGAAAAAAACCAAGGAAGGTTCTGCGGCGCTGGAAGAGCTTGTATCAAGAATGGAGCAGGTAGAGCAGGCAGTTACGACGATGGGAGAGTCGATTAACCAGTTCGTAACTAGAACGCAGAAAATTGTGGAGCTTACCGATAAAGTAAAAGAAATCGCCGCGCAAACCAACCTCTTGTCCTTAAACGCAGCCATAGAAGCTGCCCGTGCGGGAGAACACGGAAGGGGATTCGCTGTAGTAGCCGACGAGGTTAGAACCCTTGCGGAAAAATCGGCTCAGGCGGCTAAAGAAATAGAGCAGGTTACCCAGGATATCGGCGGACAGTCAAAGGAAGTGGAATTAAAAGTCAAAGAAGGACTTTCGCATCTCAAAAATTCGCAGGAATCACTTGACGTAGTAACAGGGGTTATGTCGATAGCCGACAAGGCTGCGACCCTGACTAGCGAACAGGTTACTTATATAGCTACGGCGGCTGAAGAACAGTCAAGCGTCGCATCGGAAATGGCAAACAATCTCGCTTCGCTTTCTTCCGGCATGGAAGATATACAAAAGACCTTCGATTTAATAGGTTCCTCTTTTGATAAAATAATCAAGGAACAGTCTAATTCAATAAAAACATTTTCTGAATGGAAATTTGACTGCATGATTTTAAACATAGTCAAAGCAGACCATTTATTATGGGTTACGAGGGTCTTGGACGCTCTTGGGGATAAAAAAATATCGTTAAGCAGTTCGGAGCTTACGGACCATCATCAGTGCAGGCTTGGCAAATGGTACGACGGAATAGGAAAATCTAAATACGGCGACTATAAAGAATTTATCGATCTAGGTCAGATTCATCCGAAAGTCCATGAAACCGGAAAAGCTTTAACCGACGCTTTAAACGCAAACGATACAAGTAAAACAAATATCCTCGCGGACAGGCTCATTGATTATAAAAACCAGGTAATAAAAACGCTGGATGATTTAAACAATAAAGTTAAAGAAAATAATATTTACAACAGGCACGAAAAGAAGTGAACGGTTTAACCCCGATAAACGTCTTATTTTTATGGCATTTTCACCAGCCTTATTATAAGGACGATTTCACCGGCGAAATTATGATGCCTTGGACGAGGCTCCATGCCACAAAGGATTATTTCTTTATGGCGGCGCTTTTAAGAAAGTATCCCGGTATTCATGCTACGTTCAATTACTCTCCGTCTTTGCTTCGCCAGATTGAAGACTACGGCTCTAATTATAAAGATATGCTTAAAAAAGAAGAATTTTTAAGCATATCCGATAAAAAAATTTCCGAATTTTCTCAGGAAGACAAATTATTCGTTATAGATAAATTTTTTCCAGCCTGCTCGTCCAGCAATAAATTTATAGAAAAAAGCGAAAGGCTTAAGCAGCTTTATTACAGATTAAAAAATGCCTCAGGAGTCGGATATGAAGAAAAATTAAATTTATTTGACTTGCAGGACTATCTTGACGTAGTAGTTCTTTTTAATCTTCTGTGGATAGACCCTATATCTATAAGTTCCGATGAATTTTTAACATCGTTAAAAAATAAGGATAAAAAGTTTACGGAAGAAGAGAAAAATAGATTAATAAGAGAAAAAATACCCGAGATTTTAAATAAAATAATACCGGTTATAAAAGAAATGACAAAAACCGGTCAAATAGAACTTTCAGCAAGCCCTTATTATCATCCCATACTGCCTTTATTGATAGATACCGATATAGCTGATTTTCACGATGGCATAAAGCTTCCCAAGCCTTTCAGGCATCCGGAAGATGCCGATTACCAGATTCAAAGCGCAATAAGTTATTTCGAAAAAAAATTAAATTATAAAATTAAAGGAATGTGGCCGTCCGAAGGAAGCGTAAGCGAGAGGGCATTAAAACTTTTTTTAGATAACGGCATAAAATGGATAGCTACAGACGAAGAAATCCTTTCAAATTCTATAGGCGTTAATTTTTCAGATTCAAATAATAGAAAACTTCTATACAGACCTTACGTAGCGCAAAGAGACGGAAGGCAATTATATATATTTTTCAGAGACAAAGCGCTTTCGGATTTAATCGGGTTTAAATATTCAAGTTATGAGCCTAAAGCGGCGGCAGAAGATTTAATAAATAACTTAAAAAATATAGCATTAAGTATTCAAAATTATAATGAAAATGATTTGTCGGTAATTCCCGTTATCCTTGACGGAGAAAATGCATGGGAATATTACAATAATAACGGATTTGATTTTTTTAATTATTTATACGAAGGTTTATCTGCAAACGACGATATTATTAAAACCGTTACCTTTAGCGAATATATAAAAAAAGCGGAAGATAAATTAAAAACGCCTTTTTTAGATATCAAATGGAACGCTAACTCTTATTCGGAGTTGGATTTTTCCAAAATTTACAATATCCCTATGATTTATCCTGGTTCATGGATTAATCATAACTTCAGGATATGGATAGGGGACAAAGAAGATAATAAAGCATGGGATTTGCTTTCTAAAACTAGGGACTATCTGGTTCAAAAGAGCAATGCCCAGGAGCAAGATTCAAACAATCTAAAAGCGGCATGGGAACAGATTTTTATCGCTGAAGGAAGCGATTATAACTGGTGGTACGGCGAAGACAGGACTTCCGGAATAGACGACCAGTACGATAATCTATACAGGACGCATCTTATAAATGTTTACAGATTTTTAAAAGACAATCCTCCGGACGAATACTATGTGCCTCTAATAGAAAAGAAACGGACCGTAAAACCTAATTTAGACGCAGTATCTTTTATATATCCAAAAATTGACGGCTTATCGGATAATTATTTTGAGTGGCTCGGCAGCGCCGTTTATTTCCCAAGCATTATGTCGGGCAAAACTATGGCTCATACCGACAGGTTTGTAAGAAAATTGCAATACGGATTTAACGATTCCAATTTTTTTATAAGATTCGATTTTCTTGCAAATAAAGGTGCTTCAGAATTAGACGGAAAAGTTATAGAAATAAAATTTATAGATTCTGCAAATATTATTTTAAAACTTGAATTTAATATAAATAAAAGATTAAATTTATTAGTTAATCCATTTTTAACTAAAAGCGACGACAATTTAAATGCGGTACGCGGTAAGACCAGAGTCCCAATTATTAAAGCCGCTTTTAAAAAAATACTTGAGGTATCGATGCCGCTAAATACTTTTGGCATTATGCCAAATAATAATTTATATTTTTATGCAGTCCTTACCTATAAAAATAATCCTCTGGTAGAAGTAGAGCGTTTTCCGGTAAACGGTTATTTTGAATCGCTTATCCCCGATAAAAACTTCGAAATAATTAACTGGCTTGTTTAATTTTAACAATTATATAATATAAAGTATTTTAATTTATTATGTCCCATAAGGAACATTATGTAAACTGTAATTAAAGATTTTAATTCTAAATCAGGATTTATAGGCTTATATATATTATTTGACATTTTAATGATTATGCTGCAAAATTAAATATATGAATAATCCGGTAAAAATCATTTATGTTTTATAAGCCGATACTGATAATTACCGCATCTTTTTTACTTGAGTTATATGCCGGAAAATTCAAATATAAAATGCACCCATTAAACATAATGGGGTCGATAGCGTTTTTGTTAGAAAAACGTTTTAATTCTATTTCTATTTCTAATTCTAATTCTAAGCCAACAACGGTTTTCATTTCCGGCATCCTATTTAATCTTGCCGTAATTTTTACGATAACTTTACTTTATTCAGTTATTTTATTAACTTCTTTTGCCTTTTATCCCCTGTTATTTTATATTTTATCTGTTTATGTAATGGCTTCTTTTATGTCGACCGGCGGATTGAGATACGAGGCATTAAAAATATACGGTATTCTTAAATCAAAAAAAATAAATGAAGCAAGAAAGGAACTGTCATCGTTAGTAGGAAGGGATACATGCAAATTAAATGAGTCTGAAATATCCAGGGCGGCGATAGAATCTGTTTCTGAAAACACCGGAGACGGCATAGGTTCGGTAATCTTTTATTTCGCACTTGGTTCGATATTGGGATATATATTAAAAACGTTGTTATTATCAGGACAAATAACGCTTTCGGCGACAGTATTTTTTGGAGTATTATCGGCAGTCATTTATAAAAGCGTAAATTTATTAGATTCCTTAGTTGGATACAGGAACGATAAGTATGAAAAATTCGGCAAATTTTCGGCTCGTCTTGACGATGTTTTAAATTTTATTCCTTTTAGGATAACGTCTTTTTTTATGCTATTATCTGTTATTATTTTAAGTATTACTTTAAATTCTAATAAATCAAAGAAACATTATTTTCCTGCAGAAGCATTGAAATCATGGATTAAATTCAGAAAAAGCCATCCAAGCCCCAATGGCGGACAGCTTGAATCGACAGCAGCAGGAGCGTTAAGGATAAAGCTCGGCGGGATAAACTTTTATGGCGGAATAATACATGAAAGACCCGTCATAGGTTTTAATGATTACGGATATGCGGATAAAGAAAACATTGCGTATGCGGTAAGGATTATGGAAACTACATCCGCCCTTCTAGTAATTTTTTATGCGGCATTAACGTTTGTCTGCATTTTTTATCTGCATGTTTTTTTCGTAAGGTAAATCATTCCCCGTAAATACAAATAGGGACTTCCAGTTCTTTTTTTGCTTTATACATGGCGATATCGGCTTCTTTAATAAGTATTTCCGCCGATTTGCCTTTCTGATAACCGGTTATTCCTATTGATAATCCTATTTTTTTTGATCCGCCGCCGTTTAAAGCAATATTGTCGAAATTTAAATCGTAATCCTCGTCGGACATAAGTGTTTTTAATTTTTCTTTAAACCCGTTTTGAAAATTGGATAAAATTCTATTTGCGACTATAGTCGATCTCTTAGCCGGCGTATTAGGCAGAATAACTATGAATTCGTCTCCGCCGTATCTGCAAGCTAAATCTATATTTTTTCTGACTGCTTTTTTAAGCGATTCGCCGGTAAACTTTATAACCTCGTCCCCTGCTTTGTGACCGAGAGTGTCGTTAAAAACTTTAAAATTGTTTATGTCTATAAAAAGAAGGGACAGATCGTGTCCATACCTTGAACTTCTGGATATCTCCCTTTCTATTTCTTCATGAAAAAATTTCGAGTTATAAAGTCCGGAAAGGTTGTCTAATTTAATTTCGTTGCACAAAGATATCTCTAGTATTATTTCTTTAGTAATATCTCTGACTAAGTATAAGGCGCCTCTAATCTCCCCTGAAACGTCGTAAAGCTCTATTCTTTCGTTTTCAAAATAATGGCTTTGTCCTTCTATTATATAAATATTAGATATCTTGTATCCGGAAGCAAGGTCCCTGATGTGCGCCGGTATTATTTGCTCTTTATATAAATTTTGAAAATAATATATTAGATTTACATTTTTATTCAAAAAGTCGTCTAAATTAGTTTTTAAGACTAAGGGAGCGCTATTGTTGTAAAAGACGAGATTGTCGTTTTTATCTATAACGAATGCTCCTTCGTCCAGAGAATTAAGCAGGTTCTTAATTTCTATATTATCGAAAAAATCCTGTCCTAAATCGTTAAATTCCGCGCTTACCACCTTTCCCCCTTTAAAAGTTTTTTTAAATTACAATGTTGAATTATGTATTAACTAGATATTAGTTAGTTTATTTAAAATAATAAATTAAAATATCTTGATTATAATAAATTTTTTTTAAATAATCAATTGTAATTTTATAGGCAGATTGTACCGGGATTTTTTGATTTACTTTTTAAAGGAAAACAGTTTGCGGAAAAACCCTTTTCCGCCGTTGTTCATTTTATTTAAAACATCTTCGTTTATTTTAACAAAAATATTCAGATTTCCGTTTTTACCGCCAAAAACTCCTGCGTCTCCCTTGTCTTCGAATATTATATTTCTTTTTCCGCCCATTAGTTCGTCTAACGCAAAATTTAATTTAATTTTTTCTGACGATTTTATTCTTGCCATTCCGTTGCAGGTTTTACATTTATATAAAAAGATATCGCCGTATCCGCCGCAATTTCCGCATGCTTCGTTAATGTTTGTTTCACGGTTTTTAACTGTTCCCGTGCCTAGGCACATAGAACATGATATCGCAACGGTTCCTTTATCTTTGCCTTCCCCGGAGCAGGCAGGACATTTTAGGTATCTTTCTATTGAAATTGTTTTTTCAATAAATTTTGAGGATTCAGGATTTATTTCATTCCTGTCCTTTACCGATAATATATCATTAGAAAAATTTATGTCTATATTTACGTTGCCGCCGTCTCTAATCCTTGCCCTGTAAGGCGTTATTTTATTTTCAGACAAACTTTTTTTAAATTCTTTATATTTTTTTAAATCTTTATCGTACGCGTTTCTTAAGACAGGATCTACTAGCGTCTTATATGCCTCGTTTATGTCTAAAAATTTATTTTGATTGTCTGGATTTTTGTCAGGATGGTATATTGAGGCAAGTTGTCGATAGCGGCTTTTAATTAATGTTTCGCCCGCGTTATGTTCTAATTCCAGGATAGAATAATAATCTTTCATCTTCTTAAAGATATATATGAATATATATAAATTAGAAACCCCCTGACATATTCGGCATATATCAGGGGGAAAATGGAGAAAAGAATTACTAAACTTATTTTACCAAAATATATATTTTTTTGTCAATATAAAAATTTATCTTTTAA
>JAJYDX010000080.1 GCA_021777135.1 bacterium | reverse complement strand
TATGTGACGCTTGTCGGAGCGGCCGTGGCTTTTTTTATTAAAAATAAAAGGCATAGCAGATAGAATATGATATTATTGTAATTATGAATAAAGATACCGGCGAAAAAGATTTTAATAAAATAATTTTGACTGTTTCGGAATTCTCGCGCCTTCTGAAGGCAACAATAGAAAACGCTTTTTACGCCGTCGGTATAAAAGGCGAAATATCAGGGTTAAAAACAAATTATCCTTCGGGATATTATTTTGACCTCAAAGACGAATCCGCAAAATTAAAATGCATAATATTCAAGAGCGACGTAAGTAAAATAAAATTCGATATAAAGGACGGATTGTCCGTAAAAGTTTACGGAAGGATTAACCTATATGAACCCAGAGGCGAATACAGTTTTATAGTATCGGAAATAGAGCCTCTCGGCTGCGGCGAGCTTTATATATTGTTTGAGAGGTTAAAAGAAAAACTTAAGCAGGAAGGCTTGTTCGATGAATCGCGCAAAAGAGTTATACCTTCTCTGCCGGAAACTATAGGCATAGTTACGTCGAAAAGCGGCGCAGTTTTGCATGATATCGTGAAAATCATAAAGTCAAGGTTTGAAAATATCTCTATAATTTTTGCAAATGCAAGCGTTCAGGGGCAAAACAGCGCTGCAGAAATCGCGCAGGCTATAGAACTTTTAAATTTATACGGCAGGACAAAAAGAAAAATAGACGTGATTATAGTCGGCAGAGGCGGCGGGAGCATAGAGGATTTATGGGCTTTTAACGAAGAAATTACCGCGAGGGCGATTTATAACTCGTCTATTCCGGTGATCAGTGCCGTCGGCCACGAAACGGATTTTACCATTGCCGACTTTGTCGCCGATAAAAGGGCTTCGACGCCGTCAAATGCCGCCGAAATGGCGGTTCCGGTAAAATCGGAATTAGTAAAGCAGGTGGAAAACTTAAGAAATAGAATAATTTTTGGCGCTGTTAATTTAATTTCAAGCAGAAAAGCCGAGCTATCTAATTTAATTAAAAATATGGAAAAAGTTTCTCCAAAAAGGATTATTCAGGATAGAAAAATCAGGGTTTACGACCTCGCTGAAAGTCTACAAAACTTAGCCGTAGGGCGGATAAATTTATTAGAACTAAATGTTTCGCATTTGCGTAAAAGGCTTTTACTGAAGAGCCCCTTAAATATTTTTAAAGAACGCAAATTATATATAAACGGACTATCGGACAGGCTTAAAAGGGCGCAGGAAACGACTATTTCAAATTACAAAAACATGGTTAAAGCGGAGAGCAAGGCGCTGAATTCATTGAGTCCTTATAACGTTCTTAAAAGGGGTTACGGCATAGTTTTTTCGGAACAAAAAACGGTCGTTTCATCGGTTTTACAAGTTAAAGGAAACGAAAATATAAAAATAGTTTTAAACGACGGTAGTTTAAAATCAAAAATTATGGAAGTTGAGCCTGCCTTACAGCCGCTAAATAAATTATAACCTTCAATATATTATTTATATAGTTAGATTTAACAAAAAATCAATCCCTCGACGATTTTTTCTTTTTTATAAGGTGAATCGAAGATTTTTTTAACGATACTTTGACGGTTTTTCCCTCAAAAAGATTCATAACTTCGTAAGCGTGAAAAGGTATTAAAACTTTAAACTCCAGATTTTCTTCCGATTTTATCGATATCTCCATCATTCTGGAAGTAAAAATAGACGAAATAATTTTTCCGGAAAAGCGGTTTTCCCTTACCGGTTTTGAAGCATCCCTATCTTCTCTTAGTATTATTATCTCTTCCGGTCTTACGGCTAAAAAAACCTGTTCGCCTGTTTCAAAATTTCCTTGGAAGTCTGCTTCCATCACAACGCAGGCATCCTTATTTTTATTATAGTCGTTATATTCCGTATTTTCGTTGTTAGCTTTAATTTTAATTTTTATTAAGTTATTATCAGGGTTTATTTCATATATAACTCCGCCTAATATATTTTCGGTTCCGAGAAGGAAAGCGGTATCTATAGAAGAAGGTTTTTTTAAAACTTCCTTGGGATGTCCAGAATCCTGAATCTTGCCGTCGTTTAAGATGAACATTTTATTGGATAAATTGACGATGTCTTCAATGTCATGCGTTACTAGCAATATCGAAATTTTAAGTTCGCGGTTAATATCTTTGATCAACCTTCTTACTTTTGTTTTGGAAATTATATCAAGATTTGAAAACGGTTCGTCCATCAATATAATATCCGGATTCACTATTAAGGCCCTTGCCAAAGAAACTCTTTGCGCTTGCCCCATACTTATTTCGGACGGGTATCTCTTCTCGAGTCCGGTTATTCCGAGCAGTTCCATTATTTCAATAGGAGAATTTAATAATTTTTTATTACCGTCGGACTTTTTTATATGTCTTTTTTTATTGGAGTTTAATCTTAAGCCGAATGATATATTTTCTAATACCGTCATATGCGAAAACAAAAGAGGTTCGTCCATCACAAGGGCGGTGCGTCTTTCATATGGTTCAAGATTATTTATATTTTTTCCGCTAAGAATAATATCCCCGCAGTCTTGTTTTAATATCCCGCAGATAATTTTTAACATAGTGCTTTTACCTTCTCCTGAATAGCCGAAAATAGAAGAAATTTCCCCGTTTTCAATTTCTAAATTTATGCCGTCCAAAACTTTCTTATTCAAAAAACTTTTACTTATATTTTTAATTTCCAGCAATTTCATATCGGTTTGATTTTTTTTATGGATTTTATTTTTTATGCATTAGTTTTTATTTTATAGTTGAAATATTTAAAAATACCGAGGAAGAACAGCGATATAATCATTAATATACCGGCAATAGTAATTGCGGCGGGGT
>JAJYDX010000079.1 GCA_021777135.1 bacterium | reverse complement strand
CCCACAGATTTGAAAAAAAGAATTGTATCAGCCTTAAAAAATAGCCCTATAGTAATACCTTATATTAAAAACTTAATTTTAGACATATAACCCCGCCAACTACACCGAGAACTAAATCCAAAAAAATGCTTGCAATTATTGCAGTGTTATATTTTAATATGGTTGCTAAAGATATACAGTATAAATACGATTAATTCTATATGAAAACAAAAGATGTTGATATAAGAAATTTTTTAAACTCCGTAATTCTTAGAGAATATCTAAACGATTCCGATACTAAAATAATAAACGAATTTGATGTATGCCGCGGAAATGTCAGAATCGACGTAGCTGTAATTAACGGAAGCATTACGGGCTACGAAATAAAGAGCGATAGCGACACCCTGCGCCGTTTGCCGAACCAAATAGAACTATACTGCAAAGTGTTTGATAGAATCACGATTATTTGCGGGAAAATACATACAAATAAAATATTAAATCTTGTTCCTGAATGGTGGGGCGTTCTCGAGGTAACCGGCGATAAATATGGAATGAAAAAATCTATTATTCGCAATGCAAAAAGAAATAAATCAATTAATGCTTACTCAGTTTCCCAATTGTTATGGAAAAGCGAAGCATTAGAATTACTATCCTTATATGAATTATCCAAAGGGCTATCCAATAAAACCATAGACATTATATGGGAAAAAATAGCCAATAATATTCCTTTAGAAAAAATTCAAGAATTCGTAAGACTTAAACTTAAAAATAGGTCGAATTGGCGAGCTGATAAACAACAAATTCAATGTGCTGGTTTATCCCAATCTGTGCCCAGGTCGCTTGATTTCCGGCTGAAGAATTTAAATCGCTTGCTTTCTCAAATATCATGCGATCGCCAACGCTAAAATCTTTTCCCCTGAAAAACGATTCTTGACAAAGTATCGCGCAAGCGTCGTTAAATTGATGCATTCCCCTTTCGTGGTTTATCGATGAAAAACCCCTCCATATATAGTAATGGTCAGCTTTTGTATAGCGAAGTACCGGCACTATATGCCTAACGAATCCATTATACGGCAAATCAACATCCCTGGTGGCATAATCGCCATAAGCCAAGTTTTTAAGAAACGGTTTATTTTTTAAAAAATTCCATATTGTATAATCAAATCTTTCAACTTCCATTGAGTCTCCTCTTAAATTTTTTAACTTTTCCGAAGAGGGAAAAGCTCCAGCTAGTACGCCAATAGTTTTGTACCGAGAATCAGCTATCTGGGATAAAACATTTTCAGCAGCATAAAAATATACATTACTATCGATATCTTCCATATCTAAAAACAAACGCAACTTATCCGTAGTTAATTCCATATTTGCTATCATTCTATTAAGAACATCCGAAATATTAATATCCGGAGCAATTAAAGCTAACGGAATCCGGATTGCAAGGTCGTCGATATTCAAATTCTTTATAATTGAGTTTATAGCATTTGCGTATTCTTCTGAACGTCCAATGCCTGTCATAGGAATAGCATTAATATTTTCTTCCACGCAATAGTTCATGGTTTCAGAAATTATATCTCCAATATCGTTATACTCATTATCTAAATACATAAAATCAAGCATTATCGTCATTTTTTTCGGTAAATACAATTTTAAATTAGAAACTATTTTTTTCGGATTAATTTCTTCTTCAGGAATAATTTCGAAAATTGGTAATATTTTTGTTTTAGTATCCTCTTTTAAATCTCTGAGCGCAATAAAAGAAGTTCTTTTATTTTTAAGGACAGGATAGTATAATTTACTCATAGTTTTCACCAATAATAACTTTTAAAATTAATAGTCTTTATCTTTACTTTGTCATATAATAACCCTAAGCCATTTTCTTTTTCCGACATTTTTATTCCTTATTTAAAAATAAGTATATTGACAATAACGATAATAATTAATATATTAATTATTATTTTTTATTAGCCCGCCCCATCCGAGTTTTTTTAACAGTTCCGTTATTTCTTCGCTGCTCCTGACGTTTTTTTAATATAACCGACATAGAATCTACACAATTATTAACTCCTAAAATCAAATCTTCATCTTCAGATTTATATATTTCTTTAACTGCAATTATTCTTTTCTCAAGTTCGGGACTTTCAGGATATTTTACAATAGATAATTTTTCTTGATTCTTATTTTTGATGTCCCTAATAAAATAATGAATATCAACGTTAAAAAACTCGCAAAGTCTTAAGAGATTTGTTATGGGGATCTCAGACCTACCAATCTCATAATGATATATTTGTGTATAACTTAATTCTAAGATGTCCGCAACTTCCCCTTGAGACAGTTTAAGTTCTTCCCGTTTTGTCCGTATTTTCTCTCCAATAGCCTTTAGCAAAGCTACATTTTCAAATTTCTTCTCTTTAGATTTCTTCTCTTTGGCCATATTAATAAGACTTTAATACAAGACGATAATAATTTCATTAAATTAGATTTGAAAAATAACTTGACTTATGTTTATTAAAGTTGTATTTTTATAAATATAGACTTTAAAATAAAAATGAGGTAATGCAATGGGCTTCAATAACCATATAATCAGAACTTACTGTTACAGTATTAATATCCCAATTAAAAGTTTCGCCGAACAAATAGGAATTTCTGGAACACACTTATTTAATTATATCGACGGCAAGAATAATATCTCGCCGGCAGTCGCCGAAAAAATTGAAAAAATAAGCAAAGGCGAACTTCCGGCAGATGCTCTCCTTGCGCTTAATAAAAAAAAGACGAGGAAAAATCCATGAAGGGATGGGAACACAAGACAACCACTATAGCGATATACACGGCTACGTTCAGTTCCGCCGCCCAGAGCCTTGATTTTTCAACTAT
>JAJYDX010000078.1 GCA_021777135.1 bacterium | reverse complement strand
ACGAGATAATGAACGAAAATCCGTTAATAAAATTATTTCAGGAATTAATGGAAGAAAAAGTTTCCGATAATATTTTTTCGGTAGATACGGTAAAAGCGGAAGAACTTATATCGGGCATAAACAACGTTGAGCTTAAAAACAATTTGACCGAGATTTTAGATAAAGCAAAAAATAACGACGACGAGTCTAAACTTCTTTTAAACACGGTTATAGAAAAATTTTCTCTTTATAATAAATAATAATTAGGAGAAAACAATGGCGCAGAATTTTTCCACAAGAGTTTTGCCTTCGGACTTTAAATTTCTATCCGAATTATTTTTTGACCTAAGATGGACATACAACCATAAAGCAGATGAAATTTTTAAAGCGCTCGACCCGTATTTATGGGATTTAACTCATAATCCTTATCCGGTAATTCAAACCGTTCCGTTAGATCATTTAAACCAACTTAAAGAAGGGCGGGAATTTTTGACAAATCTTAACGGAATAAAAGAAGAATGGAAAAAATTAGATAATTCACCTAAATGGTTTGATGAAAAATATCCTAATAATAAAATAAAAAATATAGCCTATTTCAGCATGGAATTCGGATTAGACGAATCTCTGCCTCTTTATGCGGGCGGACTCGGAATTCTGGCCGGAGATTTTTTGAAAACTGCCGAAGATATGGGTGTTCCCGTTATAGGCATAGGTTTGTTATACCAGAAAGGTTATTTTCATCAAATAGTTGACAGTTACGGAATGCAGAATGAAGTATATCCTTATAACGACCCGCATGCTCTTCCCATTTCTCCTCTTAGGGACAAATCAGGAGAATGGATAAGAATAGTAGTGGATTTGCCGGAAAGAGCCGTGACTTTGAGAGTCTGGTACGCTAAAATCGGAAAAACCAGATTATTTTTTTTGGATTCTAATATCCTTTTAAATCTTCCTATTGATAGAGGAATAACAGGGGACCTTTACGAATCCGGCAGGGAAGTCAGGTTGCTTCAGGAGATGGTTTTAGGTATAGGGGGTTTTAAACTGCTTAAAACATTAAATATTGATTTTAATTTATGCCATTTAAATGAAGGCCACGCCGCTTTTGTAGTTTTAGAAAGAATATACGACTGGATGAAGACAAATAATTCCGGAAATTTTTACGAAGGACTTGCTTCTACAAGAGCCGGGAACATTTTTACAACACATACCCCTATAGCTGCCGGATTCGATTTATTTGACTCGTCGCTTATAGGACATTATCTGCATTCTTACATTAAGCGGTGCAATATAAACGTTGACGACTTTTTAAAATTAGGCAGAAAAAATCCTGACGATACCGCTGAACCGTTTAATATGGCTTATTTGGCAATCAGAGGATGCAATTATGTGAATGCAGTAAGCAAAATTCATGAAAAAGTAAGCAAAAATTTATTTGCGGATTTATTTCCAAGATGGCCGATAGATGAAATCCCGGTCGGCCATATTACAAACGGAATCCACACGCCCACATGGATTTCTGAAATATCCGACGATTTTTGGACTAAATTTTCAAAAGGACTGCCCAATCATGAAAAATTTTCGCGAGAAAATTCAGAATTTATTTTACAAGCATCCGATTCAGAAATATGGGAATTTAAAATGAAGAATAAACTTTATATGATAGACGAGATTCAAAAACATATGAATAAAATGCAGGTATGCTGTAATTTGACCAAAAAACGGTTATTCCTAGACCCTAATGCTATGTATATAGGCATAGCCCGAAGATTTGCGGAATATAAAAGGCTTAATTTACTGCTGTTTGATAAAAACAGATTAAAAGGCATTCTATCCAACAATGATTATCCGGTAATTATATTAATAGGAGGAAAGGCTCATCCAAGCGATAATAGCGGAAAAGAATATATTAAAGAATGGATAGAATTCGCTTCGGATATGCAGGTTAACGATAAAGTATATTTTTTGCTCGATTACGACATGGATATTGCACAAAAACTGACGGGCGGTATAGATGTCTGGCTTAACTGCATGAGAAGGCCTTTAGAAGCAAGCGGTACAAGCGGAATGAAGATTCTTTCAAACGGGGGTTTGAATTGTTCTATATTAGACGGCTGGTGGGGTGAAGCATACAATGATAACGTGGGATGGAAAATAGGAGAAAAATCTGAAACAGTGCAATATTTTAACGATGACGCGGCCGATGCAGAATCCCTTTACGGTGTATTGGAAAGAAATATTATACCCGAATTTTTTAACAGGGATAAAAACGGCATATCCGTAAAATGGGTGCAAAAAATTAGGCAAAGCATGGCGGACTTAACACCTGCTTTTTCTACTTACAGAATGATGAAAGAATATATTGAGCAAGCCTATCTGCCTTTGTCTGAAAATTATGAAAAAAGAAATGCTGAAAACAGCAAGTTGTCGAAAGAAATAGTCGAATGGGAAAACAGATTGAGTTCTAACTGGGAAGGGATACATTTTGCAACGCCTATATTTGAAAAAACGAACGATATTTATAACGTGAAATGCACGGTATGGCTCGGCGCAATCGAACCTGAAGACGTAAAGGTTCAGATTTATAGAATTTTAAACGGAAAATCTTTTATTACGGATATGAAAATCTCTAAAATTATTAAAGGAGCCATAAACGGGTTTGTTTATGAATCTGACATACCCGCGTTAATTGCCGAGATAGATTATACAATAAGGGTTATTCCCAACCATCCCGATGTAGTAGCGCCGCTCGAATTTAACGGTATATTATGGCAAAAATAAATTGCATCCGGCCTTAATTAAAAATATTATATAATTTAGTATATAATATTTTATATTTTGCTTGACTATATAAAAAAATTTTTATATACTTAAAATATACTATGATAGTATATGTCTTAA
>JAJYDX010000077.1 GCA_021777135.1 bacterium | reverse complement strand
CTTGACAGAGCGAGGGGGGGGGGTATTATTATAAAATTATAGTCTGTTATTGAAAAATATTATTTATAATTATATAATATAAATTATTGAATAATAATATTTATCGATAAATATTAAAATTTAATGCGAAAAAATAAATTATAATATGAACAAAAAAATCGAGACCGATTATTCTTTATTAGATAAATTGCCGTATCCTATTTTAGTAATTAACGATAAATACGACGTAATTTTTTTAAATACCTCTGCTAAAAAAGAATATTTATCAGATATTTCAGATAATAAAAACAATATTGAAAACCTCAAAGACAAAAAGTGCTATAAAATATCCCACGGCTACGATAAACCCTGCTATGAAATGGGAGAAATCTGCCCAATAAAGAATCTTTTAGAAAATAAAGATATAAACATATATAAAATAAATCATAATCACAGAGAGCAGTTTTATAGAGTGGAAGCCTCCAGATTCGATTTTAATAATTTTTTGTTTTTTGAATCCCATAACGACGTTACGGATTTTGTTTCTGAAATAGAAGAAATTAAATCGCGAGACGAACTTACCGGACTTTTAAATTTAAGTTCGTTTTCGTCTAAAATATCCGATATAATAGCCGATACTAAAGATTTATTCCTGCTTATACTTTTAGATATCCACAATCTTACATACATAAATCAGTTTTACGGACTTTCAAACGGCGACCGTCTTCTTAAAAAAATAGGAAGTTTATTAAGGGAAACTTTTAAAGACACCGATATAATAGCCAGGGTAGCCGGAGGCGAATTCGGGATCCTTTTTCGAAATATTAAAAAGAAAGAAGACGCATTTATAATAAAGAGCAAATTAGATTCTATTTTTAAAAATCCAATAGATATAAAAGGAAAGAATATTTTAACGGAGATAAACGCCGGAGCAGCATTATTTCCCGACGACGGCGCCGATTTTAAAATTCTTTACGAACGCGCCGGCGCCGCTCTGTTTAATGCGAAAAAAAAGCGCACCGGAGATATAGAATTTTTTAATTACGAAATGGCAGAAAAAGCAGAAAGTTTTGTCAAAGCGGAATCGTTAGTCGATAATGCAGTAAAGAAAAACCTTTTTATATTTTATTATCAGCCCTACTTTTCCACGGAAGATTTGTCTATAGGCGGATTTGAAGCGCTGGCGCGCATCAAAGACGAAGAAGGACGGATTTACAACCCTTCGTCTTTTATAGATTATCTCGAAAACAGCGTTTATCTCGAAGCATTTGAAGAATATGCTTTGGAAACCGTCGTTAAAAAAATAAAAAAACATAATATAAATATTTCTTTGAATATTTCAGGTAAAAGCTTTAGCAAGCCGAACTTTATGAAAAAAGTCCTGTCGGCATGTTATAACGTAGGCGGCGGTCTTACAATAGAAATAACGGAAAGGGTTCTCATAGAAGATATAAAAAAAACGCAATTTATCATAAACGGACTAAAAAACTGCAAGGCGGAATTCGGCGAAGAAGGAATTTGCGAAAATCCTATCAAAATTGCCATGGACGATTTCGGCACGGGATATTCTTCTTTGCTATACCTTAAAGACCTTCCCATAAGCGTGCTTAAAATAGATATATCTTTTGTCAGGGATATAGCGAAAGGGCATAAAGAAAAAGCCTTGATAAAAACTATTATAGGACTTTCCAAAGAACTTGGTTTAAAAACTATCGCCGAAGGAGTGGAAACGCAGGAGCAGTTCGATATTTTGAAATCTTTAGGCTGTTGTTACGTTCAGGGATTTTTACTGGCAAAACCCATGCCGGAAGAAGAAGCGTTCAAAATAATCAAATAATATTATCAAGTAATTTTTAATTATGCATAAGGAAAATTCCGTGATATTGACAACCCTTTTATCCTAAGCAGGTTTCAGGTTAAAGACGATAGCGTAATTCGTAAATTAATCGATGCAGGAATACGTGCGGTCTATATTGATACATCGAAAGGGCTTGACGTGCCGGATGCGCCGTCTTATAGCGATATTTTAAAAAAACCACAAAAATGAAATGGATAAAATCGCTGAGTCTAAAATCGGTGAAGACAAAGTTAAAGCAAGCGTATATGATGAATTGGACAGCGCTCAAAAAACGTATAATGAGGCAGGCAGAATCATCAGCGATATTATTGACGATGTAAGCAAAAATATTTTTACTTTTTTATATTATGTGGTATATTTTAAATAGATGGTTAAGTTTGATATAACCCATTTATTAAATAATAAACGCAATTAAAAAATCGATAAATGTAAAATGGACGTTGATAAAATAGAAACGGATAGTGGCGTAGACATTAACGTAAGCATTATTAAAATAAAAAAAAATGAAATAATAGACCAGATTATCCATAATGCATTGACGTCAAATATCGAGCTTGGAATTACCGTTTTTCCCCAAGACCAGTTTTTTAAATCTTATTTTATAGAGACAAAGTCTAAATATTTAATTATAGACAGCCTTATGCCTTTCTATGGAAACAAGATACTGCCTAAGACGGAACATCTAAAAATTAATATTAAAGCAAATAATCAAATAGCGGATAAATATTTCGTTTCAAAATATAAAGACGAAATAACTTCGGGAGACGAAAGTAATTTTTTGATTTATAAACCTAAAGAAATAGTAATAGTCGAAAAAAGAAGCGTTCTAAGAGTTTCAACCGGCGAATACAATGCGGCTTTTATCATCGGCAAATATCAAAATAACGACTTTTTTTATCCTCTATATGATTTATCGTGGAACAGCATATCTTTCAATTCCGATGTAAAAATGGAACAGGGAACATTATTAAATAATACTATTGTAAAATTTTTAGATAAAATTATTCATATGGATTTAAAAATTATTCATTCTACTTATATTAATAATG
>JAJYDX010000002.1 GCA_021777135.1 bacterium | reverse complement strand
GCATGGACGTTTATTATATCGGCTCCTAATTTACCGGCTGATTTAACGGCTTTATAAACCGTATTAGGAATATCGTGATATTTAAGGTCTAAAAATACTTTGCATCCGTAATCTTTTACTAAAGAAACGCTGTCAGCACCGCAAGACGTAAACAGTTCAAACCCTATTTTATAGAAATACGCCCTGCCTTTAAGTTTTTCTAGCAGTTCCTTCGCGTGTTGCAAACTGTCGTAATCGAGTGCGATTATTATTTTTTCTTTAAGATTTTTCATAATTAATTACCTTAAAAACTCGCATATAGGCACAAATTCATAACCTTCTTTTTTAAGCGCCGGTATTTCGTTCATCAAAGTTTGAACAGTGTCATGCCTTGGATGACCTATAACTATAACTCTTTTAAATTTTTTTGCCAAATACGCCGCAATTTTAATCTGATTCGCTATATAGCCGTCGGAAGGCTTATCGTCGATAAAAACATCCCTTTGCGCCGACGGGATACCCTGTTTTAACGCGCATCTGTAAGCATAGCTGTTATCGTCGGTCAGGCTGTCCATAAAAAACATATCCTTTTTTTTAAAATCGGATACGGCGTCGCAAATTTTTTGCTTATCGGACGTAAACAAAGAACCCTCGTGATTATTAGCGCCGTTCACATAGGGAATTCTGCTGATATCGGTAAATATTTTACGCTTTATTTCTTTTTTATCCATTTGCACGAACAACGCTCCGTCGCCTGGAAAAAGAGCCGTATCTACAGGTTCCATGGGAGTATGCAAAATAGTTTCGTATCCTAGCTTATGAAGTTTTAAATCTATAGCTTTCGAGTAAGTGGCATAAGGAAATATAGCAAAAGTAATCGGGGTTCTAAGCGACGCTAAACTGCTTATATATGCCCTGCGATATCCGACGTCGTCTATATCAAGGGCTATTTTAGGTGATTCGACATATTCTTTTACGGACGTAAATCCGCTGTGATTAACTCCTTTTATTATAAATATTGCTTTTAAGAACAGTTTTGACTTTAAATAAACGTATAAGCAAAGACAGTTATTTTTAACGGAATAAGAATAATATTTTAAACCGGACCCGGACGGAGTTATGAACTTTTTAAATTCTTCGTTAAAAATATTTTCTATGCGGTCAAATCTTATTTTTTTAGATATTAGGATATTATATTTTAAAAAACTTACGTCAATCTGCTTTAAATTATTTTTAACATTAACCGGCGCTTTAACGTTTAAATTTATATGCTGTTTTATTATATCAGACCTAGATATTTTCAGGTCAATCAAGGCTTTCTTGAAAAACTTTTTAAAGTTTTTTACCGGATGTTTTTTATATCCTTTTATTTTTGAAACGGATTTTATTAGAAGTTTCTGTTCGACGCTAACTTTATTAGAAACCTTTTTGGATGGCTGGAAATAAAAAAATCTGTAATAAAAGACCGCGGAAAAAACAAGAACTATTAAAATAACCGCTATTATTAAAATAATTTTATTTATCTTTTTTTCAGGCAACCTTTCTTGCTCCTTTTACCTTGCCCCTATGCTTTTAATGTCGTCCCAGCTTTTTAGAAGTTCGTAAGCGAACCTGAACTGATCGTCTTTCTTGTAATAAACCTTAAAAGTCTTATATCTGTGCTTGTTTTTTATCTGCTTGTTTTCGGGATTTTGAAAATGATGCCTTAAATTAACCTCCCTTAATTTCCTAAGGGGCTTTACGAATATAAAATCTTTAGAACTGTGTATGTCGAAATTTGGTATAACGCCGGTATCCTGGACCGAAACGCCGTTGGGAAGAAAATAAAAAGCCGTGGTAAGACCCATTCCTGTGCCGTCGGGTAAAGGAAAAACCGTTTGCACGGAACCCTTTCCGAATGTTCTGGTCCCTATTACTACCGCCCTTTTATGCGCCTGCAGGCTTCCAGCCGTTATTTCGGCGGCGCTTGCAGTGCCTGCATTAACTAAAACCGCTATAGGATAATTAGGAACTATTCTTTTTCCAAGCGCATAATATTTTTTGTCCTGCGATTTTATTCTTCCTTTGGTATAAACTATTATTCCGTCTTTTATAAAATCGCTGCCGACCTTGACTGCTTCGTTTAGCAATCCTCCGGGATTATTTCTAAGGTCCAGTATAAGCCCTTTAATTTTATGTTCCCTTGAATTTATTATATTTAACGCTTTTAAAAGCTGCGAGTTTGTATGTTCCTGAAAACTTGAAATTCTGACGTAGCCGATATGATGCGGAAGAATCATATATTTAACGCTTTTTAATATAATCTTTTCCCTCATAAGCTTGAATACTTTCGGACGTTCGAACCCCTTACGCTCTATCAGAAGATTTACGTAGGTGCCCTCTTTGCCGTGCAAAAGCCTGACGGCTTTCATTATGTTCATATTATAGGTCGAAATATTATTGATTTTTTCAATAATATCGCCGGCTTTAAGCCCTGCTTTAGACGCGGGAGAGCCGTCAATCGGAGCTATAACTACTATATAATTTTTTTTCGTCGAAATCTTAATGCCTATGCCGGTAAATTCACCCGAAGTTTCTGACCTCATCTGCCTGAATTCGTCGGGGGTAAGAAAATACGTATGGGGGTCAAGAGTGGATACCATGCCTTCAACCGCGCCAAATACTAATTTTTTGGAAGATTCTTTTTTTATATAATTATTTTTTATTAACGAATAAACTTTTGAAAATAACCTTAAATTTTTTAGGGTTCCAGCGCTTAATTCCTCTTTATTTACGGTGTATCCAATCTTATTTTTTGCCGTTTTGCCTGCGGCAAGGCATATATTTGTTTTAAGCAAAAATACCGGAGCCATAAAAACGAAAAACATAACAATTAAAAAATACCGGGGTTTACCCATTTGCTTACCTCATTAAAATAAATTTTATATCGTTTTTTTTGGAACCTTCATTCAATTTATGAATTAATTTTATAACTTTGCGCCTTAAAAGTCTATTGTTTTTATTTTTCTTGTATTTTATCTTTAAGGATTTTATATATTTATTTATTCCTCTTATTAAATATTCAAGCTCTCTCTTTGCGTCGTTAATACTTTTAACAGCCGCAATCAGGCTGTTTTTTTCTTTTTTTAGATATTTTTTAAGTTTTAAAAATTTTTTTTTGCGTTTAACCAGTTTTGACAGCCTTGCCTCTTCATTTTGTAAAAGGGTTTTCAGTTGATAATTCACGATAAAGCTGTCGGCATTGTCTTTAAAATATAATAACCTTGCAGAGCCATACTCTTTATGTATTATAAAAATTCTAGCGGTTAACCCGTTAATCAGCAAACCGTCTTTTTTTATTTTATTCTTTATTTTTTTTACTTTATCTTCGGCGTTTTTTATTTTATTTTTTAAATCTTTTATTTCATTCTTCTTTTTATAAATTTTTAGCGATAAAAAATCAAGGTTCTTTTTGTAAATACCGAGCCTTTTTAACACGGCAAAATATTTTAAATCGGTTTTTGTCGAAAGACTGTGCGGATACGCGCGATTCGCGTTAAAATTAAAACATGAAACGGCAAGAATTATAATGATTAATATAAGGATTTCTTGAGGAAACTGCGACTTTTTCTTCATTTATAAAATAAATCCCGCTTTTCTATGCCGATTTGTATTTAGCATAGAAAAAGCGGGTAGAAAATTTTGAATTCTAAATCTTAGCTGTTTGCTTTAGGGGCTGCCGGAGCTTTAGGGGCTGCGGTTGCTTTAGCTGCCTTTTTGGCAGGAGCTGTAGCCGCCGCGGCAGGAGCTTTAGCCGGTGCTGCCGGTGCAGTTACTGCTGCCGGAGCTTTAGGGGCCGGTTTCGGAGCCGGTTTCTTTGCGCAACCTGAGAATGCTAATGCAGATACGACTAAAAATGCTCCTAAAACTAATACTGTAAGCTTTTTCAAAATTTATCACCTCCTTTAACATTTTTTATTCTATTTTTAGCAAAGGATTTTGTCAAGAGAAATTTTTATTTTTATTGAAAAAAATTTATAATATAATATCATATATATTAGTAAAATGAAAAAATTAAATTTTCAGATAATAACTAAAGATTTTGATTTAAACGAGGAAACCGAATATTTAAAAAAAATTGCTTATGTAGCCGTTAAAAGTTCCGCCGACCTACTTCAGCTTAGAAACAAAAAGATTTCTGCTCACGGAATTTATAACGCGGCTCTTTTTATAAAAAAAATATTGCGTAGCGTCAAAAGCACTGTCAGACCGCTTTTAATAATAAACGACAGGCCGGATATTGCATATATGACTGGAGCGGACGGCGTTCACGTCGGTCAGGACGACATTTCTGCCGCTTACATAAAAAAACTTTTTCCATTAATGACGGTAGGGGTAAGCGCCGAAAACATAGAACAGGCAATTAAAGCGGAAAAAAACGGCGCGGACTACATAGGCGCCGGGCCGGCATATCCGACCAACTCCAAACCGGATGCCGGGGATTCGATGAAACGCGAAGTTTTAACTGAAATTTGTAAAGCGGTCAAAATACCGGTTATAGCTATAGGGGGAATTAATACATATAATATCAAAGAACTAGCCGCGGCAGGCGTTAGCGGAGCGGCAGTAATAAGCGCTGTTTCCAATGCGGCAAATCCTCTTGACGAAGCATTAAAGTTTAGGAAAAGTATTGACGAATATTGTAAAAAATAAAGGTCCCCATAAATTTGATAGAATTCAGCCACGTATATAAAAACTACGATAAAAATTATATTTTAAGGGATTTGAATTTTACCGTCGATAAAGGCGAATTCATTTTCATTACCGGACCGTCGGGCGCCGGTAAAACTACTACCCTTAAAATGCTTACGGCTCTCGAAAAGCCTACGCATGGAGCGGTAAGGTTTTTAGGAACCGAACTTCAGGACTTAAAACCCCGCGAGATACCATTTTTAAGAAGAAAGATAGGTTTTGTATTTCAAGATTTTAAACTCCTGCCTAACAGGACGGTTTTTCAGAACGTCGCTCTCGGATTAGAAGTTTCAGGAATTTTCGGAAACATTATAACAAAAAACGTTTCCGAAATATTAAAAGCCGTAGAGCTTTACACTAAAAAAGATGAATTTCCATTAAGTTTATCAGGCGGCGAACAGCAAAGAACCGCAATCGCCAGAGCCCTTGTTCAGAACCCGCAGGTCCTGCTTGCCGACGAACCTACCGGAAATCTTGACGAAGAAACTTCCGGAATCATAATAGATATAATAAAATCTTTCAATAATAAAGGAACTACGGTAATGCTGGCTACTCACGACAAACACCTTATAGCGAACATGGGGAGGGCAAGGGTAATTGATATCACAAAGAGTTAATTATTTCTTGAACTATTTTAAAATTGCCGTATTGAATATTAAATCTAATATTTCCGGCAACATTTTCGCTTTTTTGATAATGTCTTTTTCATTCTTTATAATGCTGTTTTTTCTTCTGTGTTATATAAATATTTATAACTATATGAATATTTTTCAAAAAAGCAACGTAATGATAGTTTTTTTAAAAAATAAAAATAATTCGGATAAAAAAAACGTTCTGAACTTTATCGAGGGACTTAACGGCGTTAAGAAGGCATTATATTACAACGATAAATCTTCCATGAAATTTTTAGAAAAAAAAGTAAAGCATCTTAAATCTATTTTAAAAGATGCTAATCCGGATAATTTTCCCGCGTTTATAAAAATTAATTTTAAAAAAAATGCGGTCAGCAGTATTTTTCTGAGCAACATCTACCTGCGGGTAAAGTCTATGAAAGGCGTTAAACTTGTTTATTACAATAAAATGCTTCAGGATAAAATAGTACAGTTTATGTTTTTCACTAAAGTTATAGGTCTTATTCTTTTTATATTTTTATTTATATTATCTATTTTTATATCATACAGCGCTATAAAATTAGTTATCCTTAGAAAACAAAACGAAATAGAAATATTAAAGCTTATAGGAGCCACTAACAATTACGTCAGGATACCGATGTTTATAGAAGGGGAAATAGGTACTATTTTATCGTTTTCGGTTTCCATCTTTCTTTTATTCGCAATCTATAAAATATTTATATTTTATAGATTCGACAGTTTTCTTAAATTTTTTCACATAAAAATAATTTTTTTAAATCCTGTCCAAATAGCTCTGGTATTTTTAATAGCCGTAGTATCGGGCATAGCCGGAACATATATGTCTTCTAAAAAATTCTTTTAAATTCCGATTATTTTTCTAAGGAGTTTAGTATTTATATGTCTTTCTATGTTTTCCGATAACAAATTAAAACTGTCGTTTTTAACCGTTTCATAAGAACGGATAACGGTGCCTGGTTTTAGTTTTAATCCGCGCGAATGAATATTTTTATTTATCAATTCCACAACAAAATCTTTAAATATTTCGTTGCCGAATAATCCATGAATATAAGTCCCAATTTTTTTATTGTCTTCAGACAAGATGCCCGCCTCCGGGGAAAAGCCGCCGCCTTCGTATGAGGCTGGCTCCAATATGCGCGTTCCAATATTTTCACCTTTATAATCCTTAGAAAAAAATGTCCTTCCGTTATGAATTTCGTATCCTCTTAAAAAATGTTCGCTGGATTCGCCGTTAATTTTAAGTTTATATTTTTGGTTAACGAGTATCTTTTCTTTATGCAATTCCGTTTCCGTTTTAAAAAAACCGAAGCCGCGGATGCCGCACCCGGAGTCGTGTCCGGCGGAAGCGGACGGTTCAAGATTGTGAGGGTCGGTTATGCGCTCTCCCATCATTTGAAAACCGCCACATATGCCCATAACTATTCCGCGTTTCGAGAAACGCCTTATATAATCGAAAATACCTGATTTTTTAACCGCGGTTAAATCTGCGACGGTAGATTTAGACCCGGGTATTATTACCATATCGAATTCGCCGGTTTTTGTGGGAACATATTCGAAAAATCTTACCGCAAGCCTTTCGTCGAAAAAAAGAGGGTCGAACTCGTTAAAATTAGAAATATGGCCTAAACGGACTATGCCGATATTAATCTTTTGTTCCGCGGATTTCCGCGTGCTTTTTATTTCCGCGTTGATGCCTGGACTTTTAAAATTAAGGCTGTCTTCAGCCTCTATATGCAGGTTTTGAATATGCGGAACGACGCCGAGACATGGTATTTTAAGTTTATTTTCAATTTGTTTTATTCCGGGTTCGAGTATGGACGCATCGCCCCTGAATTTATTTATGATAAAACCTTTTACCAGCCTCCTCCATTTTGGCGGAAGAAGCCTGACTGTTCCGTAAAGCGAAGCGAACACTCCGCCTCTTTCTATATCCGCGGCAAGAATAACGGGAATATCGTAAACCTCTGCAAAGCCCATATTTGCGATATCGTATTTGAATAAATTAATTTCCGCCGGACTTCCGGCGCCCTCCGCAATTATAAGCTCATTTTTACCGGCTAAAAATTCAAATGAACAGGTCGCTTTTTTTAAAAAAAAATTTTTTCTGGCATTGTATTGCTTAAAATCCATATTGCCAAAATGCTTTCCTTCGACTATTAAATGCATTTCGTTATCGGACGACGGTTTAATTAAAATAGGGTTCATCTGCATTGAAGGTTTTTTAAAAGCCGCTTCCGACTGGACCGCCTGCGACACTGCAATTTCAAAACCGTCTTCCGTGACAAAACTGTTAAGAGACATATTTTGCGATTTGAAAGGCGAGCAGTCGATGCCTTTTATAGAAAAATATCTGAGGAATCCTGCCGTCAAGGCGCTTTTACCGGCAGAACTCGACGTTCCCTGAATCATAATAAATTTTATCTTGCCGTTTGCCATATTATTTATAATAAATAGATGTATTTTTATTTCATGCAGGCGGTATTTAGCCCGAACCGGTCACGCAATATTAAATACTAATCATTAAAGCCTTAAGCCCGTTTATCCGTAATTATATCTGAATGTAATTTGAGGTATGCCGCAGCCGTAATTATTGCAATTTATAGGATTTAAAAGTTTTCAAAAAAGCGTCTACTACTTTAGGGTCAAACTGCGTTCCAGAATTTTTCTTTATCTCTTCTAAGGCGGTATCTTCAGAAAGAGCCTTTCTGTATGGCCTGTCTGTAGTCATAGCGTCGAAAGTGTCAACTACCGCTATTATTCTTGCCACAATCGGTATATCGTCACCGGAAATTCCGGCAGGATAACCTTTTCCGTCGTATCTTTCCTGATGATGAAGCACGTCGTTGGCGATATGGCTTAAAAATTTAATTTTTTTAAGCATATTGTAGCCTATTTCGGGATGTTTCTTAATCTCCTGATATTCTTCTTCAGTCAGTCTTCCTTGTTTATTTAATATTGAATCCTTTATGCCTATTTTTCCTACGTCGTGCATTGCCGCCGCGTATCTGATATTTTTTATTTCATTTTCAGTCAGACCCATTTCTCTGCCCACCAAGACTCCGTAGTCTATTAACCTGTCGCCGTGGGTTCTAGTATAAGTATCTCTGGCTTCTATCGCCTCCGATATGGAACTTATTGTTTCAAAATGCTCTTCCTCGATATAATTTAGCGTTTGGGCATTATATGCCGCTACGGAAATTATATTTGAAATATTTGATATAAAATCTACCGTTTCAACTGAATACTCTGTTTTTTTATTACCGAAAAGAAAGATAATGCCTAAAAAATCTTTATCGGTTTTAACCGGTATTCCGATAAAAGTCTGTTTTGCGATATCGTTAAAAAAACAATCGCAGGCGTTATCTTTGCGTCCGGCGTTATTTTCGTCGTAATAATTGATGGTCGGATAATCAGAGCTTAAAGTACTAAGGCATTTACATTCTTCCAGCTTCATAACTCCATGCCCGCGAAATGAATCGTCCATATTGTAACTTTTAAATAATTTCAGCGTCATGTCTTTAAAGAACGGACAGTTTATCTTTGTGCATTTATGCAATATTTTGGGCTCCGGCGGACATTTTACGAAAGGACATTCAAACTCTGTCATATTGTAACAGTTTAAGTTGCCCCCAAATATGGAACATCCCGTCATATTGCAGTTAAAAAATTCATAGCAGAATTTACTTCCCTCTTTATCTTTATCTTTGTCTTTAAAGTATACCAGCGCCCGGTCGGTTTTTGTAAAAATCATCAGCCTTTTTACAGAATAATCTATTATGCTGGAAAGCTCCAATGAAGACGAAACAAGTTTTGAAATCTCCAAAAGATTTGCGATTTTTTGACTTTCTTCTTTTTGCCTTAAATATAAAAGATTAGCATTTTCATACAAAGTGAGGCTATATATAAAAATACCCCCCATCATGGCTATAAATTTTGCGATATTAATTTCTTCTTCGGAAAACTCGTAATTATCTTTCCTGTATATATTTAAAGAGCCTAGGACGAGAGAACCGGCATAGACGGGAACGCTTAACATCGAAGACATTCCCGTAAACTGCCTTTCCAGTTCGTAATATATATCCGATAAATCTGATTTTAGGTTTCCGCTTACCAGAGGCTCTCCGTTTTCTATTACAGAACCTATCAATCCTTCCCCGAGAAGTATTTCCAAATCTTTTTTGATAAATTTATCGTCAAGATAATATTTAACGCAATTTATCTTCTCGGTGTCCTCGTTTAACATAAATATCGTTACAGCATCGCTTTTTATGAAGTTTGAGGCGGTAACGGAAATTTTTTCGTAAATTTCGTCTCTGGTATTTTTAGATATAAGGTCTTTAGACAAAAAATATGCTATATCCGGATACTCTACAGGCATATTAAAATATATGAATTAATATTAAATTAATAATTTGCAAATTTTTTTATTCTTTCGTTTCTTAAAACCTCTCCCGTATATCCTTTAAGCTCTTCTATATTTTCTAAAATAGCTTTTTTTAGATTTTCCGAAGCTAGCGGGGCGTCCCTGTGAGCGCCGCCGAGCGGCTCTGGTATGACGCCGTCGATAACCTTAGAATCGTTCAGGAGGTCTTTTGCCGTAAGCTTCAAAGAATTAGCCGCATCCTCTGTTTTGGAAGTGTCTTTATACAGTATGGAAGCGCATCCCTCTGGCGATATTACGGAATAAACCGAATATTCCATCATTAAAACCCTGTTTCCGGTTCCGAAAGCAAGCGCGCCTCCGCTTCCTCCTTCCCCTATTATTACCGATACGACTGGAACGGACACATTAAGCAGGGTATATATAGTTTTTGCTATAGCTTCAGACTGCCCCCTTTCCTCCGCGCCTAAGCCCGGATAAGCGCCGGGCGTATCGATAAGCGTAACAATCGGTATGGAATATTTTTCGGCAAGATTGAACAATCTCTGCGCTTTTCTGTATCCTTCCGGGTGCGGCATACCGAAATTTCTGCACATCTTGTCTTTTGTATTGCGTCCTTTCTGATGACCGACTATCAACGCTTTCTGTTTATGGCCGGAAACTTTATCCTTAATAAAACAAAAACCGCCTACTACGGCTTTGTCATCCATAAAAAGCCTGTCCCCGTGAAGTTCAGAAAAATTTTCCGTAATCAGGTCTATATAATCCATCGCATAAGGTCTCAAAGGATGCCTGGATAACTGGGTAATCTGCCAGCTGTTTATATTCTTAAATATGTCCTTTGTGAGCTTGTCCTTTTTAGCTTCAAGGTTTTTTATTTCATCTTCCACATTGGCAAAACCGCCAAGATTAAAGGTCTTCAGCTCCTCTATCTTCTGTTCGAGTTCAATTATCGGTTTCTCAAATTCCAAATATTGTATTGCCATAAATATATTTTATTATATATTACTATTATATATCTTTAGTTATTAAAATTGGCGTATCGTTTCTTATTATATCATTGATTATATAATATTCAAGTAATCGGCCGAAAGTTTTGTTTTCAACAATGCTTTATCGACCTTCAACGTCCCGTTTAAAGCTATATTATATCCTGCCATTTTTAAGATTACCTTGGAACTTCCCCTATAATCAGACAGACTGCTTTTTATCTCGGAAAGAAAGTTTTTAAATTCTCCTTCGCCTAAAAAAGACGAGCTTTCTTTTATTTCTATTATGCATACTTCTTCTTCAGGTTTTGCCTGTCTTTTTACTTTAATCCCGTCTAATAGCTCAATGCTTTCCCCTATAACTTTAATGTCTAAATCTACGTCGTCATAACTTCCGTCATACCCTGACTTTACGGCATCCGTCTTATTGTTGCCTCCTTTATCTAACGCATCTTCAACGGAGTCTTCCGGCGAGCCTAAACCCCTGCCGCCGTTATTGTAAGCAGCATTCAATCCTGAAAAGTCTATTCTGCCGGTTAAAACAACGGGCTGGTTCGTCCCAAGTATTTCTTCGTATTTTAAAAAGTTTTTCGGAAAAAAAACAGCTTCCACGTTTGAATTTTTATCATTCAATATAAAAGACGCCATTTTATCATTATTTCTTGTTTTATGCACTTTGAGCTGATTTATGATTCCAGCCATTTTATATGTTTTTTCAGCCGTGGAACGCTGCTGCCCCTGCTGACGCGCTTCCGAACCCGCCTGACCGCCTTTGTCGTCAGCCTTCAAATATTCCGATACAATATCCGCAACCGATTTTATGCCTAGCAGTTTAATTTTTTCTTCATAGCCGTCCAAAGGATGGCCTGAAAGGTAAAATCCCAACGATTCTTTTTCAAAAGCAAGTATGGACTTTTTATCGTCTTTTTCTCCCGAAACCGTTAAATAAGAATCGTCTTTCCCGTTATCGTAATTTACGCTTTCTCCCATAGATACAAACAAATCGACCTGACCTGAATCTTCTTTCTCTCTTTTGCGGACTGCTTCGTCCATTACCGCTTCTAAATTATCCAGCATCCATTTTCTAGACTCCCCGCCGATATCCAAAGCGCCGCTTTTAATTAAATTTTCTATAGTTCTTTTATTAACTTTACGGGTATCCACCCTCAAACAAAAATCGGATAAATCCTTAAATAATTTATTTTCCCTTGTCTGCAGGATAGAATCTATCGCGGCTTTTCCGACATTTTTAACGCCTCCAAGCCCGGTACGTATTGCAAGCTTACCGTTTGTTTCCGTACCTGTTTTTACTATCGAAAACCTTTCGGATGACTCATTGACGGAAGGCGGCAATATTTCGCAGGCATTAGTTCCCGACTTCGCCTCGTTTATTATCTTTGCCAATTTATCCGTATTAGACATTTCGCTTGATAAAAGAGCCGCGGTAAAATGTTCCTTGTAATTTGCTTTTAGATATGCCGTCATATAGGCGATATAGGCATAAGCTGTCGAATGGGATTTATTAAATCCGTATTCGCCGAACTTGACAATTAATGAAAAAATCTTTTCAGATTTTGACTCTTCTATGCCGTTTGACTTACAGCCGGCAATAAATTTATCCTTCATTTTATTTATAAGCTCTGCCTGTTTTTTACCGACGCCCTTTCTTAAAACGTCAGCCTCTCCCATGGAAAATCCGGCAAGATTTGTAGCTACTTTCATTATCTGTTCCTGATAAAGCATTACGCCGTATGTGTCCTGCAATATATCTTTCAACGACGGATGAATATAATGTATTTTTGCTTTGCCGTGTTTCGCTTTAATAAAGTCGTCGACCATGCCGCTGCCGAGAGGTCCGGGCCTGTATAAGGCGACTAGCGGTATTAAATCTTCAAACGAATTAGGAACTAGTTTTTTTATTAATTCTTTCATGCCTGAACTCTCAAGCTGAAAGACTCCAGTGGTGTCTCCCGCGGATAAAAGTTTAAACGTAGCCCTGTCGTTTAAATCGATATCGTATATATTAAAATTAACGCCTTGCCCGTCCAAATTTTCCTTTAGAGTGCCTGTTTTAGAATCGTTTATAAGCCTGATAGCTTCATCCATAACGGTAAGGGTTTTTAAACCAAGAAAGTCGAACTTGATGAATCCCAATTTTTCTAAGTCTGTTCCGGTGTATTGAGTAGTAATAACGTCCGTTTCTTTAGTTCCTTTATATAACGGCATATAATTATGAATCGGCTCGTTCGAAATAACTACTCCCGCGGCGTGTGTGCTGGCATGTCTCGCAAGTCCTTCAAGCCTTTTTGCGATTTCTATTAATTTTTTTACTTTAGGGTTTGTTTCTATTAGCCCACGAAGTTTAGGCTCCTGTTTTATAGCGTCTTCAAGAGTTATGCCTAGCGTGTTTGGAACAAGCTTTGCTATTTTATCTGCCTCGGCGTAAGGCATATTTAAAGCCCTTCCGGTATCCCGTATTACCGCTTTTGCGAGCATAGTTCCGAAAGTTATTATCTGGGAAACCTGTTCTTCGCCGTACTTGCCGGCTACGTATTTAATTACCTCGTCCCTGCCGTTTATGCAGAAATCCGAGTCTATATCGGGCATGCTTATTCTTTCAGGATTAAGAAATCTCTCAAACATCAAATCATATTTAATAGGGTCGATTTCGGTAATTTTTAAGCAGTAGGCGGCAAGACTTCCGGCGGCGGAGCCCCTGCCGGGTCCCACCGGAATATTATGCTCTTTCGCGTATTTAATAAAGTCGGATACTATTAAAAAATATCCGGCGAAATTAGATTTTTTAATTACCTCGATTTCCATATCGAGCCTTGCCTTATATTCGTCCTCTCTGTTTAAATAAGATTCTGCGGCGGTCTTCGTAGGATTTTTTATAAAAATATCTTCAAACCCTTTCCTCGCCTCAAGTTCAAAAAAATCTTCCACTGAAATTTCTGGAACGTCATCAGAATTTTTATTTTCTTTACTCTTGAATTGCGGAAAATAATGCCCTTCTTTAAGCTTAAACGAAAAATTACACTTATCGGCTATTATCTTAGTGTTTGAAATTACTTCCGGGGGATATTCACTGAAAATCTCCTTCATTTCTTCCTGCGACCTGAAATAAAGGTCTTTCGTAGAAAATCTCATTCTGTCTTTGTCTTCCACGGTCTTGCCCGTCTGAATACACAACAGGACGTCGTGAGCCTCATAGTCGTCTTTAAGAAGGTAATGGCAGTCGTTAGTTGCTACTAGCGGCACGCCGTATTTTTTAGACAAGTCGAGCAACCCTTTATTGGCGGTTATCTGCTCTTCCATGCCCTGAACCTGCATTTCTAAATAAAAATCGTCTTTAAAGAGTTCTAAATAATATTTAAGGCTTTCTTCAGCGACGTCGTACTTTCCTTGGACTATGTTATATGGAATTTCACCTTTTATGCAGGCGGAAAGGGCGATTAAGCCTTTATGGCAGTCTTTAAGAATATTCTTGTCTATTCTGGGTTTATAATAAAACCCGTCTATATAAGATTTAGATACCAATTTGGACAGGTTCTGATAACCTTCGTCGTCTTTGGCAAGCAGTATAAGATGATAATAATATTTTTCGCTTGCGCTTTTATGTTTCATATCCGACTTGGATACATACATCTCGCAGCCGATTATGGGTTTTATTTTTTTTTCTTCGGCTTTTTCGTAAAACTCGATAGCCCCGAACATATTGCCGTGGTCCGTTATGGCTACCGAAGGCATATTAAATTCGATGGCTTTATTTATTATGTCGTCAATTTTAATAGCCCCGTCTAAAAGACTGTAATGCGAATGAAGATGAAGGTGTACAAATGGATTCATAATTTTATTCCCATTCTATCGTCGAAGGCGGTTTTGAAGTAATATCGTAAACAACCCTGTTTACTCCTTTTATTTCCGAAATTATTCTGGAAGAACATATCCTTAAGATATCATAATCCAATTTTGCAAAATCTGCCGTCATTCCGTCTGATGACGTCACGGCGCGAAGGGCTACCACGGACTCGTAACTTCTTTTATCTCCCATAACCCCTACGGTCTTAACTGGAACAAGCACCGGAAAAGACTGCCATACTTTATCATATAATCCGGCTTTTTTTATTTCTGCCATTACTATTGCATCCGCCTTTCTTAAGACTTCAAGCCTGCGCTTATCGACTTCGCCTATTATCCTTATTGCCAAACCGGGTCCGGGAAACGGCTGCCTTTTTATTATCTCATCTGGAACCTTGATATTTTTTCCGATTATTCGTACTTCGTCCTTGAATAATTCTCTTAATGGTTCGATTAATTTTAGATTTAATTTTTTAGGCAGTCCGCCTACGTTATGATGGCTTTTGATGATGCTTGAAGCCCCGAATACCTTTACAGATTCAATAACGTCGGGATAAAGCGTTCCCTGAACGAGAAATTTTACTCCATTTATTTTTTCAGCCTCTTTTTCAAATATTTTTATAAAAAGTTTTCCTATAATTTTCCGTTTTCTTTCAGGGTCTGTAACTCCTTTCAATTCTTTTAAAAATAAACCTGAAGCATTTACCTGCTTAACATTGAGGTTAAGATTTTCCCTGTAATATTTCATAACCGATTTCGCCTCGTTTTCCCTGAGTAAGCCGTTATCGACAAATATACATTTCAACCTGTCTTTAATAGCCAAATTCGTGAGAACTGCGGCAACCGTGGAATCAACCCCTCCGGACAGGGCGCATATGGCTTTTCCCCCGTCAACCGCCTCTTTTATTTCCCTGACTTTGCCGGTTATAAAATCTCCTAATTCCCAATCTCCTTTTACCTTTGCTATATCAAATAAAAAATTGTTCAATATTTTTGTTCCGCAGGCGGTATGTATAACTTCGGGATGAAACTGTAAACCGTATATTTTTTTTTCTGGATTTTCAAAAGCTGCCGTATCGCACGTTTCCGTCTGCGCCGTTATGTTAAAGCCACGCGGTATCTTTACGATTATATCTCCGTGACTCATCCAAACCCTGCTCGATTTTTCGCATCCTTTAAAAAGCGGGCTTTCTTTTATAGTGTTAAGATTTGAGTGTCCGTATTCGCGGTTTTTCGCGGACATTACTTCCCCTCCTAGAAGATGCGCCGTAATCTGCATACCGTAGCATATGCCTAAAAAAGGGACATTTATTTTGAATATTTCTTTAGATATAACGGGAGCGTCTTTATCGTAAACGGAGGAAGGTCCTCCTGAAAGTATAATGCCGTCGGCATTGAAATCTTTTATTTTATCAAGAGGCGAATTAAACGGATATATCTCGCAATAAACTTTGCTTTCCCTTATTTTTCTGGCGATAAGCTGAGTATATTGGGAACCGAAGTCTATTATAAGTATTTTTGAACCGCTTTTTTTCATTAGATTAGTCCAGCCTGTAATTAGGCGCCTCCCTTGTTATAATTACGTCGTGGACGTGGCTTTCTTTAAGACCGGACGAAGTAATTTTTATAAATCTGGTTTTTGTTCTAAGCTCTTCTATCGAACGGACGCCGCAATAACCCATACCGGCGCGCAGTCCGCCTGTCAGCTGGTTAACCGCATCTGAAAGCGTTCCTTTATAAGGAACTCTTCCCTCTATGCCTTCGGGAACGAATTTGGACTCGTCTTTTATATGCGACTGGAAATATCTGTCTTTTGAGCCGCTTACCATTGCGCCGAGAGAGCCCATACCCCTGTATACCTTATAGCTTCTTCCCTGATAAATTATAGTTTCTCCGGGACTTTCCTCGGTACCGGCAAAAAGATTGCCTATCATTACGCAGTTAGCGCCTCCGGCTATGGCTTTGGAAACGTCGCCGGAAAATTTAATACCTCCATCTGCGATGACGGGAACGCCGCTTTTATCATATACGACTGAACATTGTATAATAGCTGATAGTTGCGGAACACCCACACCTGCTACTACCCTTGTAGTACATATAGAGCCGGGTCCTATACCTACTTTTACCGCGTCCACTCCGGCTTTAACCAGGGCTTCGGCGGCGTCTTTAGTGGCAATATTTCCTGCTACTATATCCATTTTATACCGTTTCTTTAAAGACTTTATCATTTCTATTACGCCCTTGGAATAACCGTGAGCCGTATCTATTACTATAGCATCGATTTCAGCTTTGGCAAGGGCTTCTACCCTGTCTTCGGTATCTTTAGAAATTCCGACTGCCGCCGCAACCCTTAATCTGCCCAAAGAATCTTTGCATGAATTAGGATATTTTTTAATTTTTTCTATATCCTTAATGGTTATTAAACCTTTTAAGTTAAAATCTTTATCCACGACCAGGAGTTTTTCTATCTTCTTCTCGTGCAGCGTTTTTTTAGCATCTTCCAGAGTAGTTCCTACCGGAACCGTAACAAGATGCTCCTTGGTCATAACATTAGCTACTTTTTCGTTAAGATTAACGGAAAATCTTAAGTCCCTATTCGTAAGTATGCCTACCAGCCTGTCCCCTTCTACAACTGGAACTCCGGAAATCATATACTTTTTCATAAGGTCCAAGGCATGGGAAATTTTATCGTCTGGATTGACCTTTATAGGGTTCGTAATCATCCCGCTTTCCGATTTTTTAACCTTATCCACTTCGGCTTTTTGCTGGTCGATACTTAAGTTTTTATGAATTACGCCAATTCCGCCTTCGCGCGCTAATGAAATAGCTGTTTTTGCTTCGGTAACGGTATCCATAGCCGCGCTGACTAACGGTATGTTTAAATTTATATTTCTGGAAAATTTAGTTTTTAAATCGACGTCTTTTGGAAGTATTTCCGAGTAATCCGGAACTATCAAGACATCGTCAAAACTTAATGATTCAGTTATAATTTCTTTCATGTTTAATTAACCTCTCTTAAATAGTAACGAACTAAGTCCGTCACTCTTAATGTTAATTTATTCTTTAGGCAATTAGCCCTTCGAGCAGTCCGCACTCGGAAACCTTAAAGCCTTGAACTTCGAAAAAATCCATGCTCTTAAGCATTATAGCGGCACCGGCAAGCACAAGATCTTCCCTTCCGGATTCTACGCCTTTAATTTTCAATCTGTCCGTAATTTTTGCGTTGATAAATTTTTTATAAATAATTGCCGTGCTTTCTTTTTTTAAAAAATATCCGTTTATCTTAATCCTTTCATATTCTGTCATTTCTGAATCTACCATTGCAAGGGTCGTCGCCGTTCCGGCAGTCCCTATCAATGTCAAAGGTTCAAACGAATATCCCTTTTTTAAAATTTGGACTTTTAAAGAAGACAATTCCTCGTCTATCCTGCTCTCCAACCTCAACAAGTCTTCCCTTGAAACCGGGTCGGATTTTATAATTTCTTCGGTCAGATGGACTACGCCCATATTAAGGCTGTATTTCCATAACGGAACCCCGTTTTTAACGCATGCGTACTCTGTAGAGCCTCCGCCTATGTCAATAGAATAAAATTCATTCAAATTATTAAAACAGGAAGAAATCCCTTTAAGGGTTGTTAACGCTTCCTCTTCCCCGCTAATAATCCTAAGTTTAAGTCCAAATTCTTTAAGAAGAATATTTTTTACGTCAACGGCGTTTGGAGCGTCCCTAAGTACGCTTGTGCCGGTTATTACCGCTTCACCAGGTTCGATACCGAATTCTATTAATTTATCGGTATAAATTTTTAAAGCGTCCGTTAACCTGCGAATTGATGAAGCCGTTATAATGCCTTCTTTTTTAAAGTTTTCTCCAAGCCTTATAATCTTCATATCAACGTACTCCGGACTCAGCAGATTGTTGCCGGCTCCGGTAATCAGGCACCTTACGGTATTGGTACCAATATCTATAGACGCTTTTTTTGCCAAATTTATCCCCTTATTTTTTACTCTCCCCTGTATCTTTTTACATATTTTATGTAATTATTTGCCGATTCCCTTATGGATTCTATTTCTTTATCGTTGAGATTTTTTTTAATTACTCCCGGAATGCCGGCAACCAAAGAACCATCCGGTATTACCGCATTTTCCTTGACTAATGAACCGGCGGCTATAATACAGTTTTTGCCAATACGCGCTCCGGTCAATACGATTGCCCCTATGCCTATAAGACAGTTATCGCCTATTTCGCATCCGTGAAGGTTAACGCTGTGTCCTATAGTAACCCCGTTGCCGATTATAAGAGGTCCCGTATCGTGCTGGACATGAAGCACGCTGTTATCCTGGACGTTGGTATTATTTCCTATTCTTATATAATTTACGTCGCCTCTCACAACCGAACCGAACCATATGCTTGAACCTTTTCCTATTACTACGTCTCCTATAATGACCGTATTTTCGCTAAGATATACGGTTTCGTCAATCTTCGGATATTTTCCAAGATAAGATTCCAATATCATAAAATAATATAGACCTCCATTCGATTTCCAGTGAGCCCAAATAAATATTATATATTAATTATAATGCAAATAGTCAGATTTTTTTCATTACCTTACCTGTTTTGAAAGCGACTCTGCCTGATTTTTTGCCTCTATTACGTCTTCTATGGCGTTTAGATTAAAAAGTTTATGCGACTGCATAACTTTATCAACGTTTACCGCTATTTTATTAAATGATATTTTCCCTTCCAAAAAAGAATTTACAAAAAATTCGTTCGCCACGCAAAAAACGGCTGGCATACTTTTCCCTGTTTTTATAGCATATCTTGCCAGATTTAAAAAGGGGAATTTTTCGTTATCCGGGGCAAAAAAATCCAGTCTTCCTATCTCTGCGAGATTAATAGGTTTCATTAATCCTTTAAACCGTCTTGGATAAGAAAGGGCATATCCTATAGGTCCTTTCATATCGGCGGCGCCCATCTGGGCCATAATGGAACCGTCATTAAATTCTACCATCGAATGAACTGCGGCCTGAGGATGTATTAAGACATCGACCTGTTTTTCATCAATATTAAATAAATAACAGGCTTCTATAATTTCAAGACCTTTGTTTGCAAGGGTAGAAGAATCTATGGTTATCTTTTTACCCATTTTCCATTTAGGATGATTCAAAGCCATATCGACGGTAATATTTTTAAAATCGGCTTTATCTTTATTGTAAAACGGACCGCCTGACGCCGTTAAGATTAATTTTTTTACGTCAGATTTTGCTCCGCACCTTAAACACTGGAATAATGCAGAATGTTCCGAATCTACCGGTATTATTTTAGCATTAAACGACTTAGCGGTCTTGTTAAGAATATCTCCGGCCATAACCATGGATTCCTTATTTGCAAGAGCAAGGTCTTTCCCCGCGGCAAGACTCATATATGAAAGCATAAGACCTGAAGAACCGCTTATAGCGTTCAAAACTATTTCTAAATCTCCTTTTAAAACAACCTCTCTGAAACCTTCTTCGCCGAAAGTAAATTTTGTCTTAACGCCCTTTATGTTTTTGAATGATTCTTTAGCCTTATTAGATTCCGCCTTAGTTGAGAGAACGCAGTATGAAGGTTTAAAAAGTAAAACCTGCTCTTTTAGTTCGTCGGTAAAATGACCGGCTGCAATGGCTTTTGCAGAAAGTTTATCAGGATAGCCGGCAATTACATTTAAAGCATTTTTGCCTATAGAACCGGTAGAACCGGCAATAAATATATTACGCATATTTGTATTTTTTATTTTCAAAATTTTAAATAATATACCGCAATGTAATAAAAAACTGGCGCCGCAAGTATTACGCTGTCTATTCTGTCCAGTATTCCGCCGTGACCGGGGATTAAATATCCAGAGTCTTTTTTCCCTCCATTCCTCTTAATTAAAGATTCTGTTAAATCGCCGAACATTCCGGCTATAACTGCTGCCGAACACAAAATTATGAAGGAAGTAAAGTCAAATCTTTTGTAATCCATTATAAATATCCTGAAAACAAAAGCAACTAAAACCGCAGACAAGAAGCCTATTATCGCGCCCTCTACGGTCTTTTTAGGGCTAAGCGAAAAAATCAGCTTATGCCTGCCGAAATGCCTTCCGCCGTAATACGCAAAAATATCGGATGCCCATATAATTACGAATAGCAATAAAAGAAGAAGCCTTCCCCCTGAAAGTTGAAGAATTTTTAACAGAAAAGATATAAGGAAACCGGCGTAAAATATGGAAAAAATATCTATAAAAATGCTTTTTCCCGAGTCGGTTTTAAAAGAAATTATATTTTTAATAAAAATCAATAAAGACGACAAAAAAAGAATAAATATTAAACCGGAGGGCTTTAGGAAAGCGAAAGAAAAGACGACCAATACAGAAAGAATTTCCGGCAGTATGAAGTATTTATATCCGGTTAAGTCAAATATGCCGTATATTTCATAAACTGAGAGCGCGGTTAGGATTGCGGAAATTAAAAAAAATTCGTATATATTAAGTAAAAAAATAGATAAAACTATCGTTATTCCGAATATAATACCGAATATAAATCTTTTAGGGTCAAATCTCGGTTTTTCCAAATCTTCTTACCCTTTTTTCATAATTTTTTAATGCGGCATTTAAATTTTTCTTCCTGAAATCCGGCCATAGAGTTTTAGTAAAATATATCTCGGCATAAGCTGCCTGATAAAGCATAAAGTTAGACAGTCTCTGTTCGCCGCTTGTTCTTATGAGAAAGTCCGGGTCTGGAATGCCTGCCGTGTAAAGATAAGAAGATAGAAGGGCGCCGTTTATATCTTTAACGTCTATCGAGCCTTTTTTAACGTCTTCCGCAATCTTGCAAACAGCGTTTAATATTTCTTCTTTAGAGCCATAACTAAGAGCAAGGCTAAAAATCAATTCATTAAAATTTTTAGTCTTTTCTTCGGCATTCAACATTGCGGATTTTGAATTTTCAGGAATATTTTCTGTATTTCCTATAAATTTAAGCCTGATTTTGTTTTTTATAAGATAAGGAAGTTCTAAATCTATATATTCGCTAAGAAGATGCATTAAAGAATCTACTTCTTCAGAGGGTCTTTGCCAATTTTCCGTAGAAAAAGCAAAAACTGTAAGATATCTGATTTTATGGTGCATTACCCCTTTAATAACCGATTTTAAAGATTTTATTCCTTCTATATGTCCGTAAATCCTTTCTAAATTTCTCTTCTTTGCCCATCTGCCGTTTCCGTCCATAATAACCGCAAGATGGTTAGGAATATTTTTAAAGGTCATACTTCCGATATTTCTTTTTCTTTACGTTTGGTTATTTCATCTACTTCCTTGATAAAGCCGTCGGTCAATTCCTGAACTTTTTTCTGAATTTTAAAGGATATATCTTCCGATATTTCTTTTGATTTCTCCGAGGATTTTATTTTTTCGTTTGCAAGCCGCCTGAAATTTCTTATTTCCTGTTTTATAGACTCGGACAATTTACTAACCTGCTTTATTATTTCCTTGCGCCTTTCCTGTGTTAACGCTGGTATGACAATGCTTATGCTTTTCCCGTCGTTGGAGGGATTTAAAGACGGGTCGTATTTCTGTATAGCCTTTTCTATGGCAGGAAGAGAGCCGGCATCCCAAGGATTTATAGTTATAGTCCTGCTGTCAGGTACCGAAATAGTAGCAAGCCTTATTATAGGCGAAACGGAACCATAATATTCAACGTTGATAGCGTCTATTAATCCCGTGGAAGCCCTTCCCGTCCTAATCCTCGAAAGTTCATTTTTATAAGATGCTATCGCGTGGGACATTTTTGCTTTAATCTCGCTAATAAATTCCTGTTCGTTCATAATATCCGCCTCTTAAAAAATTAAGGATTCGTGATTACGGTGCCTATAGGTTCGCCCTTAACTACTTTCAGCAGATTACCAGGAACCAACAGATTAAAGACGACTATCGGCAGACTGTTGTCCATACACAAGGATATGGAAGTAGAATCCATAACCTTTAAATTTTTATTTAAAACATCGATATAAGTTAGCCTTTCAAACTTTACGGCTTGCGCATTTAAGAGCGGGTCGTCGCTAAATACACCTTCTATTCTGGTAGCTTTAAGAATTACGTCTGCGTGGATTTCCATCGCCCTTAGCGACGCCGCGGTATCCGTAGTAAAATAAGGATTGCCGGTCCCAGCGGCAAATATGACTACTCTTCTTTTTTCTAAGTGCCGCAATGCCCTGCGTCTAATATAAGGTTCTGCTACCTGCTGCATCGCGATAGCGGTCTGAACCCTGGATATCACGCCGTTATCTTCGAGACTCGCCTGAAGCGCAAGAGCATTTATAACAGTGGCAAGCATACCCATGTAATCACCCTGGGAGCGTTCTATTCCAAGCCCTTTGGAAGACTTGCTGAAACCCCTGAATATATTGCCTCCGCCAATGACGACCGCAACTTCGGTTCCGGCGTCTATAACGGATTTTATTTCACGCGATACAAAATTTATTACGTCGGGGTCTATGCCGCATTTATTTTCGCCGGCTAAAGCCTCACCGCTGACCTTGAGCAGTATCCTTTTATAATTGAGTCCCTGCATTATTCTCCCAGCTGATATCTTACGAACCTTTTCAAAATTATATTTTCCCCTAATCTTGCTACTTCGTTATCTATTATGGCGGAAATATTTTTAGAAGGATCCTTTATGAATGCCTGTTCTAAAAGGCAAACGTCCTGATAATATTTTTCGATTTTACCTTCTATTATTTTTTCTTTAACGGCCTGCGGTTTATCCATAGACGCAAGCTGTTCCCTGTAAATTTCCTTTTCCTTGGCTACGATTTCAGGCATTACGGCTTCTCTTTTAACATAAAGAGGGTTCGACGCCGCAATATGCATAGCTATATTTTTCGCTAATTCTTGAAATTCGGCTGTTCTGGCTACAAAATCTGTTTCGCAGTTTATTTCCAAAATAACGCCTATTCTTCCTCCAGCATGAATATATGAATAAATCAAGCCTTCTTTCGCCTCTCTGTTTGCCTTTTTTTGGGCTTTAGCAAGACCTTTTTTTCTAAGCGCTTCTACGGCTTTTTCTAAATCACCGCCGGTTTCTATAAGAACGTTTTTGCAGTCCACAAAGCCTGCTCCCGTCATTCCGCGCAAATTTTTAACAAGTTCAGCGCTTATATTAGTTGATTTTTCCAATTTATTATTTCCTCCCTTTCATATAGTGTTTTTATTTATTCTATGCTCGTCGGATGCTCAAATGGAGATATCGGATTCTTCAGCGTCTGCGGAAACGTCTTCACCTGCCGAGACTGCCGCAAAAGTTTCCTCAGTAATTACTCCTTCCGGTACTGCCTGAGCTTTGCCTTTGGACGCTTTTTCGTCGTAAATCTTTTTTCCTTCTATTATTGCGTCTGCCATTGTGCTTAGTATTAATTTTATTGCCCTTATTGCGTCGTCGTTGCCAGGTATCAGCCAGTCCACGAAATTTGGGTCGGCATTAGTATCGGCTACTCCTATTATGGGAATTTCAAGCCTTCTTGCTTCTTTTGCGGCAATAATTTCGTGATGGACGTCGACTATGAATACTGCGTCAGGTATTTTATTCATATCTCTAACGCCGTTAAGAACTTTCTGGTGCTTGAGTATTTCTTTTTCCATTCTTGCCATTTCTTTTTTGGTAAATCTGGAAAATTCTTCCGATTCTTTAAGAGATTCCAATTCTTTTAGTCTTTTAATAGAAAGTTTAATAGTAGCGAAATTAGTAATCATTCCGCCTAGCCACCTTTCATTTACGTAAGGCATGCCGCATCTCTTAGACTCTTCAACGACTATGGGATTTGCCTGTTTTTTTGTGCCTATTATAAGAATGGTCTTGCCTTCTTTAGCCAATTCGAACAACTTATCGTAAGCCGCCGAAATATAAGGAAGGGCTTTTTGAAGGTCGATTATATGGACACCGTTTCTTGCCCCGTATATATAGGGCTTCATTTTTGGGTTCCATCTTTTTGTCTGATGTCCGAAATGGACTCCTGCTTCCAACAACTGCTTAATTGTTACGTTAAACGGCATTTTAGCCTCCTTTTGCGCTTTTTTCTCCCCGCCTACGCAAAGCACTTCAAGCACAAATTAATAGACGGGTACGGGTTAATTAAACATACTAAACTTATTTTTTTATCATTTTTACGGATTTTTTGCAAGAAAATTATTTTATCTCAAATCCAGATTTTGAAATTTAAACTATTACTTTATAAAGAAAATTAAAAATATTATTATATCCGTTGACGGAAATCCTTTTTAATTCATAAGAATTGTCTCCGACGTCGACTTTTCCCCTTACGGTAGTAAATGCCCCCAGGTACCCCGCTTTTTTAACGGCTCTCATTACGTTTGCGTTATAAGCCCCAAAGGGGTAAGAAAAAAAATCCACCGGTACGTTAAGCATGTTTTCCAGATAGGCTTTTGAAGCTATCAGTTCGCCTATTAAAACTCCTTCCTCAAGTCTGTCCAAATAATAGTGGTTTATTCCGTGCGAACCTATGAAAAACCCGTCAGCGAACATATCTTTAATTTCGCTTTTATTTAAAAAATCCTCTCGAACTTTTTCTCTTTCGTCTGAAATTATATTTTTTTTTCCGATAAAACCGGAACTTATAAATATTACAGAAGTAAAACCGGCGGCTTTGAGTACTGGATAAGCGTTTAAATAATTATTTTCATATCCGTCGTCGAACGTTATCAGCAAAGGTTTTTTTACCTGTATTTTATGCCCTTTAACGAATGACAAAATTTCTTTAGGATTTATGGTATGATAACCTAAAAATTTCAATAAGGCTATCTGCCTTTTAAACTGCTCCGGAGTTACATACAGCCCTTTATATACGGCGTCTTTTTTAGGATAGTCTATTTTATGATAGTATAAGACGGGGATTTTCATAAATCGCTATTTTTACGAGTAAGAACCTCAGCTTCTGTAAGAAGCGTTTATATCTATATATTCCTTGGTAAGATTGCAAGTTAAAACAGACCGGTTTTTTTTGCCGCATTTAAGGTCTATTTTAAAATCTATTTCTTTAGGAGATAAAACGTATTTTTCCTCAGCCTTGCTTAACCCTTTGAAAACTGTGGAATCTTGCACTATTAATTTATCGTTTATATAAATGTCTATATTTTCAGGTTTAAGCGGTACGGACGACCTTCCTATCGCAGCCATTATCCTTCCCCAATTTAAATCCTCGCCGGTAATCATAGTTTTAAATAATGGAGAATTTGCCACTGTAAAGGCAATCTTTTTTGCGCCTGATTCGGTATAAGCATTCATAACGGTAATTTTTATGAACTTGGTAGCGCCTTCCCCGTCTTTCACTATCATTTTAGCAAGTTCGAAACATACTTCAGAAAGGGCGTTTTTAACTATGTTATAATTTGCGGAGGATTTTTTAAAAGACCGTTCTTTATTTACTTTTTCGGTATTTTCACCTGCATGGGGATAGAAAAAAGCGGCAGTATCGTTAGTCGAAGTATCGCCGTCGACAGTTATGGAGTTAAAAGAGGTTTCCACGCAGTCTTTGAATATTTCGTCTGCCTTTTCCTTGCTAAGCGGAATATCGGAAAATATAAAAGCAAGCATCGTCGCCATGTTAGGCATTATCATGCCTGAACCTTTAGCCGTACCGATTATACTGTATTTTACTCCGTCCAAAATGACTTCTTTAGAAGCAGTTTTACAAAAAGTATCGGTAGTCATAATCGATTTAGCAAAATCGTCGAACCCGCTTTTGTCAGCAGCTTTTACCAATTCCGGAACGGCCCGTTCTATCAAAGTCGCGTCAAGCCTTTCTCCTATGACTCCCGTAGAGCAAATAAAAATATTTTCCGGAGCGGCTCCGATTTCTTTTGAAACTGATTCCAAAACTCTTTTAGCGTCTAATATGCCGTATTTGCCGTTGCAAGCGTTTGCGTTTCCAGAATTTACTATTAATGCTTTTATGACATTTTTGGAATTCTTTTTAGATATAATAACAGGTGCAGCCTTAACCTTATTGCGCGTAAATACGGCGCTGACGTTAAGGGGCGTTTCTGAAACCATAAGCCCGACGTCTAAATTTTTATTTTTTTTTAATCCGCAGGATTTACCCGAAAATGAAAAATTATTGATTTTTTCCATGGCAATTTTTATATTTTTTGCCGCTGCCGCATGGACAGGGTTCGTTTCTTCCTATTTTTTTTGGTTTAACTATGGGTTTTTGTTTATCCCCTTCAGGATTTATTTCATTATGGGTAAGAATTATGTTGTCGGAAAGAAGACCCGCGCCCGCCAATATATCTCCTGCATTTACGCTATCTTCGAATTGAACCGACGATATAGAATTCAATGATTCCTCTTTCATTCTGAACTGCATGTTTATAAATAAATTATAAGCCTCTTTCTGATATTCTATTAGAGGATTCACCTGCGCGTATCCCCTGAGCCCTATGCCTTCTTTAAGTGCGTCCAAAGAGGTCAGCGCGTCCTTCCATAAACCGTCCACCGCCTGAAGATATAAGGCTTTAATAATATCTACCTTTTCTTCCTGGGGAAATAAAGCTATTTTAACGTCTATGCTTTTTTTGATTAAATCTGAGAATATATTAAAGAGTTCATTTCTGGGCATTTTTTTAAAAGCCGCGATAACCGCGTCTTTTTTTGCTATATCGGAAGAACCTACAAAATCAAGCTTAAGAATTTCAGACGGCATTGAAAGTATATCTACGGAAAGGTTTACTTTAACGAGTTCTAAAAGACCTTCTATGTCCCAGTTCTCGCTATGCGATTTTTCCTGAACATAGTCTTGAAAATAAGATTCCAGCAAAGATTTAATATCGAACAGAATATCGTCGTAAATTTCAGAAAGTTCATCTATCTGAAGTATCCTTTTCCTGTAAGAATATATAAGCTCCCTCTGTTTATTCATAACGTTGTCGTAATCGATTAAATTTTTCCTTATATCGAAATTATGCCCCTCAACCTTTTTTTGCGCGTTTTCAATAGCCTTAGATATCATATTATGTTCAATAGCCTGACCGTCTTTCAATCCAAGCCTTTCTAAAAACGGGGCGAGCCTTTCGGAACCGAATATTCTCATAAGGTCGTCTTCCAGGGAAACATAAAATCTGGAAGAACCTATGTCGCCCTGCCTGCCGGACCTGCCTCTCAACTGGTTGTCTATGCGCCTCGATTCATGCCTTTCCGTTCCAATAACGTGAAGCCCCCCAATGTCTTTAACTCCTTCGCCGAGAACGATGTCCGTGCCCCTTCCCGCCATATTTGTAGATATTGTAACTGATTTTTTCTGTCCGGCGTTTGCGATAATATGAGCTTCTTTTGCATGGTTTTTTGCATTCAGGACTGAATGCGGTATTCCTTTTTTCTTTAAAATACCGCTAAGCCTTTCAGACTTTTCCACGGAAACAGTGCCAACCAGTACTGGCTGTCCTGCTTTGTATTTTTCGGCTACTTCTTCCGATACGGCGTTAAATTTTTCGGCTTCGGTGGCAAATACCAAATCGGTATAATCCTTTCTAATCATTGGCTTATTGGTAGGTATGACCGCTACGTCTAGATTATATATCTTTTTAAATTCTTCTGCTTCCGTATCCGCGGTGCCCGTCATACCTGCAAGTTTATTATACATTCTAAAAAAATTCTGAAACGTAACCGTGGCTAAAGTCTGGTTTTCGCCTTCTACCTTAAGGCGCTCCTTTGCTTCTAAAGCCTGATGCAGCCCTTCTCCGTAACGCCTGCCGTTCATAAGCCTTCCGGTAAATTCGTCGACTATGACGACTTGATTATCCTGAACTAAATAATCTACGTCCCTGAAATAACATGCGTGAGCGCGCAATGATTGGTTTATGGCATGAAGCATGTCTAAATGCCTTGGGTCGTATATATTTCTTATATTTAAGGCTTTTTCGGCTTTTTCTATGCCTTCTTCCGTCAGTATGGCGGTTTTTAATTTTTCATCTACCGTGTAATCCGAATCTTTTTTCAAAAGATTTACGGTATTATCGGCTTTGTAATATAACTCGGTAGTTTCGTCGGATTCTCCGGAAATTATAAGCGGGGTCCTCGCTTCGTCTATAAGCACGGAGTCCACTTCGTCAATTATGGCATAATTTAATTCCTTTTGGACGTAATCATCCAATGAAAATTTCATATTATCCCTAAGATAATCAAACCCGAATTCGTTATTGGTTCCGTACGTAACATCGCAGCCGTATGCTTTTTTTCTTTCCGCGTCGTCCAAGTCGTTGGTTATAACGCCGACGGAAAGACCAAGCATATTATAAGCTTTGCCCATCCACTCAGAGTCCCTTTTGGCAAGATAATCGTTTACGGTAATTACATGAACTCCTCTTTCCGTAAGGCTGTTAAGGTAAGCCGGCAGAACTGCCACCAGGGTTTTTCCTTCTCCGGTCGCCATTTCCGCAATCTTTCCAGAATGCAGTATCATCCCGCCGATAAGCTGGACATCAAAAGGCCGCATATTAAGAGCTCTTTTAATTCCCTCCCTGGCTACGGCAAAAGCATCAGGAATCATATCGTTAAGTTTTTTATGCTGTTCGGCAAGGGAAAGCCCCTTAAGTTCGTCTTTAAACTTATGGGTCATCCCTCTTATTTCATCGTCCCCTAAATTAGAATATACGGGCTCCAATGAATTTATTTTATCAACCAAAGGTTTCAGTTTTGCGAGTTCTCTTTGATTGCTGGTCCCAAAAATACTTTTTAATAATTTAACTACCAATGTTAATACGCTCCGTTGTTTTTACGTTTTAGTAATTTGCATTATTTAAAATTTAAGTACCGGAAACCTGAACATTATCAAACAATATCGAAGGCGAACCGGTAGAACCGAAAAAACGTATGTCGTCGGCTATCTTTACTACTGCGTTAAATAACTGCATAAGGTTCCCGCTAAGAACTATTCCTTTAACTGGAAAATCCAGCTTTCCGTTTTTAATATAAAAGCCGGAAGCGCCGAGCGAAAACTCGCCGGTATAAGGCTTTGCCATATGGAGACCCATAAGCTCTGTAATATACAAACCATCCTTAATAGAGCCAATCATATCTAAAATGTTGGTTTCCCCGTTTTTTATAAAAAAATTAGTAGAACCGATATCGGGGGGTAGAGTAAACGAGCGGCTTACCGAATTGCCTGTTGATTTTTCGCCTGTCCTTTTGGCGTATTCAATATCGTATAAATATGATTTTATGACGCCGGACGAGCATAAAATCTTTTTTTGCGTCTTGACGCCTTCCCTGTCGAATATATCGGTAAAAGCGCCTCCATACAATACAGCGTCGTCGATAATATCTATTTTATCTGAAAATACTTTTTCCCCTAATTTGCCTTCCAATAAAGATTTCTTCTTGTAAACGCTATCGGCATAAAAGGACTGTTTTAAAATACTAAGAATCTCGGAAGCGGTATAATTATCGAATATTACATTATAGCTTCCGCTTGGCGCCGTGCGGGCTCCAAGCTGGTCTACGCCTTTTTTCGCGGCGTTCATAGCGGTTTTTTTAAATTTCAACTCTTCAAATTTGTGCGAAAAATCAAAATCAAATCCAGACCCGGTATCTTCTCCGTTTTTTGACGCAACGGATAAAAATATTTCGTAAAAAGTTTTCCTGGAAGACAAATCGAGTCCGTTTGAGTTATAAAATCTTTTAGAGATTAATGTTTCCGAGTAGGAAGGCTTGTCTGTTTTATATATTTTTTTATCATATGAATATGCAGTTTCTTCCATCTCTATAAGAAGAGATTTTTTTTTGTCTATATCTACGAGTTGGCAGTCGTCAGAATAAATGCCTAATTTTTCAGGCAGACTTGAATCCATAAGACTTTCGTCTTTTTCGGCTAAATCAAAATATTCGTTTTCATCCATAAACTTCAGAAGGGAATATGCTCCGTCTAAGGCATTTATAATCTTTTGTTCTTCTAAACCAAGACAATAAGAGAAGCTTAATTTTTTTTTATCAAAAAGCCGGACGTTAAGACCGTTGGTTTCCGCGTTGACGTAATTAGATATTTTACCGTCTTCGGACTCCATCTTTAATATTTTAGAGTTAAACAGGTAAGCCTCTATCTTTATTCCCTTTTTCTTAGCATAATCGTCTATAAGCGAAATTACGCCGTCAAAATTACCGCTTGGCTTTCTCAAATCTTCGGCTTCCCCGCGAAGCTTCTTAGAAACTTCATCGTTTGGCTCCCGGTTTGCGGCATCATGTAAAACTTTCATTTATATTTTATTCCTTTTTAAATTTATATTAGGCATTTACTTATTGTTTATGCGGGAAATTATATCTGCGGCAACTTCTTCTATGGACTTCTCAGTAATATCTATAACATATGCGTTCAACTTGGAATATAAAGCTAAAGAATGTGAAAGTTCAGCTTCTATGGATTCTTTGGATACATAATCCTGAGAAAGAGGAAGTCCCATCCTTTTTAATCTTTCTTTTCTTAAGTTAGCTATTCTCGTTGAGTTTGAAATAAGTCCGAATATCTTTCCGCCCGGTAAGCCGTAAACGGATTCGTCAATACCCTGAGTATCTATTATCGGAATATTTGCCGCCTTAAAGCCCCTCTGCGCGAGGAACAAACATAAAGGGGTCTTGGACGTTCTTGAAACCCCAAGTATAAGAGCGTCGGCATCCTGTATTTCGTCAATCCTCTGACCGTCGTCGTGTTTTACCGCATATTCCAGCGCGTCTATTCTTTTAAAATATTCGTCGTTAACCCTGTGAATTAACCCCGGTTTCCTTTCTGGAGACAGGTTGAGGATATTTGCTATGGAATTTAATACCGGTCCTATAATATCTATGCTCGCGATGCCTTTTTCGGCGGATTCCTGAAGCATAATGTTCCTGAGTTCATCTTTAACGAGCGTAAAAATAACTAAAGCGCTTTTATCAGATGCTTCGGTAATTATTTCTCTTAATTTTAACTCTGAATCGATTAATAAAAATCTTTTAAGATGGACGTCCGGAATAGAAAATTGGGATATTGCAGCTCTGGCAACTTTTTCGGCTGTTTCTCCGGTAGAATCGGATACAACAAAAACATAAAATTCTTTACTTTTATTATTCATTTTTCTATTAAATAAACGTTTTTAAACCTGATTTTTTCCATAAAAGCATACCGCCTTTAAGATTATAAACCTTATCGAATCCGTGTCTTTTAAGCATGGAACATGCCGAATAGCTTCTTGCCCCGCTATGACATACCGCGATTATATCTTTATCTTTGTAAGCTTCAAGATCTGCAATTTTTAAGGGCAGTAGTCTTATCGGAATTAATTTTGCGTTTTCTATATGCCCCAGGTTGCCGTTAAATTCATGCGGCTCTCTTACGTCAATTATTAGAGTATTTTTACCCTTATCCTCCGATATTTTTTTATGAGCATCTTCCGGAGTAATCTGGTTAACGTCTCCGAACAGGCCTTCCCTTTTGAAAATATTAAACATTACTAACTTTTCCCCCTTTTTTTTATTTCAAGTCAGTTTATTTCTTATGCAAATTTTATTTATTATAATACATAGTTTGGATTTTGTCTATGGGGATTTACAGCTCAAGCATCACGGCTGTTTCGTCGCAATCAGGAAATTTTACGCAGTTTATGCAGTCGCTCCATATTTTATGGGGCAGTTCAGATTTATCGATTATTTTAAACCCGGATTTTTGAAAAAATTTAGGCTTATAGGTGAGCGCAAAAAGATTTGTTATCTTAAAGAATTTTGCTTCTTCGATGCATTTTTTTATAAGTTCAGTACCTATAAGTTTTCTTGTATAAGGTCTTTTTACCGCTAAAGACCTTATTTCAGCAAGATTTTCCCATACTATTGCAAGGGCGCAGGCTCCTATAATTTCGTTTTGTCCTCCTTCGTCTTCATTTTCTATTTCGGCTATGTAAAAATCCCGCAGATGTTCATATATATCGCTCATAGAACGCGGAAGCATCTCTCCGGCTTTTGAATATTCCGAAAAAAGATTATAAAGATACTTGACGTCGCACATAAGCGCTTTTCTTAGAACAACCTTTACGGTTTTGATTTTTTTAACGTCTATATCCGCCTTGGCTGTCTTGACCGTTTTTCTTCTGCCGGAATTTTTATTTTTAATGGCCGATTTGGCGCCTGAATGTCCCTCCGGTTCTATTTCTATCTCTACTTCTATTTCCGCGGGATAAAAAATAGCGCCCCCGCCTTTCTCGTACCTCTGCCTGCCAGTTTTATACAACGAAACCCCTCCTTTTAAGAATTTCTCTTGCGTGCCGTAACGCGGCTTCTCCTTTTGAATCGCCCGATAACATTCTTGCCGTTTCGCCGATTCTTTCATCCATTGAAAGGCTTTTAATTTTAGTGTAAGTCTTTCCGTCTTCAACTTCTTTATAAACAAAAAAATGTTTGTCGGCGAAAGACGAAACCTGAGCAAGATGAGTTATCAGTATTACTTGGTTTAAAGTTGAAATAGACCTTAGTGCTTCTCCCACAAAGTTTGCAATATCGCCGCCTATTCCGGCGTCTATCTCGTCGAATACAAAAGACGCTGCGTCTTTTCTTTTATTCAAAACTTTTAATATACACAAACTGAGGCGTGAAAGCTCGCCGCCTGACGCGACCTTAGAAAGCGGTCTAGGGTCTTCCCCCGGGTTTGCCGAAAACATAAAAACACATTCGTCCAGTCCTGTTTCCGAAAAACTTTCATTAAAATCTGCCTTGGCAAGCTTAATCTTAAATACCGGCTTAATTCCAAGAAACAAAAGTTCTTCTTCTATTTCTTTTTCCAAGACCAAAGCGGAGGCAAGTCTTTTATCGTGTAATTCTTCCGCCAACCGCAAATATTTTTCCTTCAAATTTTCATATTCGGCGTCTATTTCCGTAATTCTCGTTTCAAGTTCCGATATGCCGCCCAATTCTTTTTTTGCATCGTCGTAAATTTTCAACAGTTCTTCCAGATTAGAAACGCCGTATTTATTTTCGACTCCTATAATGGCGTCTATTTTAAACCTTATTTTATTTAATTTTTCTTCATCAAATTCTATGGAAGAATATTTTGCTAAGGACAGAAGAATATCGTCGATTAATATTTTAACTGTTTCAGCGTTTTTTAATTCCTCTTTTTTCTTAAAGTTTGAATCTAATTCCGATAATTTAGAAAGATTGGATATAAGAGGATTTAAATGCTTCAATATTCCATATTCTTCGTTGTCAATGATATCTATTGAAGATAAAATAAATTCTTTTATGCCGTTTATGTTTTCAAGCCTTTTAAGTTCTTCATTTAAAATCTGTTCGTCGTTTTTGGATTTTATTTCAAGATTCTCAACGTCGCCGGCAATGTATGAATTTATTGTCTTTGCCCTTGATATTCCGTCTATTTTTTTTTCTATGGAAACCTTTTCGTATTCTATTTCTTTAATACTGCGGTATATTTTTTTAACATGGGCGATTAATTCTTGATTGCCGGCAAAATTATCCAAAAAAGCAAGTTGGCTGTCCGGCTCTATAAGAAACCGCCTGTCGTTCTGACCGAATATTTTAACAAGGGTTTCGCCGATGCGTTCCGGTATGTTTTTATTTACCTGTTCGTTATTTATAAAATACTTGCCTTTACCTGAATCGGATATAGTCCTTTTAAGAATTATCTCTTCAGGATTTGACGTATCCTTTATGCCGCTTTCATTGAATATATCCTGTAAATCCGCACCACCTTCACCTCCGCTTGTATCGAATACCGCGCTTACAAAACCTTCTTTTTCACCGGTTCTAATAATATCAGAACCCTTAGTCCTTCCGAAAAGAAAATTTATAGATTCTATAATTATACTTTTTCCGGCTCCGGTTTCGCCGCTCAAAACATTCATGCCTTCGCAAAAATCAATTTCCAGATAGTCTATGGTAGCAAAATTTTTTATGTATATTGTTCTTAACAATTTTACTTTTACCAGTTTAATTTCGTTCTTAATATATTCCAGTAATCGTAATCCAGGGAAGCGGAGAGATAAACCTTAGAGGAGTGTTTTTTAATTATTATTTCATCGCCGTCATAAAGCTTTAAGCCGTCTCTTCCGTCTGCTGAAATAAAAATGTCCCTTTCCTGCGGCAGAATTTTTATCTTAAGCTCACAGGGGTTTATAATTAGAGGTCTGTTAGAGAGAGTATGCGGACATATGGGCGTTAAAATAAAAGCGTCCATATCAGGTTGAACGATAGGACCTCCGGCTGATAGAGAATATGCGGTAGAACCGGTTGGAGTGGCGACTATAAGACCGTCCGCCCTAAAATCATTCAACCATGAGTCGTTTACGGAAACGGTCAGATTAATAACCCTTGCATGAATGCTTTTTTCTCTTGCTATAGTCGCTTCATTTAAAGAAACTAGTTTTTCGATAGATATGCCTTTCCTGAATACTTCTATATTTAATGCCATTCTAGGAATAAATTCCAAAGAACCTTCTAAAAATCTTTCTACGGCTTCTTTTTTTTTGCGTTCAGGAACTTCTACCAGAAATCCCAGAGTGCCAAAATCTATTCCTATAACGGGAACTTCAAGGGGAAAAATTTTTCCTAAAGTAATCAAAAGAGTTCCGTCTCCACCGCAAACTACGACAAGACCTACGTCTTTAGTGTCGGAAACCGTAATGCCCATGCTGGGTCTTACAATTCCTTCAATGCCGTTGTTTTTAAACAACTTGCATACGTAATTTGCGGATTTCAGCGCTTCTTCAGCGCCTTTTTTATAGGAAACCAGAACTCTCTTGACATTTTTATTGAAATCCGATGCAAACATTAATTCGCCTGAAAGCTAACGGAGAGCTTTTGTTTCATTTAATAATCCGCCCTCTTTTATTATTGTAACCTGCCTGTCAGTTAAATTATATTTAAATTTATATTCAGCGTTTCCTTTGGTTTTATTGACAAAGGTAACAGGCTTTTGTCCGTTTAATTCTTTTAAAATATCGGGTGCGTATAGCTCGTCTCCCTGTTCTATTTTATCATAATCGGCAGGATTTTCAAAAGTAAGCGGCAATATTCCGAAATTGATAAGATTTGCAAAATGAATTCTTGCAAAAGATTTGGCTATTACGGCTTTTACGCCAAGATACATAGGGGCAAGCGCAGCGTGCTCCCTGCTGGAACCTTGTCCGTAGTTCTCTCCGCCTATAATAAAACCGCCTTTTTCTTTCAAAGCTCTTTCCGAAAAGGTAGGGTCAACCGATTCAAAAACATACTTAGATATTGCAGGTATATTGGAACGCAAAGGAAGTATCTTGGAACCGGCCGGCATTATATGGTCTGTAGTTATGTTGTCGCCTACTTTAAGCAGAACCTTGCCGCCCATAGATTCCGGGAGTTTTTGCTGTATAGGAAGAGGTTTAATGTTCGGTCCCCTGTAAACTTCGACCTCTTCAGGCTTAGTTGATGGCTGCATTATCATAGAATCGTCTATGTCAAATTTTTCAGGCATCTTAATTTCCGGGGCCTTTCCCAAAGTTCTCGGGTCTGTTATGTATCCCGTAAGAGCCGAAGCTGCCGCCGTCTGAACGGAAATAAGATATATTTTTGCGTCTTTAGTTCCGCTTCTTCCTTCAAAATTACGGTTGAACGTCCTTAAAGAAACTGCGCCGGACCTTGGAGCCTGACCCATTCCTATGCAGGGTCCGCATGTAGATTCAAGAATCCTTGCGCCTGAGGCTATTAAATCCGCAAGAGCGCCATTTTTTGCTATCATCTCAAAAACCTGCTTAGAGCCGGGGGATATTACTAGACTAACGTCAGGATGTACTTTTTTACCCTTCAATATACTGGCAACGGTCATCAAATCTACATAAGAAGAGTTTGTGCAGCTTCCTATAGCGACCTGGTCAACTTTTATGTCTTTTAACTCGCTGATTTTTGCAACCTGGTCAGGCATATGGGGTTTAGCTGCAAGAGGTTCTAATGAGCTTAAATCTATGTCTATAACTTCGTCGTAAACCGCGTCTGCATCGGCAGATAAAGGGGCATAATCTCCCGTCCTGCCTTCAGCCTTTAAAAACTCCAAAGTTCTTTCATCGCTGGGGAACACGGAGGTTGTAGCTCCAAGTTCCGCGCCCATATTGGTAATTACGGCTCTTTCCGGCACAGTAAGCGTTTTTACGCCTTCGCCGCCATATTCAAAAATTTTACCTACGCCGCCTTTAACGGTAAGTCTTTTTAATAATTCGAGAATAACGTCCTTAGCGGAAACCCAGTCTGAAAGTTTTCCGGTAAGTTTAACTAATACTACCTTGGGAGCGGTCATATAAAATGCTCCTCCGCCCATTGCGACGGCAACGTCTAAACCGCCGGCGCCTATAGCTATCATTCCGACGCCTCCGGCTGTCGGCGTATGGCTGTCCGAACCTAAAAGCGTTTTGCCTGGAACGCCGAATCTTTCGAGATTAACCTGATGGCATATGCCGTTTCCAGCTTTAGAATAAAATATACCGTATTTGGCGGCTAATGTCTGCAAAAATCTGTGGTCGTCCGCATTTTCAAATCCGGTCTGCAAAGTGTTGTGGTCAACATAACTGACCGATAAATCCGTTTTAACTTTAGGCACGCCTATCGCTTCAAATTGAAGATATGCCATAGTTCCTGTGGCATCCTGCGTAAGCGTCCTGTCGATTTTAATCGCGATTTCTTCTCCGGGTTTCAAATTGCCGCTTACAAGATGCGCGCCTAGAATTTTGTTCGTTAAACTCTGTCCCATAAATTAAATCCTCCCGATTTAATTATTAATATTAATATTAATGAAAAAAGTTATCAATAATTATTTTACGCAATGAAAATTAAACAGGCGTTTGATTTTTAGATAAACTTACGGCTATAGACGGATTATACAAAAAGGCTGTTTAAAATATTTGGTTATTTTAATATAATTTTTTAAAAAAGTAAACAGGTTTTTTAATTTAAAGCGCTCCTTTTGCGAATAAGACGGCGGGTATGGTTTTCAAAAGTATTACTAAATCTAATTTTAAAGACCAGTCGTCTATATACATCAGGTCGAGCCTTACCCTGTCCTCAAAGCTAAGACTGCTTCTTCCGCTTATCTGCCAAAGGCAGGTAATGCCGGGCTTAACGGAAATTCTGCGCCTCTGTCTTACGGAATATTTTTTGACTTCGTCAGGCATGGGAGGACGAGGCCCGACAAGGCTCATATCGCCCCTCAATACATTGTAAAATTGCGGCAATTCATCCATGCTTGTTTTTCTTAAAAACCTGCCGACATTCGTAATTCTTGGGTCGTTTTTGAGTTTTATCTCAATTCCGTCATTGCTGTATTCTTTTATAAGTTCATCTCTTAATTCATCGCTTCCCGAATACATTGTCCTGAACTTATAAAAGGTAAAAATTCTGCCGTTTTTGCCGACTCTTTTGCTTTTATAGAGCACGCTGCCCTTGGAATCAATCTTTATTAAAATCGCGATAATTAAAGCGGGAATTAAAAAAACAGCCATAGCCGCGAAAGAACCGGTTGCGTCTATAAGCCTTTTAAGCAAAAGCCTTATGTCGTCTTCAGGAGCCGTATAAAATGAAATTACGGAATTTCCGCCAACTTTTTCAAAAGAAACCTTGGAATGTTTAAACGGTATAAATTGGGTAGGTATTTTAACCGCAATTCCTTTTTCTTCCAAAAGCAGTATTACATCTTTAATATCGGCTATTTCTTCGGCTCTTACGTCTAATATAACCTCGTCAACGGGATTATTAAGGACGAAATCGATAAGACCGTCTATATCTTTCTTGTTTATTTCCTTTACTAATTTTATACCGAGATATTCCTGAGACTCGATAGACTTTCTAAAGCTTGCCGCAGTATCCGCAGTTCCCTCTCCGGCGACCAACAAAATATTTCTTACCGAATACCCCCGCCTTTTCAAACCTTTTATAAGCTTCCTGCCGATATAATCGGCAAGAACCAGGGAAATAAAAGAATAAACGGCAAAATAACCTATGAAAAGCCTTGATATATAAGTCAGTTTAAACATAAACATAATTGCGTATATCAAAAATACGGCAATAACGGTAATTTCTAAAAGACCGGCGATATCGTATTTAAAATTCTCGGTGTTTAAACTCAAATACATCCTGAATATGAAAAGAAGAAAATAAAATATAATACATACGGGAATCAAAAGCCAGAGATAATAGGTTAGAGAATAAAGTTTATAGCCTATGATTAAAGGACTAAAAATATTATACGAAGCAAAAGCGAGAAAAAAACTTCCCGCAACGAAAATAACTGATAAAATATAAAGATACTGGGCTAGTATCTTACTTCTATGATAAAGCATATACTAAATATTTTTTAAAAATTTTATATTTTTATCAGGCATCCTGAATTGAATTTACGGCCGCAAATAAAGCTAAAAAGAAAAGCCAAAGATTAGCCAGTTCGTCGTTAGACATATTGGATACTCCGGCAAACGAAGCATAAAATATTATGCTTGTTCCGACTGTCATAGCGGATATTTTCCTTTTAAATTTATCGCCGGAATCTTTAAAAAGCTTAAAAGGTTTTTTCAACCCCAGGAAGAAAAGCCACATAAGAGCAAAAAAACCAAATATCCCTGTTTCGGCAAGCGCCTGCATATAGCCGTTCTCAGGCCAGTTATCGTATAAATCATATAGTTTGCTGCCGGTCTTAGGATTTTTGTACCACGGAAACCTGACTCCTTTATGCTCGTCGAAATATTTTGAAAACGCTCCTACTCCGACTCCGGTTAAAGGATATCTTTTAAAAACAGCCCATGCCGATTCTATTAACGCTATATGGCTTTCTATATCTCCGTGATTTTTAAGTTCCAGCCTGTATATTTTTGGATTAAACATAGAAAATATTCTGCTTTTAAAAGTTTTGGAAACAGAAAAAATCCCTATATTTAATACAATAATCAAAGCCAATACGATGAAAAAAAGTTTTTTCGATTTGAAATACATTAAAACGAAAATAGCCGGTATAATGCCGAGCCATGCCGACCTCGCCTTTGCAAATGCTATATCTAAAAATCCAAGAATCATGATAAAGCCAAAAAAAACCGCGGACACAACTCCTGGAATTATACCTGTTAAGGATGCCGACAGGCTCTCCCCTTTTCTTTTAAAATCAAGCATATAATAAGATATAATTACTACCAGGCCGTAAGAAACCTGTACCGGAAAACCGACCCAGTTGCCTATCGGTCCAGTAAGCCTGCCTGAGGAATGGAGCGCGTTTATATATATTCCCTGAAAAAATCCGTAAATTATAGCAATACATACTGAAAACGTAAAAGTATAAACCATAAAATTTATTCTTTTTTTAGTGTTCAATAAACCGGCAGCCGCAAAAAAGAAAAGTGCGAAATAAACTATTTCGCCCCCTTCGTTAAAACTGTCTAATATATTATAAGTCCATGCAAAAGAAGCTAAAACTAATCCGAGATACAAAAATAATGGAACGTTAAAATCGGTTTTAGCAATTGAAATATCCCGTCCGGCAATTTTATAAGCAATAAAAAATATAACCGCGGTTACCATGCCGAAAACAGCAAAACCGTCTTTAAGCGGTATAAAAAGCGCGAATAAAAATATTCCGAAAATACCTGCCTTTTCAAAAAAACTTTTTAATTCAGGTTTTTTAACGGCAAGCGTAATTAAAACTGCGGCAGAAAATATTATCGATATGATTTTAATTAATACGAGCATCTTAAATGGGCTATTTTATAATATTATAATAAAGGTTTTCATAAATCTTCGCGGAATCGCCCCATCCAAAGTGTTTATTGGCTGAGTTAATCACAAGATTGTGCCATTTTGAGCCGTCTTCTATATAGCAGTTATATAATGCGTTCAACGCCCATGCTACCGCGTCTGGATTTGCATGTTTAATTAATATGCCTGACGGATTTTTTTCGCTTAAATCAGTCATATCGGAAACCGTATCGTGAAGACCCCCTGTATCAGCCGCAGCTACAACGCATCCGTATCTCATGGCTATCATCTGCGACAGTCCGCAAGGCTCAAACTTAGAAGGCATGACAAATATATCGGACGCCGCGTATATTTTGTGGGATAAAGTTTCGTTGTAACTGCCGGTAATAGCATAAACCTTGTCTCTATATATTTTAGAAAGATAATTGGCTTTATCTTCGATATTATCCCTGCCGCTTCCGAGTATAACGACCTGAAAAGGAAAATCCTTCCAGTTAAAAAGCGAATCTAAAAATTCGTCTATGCCTTTTTCTTCGGTAAGCCTGCTCACTACGCCTATAAGAGGAAATGGCTTTCCTTCCGGACCGGTTTTTAAAGACATAGAAATATCCGAAAAAAGCGCTTTTTTATTCTTAGCTTTAAAATTTTCCCAAGCCTTATAATCTTTAAGCGTATATTTATCGTCTTTTAAATTTAAATTATGGCTTACGAGCCTGTCGGTTTTAGGGTTCCAGTAATCTAAATCTATTCCGTTAAGTATTCCATTAAGCCTTCCGCTTCTTTTAAACATTTCAAGCTCGCCGTCCAATCCGAACCCGAACTCTGGAGTAGTAATTTCGTTTGAATAGGTCGGGCTTACGGTCGTAACTGCGTCAGAAAGCTTTATTCCTCCTTTAAGGCTGTTAAATGTTCCGAAATGTTCAAACGCTTCAGAAGAATTATATCTGAAATCCAGTCCGATATCGTAAAAGTCGTCAATGCCGTAAACGCCTTGATAAGCAAGGTTATGAATAGTAAAAACTATAGCGGGTCTCAGTCCTTTTGCGTTTATGCGCCTGCCTAATTTTGCGTTTAATATGCCTTCCGACGTTCCTTCTATTAGAACTTTTTTATCGCCTAGCGTCTGCCTTATAACGGCGGGAACCAAGCCTCCAGACCAATCATGCGCGTGTACTATCAGCGGGATACCTAAAATTTTCATGGCGTAGGCGGTTCCGTGGGCAAACATCGCATACCTCCACAGATTGTCCTTGTATGCGCAAACTCCGCCATGAGAACCATAAACGTCTTCTCTATTAAAAAAATGATTCTGTTCTATCAATACGATAGGAATATCGCCCATTGCAAAACCGGTTTTAATTCCAAATTCAAAAGGAATTTCTCCAAAATTTACTTTTCCGGCAGGATATACTTCTTTTATTTCTATAAGGTTTTCTGGAATTATATTTTTGTAATAAGGAATAACGACCCTAATATTAATACCCGACTTCAGTAAAACTTTAGGCAGGCTTCCCATTACGTCGCCCAGCCCTCCGGCTTTAACCAAAGGCGACATTTCCGCCCCCACAAACCATATTTCATTATTAAACTCGCTCATTTCGTTTGACGGTTATTATCCCAATTTATTATCTTTGATTTTGCAAAATCAAGCCATCATGAAACAAATATCTTTTCTATATCTATAGTTATTATACTACTAAAATCTTCTTCTATCGGTAAATTAAAACTATATTTAAGCTCTACGCCCTGAAAAATTCTTTCGTATCCGCTTTCCGAAAGAGAAATTGTAGTTATCGGCTTAAAAAACAAATCGTATTTTTTAATAAATTCCGTTTCCGTCAGCTCCTTAATATTTATCTTTCCGCCCCAGAAAGAATCGCTTAGATATACAAAGTTTTCGTTTCCGGTCTTTACTTCTTTTTTGATATTATCGTTTAATCCTTTTATATCTCCGTCAATATCGATATTTACGGCAGGACCGTTTCCGCCTGGAAAAGCAAACCTGTAAATTATGTCAAGCTTTCCGGCAGTTTTTATATTGGAATTAATAGAGAAATCCAGAAACCTGCCTATGTTTATTTTTAAGTCTAAATATGCTTTTTCTACCGCATTGTTAGCCTTGCTATTCTTATCGTTTTTAATGTCTGCATTAACCTCTTTATCGAAGCACTGTTCCGAATTTTCTTTTATGAATCCGGCGGCTTTAATCATCAGGCAACCTTTATTTTCGTCTTCTTCTATATATTCGTCCTTAAAATAAATCTTTGCATCGTTAAATAAGATTTCAAAGGCGGGAAGAGCATCATTATATATTATTAAATCATCATCGCACAGGTCTGAAGGATATTTAGCCTCTTTATGTATTGTTGCCGGAGGTTCAGCTCCTCCGTTTCCGCCGTCTTTAGACCCGCCGCTTTTTTGTTCTCCTGCAGATTTTCTCAATCTGTCTTCTTTTAATTTTATAATATCGTACTCTTTATGCAGGCAAAATACGTCGCCCAATGAATGAATTAAATCTTCTTTTATGCAATCCAACGCCGAAAAAGAACCTGAGGACGGCTTATATATTATGCACCAGTAGTCATTTGAAAGCAGTATTTCGTTTTCTCCGTCAGAGTCAAAATCATAATGTTCATTTTCAATATGTTTTTTAACGGCATCTTTATAAAGCTTATAAGACCTCAAGAGAGCGGCGCGTATTCCCCTTCTTAAATGAGGCAGGTAAATGCCGCCGAAAACGCCGTGCCAATATGCATCGTTAGCCTGCGACTTGAAGAGCTCATTTAATGCTCCGTCAAGGTATTTGCCATAATTTTTTCCCGAATAATTTATCTTATGGCTTAGGTTTAACATTCTTTTATGGTGAAGGTTTGCCTCTGGATACCTCGTTAAAAAATTATGCCAGATACCCCCGCTTAGCGGGGCGGAAGGATTTTGCGCCTTAATTTCTTCATATTCGCGTCTTTGGTTTACGGAAAGAGTCCACTCTCCCATCTCCCTGTAACTAGAAACAGGCAGATATACGGGAACTCTTGAAGAATCGGCAAACTTGTCCCCTTTTAAAATATCGGATGGGAGCTCAAAGCTTATATTGCTTGAATAATCATCATTATATTTTGCTTCGTTAATAAAATTATAGAGCCATCCATTGTTTCCGTCTTTACCGTAAACCCATTCGTAAGTATCAGGCCATCCGCCCATTTTTTCGCCGTCGTCAAACATAACCGAAAGATTAGAACATCTGCCGTTTAAATTAATTATTTCATTTAAAGATTCTTCCGGTTCGGCAAAAGGTATTTTATATCTTAATCTTTCGTGTATCGGAAAAACGTCAAGATACCGCCCGTCGTATTCCGTCCTGAAAATATTATCTATATCGCCTTTAGATACTCCTGCCTGAAAAAATTGAAAATCGTCCAAAAAAGCGTAATTCAATCCTGCTTCCTTTAAATCTTTTATGATATCGGGCTGCCATATTCTTTCGGTTATCCATGCGCCCGACGGATATTTTCCGAAAAGCTTTTTTAATGCCGCATTGAACATTTCAAGCTGTCTTAATCTGTCTTTTCCAGGAATAGACGCAAGTATAGGCTCGTAATAGCCTCCTCCGACAATCTCTATCGAACCTTTTTCGACGCCTTCCGAGATAATTTTAATTAATGAGGGGTCATTCTTTTCCCACCATTCAAGAAGTATGCCTGAAGCATGGAGGCAAAATTTTACGTTAAGCGAAGACATAGCCCTTATAAGAGGACTGTATGATTTTAAATGAACTTCCTTAAAAATAAAATCAAAGTTTCCGACCGGCTGGTGGCAGTGAAAACCTAAAACAAATTTGGTCATATTTATTATTTTAGTTATTATTATATATTAAAGTTCGTGACCTCTTTTCATCATTCCACCCATTTCGGCTATAGTATTTTTTGTGGAGGATAACGATTCGAATAATTTTTCCGGAACCGGGATTCCGGCGGTTAGATAAATATTTTTTAAAAAATTCCTAAAAATTTTTTCCATGGAAGACTGCGAAAAAAGAGGACTGTCTTCCCCTAGCCACCAGAACCAGTCGGAACCTTCAGCCGCCATAAGATTTTTTAAGGCGTTTCCGATGTCATTTGTATTCATTTTTCCGCTTTTAATTGAATCCAATAATACGTCTTTAGCATCGTTAAGCAATGCCCACGCTTTATTTTTTTGTGCTTCTCCTACCCACATTCTAAGATTTCCGTTTACCCATGAACCCGGCATGATATAATCCAGCTTAACTAATCTTGAAACATCGGGCTTCGCGCAAACTTCGCTTAACAAAAGAGGATTTATTTTAACTGACGAAGATATTAGGGAATATAAATCGTTTAAAAAGTAAAAACCGTTTTCGTAGTAATATTCCCAGGCATTTTCTCCGTCTAATATAATCGATACAACTGCTTCTTTGTCGTAGTCGTCAACAGAATTGAGTTTGTTTATAAGGTTATTGGCCGCATCGTCGCCTCTCCATTTTGCGTAAGTAAAACCTATTAAATCAGAAAGCCCGGAATCCCTGAAAATTATTTTAAGGTCCGTATCCTTCCATTTATAGACCGTATAAAGAGGCAAAATATTTTTACCCTGGGAAAACACCGGTTTATGGGCGTCTAATCCTAAAGATGACGACAGAAGCTCTTCCCCGCTAGCGCAAATATTTATGCCGTATCCGTTAAAAAGTTCAAGCGATTCAGAAGAAAGGGCTCCTTCTGACGGCCATAAAGCTTTAATTTTATTTTTATTTGCTACAGACTGATAGTATTTATCTAAAGAATCCATGTGGCATTTTGCCCTCTCTAATCCGTAGTTATATTTTTCCATATATAACGGTTCGTAAGATATGCCGGTCATCTGAGCCGACACGCCTCCGCAATGGATGTCCAGAAGCAGCGGAATTATAGGATGATAGTGCGGGGAAAGCGTAATTTCGTATTCCCCTTTATTTTTCTCGCTCAACTCTTTTATTTTACTATTTTCGAGCATATCAGGATATTCCGGAAATGAAGAAGGCGCGGCTCCCCCCTTGACTGCTGGAAATCCATATAAAGAAATACCGTATTTCAACCATTCTAAAATTCTTTTAAGCAGAAGCCTTCTATCCGCATAGGTATAATTAAAGCCTTTATTTATAAAATGCTTAATTATCGGGTCGTATTTCTTTATCCATTCGCCGCACCATGCAAGATGAAACCAAACGCAAAGGTCAAAATAAAAAGCATCGTTTAAATAAACGCGGCTTGCATCCGAAGATGCAAGATCGTATAGCGTTTTATATTCGTCAAATCTGGAAACCATCCTTTCATAATTTGCCCATCTGTAATGGTCCGACATCCATAATTTCGCGTCGTCATCGCCGTTGTCTAAATTTTTAACGAGCAGCGGTCTTAAAAAACGGTCCGGCAATATATTAATAGCTGCGTCCTCATCGGGTTCCAAAAGGGCTTTTTCTATGCGGTAATTATAATCCTGCCATTGGTCTATTAAAACCGGAGTGATATTTATGTTGGCTTTCATACCGGAAGACGCGGCAATGTTAAGGGGCATATCTACGTAATCTTTTATCGCGTGGAGATAAACCCATGGAAGCATAAACTCGCCGTTAATATCCCTGTAGTCTGGCTGGTGCATATGCCACCACAATACTAAATTCATCTAATTTATATTCCTTCTTTGATTTTGCATATAGCAAAATTAAAGTTCATTATCAAAACTTAGCATATGTTTTTTCCGTATAATTCTTTTGCGTTCAAGCGCGGAAATAAATTGTCTTTATAGGATATGTCTTCGAACCAGATTTTGTCAAATGCTTCTTCGCCTATCGACATTAAAATACATCTTTTTGCCCTTACCATATGGGCCTTAATTCTTCTCTCGGCATAGCTTACTGCCTGTCCCGTAGTGAGCATAAAAGGCCAGTCGCTGGATTGAGCCAAGATAAGCTCCCTGGCCGCCTGGTCTAAAACTTCGGGATATTTTACACGATTATATTGGTTTTTGCAAATATCTATCAGTTTTATCGATAAATCAGATAAAAAAGGCTGGATTGAATCGTTTTTCCCGTTAAGCCATACTTCCGCATATCCGCCTCCGCCCCATGACGATGTAGCCGGCTGCGCTATAAATACGCCGTTTTTTGCGTTTTTTTTGTTTATTTCTTCAAGAATACCGGCAGAAAAGACGTTATTATTATTTTTGTACTTCTTTAATATGCTTTTAAGCTTATAAATAGTATTATCGGAAATATCTTTGGCTTTTGCCGGTTTTACTGAATTGTTTTCATTCATTCTCCTAAAAACAGCTTCAAGCCACCACGGACCTTCGAACCACCAGTGTCCGAATAATTCAGCGTCGTACATTGACACTATGACCGGCTCGTTAATAAATTCTTTTAGATACTCGGCCTGAAGCTCCCTGTGATAAACAAACTGCGCTCCATGTTCATAAGCCTGCCGTTTAGCTGCAGACGGTCTATACGCATTTTTGTAATTTCCCTGCCCCGTAATAGCGTAATATTTAAGTCCGGTAAAAGTCTTAAGGCTTCCATGCCTTAAGGGGGTAAGGTGGGGTAAATCCAAATCGAACCCTACGTCCCTGTAAAACTCCCTGTAAACAGGCGTTCCAGGATATCCTTCCTTAGACGACCAAACTTGACGCGAACTTTCCGGGTCCCTTCCGAACATCACTACGTTAAAAGGAGTCACTACCGGCGAAAAACATCCGTTAATAGGATTAGGATTAGCTGAATCAATACCGTGCCTGTCTAAAAAGGTATAATAAATTCCATATTTATTAAGTATAGCGTCGAAGCCTTCGGTGTAACCGCATTCAGGAAGCCAAATACCTCTTGGCGTAATGCCTAAAATATCTTCGTGAGTTTTTATGCCCACTTCTATCTGCGCAGTTATGGCCTCAGGCTCTCCTACCATAGAAATTAAAAAAGCGTGCGTAGCCGCCGAAGTAATGATATCTAAGCGTCCTTTATTAAAATGCTTTAAAAATTCCGCTATAAGATATTTTCCGCCTTCCGTTTTTATTTTAGAGTACCAGTTTTTATATCTCTGCCTGTAAAATAAAGTTACCGGATGAAAATCCGGGTCTCCTTCTGTCCTAAAAGCCTCTTCGTCTAAAACTTTAAGCCTCGCGCTTATATAATCCTTAAGGCGTTCCGACAATAAATCGTCATTCATCATGCTTAAAAGCGTCGGAGTTAAAGACATTGTCAATTTAAAATCAATATTGTCGTTTTCAAGGTTATCGAAAGTTTCCAGAAGCGGAAGATACGTTTCGGTAACCGCTTCAAAGTACCATTCCTCTTCTAAATATCTAGAACTTTCCGGATGCCTAACGAACGGAAGATGAAAATGTAGAACGGGAAGCCATTTACCGGTATAGCTATTTATATCGGACATAAAATTTCCTCTTTCATTATTATAATCAGGTTCTATATTTTGCCTGCGGGGGAATTATATTACGACAAACGATAGAACTAATGTAAAAATATAATTATCTAATTTTATCTTGCCCCGAAGCGGAAAATCCCGCCCCTGAATTTGTAATATTTACGTTAACCGGAAGACGGCTGCCTCCAGGTATGCTTTCGGTGGCGCCTAAAAGCAACGTACTCTTGGATATATTTCTTTCCATTTTTAATTTTGGCAGTTTTTTAAGCAAACAAACAGGCGGCCATTCCGGGCTTCTTGCTATAAAAATAAATTTTCCCTTTTCAGTTAAATACCCTATCTCTACCCATGTCTGCGACAGCTCGGAAGCTTCCGGGAAAATAATATACCTGCTGCCGAAAGGAGCGTCTAGCGCCTCGTACCACAACATATCGGAATCTTTATAAACTCTTAGTATCGGTTTTGAACTTTCGTTTTCAGGTTTTTTTCTGAATCTCCAGGCAACCTTCCTGACGGCAGGCTTCTGAAAATAAATTCTTACCATGCTTTCGCCGCTAATCTCCACGGGCTCGCCAGCTTCAAGAACCGGAATGTTCTCTGACGGACTGAGAAGGCTCCAGTTTAAAGAAATTAAACCGACCTGTTCTTCCATCTTCTTTTCCTGCCCGGCGTATTCGGTTTGGCATATTTCGGGACTGACGGCATTAAAAACATCTTCTGTAATTTTTTTGCCTATTTTAATTTTTGCTGCCGATGGCGCTTTTCCGCCGTAGGATTTTTCCTCGGACGGCTTTACCGTTTTTTTGGCTGTTTTTAAGTTTGCGGCATGCTTACCGCCGGTTAAGACGTCTTCGGCTATTTTAGTTATTTTTTTTATATTAGGATTTTTTACAAACTCGCTTTTTACAGCCCTATGCGTATCAAAATTATAATTAAAAATTTCAAAAACAAAAAAATTCCTGCCTTTATGTTTTTTTTCTTTTTTTTCAGCCCCGATTTTCAAATCTATCAAACTGTAATCGATAATGTCTAAACCGAAGTATTCTTCTACGCGCCCAAAAAAAACATTCCCGAAATCTACAAGATTTTCAATATATTCGCCTGGTAAATGTCTTTCTGCAGAAAAGGAAATGCACCCGCTAAATACTGGAACGAATAAACTGGAAAGCCGCCTGCTGTTAAATTTTAAACTGTCCTCCGCAGCTTTTTTTTCTAATTTTTCAACGAGTTTATTTTTCTTCTTTTCATCGGGATTTTTTGTATAAATAATTCTGCCGGTTCTAAATTTAGTTTCTGATATCTTTTTCGGGTCGAAAACTACGGTAATTAGAAAATCTTCATTCATTTAGGTTGCCTTTACTGTAAATCAGATAGTTGCGGTTATTAAAAAAATTAATCTTTTTTAAATAATATCATAAAAATTTGCATTTTCAATTAATTCATAGACAAAAAATTTATACGAAAAAAATATTGTCTAAAAGCCTAACCCCTTTAAATTTAACGGCGGCAAGCAGAATATCGCCCCGTTCTACCCTATGTTTTACGCAGTTCAATTCCTTGTCGGCAATCTCCGCATAATCTATTTTGAAACCATCGCTTATTAATTCTTTAATAACGAAAGAAGTTAATTTTTCCGCCGATTTCTCTCCAGATTCAAATAAATTTAAGGTATCCTTTAAGACTTTATAAAAACTGCGGGCGGCTTTTTTGTCAGCCTCGTTAAAATAAACATTTCTTGAACTCATTGCGAGTCCGTTTTTTTCTCTTACCGTTTCAACGGGGATAATTTTAACGTCCATAAAAAAGTCTTCGGCCATTTTTTTAATCAAAACATACTGCTGGTAATCTTTAAGCCCGAAAAAAGAAAAATCCGGCTCTACTATAGAAAACAGCTTCATAACTATTGTAAGAACGCCCTGAAAATGCCCGGGCCTAAAAATTCCTTCAAATCTTTCCGAGTATTTCGGGTTAATTAAAAAGGTTTCGGTTTTTTTTACTATATCTTCTGAAGGATAAAAAAGACAGGATGCGCCTATATCAGATAATATTCCGGCGTCGCTTGCGAAATCTCTGGGATAATTATTGAAATCCTCGTTGGGCGCAAATTGAATAGGGTTGACGAATATGGAAACTACGGCTTCGCCATATTTTTTAGCTTCTTCGACGAGCTTTATGTGTCCTGCGTGAAGCTTGCCCATAGTCGGAACAAAAGAAACTTTAGCAGACTTTTTTTTTAAATTCCCCGAAAACTCTTTCATTTCTTTTATATCTTTAATAATTTTCATGGATAACGCTCCCGTATAAAATCATTATATTATTATCTGATTTAATTCCAAAATAAGCGGCTAAATTTATATTAAATTAGCCGGCCCTTTATAAACTATATTTCCCCCTATAGCAACGCCTAATATATCTTTTTTCTTCAAAGAAATAACGGCGTCATATGCGTTGTCTTTATTTAAAACTGCGTTGCTGCCTATCTTAAAAATCGTAAAATCCGCGTAAGAACCGGGTTCAAGCGTTCCGGTAACGCCTCTGAAAGAAAGCGCCTTCGCGCCGCCTTCCGTTGCCGCATAAAACAAATCCTTAGACTTCACATCGGAGTGTATTTTTTTTGCATATAGAAGTTCATCCAAAAAGTTCAACGATTTATTTGAGAAAAGACTGTCGGTTCCCAGTGAAACAGGAATCCCTTTTTCAAGAATGTTTTTAAGCGGAAGTTTTTTTGATTTAAAAAATGCGTTGCTTCTGGGACAGTGTATAATAGAAGCGCCTGTTTTTTTTATTATATCTATGTCTTCCGCGTTTATCTCGTTTGAGTGTATTAAGGACGTATTTTGACTTAAAATTTTTAAGCTGTAAAGATAAGAAATAGGAGAATGAAACAGATTAGGCGGAATTGAAAATTTCGACAGGTTAATCCCCGGCAGAAGACCTTCTGAAATATCGCCGCCCTTGCCGGATATAAATTCCGTTTCCGAAAAATGTTCGGCGGCATGGACGGCAATTTTAAGCTTTAATTTGCGGTTTGCCTTTAATATTTCCCTAAACAAATTTTCTGATACGGAATATACCGAATGAGGCGATATCCCTAAAGAAAAATATCTTTCAGTTTTTTTAAAAGCTTCCGCGTTGCTTTTAAAAAAACTTTTAAATTCTTCTATTTTTTGAACGGCGCAAGAAGGGTCAATGCCTCTTAGTTCCATAAACCCTTTTACCCTGGGAAAGACACTCGTCCTGGATAATATATGGGTAAAATCGCAAAAATAAGCAGGCTCTATAATATCGCCTATAGCGGTCGTTCCGCTTTCAATGAATTTTTTATATGCCTTTAGCCTTAAATTTATTCTTTCTTCGGCATTCAGAGATTTTCTTTTTTCTATTAGGGATAAAACCCATTGGGAAAAAATCCTCGGAGTTTTTTTGTCCGGTTTAAAAGTGAGGTCGGAGTGGGTATGGGCGTTTATGAATCCGGGAACGATTAAGGTTTTAAAACCTGTATGCGCGAATGTCGACGAATTTTCTTTTTTTTCCTTGCCGATTTTTTTTACTGATAAAATATTGCCTATTCTTTCGTCCGCCGTCAATATCCCGTTATTTATGAAAGCGGGAATGGAACCGGAAGAACGCGCCGAAGTCAATATGTAATCGGCAAAATATTTTTTCATTAAATATATATTTATTTAACTATATCGACTGCGTGATTTTTTCCGTCCACGTAAACTAAAACGGGTTTAAATCCGTCAAGTTCTTTTTCGTCATAAATCCCAAACGTAGCTATAATTATAATGTCCCCTATCTGCACTAACCGTGAAGCCGCGCCGTTGACTATTATGTCTCCGGAGTGTTTAACCGCTGGAATAGCATAGGTTTCAAATCTGGCGCCGTTGTTTATATCCCATACGCTTACCTTTTCGTAAGGAAGAATATTCGCCTGTTCCATTAATTCTTCATCAATAGAGATGGAACCTTCGTATTCGAGGTTGGCGTCCGTTATCCTGACCCTATGTATTTTAGATTTAAGTAAAAATTTTTGCATATTTTAATGTATTATTATACCATATATCTATTATTTTTTGCAAAACAGGCTTTATCCCTGCAAATCTCAACAATATCCTGCTCTATATTACGCCGAAATTGCGCCTCGTTATGCATGGCATCGCTTGCATTTATGGCTTTAACCCCCGCTAAAGATTCACGCTCCGCTTTATCGATATCTTCCATTTTTTTATTTATAATTTCCAAGTAATTATTTTTAGTTATAGTTCGATTGTTTATACCTGATAAATAATTTACGAATTCTTTGTAAACCGGGTTCCGGTTAACTCGAAAAGAAAATTCTCCGGTATTTATATAATTTTCAAGCAAAAAAGCTATGCGTAAGGAATTTATTGCCTCTTTAATATCGTAGCCGTGGGTTTCTTTGTACTTTAATGTATTAGAAGTATAAAGCCCTTTTTCTACGTTTAATTTTTTATTTTTTATTATTCCGTACATAGATTTAAAATTTTTTTCAACATTAATCAGGATGAAATTTTTTACTTTTTCTATAAGTTTTAAATTCTGGCTATAAAAAGAATTTTCTATAAATACGGTATCGCATATGATGGGTTCTATAAATTTAATATTGCCGTTCATCGCGTGCCTTAAATATTCGTGAAAAGGCGTTATGAAATAATCGTAATCTTTTTCTATGACGGACGACCGCGAGAACTTATTAAAGTAAAAATTTTCGAACGAAGGGTAATAGGCTATAAAAAAATCATAATCGCTTTTGTCAGTTTCCAGGTTATAGTTTCTTGAGCCGTAAAAACAGACAAAAGCGATATTAAGGTCTAGAGCTTCCTTGTGGATAATATTTTCAAAAACCGGCGATTCTGCAAACGCGTCAAAACCTTTAAAACCCATCTATTTTATTTTACCTTCTTGGGCTTGCAAGATATTTTTTTAATTTAATTTTTGCCCATTTTATATTAGGATTGTATTTTAATGCTTTCTGAAGGCTTACTATTCCCAATGAAGGAAAGCCAAGCCTGTGCAAGGCAACGCCCATATGCGCCCAAGCTAAGGCAAAACGGGGTTTAATGAGTATGGCTTTTTGAAAATGTTGCACCGCGGAGTAATAATAAGCTCCCTTCATAGCCATAAGCGCTTTATTATACTGAAATTTGGCGCTGTGAACATTAACGCCTGCATCTGCCGCAGCCGGCATTTTTGCCGAAAAAGCGTTTTTTGAAAATAAAACCAAAGACAATACTAAAATTAGCCATAGAACAATGCTTTTTTTCATTTTTCCCTCCGTTTTTATTCTTTTTTTATATCTATTTTAATTATATCATATTTTACTTCATTGGAAACCTTAACTTGCCCTATTATACCCATTTTAAAGACTTAGCCGCCGCTTTCCGCCATTTTCTATAATTTTCGTTTCTTGTTTCATAGTCCATCGAAACGTTATAAACTTTTTCTACTTTTTTGATGCCGAAAAAATCGGACACGGTCCAAAAACCCGAAGTAATTCCGCTAAGTCCGGCAATGCCTAATGCCGTCATTTCCGTAAAAAAAGTTTTTTCTACAGTCATATTTAAAATATCCGATTGAAACTGCATCAAAAAATCGTTACCGCTGGCTTTCCCGTCAACCCTTAGTTTATAACCTGAAAAATCGAATGTCTTTTCCATCGTATTCTTAAACTCTTCAATAACGTCTTTAGTCTGATACGCCAAAGATTCAAGCGCCGCCCTTATTATATGGTTTTTAGTAGCCGCTCCGGTTAATCCGATAATAAGACCTCTTGCTTCCGGGTCCCAATACGGAGCGCCCAGACCAGATAATGCAGGAACAAAATATACGCCTCCGTTTGAAATTACTTTTTTGGCCGCGTCCGAAGACTCACCCGCTGAATTTAAAATGCCAAGGTTGTCTTTAATAAAGCGTATAATTTCTCCACCGGTAAAAATACTGCCTTCGAGAGCGTAGCAAGCTTCTCCGCTTAGTTTCCAAGCTACGGTGGCTACTAATTTTTCTGAAGCGAAAATGCTCGTTCCCGTTTCCGTCATTACGAAAAGTCCCGTTCCGTACGTATTTTTTATTATACCCTTTTCAAAACCGGTATGCGCAAAAAGAGATGCCTGCTGGTCGCCTAAGATAGCGTTTATAGGAATAGATTTTCCTGCTATGGATTTTTCGATATCTCCGAAATAATTATTGCTGTCATAAATTTTTGGCAGCATAGATTCATAAACCCCGAAAGTTCTAATCAGTTCTTCGTCGTATTTTAATTTATTTATATTATATAAAAGGGTCCTTGAAGCATTAGAATCGTCAGTCGCATGAACCATGCCTCCGGTAAGATTCCATAAAATCCATGTATCCACGGTTCCGAAAGCAATTTCTCCTTTTTCTGCGGCTCTTTTAACGCCTGAAACGTTATCTATAATCCACTTAATCTTCGTCGCTGAAAAATAAGGGTCTAAAAACAGTCCGGTTCTTTCTTTAATTAATTTGCGGTATTCCGATAAATTTTCGCAGGTTTCAGCGGTTCTCCTGCACTGCCATACTATTGCGTTATAAACCGGCTTTCCAGTTTTCTTATTCCAAAGTATTGTCGTTTCCCTCTGGTTGGTAATTCCCATTGAAACTATTTCATATGAAGAACAATTTTCGACCGTCTCCTTTAAAGCCCTTACCGCAGAGTTTAATATATCGAACGGGTCTTGTTCCACCCATGCGGGCTCAGGATATATTTGGGGAAATTCGTAATAAGAAGAATGTATAACCGCTCCGGTTTTATCAAATGCGATAGCCCTGTTACCTGTAGTTCCTAAATCTAAAGCTATGACGGCTTTTTCCATAATTTCGCGCTATAAACGGTATAATATTATTTATGGTTATTATTATACTTCTTTTCGGCTGATTTTAAATAGTCGTCGTATTGCCTGCCTGCCTGCACCAGCTCCATTGATGTTAATTCCTGCGGTCTTTTGTCCAAGTCTATATCTAAACAGGTAAAAATTTTTTCTTTTACGTCAGGCGGGATTCCAAAAAACGAAGCGTATATAGAATTTCTAAGTTTTTTCCTTCTTAATTTAAAGATTTGGTGAACAAAATAATTAAAAAATTGGGAGGAAGAAGCCCAAGAAAAATCAGCGTCCTCAAAATATTTAGGGATAAGCCTCAGAACTGTAGAATCTACTTTTGGAACAGGGTTAAAATTTAATTTGCCTACTCCGAAAAGCTTCGTTATTTCAAAATTCAAGCCGGCTATAACGCTTAAAGCGCCTCTTCCAGAATCATTTTCTTTTGAATAAAGCCTTTCCGCAAACTCTTTTTGAAACATTAGCGTTAAATCCGAAAAAGAATCCTTTTCTTTTATAAATTTATCTATAATAGGTCCGGAAATCTCGTAGGGAAGATTTGAAATAACCCTTAATTTAGAAGAGAATTTTTTACTTAAAGCAGCGTAATCGAACTTAAGGGCATCATCGTTTATTATATTTACGGCTGGTACGCCGACTTCGTTAAAACCTGTTTTATTAAATTTATTAAGCTTTCCTTTAATAAAATTATAATAAAAAGTATCTATTTCTATTATAGTAAAAGTTTTGACGTTTCCAGCGATAAGCTCAGTCAATACGCCTTCTCCCGGACCTATTTCAACGGCGTGGTCGTCTGCGGAAAAACTGCAGGAATCAACTATATTACGCGCTATATCTTTATTAGTCAAAAAATTCTGACCTAAAATCACTTTATTTTTCTTATTCATAAGAGTAAATTTATAGTTCCCACGAAGGGTCGGCATCTATATTTAGAAATTTTTCCATATTTTCAAGAGGATACGCGGGCGTCTTAAAAAATCCTGCATATCCTATCATAGCCGCGTTATCGGTAGAATTGGAAACGGAAGGGAAAAAAATATTAAAATTATCGTTTTTTCCGCGGTGCTTAAAGATAGACCTTATCCTTGAATTTGCTGAAACCCCTCCCGAAACCGCTATTGCTTTAACGCCATAAACCGAGCATGCGGCTGCCGTTTTTTTATAAAGAATTTCGGCAACGGCTTCCCTAAGGGAAGCGGAAATGTCGCAAGCGATATTTTCAGTTATTTTATCGGGTCCGCCAAGATTATCAATTGTAGAAACTACCGCGGTTTTAAGCCCGCTGAAACTCATGTCTAAATCTTTGCTGTGCATCATAGGCAGAGGAAATTTGAAAGCGTCTTTGTCCCCTTTTTCGGCAAGCTGGTCAATAATTTTTCCTCCCGGATAACCAAACCCTAAATAATTGGAGATTTTATCAAAGAGTTCGCCGCAGGCGTCGTCGCGCGTTCTTCCTAAAAGCCTTATACTGTCATGCGATTTTACTAAGTATATATGGGTATGTCCACCTGAAATTACCAGGGCTATAAAAGGAAAACTTTCTTCGGTTTCCATAAAAGGGCTAAAAATGTGTCCTTCGATATGGTTAACTCTCGCTAAGGGGATATTAAGCGCATAAGACAGGGTTTTTGCTTCCATGAACCCTATAAGCAATGAACCGATAAGTCCTGGTCCTGCCGTCGCGGATATTAAATTTACGTCTTTCAATGTTACGCCGGCTTCCGACAGGGCAATTCTAAGAGACGGAAGAGAAGCCTTTATGTGATTTCTGGAAGCAAGCTCCGGAACGACGCCTCCATATATACCGTGTATATAGTCCTGCGAATAAATTATATTGGATAATATTTTTATTCCGTTCGCATCTCTTAAAAGAACGGCGCATGAAAAATCGTCGCAGCTGGATTCGAACGCTAAATTTATAATCCTGATTCCGCTTTCTTCCATTTGTCCGGCTTTTGTATTTATTTTGAAAGCCCGTTAAGCGCCTGTTTGGAAAGTTCCGCGGCTTTTGTACCGGGATATTTTGCAACTACCTGCTTAAATAAAATCGACGCGTCCGAAGGATCGGAAACTTTTAAAAAACCTACGCCCTGTAAATAAATAGCCATGGGAACATTTGGGTTTTTAGGATATATCTGTGAAAATTTATGGAATTGCAATATGGAAACAGGATATTTTTTTAGGTTAAAATTTGCCGAAGCTTTGTAGAACATGGCGTCTGCGGTAAAATTAGACTGTGGATATTTATCTAAAAATTTACGGAATGCGACGGCGGCTGCTGCAAAATCTTTTTTGTCATACAGCGACAAGGCTTTTTTAAAACTATACTCCATTGAATTTTCTTTCTTGACGACTACAGATTTTACGCTTGTTTTTCCGGGTAAAACCGGTTGAACTTTAGCAAGCTTTAATAATTTTACAAGTTCTTTATTAACCACCAGGCGATAATCTTTAAATCTTTTCTGGAGAATATTAAGGTTATGAGATTCTACCTCGTATTTTCCGTAAATGTCCCTGATTTTGGCATTCAAACTTGAAATTTCAACTCCATTGTTAGCAGTATTTAACTGCATTTGATGAAGTTTTTTCTCCAGATATGAATCATTTTGGGATAATTCTGCAGTTTTTTTATTTAATTTTTTTACCTGAACTTTTAAGCGGTGTATGGAATCAGGCTCCATTGGAGCGCATCCGGCAAGTATCGACGAAACGGAAAATAATATAATAGAACCGAATATTAAAGCCTTAAAAAACTTTTTATTATTAGTATTCATAGATTTTCCCGCTCCCGTTTTATAAAACCTGCGTAATTTATAGTTTAAATTTATCATATAACTGGCTATTTTTCAATAAGAAGACTTAAGCGTCCACTGCGCGTCGTAATAATTCTGCATTTCCGGAAATATACGCGGCATAAACCTCATCATTCCGCTTTCATTAACGTCAATCATATAAAGTTCCTGCCTTCCTCCAATTTCCGTATCGAACGTAATAATTCTGGAATCCCTTGTCCACTCGGGATGCTGCGCGCTATACGGAGTATTGGTTACCTGTCTTTCGTCTGAACCGTCGGTATTCATAATGCATACTTCTAAGGCGCCGTTAACGAAAGACGTAAAAGCTATTTTTTTTCCGTCCGGCGACCATGCGGGACTTGAATTATAACTGCTTTTGTTATAAGTAATCCTGCGCTGAGAGCTTCCGTCCGAATTCATAACGTAAATCTGAGGACTACCGCCGCGGCTGGATACGAACGCAATTCTATTACCGCTTGGAGAAAACGAAGCCGAAGTATTAATTCCGTCCGTAAATGTCAGCTGCTTTATATTCCCCCCGTTTACGCCGACGCTGTATAGCTCAGTATTTAAATGGTCTGGCGTAAGCGCCACGGCTAATTTATTTCCGTCAGGAGACCATGCGACGAAATCCGCCGGACCTGGGAGATTAAGCTTTTTCGTTCCGCCTGATTTCAAATTATTAATAAAGACTGCTGGATTTCCGTCCTTAAAAGAAATATAAGCAACCTTATTTCCGTGGGGTGAAGGAGAAGGGAAAATATTTATTGAGTCGTCATTTGTTATTTTCTTAACTCTATGCCCCCCAAAATTCATTACTAAAATATTTTTAGAGCCGTCATTTTCGCCTACGAAAAATACCCTCGTAGTAAAAGGTCCCTTAACTCCGGTTAAAAACTTCAGCACATCGTCCGCGAACTTATTTGCCAGGAACCTGTATTGATTATCCATACCCTCAAGCTTTTCCGAAAAAAGTAAATGCCTGGTATAAACGCTAATCAGATTTGCCTTCATTTTTATTATGCCGTTGGACGTCTTATACTCGCCTGTTATAAGATATTGGGCGTTTAAAACGCTCCAGTTGGAATAGTCAATTTTTTCAGGACTAACCGGCGCATACTGCGAGTTTTCAAGATAAGAAAGGGGATTTACCACCCGAAAATATCCTATAACCGAAAGGTCGTGCCTAATAATGTCGGCCGCATTCTTTTCTATTTTTTTATGTTGTCCGTATGCCGAAATATTTTTAAAATCAGGAACCGCAACCCTGATTTTTTTTATTCTGGCAGCATAAATATTTATATAAATTTTTGCATGCGAATTTTCCGGAAATAAAACAAAAATACCGGTTAAAAAACAAATAGATAAAAACGCTGTAATCAATCTTATTTTCATAGTCGTTATAATTATAAATTAAATTATTAAAAAATATCAAGGTCTGTCTTTAAGAATTTCTTTAGGATTAAAATTCATCAATACTCCCTCCCCGGCATTATTTGAATTTACGAACCGCATAAAGCCGGCTGGCGGCGCCGGCAGAGGGCTAGACAATTTAACAGCTTCAACCGACTGTGAATCGAAGTATCCGTTTCCCGAAGATTTAACCAACCTAACTGCATAAATTCGTCCCGATTTGGATATCTGAAAAGCTACGACTGATTTATAGTTTAGGTACTTATTTAGTGATATATCGAAATTTGACGTTATAACCGAAACTATCTTGTTTACATAACCTTGAAACCTGTGAACGTTCCCTCTTATTAAAGACTCGCTTAGCTTGCCGTAGGCGCTGCTAAGGTTTACCTTATTTTGCAGGCGGGCATAAACATTTGAATTTAATGTCGGCACATAAGGATGCGGCTTCTCATATCTCCTGTTTTGAACCTGTTTTTGCCTGATTTTTTTTGGATATACCATAGAAGAGGGCTTATTTGTTATAGGTACCGAAACAGTCTTTGCGGGTTTAACGGGAGCGGGCTTGCTTGAAGAGTGTTGCGTCGTTTTAGGCTTAGGAGGATACAAAATGGACTTAACAGAAGCAAGTGGTCCGGGGACTTTGCTTACGACGCTTACGACGACTTTTGAGCCTATAGACTGAATCTCAGGCCTGAACCTTATAGAAAGATATATTACAAGCCCGATTAATAATATATGAAAAATAGCGGAATATATTAAATATAGTCCTATACCTTTATTGTTATCCTTAAACATAAAGAGGTTTTTACCTGCCGACGCTGCCCGCAAGCTTGGGATTAGCAGTTACCATTCCAATTTTTGTAATTCCGGCATCTTTTATCGCCGCCATTATTTTTATTACATATCCGTAAGGCAGCGAAGAGCTTGCTTTGAGAAATATCTGCTTATCCTTTCTATGCTTGTATATTGCCGCGAGTTTTTCCGTTAGAACCGGTAGTCCTACCTTAAATTTGTTTATATAAACGGCTCTATTAGAAGTAACCGCAACGACTATGGTTTTTTCCGGCGCCTTAAGTGCATGCGCGGCGGCGGATGGCAGATTGACGTGAATTCCGTGAACCAATATTGGCGCTGTAACCATGAAAATAACAAGTAGGACGAGCATAACGTCGACAAAAGGGGTGATATTGATTTCAGACATAAGCCTGTATCCCGTACCGCCGCTTTTTTTATCGTCTTTTTCGTCAAAAGGTGTAAACATTATAGAATCTGCCTTTCTATTATAGTCATAAATTCGTAAGCAAAATCTACCATCTCGTTCACTATAACCCTTACTCTGTTGGAATAATAGTTATAGGCAATAACCGCCGGTATAGCGGCAAACAGACCGGCTGCCGTAGCTATGAGTGAATCGGCTATGCCTGGGGCGACTACAGCAAGTCCGGCAGTTCCGGCTCTTTGAATACTTTCAAACGAAGTCATAATCCCCCAAACCGTTCCAAAAAGACCTATGAAAGGAGCAGTAGAACCGACCGTGGCAAGAAACGGCAGCGAAACTTCTAGTTTCGCGATAGAAGACAACTGTGATTTTTTTAAAGCCCTTTCAACGTATGCAAGGTTTTCTTCGTTATCTTCCTTATTGTTTCTTTGCTCGCCCCGATCCCCGCCTTCAGTTTTTTTCTTGATATTAAGAAGTTCTTTATAAGTTATGTTAAACATAAAAGCTATAGGGCTGTAACTTAAGCTTTTTGCGGCAGTATAAACATAATCAAGCCTTTTCGATTCCCAGAATAAATCAAGGAATTCCTTGTCTTCCTTTCTGGCTTTGCCAAGATAACGCAATTTATAAAATATGATTGCCCATGATATTAAGGAAAAAAAGAACAGCAATAGCAAGACTAATTTAACTACAATATTCGTAGTTAGAATATGCGACAGTATATTCATATTTCCGCCCGCCGCAATGCCTCCTATAGCGCCGCCACCCAAATTATTCAGCATTGTTTATACTTATTCCTCCCAATTTTAGATGTATTTTATTTCGTTTTCTGATTATAAATCTTTTTTATAAAAAAATCTATTGACAAAAGTTTAATTACAATATATTGTATAGAAATAAAAAATATTATCTATATATTGTATATTGAATATTGAATGTAATTAAGAAAGGAGGATGCAATGAAAAAGCAAAAAGACGAATCGAATGACCCGCTTGCTTTAAATTTTTCCGAAAACGCAATAACCGTTTTAAAAAAAAGATACCTGGCTAAAGACGCAAAAGGCGAAATTATCGAAACTATAACGGATCTGTTTAAAAGAGTCGCTAAGAATATATCGGAAGCAGACTTAAATTATGGAAAATCAGAAAAAGATATTGAAATCACGGCTAAAGGTTTCTTCGAGGAGATGTCTTCCCTTCGCTTTCTTCCAAATTCTCCTACGCTAATGAATGCGGGAAGACCGCTACAGCAGCTTTCCGCGTGTTTTGTCCTTCCTATAGAAGACTCGATGGAATCCATATTTGAAACAATAAAAAATACCGCCCTTATTCATCAGAGCGGCGGCGGAACCGGGTTCTCGTTTTCTTCGCTAAGACCTAAAAACGACACTGTTCATTCCACGAAAGGCGTTTCTAGCGGACCGGTTTCGTTTATGCAGGTATTCAACAGCGCGACAGAAGCCATAAAGCAGGGAGGAACCAGAAGAGGCGCAAACATGGGAATTTTAAGAATAGACCACCCTGACATAATAGACTTTATAACTTCTAAAAAAGATACTTCCAAGCTTAATAATTTCAACATTTCCGTCGCTATAACCGAAGATTTTATGGAGCATGCGTTAAAAAACGAGGACTATCCTTTAATAAATCCTAGAAATAACGAAATATCAAAATATCTTAACGCCAAAGAAGTTTTCGATTTAATAGTTGAAACGGCATGGGCAAGCGGTGAACCCGGCATTATATTCATAGACAGGATAAACAATCTTAATCCAATACCTAACGTCGGAAAGATTGAAGCTACCAATCCTTGCGGCGAACAGCCTCTATTGGCTTATGAATCCTGTAATTTAGGTTCTATTAACATCGGGAAATTTATAAAAGAAAATAAGATAGAAAAAGATAAACTGAATCTTAAAGATGCGTTAAAAAAAATGGGAAATAATCCTGAAGACGCAATATCCGATTACCTATCCTTTATTGATTTTGATACTCTCAAAAAAACCGTCCATACTGCCGTTCATTTTCTAGACAACGTAATAGATAAAAATCATTATCCTATAGAAAAAATAAAAAAAATGACGCTTTCCAACAGAAAAATTGGATTGGGTGTTATGGGGTATGCCGATACCCTGATAAAATTAGGAATACCATACGACAGCGGTCTCGCGCTTAAAATCGCGGAAAATATAATGGAATTTATAAATAAAGAATCAAAAATAAAATCGGAGGAGATGGGGATACATCGAGGCAGTTTTCCTAATTTTAAAGGCTCGCTCTGGGAAGAAAAAGGTTATAAAGCCATGAGAAACGGCACTACAACCACCATAGCCCCAACGGGAACCATAAGCATTATAGGCGGCGCTTCGAGCGGCATAGAGCCTTTATTCGCGCTTGCCTATGAAAGACACGTTTTAGACAAACAAACTCTTATAGAAATAGACAAAAATCTTAAAGGCGTTTTAGAAGCTATGGGTGTTTATTCGGTTCAGCTGATTGATTTTATAGTAAAAAACGGCAGCCTTGGAAAAAAATACGACAAGGATATATCTAAATTATTGAAAGATGACGAATATGAATATTTGAGCAGGATATTTATAACTTCGCACGATATTACCCCAAAGTGGCACGTTATGACTCAGGCGGCTTTTCAGAAATTTACGGATAACGCGGTCAGTAAAACGGTTAATTTCCATAATTCTGCAAAAAAAGACGATATAAAAGAAGTTTACACTCTTGCCTATAATCTTAACTTAAAAGGCATTACGGTTTACAGGGACGGCTCGAGAGAGCAGGTTTTAACCTCCGGCTCTTCAGGAAACGGCGAATCGTCGAAAAAAGATACAGATAATAATCCAGCCGGAAAAATAGGCGAAAATAAACGGCAAATAGAACCAAGAAAGCGTCCGGATATAATACGCGGAGTAACCGTTAAGACTACTACTGGGTGCGGTCCTCTTTACGTAACTATAAATTACGATGAAAACGGAAATCCTTTCGAGATATTTAACTCTATAGGCAAATCCGGCGGATGCGCACAATCGCAAACAGAATCTACCGGAAGAATGGTAAGCTTGGCATTAAGGTCTGGAATAGGCGCCGAAGAGATAATTAGCCAGTTAAAAGGAATAAGATGTAATATTCCTTACGGTTTCGGAACAAACATAATATATTCATGCGCCGACGCTATAGGAAAAGCCCTTGAAAAAAGTCTTAACGAAAAAATTATGTCGCCGGATAATAATGTAAAAAGCGTGTTAAATGCTAATAACGCCTTAAATCCTGAAGATTCGCATTCCGAAAAACACGCAGCCGTTCAAAATCAAACTCACGCCGTCCAAGGCAGGGGAGCCTGCCCATCATGCGGCGGTTCCAATTTAAAACATGCCGAAGGCTGCACGGTATGCCTCGACTGCGGGTATTCTGATTGCGGATGAAAGGAAAAAGTCGTAAACAAACTAGAAACTAAAAAGGAAAACGAAAAAAGGGGTCAGATTTAAAATCTGACCCCTTTTTTCGTTTTTTATTAATATGCAAGTCCGTATAAAATCATCTGCTTCAAAGAACCTTGAATGGAACCAGGCATGCCCATATGGCTCATAAAAGCCATCATTCCGGCATCGGCAAAATAATACTTCATTCTCCACATTTCTCCTAAAATCGAAATATCGGTATAATTTCCGTCCCTATATATAAGTATTTCTACGGGATAAGCGGGGCTGTGGTCTATTCCTGGAAATTTATCAGAAGAAGTTGCCCTTGAACCGCTGTCTATTTCTATCGAATGTTTTTCTGTGGAATTTCTCGTAACGCCCAGTTCTATGAAACCTATGGAAGGCTTTTCTATTTTGTAAACTAACCGCCATCCGCCGTTATTATGTTCTATGCCTTTTAATACGAGGTCTGCCACGCCCAAAAGATTTGAATTGCTGCTGCCGCTGTAATTGGTTATTTGGTTAACGCTGCCGGGGAATGAACCTCCACCGATACCGCCCGGAAACCTGCCGCTTCTCATAGGTCCGTATTGGTCATCAGAAGGCGTTCCTCCTACTGCGTCTCTTATTACGCCTTTTAAATAATTGTTAACCTCTACGGCATAATTCACATATGAATTTCCTGAAAAAGTTCTGGCTAACGCCGGAAGGTTGAGCATGCTCACGACGACGCCCTGGTTTGGAGTGCTGTAAACTGCTACCCTTAAAGGCAGTCCGAAAGCGCCCAGCGGGTAGTTGCCGTTATCTGCCATATATTTATCGTAAACCCCGTTAGTCGCGACAATGACATTGGAAACATATGAATCCCCTGCCGGCAACGCCGTATTAAATTTACCTATTACCGTCCAGTTATGGCTATTCAGTGCTGATTCAACTTTCTGGGACACTGAAGAAATGCTTCCCGGAACATTAACCGCTATTTTGGTATAAACGCCATAATTAGCGGCAAATACGTTCTTAGAAATTAATAGCGCAGATAAAAACACAAAAACCGGTAAAAGTAAAAGCTTTAGTTTAACTCGGTTCATAACCCGTTCCTCCATTTTTTCATAAAAAAGTTAATTTAAATGAACTGTATTTATCGTTTTAACATATTGAAATAAATAAATCAATTATAATTTTTAACTATTTTATATAAAAATATATATAAAAATTTAGATATATTAATAATATAATAATTAAATAAAATTCTACTTAACGATGCTTTTTTTGGAGAAATCTTGCGAGGGTATTCCTATGAAAAAACCTTGGGCGTAATCCACATTCAACTTTTTCAATTCTACTAAAACTTCGTCTGACTCTATAAATTCGGCTATAGTCTTAATTCCCATTTCTTTTGCAATAGAAATTGAGCTTACTACTACAGCCCTATCCATTTTATCGTCAAAAATCCCCCTTATGAATTCGCCGTCTATCTTAAGAAAATCTATGGGGAATCTCTTAATATATAAGAAAGAACTAAAACCCGACCCAAAATCGTCGACCGCAAACCTGAATCCTTCATATTTAAGATTAACCACGAACTTTTCCAAAAGAGTGATGTTTTTTACCGTTTCTCTCTCTGTCAGCTCAAAAACTATTTTGGATGTATCTATATTATATTTCAAGGACAAGCGCTTTACGGTTTTTACGTAGTCGGTGACTATTAAAGATTTAGGGGAAAGATTAATAAACATATCGCTGTTATAGCCTTCTTCCTTAATTTTCATAAACGCCTTTTCCAGAAGCAATAAATCCAATTTATGGGCAACGCCTATATTTTCTGCTATTTCAATAAATTCTCCGGCAGAAATAACATTTGGAAGGTCTCCCTTAATATTGTCTAATTTTATCCTCATTAAAAGTTCGTGCGCGATAATATTTCCGGTGCTTAAATCCATTATAGGCTGAAAATAGGGAAGTATTATGTCTTGTTCAAGGGCGTTCAAGACCATTTTGCTCTTTTCGGAAACTTCTTTATATACTGATATTGCATCCTCTTCCTTTGCCGTATAAACGGTATCCTTTCCGTTTTTTTTCGCTTTATACATCATATTGTCGGCAAGTAAAAACAGGTCTTTTTCGTCCGCGGCGGAATAAGGATAGACCGCTATTCCTATAGAAACAGTTGCCCCCACCGATTTTTGAGTATTAGTATCTATCAGCGAAAACTTTTTTATGCTTTCCCTTATTTTATTAGAAATCATATATGCCTGTTCTTCTTTGGCCCCCGGAAGAATCATAACGAACTCGTCGCCGCCGTAACGCGCTAAAATATCCTCGCTTCTTTTTTCTTTTTCGAGTATGTCTGATATCGCCTTGAGAAACTTGTCGCCAAAATTATGTCCATACATATCGTTAATCAGCTTAAAATTGTCGAAATCTATAAAGACTAAGCTGAATGGAATATTATTTCGTTTTGACCTTTCGACTTCGTAATGTAAAAATTCCATAAACACTCGCTGATTATACAGGGTAGTGAGTCCGTCCCTCGTAGCGTAATATTCAAGCTCTTTAGTATATTTATATATAGCTTTTATCGAGCCTATAACATTCAGGAGGGTGGTTAAAACGCTGCTTATAACAAGTTCCCTGACGGTGTCTATGGATTCTTCCGCCTGAATGCCAATGCCTACTATTCCCCCTATATGAGGCGTATCAAGAATTACCTTTTTCGTCTGGACGGATAAATCTTCTTCCGAAAGCTCTGGAAGTTTTAAATTTTTATCCGTTACGTTGTGAAATATCTCGTGGTTTCCTATGCCTTTTATAAAAAAAGTATTTAAACCGTTGTGGTATATGCTTTTATAAATAAGATTATCGAATAATTTTTTAGTCTTTTCGGTAGGCCTGCCTTTCCAAAACACCTCTATTTCTATTAAATTTTCATCATGTACGAAGATAGAAAATACGTTATATACTTTAATGATATTATTCATTTCTATCAAAAGGTTAAAAACGTGCTCTTTCCAGTCTTTAACTACTTCAGACGTAATGATAAACCGTTCCAGAAGTTTAATTTCGAATTCAAGAACGTCTTTGTCCACGGCTATATCCTTAAGCCTGGCGGAAAGTCCGCCTACTCCCTGATAAATCTGGTTAAATTCTTCGAACTTAAGGTCTATAAGCTTTGTATCTAAATATTTTAAATCTTTTACGGTTTTTATATTTTCTACTTCTTTGTTTATGCTTTCCATTCCGTGCTTTATAGAGCGCCTTAACACTAAAGTCACGAAAACTCCGCCAGAAATCGGCAGAATAAAGATAAGAAATAAAATAAGGAAATAATAGTCCTTGAATTTACTATTTAAATTTTCAGTATTAAAAGAAACTTCTATGACTCCGTTGACATCTCCCGCTTTAGCCATAGTATGGCATCTAAGACACATTGTTTTTGCGAGCAGCGGATATGCGTAGATTTCTTTTCCGTTTAAAGTTTTATGAATTACTTTTTTTGTTTCGAAAGCTTTTTTAACTATGCCGTTTTCCGTAGTTTGAGGAACAGTGCCGAACTGCTTATCTACTATCGCACCCCTATATATGGAAACTCCGACCATATTTTCATTTTTGGAAGATTTTTTAAGCGCTCCTATAAACCCTTCTACCTGTTTTTCGTTCCATCCCCTTTTCATTACCTGATACATGGTATTAAAGGTCTGATCGGCTATATACGAACTTGTAGTAACAACGCCGGTGTTTATTATATTATTTGCAAAATTATAAAGCAGGTAAGCAGATATAACCGCTATGGCAACGCTAGTGGAAACCGCAATGCAGAGTATAAATTTATCAAGTCTTTTAAAAAAACGCGGAAGTTTAAACGCCATATTTTTTAATTTAAAAATCTACCGTATAATTTGTCAGTTATAATTTATACATTTTATATTATAACATTAAATGACATAAATTTAATATTTATCTTTTTTAATCATATGTGACATTTGTCACTGCAATAAAAACATATTATGATAAAATTAAATAAACGGAACCAAAAATAAGTTAATATTTAACTAAAAGGAGCTATAACTATGGATACAAGTCGCGACCCCCTAGCGGTTTTAAGGATTGAACACGAAGAAATAAGGGATGTTTTAAATAAATTAGACGGATACTTAAAGAAAATCGCCTCTGCAGGTTCTGATGAAGACAGGAATAACATAATAAATCAGCTAAACGAAATAATATCTTTTATGGATAAAGATTTAGAAGTGCATTTCAAAAAAGAAGAAGAAGCTTTGTTTCCGGTTCTAGGAAATTATATAGGCGTAGAAACCGGACCGATAAACGTTATGATTATCGAACACAGCCATTGCAGAGACCTTTACGCGGGTTTTAAATTAAAAATTAACGGCTACCAGTCCGATAAAGATTATAAATCTATTATAAACGCCGGAAGTTCCTTGAGCCAGCTTTTGTTGGAACATGAAGATAAAGAAGACCACATATTGTTTAATATGGCAGAGATGCATCTGACTCAGGAAGAAAAGCGCGAAATTATGGAAAAAATACTTGCCTTAAAATAGCTTTGAATAGTCGGCAGGATATAAACGCAAAATATAAAAGGAGGATAAAATCATGCAAAATATAGACGATTTAAAAAAAATTAAGCTTGACGTAAGAGAAGATATTAAAAACGGGGCGGACCCATTCAAAAAGATTATGGAAGAAGTAAACAAATTAAAAGACGGGGAGGCGCTCGACTTAATAAATAGTTTTGAACCGTTTCCGCTTTATTCGGTTTTAAAAAATAAAGGATTTGAACATATTACCAACAAAGTGCCGGAGGGGTTCGAAATTATTTTTTTTAGAAACGATACAGGGGTAAAACCGGTCAGGGTTTCCGAAGAAGCCGACGAAAATAGATTTAACGACGAGGACTTAAAAAATCTGGCTCATAAACAAAATATCATAGAGCTAGATGTAAGGGGCTTAGAACCGCCGCAACCAATGCTTAAAATATTTTCCACCTTAGAAAGTTTTGGCGAATCCGATGCGCTCCACATAATACACGAAAGAAAACCGATACATTTATATCCTAGGTTAAAAGACGCTGGATATAAATTTTTGACTGAAGAAACTGAAAGCAATGGAGATGAGCTTTATACGATCAAGATTTGGAAATAAATCTAAAAGGGGTCAGATTTTAAATCTGACCCCTTTTAGATTTAAAATCTGACCCCTTTTTATTTTTATTTTATTTTACCAGCCCATAGAAAGTATATGAAATAAAAGTATTAAAGACGCGATGAAAAGGATTGCGGCGGCAATTTGAATTAAATAAAATATCCAAAAAATAGAACCTGCCAGAAAAAGTCCGAATATTAAATATTCTAAATATTTAGTTTTTAAATCTGAAAATAATTTTCCGTATGCTCCCTTCTTTGCCTTTTCAAATACTTTAAGGCTTATTAGGAAAGGGTATATTTTATGCAAAAACCCTATTATTACCATGCCTCCGAAACCGAACAGTCCCAAAAACCCGAATACGTAATATAGACCGTTTATACCGCCGAATAAGTTTAATTCTCTTTGCGGTATTATTGCAAGCATTAAGCCGATTATGACAGCCAGTTTTAAGAATATAATGCCGGCAAACAGATAAAAAGTAGTAATATCAAACTTTTTCTTAAGCCTTTTTAACATAAGATTAAAAAACACATAGCAGTATAAAAGGATTCCCAGGCTAAGCAGACCTATGCCTATACCGTTCATATAAATATGGACGGCGGAACTGTTTTTAAAAAAAGAAGAAGCAATTATGGCTATTATGCCAGAGTTAACCGCAGCTAAATCGGTTTTCCAATATATGCCGGCAGGAGTTTTAGTCATATAAAACATAGGAAGCAGCCTGTATGAAACGGCTATAAAAAGCATAACGGCAAAACCTATAAACATAACGTAAATATGGTCCTGGAGTATGCCGTAAATATTAAACCCTATTTTAAAATAAAACGATAAAGCAAGGTATAATCCCAACGACAACCCAATAAACAGGTACGAATAAGCGAAAGCTATTCCGGCGGCGGAATAATCCCATTTTTTTACCTTTTTCAAACTTGCAAGTATGTTTATGTTATAAATTAAAACCGATATAAATAAAAGGATCCCTCCGGCTGCAATAACAGAACCTATAAAATAATGCATGCCTATAACGAATAATAATAATGATGCCGTATATGCGTAATATACTGGAAAGAAAAGCTTTTCATACGCTATCTTTACTCCCAGAGCTACTGGCAAAAGCATATAAGAGGCTCCCATAATAACCATCAATAAAAACCCAAGGGTAAATATATGGGTTAACGAAATTATTTTCATATTCATAAAAAAATATTCGTTAAAATTTTTAACGTCTAAAAACATTACGATAAAAAAAACCGGCAAAAAAACAAGTGCGGTTTTAATATGTTTTAAAGATATTTCGATAGAACTGTCTGTTGCATTCATACTTTAATCACCTATTTTTATTATTAATGTTTTATTACGTTAATTAAATTGGTTTAATGCGTCTTAAGCATTTTAAGCGCTTCCGACTTTATCATCGAAGTGTTCCACTCAGGTTCCCAGACAAAATTTACAGCTACGTTTTTAACCCCCGGAATACTTCTCAATGCCTCTTCGACTTCATATTTTATTACGCCGCTTATAGGACAACCCTTTGCGGTCAAGGTCATATCAAGTGCTACGTTACCGTTGCCGTTTAAATTTATTTTATATACGAGACCTAAATCCACGATATTTACTTCAAGTTCTGGGTCTATAATGTTTCTTAATTTTTTCAGAACGTCATCTTCGTTAAACTCAGCCATAATAAACTCCTTTATTAAAAATTAAAAGAAATTAACTCATATTCCTTTTTAATATAAAGTTTATCAGATTTAAAATTAAATAAAATTGATTTTAATCACAATTATAACATTCAAATAAAAAAAATTTTATTATTTGAATTAATTTAATATTTTTTTTGGGATTTTTTTAAAAGGTCTACTACTTCGTCATCAGTAGTCTGACTAAAATCATTATAAAACTCGCCTACGGCATAAAACTCTTCCGGCGCGCTTAAAACAACCACTTTATCAACTGTTTTTTGCAATTTTTTTAAGGTATCTGCAGCGATAACTGGAACCGCAACAATTATCTTAGCGGGCTTTTCTTCCTTAACGGCTTCTATGACTACGCTTACCGACGCGCCGGTGGCAATACCGTCGTCCACTATTATTGCGGTCTTACCGCTAACGTCTATCTTTCCGCCTTCGCTCCTGTATATTTTCTCTCTTTCTCTTATCTCTTTAAGCTTAATTTGTTTTATACGCTCTAAATATCCCGATGGAATATTAATTCGCGATATAATTGAATCGTTAAAATAGACTTTGGGGGATTTTCCGTCAACTATCGCTCCTATTGCCAGTTCTTCATGATTAGGAGCGCCAATTTTCCTAACCAACGCAACGTCTAACGGCGCTTTTAAAGCCGCCGCTATTTCATAGGCAACAGGAATACCTCCTCTTAATAATCCTACGACTACAGTATTGCCGCCGTCAAACTTGTCAGCGAAAAACTTTGCCGCGAGCATCTTGCCTGCCTCACGCCTATTTTTAAATATCATGCCGTCAATTCGGATAACACTTTTTATCCGCCTCCGGATTTGTTGTCTTGTATATAATTATATCATCAATAAAAAATATTGCTCAAAACCTCAAAAAAAATTGACTAGAAAAATAAAAATAGTATATAATTGAATGACATTTTCAATTCCATATATTTTATTAAATGAAATTAATACGGGCTGTTAGCTCAATCGGTAGAGCAACTGACTCTTAATCAGTAGGTCCCCGGTTCGATCCCGGGACAGCCCACCACTAAACCATATAAAATCTTTTTTGCCGTAGCACATCCTATAACACTGTGTCGGCTAAATTCTTTTGCTTTCATTATGATAACGTCCTTTTGTCCTATTACTACCTCCGTTTGTATAAAAAGTGCCTAAGGGATTTTAGAAGCCGGATTTGCAGGATTTGTTTAGCTCTTTTTTCTGTCTGCCATTTAAAGCTTCACTGAATATTTTAGCCAGAAATTAGCTTTATTAAACACGTATATCAAGTATTTGAAAATAAAAAATATTTTTCTGATGTATTTTTTATTTTCAAATTGCGTTTCATGGTATAGAAACGTAATAAAGATTTTTTTGTGGGTGCAGAGTCCCAAACTCAAGCCTGTGGCGAAGGTTGTCAAATTGGAAATAAAGCTTGTGGATGCCGCCCCTGTGCCTGAATATGCCAACAATAAAGTTGCCGTTTTTTAAGGGAGATGCTTCGAAAATATTAAACGGTTCAGATTTACCGCCAATTTTTTTTATGATACCGAATAGTATAGTGGATGGGTTATTGGCAATTTTTTTTCCGTCCGTTACAAAATAAATCAGTCCGTTTACCGCTTCGAATACATATAAGTACCTGCCACCTTTAAGCTTAACGTAAACTATTTTTGAAACCCCTCCTCCTGGAAACTGGGATGCGGAGGCCATTGATATTCCAAAGTTTTGAATTTCACTGTTGTTAAGGGCGCCGCCTATACTTGAGCCGTTTTTATACCTGTAAATAATTATTTTACCTCCTACGTCATAATAAGACAGTCCGCTGCCGTCTTTCAGCAGCCGGAAGGCAAGAGTTTTAGCGGCGGCATCAGGATAAAAATAAATCTGGTATAAAGGTTTTTTATAATACTTGTTTATGTAACCATTTTGAGTCTTTACCTGGTTTTTCATGCGGTTTACGGATAAGATTACCACGCCGTTTGCTCCAGCAAGCACACTCATTTTCTGCCCAATTTTATCAACTCCATCAAAAATGGTGTAGTTCATATTATTATAACTTATGGTTTTTATGGATACCGTTGGTACGTATTTACCTTTGCCGCCGGTTGCCGTGTTGCCGGAAGAGACGGCTTCGTTAGCGGAGGACTCGTTTCTGGTGGACATGGTTTTTTCAGCACCCCCGACGGAAGAAACGCTGCCGTTAGAGTTAGCCGAACAATACTGGTTTAGATAAGTAACGACCTGTTTCAAGCCTTTATATTGGTAATTGAAAACCACTCTGTTATTAGATTCTATAGTGCCAGCTCCCCATAATTTAGCATTAGAAAGATAAAGTTTTCCGTTTTCAACCTTCCAAGTGCCGTTAGAAGTATCGTAAGTATATGTTCCATTAGGATTAATGACTAACTCTGGGGAGTAAGTGCAGTCGCCGCCGACTCCGCCGACGTTGAACATAAAACAGGAATATTTTCCGGTACAAATCGCTGAAGCATTGGTTTTTAGAGAAAGTAGCGTCGCGAGGAAAAAAAACATAAATGAAAATACAAATAAAACCGTTTTAAATTTTAAACACTTTTTTTTCATATAGTTTCTCCCTGTTTATCTAATGACCATTATAATACATTAATTTTAGTTAATTAAAAATTTTAAAAAATTTATAATCAGGCGCATATTTTATGAAAACACCCAAGATTCTAGCCTATCTATTTTATGGGTCTTAGATTTATATAATGCCTGATCCGCAAGTCGCAAAAGGTTATTGCCCCTATCGGACGTCTCATCTGTAGGGCTATATATGGATACGCCTATACTAACTCCCACCGATACCGCTTGCCCGTTATACTTATTTAAATTAATCGGGGTTTTAATAGCACTCTCGATTCTTTCTAGAATAACCTTTATCTCATCCATATTATCGAAATCTTCAATTAATACTACAAACTCGTCGCCTCCGAGACGCGAGGCAAAATCTGCGCTTCTAATAGATTCTGACAATCTTTTTCCTATAACGGTCAAAACCTCGTCTCCTGCATCGTGTCCATAGGTATCGTTTACAGGTTTAAAGCCGTCTAAATCAAGCATGCATAAAGCTAATATCTTTTTTCTACGCTGCGTTCTTGCAAGCGCGCGTTCCAACTCCTGTTCTAATGCTCTGCGGTTCGGAAGTCCGGTTAGGACGTCAGTTATGGATTGCCGTGTAATTTCTTCCATTAACCTGTGCCGTTCTTCTATGTCTACTAACGTCCATACAATTCTGTCCGGTTCTCCCGTTCTGCCAGGAATTTTTTGACCGGAAAGATCGATATGGATAATAGAACCGTCCATACAGCGGTATGGAACATCGCGCATCGAGTCGTATCCTTTAGATAAGATTTCAATAGCAAGATTCCCTATTTTTTCTGCTGTTTCACTGTCAGAGAAAACTTCTACGGCTTTGTGGCCCACTAAGTCCTGTTCCGAAGATGCCCTAAAAATCTTTTGCGCCGTCTCATTTATACTCTCTATAATGCGGTCTGGATAGCGGACCACGGTAATACCTGCCGCCATGCTGTTTAGTAAAATTGCGTTAAACTTTTGAGTATTTCTTTCGCGCTCTATATTGTCAATGTGGTCAAGACCAAAATTAATATCGCGTCCCAACTCATCCAATAAATTTAGTAATTCTGTCGTAAATTCTTTATCTTCTCCTAAATAAAAAGATATAACCGCCCATATCTGTCCATTTCTGAAAATAGGAATGGTAGTATTCGCTGAAAGACCAAAACGAGCCGCTCTTTCCTTCCATGGAATCATATGCGCATCTTTAGAATACGAATTACTATAAAACGTCACTTTATCCCGCCACGAACGACCGGCAGGTCCCTGTCCTTCTGGAATATCAGGATTAGCGGAAATATGCGAACCGTCTAAATAATCTGTCTCCCCCGCTTTGGCTATAACTTTAAAATCTCCTGCCGAATCAGGTTTGCCGACCCAGCATAGACGAATAGGCGTAAACCTGACAGCTAAATCGCATAATTTCTGTAAAAGTTCTTTATCATTTTCTATGCGGGCTATTGTTTGATTTGTCTCGCCTAAAAGTTTATTGAACTGTATTAGCTCTTTTTGTTTTAATAAGCTTTTTTGCAGGTCGTTTTCCAGACGCTTCCTTTCAGTTATATCGAAACCTATCGAAAGTAAATAGCGTGGATTTCCCTGATTGTCTTGAACTACGGTATTGGTCCATTCAAAAAGCCGCTTTTCTCCGGACAAGTTTATCCAATTGTTTTCAACCTTTTTAGGAACGGCATTATTATGAATAGCCTCGAATACTTCGTGTATATCGGGACGTTCATCCTCAGGAATTAAACGCTCCCAAAAATAAGGAATATCGCTTATCTCAGCAAGGGAATGCCCCATAAAAGCCTCTGCCTGAGAATTGATTCGCACGATACGACCATTAGGGTCTATTACTAAAGCTATAGCTCCTAATGAATCAAATAAAGATACGTTAAATTGTTCGCTGTCAAGAAGTTGTTTGCGATGAATAGATTGCTTAATTGAAGAGCCTATAAACACGACCATTTGAGAAAACAAGGTCTGTAACGTTTTAGTGAAGTGCCTTGGCGAATCGTTTTGGATAGCCAAAACTGCAACTGGGTCAGACTGACCGTAAATAAATATAGGGTACGCCATAACGCTACGAATGCGCCGCAATATAACAAATTGCTGATTTATTTCGATAAAGGATTTAAGATGTTGCGTATTAACCGGTCCCATAACTTTTTTTTCCCTATAGCATTTAGCAGGCAGTAAATCTCCAAAAGGAATATTATTTGGATCTTTAGAAATTTTCATTTGCGATAATGCCTGTTCTAAATCTACCTTGTCGGCAGAAACTGCGGCAATTCGGAACCACTCGCTATTAGCATCAGGAATTATTATATACGAGGCGATTGCTTTTGTCTTTTTTACAATGGTGTCGACTACAGTGCGATAAATAAGTTCTGGATCGTCAAAACTAAAAATGCGCTGACTTATATCGAGCATGGCAGTCTGATATTCGATTAGCTCGCGGTTGCGTTTATAAGCGTATTTTGCGGCAACATATACGGTAATTAAAAACAGTAGCAATACGATAAAGAAAATTAACCGTGGGAGTTCCGCTTGCCAAAAAAGCTGATTCCAAATTGCGTTATCCCATTCGGCATGCACAATCCATGGAAGACCTGAAATAGGCATTAGAACTTCTCCCGCGGGAGCTTTGAAGCCGGTGCTGGGCGGCATCCATCGTCCGTCTTTCCAAGCGGATATTACACGTCCGTCTGGAACACTCATGACTACGGCTTTAATAAGAGGAAATGTCCGAATTGAGCGTAGATTAGACAAAACAAAAGATGAACCGATAAAACCGATAGCCTTGCCGGCATGATTCGTTATTCTTACGCGCATTGGCAAAACCCAGGTTTTATAACTATCAATCCAAACAGGCTTGCCTATAAGCCTGTTTGGAAAACCTTTTAAATTTTTAAATTCCCGGCTTTTATTTATTGGATAAAGTTGATTTTTAGTAGAAAATATTATTCTTTTTGCATTAGCGTCTTGAATATTCAAGTAAGTCATGCTTGGATGCGTTCTTTTGAATTTCTTAAATATTTCAAGAGCCTTGCCTTTGGGAATCATAATGTTTGAATCTTTCCGAAAAAAAGCGTAGCGAAAGAACATTAAATCGTGAAAATGCGCATTAATTTGTTCAAAAACGCCTTCTGCTATAGTTTTAGCCGCGGAATTCCCCCTGCTTTTTAAATCTGCGTCCGTAACTTTGGTTACTTCTATAGTGTTTTGCGTAAATATAAATATGGCGAGTGCCGCCAGAATTATAAAAAATATCTGAATGGCTATATATTGATGACGCGGGTAATAGATTATAGATTTCTTTGAAGTATTTTTGCTTACCATAAGCGTCTTGAATTTATTAAAATCAAATTAAGCCGGTTTTTTTTACTTCTTCTAAATACATTAATGCGTCTGTATTTATTTTAATAATATCGGAAAACGATGTGGAAGGATTTATTTTTTTTAGGATTGAGCCTGCCAAAAAATAATCGCGTTTGTCGTATTCATCTATAAATGCGTTTAATTCTCCTAGCTTTCCTTTTTTAGCGACTAAGGCTTCTTTAATTATGCTGTCTACCCTGATTTCGTCTAATAATTCTTTAAGCGACATTCCAAGGGCAATATTTACCAACGAAAGCATACCGGTTAAGAACGCTTTATCGGAAAGCCCTTTATGTATATATTTTTTGCAAATATCCTCCATCATCCTTCCTCTAATCATGGCGCTTTCAAGCACCGGATCCGACATGGAATCGCTTTTTTTTGAAGCAAGTACAATGGTAAGTATCCATCTTGAAATATTATCGTATCCTAAAAGCGTTATTGCCTGTTTTACGGAAGATATTTTAGACATGAAATCATAGGCGACAGAGTTAACAAGCTTTAGAAGGCGATATATGAGATCAGGCGACATTTTAAAAAGCAGTTCTATCTCTTCTATATCCGCGTTTGCTTGAAATGAATTAAATATATTTAATAGCATTTTATAATCTAAGTCTAAAGTCTTAGAAGTAATTACTACGGGCTTTTGAAAAAAATAACCCTGGAATAAATCAAAGCCCACATCTTTATAAAATTGAAAATCTTCATCTGTTTCGATTTTTTCTGCCAATAATTTTACGTCAAACGATTTTAATATTGAAAACATTTCTTTAATTTCAGTTCTGGAATACTGCTTTACATCGAGCTTAACGTAATTTGACAAAGGCAGGAGCGGCTCCCATTCTTCAGTATAAACAAAGTCGTCCAGCGCTATTCTAAAACCTTTGTTTTTAAATTCCCTTACTATAGAAATAACATTATCGTCTATTTTGCTTGTTTCAAGTATTTCTAATACAATTTTATCTTTAGGCAGGATTTCCATCATATCTTTTTTTAAAACATCCGGCGTTACGTTAATAAACGCCGGTTTGTCGCCCATAAGCGTTTTTATGCCCATATCGTAGATATTTTCCAACACGCTTGCTGTTGCGCTCAAATTATCGCATACCGATACGCCGGAAGAATTATTTTCAACAGATGTCCTAAATAATATTTCATATCCAAATATGCTTTTATCTCTGTCTATTATAGGCTGTCTGCCGATAAAAATAGGTATACTCATAATATTTACATAAATAATATCATATAATTTTTAAAATTTTAGAATAAAAATAAAAAATATGATTTAATTATATGAAACTTTTAAGTATCTGACGAGTTTAGATATACCTTTTCTTCTGAAAATAGCTATCTGAGATTATTACGGTATTATAAATGCGGGCGGCATATGAACTATAATGCCATAAACGGCGATAAACTTTCGCGGCATTAATATTAAGAGTTGCCGAAAAAACAAATAAGCCTATTAAAACTCGTATCCAAGCGAAATATACAGGTAATTGTTAGAGATAGTTCCTCCGCTGTAATAATTATCGGCATTAACCGTTCCGGTTCCGCCTCCTGTAATGTTAACCCCTGAAAGACTCACTGGCGTCTGTCCTATGGAGCCTACCGCAAAGGCATCTCGTTCATAACTTACTCCGGCATACAAGTTGCCGGCAAAATTATATCTTGCGCCAATATTTAATATATGCTCGTTCATATTGGGATTAGGAATAGAAGCTCCCTGATTGTCTGCGATAAACCCCGGCGCCGCAAAGCCCCTTTTAAAATCGTAAGGCAAAACATGAAAAGAAGCGTCCGCGGAAAAATTATTCATAAACATCTGAACGCCTAAGCCGTATCTTAATCCCAAACCATAAAGCCCCTGTGCGTAGTTTCCGTCGGCTGCCTGAGAGTTTGTTAGAGCTATATAAAGCAAATCCTGTTGGTTAGCGGAACTAAAATCATTCGCGTAAAAGAAATCCGTAAATCCGCCTAATCCTAAATTGGCATAGGGCACTATAGTAATTTTATTATTATCTAAAGTTATAGGATAATCTAACCCCACTGGGCTCCAGTAATACCTGATGAATAATTCCTGCATTTTTCCGTCAATCGTAGCGTCTGGCGTGTTCATGGCAAGATTGGAACTATCTACGTAGCTTATATTAAAGTTTGAACTGGAGTAATAATACTTGTTTTTAAAGCTTGGAACGAAAAATAAAATCCATGAAATAGGCGGCGGCAAAAAGTCCCCTACTGAAATAACGTGGTTAAAAGAATGATACCTAAACGCATATCCGTTGCCGTTAAAACTGGAATTTGCAAGGCCGTAATTATTGTCGTTAACCGTAAAAGAAACCGGTTGGTTATTAATTGAAGTTATGCCGGTAGATACGTTGTCGAACTGGCTTATTGGATTTGAAAAGTTCTGGCTTACTAGCGGAGAAAAATTTATCGTATAACCCCACCATTTGAAAGGGCTACCTGAGTTTACGGTTCCGTTTCCGCTATACGATTGGGATTGAAATTCCTGCGGATTGTTTATCTGTGCCGGTGCTGTGGTACCGTAAGAGTTGTTAGGAGTAATTCCCGTAATCGTTCCGGTGCTTCCGGCAAACGAAACAGCAGGATGAACCGCGGTTAATAAAACTAATCCTAGTAATGCTAATAATACGTTTAATATTTTCATTCACGGTCTCCGTTTTTAAATCATATAAAAAGCACGACTCTTTTATAGTCTAATTTTAATAAGATTTTATTAAAATTTAAAAATACTTGCAACAGTTTTTTATAAAAAATTTATAAACGGCAGAAAATTATTACGTATGTAAGGTTAGCGCGTTAAAACGGAATAAATATCTGCATCTACCTTACCACTTCGTAATGCTCAGGCGGTTTAAAAAAATACCCGCCCATCCATTCCATAGCCGTCTTAAAATAGCCGTTTGTTTCGAACCTTCTCATGGATGTAACGGCGCTTATGTCGCCAAGATATTTGAATTTTCCAAATTTATTTTTTAAGGCGATGCTGATAAACTTGAGGTCTTCCCCTGCTTGCATTTTTTCGTCGAAACCGCCGACCTTTTTATAGACTTCTTTATGGCAGAATATCAAAGCCATCGACGTTTTGGATATTATATGCGCTATATTGTTTCCAAACATAAAAATCCGCGCCTTAGCCGTATTAATATCGGGTAATAGCCTTGAAGTCCCTATGAAATCGCGTTTGCTTTTAAAATCGTCTAGCCTTTTTATAAAACCGTCGTTTAAAAGGGTATCCGCGTCCAAAAATAAAAAAATATCGCCTCTGGAAACCGAAGCGCCTATATTCCTTGCTTCCGATACTCCGCTGAAATTACCGGAAACAAGATTAACTCCGGCGGCGGCATATTTTGATACCGCCCCTTCCGTATCGTCTGCGCCGTGCGTAACAACTACAGTCAGTTCGCATATGGTTTTGCCTTCGGACGCAACCAATGAGAAATCTGCCTTATTTTCGTTTTTTTTAATAAAAATAGCTTCTTTCTGATTCAAGAGCTTTTCTATCGAAGCGCCTATATACTTTTCTTCTTCATGTGCCGGTATAATTATAGAAACCATATTGCTTTAAATATTTATATATTTATTTTATTTTATTTTAACTTAATTATTATTTTTTAATTATAACTAAGAAATCATGCAATCCCGATTACTTTAAGAAATCTTTCAACGCTTTCGGCAGTTTTCCATGGAGGAATAAACCCTTTATATTTTAAAGCCTCTTGCGTGTCTTCGTCAAGTTTAAGTTTCCCCTGTTTTACCGAATGAAAATATCCTGCCTTTTCAAGATGCTTTGCAAGATATACCTGTTCGGTCTGCCCCGGGGTTGGAATAAAAAACGCCTTTTTGTCGATTTCGGCGACGTCCATAACGGTAGTATATCCCGACCTTGAAACTACCATTTTAGCCCTGTTCATAAGCTCGTCGCGCCTCTTCTTTTCTAAAAAAGAATATATTACCGCATTACCTCTGACCTCTTCGGTAAACTTACCCGGTTTTCCAAGCGAAACGGCAATTTTTCCTTTCAAAAGATTAATTTGGGAAAGAAGCGCTTTTTCAAGCGCCGTCCTTGTAGGCTCTGGTCCTGAAATAGAAAAAAGATATTCAATATCTTCGGTAGTTTCTATTTTTTCGAAATCTGATAAAATTCCTATGTATTCCACGTTCTCCTTCTTGAAATATCTTAAGTTATGCGATAAATCGCCGGAAAGTGAATTATCGCCGTAATCCGGAACTATTATCTTTTCAAATTTATTCTGTAAATTGTGGTTATAATATTCTGTAAGCATCTCCGCGGGCATTAGTCTTAGAGGCGCTATAAACCTTAACTGGTGAAAGACCAGGTAAGACGGCACCGACTTGCTGTAGGAGCCGAACCTGGAATCTGAAATTATAAGGTCTATCTTATTTTCATCGACTATTTTAGCGATATCTTTCGTTTCTTCCTTAATAAGTTCAATTATTTTAGGCGCGGTTTTAATAAATCTCCACGCGAACCCTATTTTATCCGAATACGGCGAAGGATAAGGTACCGAGGCTATATAACGTGCGCCGCTTCCTAGTTCCGACTTTAGCAGTTCAAGGCTTCTTCCGGAAGTATAAACAATTACTTCATGCCCGTCTTTTATAAGACGCCTTATTACCGGAAGTCCCCTTGTCGCATGACCCAGACCCCAACTGCAAAGTGAATATATTATTTTCATATTTCCTCCTCCTCCGGTTTTTTAAAGAAATGAAATCCATAATGCGGGACGAGAAAAAACGAGATTGCGACCATAAGTATATTTATAGCCCTCATAATTAAACTAAAAGCGAGTCCTACGTCCGAACCAAGCCCCAATATATCAAAAAGACCAACCTGCGAAAGTTCATAAGTTCCAGCCGAGCCCGGAGCAAGCGGAAGCGCAAAAACAAGCATGGAGACTGAAAACACTAAAAGAGTTTTTGAAAATCCCATATTAATACCCAGATAATAGACTAAAAGCCATATCTGAAATACCAGAACCGCGGTTTCAATCAGGCTTAAAAAAAGGCTTAAAAAAAGATATTTTTTTCCTTTAACGTAAAACATATGAAGCTCTTTTTCAAAGTTGTTTGTATGTTTAAGGAGTTTAAAAATAATTTTATTGAGTATTTTAAATTTAGTTAAATACCTTAATATTTTTGTAAAGAACCTGTTGTCTATAATAGGATTAATTAAAAAAACCATGGTAACCGCTCCGACGAATATTGCGGCGATAAGAAGTAAATACCATACCTCGGTAGGAAGATAAAAATACCTGAAGCCAAGTATAAGCCCTAGATAAATAAAAAGAAGGAACATCGCAAACTCTATTACCTTTGCGGCAAGACCGGCGGAAAAACCTCTTTTGAATTCAAGTCCGCTTCTTTTTTTAAGAATTAAAGCCATAATTGCGTCGCCGCCTATAAATCCTGCAAATATGCCCGACGGAGCAATATAATTAGCGCTGTATCCAATTAACTTAATATTGGCAATATGCTTTAACCCTATTTTAGCATCATATACTTTTAAAGCATTGCCTAAGGAAAGTGCCGAAAAAAAAAGCGCTAAATAAGAAAGCAGGAACAAGACGATAAAATCCAAAAGATTCAGATGTCCTATCATCTGAAGTATGTTTTTCGGACCTACTACGAAAATTATAACTATAACAAATATTAATCCTAAAGATGTAGATATTGCGAAGGTTTTATTCAAACCGCTCAAGGGTCGCGGAAATTCTTAAAAAGACAGATTTCGCGCGGCCCCTCTCCTTATTATTTTATTACGAAATATTTTCAATAAAACATTACAACAGCTTTGAATACCACATAGGAACCGCGGCAAATGCACAACCGAAATTTTCAACCGTATGCTCAGAGCTTTTAGACTTTATCTCTTTAATTTCGATATTCCTGTGCTTCATTGCATCTTCCGCCATTTTCCTGACCGTTTCTTCTGCTTTATCCGCTGTAACCTCTCCTGAATATTCCATTATAACGCCGAATCCTTCTTCGACCGAAATGGCAATGGCAACTGCCGCAGCAATTGTTTTACCTTTTTTGTCGCTTGAAATGGAACCGTATGCTATAGGCACAAGCACTCCGCGCGGATAAACGATTTTTTCCTTGAATGCCGCCTTGGGAGGCAGTATGGAGCTTAATTTTATTAAATTAGTATTGCCGACACCGGCTTTTAAAATGGCATTATCAAATGCCCCCAATTTTGAAGTCCCCTCCGACGTTCCAGCAACCAGAGTGTATATATCGGGCGTTTCAAACACTGTTATTCCCTCCGTTTTTCCTTACTTTAAAATTTAGGTTATTTATAATTTCGTTCCCGGAAATCGGGAATTTAAAAGATTAAATCTTTCTGCTCATTCCTATGATTATTTCTCTTATTAGTTTTGCGGCGATTGCCGAAGTCCTGTCCGAATTGTCGGTAGGAGGACACACTTCTACTACGTCTGCCCCTACTACATTAGCTTCCGACAACAGCAAGGACACCGCGTCGAAAAGCTCTTTTGAAGATATTCCGCCGGCTTCTATGTATCCCGTTCCGGGGGCAAAAGCCGGATCCAGGACGTCAATGTCTATAGTAAGATATACGTTTTTACCGGCAAGAGAACCTATAACTTTCTTAAGCGGTTCATAAACCTCGTTTTTATAAATATGGCAGTGCTTTTTAGCAAAATCAAATTCCTCTTTAGATCCGGACCTTATGCCGAACTGATACAGGTTTCCCTTTTTTATAATGTCGTGAACGAGCTTTAAAACCGTTGCATGAGAGTATTTTTCGTTGTTCCATTCTTCCCTTAAATCCGTATGCGCGTCAAACTGCAATACGATGATATCTTTATATTTAGACGCATATTGCTTTACTATAGGATATGTAATTAAATGGTCGCCTCCTATACCAATTATTCTTTTACCGTCGCCTAAAATGCTTTTAGCCGTTTCATCTATAAATTTTATGCTTTTATCGGTATTTCCCCATGGCATTACTACATCCCCTATGTCGTAAAACTTTTCGTCTATATAGTCGTCGAAAAAGGGACTGTAGTTTTCAAGCGTGTAGGACAACTCCCTTATTCTTTTAGGCGCGAACCTTGAGCCCGGGATATTGCTTGCCGTATAATCCATTGGCATTCCGAGAAGAATTAAGCCTGATTTTTCGTAGGAACCAGACGAATTAAAATATGACGAAGTTTTAGATAAAATAGGGCTTGATGTTTTTTCTTTTTCTTTTAATTGTTTCTTTTTCATTTTATTATTTCTATTTATTTATTATTTATTTAATTATATCCTTTATAAAATTAGGCAAAACGAAAGATGAATGATGAATTTCTGGGGAATAGTATTTCAGTTCCTTTTCTAACCGCCCGAAATCAAAATCTTTATAACTTTCATTTATAACTTTCGTATCGTATTTTTTAGAGCCTGCAGTAAAACTCCATAAACCGCTGGGATAAACCGGAATAGAAGCGCAGTAGAGAGATGACTTTGCGTATATTTCCTTAATAATTTTACCTATGTCTTTTATCAAATTTTGATTAAAGAACGGCGATTCGGTTTGCGCCGTAAAAATTCCTGAGGCGTTCAAAGCTCCGTACGCAGCTTCGTAAAAATCGCGCTTGAACAGTCCTTCCGCAGGACCTACCGGGTCGGTTGAATCAACAAGGATTACGTCGTACTTTTCGTCTTCGTTGCCGCGTGCGCTTATATTTTTTATAAATTCTATGCCGTCTTCTGCTAAAACCCGCACTTTGTCGTCTTCAAGCTTGCAGGCTATTTCTGGAAAAAACTCTTTTGAAACTTCAACGACTTTTTTGTCAATCTCTACTAAGTCGATATGCTTTACAAACGGATTTTTGAGGCACTCCCTGACTACTCCGCCGTCTCCGCCGCCTATTATAAGAATCCTTTCCGGTTTTTCATGCGAAAAAAGCGGCACAAGTCCAAGCATTTCATGGTAAACAAACTCGTTTTTATCGGAAAACATAACGGCTTTATCCAGTACAAGCACCTTTCCGAATTCCAAAGTATCGTAAATCGTTATTTCCTGATAATCGGAAAATTCATGGAACAAAATGGATTTAATTCTAATTTTTATTCCGAAATTGCCGGTCTGATTCTCGAAAAACCAAGTTTCCATTAATTTTTATTATTTCCTCTTATTAAATTATCTTAATTTTACGTAAAATTTTAACCTGCTAGCCTGGAGGCCAGCCGAAACGCCTGCCGGCAATAAAATGAATATGAAGATGGCTTACCGTCTGCCCGCCGTCCTCTTTTGTATTAATTACAGCCCTAAAACCATTATCTGCAACTTTAAAATCTTCGGCGAGTTCGCCTAAAAGCCTGAATATTCCGCTTTTTCCGTCCAACCCGTTTTCTCCGCCGGCGTCCAGAACGCTGTCGTAATGCCTTTTTGAAATTATTAAAAGATGAACCGGCGCAACCGGATTAATATCCTTTATGACGATAAAATTATCGGTTTCTTTAACTATATCTGCCGGTATCCCTTTATTTACGATTTTACAAAAAATACAATCATCTTTTAAAACCATAATTTTGTATTATAAATAATTTATAAAATTTAAACAATAAAATTTTATAACCGGCGTAAAGGTAACGGAATAAATTTACCCTGGATATTAAAAATAAGGGGTTAAATAATTTCTTTTTCTTTTAAATACGTTAATATTTTTTCGCAGGCATCGTCAATGTTACATTCAGCAGTTTTAATTATAATTTCTGCATTCTCCGGCGGCTCGTATGGCGAGTCTATGCCGGTAAACCCTTTAATCTCGCCCATAAGGGCTTTCCTGTAATGCCCCTTGACGTCCCTCTGTTTGCAAACTTCCAAAGGGGTATCGACGTAGACTTCGATAAACTCTTCTTCTTCGAATAATCCCCTGATTTTCTTTCTGGTGTCTTTGAACGGCGAAATAAAAGCGCATAAAGTTATGACGCCGGCATCGACGAAAAGCTTCGCAACTTCGCCGACCCTCCTCATGTTTTCCATTCTGTCTTCTGGGGAAAATCCCAGGTCTTTGTTTAAACCGTGTCTTATATTGTCTCCGTCTAAAAGATAGGTATGATAACCGAGTTTGTTTAATTTTATCTCAAGCGCGTTAGCAATGGTGGATTTACCGGAACAGTTAAGACCTGTAAACCATACAACGCAGGGCTTATGTTTTTTAACGATGCTTCTTTCTTTTTTCCCTATATCGGTCTTTTGCGGGACGATATTTGCAGATGTAGCGTTAGACATTATTTATGTATTATTTTTTTGTTATTTAGAAATGATTATATCATAAACGCAATAAAAGCAAAATCACGTAAAAATGATAATAAGAAAAATGGTATAATAAAAATAATCATAGTAATATTTAAAAAATGGATACGGCAAACTTAATATTTAATAATTTAAATTATTCCGTTATTTTATTCGACGAAAACCTCGTTTTAAAGTTTTTAAACCTTCCCGCGCAGGAACTTACCGGATATTCCGACAGATTCTTAAACGGCTTAACGCTTAGCCGCTTTTTCAATAATAACGCCTATATCGAAGAAAAGGTGGAAAACGTTATGCGGACGGGAGAAGGTTTTATAGAATTTGAATATAAATTTCAAAATAAAAATCAGATAAGATACGTAATTTTGGAAATATCCAAAATTATAGACGAAATTAACAGGTCTTATATCTTAATTTCTTTAAAAGATATTACTAGATTTAAAGAAATGGACCATAATATCAAAAGTGAAGAAAGAATAGAGGACCTGTCTAGGTTTATAGCGGAAATGTCTCATGAAATAAGAAATCCCCTCGGTGGAATCAAAGGTTCGGCGTCATATCTAAAAAGAAAATTCAACGAGCCTGATTTAAATAATTTTCTCGATATAATAATAAAAGAATCTTCCAGAATAAACAACCTTATAGAAGACCTTTTGGCATTGTCAAAAAAGCATAAAATAAAAACGTCCGCCGTTAATATCAACAAAATAATTAATGAAATAGTAATTATGGAACAGTCCGAGTTTTCGGCAAAAAACATCGACGTCATAAAAGAATTCGACCCGAGCCTTCCAAAAATATATGCCTCGGAAAATGCGCTAATACAGGTGTTCTTAAATTTAATAAAAAATTCGGTTTATGCCGTAAAAAAACAGGCGGGCGGCACAATAAAGATTATCACCAAGCTGGATTACTCAAGAAATAATCCTAAATTTATAAAAATAGATTTTATCGACAACGGATGCGGAATAAGCAAAAACGATATGAAAAATATATTCGTTCCGTTTTTCACTACAAAAGAAAAAGGCAGCGGGCTTGGACTTGCGGTAAGCCAGAAAATAATACACGAGCACGGAGGCTTTATCGATGTATCTTCGGTAAAAAACCGCGGCACAGTTATTTCTGTTTATATTCCTATAGAAAAATTTAAAACGCCGCAATAAGGCTTCGCTTAAACTCTGAGCCGTTTTATATAATCCTTTCTTAATATCTTATAATGAAGATAAAAATGCCGATGCGGACGCCGGAAGAAAAGGAAGATTTATTATGCCGTAATGAACAAGAACCGATACCGCGGAAATTAAAAATATAACTATTAAAACTATAAGCATTACGATTTGAAAAAGCTTAGTCCTGCCTTTGCCGGAAGACGATGATTGCGTCGCTGAAACAGCATTAGAATCTGAATTATGTTTATTTTTTTTGCTTTTATCGGCACTGCCGGTTTTATCTGTTTCTTCGGCAACCGCACTTTTGATTTCAGACATAATCGCCTGCATAAAATCATCAGAATCGGTATGTTTTAAATCTTCAGCTGATTCATAGCCAGTGGCGTGTTCATGTTCAACAGGCGTCTGCTCTATAGGAACTTGCGTTTCTAAAGACTCTTCCGGTTTAAATTCGGCGTTTTTAACTTCGGCTGGAAGCTCATCTTTAAATGCTCCGACGTTTTTATTTAACATAAAAACATTGGAACATACTTTGCATTTTACTTTTATATTGCCTTCTGGAATCAATAAATCGTCTAATTCGTAGTGCGTTCCGCAATAAGGACAATTAATATCCATAATTTACCGTGACTTAATTTAATATAATATAATATATAATATATTGAAATTTTTTTTATTAAAAGCAATAATATTATAATAATGAAATTAAATCAACAACTAAATTTAAAAGATGTTCTTCTATCGGCCTTAAAGAATAAACTTAGCGCCTCCGATTACTGCGCCTTGATATTATACGAGCAATGGGAATCGATATGCGGAAAGGAATTAAGCAAAAAAACCAGACCTAAGGCTTTATATAAAAACATTTTAACGGTCACGGTCGAAAATCCGGTTCTAATATTCGAACTTGGATTTATCAAGGAAGAATTTATAAAAAAAATTAACGACTTTTTTTCTTCCGAAAACAAAAAAATCCCTTTAGAAAAAAATATAACCATAAAGGATATCCGCTTTATAAACGGTTAAGCAGACTGCCGCATTAATCCATCCGTCGATATAACCGAGTTATGCCTAATATAAAATCTTACGCGTATTATATAAAGGATTTAATCTTATCCATAAAAGATTTTTTTAACGGATGAGTTTCTTCTTTGTTTTCGGCGGCAAGCTCCTCAAAAATCTTTTTTTGTTTCGCGGTAAGGTTGGTAGGGGTTTCCACGACGACGTTTATATATTCGTTGCCCCTTGTGCCTCCGCTAAGCCTGGGCGCGCCCTTTCCTTTAAGCGTAAACTGCGTCCCGCTCTGAGTTCCCGGCAATATTTTTATAGTAGATTTTCCGTCTACGGTGGGTACTTCTATTTCAGCTCCTAAAGCAGCCTGCGAAAAACTGACCGGCATCGAAACGAATATATCGTTTCCCTGTCTTTTAAATATATCGTGCGGTTTAACTGTAATATCGACATACAGGTCGCCGTTTGGTCCTCCGTAAAGTCCCGACGAGCCTTCTCCTGACACCTTAAGCCTGTTGCCGTCGTCTATGCCGGCAGGAATTTTTATATCAAGTTTGCGCTCTTTTATTACCCTGCCTTCGCCATTACATACCGGACAAGGATTTTCTATAATTTCACCCTCTCCGTTACATTTGTAACAGGTTCTAGATATAGAGAAGAATCCCTGCTGTTGCCTTATTTCTCCGGTTCCTTTGCATACAGGGCAAGAAACTCTTTTAGTCCCTTTCTTAGCGCCGCTTCCATCGCATGAAGAACATGTTTCATATCTGTTGTATTTTATCTGTTTTGATATGCCGAACAAAGATTCTTCAAATTCTATTTTTACTCCGTACCTAAGGTCTTCGCCTTTTTTGCGCCTTGTCTTTTTATTGGGCTGAGAAAAAATATCTCCAAAAAAATCGCTGAATATGTCGCTGAACCCGAACCCTCCTCCGCCGCCGGCAGAGAAAGCTCCCATGCCCTCATGCCCAAACCTGTCGTAAGCGGCTCTTTTTTCTTCGTCGCACAAAATACTGTATGCTTCGTTTATTTCCTTGAATTTCTCTTCGGAATCACCGTCGCCCTGATTTTTATCGGGATGATGCTTTAAGGCTAATTTCCTGTAAGCCTTTTTTATTTCGTCGGAGCTTGCTTCCTTTTCTACTCCTAAAATTTCGTAATAGTCTCTTTTCGATGCCATAAATTTGTAAGGGAACGGAGTTAATTCCGTTCCCTGTTAAAGTTTAATTTTACATTAAATATATTTTATTCGTTCTTTTTGTCTTTTACTTCTTCGTATTCTGCTTCAACTACGTTTTCGTCTGCAGGCTTGGACTCTCCTGCTCCTGCTTCTCCTGCCTGACCTGCTTCCGCCCCGGCTCCTCCGGCTTCTGCGGCTGTTTTCTTATAAATGGATTCCGCAACGGCATGGGATAATTTTTCTAATTCTTCGGTTATCCGTTTTATAGAATCTACGTCGTCTCCTTCGAGAGCTTTTTTAGCTTCGGCTATTTTTTCTTCCGCGGCCATTTTATCCGCTGATTCTATTTTGTCTCCGGAATCTTTTAACGTTTTTTCTACGGAATAGACTAATCCGTCCAAATGATTTCTTACTTCTATAAGTTCTTTCTTCTTGGAATCTTCGTCTTTGTGAAGTTCTGCTTCTTTAATCATTTTGTCTATCTCTTCCTTCGATAATCCGCTGGAAGCGGTAATCCTTATAGACTGTTCTTTGCCGGTCCCTAAGTCTTTAGCCGAAACGTGGACTATACCGTTGGCGTCTATATCGAAAGTAACTTCTACTTGCGGAACGCCTCTTGGAGCAGGGGGTATTCCTGTAAGCTCGAATCTTCCGAGGCTCTTGTTGTCTGAAGCCATTTCTCTTTCGCCCTGCAAAACGTTTATGGTAACGGCGGGCTGGTTATCGGCGGCAGTAGAAAATATCTGACTTTTTCTTGTAGGAATAGTCGTATTTTTTTCTATTAGTTTAGTGCTGACGCCGCCAAGCGTTTCTATGCCGAGAGATAAAGGAGAAACGTCAAGCAATAATACGTCTTTAACCTCTCCTTTGAGGACCGCGCCCTGAATTGCCGCTCCTACCGCCACTACTTCATCAGGATTAACGCCTTTATGAGGTTCTTTTCCGAAATAATCCTTAACCGCCTGCTGGACTTTAGGCATTCTTGTCTGTCCGCCTACCAGTACTACTTCATCTACTTGAGAGGTCGACAAAGATGCGTCTTTTAATGCAGTTTTAACAGGCCCCATAGACCTTTCGACCAATTCTCCGGTAAGCTGTTCCAGTTTGGCTCTTGAAAGTTTCATATTGAGATGCTTTGGTCCGCTGGCGTCTGCCGTAATAAACGGTAAATTTATATCGGTTTCCAGAGACGATGAAAGTTCTATTTTTGCTTTTTCGGCGGCTTCTTTTAATCTTTGAAGCGCCATTTTGTCTTTTCTTAAATCAATGCCCTGGTCTTTTTTAAATTCATCCGCAATATAATCTATGACTTTCTGGTCGAAATCTTCTCCGCCTAAGAAAGTATCTCCGTTCGTGGATTTAACCTCGAATACTCCTTCGCCGAGTTCAAGTATTGAAATATCGAAGGTTCCTCCGCCTAAATCGTAAACCGCTATTTTTTCTTCCTTCTTTTTGTCCAGACCGTATGATAAAGAAGAAGCCGTAGGTTCGTTAATAATCCTTAAAACGTCCAGACCGGCTATTTTTCCGGCATCCTTGGTAGCCTGCCTCTGCGAATCGTTAAAATAAGCAGGGACTGTAATAACTGCTTCGGTAACTGTTTCCCCAAGGTAATCTTCTGCCGTCTTTTTCATTTTAGTCAGTATCATAGAAGAAATTTCCGCCGGTGAGTATTTTCTGCCTTTTATTTCTACCCATGCGTCTCCGTTTTCGCTTGGCACGATTTTATAAGGGCAAACCTTTTTAAACGCCTGTACTTCCGGAGAATCGTATTTCCTGCCTATCAGCCTTTTAACGGCGTAAATAGTATTCTCCGGATTAGTCACAGCCTGCCTTTTTGCAGCCTGTCCTACTAGCCTTTCACCACTGTCGCTTATAGATACTACGGACGGGGTCGTCCTGGTCCCTTCAGAATTTGCTATTACGACAGGCTCCTTGCCTTCCATAACAGCGACGCAAGAGTTTGTAGTTCCTAAATCGATTCCTATTACTTTTCCCATGATTTAATTCTCCTTGAACCTTTATGTTTTTTAAATTTTATTTTCTCAATAATAATTATATCTTAAATATTTAAATTTATTTAATATTTTTAATTTTTAGATTTTGCTATGGACACCATTGACGGCCTTAAAAGCCTCTCTTTGAATACATAGCCTTTTCTTTTTTCTTCTATTATTTTCCCTTCCGGCTGACCGGAATGTTCCACTATTTCCACCGCTTCGTGAAAATTGGCGTCAAAATTTTTTCCCGCGGTTTCTATATGTTCGGCTCCGTAATTTTTTAATATCTTAACGAATTCGCCGTAAGCCAATTTTACGCCGTCCACGAACGATTTTAAATTCCCGGAAGAATCCTGCTCCAAATAATACGCGGAATGACCTATGGCTAGGTCTAAAAAATCTAGTACCGGAAGAAGATCCCTTAAAAGCTTTTCATTTGAGTATTTTAAAGATTCTTCTTTCTCCCTGTTCATCCTTTTTCTAAAATTTTCTAAATCTGCCAGGCTTTTGAGGTAATTAGAGTTCGAATCTTCATATTCTTTTTTCAGGTTTTTAAAAGCGTTTTTTAAGTATTTAAGTTCGTCTTCGGCTTCAGCAAGATTTTTAGGATTAGGAACATCGTCGATGTCGAGGTCGGCAGAGGCTGCCACGGAACTATCGTTAGTTTCTTTTATTATTTTACCTAATTCTTTATCTACGTTGAAATCTCCGTCTTCCGAGTACGAACCATCGTATCCGTCTTTTTTTTCATTTTCGTACATTCGCCTTATCTCCTGAAATTCAATATTTTATTTATTTTATATAATCCCGCTTAAAAATTCGGCCATAAAATCTATTAACGGAATAACATGAGAATAGTTCATTCTTAAAGGTCCTATTATACCGATTGAACCCCTAAGCATACTATTGCCGCTTATGTAAGGAGCCGTTATTAGAGAAAGTCCCGATATTTCGGACCACTCGTCATCGGAACCTATAAATATCTGCTTTGTCTTAGAGTTTTTAGTATGCCCAAGCAGTTTTATTATCGTTTTTTTATCCGAAATAGTTTTTATAAAAAATTTTATCTGTTCGTTATTGGAAAATTCCGGTTCTTCCAATAAATCGGCTTCCGGGCCCACATACAGGCATTTATCGTAATTATTTCCCCCATCGGCAGAACAAAAAACCGAATTATTAAATATAGAAAAAAAATTTTCCTTGTCATCCCGCATTTCTTCTACGATTATATCTTTCAAATCGTCTAAATCGCAATTTTTATTTTCTAAAATCTCGTTAAGTTTATTTGAATAGCGGCTGAGTTCGTGCTGCTTAACGTCTTTAGAAACATAAAATGATTTATTTTCAGTAATGCCGTTCTGAAATACCATAATAGCAAGTATGTAGTTCGGCTTTATCCTTATAAACTCGATATGCAAAAGAAACACGCTTTTAGTGTCGGGAGCAAGAACCACACCGGCGTAATGGGATAAATCAGACAGCGATATAGAAGCCTGACTTAATATGCCGTCTAAATTTCTATTTGCCGAATTAAACCTTTTTTTTATAATTTCTTTTTGTTCCCGCGTAATTTTTTCGGTTTTCATTAATCCGGATATGTAAAACCTGTATCCTTTAGCCGTAGGAACCCTGCCCGCAGAAAAATGCGGCTGGTAGATATATCCCTGCTCCTCTAAAGACGCCATTATATTTCTAACGGAAGCAGGACTTAAACTCAAATTGCAGTTCTCCGCAATAAATTTAGAGCCTACGGGATTTGCGGTTCCAAAATATCCTTCTATTATGCCAAGCAGAATCTCCCTGCTTCTTTCGTTCAAATCGTTATAATTATATTCTTCGCATTTTTCATCCATAATCTTACAATTAAAATGCTTTGCTCCAGATTTTTTTACCGTAAAAATTTTAGCGCTTAAACATATTTTAGCACTTAAACATTAAGAGTGCTAAATATTATTTAATCAAGATTTTAATATTTTGTCAAGATTAATCCGTTCGATATGCGTTAATTTTTTTACTTTACAATTTTCGTATAATCCAATAAAATATGATAATGTTTTCAAAATTATACAAATTTTTTTCCTCCGTCAAACTCGCTATATTCCTTTTTATAGCAATCGCAGCACTATCGATGGTCGGAACTTTCATAAATCAAGCCGATACTGCAAGTCAGTACAAGACTATTTTTGGACCGCAGGTTTATCACATACTATACTGGCTAGGATTCTTGGATATATACGGCTCATGGTACTTCATAGGACTGGCGGTGCTCTTGGTTATAAATCTTATAACGGCTTCCGCGAGTATTCTTCCCCACACCTTTAAAACCGTTTTTGGTCCTTATCCGTCTTTTGACGAAACGGCAGCTAAAAAAAGCCCCAAGGCAATATATGAAATTATAGAATCAAAAAAAGACGTTCATGAAATTACTAAAGTTTTAAATTCAAAATTAGGAAAACCATTCTCTGAAAAAGAATTATACTATTCAAAAAATTCTATTTTCAGGCTTTCACCTTTTATAGCACACTTTAGCGTAATAATAATTATAATAGGGGTATTTTTAAATTTTCATTACGGCTTCAGGTCGTATACCAATATTAAAGTCGGCGAAAAAACAAATATTTCATATCTGTCCAAAAACCATAAACCCATAAAGCTTCCTTTTACTTTAAGCCTCGATAATTACCGGACATTATATTATAAGGACGGCATACCAAAATCTTATATAAGCAAAATCAGCATAATCAAAAATCATGTTGCGGTAGCAACTAAAAATATTAAAGTAAACCATCCTTTTACATACGGCGGAATAACAATATATCAGGCAAGTTACGGTCATTATAAGCCTACTGCCGCAAAACTTTCAATAGTCAGCTTAAAAAACCGCAAATCCGAAAAGATAGTTTATGCGGAGTTCGGCAAATTATACGATACCGGAATCAATAACATTAAATTCAGGTTTATACCGTATAAGCATCCAAAAAAAGACGAAATTCCTTTTTTTATAGAATTAAGCAACAATAAAATATTGAAATTTTACGTCCTGCCGTATAAAAAACATAGTATGCCTTTAATATTCGCCAAATATCAAAATACCGTTTTTCTCTACAACGGAGTAAAAAATTATTATTACAGCGGCGTTGAGATAACGAAAAACGCTTATACTTCTGTTATATGGGCTGGTTCCATAATACTTATAATAGCTCTGTTTTTCTCGTTCTTTTTCAACCACACGGAAACATGGGTAAAATTAACGCCCTTAAAAGACGGAAAGAAAACCCGTATAGAAATATTAGCAGTTCCTAAAAAGAAATTTGAATCGTTTTATAATAAATTTAATAAATTAATTGCCGGAATTAAAAAGGATTTAACTGGGGAATAATTATGATTTCTGCAAACGTGTCGGTTCTAGACGGTTCTTTATATTTTACTGTTTCTTTGCTTTTTATAGTTGCGTCTTTTGCCGGATATTTTATTTTTTTATTCACGGGAAACAAAACTATTTCTAAAATATCTTTCGGCGTGTTAATAGCCGGATTTATAATACAAACCGCGGCATTTGTCATAAGATGGATTTATGCCTACAAAATAGGCATAAATACGCCGCCTTTAGTAGATTTGTATGATTCTATGGTGTTTTTCGCCTACGTTATTATATTCGGATTTATTTTAATAAGAATTTTCTACGACTTCGACGCGCTTGGTTTCATAATAACTTTGGTAGCCTCTCTCGCTTTAGCTTTTGCGTCTTTTTCCCCGCTTGCCCCAAGCGCCGTAGAGCCTACTATTCCAGCTTTGCAAAGCTATTGGCTGATTTATCATATTATGACGCTGTTCATATCATACGGAGCATTCGGCGCTTCGTTCGGGCTTGGAGTACTGTATCTGATTAAAATTAATAAGACCGGTAAAAACGAAAGCAATAAAAAACGCGGAGGTTTTTTAAGCCTTCTGCCGCCTGCCCCTATAATAGAAGAATCCATATATAAAGTCGTAGTATTCGGACTGGTTTTCCTAACCGCCGGAATCGTTATCGGAGCGGCATGGGCGGATAGCGCATGGGGCGGCTACTGGAGCTGGGACCCTAAGGAAACATGGTCGCTTATTACCTGGCTAACTTATGTTTTATTTATTCACGCAAGATTTACAAAGGGCTGGGGAGGCAAGAAGATGGCATGGATTGCGGTTATTGGATTTGCCGTAGTCATATTCTGCTATCTTGGTGTTGATTTAATTATTCCGGGACTTCATTCATATGCAACTCCAGGCTCCACTCCAATTTTATAAATCTTATAACTATAAAATTATAATATAATATAAATTCATTATTTATTAGGAGTTATAACTTGTATGAACGATATGAATAAAGACTTTGAATCGACTGTTCTGCCTTTTAGGCCCTATATTTTTAATAACGGGACTGCCGGAGACATTAAAGATTTAACCGCGCCTCCTTATGACGTAATAAGCAAAGAACTTCAGGACGACTTGTATAAAAGGTCTGAATATAATATCGTCCGGTTGGAGTACGGCAAGGAATCTCCCGACGATAACGAAAAAGAAAATAAATACACGAGGGCGGCCCGGTTATTCAAAGAATGGATAGATAAGGGCATATTAAAAAGGGAAAATAAAGACTCTATATATATTTACAACCAGACTTTTAGCGTTGACAATGTCACATATGAACGGACAGGGTTTTTATCCCGTTTCCTGCTGCCGGAAACAAAAGAAAACAGCTCTATTTACGGTCACGAAACAACCCTTTCCAAACCAAAGGAAGACAGGTTTAAACTTATGGACGCCGCAAATGCCAATTTCAGCCCTATTTTTTCGGTGTTCGAAGATAAAAATTCCGGCGTCTTAAACATCTTAAAAAAATCCATAAAAGACGGGGCGGCTGAAAAACTTTTCGATTTTATAGACGACGGCGGCATAAAAAACGTTCTATACAGGATTGAAGACAAAAACATCATAAATGGCATCCAAAAGGAAATGGGGCATAAGCCGGTATATATTGCCGACGGCCACCATAGGTTTGAAACAGCTCTTAATTTTAGGGATTACGTTGAAAAAGAAGGGCTTAAGGAAAAAGGCGTTAATGCGGATTCTTGCCTTATGTATTTCGCTCCTTCTAATCAGGACGGCTTAATTATACTGCCCACTCACAGAGGCATTAGGGGGAAAAAAATAAATATAGACGACTTCCTTATAAAAATAAAAGAATATTTCGATTACAAAGAAACAAATCTGGAAGATTTACTTAGAGAAAACAAAAAATGTGGAGAAAATTCGGCTTCTTTTGGTTTTGCCCATAGTTCAGGAAGAGGGTTCATACTTTCTTTTAAAAATTCAGCTAACGAAAAAAACTTAAGCGAAGAAAATAAGGACGGCGAAAAACTTTTAAAAAATTTAGACGTTTCAATTCTGCAGGAATATATATTAAAAAAAGCTTTATCGATAACGCAGGAAGAAATAAACTCGCAAAAATATCTTGTATATGAAAAAGAAGCTAAAAAAGCTTTGGAAAAAGTAAAAAACGGAGATTTGGAAGCCGTTTTTTTTATGAATCCGACAAAAATGGAAGATGTTATTAAAATAGCTTCCATGAATTTGAGGATGCCTCAAAAATCTACTTTTTTTTACCCCAAAATATTAACCGGACTAGCCGTTAATCCCCTTAAATAAGAAAATAACGCCAGCAATACAATATTCCGCAAACTAAATAAAAAGGGACGGATTCTTTATCCGTCCCTGAAAAGATTAATTAGCTAATCCGCCGATGTTTCAGCGTTTTAGAAATTATATCCCGCTTCGTCGTGCTGCGTAATATCAAGACCGATTGCTTCTGTTTCTTTATCTACGCGCAGACCCATAACTTTATCGATTACTTTAAATATTATATAGCTCATCGTGAAGGAATATGCCGCAACGCATGCCACTGTGAGCAGCTGAACCCCCATCTGTCCGGGATTGCCGTAAAACAAACCCTTTCCGGCAGAATTAATTATGGGGTCGGCAAACAAACCGGTAGCAAGGGCTCCCCATGCGCCGCCTACCGCATGAACGTTGAAAGCGTCTAAAGCATCGTCGTATCCTAATTTTGGCTTTACGAAAACAACCATGGAATAACAAATTACGCCCGCGACAAAACCGATAACGATAGAGGCGATAGGATTAACGAAACCGGATGCCGGCGTTATAGCTACAAGTCCCGCTACCGCGCCGGAAACCATGCCTAATGTCGTCGGTTTTCCGCTTCTTATCCATTCCGCAATCATCCAGCCTATAGCCGCAGCCGCAGTAGCGGTATTCGTTACCAAAAACGCGGAAGTAGCGAGAGGATTCGCTTCAAGAGCGCTTCCCGCGTTAAATCCGAACCACCCGAACCACAAAAGAGCGCCTCCCAAAATAGTATAGCCTAACTGGTTCGGCTGGACGATATTTTCTTTCATATATCCTTTCCTTTTTCCGAGAACAAGCGCTCCGGCAAGACCTGCGACGCCGGAGTCGATATGAACTACGGTACCGCCGGCAAAATCTAACGCGCCCATTTTTTGGAACAGGCCCCCAAGACCCCATACTGCCTGAGCAACTGGAGCATAAACGATGGTAAGCCATACTATCGTAAATACTACCCATGAAGAAAATTTAATTCTTTCAACTAACGAACCGCTAACCAGCGCTACGGTTATAATCGCGAACATTAGCTGAAACATAACGTAAACATAAGACGGTATCGTGCCGTCGTATCTGGAATGCTGGTTTTCTTTCATAGCAAACAAGCCGACGTATTTAAGGCTGCCTATTACCCCGCCGAAAGCGTCCGGACCGAAAGCCAAAGAATATCCCCACAAAATCCAGATAACGCTAACGGTACATATTGCGATAAAGCTCAGCGATATAGTATTTAAAACATTTTTTCTTCTTACCATTCCGCCGTAGTAAAAACCTAGTCCCGGAGTCATTATCAGAACCAATGCGGACGAAGCCAATACCCACGCTATGTTTCCGGCGCTAAAAGCCGGAACCTTGGAAGCGTCGGCAAAGACTGGACTGACCCATGAGAACATAACTAAAAAAAGTCCGCCTATTAAAGACCATCCATAAATTAAAGGTATTTTAAAATTTTTAATAAGATTCATAATTTTTTCCTATCCCTCCTTCAAATTTATATTTCTATTTTTAAATAAATAATAACTAAATAGCTGCTTCACCTTTTTCCCCGGTTCTAATCCTAACAGCTTCTTCAACCGGAGATATAAATATCTTTCCATCGCCGATATTGCCTGTTTTAGCGCTTTTTTCTATTGTTTCAACAATGCTTGAAACCTGTTCGTCTGAAGCGACTATTTCCATTTTTGCTTTTGGTACAAAATCTACCCTGTACTCTGCTCCCCTGTATAGTTCCGTATGGCCTTTCTGTCTTCCGAAACCCTTGACCTCCGTAACCGTTATGCCATGAATTCCAATACCGTTAAGGGCTTCCTTGACGTCGTCGATTTTAAAAGGCTTAATAATGGCTTCTATCTTTTTCATCTTTACCTTCACCTCCCTTTTAGTTAAAAAATTTAAAAACTGTATAAGACCATTAAATTTATCGTATTTTGTTGAGAGTGGGTCGCCGAACCGTTAGCGTCTAAATAAACGTTTTGATTTGAACCCTGATGCTCAAGCTCCAGCCTGAACTGCACGTCTTTAAAATTTTTAAAAGACGGCTGATATGCAAACGTTAGCGTAGAATCTATGTACGTATAAGCGGTTCCCGGAGTGCTAGTCATTTCCCACATACCGTTTTGGTCGTAAGCTGCCGTTTCCCTTAGTGTTTCCGCCACCTGCCCGAAACCGTAATCATGCTGGTGGTGGATATATCCGGCAATACCGTAAAAACGCGACTTGTCGTAAGTATCGTTAGAAGTCTGCACTAAAACGGGGTATCCAGTATACGAGTAAGGACTTATTCCGTTATCGCTAAGTACAGAACCGTTTATTCCGCCGCCGAGTCCCAGTTCATAATCCGCAACGAAAGACCAATCAGGTGTCGGACTAAATACGCCGTTGATATAACCGTAAAAACTTTTATTCAGGTTATCCTCATAAAGCTGTCCGCTGGTGCTTCCGCCCGTGCCGTTTCCTACTAAATAACTGTTTTCGCCGTAAATAAATCCGCCGTTAAACGTAAGCATGCTTGTCGCCGCATAACTTTCGTTAAGTTCTATAACCGGCAGGTTGTCTATCGGAACCGCAGAGTTAACGGTATTTGCAATTCCAAGAGTCGACGTCAGGGCGGGAATAAAATTATATGTTAAAAAAATCCCCGTTAAAGTAGCCGGTTCCACGGCATCCAACAGCGAATAGGTATCGTTCCAGTTTCTTATCGGATTGAACGCCTCGAATCCCAGCAGTTCGCTTTCCTTGCCTATATGAATATCGAGTCCGCTTCCTACCGGCAGGTTTATGTTGATATAAGCTTTTCTTACGTCATAAGGAGTCCTGTCCTCGAAAGGCGTCGTAAAATAAGACGTGTTTCCGTAATAAGCCTTATAAAACTGTATATTCTGCCCGAAATCAAGCGAGATATGAAAACCAACCCCGTAAGGATTTGAAGAAGTACCCGGGGAACGCCTTATAGTAATGTCGGCGTTATTTACCGCGAATCCGTCGGTCTGCCAATTGTCCCCATAATTTCCGTTGCCTTCGAAAGCAGACGGCGTGTTTACGGCCTCCGGTTTTGCAAGGTTATAATTATAGGAACCTATCAAAGTTCCAAGCAGTTGAATATTAGAGAAATAACCGGCGTTATTATTAGCCTTATTTTCTTTCTTAATAGCCTTAATCTCAGATAAGGCATTGTCTGATTTTTTCTCTATTTTTTTGATGTCTGCCTTTGAAACGGAATTTGAAGCAGAAACAGAATTTGCCGCGTATGCCTCTTTTTGAACCGCAAAAAAAGGCGCGCATAAAAACACTGCGAACAATAAAAACCCGAAAAATAATTTCTTAAGTTTCATAAGCTCTCCTTTTATAATTTAATAATTAAATATTCATTTGTCTTTTTGCTATATAGAATAAAGCAAAAGTTATGCCAAGATTTTTTTATAATTATCATTTAACGGCAAACTCAGCTGGCTGTAAGAGAATAAATAAATCAGATATGTTTAAATAATTAGAGGGATGGGATAATTGTGCTATAAATTTAGGCAGTCTTAAACGGAGTAAGTTTATTGATTAATATTTAGGCAGTTAATTCTTTTTTGCAGATTGCGGCGGCTCATATCAAGAACCTTTGCGGTTTTGGTGATATTGCCGTTGTTTTCTTTTAATTTACGGATAATATATGCTTTTTCAAAATTTTCCTTAGCCTGCTTAAACGAAGCCGCTTCGGTGAAAACATCCAAAGTATTATCTTTTTCGTGGATGCCTCCGGCGATAGCGTCCATTTTTAATTCGCTTAAAACATCTTTTTCGCTAATTTTATTATGCTCGTTCAAAATCGAAAATCTTTCGATAATATTTTTTAATTCCCTTACGTTTCCGGGCCAGTCATATTTCTTCAATAAGTTTATTGCCTGTCCGTCTATTTCAAGCCTGCCGGAATAATTCCCGAAAATTTTTATGAAATAATCCGCGAGCAGCGGTATGTCTTCTTTCCTTTCCCTAAGAGGCGGTATATAAAGAGGTATAACGTTTAGCCTGAAAAATAAATCGCTTCTAAACCTTCCGGCGGCTATTTCGTTTTCAAGATTTTTATTTGTAGCGGCTATAACTCTGACATCTGCTTCAATCTCGCTTTCGCCGCCAACTCTTTGAAATTTATTTTCCTGCAAAACCCTTAATATCTTTGACTGCATCCTTAAACTCATATCGCCTATCTCGTCCAGAAAAATAGTCCCGCCGTCGGCAGCTTCAAATTTTCCTTTCTTTCTTGCGTTCGCTCCGGTGAAAGCTCCTTTTTCGTATCCGAAAATTTCGCTTTCGATAAGTTCTTCAGGTATTGCGGCACAGTTTATAGCTATAAATGGTTCATCTTTTCTCAAGCTGTTAAGGTGAACGGCTCTTGCTGCTATTTCCTTTCCGGTGCCGTTTTCTCCGGCAATAAGAACGGGGGCTGAAGAAGGGGCGGCTTTTAAAATTTTTTCCTTTAAAGATTTGACGACCTCCGTCTCTCCGATAAATTCAAACCTTTCCGGCGAACTTTCTGCCAAAATTACTTTTTTTTCGCTAAGGCTGTTAAACTTTAAGGCATTTTCTACAGTAATAACTAGTCTGTCTAAAGAAAGCGGCTTTTCTATAAAATCGTATGCTCCTATTTTAATAGTCTTAATAGCGGTATCTATATCTGAATGTCCAGAAATCATAATAACCGGAATATTTTTATTTATTTTGACCATTTCGCTTAAAATATCCGAACCGTCGGCATCTGGAAGCCAAACGTCCAGCAGAACAGCGTTAGGCTGTTTTTCATTAAATGATTTTAGACCCGATTCGCCGTTTCCCTCGGAAATAACGCCGTAACCTTCGTCTTTCAATATTCCGGTTAAAGACTTTCTAATGCTTTCTTCGTCGTCTATTATTAAAACAAGTTTCATTTTTATTCCTTTTGCTTTTTTTTATTTTGCCTTTTTATTAATCGGCTTTATCATGACCGCTTACAGGAAATTCTATCATAAAATCCGCTCCGCCGTTTTCATTATTTTTAGCGGTTATTGCGGCATTATTTTCCGTAATAATATTTTTAGTAATAGCGAGTCCAAGACCGGTTCCGCCCTGTTTTGTAGAAAAGTAGGGCTCGTACATATTCTGCATTACTTCATCGTTTATACCGGTTCCGTTATCCGAAAAAATTATCCGTATTTTATTTATGCCGGAGCTTTCGTTTTTGACCTGTTCCAGAGTTATTTTAATAATCCCCCTGTAAGACCCCGCGTTACCGCCGCCTGGACCGCCCCCTATTTTATTTATAGATTTAAGCGTTATACTGAATACGGCATTATCGACAATGTTCATGAAAGCCCTTTTAATCTGTCCTTTGTCCGCAAAAACTTTTGGCGTGCTTTCCCTAAAGTCCTCAATAAATTCTATATTTCTATGCGCGTTTTTGTAAAGCATAACGACTTCGTCTATTAAGGAATTCAAATGGATTAACTCAAAATTAGCCTTAGGAAGCCTTGCGTAAAGCGAAAATTCATCGACAAGGCTTTTTAAATCGTCAACCTCCTTAATAATAGTATCTATGGAATCGTTAAAAACGTCGTCGCCGGAATCTATTTTGGCTCCGTATTTTCTTTTAAGCCTTTCAGCGGAAAGCCTGATGGGCGTCAAAGGATTTTTTATTTCGTGCGACATTCGCTTCGCGACCTCTTCCCACGCGGCGACCCTCTGGGCTTTCATCATATCCGTCGTATCGTTCAAGACTATAATAAAACCTATATAATTATCTGTTTCATCTTTTAAAACGGTAAGATTAACTATATACATTTTTAAACTGCCGCCAATATTTAATTTAATTTCTTTCGTCAGAGTTTCTTTGCCTGACTTAGTCAGGTCCTTAATAATGCTTCTTATATCCGAAAATACCGATTTGTCGAAAGCGTCTTTATAATTTCTGCCTATCGCATCCTTATTCGCAATGCCGAACATATCTTCGGCGGCGTTATTAAGGCTTCTGATTTTTCCGGTAGAATCTACGGCTATAACCCCGGCATGGATATTTTTCAATATTATTTCCATGAATTTTCTTCTTCTGTCTATTTCTTCGTTGACTTTCTTTAAGTCCGTGCTCGCTTTTTCTATTTCTTCTTTATTTTTTTTCAAATCGGAAGCCATCGTATTAAATGAATTTACCAGTATGCCTATTTCGTCGTCCGATTCTTTATGCACGTTTATATCCAGGTCGCCTGACGCTACTTTTTTTGTTCCCTCTACTAAATCTATAATAGGCTTGGTCAGTTTTTTAGACAGATAAAAGCCTACCCATGAAGATATGAACAAAACAATAAGCGTAAATATTGAAAAAAATATCAGGTAGGTCGTTTCCATTGGATTTTTTATAAACCTTATCTGCGAATATTCCTTATAAAAATGTTCGAGCCATTCTATTTTACGGTTAACGGCCGCATCTCCGGCGCTCTTAATCAACCCGCTTTTATGGCGGACTATTCCTGCGGTATAAGACATAGCCTTTTCAAATCTAATGGAATACCATTTATTTATAATATTGGAAGCAAAACCGGTGGCTATCATAACTATAAACATAAAAATGGAAGGAACTACGCTTACTATTACAAATAATCCTACGAGCTTCGTCCGTAATTTTGCTCCTATTACGCCCCTTTTCCGTTCTATTATTAATTTCACGACGTTTCTGAGCACAAGAAACGACATCAGCAAAAACAATACTATAGTAATGTTTATATATGCGTAAACAATAATTTTAGCCGTTACCGAAACATTCGAAAATGAAATCATCCTTAATTCTTCGAATGTGGAAAAAACCACGAGGAAAAATATTACTAAGGCAAAGATAATCTCTCTTTTGATTTTTATTTTTTCAGGGTCTTTTTTATTCATTGCGCCATATAGGATTTATATTGCAAAATTAAGGTCGTATATGCTTTATTTAATATACGTTTTATTGTATCATAAAAACATATGAAAATATTAATTCTGGGCTGCGGCACTTCGACAGGCGTTCCATTGATAGGATGCACATGCAGGGTCTGCTCTTCGACTAATCTTAAAAATAAAAGGTTGAGACCTTCTATTTTGGTATCGGAAAATAATTTCGATATCCTTATAGATACCTCGCCTGACTTGAGGACCCAGGCGTTAAAACTTAACGTTAAAAATATAGACGCCGTTTTATACACGCATACGCATGCCGACCATATTTTTGGAATAGACGATTTAAGAATGTTTAATTACCTTAAAAAAAACGATAATAAATTTATTCCCGTATACGCTTCAGAAACCTCTATAAATTTTATTAAAGACAAATTCGATTACATATTCAAAGAAAAATCGGAATCCAGCAAGCCATATCTTGTTCCTAACGTAATTAAAGACGCTCTTGAAATAAAACCCGGCATAAAGATTACTCCGGTTCCGGTTTTTCACGGTAAAAATTTAATATACGGATACAGGATAAACGATTTTGCATATATTACGGATGTTTCGTCTGTGCCGGAACAGTCGTTAGGTTTATTGAAAGGTTTAAAAGTGCTAATGATAGATGCCTTAAGATATAATCCCCACCCGACCCACTTAAGCATAGATGAAGCCGTTTCCGTAGCCGCGAAAATAAATCCGGCAAAGACCTATTTTACGCATATGGGTCACAACGTCGATTACGACGAAATAGCCGAAATGTGCTTATGCAAAGCCGGCAGTTTAATTCCGTCATACGACGGATTGAGTTTTGAAATATAAAAACTAAGCTATAGAAAAAATTAGGGTAATCAGTCTATATCCATTATAAGATACAAAGCAAACGATAAGAATATAATATCCGACATAAAAGCCGACAATATAGGATTAAGCTGCGCGGACTCGCCTAAAGACAAGGCTATTGAATTTATAACCCACCATGTAAAAGCAAATACTAAACTTATGCCTATAGAAACTGGAGAATTACCTTTTTTGCCAAGCAAGAGCCCGATAGATATTCCTATTAGAATCAAAATTAAATTGATAACCGGAAAAGATAGCTTGGAATAATAACTCGTCAAAATATAGCTTAAGCCTGATTCAGATTTTTTAGCCACCTCTATCATTTCGGAAAGGTTTATTATGGATAAAAACTCCGGCTTTAACGTATAAGACCTGAAAAAATTCAAATCTAAATATATGGGGATATTTAAAGTTTTGAAATTTTTTTGTACAAATCTGCGCCCCTTTCCTGAATAAAAATCGTCCTCCTGTCCTCCTGTTAATTCCAGCCCGCCTTTGCCAAAATATCCGGTTTTCGCGATATATCTCTTTACCAGAAGGAAATTATCGTTAAACACATAAACGTTGACACCCTTTACCGTCTTCGAAACAGGATCCATAATCTCCGCCGTAACGATACTCCTTTTATAATGAATAAATATATTTCTGGTTGCGTATTTATATATAGAGCTCTCCTTATAATATTTATTTTTGTTAATATATTTCTGCATCACGACTCTTCTTAAGACGTTAGACCTTACCGCTACGAAATTAGAAAGCAGAAACGCGAAAACGGATATCGCGGCGCCTAAGATTATTAAAGGGGCAAAAAATTTAGCCATGCTTAACCCTGAAGACTTTACCGCAGTTATTTCGTTATTTTTATTAAAAAAAGCTATCGCGAGCAGCGTTGCCAAGAGGACCGACAGCGGAAGCACCCTGTATGTTATCTCAGGAATTTTATAGAAAAAATATATAATTATATATTTAAACTCTGGAGAGTGTTTTGTAAAAGCGCCTATGTTGGAAATAAAATCAACGACTATATAAAAAAAGATAAGGCTTGAAAGTGCTATGAAAAAATATTTTAAAAATTCGCTTATAAGATATCTTTGTAATATTTTTATTTTCATAAATATGAAATTATTATGCCCGTCACTTTAAGAAAGCTTTAAAATATAAGACCGCGCCCGAAACGGCGAGAAAAAAGTCTGCTCCCCAGACGCCTAATACCGGATTTAATTTATTTCCCACGGACAGATAAAAACCGGACGTAAAAAGTATGTAATAAATTACGACAAATATTATCGTATATGAAATAGCAAGAAATAAACTCCTTTTTTCTAAAAGCATACCGAGCGGCATACCTATAAATATAAATAAAAGGGCGGCCGCGGGTATGGCAATTTTTTTGTAAAGGTAAGAAAGATAAACGTTTTTCATTTCAGGGCTTTTTTCCGTTAAATATTTTCTTGCTAGCGCCGAAAAAGTTAAAAAATGCACGGAACTGTTTTTTCCGGGAAAAGACATCCCTTTCAATTTAATATTTATTTTATAGGTATTAAAATGCAGCAGCCAGAAGTTTTTTGAGTTAGGGTCCTGATTCTGGATAGTTCCATTTTTTAAATAAAAAGACAGGGTATTTAGTTTTTGATTATATTTTATATTGCCGCTTTTTGCAATTAAGGTTTCCGGCGTGTTATGGATTTTATTTAATATAAAAATACCTTTGAGGGTAGATTTATTCGTATTAACGTCTTTCACGAAAATTTTAAGGTTTCCAAACCTGTTCGTCAACGAATTTCTTTTTAACGCCGAAAGAGCCGCTTTTTTAACTTCTTTAACGGCAAGAACCCTAAAAAAGAAATTAAATCTCGGGGCCAGATAAAATGAGAAAAGAATTGAAAACAAAAGCGGTATTAACGCAAATAACAAAACAGGTTTTGTAAGTTTAAATATACTGACGCCGGATGCCCTAAGCGCCATAATTTCGTTGTCCTGCGTCATTTTTCCAAATACCGTCAGCAGCGCGAGCAAAAAAGATACGGGAAGCGTGATAATCATAAAATCCGGTATGGTTAAGCTTGCCAGTTTCAAAACGGCTGAAATGCTTATGCCTTTATTAAGAACCATCTGCGTCAGCAAAAGAATACGGTTTATGGTAACGCTGAACGTAAATACCATAAGTCCGAAAATAAAAGGAAAAACCATCTGTTTAAATATATATCTGTCTATTGTCGACATAAACGAAAATTATTGACTATATTATTTAATAATATTAGAATTAAAATAATTCATTGCATACTATATGCGATGGTTAATAGTATACCAAAAATAATAAATGTTTTAAAGCATAGGGAGGTTGCAGATTATGCCGTTAAATCTAATTTTTATAGACGAAAGCGAATCCATGCAAAGGGCGGTAGCCGCTATATTCCAAAATAACCCTGAATTTAATTTAAATCTCCTCAAAGATCCGTCGTCCCTTTATAAAACTGCTAAAACTTTCATTCCCGATATAATCGTATTAAGCTACAACACTATCGATACCGAAATAAAAAAAAGCATAACCGAAATAAAAACCGGCAAGGAATTTTCCAATATCCCTCTTGTCTTATTGGTTCCGTCCGATTTATCCGATAACGAAAGGGAAACTCTTATAAAATTAAAATCCGACGGCTTTATATACAGGCCTTTTGATAAAGACTCTTTTATTTCTAAGATAAAAAGGACCTTAAATATAAGCAACGCCGTTCCGCACATTGAGGAAAAGATATACGATATTTCGTCATTTGAAAATAAAAAAACCGAAGTCGCGCCTGACTCTTCGTATTCCGCGGAAAACGCGGCAGGCGGTTCCGATGTTGAAAACAATAAGGAGGCGGATAATAGCGCGTTCGAACCTTCCGAGTTGAGTCAGGCATTCGAAAATTTATTTAAAGACGACGCAATATTTAAAGAATTCCAAGACCTGAATAAAAAAGACGGCGAAGAAGATTCGGTTTATATAATAGACGAAGAACATTCATCCATGCCTGAGGAGCCTGTAGAAATCTTACATACAGAATCTACTGCAGCTGCCGGCTCTAATGAAACGAGTCAAGAAATATTATATGAAACTATGCTTCATGAAGATAAACCGGCAAATGCCCCCGAAGCAATACCGGAAATTGTCTTAACGCCGTCACAAACAACCATCGAGCACGATAAAGCTGCGGAAGTTTTTGATTTTGGCATGCAGGCTGAACAGTCAGAACCGGCATCGCCTTTAATACCGTCAGAACCGGCGGAATCCGAATCCCATAATTCTCCAGAAATTTACGACTTTGGTATGCAGGCGGAACCGCTGGAAATATTAGGAACTTCACCCGTTAAAGCTGCGGAAGTTTTTGATTTTGGCATGCAGGCGGCGGAACCTTTGGAAAGCGCGGTATCTTTTGATTCTATAGCGGTTAACGAAGCAGAACCCCAGCAGATAGAGCACACGGAATATAATAAAGGCGCCTTTGCTTTAAACGAATCTTTCGCTGGCGACGGCTTAAATATAAAAAAATTAGAAGGAGAATCAAACTTGAAAATTCTAGACGAACAGAATCTGGTTAAATTAGAAGATTATCTCAAAAACGCTATAGAAAAAACTATAGAGGAGATTAAACCGCAAATATTAGAAACTATAAAAACGAGTCTTCCTGAAATTGTAGAAAGGCTCGTCAAGGAAGAAATAGAAAAGATTAAACAACAACAATAATTACTGTTAAGATATGCGTATCTTCGAGCCACAGATAAAACCTCTTATATATGCCGCGCTGACTGAAGACATTAAAGGCGGCGATATTACGACGGATGCCGTTACGGCAAAAAAAGATCCGGTAGTCCAATGCGAGGTTACGGCAAAAAAAAATTGCATCGTATGCGGACTTGACATATTTTCCCTGGTGTTCGATATAATAACTAAAAAAAATTATAAAATAAATTTTTTTAGCAGGGAGGGGGTTGAGGCTGCTAAATCGCAAAAGATAATATCCCTCAAAGCAAAAGCAAGCGACATACTTTACGGAGAAAGAACTGCCCTTAATTTTCTCCAGCATCTTTCTGGTATCGCAACAGTCTCTAACGCAGCTTCAAAAGAACTAAAAGGTCTTAAAACAAAAATTTTAGACACCAGAAAAACAATCCCCGGGTTAAGAATACTCCAAAAATATGCCGTTAAAATCGGCGGAGGAGAAAACCACAGATTCGACCTTTCCTCCGGAATACTTATAAAAGACAATCATATAAAACTTGCCGGCGGAATAAAAAAAGCCATGGATGCCGTAAATAAACATTATTCCGGTTTAAACTTTAAAATAGAAATTGAAACATCCTCTTTGGAAGAAGTCAAAGAAGCCTTATCGGCTAAAGCCGATATAATAATGTTGGACAATATGGATATAAAAACAATGAAAAAAGCAGTTGAAATTATAGACGGAAAAGCTATTACCGAAGCCTCAGGCAACATAACCATAGGCAAACTTAGAAAAATAGCCGAGGAAACCGGCGTGGATTATATTTCTATGGGATCCCTTACCAACTCAATAACTCCAGCAGATTTTTCGTTAAATTTCGTTAAGTAACCAATAATTTCAGGCTAACGGCTGTTCCAGCTTTATATTTTTTCTTTATTTAATAAATAATTTAGCTTAAATTTTTTATGGAAATAGTATAAAATATATAAATTAATTAATTCTACGAGGACGTAAATGGAAGAAACCGGACAAATAAATTATATAGATATATTTGAAATCAAAAAACTGTTAAAGGGGTCTTTTGCGGGAAAAAACCTTTATTACGAAGAAAAGGTCGATTCCACAAATACTCTTGCGAGGGATTTGGCATCTAAGGGCGTAAAAAATGGAAGCGTCGTGATATCGGATTGCCAGGAAAAAGGTAGGGGCAGGAACGGAAAATTCTGGACTTCCCCATGCGGCTGCAATATCTATATGTCTATAATATTAAGACCAAAATTTAGTCCTGAAGCGGCTCAGGGAATGACCATTTTAGCCGCGGTATCGGTAGCAGACGCAATAGCGGAAGTCGCTTCGCTTAAACCTCAAATTAAATGGCCTAACGATATCCTCATAGACTCAAAAAAAGTTTCCGGAATATTAACGGAAATGAGCACCCAAAATATGAACATAGAATATATGGTAGTGGGGATTGGTATGAATGTTAACGCAACCGGCAAAGATATGGACGAAAATATAAAAAATATCGCGACGTCGCTATTAATAGAATCAGAAAAAGCAAACGGCTCAAACGTCATTTTGGACAGAAACAGGCTGATTGCGTCTATTTTAAATAAATTCGATAAATATTACGAAATGTTTTTATCAACAGGCTTATCGTCCGTTCTCGTTTATTATCAAAAATATTTTGGAATGATGGGGAAAACCGTCGAAATAAATGTTAACGACAAAAGGGTAGGGGGACAGGTCGTCGGCATAGATTCCAAAGGAGCGCTCCTTTTAAAAACAGGCGAAAACGAACTTGAAAGAGTCGTATCCGGCGAAATATATTTTTAAATTTCATTATAATTATATATTACCTTATGATACTATCCTGCGATATCGGCAACTCATCTTCTTCTTTCGGATTATTCAATAAAAACGGTTACGATTTAATTAAAAGTTTTAGGATTGACACCGCAAAGATATCGTCTTTGCAGGATTTAAAGAAACATATATCTAAAAATATCGCGTTAAAAGACTTGCAGGCAGTTTCCATTTCATCGGTTGTGCCATCCGCTAATCTTCTTTATAAAGAATTTTTTGTAAAAGGAAAATTGGAACCGTTTTTTATTTCTCCAGACGTAAAACTAAATATAAGAATATGCGTCGAAAACAAGGGAAAATTAGGAACCGATAGGATAGCAAACATTAGTTACGCCCATTTTTCAATAAATAAGTTTCAAATTGTCGTTGATTTAGGAACGGCTTTGACGATAGACGTAGTTAACAAAAACGGGGATTTTTTAGGCGGGATTATCTATCCGGGATTATCTACGCTTGCGAACAGCCTTTACGAATATACGGAAAAACTTCCATTAGTTAAAATATCCAAGCCAAAAACATTGATAGGAACAAATACCGAATCGGCAATTCTGTCGGGAATATACCACGGTATTTTGTTTTTAATAAAAGGGTTCATCGACAATATCTGCCACTTTTATAATATTTGCGGCGAGGATAACTTAGCCGTAATTTTTACGGGCGGACAATCAAGCCTTGTTTTTGACGAAATAGACGTGAACGCGGAAAAAATCCTCGACGAACATTTTACGCTAAAAGGAATAAAATATCTATACGATATTAACAATCAGGCAAACTAAGCGCTTTCTTTTTCTTACGTTCCTTCCTGCCATGATTTCAAATACTTTATCTGCTCTTTCGTAAGGGTATCTATCTCTATATTCATAGACTTAAGCTTCAAGTAAGCTATTCGCTCGTCTATTTCTTTTGGCACGTTGTAAACTCCAGGGGACATAACGGTCTTTCCCATTACGGCAAACTCCGCCGAAAGCGCTTGAACTGAGAAACTCATATCCATTACGCTTGCAGGATGCCCGTGCGCGCTTGCAAGGTTTATAAGCCTCCCTTCGGCAAGCAGATATATTCTTTTGCCGTCTTTTAAAGTATATTCTTCTACGAAATCTTTAACTATTCTTACTTTCTTTGCAATTTTCTTCAGTTTTTTTATGTTTATTTCAACATCAAAATGCCCGGAATTAGAAACTATCGCGCCGTCTTTCATGTTTTCGAAATGTTCGCCGTCTATGACGTTGATATCTCCGGTAACGGTGCAAAAAATATCGCCTATTTTTGCAGCGTCTGTACCTTTCATAACTCTAAAGCCGTCCATTACCGCTTCTAATGCCTTAACGGGGTCTATTTCCGTAACTATAACATTAGAGCCGATGCCTCTCGCCCTGGAGGCAAGTCCCTTGCCGCACCAGCCGTAACCCATAACCACGAAATTTTTACCTGCGAGTAGCATATCGGTGGCTCTTATTATTCCGTCGATAGTAGATTGCCCCGTACCGTACCTGTTATCGAAAAGATGTTTTGCATCGGCATCGTTTACCGCGATAACGGGTATTTTAAGCTCTCCGGCGGCTTCCATTGAACGCAGTCTTATTACGCCGGTGGTCGTTTCCTCCATAGATGCTTTTATGTTTTTAATTAATTTTTTATGCTTTTTGTGTATAACGGATATCAGGTCCGCGCCGTCATCCATTGTTACATTAGGCTCGTGGCTTAATATGCTTTCTATATGTTTATAATAAGTGTCGGAATCTTCTCCTTTTATGGCATAAACGTCTATTCCGAAATCCTTTGTAAGGGAAGCGGCAACATCGTCCTGGGTAGAAAGCGGGTTGGAAGCGCACAAATACACGTTTGCGCCGCCTTCTTTCAGCGTTCTGGCAAGATTAGCGGTTTCTGCGGTAACATGAAGGCAAAGTCCCATATTTAAACCTTTAAAAGGTTTTTTATCGGAAAACTGCTCTTTTATTAATCCTAATACCGGCATATCCTGTTCTGCCCATAAAATTCTTTCTTTTCCCTGCTTCGCAAGTTTAACGTCTTTTATATCCGCCATTCAAACACCCCTGTTATTTTAAAATCAACTCAATATTAATTTATTTAAATTCTATATAATTATACAAATTCTTTTGCCTTGCCAATACTTGACGCTTCTTTCTTAATTTCTTCAATTTTAATAAGCTTTTCCCAAACAAAATCCTCGTCGAACCTGCCGAAGTGACCATAGTTGGAAGTCTTGGCATAAATAGGCCTTAAAAGGTCTAAAGTTTTCACTATATTATACGGTTTCAAGCTAAAGACTTTACAAATAGCGTCCGCGATTACTTCGTCAGGATAAATTCCTGTGCCGAATGTATTAGCCATTATGGAAACCGGTTCTGCTACGCCAATGGCATAAGCTATTTGAACTTCGCATTTTCTAGCTACGCCGCTTCCTACCACGTTTTTAGCTATAAACCTTGCCATATAAGAACCGCTCCTGTCAACCTTGGAAGGATCTTTTCCAGAAAAAGCTCCGCCTCCGTGCCTGCCCATTCCACCGTAAGTATCGACTATTATCTTTCTTCCGGTGAGTCCGGTGTCTCCGTTAGGACCGCCTATAACGAAGCGCCCGGTCGGGTTAATAAAAAATTTAGTATCTTTATCCATGAGTCCGGCGGGTATAGTTTTTTCTATAACCTCCGAAATTACAGCGTCTTTAAGTTTTTCCTGCGATACGGACTCCGTATGCTGCGTGGAAAGGACTATAGAAGTAACTTTGTCAGGTTCCCCGTTTACGTATCTGACGGAAACCTGAGATTTGCCGTCCGGCCTGATAAAATCTAAAATGCCGGTTTTTCTGACTTCGGCAAGCCTTTTGGTTAATTTATGCGCATAATAAATAGGAGAAGGCATAAAATCTTCCGTTTCATCCGTTGCGTAACCAAACATAAGCCCCTGGTCGCCGGCGCCCTGATCTTCGTCCTTTTCTCTTTCTACGCCCATTCTTATATCGGAAGACTGTTTGCCGACAGCCGCTATTATGCCGCAGCTTTTATAATCGAATCCTATAGAGGAATCGTCGTATCCTATTTCTTTTATGACGTTTCTTATTATATCCTGATAATTCACCGAACCGTTAGACGAAACTTCGCCGGCTACAGCCACCAGACCGGTAGTTACCATTGTTTCTAAGGCAACTTTTGAATATTTATCCTGCGATATAAAAGCATCCAGGATAGAATCCGATATTTTGTCGCAAATTTTATCGGGATGCCCTTCGGTTACCGATTCAGACGTAAAAATAAAACTTGGTTTATTATTGTTCATGATTAACCACCTTTTTTAACGGAATAGGTTTAAAGCCTTTTCCTATTTTTATTTATATAAATATATATAATATAATAAATGCGCGGCAAGGTCAATTTATTTCACTTAATTTAAACGCGTCATTCCCGCGTAGGCGGGAATCCAGTATCGGTAATATTATTGAGGAATTTATCGTTTTTGAATATCTCTGTGAAAATAAGATATTCCGTATTCGCCGTTAATGCCGGCTAGTTTCTTTTTTAATTCTTCCACGACGAAAACAGACCTGTGAACGCCTCCGGTACAACCTACCCCGGCTGTAAAATAAGATTTGTTTTCCCTCTTGTAAAGAGGCACGGAAAAAGCTAAGAAATCGGCTATGCGGTTAATAAATTCTTTAGATTCTTCAAAAGAAAGCATATAATTTGCCACTTCGGTATCCGCCCCGGTAAAATTTCTTAAAGACTCTATGAAAAACGGGTTCGGCAAAAACCTTGCGTCAAAGACGGTATCGGCTTCCATCGGCAATCCGTATTTGAATCCGAAAGAAATGATTTTAACGGAAAATGAAACCGGAAATATCAGCCCTTCTAAATGCGAAGATAAAATACTTTCAAGTTCGTGAACTTTAATGCCTGAAGTATCGATAACGGCGTCAGCCGCAGCTTTTGCGTTTTTGAGAAGCATACGCTCCCTTTTAACGGACGCGGTTATATCGCTTCCCGAAAGTGGATGTTTCCTGCGGGTTTCCGAATATCTCCTGATAACGACGTCGTCTCTGGCGTCAAAAAATATAAACTTAAAGAATCCGGATTGGCGCTTTAAAAATTTAATATAATTTTCTAACTCGCTTAAAAATCTTTTTTCTCTTATGTCTATGACAAAGAGTATATTTTTAAGCCTTGCCGACAAACCTAATTCAAAAAATTTAGGCAAAAGAAGCATAGGCATATTATCAACGCAAAAAAAATCTTTATCTTCAAGAATTTTTAATGCGGAAGACTTGCCAGAGCCTGAAATTCCGCTAATTAATATTATATTTGGCTTCCCAGTGTTTTCTTCCAATTTAACGCCGCTCCGCTATTAAAGCGCCACACCGCAATCAATCTTTACAAAGAACGGTTATAATTCCGGCGTAATTAACGAGAGCCCCCCGTCATCACCTCTAAAAATAAAAGATATTTTAGAAGATTCTTTGTCTTTAAAAATTATAAAGTCTTTATTCCTTTTCTCAAGCTTGCGCACGGCTTCTTTGACGTCCAACGGCTGTCTCTCGTAATCGTCCTTAACTTCTAAATTAGCAATCTCCTCATCCGCATCCGATATCCCAATGCCTTCCTCTGCATGTTCTTTTCTTCTCATTTTTTCTTTATGTTTTTTAATCTGCGCTTCTACTTTTTCCAATAAGAGGTCTATGGCGCTGTATATATCAGAAGACTTTTCCTCCGCGTTAACGATAAGATTTTTTGCCGAAAGCTTAATCTGCGCTATACCAGATTCTTTATGGTCCACGCGCTCTATGCTTAAAGTAACGTGCGCCTCAAGAATATTATTTAAATACTTGTCCAGTTTCGAAACTTTAGATTCGGCATATTGTTTTATCGCGTCGCTCGAATCGATATGCTTAAAAGTGACCGCAATGTTCATCTCTTAATTCTCCTTTTAGTTAATTAAACCATTAAATTTGTTTAATATATAATAATATTACTATTTTAAATAAGCTTTAATTTATTATTTCTAATATTCGACGGCGGTATATTCATAATTTCCCTATACTTGGCGATAGTTCTTCTGGCTATTTCTATTCCTTGTTTTTTTAGTATTTCGGCTATCTCGTTGTCCTTAAAAATTCTGCCGGCGGAATTTTCGGAATCTACGATAGCCTTTATTCTGGTCATAACATTTTCCGAAGAAGATTCCCCGTAAGAGGCTCCGGTAAAAAAATCCTTAAGCTCAAAAACTCCGATATGCGTGCTTAAATATTTATTGGCGGTAGCTCTTGATACCGTAGATTCATGAATATTCAACTCGCCCGCTATGTCTTTTAAAATTAATGGTTTTAAACTGCCCGCGCCCTTGCTGAAATATTCCGTTTGCTTATCTACTATTTTTTGCGCTATGTTTAAAATAGTTTCCTTTCTTGTGTCTATGCTTTTCATAAGCCATAAAGCCGACTTAAATCTTTCCTCGGCATAATTTTTCATATCGCTTGACGCTTCAATCTCGCCGCTAAGAATTTTCTTATAATAAGCGTTAATTTTAATCTGGGGAACAGAATTATCGTCCATAAACACCACGTAGCGCCCGTCCTGTATTTTTAAAAAAAGGTCGGGGACTATATAACGCGGTTCGTCCCTGCTAAAATTAGCCGCAGGGTTTGGCGTAAGTTTTTTTAAATTTTCTATGGAGCTCAAAACTTCGTCGATATTTTTCCCTGTTTCTTTGCATATTTTTTGATAATTTTTGCTTGCTATTTCTTTTAAATATTTTTCTATTATTTTTTTAAGCAGAACGTCTTTACCGAAGTAATAATCCGCCTGAATCATAAGGCTCGACAATATATTTTCAGCGGCTAACCCTACCGGTTCAAGCCTGTTTATTTTATATAGGGTTTTTTCGACTAACTGTTTGACGTTATTTTTTACTCCAATATTTGCCGCAAAATCTTCCAGATCCTGTTTTGAAACGGCAAGCAGTCCTTTCGTGTTTAAATTGCCTGCGATATACGCGGCAAGCGAAATCTCTTCGCCGGAAAAGTCTCCCGTCCTAACCTGTTCCATTATGTGTTCGTAAAGGGTTTCGCCGCTGTAAAAACTGTTTTCCAGCTTATATTCTAAATAATTTTTATCTGCTCCGCCGTAACTGCCTCCGTCTTTTGACAAATCTACAAACTGCTCGTTGTAGTTGACTAAATATTGGGCAATTTCATTAAAGCCGTCTTCGGCTTCATAAGCTGGAAGCGCCCCGTTATCTGATGTTTCTTCGCCGGAAGCTTTAAGATTTTCAATTCCGGCATCTTCTTCGCTTTTTACCCCTGTAGTTTCGGCATCCAATATCGGATTTTCCAATATTTCCTGCTTTATCATATCGGAAAGCTCGATATTGTTTAACGCCAGCATCTTGATGGCAAGCTGCAGCCGCGGCGTCATCACCAACTGTTGGGAAAGCTTAAGATTTTGCCTTAATTCCATGCCGGTCATACTAAAACTCCGCAAAAAAAAATAAACTAAAAAATTGTTATATACTAAATATTATTATATAACATTCGGCTCAGATACCCAAATTAAACTTTTCTCCTAAGAAAAATCTTTTTACGATGGAACTGGAAATAATGTGGGAAGGAACGCCTTTTTCTATAATCTTTCCGTCGTTAATTATATAGGCGCTGTTGCATATCCTTAAAGCTTCTCTTACGTTATGGTCGGTTATGAGGATTCCTATGGAATCGTTTTTTAAGCCGGTAAGGATATCCTGCATATCTTCCACGGCTATAGGGTCTATTCCCGAAAACGGCTCGTCGAGCAAAATGAACTTTGGAGAAAGTATTAGCGACCTTGCCACCTCTACTCTCCTTCTTTCTCCTCCCGATAAACTCATAACCGGCGATTTCCTGACTTTTCCAAGTCCAAACTTTTCTACTAGTTCGTCGAGCCTCAAATTTTTTTCCTTGGCAGGTATTTTTAATAATTCGAAAATTGCCGTAAGATTTTCTTCCGTAGTAAGTTTTCTAAATACCGAAGTTTCCTGAGGAAGATAACCTATGCCGAGCCTTGCCCTTTTATACATCGGCAATCCGGTAATTTCGGCATCGTCTAAAAATATAGAGCCTCCGTCAGGCTTCAACATACCGGAAATCATATTAAAAGTAGTGGTTTTACCCGCGCCGTTAGGTCCAAGAAGACCCGTTATTTCGCCGGGCTTAATCTCAAGCGAAACCCCGTTTACGACTGCCCTTTTCTTGAATCTTTTTACCAAGTCTAGCGCTTTTATCATTTTTTTTATTTATTTATTTTTTTTTAACCGGAGATTTTTTAACGGTTAAGGATTTATTGGAATAGACCACGGCATCGACCCTTTTTTTGCCGCCTATGACCGTAGATATCCCAGTCTTAAAATTAATCATTATTTCTTTTCCGGCTATTTTATTTTTACCTTCGTAAGCTATTGGATTTATAGTTATCACCGCAATCTTTCTTTTATTGTAGTAAACCGCCTTTCCGCCCGTAATATTATCCTTTCCTTTAATTATATGAACGTTTCCGGTAGCGACAAGCATTTTTATTTTATTTTTTTTTGTGTATATGACGTTCAGCACCGACGATAAAATTTTCAGGCTGCCTTTTATGGCGACTACATGCCCCTTAAATACGGCGATATTTTTTTTATTGTTTACCATTAAAGAGTCGGAGGTAATATCTGTTTTGGATTGGGTCGTAATAGCGCAATAACCCATGCCCTGAAATAAAGAAAAGAAACATAATAAAACTGCGGCAATTAAAAAATATTTTATTCTCACTTAGTCACCTCTTTAACATTATTAGATACAAAATGAACGTCTTTTTGCAGGATAAAAATATTTTTTTTAATGTAAAAAACGAGTCCGCTTCCCGAAATAAAATAATTTTTACCTTTAATTTTCATATAATCTGGAGCAACGATTTTATCGTCCTTCGCAAAATAGTAAATTATAGGGGTTTTCATTGAAGCTCCCCTGACGCTTTTTATTATGACGCCGCCCGAAATTATCACGTTTTTTGAAACCGAATTTAATCTTCCGGATTTTCCGGTAATAATAAATGCCGGTTTTTTATTTTTTCCGTAAATATAAACTTTAACCCCGTTTAACCTGATAATATTCTTTTTTTGAGAGCGGTAATTTAAACTGCCGGCAAAGATTTCATAGGCAAGCATTCCTTTTTTAAAATACTTATAATCTATCTTTTTAAGGCTTATATACCCTTTGGATATTTTAAAACTCAACAGCCCTTTATTGTTATGCAAATAATGAAGGAACAAAAAAAAAGCAAGAACTGAAAGAAAAACTATGCCTAAAACCAGCGCCGTTCTTCTTAAAATTTTACGATCGAGCGGCATAATTTATAATTTGTTTAAAAAATTTGTAAGGAATCCCTTTTCCTGTAGAATTATATCGCAAACTTCCCTTACCGCGCCGCATCCGCCGGTTTTACTGGTTACGATATCCGCGCATACCTTGACGTATTCAGGCGCGTTAGGAACCGTGGCGGAGATAGCCGCGACTTTCAAGAGTTCGATATCTACTATATCGTCTCCCATATAAAATAAATTTTTAACGCCTATTTTATGTTTTTCCAATATAGGCTTTAAAGCATTATATTTATCCTTGCATCCTTCTATATAAAAATCGACGCCTAACTCTTTTGACCTGATGGAAGCGGCGTTGCTAGTTCTTGCGGAAATCATGCCCGTCTTAAGCCCGAATTTTTTGGCAAGTTTCATACCCGCCCCGTCATGCGCGAAAAACGTCTTTGTTTCTATACCGTTTTCGGATAAATATATTTTACCGTCAGTTAATATTCCGTCAACGTCGAAAACTAAAATTTCTATATCTTTAAAATCGAGTTTTTTGGATAAATTCATAAATTTAATTTCAGATTATTCCGGCTTTCACTATGTCGTGTATGTGTATAACCCCTGCGGGCCTGTTGTCGTTTTCCGATTCTACCGCAAAAAGCGAAGTAATTTTTAATTCTTCCATTTTTTGAAGGGCTACCGCGGCAAGAGCGTCTTTAAGAATAATTTTAGGATTTTTTGTCATCACTTCGCTGACCGGCTTGTCTATTATGTTTAACGAGTAGGTCAGCGCCCTTCTTAAATCGCCGTCCACTACTATGCCGCAAAGATTCATATTTTCATCTACGACACCGGTAAGCCCAAGTCTTTTAAAATTCATTTCTATAATTGCGTCTTTTAGCAAAGCGGAATCTTTTACTAATGGTACTTCTTCCCCTTTGTGCATTATATCGGCTACTTTCAAAAATTTTTTACCTATCGAACCGCCGGGATGAAGTTTCGCGAAATCCTCTTCTAAAAAATTCCGCTCTTTCAGTAAGCAAACCGCGAGGGCGTCGCCTATCGCAAGCTGGACGGTGGTGCTGGCGGTAGGAGCAATATTATAAGGGCATGCTTCCTGAGCGACCGATACGTCGAAAAAATAATCCGAAAGCATAGCAAGCTGGGAGTTCTTGTTTCCTGAAAATCCTATTATTTTAGCTCCTATTAGTTTTATTGCGGGCAGTATTGAAACTATTTCTTTAGTATTGCCGCTGTTGGAAAGCACTATTACGGCATCTTCGGGAGATATAACCCCTAAATCGCCGTGTGATGCCTCAGCCGGATGCATAAAAAAAGACGGCGTACCGGTACTAGCGAGCGTGGAAGATATTTTTCTTGCGATAATTCCGGATTTCCCCATTCCGGTTAATATTACCTTGCCTTTAATCCCGATAAGGCAGGCGACAGTTTTTTCAAAATTTTCGTCCAGCCTGTTAATAAGCGCGGATATAGAATCCGCTTCTATTCTTAATACATTTTCGGCTGTTTCCAATATATTATGTTTTTTCATATTTATTCTTTAACATCTATTTCCTTGCTATATTTCGATATCTCTAAAATATTTTTTAAATTATCTTTGAACGAATTTAAATAGACTGAATTTGCGGAGTCGCTCAAGGCTTGCGGAGGATTGGGGTGAACCTCGAAAAATAAGCCGTCGGTTCCTACCGCTGCCGCCGCTCTGGCAAGCGGCATAACGTATTCCCTGTTTCCAGATGAAACAGAACCTGAACCGCCGGGAATCTGGACGCTGTGGGTGGCGTCGAAAACAACGAGGGCGCCCGTTTCTTTCATTATCGGAAGAGCCCTGAAATCGGTTACAAGATTATTATAGCCAAAGCTTGCGCCTCTTTCGGTTAATATAATTTTATTGTTTCCGGCAGACCTGATTTTTTCCGCGATAAATTTTGTGTCCCATGGAGCAAGAAACTGACCCTTTTTAACGTTCACTACCTTTCCGGTTTTTGCCGCCTCTAAAAGCATATCTGTTTGACGGCATAAAAAAGCCGGTATCTGTATAACGTCTAAAACGGCTTTTACTTTTTCCATTTCGTTGGCGCCATGCACGTCGCTTAATACCGGTATGTTATATTTTGCCTTAATGCCGTTTAATATTTCTAATCCTTTATCTATGCCCGGACCCCTGAAAGAATTAACAGAAGTCCTGTTGGCTTTGTCGTAGGAAGCTTTAAATATAAGGTTAAAACTAAGCTCTTCAGAGTATTCTTTAAGCGTTTTTGCTATATCTTCGGCGGCGGCGGCGCTTTCTATAACGCATGGTCCGGCGATAACAAAAGGATATTCGTTGTCAAATTTAAATTTTAACGCGGACGCTAAATCTTCTTTTCTGAAACCGTTTATTTTTTCCATTATTTTTTACTTTATAAACTATGCTGCGGCGGTTTTCTTTTTTTTGTATTTAACCTTGTTTTTAGCTTTAACTTTAGACTGCGCGGGAACTGAAATATTAGAATATTTAACTGACGCCGCGATAAATTCCTTGAATAGCGGGTGGGGATACAGCGGGGTTGATTTGAATTCAGGATGAAACTGGCATCCTATATACCATGGATGGTCTTTGAGTTCGCAAATTTCAATAAGCTTGCCGTCGGGAGACAAACCCGAAAAAATAAAACCGGCTGCTTTAAATTTATCCCTGTATTTATTGTTAAATTCAAATCTGTGCCTGTGCCTTTCGCTAATAGAAATATTTCCGTCTGACTTTATTTTTATGCCGTTCTTTTTGTCGGCGGAATATTTTTTACTATTTTTATAGTATATTTGATACGCAAGGGTATTCTTTGAGATTACGCATGGATATGCGCCAAGCCTCATTGTTCCGCCCAGATTTCCTATGTCTCTCTGGTCGTCCATAATGCTTATTACGGGGTCCGGCGTAATCTCGTCGAACTCGTAAGAATTAGCTTCTTTTAAGCCCAGTACATTTCTGGCATATTCTACCGTCATAAGCTGCATACCCAAACATATTCCGAAATAAGGGATGCCGTTTGTTCTCGAGTAGCTAATCGCTTTAAGCATGCCGTTAATGCCGCGTGAACCGAATCCGCCAGGGACTAAAATACCCGAACAGCCTTCCAATTCTTTAAGGCGCTCCCTCCAGTCGTCCGCTTCAAAATCTTCGGAATTAATGTATTTTATGTTAACGCCTACGTTATTGGCAAGCCCTCCGTGAATCAGGCTTTCGTTTAGGCTTTTGTACGATTCCTTAAGATTGACGTATTTTCCTACGACCGCGATGGTAACTAAATTTTTCATCATTTTTAACGTCTGGGATATATTAGTCCATTCGCTTAAATCCGGAGATTTTGCCCATATGTTTAAATATTCTATAATCTTTGAATCAAGGTTTTCTTCGTGCAGGGAAAGAGGAACATCATAAATGCTTTCTTCGTCTTTGGCTGTTATGACGCCGCTTTTTTCGACGTTGCAAAAAAGTGCTATTTTTTCTCTTATATCCTGCGGCAGTACCCTGTCAGCCCTGCATATTATAATAGAAGGCTCAATCCCTATTGCCCTAAGTTCTTTTACCGAGTGCTGAGTAGGTTTGGTTTTCAGCTCGTCGGCGGTTTTTATAAAAGGAACTAAAGTTAAATGTATATAAAGAACGTTATCTTTTCCTTTGTCTAATTTAAACTGCCTTATGGCTTCTAGAAAAGGCAGGCTTTCTATGTCGCCTACGGTTCCGCCTATTTCTATAATTGCTACGTCCTTATCCTCGGAAGCTTCAATTATTTTCTTTTTTATCTCGTCTGTTATGTGTGGTATTACCTGAACTGTTTTCCCGAGGTAAGCGCCTTTTCTTTCGTTATTAATAACGGAGTCGTAAACCTGACCGCTTGTTAAATTGTTCTTTTTCGTAAGCGAAAGCGAGGTAAATCTTTCGTAATGACCGAGATCTAAATCTGTTTCCGCGCCGTCGTCGGTAACGAAAACCTCCCCGTGCTGAAAAGGGTTCATTGTTCCCGGGTCAACGTTTATATAAGGGTCGAGCTTCTGCATGGTAATGTTAAGTCCCCTTGCTTCCAACAACGCGCCAATAGAAGAAGCCGCTATACCCTTTCCAAGACTTGAAACGACGCCGCCTGTTATAAAAATATACTTTGTCTTATTCATATTTGTTTAACCCCAGAACATCCCTCATATCGTAAAATCCTTTATTTTTACCGCTCAGCCATACGGCGGCTTTTACCGCGCCTCTGGCAAAATTATTTCTTGATACGGCTTTATGTGAAATTTCTATTATTTCTTCGTTTCCTGCGAATATTACTTTATGCTCGCCGATGATATCGCCCGCCCTGACAGAGAAAATGCCTATTTCGTCCTTTTCCCTTTCTCCAATATTTCCGCACCTGCCATAAACGGCTTTTTCGCCCAAGTCTATATGCCTTTGATTAGCTACGGATTGCGCAAGCATTTTAGCCGTCCCGCTAGGAGCGTCTTTTTTCTTATTATGATGCGTTTCTATTATTTCGCAATCGTAATCGGAACCTAAATATTTGGAAGCGTCATAAATTATATTAAGCAAAACGTTAATTCCAAGACTCATGTTGCCGGACAATACAACCGGAATATGCTTTCCGTAAGCTTCCGCCGCTTTTAGTTCGTCTTCGGAAAACCCCGTAGAACCAATCACTATAGGAACGTTATAAAGCGCCGCTTCTTCTATATGTATCAAGGAAGCGCTTTTAGAAGTAAAGTCTATTATTACTTTATTTTTAATAGCGGCAGTAAAATGAAGGGCTTCTTTTAAAGTTAAAAATTTGCCGCCGGAAAGTTTTTTAGAATCTATTTCGGATAATTCTTCAGGGGTATGGTTTGAATCGACCCCGCCTATAAATAGCAGGTTATCGTAACCGTCAATAACGGATATTATCGCGCAACCCATCCTCCCCTTACTGCCGCACACTATTATTCCTGTTTTTTCCATAATTACTTATTTTATAGTTTTTATTGTAATATTCCGCAATCTTTCAAGGCGGCTTTTATTTTGGATATGCTAACGCCCGATGCTTCCGATAAAGGCAGCCTTATTTCATTTTCTATAAAACCCATTAAATTCAGCGCTTTTTTTACCGGAATAGGATTTGTTTCTATAAACATCGCGTGTATCAATGGAAGGAGCTTAAAATTAAGCTTTCTGGCTGATTTCAAATCTCCCCTTAACGCATAATCTGTCATAAGCGCCATATCTTTGGGCGCTACGTTTGAAACAGTGGAAATAACGCCGTGTCCGCCGACGGCGATTAGGGGAAGCGTAAGAGCGTCGTCGCCTGACAAAACGCAGAATTTTTCATTTGCTTTTCTTAAAATAGCCGTAATTTGGTCCAAAGAGCCGCTTGCTTCTTTTATTCCGGCGATATTATCTATTTCGGCAAGCCTCAGCACCGTCTCGGGAAGAATATTAACGGCTGTCCTTGACGGAACGTTATAGAGTATTACGGGCATGGAACAGTTTTCGGCAACTGTTTTAAAGTGCAAAAAAAGTCCTTCCTGCGTAGGCTTGTTATAATAAGGGGTAATCTGCAGATGTCCGTCTATTTTATATTTTTCGGCGGATTTCGCAAGATGGACTGCTTCGACCGTATTGTTAGAGCCGGTGCCGGCAATAACTTTAATCCTGCCCGAAACTGTTTCAGCGGTAATTCTTATAACGTCTATATGTTCCTCGAACGACAAAGTCGCGGATTCTCCGGTGCTTCCGCATGCAACGATTCCTGAGGTTCCGTTTTCTATTTGAAATTCTATTAATTTACGAAGCGCTTTTTCGTCTATTTTGCCGTTTTTAAAAGGCGTAACGATAGCTGTAAACACTCCCTTAAACATATCCGACTCCATTAATCCTATTATAAATTATTTTATAAGCAAGTTAATTAAAATATCTAAATAAAGGTATCAGATTTGAAATCTGATACCTTTATTTATTAATCCTATTTATAATTAGTTAAGCTGCAAATTTTCCGGTATAGTTTCTTTTTCTATTAAATCGTCGTAAGTTTCACGCTGCCTAATAATATAAAACTTATCTCTATCTACTAATACTTCTGCGGCTCTCGGTCTTGAGTTATAGTTCGACGACATAGAAAAACCGTAGGCTCCGGCGCTGAATACCGCAAGCAAGTCGCCTTCCTGAACGGAATTAATAACCCTGTCTTTCCCGAGAAAATCCGCGGATTCACATATCGGACCGACTACGTCGGCTTTCAGCCTGTGACCGTCCTTTTTAATTACAGGCACTATTTCATGATAGGCTTCATATAATGCCGGCCTGATTAGGTCGTTCATACCGCCGTCGACTATAATGAAATTTTTACTGCCGGTATCTTTGTTGTATATAACTTTCGTGATAAATATGCCGCTGTTTCCGACTATAAGCCTTCCTGGTTCAAATATTACAAGTCCTTCATAACCCTTTAATATTTTTTTTATCGAGTTCATATAAGTAGAAGGATGCGGAGGCATCTCATTTTCGTAAGTTATGCCTAGCCCGCCTCCTAAATCTAAATATTTAATATTAAATCCCTTCGATATAATTTTATCCAAAAGCTCTTTTATAATTGCCACCGCGTCGTTAAACGGCGATATTTCGGTCAACTGCGAGCCTATGTGGCAGTCAAGCCCGACTATATCGATATTAGGAAGTTCCCTCGCGGTTTCATAAGCAGAAAGAGCATGCTTTATGCTTATTCCAAATTTGTTTTTCTTAAGACCCGTGGATATATAAGGATGTGTTTTAGGGTCGACGTTTGGATTTATCCTGAAAGATATTCTTGCCTTTGAATTAAGCCTGCCCGCGACTTTGTCTATGAGAAAAACCTCCGGCAGCGATTCCACGTTAAACATAAGGATATTTGACTTAATCGCGAATTCTATTTCGCTTTCCGTTTTCCCTACGCCGGAATATACCACTTTGCCGGTATCGACTCCTGCTTTAATAGCCCTGAAAAGCTCTCCTCCAGACACTATATCCGCGCCCCACCCCATTTTAAACAAAAAATTAAGCACGGCTATATTAGAATTGGCCTTGACGCTGTAACATATTAAAGAGTTTAAGACTTTAGAGCTTTCGTTAAAAACGCCGGAATGTCTCCTGAGGGTGGCAAGAGAGTACAAATAAAAAGGCGTGCCTGCCTTGGAAGCAATTTCTTTAACGGGAACGTCTTCGCAATAAAGCTCGTTTTCTTTAAAAATAAAATCGTTCATGGCTTATAATTTCCTTTCAATTATATAATTTGCAATGTCTATTAAGCTTGTCTTGTATTCCGAATCAGGAAATATGTCTAAATTTTTCTTTGCTTTTTCTATGGATTCTTTAGCCCTTGAAACGGTATATTCTATCGACCCGTATTTTTTGACCAGATTAAGTACCGTCTTTAGGTCTTTGGCAGTAAGCTTTTTCTTATAAATTATTTCGGATATAATATCTTTTTCTTTTTTATCCGCCCTTTCAATCGCATGTATAAGGGGCATGGTTAACTTCCCTTCTTTCAGGTCGTTGCCGATAAACTTGCCGAACTCCTCGTTAGAAATATAATCCAAAGCATCGTCCATAAGCTGGAACGCAATTCCTATATTGAGTCCGTAGTCGTAGAGATTGTTTATGCAGGCGCCGTTTTCGCCGGATATTATGGCTCCCGCACGGGACGCGCAGGCAAAAAGAACCGCCGTTTTTTTTATTATTATATCGAGATAATCTTCTTCGGTAGTTTTTACGTCGGCGGTTTTCACCAGCTCTTTAACTTCTCCCTCCGCCATAAGCGTAGTCGCGTCCGAATATGCTTTTATAATTTCGGAATTGTTAAGCTCCGATAAAATCTTAAAAGATTTAGCAAATAAATAATCTCCTACAAGGACTGACGCTTCGCTTCCAAAAACTATATTGGCGGACGATTTACCCCTTCTTAACGGCGCGTTGTCAACCACGTCGTCGTGAAGCAGCGTTGCCGTATGGATAAATTCTATGACTACCGCTAACGGTATATGGCTGTCGCCAGTATATCCGCATATTTTTGCCGATACTATTAACAGTATGGGGCGTATCCTTTTTCCGCCGCTAGAAATAACATATTTTGCGACTTTATGGATTAACGGGGTCTCCGTTATAAGATGGGACTCAAACTGCTCTTCCACTCTCTTAAGCTCGTTTTCTACTCCGTTGAAAGAAATGTTCCGCAAATTTTAATCTCTTTTTAAAGTTTATTAATTTTGTTAATTGTAACCATTGTTTATTTTATTTTAGTTAGACTAAATATTCAATAATTTTTTTTAGTTTTGAAACCGGATGCAGGTTTATAGCGGAAATACCCTTTAAGCCTTTAACGTCGTTATAGTTCGACTGCGGAAGCAAAATGTCCCCAAAACCCATATTGGCGGCTTCCCTTATTCTCGCGGCAGGATTAGACACGCCTCTTATTTCGCCAGTAAGCCCGATTTCTCCAAACGCGGTAAAATTGGGCGGCAAAGGCTTGTCCATATAGCTAGAGGTTATAGAAAGCGCTACCGGCAAATCTACCGCGGGTTCCTGTATGCTTATCCCTCCGAATATTTTAACATAAATTTCCTTAGACGAAAGCTTTATTCCTTCTTTTTTTTCCAGTACGGCGGATATGATAGAAACCCTGCCGCCGTCTATTCCCAAACATACTCTTTTAGGAACCGGCATATAAGAAGGAACGACGAGCGCCTGAACTTCTACGAGCATGGCGCGGGTCCCTTCAAGGCATGGGGTAACTACGGAACCCGACGAGCCTTCCTGCCGCTCGGAAGTAAAATATGCGGAAGGATTTTTTACGCCTCTTAACCCGTTTTCGGACATTTCATAAATGCCCGTTTCGTCCGTAGAGCCGAACCTGTTTTTATAACATCTTAATATCCTGTACGAGTCTTTTTTGCTTGAATCGAAATATAAAACCGTATCTACTATGTGTTCTAATGTTTTTGGACCGGCAAGACCGCCTTCTTTATTAACATGGCAAACAAGAAACACTCCGCAGTTTTTCTTTAGGCATAAAGAAGTTATCTCATGGGCGGTTTCCCTTAAACCGTTAATGCTGCCGTATGCCGAACCGGCTTCAGGAACAGTTAGCCTTTGAATTGAATCTATAATTATAAAGCCGTAATTACCGTTTTCTACCGAGTATAAAACCTCGTTTATATCGTTCAAAGCCTGAAAAAATAAAGTCTTTGACTCAATTTTAAGCCTTTTTGCCCTTAAAATAATCTGATTTAAGGATTCTTCGGTAGAAATATACAGGGTTTTAATGCCGGCTGCCCCCAGCTTTTCAGCCACCTGAAGCATTAGGGTAGATTTTCCTATTCCAGGCTCTCCGCCTATAAGTATGCTCTGTCCGGCAACAAGTCCGGAACCTACCGATACGTCGAATTCTTTAATGCCGGTCCCAATCCTCTTAAGCCCTTCCGCGTTTTGAACGTCCAGGGTGGTCACGGGCGCGGCGGATGGGGCTTTTTTTCTGAATTTTACTATCCTGGCTGATTCCGTTTCCGGCACGACCTCTTCCATAGTGTTAAAACTATGACATTCGGGACATCTTCCCACCCATTTTAAAGAAGCGGCGCCGCAATTTATACATTTATACATTTATATTTTCGGTTTTGTTTATAAAATCAAGTATATGCCTGTTTTCTTCGTCAAAAGCTGTTTCGAGAAACAAAGAAACTTCTTTTTCGCTATTTTTTGTATCTATCGTAACGCCTTTATTTTTGACGACTATGACGTTCGCGTCGAACCTTTTTCTGGAATTTTTTATATAACCTTCGTCAACCGAAAATACCGCCCTTACGTTTTTAAATTTATTAAGCAAAACGGCAACGGCTTCGCAATCTTCGGTTAGTAAGGCTATGCCGAATTCCAGCTTGCGTTCTTCTATTGCTTTTCCTAGTTTTGAAGCCATTTTAAATATGTCTTTCGGCTGGTCTATTCTGGAAGGTCCGATATCGTATAAACTTGTCCATTTTGTATCTAAATATATCCCTACTTTTTCCTTAAAGAAAAAACTTTCCCTATCGGAAAATATCCCAACTTTTAAAGCTCTTTTTTCAGTCTTTAACGAAGTATTTACCCAGTCTTTAAGTCGCATATCTATATTATTATTATACACTATTAGTATGAAAAAGTCGGATTTTTCTTACGTTAATTATAATATTCCTGAAACGACGGCCATAATTGTTTTATTTTTTCGTCTATGCCGACGCGTTCTTTCATTAACGGATATAATTCAGACCTTTTTTTTGAAGCTTTAATAAGGGAATTTTTAAAAACGGACTCCAGCTCTTCCTTGTAATCTTCAAATAAATTTTTAGAAGCTTTAACGCTTTCGGCGGCATAATCTCCGGCTAAACCTCCGGATATTACCGCACTTAAAATGCCGGCGCCGGTAATAGGATGCGTCAGTCCGGCGGCATCGCCGCACAAAGCTATGTTGCCGCAGGTTATGCCGTTCAAGCCGGAAACCGGAACAAGTCCCGACGTCTTTTCCAGGATTTTAAAACCTATAAGTCCGGCATCTCTCATCTCCTTCAGAAACTTGCTTAAAGATAAAGACAATGGAACGCTTGACACAGGTTTTTCAATACCAATTCCTACATTCGCAAACCCGCCTTTAGGAAAAACCCATCCGTAACCGTAAGGAATATATGGTCTGAAATAACATATCACTGAATCCAGCTCTTTCAAGAGGTCGGTTTTAACCTGCGTGGCGTAAATATATGCTCTGTTTTTATGGCAGTCGAACTCGTTTTTTGGTCCGGTTGCTACGATTAAATAATCGTAATATATTTCATATGATATTTTATCTTCCGAGCTTAAAACATCGATGCTGTTTTTTTGAGAGTTGATTTTATATGCCCTCGTAGCCGTCAGCAATCTTGAGCCGAGCTTGACTGCTTCGCCGGCAAGATAAAGGTCAAAAACCGCCCTGTTTAAAATATATCCCTGTCCGTCGAATTTATATAAATTTTCACCCGTATCGACTTCGATATAATTAATTTTTTGATTTATCGCGGAGGGAATGCTGTTTATATTTACATAAGCGTTGATGTTTAATCCGACAAACTCGGCGCATTGAACCGGAATTCCGACAACGGCTCTTTTATCGACTAGAATATTCGGTATTCCTTTTTTAGACAAGGCTATCGCCGCCGCCGAACCTGCCGGACCGGCTCCTATTATGGCAACTTTAGTTTTCATCGATTTTATTTCGCACCGAATATCCGGTATATCAAAACTCTGTTGTTGTTTGTGTCTGCTACGGCAAGATATTTTCCGTTTAAGGAAATAGTTATATTAGATTCGTGGTTAAAATTATCCCTGCCTACCCCTGGCGTGCCGAAATTATAAGCTTTTAATACGTTGTAGCCGTTATTCAGCTTGAAAACCGTCAAAATACTCCTGCCATAGTTCGCCACGTAAAGATAGCCGTTTTTATAAACAATTCCGACAGGATGATAAAGTTGGTAACCCGCTTCTCCAGGCGTGCCTATGGAACCGATATAATCGAACTGCCTGTTAAAAACAAGTATTTCGGAAAGGCTGTAGTCTGAAATATAAATATATTTTTTAGAAAAAGCTATGCCGACAGGTTTTTTAAACTGAACCTGCGAAGCTGCCTGCGCCGGCGGTGCCGTAGTATTGTTGCCCTGCGAAGCGCCTGCCGGAGTCCCGTTCTTAGGACTATTATTACCTGCGTTGGCTCCGGTATTATTAGAACTATTTCCGTTAGGCTGGTTTGCGTTAGAATTATTTGGCGCGGCGGCGGAACTGACGGCGCCTGCGCCGCCTTGAATCGAGGAATTTCCTTTTCTTTCGTAAAATTGCCCGTTTTTTAAATATATCATTATATTGTCGGAACCGGAATTAGCTACATAAATTTTATCGTACGCAAAACCTATGAAAGTAGGCTCAACCAAAATTCTTTTAGAATTTTTAGAAATTCCGAATTGCGAAACGAAACTGCCGTCCGGTTGAAATACCTGTATTCTGGAATTGCCTGAATCTACTATGTATATATTTCCCGATTTTTCGGAAACCGTCGCAAAAAGCGGCACCATAAATTCGCCCGTGGCTTTTCCTTCTATGCCCCACTGTCTTATATACGCGCCTTTAATATTAAATTTTACAATTCTGGAGTTGCCGGAATCCACTACATAAACATTGTTTCTTTTTCCGAAAGCTACGCCGGCGGGACCTTTAAGCTTGTCTGCCGAACCTATAATCCTTACTAATTTTAACGAAAAGGGGGACTTTTTAAAATAAAGATGGAATCTTTTTTGAAAAAGAAGAATTGCGAGTATTGCTATAATAATTATGCTTAATAAAAAAAACGCTTTATTCAGCTTTTCCTTTTTAATGGGCAATGCCATGTTTTCGCCCTCCGGATATTTTTTATTTTACCATTATAATTTTAACGGTTATATAATTGGAATAAGCGGATTTTATATCGTAATAACCTACGCTTTTTATGCAAAATATATAATAGCCGTTTTTTAAATTCTTCTTATTTACATTATAAAAAAATTTATCATATTGCAAGCTAAATCTTTTTTCAAAATCTAAATTTTGAAAAACAAAGGGCTTAGAATCGCCGCAGGAATATTTTATAGATTTTTTATCTTTATAATGCTTTTTAAAAATTAAAAATCCTTTAACTTTTTTTATGTTTCCGCTATATTTATAAATGACGCGGACGGTATCCGCAAGCTTTTTGGCGGACAAAATAACAGGCGGCTTAGGCGGGCTGACTTTAGGCGGCTGAGGGTAGCCTGTTTTTGCGCATCCGGAAAGATAAAACGTCTGGACGAAGAGTGCCAGCGTCAAAAGAACAGGAAAAATATAACTTCTTTTGTTATTTAAGCGCCTGTATAGATTTTTTATTATTTTCAATTTCTTTTTCATATTCTTTGAGCACCATTGCTATTTCTTTAAAAGAGGTTCCGCCTGTTGTCTTTTTTGAATTAACGGATGATTCAGGATTAAAAATACTGAATATGTCTTCGTCAATATAGCCTGTTATTTTTTTATATTCTTTTAGGGAAAGCGTAGAAAGGGTTTTGCCCGTATTTTCCGCATAACTTACTATTTTACCGGCTATTTCATGGGATTTTCTGAAAGGCACGCCTTTTTTAACCAGGTAAGTCGCTACGTCGGTAGCATAAATAGAATCGTCTTTAAGTCCTGACCTCATTTTTTCCTTGTCAAATTCTAATGTTTTTATAATTTCTTTAAATATCGATAAAGAATTATAAACTGTATCCGCGCTTTCCATAACCGGTTTTTTATCTTCCTGCATATCCCTGTTATAAGCAAGAGGCAGCGATTTCATCATTATAAACAACGACAAAAGATTTGAGATAACGCCGCCGGTTTTGCCTCTTATAAGTTCAAGAACGTCCGGATTTTTCTTTTGGGGCATAATGCTGGAGCCGGTAGTAAATTCATCTTTTATTTTTATAAATCCGAATTCAAAACTGTTCCATATTATAAGTTCTTCGCAAAATCTCGAAAGATGCAGTGCCGTCATTGAAAGGGCAAAGTTGAATTCCAACGCAAAATCCCTGTCTGAAACTGCGTCCATACTGTTTCTGGAAATATTCCCGAAACCAAGAATATCCGCCTCCAAGCGCCTGTCTATATCAAAATCGACGCCGGCAAGCGCCCCGCTCCCCAGAGTCAAAACGTCGGCAGCCTTATATGCGTTCATCATCCTTTCGAAATCCCGCGTAAACATTTCGTAATACGCCAAAAAATGATGCGCCAGCGATACGGGCTGCGCATGCTGAAAATGGGTATATCCCGGGATAACAGCCTTAATATTTGACTTTGCGACAGACGCAAGAACGGCTCTTAAGTCTATTAACGCGTTAGCGATGAGCTTTATCCGGCTTCTTACGTAGAGCCTGAAATCCACGGAAACCTGGTCGTTTCTGGACCTTCCGGTATGCAGTTTTGCGCCTGATTCTGGAACGAGTTCAATTAATCTCTTTTCCACATTCATATGAATGTCTTCATATTTTTTATTAAGTTCTAATTCGCCGCTTTCTATTTCTGATTTTATTTTCAGAAGCGCTTTTTCTAAAGCTTTTTTTTCTTTTTTGCCTACTATGCCTGCTTTTTCTATCGCGTAAAGATGGGCAATAGAACCGTCAATGTCAAAATCCGCGAGCTTCCTGTCGATATCCAGAGACGCGGTAAAGTCCGCGGTAATTTGCGATATATCGTCCTTAAAACGGCCCCTGACGAAATTATTATGGGATATAATTTTCTTTTTTAATGTCATTATTTATGCCTAAGTTTATAACGCAGCGATTTTAAATGGATAAATCCTGTCGCGTCGTTCTGGGAATATGCTCCCTTGTCGTCTTCAAAAGTTACGATATTCTTGGAATAAAGACTTCCTTCCGATTTTCTGTATAAAACTTTCATGTTGCCTTTATATAGCTCTAATCCTATTCTACCGTTGACCGATACCTGAGTGCTGTCTATAAGGGCTTGGATTGCTTTTAACTCGGGGCTGAACCAGCTCCCTTCGTATATTAACTTTGAATATTGCGGCACAAGGCTGTTTTTAAGCTCTATTTCCTCTCCGGTCAAAGTAATAGACTCCATAAGCTTATGGGCAAAACTTAAAACAGTACCCGCCGGAGTTTCATAAACGCCCCTCGATTTCATTCCGGTAATCCTCGTTTCCACTATATCCGCCCTTCCAATACCGTTTCTGCCCGCAATTAAATTAAGGTTTTCAACGATTTGCAGGGGCGTCATTTTTTTTCCGCTTAAAGATACGGGGTTTCCGTTATTATATTCTATTTCTATAGACTCTGGTTTATCCTGAGCATTTTGAGGCGACGAAGTAATCTCGAACATGGATTCGTCAGGAGCATTTTCTAAATCTTCCAGTATGCCGCCCTCATAGCTTATATGAAAAAGGTTCTTGTCGCTTGAATATGGTTTTTCCTTGGTAACAGGAACGGAAATTCCGTTATCTTCCGCATATTTAATAAGCTCGTTTCTTGAAACTATGTCCCATTCCCTCCACGGAGCTATTACTTTAATCGAAGGATTTACTGCTGCGTATGCAAGCTCGAATCTGACCTGGTCGTTTCCCTTTCCCGTAGCGCCGTGCGCGACGTATTTTGCTCCGTTTTCATAAGCTGTTTCTATCTGCCTTTTTGCTATCAAAGGTCTGGCTATAGACGTTCCCAAAAGATAAGAACCTTCATAAAGCGCGTTTCCTCTTAATACCGGAAATATATAATTTGTCGCGAACTCGTCCCGCATATCTTCGATTATCGCTGAAACAGCGCCGGTCTTCAAGGCTTTTTCCTTCACGGCGGCAAGGTCTTCTTTTTGTCCTACGTCGCAGCAATATGCGATAACGTCAGCTTTATAAGTATTTATGAGCCACTTTAAGATTACTGAGGTATCCAGCCCTCCTGAATACGCCAAAACAATTTTTTCCGCCATAACTAATAAATTCTCCTTAACTTATTATTTTATTAAAAAATTTTTTCCATTATAGCTTTCTGAACGTGAAGCCTGTTTTCAGCCTCTTCAAAAACTACCGCAGAAAATCTGTCGAACACATCTTCCGCTACTTCTTCGTTTCTGTGGACAGGAAGACAGTGTAAAAAAATAACGTCATCTTTAGCATTTTCAACGGTATGCCCGTCTATAATAAACGGTCTTAATTTATCTATTTTTTCTTTTTCCTCGTCCTGACCCATGCTTATAAAAACATCGGTCGTAATGACATCGGCATTTTTTGCCGCGGAAATCTTATCGTGGGAAATAAGGAATTTGCCGCCTCTTTTTTCGGATTCATTCCTGACCGTCCCGTCTATATCGAAACCTTCCGGCATCGCAAGCACAAGTTCAAAGCCTAGCATAGCCTGAAGGCTGACCCATGAATTTGCCATATTGTTTGCGTCGCCAAAATAAACTATTTTTATTTTTTTAAGGGTATCCTCGATAATATCATTTAAGGCACGCGCGCCGTTAAGCTTGGCTTCCGCTTCCGGCTTCCTTTTAATCTCATAAACCGTAAATATATCGGTCAATATCTGCGCCGGATGATATAAATCGGTAAGCCCGTTAATAACGGGTTTTTCGAAATAACGCGCAAAAGTTTCTATTCTTTCCTGTCCAAACGTCCTTATTATAACCCCGTCTAAATATCTGCTTAAGACCATAGCGGTATCTTTTACGGGCTCCCCGCGTCCGAGCTGAAGGTCTCTGGACGACATAAAAACGGGATGCCCGCCTAATTCCACTATGCCTACTTCAAAAGAAACTCTGGTTCTGGTGGAAGATTTTTCAAATATAAGACCGATTTTTTTACCGGCAAGGGAGGCGTTTTGACTTCCTTTCCTTTCCTCTTTTAAAACGGCAGACCTTAAAAGGGTGCCATATATCTCGTCGGCGGTAAAATCGTAAACAGATAAAAAATTTCTTACGTGATTCATGATATTAGTTTAAATATATTATTTATTATAATTGCGGTTAAAAACCTTCACTAAAGATTCTATTAATAAATCAACGTCGTTTTTTTTGATAATTAAGGGCGGGGTAAGCCTTAGAATTTTATCCTGAACCGTAGTAGTTAAAAAACCTTCGTTTATCAATTCTACCGAAACCTCTTTCGCCTTAATCTCGTAAAACTCTATGGCGCCGATTAGCCCTATGCTTCTGACTTCCTTTATGAATTCAGGAAAATCTATTTTTAATTCGTCTAATTTGGATTTTATGTAATCACCTGTTTTTAAAACTTCTTCAAGAAAACCTTTTTTGTTTATTTCATCGAAAAAAGCATTGGCGGCGGCGGTTATTACTGGTCCCCCTCCAAAAGTAGAAGCATGGTTGCCGGGTTCAAACGCCTTGGCTATGCTTTCTTTCGCAAGCACGGCTCCTATGGGAAGCCCGCCCGCTAAAGGCTTTGCAAGAGTCATAATATCCGGTTCGACGTCAAAATTCATATAGGCAAAAAGTTTTCCGGTTCTTCCTAAACCGACTTGAACTTCGTCGAAGATTAAAACCACGTCATTTTCCGCCGTTAAATCCCTTAACGATTTAACGTATTCTTTATCAGCGATATTGACGCCGCCTTCTCCCTGCACCGGTTCTACTATTACGGCGCAATAATCTTTGCCTCCGGGACCCTTAATTAATTTACGCAAGGCGTCGAAATCGTTAAATTTTATATGCGTAAAACCGTCGAGCATAGGCTCGAACCCCTTATGGTACTTATCCTGTCCGGTTGCCGAAAGAGCGCCGAAAGTTCTTCCGTGAAAAGAATTTTGCATGGCTATTATGCCGTATCCCCTTTTTGAAAATTTTTGGGCATAAATTCTGGAGAGCTTAATTGCGCCCTCGACGCTTTCGGCTCCGCTGTTGCAGAAAAAAACCTTATCCGCAAACGAATTTACGCACAGTTTCTCCGCGAGAAGAGCCTGGGGTTCGGTATAAAAATAGTTTGATACGTGAATTAATTTTTTTATCTGGCTAGTTACGGCTGAATTTATCTCATGATTATCGTATCCTAAGTTATTTACCGCAATCCCCGAAGCAAAATCAGTATATCGCTTTCCGTTTTCATCGTAAAGGAAGCAGCCTTCTCCTTTTACCAGCGTCAGGTCGAACCTGCCGTACGTATTCATTATATATTTATTAGTAAGTTCTTTCGCGTTCATATTGAGCCTCTTTCCATCAATATTCGTAAATAATTAATTTGAAATCTGCGTTCCTATGCCTTTTTTTGTAAATATTTCCAATAAAACGGCGTGGGGGATAGAACCGTTTATTATATGGACTTTTTTAACGCCAAGCTTAACCGCGTCTATGCAGGAATTCGCTTTTGGTATCATTCCTCCGTAAATAACTCCCTCTTTAATCATATTCTTTATATCTCCCGTTTTAACTGAAGATATAAGCTCGTTGTCAGCGTTTAAAAGACCGTCCTGGTCGGATAAAATTATAAGTTTTTCAGCCTCCAGCTCCGCGGCTATCGAAGACGCGACAAGGTCTGCGTTAATATTAAGCGTCCTGCCTTCGTTGTCCATGCTTACCGGCGCTATAACCGGAATAAAGGAAGGGTCCAGCGTAAGCAGTATTTTTTTATCGACGTGCTTGACTTCGCCGACGAAGCCAAGGTCTACTTTTTCGGATTTCAGCTTTTTTGCAGTTATAAGATTTCCGTCTTTACCGGACAATCCGCAGGCGCGACCGCCGAATTTATTTATTAGCGCGACAAGGTCTTTATTTATCTTTCCCGATAAAACCATTTCGACTACTTTCATTGTATTTTCATCGGTAATGCGTTGTCCTTCATGAAAATTTACGCCTATGTTTAATTTTTTTAAAAGACCGTCTATCTCCTTGCCGCCTCCGTGAACGATAATTATATTTATTCCTATGAGCTTTAAAAGAATTATGTCTTTAATAAAGCTCTCTTTTAATTCGTTATCGGCTGCTATAGAACCGCCGAATTTTATCACGAAAGTTTTTGAAGCAAACTTCTGGATATAAGGCAGCGCCTCCAGCAGAACTTTAGCCTTTTTTATGTACTCTTCCATTAAAGTATATACCTTGAAAGGTCTTCGTCTTTAATTATATCTTTAAGTCTTTCGTCTATATAATCCTTATTTATTAAAACTTTTTTAGCGGTCTTGTAAGGAGCCTCGAAGGAAACGTCCTCCATAACCCTTTCTAAAATCGTATGGAGCCTTCTCGCGCCGATATTCTCGGTTTTAAGATTGACTTCTTCCGCAATTTCGGCAATTCTTTCGATGCCGTCGTCCGCAAAGTTTAAATTTACGTTTTCGGTTTTAAGAAGCTCGTAATACTGTTTAATTAACGCGCCCTTAGGTTCCTTTAATATTCTTACGAATTCTTTTTTTGATAAAGAATCCATTTCTACCCTTATAGGAAACCTTCCTTGAAGCTCCGGAATTAAATCCGAAGGCTTGGAAACGTGAAAAGCGCCCGCGGCGATAAATAAAATATGGTCGGTTTTAACTATTCCATACTTTGTCATAACGTTAGAGCCTTCTATTATCGGTAATAAATCCCTCTGGACGCCTTCTCTGGAAACATCGGGACCGTAAGACTTTTCCCTCGAAGCTATTTTATCTATTTCGTCAACGAATATAAGCCCGGAATTTTCGACTTTTTGAATAGCGTTCTGAACGACCTTATCGCTGTCAACAAGCCTTTCGCTTTCTTCGCGGACCAGTATTTCGTAAGCCTCGGAAACCCTGACCTTTTCTATTTTTTTCTGCTTGGGGAAAATATTTGAAAATATATCTTTAAAATCCTGCCCTATATCGTCTATGCCGGATTGGGAAAATATTTCTATTACGGGAATAGCAGGTTTAGCCGATGATTTAACTTCCATTTCGACGAACCTGTCGTCTAGTTTTCCTTCTAAAAACATTTTCCTGAATTTTTCACGCGTATTGGCATAACTGTTTTTTTCCGTGCCTTCCTCTAACCCCTTCCCTGAGCCTTTTTTAGGGGCTTTTGGCGGAGGCGCTACAAGCAGGTCCAAAAGCAGTTCCTCGGCGTTCTGTTTGGCTTTATCTATAATCTGGTCCGTTTCTTTGGTTTTTTCATTTATAAAAGCGGTTTCGACAAGGTCTCTGACCATTGATTCGACGTCGCGCCCCATATAGCCGACTTCGGTAAATTTTGAAGCCTCGACCTTGATAAACGGGGAATCGGAAAGCTTGGCGATTCTTCTTGCTATTTCCGTTTTACCGACGCCGGTAGGACCTATTAACAATATATTTTTAGGGACTATGTCTTCCCTTATTTCTTCCGGAACGTTATTTCTCCTGAAACGCGTCCTTAACGCGACGGCAACGGATTTTTTAGCCTTATCCTGTCCTATAACGTATTTATCTAGCTCCTTGATTATTTCTTTAGGCGTAAGAAAATCTATTTTACCGGCGTTAACAGCCGCGTTAGCTTTAACATTGCCGCTTGACGTTTTATTTGCCATATTTATTATTATATCTCCTCTATTATTATATTTTCGTTAGTATAAATACATATGCGGGCTGCCGTCTTCATGGAATATTCCGCTATTTCCTTTGCGCCCAAATCAGTTTTTTCAAGAAGTCCCAGCGCGCATGCCAGTGCATAAGGAGCTCCCGAACCGATTGAAAGGGCATCTTCGTCTGGTTCTATAACGTCGCCCGCACCGGATAAAACAAAAGAATCGGTTTTATCGACTACTATCATCATTGCTTCCAGCCGCCTTAATATTTTATCGGTCCGCCAGTCTTTCGCAAGTTCTACACTTGCCCTTTTAACGCTGCCGTTATATTTGGAAAGTTTTTCTTCCATCTTTTCAAAAAGCGTAAAAGCGTCGGCGGTCGCTCCCGCAAACCCTGCTATTACCTTGTCGTTATAAAGCCGCCTTACTTTTCTTGCGTTATGTTTCATAATCGTATTTCCGAGTGTAACCTGACCGTCTCCGGCTACCACGACCCGTCCTTTGCGCCTGACGCTTATTATAGTCGTCCCTAAAAGTTTTATGCCTTCGTCATTACCGTAATCCATTAATTTATATCTCCCGTATTTAATTAACAGTATAATATATAACCGCTTTTGTTTGTCGCTTTTTGGTATTTACCGCCCGTTTTATTTTCCAGACAGCGGATGCGCCTTATTGTAAACGTCTATAAGTTTTTTAATGCTTAAATGCGTATATTTCTCAGTAGTCGCCAGATTAGAATGACCGAGCATATCCTGAATAGACCTTAAATCTGCTCCGTTGTCCAAAAGATTGGTCGCGAAAGAATGTCTTAAGCTGTGCGGGGAAATATTCTTGAACTGACCCGTTATTATCATTGATTCCTTAACTATCCTGTGGACAGTCCTTCTTGTAAGACGCAGTCCTTTTTTGTTAATAATAATATACCCTTCTTTTGAAATTAAACCTATAGCGGACAAATAACCCGACCACGCCTTAATTTTTTTGGCGGTAATTTCCGTAAGCGGAACAATCCGCTGTTTAGAACCTTTTCCTGAAATCCTGACGTAACCGGCGTCTTTTTCAAGCTCCAAGTCCGTTTTTTTAACTGAAACCAACTCGCTGACCCTCAACCCGCTTCCGTATAAAAATTCCAGGATAAGGTCGTTTCTAAGCGACTCGAAATATTTTAACGGTTCGGCGGACATTCCTAACCGCATTGAATTATAATTATCGGACTGATAACCTTCAACCGCGTCCAATTTATCTTTTTTTAACTTTAAATCTAAATAATTATTCAATAAGAAATCGGCTTCCTTAGACGTAAGAAAGAAAGGCAGCTTCCTTTCGGTCTTGGGTATGTCTATCAAAAAAGCCGGATTTAGTTTTAATATGTGTTTTTTTTCCAGAAAATCGAAAAACGATTTAATTGATTCTATTTTTCTTGCAAGGCTAGTTTTTTTTACTTTTTCATAAATCCTGCTTAAATATCCCTTAATCTCGAATTCCGTAACGTCTTCAATAGAATTTACAGACGTTTCTTCTTCAAGGTATGCAATAAAAGCCTTGACGTCTGAAACGTACGCGAGAACGGTATTGGAAGAATGATTTTTTTCCAGTTTAATATTTTTTGCAAAATCCTCTAAAAAATCTTCCATAAATATAATATAAAATAATAAGATTTTAAAATTTTTATTATATCATAAATTAAAATATAAATTAATTTTTTAAATAAACCTGTAGGTCAGAACGAAAGCGCCGAAAATTATGCAGTAAAAAGCGAAAGGATAAAGTGCGTTTATTTCGTATTTGTTAAAATATTTCATTAAGGCGTAAACGCTAAGATATGCGGCTATGCCGGCAACTAATCCGCTGATTATCGAAACCGCGTCGAAATGAAGCATATGCAGTTTGAGCATCTTGGGCACTTCAAGTAGACCCGCGGCAAGAATAATCGGCGTTGCCAAAAGGAAAGAAAATCTTGCGGCATATTCGTGCTTAAAGCCTAAGTAAAGCGCGGCAACCATAGTTATGGCGGAGCGGGATATGCCCGGAATTAAGGCAAAAGACTGGAATACGCCTATAATAAGCGCGGCGGCGATAGTCATATCTGAAATCTTCGATATGCCTTGTTTTCTTCTGCGCTTTTCTCCCAAATACAGTATTATGCCGTTCGCCATAAGAAAGACTCCGGCTATCGACGTAATGCCGAACAGTTTTTTAAGCTTATGGACGAACAGGAGTCCTATTAGCCCCGCCGGAATAGTGGCTAACGCAAGCAGATACAAAGTTTTTGAATCTTCGTTAGCGTTAAGGTTTTTATTTTTTAAACCGGCAAAAAATCCTTTAAATAAATTGAGCCAGTCTTTGTAAAAATATACAAGAAGGGCAAGCGCGGTTCCAAGATGAAGGACTACCAAAAAAGGCAGGAAACCTTCAGACTGCCTGTTTATTTGCCATCCTAAAATATCCGGTATTATAACGCCGTGGGCGAGGCTTGAAACTGGAAAAAGCTCGGTAACGCCCTGAATAATTGCAAGAATTAAAGCATGAAATAGGGAAAGATGAATCATTAATATCGTCTCCTATGCGATTTTTTTACTTCGCAGCTATTTTTGATATCAATTTAAATATAATTTAATCGAAATGTCAAGAAAACAACTATCCGCAAGATTGCCGGCGGAATATTCAGTGCGTCTTAAAAATTTGACGGGATACAGGATAATAGTTTATAATAAAGCTAAAATAAAGGCATGGATTCATAAATAAAACGTTCATTTATTTAAGGACGGCATTAATGAAATTCGGAAAATTCAGGCATAAATCTGGAGAGATGAAAGAATATTATGGGACGCTTTCTACCGATAAAGACAAGTCGTTTGTCAATATTATCGAAAAATTAGACTACCATGAAGATTTTAAATACCAATATACCGGAAAACAGTACGAATTGGACGAACTTGAATTTTTGCCTCCGGTTAATCCCACAAAAATAGTCGCCGTCGGCTTGAACTATAAAGACCATGCCGCCGAAATGCAGAAAAAACTGCCGGAAGAGCCCTTGCTTTTTATAAAACCAAGCTCGTGCGTTATTCCGCATCTTGGAACCATAATAAGACCCGATGCCTCGCAAAGGGTGGATTATGAGTCCGAACTGGCTATAGTCATAGGAAAAACCGCAAAAAACGTAAAAAAAGAAACGGCTGACGATTACATATTCGGCTATACCTGTCTAAACGATGTAACGGCTAGAGATTTGCAGATGAAAGATGTTCAATATACCAGAGCCAAGGGTTTTGATACATTTGCTCCCTTTGGTCCTTATATAGAAACGGAAATAGAAAATCCGTCGAATTTAAAAATTCAAGGCTGGCTTAACGGAGAATTAAAGCAGTCGTCCAATACTTCAAATCTTATCTTTAACCCTTTTGAATTATTGGAATTTATTTCCGGAATAATGACCCTTTTCCCGGGCGATATAATTTCTACCGGAACTCCTTCCGGCGTAGGGAGCTTAAAAAAAGGCGATATTTTTGAGATAGAAATAGAAAATATCGGAAAGTTAAAAAACTTCGTCGAATAGTAAATTCATATATAAATGTTATGGACCATAAGATATCGGAGCACAGGCTTTACAAATGGCTAGTTCTGGCAATAGCCGTTACGGCTTCTTTTATGGCGATATTAGATATAAATATCGTCATAGTGGCGCTTCCCAAGATGATGTCCCACTTCGGGGTTAACGTAATAACGATAGACTGGGTAATTATCGCTTATACAATAACGTACTCCATTATTATTCTTCTTACGAGCTTCTCAAGTAAAAAATACGGGCTTAAGATGCCTTTCGCGGTATCTATAATATTTTTTTTAATAGGCTCGGCATTCTGCGGATTTGCCCCTTCTTACAGGATAATGATAATATTCAGGATAATTCAGGCGGTAGGAGGCGCGGGCTTAATTCCAATTTCCGTAAATCTAATAGCAAAATACTTCAAGGCTAACGAGAGGGGGACCGCCATGGGCATCTGGACTATAGGCATAATGGTAGCTCCCGCCTTAGGACCGATAATAGGCGGTTACTTCGTGGATTACGTGGACTGGAGGATGATATTTTATTTTAACGTACCGGTAGGCATAATACTTTTTCTATGCACTTTAATTTTGCTTGAAAACGATACCCCGTCAAAACCTTTTGATAAAAAATTTGACTTTGCGGGCTTTACCCTGATTGCCGTATGCCTTGGAACCTTGCTTTACGTGCTTAACGAAGGGCAGACGCTTGAATGGGATTCGCCGGTAATACGCCTGAATGAATTGATTTGCGCGGCGTCTTTTGTACTTTTCCTGATAACCGAAATATTTTCCAAAAGGCACCTTATGGATTATTCCCTTTTTAAAAGCAGGAATTTCGTGGCAGGAAATTTAGTAAATATGATAAGGGCGGGTGCTATTTTCAGCACTATGTTTCTGCTTCCTATATTTATAGAAAATATCTTAAATTATAATGCCATGCACGCGGGTTTTTTAATGGCTCCTTTTGCCATCGCCGTTGCCCTGGCTTCTCCGATTGCCGGAAAAATCTCGGATAAATACGGACCTAAATACCTGATGCTGTCAGGTATGCTTTTATTCGCGATATCTAATTTTTCTTTAGGAAGCATTTCATTGCAGACGTCCATTCCTTTTTTAATATATAACCAGTTTTTAAGGGGAGCCGGGGTAGGCTTAATTAACGCGCCGGTCATGATGACAGTTATAAACTCTGCGAAATTAGAGCAAATACCGGACGCTTCGGCATTATACAATGTTTTATTCCAGATAGGCGCGTCGTTCGGGATAGCATGGTCCGGGGAAGAACTGGCAGTAAGGCAGGTTTATCACCTGAACCAGTATTCGAGGGACATAAAATATAATTTTTATAATTTTAAAAGCACCGTTAATTTTTTGCACGGCGATTTAGTAAAAAACGGCAGCTCATTCGTAAGGTCTATGCTTTATCCTTCTAATTCCGCAAAAGTTTTCGATTACATAATAAACGAATTTTCGCTGATAGGAGCATACGGCGACGTATTCGCCGCATTGGGCTACCTTTGCATAATAGGCGGCATTGCTGCATTTGCCGTTAAAAATATTAAAAGATAACTGATTGATTTATTAGGATAATTATAATAATATAATTTAAAATAAATTTATAATCGTAATGTTTATTATGCAAGGAGATAACGCCTTATGATAGCCTATTTCGTTATGGAATGCGCGGTTGACAGCAGGGTTCCCACATACAGCGGGGGACTAGGAATTCTTGCGGGCGACACGATTCAAAGTTTTGCCGACCTCGAAGTTCCTGCCGTAGGGATAACCTTATTATGGAAAAACGGATTTACCATGCAAAAAATATCCAACGACGGTTCTCAGATTGATTCGGTTCAGGAATGGGATATAGAAAAGTATATGCAGCCTACCAACATTAAAATAAAAATACCGATTGGCGGCAAAGATGTTACGATAACGGCATATAAATACCTGGTAGAATCTACCGCCGGGGACAACGAAATAGACGTATATTTCCTTACTCCTGACGTTCCCGAAAACGACCCGGAAACGAGAAAAATCTGCGACAGGCTTTACATAGAAGGCGGTTTAACGCGCCTTAAGCAGGAAATAATTTTAGGAATAGGCGGCTACGAAATGTTGAAAGCCTTGAATTACAGGCCGTTTCTTTATCATATAAACGAAAGCCATTCCGCCCTTTTAATTGCCTCCCTAATGAAAGACATGGAAGATTTAAACAGGGTAAAGTCAAGGGTGGTTTTTACGACCCATACTCCTATTCCGGCGGCGTTCGACAAATTTGAAATAAAAGACGTGAAGAATATGCTTTCCGGATACTGCGGCGAAAAAGTTTTTAACGATATTTATATGGAAAAATTAGAAGACAAAGACGAATTAAATCTTTCATGGCTTGCCATAAAAAATGCAAAAAATGTGGTTGCCGTTTCCAGAAAGCATAAATTCGTTTCGGAACATATATTTGAAGGCTATAAACTTAAATACGTAACAAACGGCATACATCACGTCAAGTGGACGTCTCCTCATCACAAAATGTTATTTACGAAATATATAAAAGGATGGGAGGAAGACCCCGACCTTCTAAGGGGAGTATCCTGCATACCGGACGGCGATTTCGTCGAAGCGCATATTCTATGCAAGGAAACCCTTATCGAAACTATTAATTCCGAAACCGATTCTTCTTTTATCGCTTCAGATTTTACTATCGGCATGGCTAAAAGGATAACCCATTATAAACGAAATAATCTTATACTTGCTAATCCTGATAAATTAATGGATATTGCCGAAAGAAAGGGTAACATTCAAATAGTTTTTGCCGGAAAAACCCATCCCGCCGACACCGACGGGCTCGCTATGATTAAATCTATCCATGATACCGCAAAGTATATTTCCTCTAAAACTAAAAAAGTTAAAATCGCTTTTTTAGAAAACTACAATATCCATAAGGCTAACATAATACTTTCAGGCGTGGATTTATGGCTTAACAATCCGACAAGACCCCTTGAAGCTTCCGGCACAAGCGGAATGAAGGCTTCCCTTAACGGCGTTCCTAATTTCAGCGTTTTGGACGGCTGGTGGCTAGAGGCATGCCTTGAAGGAATTAACGGATGGGGAATAGGACCTAGACCGGCTTGGACAGATTTAAGCTATTCGGACGACATACAGGATTTGAACGATATATATGGAAAATTGGAATTTAATATACTGGATTTATACTATAAAAACTATTCTGATTACATAAAAATAATGAAAATGGCGGCGTCTTCCATTGCTCCGCACTTCAACACGCACAGAATGGTTTCCGAATACGTTACGGATTTATATCTGACGGGCATAATAATGTGCTATTTAGAAAAAGAAAAAGGCGGCGTCTGCGATTTATAGTTAAGGATTGATTATAATTTTTAACGAATCCTGCGCTTTTGCGGTAAGTTCAAACCCTTTTTCTATATCTTTAAGCGCAAGCCTGTCGGTTATCATGTCCTTCACGTTAACCCTGCCGGACCTTATGAGTTCTAGAGCAGTCCCGTGGTCTAGAATAGAACCTGCGTATGAGCTTAAAAGAGTAATTTCGGTTCTCCAGAATATATCGTTAATAGAAAGCGGCAGTTTTGCTCCTTCGTCCGCCGCGCCGAAAAACAAAACCGTCCCGCCGCGCCTTACCGATTTAAGTCCCTGTAAAATCGCGCTGTCCGCGCCGGTTGATAAAATTACTATATCAGCCAAAAACCCCCCGTTAATATCTTTAACGGCTTCCGGCAAGCCCTTATCGTCCGCGCCGGTTCCCCTGTTTTCCATTTTATTGCCGCCGCCTGAGCCAGCCTCGCTAAAGTCTTTAACGTTAAACGTGTAATCGGCTCCGAATTTTTTTGCGTATTCCAGCCGTTTATCGTTAATATCCACGGCTATAATCCTGCTTGCGCCGGCAGCCCTCAAAAGGCTTATATGCAAAAGACCGGAAAGCCCGCTGCCGAAGACTATTGCCGTATCGGCGGGTTTTACTCCCGCAAGCCTCTGTCCCCTTACTACGCACGCAAGAGGCTCAATAAAAGTACCTTCTTCAAAGCTCACGCTGTCCGGCAAAAGATAAATTCCGTTTTTTACGTTTATTTCGGGAAGCCTTAAAAACTCCGAAAATCCACCCGGGTCAAAATTAGTCATCCTTATGGTTTCGCATACGGTCTGGTGTCCGCTCAGGCAGTATTTACATATGTTGCACGGAACATGGTGCGCGGCGCAAATCCTGTCCCCCGCTTTATATTTTTTAACGTTTTTTCCGGTTTCGACTATTACGCCGGTAACTTCGTGTCCTAAAACAAGCGGGACTTTGTCCCTTCTGTACCATTCTATTACGTCGCTGCCGCAAATCCCGCTTGCTTCGACTTTCATAAGGACTTCATCGCCGCTTATTTTTGGAATGTCCCTTTCTATTATTCTTATATCCTTATTGCTATAATAAAGAGCGCACTTCATGGTTATATATCCTCCTTCTTAATATTTACTTTCCGTTGTTTTCCGCGTCTGCGGCAATTGCGGTCTGCCCTTTGGAAGGCGACTTCTGCCCTTCTTCTATCGCGAGCACGACGTCCCTTTTTCTTAAAATGCCTTTATAGCCGCCATCTTTATCTATTACTATAAGTTCGTCGGTATTTTTTCTAAAAAAATTATGGACCGCAATATCTAAGGTATCGGTCGATTTAATTTTCGGTAAATTCGACGATTCCATTAAATCTTTAGCCGTTCTGGAGTCTTCAGGCGAAGTCATTATCAAATTTTTTACTTTATCGTATTTAACGACGCCGACAATTTTACCGGTTTTATCTATAACCGGATGCATAAAAAAATTGGAATTAAAAAAAATTTTAATCATCCCGTATAAAGGCATATCGGGGTCTATGGACTCGGCTGGAGCGGCACCGCCGGCTTCCATAACGTCGCCCGCCGAATATCTCTGGAGCGGTTGAATTAAATAATCTTTAAAATGAGCAGGGGATTCAATCCTGTTTCTTTTCTGGCTGCGGTATATGCTTCTTTTTCCGCTTACTATAAACGTTATGGCAGAAACAAGCATCAGCGGCGGAAGAAGACCGTAGCTTCCCGTCATTTCCGACACCATAAGAAGGGACGAAATCGGAGTTTTTGCGGCTCCGGCGAAAAAGCCTCCCATGCCGATTAAAACAAAAGGCGCTATATCGGAAGCATATATTAGATGAGGCAATAAAATATGAAAAATGCCGCCTATTGCTCCTCCCAACGCTCCGCCTATCACCAAAGACGGGGCGTAAACTCCGGCGGAACCGCCCGAACTTATGGTAAACGACGTAGCGACTATCTTAAAAAACCCTAAAAGTATAAGGGTAATTATAGTGAGTTTGCCTAGCACCGCCAATTGCAGCCAGCCGTAACCCACGCCCATAATTTCAGGAAAAAAATAGGCGATTGCGCCTACGAACGCCGCGCCTAACATAGGCTTAAAATGCGGCTTTATTTTTATTTTTTTAAAAATATCATGAATAAAATAAAAAAACCTGACGTAAAAATTTCCCGCGAACGCCAAAAAAATGCCGAGTATAGCATAAAAAACCAGGATTATCGGCCTTGAAAACATAAAAACAGGGGTTCTGACAACCGGATTAAAACCTGCGTAAAAATATGCGTAAACCGAATATCCGACTATGGAAGCAATAATTGCAAGCATTAAAGCGCCGCCCTCAAAATCCATTTCGGAATACAAAACTTCCACGCCGAACATTGCTCCCGCAAGCGGGGATTTAAATATAGCGCCTATGCCCGCGCCTATGCCCGCGACAAGCATCGTCCGCCTGTCGGGTACCGGCAGTCCTAAATACGTAGCCAAGACGGAACCGAATCCGGCGCCAATCTGCGCGACCGGACCTTCCCTGCCTCCGGAACCGCCCGAACCCAGCGTAACGGAAGACGCAAGGGTTTTTATTACCGGCACTCTTCCCCTTATATATCCGTCTTTATTATGAAAAGCGTCTATCGCCGCATCCGTTCCATGCCCCTCAGCCTCAGGCGCAAACGTATATACCAAAATACCGGATATAAGACCGCCCATCATAATTACTAAAGGTATTGCCCAGCGGATAGGATGAGAGTCGGGAGGCGCGCCGGTCTGCCCCATAAGTTCCGGTCTGGGGGAATAATAATTCGCTAAGCTTACCTGAAATATGAACCTGAAAAATCTGATTAACCCGTTAAAAACTATAGCTCCTACTCCGGCAAATATGCCTATTAAAACGCCGAAAAAAATCCATCTGGAAAAATAAAATATCGAATTATCCTGAAATATTATTATTTTTCTTTTAAGATTAGTTCTTAATCTTATAAACGAACTTTTTATGGAAGGCATATATTATTTTTACTTTTATTTTTAAACCAGCTTATCTGAATTTTAACCGCCAGCCGTTTCAGCGGGTTATTTTGGTAAAATATCCGTCGTCGTTAAGTACTATTACGTCGCCCTTGTTATCTATAGCTATGCCTGCCGGTTTTATAATATTGCCGGCAAACCCTATAAATTCGCCTTTTTCGTTAAATTCCGAAACCGTATCGTTATTGAAATTAGCGACGAAAATATTGCCTGCCTTATCTAAAGCCGCCCCGTAAGGGTAATTTATGCCGAAAGTTATACTTTTAACGACCCTGCCTTTCGGCGTATATTTAACTATGCTTCCGTTAACCCCTCCGTCGTTAATTACCCATATGTTTCCTTTTTTGCCCGATAAAACAAGGCATGGATAGCTTATGTTTTTATACGAACTCCACAAAATTTTACCTGCTTCAGATAAGCATACGATATTTCCTTTATCGTAATTAACCGTATAAATATTTCCGTTTTTTCCGCTAATAACAGAATACGGATTTTCTATGCCTGTCGTAAATTTCCTCAAAAATACGCCTTTTTGGTTATATTCCGACAAATACCCGTCAAATCCGTTGCCGTAATTAGCGGCGATAATATCTCCGTTTTTGGTAAAGGCAATGGAATAAGGAAAATCAATGCCTTTAGTTATTTTCAACAGAACTTTGCCATTCGTAGAAATTTTTGAAATAAAACCTTTTTTTCCTCCTTCGTTTGCAACCCATAAATTGCCTTTTTTTCCGGCAAAAATACTCCACGGTTTTACGACGCCGTTATTATTGAAAATTTTAACGTTTTTTAAACCTTTTTTGCCGCTTGCATAGCCGCCAGCGGGTTTAACTGAACCAAATATAAATGTTTCAAGCCTCTTGCCGTAACTATTGAATACCGCAATTTCGTAATGATTTTTATTGCCGCCGGCGATAAAAATTAAGCCTTTGGAATTTACGGCTATAGCCGCGGGATTTTTAACAGCCTTATATTTAAAAATTAGACGCGGTTTTGTTTTTTGAACGACTTGAACTGATTTAATAAGTGGATTATTTAAGGAAGTGTTTTCTTTTGCAAATGCGTTGGCGCATGAAACCGACAAGAACAATACGGATAAAAATATGATTTTTCTTAAATTCATAACTAAAAAATGGCAGCCCCAACGGGATTCGAACCCGTGTTACTGCCGTGAGAGGGCAACGTCCTAACCGCTAGACTATGGGGCCACTTTAAAAATATATTTATTATACTATAAATCCGTTGAAATATGAAATAGTTAAAAACTACTTTTTTATATAGCCTCTCGCATATATTAAAATCAAAATCAGGTTCAGCGCCGTAAGACCGGACAAGCCCGAATGTATCCCGACAGCGACCCATATTATGGAAGCGAAAGTGTTTATGGCGAAGCCGGACTTTTTGTGCGAACTTAACTGCCATACTCCCGCCAGAGTAAGCGCAAATGCAAGCCAGTCGGCTAAGCTCCAAAAACCTAGATTTACCTGCATAAAATCAGCCGCCGATAGTTTTAGGAACAGAATTATAATGCTTTATGCCGTCCGTTTTATTGAAACCCGAACCTTTTTTATTAGCTTTATTATAGCATGTGATAAAACAGCCGCCGTTCATAATATGGTCGTTTTGCAAAGAGCTGTTTACGCCGGAGCATCCCGAAAGCATAAGCCCGGAACCCAGCCCTAATATGCCTGTTAACAAAACTGCCGCGAAGACCTTTTTAATTATCATGTATTTTTTACCGTTTATTTAATTATATTTATATATTATTTTTTTTATTCTCGTTGATTATTCTTAAGATATACTTTCCGTAACCGCTTTTAGCATACTTATTATAAAGCTTTGCCAGCCCTTCTTCGGAAATATAGTTCATTTTATAAGCGATTTCCTCTATGCAGCCTATTTTAAGCCCCTGCCTTTTTTCTGTCATTTCAATAAATTTTGAAGCGTCTAACAGGCTTTCCGGCGTTCCGGTATCAAGCCACGCGTAGCCCCTGCCAAGCGTTACCGTATTAAGCCTGCCCTGCTTTAAATATATATTATTTATGTCGGTAATCTCAAGCTCCCCCCTTTCGGACGGCTTTAAGCCCATTGCTATGTCTATTACTTCGTTATCGTAAAAATAAACTCCCGTAACAGCATAATTAGATTTAGGTTCTTTAGGTTTTTCCTCTATGGACAAGACTTTTCCGCTACCGTCGTTTTTAAATTCTATAACTCCGTATCTTTGAGGGTCTTCGACATAATAAGTAAAAATTATGCCGCCGCCGTTTTGCTTTACAATATTCTTTGCATAGTCGAACTTTTCGGGAATACCGTGTCCGTAAAAGATATTGTCGCCCAAAATTAAGCAGACGTTTTCTTTGCCTATAAAATCCTTTCCTATTATGAAAGCCTCTGCCAGACCGTTTGGAGCAGGCTGTTCCTTATACGTTATATTAATTCCTAAGTCGTTTCCGTTGCCGAGTATATTTTTAAATTTGTCTGAATCTGACGGCGACGTTATTATAAGGATATCCCTAATCCCCCCAAGCATAAGGCTCGACAGGGGATAATAAATCATCGGTTTGTCGTAAACCGGAAGAAGCTGTTTGCAAACGCTTAAAGTTATGGGATAAAGCCTCGTTCCGCTGCCGCCGGCAAGAATGATACCTTTCATGTTTCCTTAGGGTTTAATTATTTTTCCATTTAAAGCCTTATAAATAATATAATATAATAATTTAAAAAACAAGGGGGCGCGATTTTGCCTGAAACAGAAACAATACATATAGATTCCCTGGCTTATGGAGGCTGGGGCGTAGGAAGGATTAATTCCAAGGTAGTATTCGTCGGCTATGCGGTTCCGGGGGACGTCCTTAAAATAGAAATATCCGACGAACATAAAAACTATGCTTTCGGCAGGATAGTCGAAATTACCGAGCCGTCCCCTAAAAGAATTAAGGCGGTCTGCCCGCATTTCGGCGTCTGCGGCGGATGCGGCTACCTGAATATGCCTTACGAAGAAGAAATTTACTGGAAAACGGAGATTTTTAAAAACGAATTTAAAAAAAATTTTACTCCTATAGAAATAAAAATAAGCTCAGCCGGAGAGGATTACTTGAATTACAGGCAGAAAATCGGACTAAAAATATACCCGCCTCATATAGGATTTTATAAAAAATTAACGCATCGCGTAACAGATATTGAATACTGCTATCTCGCTAAAGAAAGCATTAACGGAATGTTAAAGGAACTCAGGAGCCTTCTATCTAAAAAACCCTGGAAAGACGCCGTCCTTAATTCGCTGTCTTCGATAACGTTAACAGACGCCGGATTGAAAAACATAATTTTTGGCGTTAAGAATAATCCGCCGGAATTAAATAATTTTTCCAAGGAAGTTATGAAAAGCAAAACCGCCGATAATATTTTCTTTGAATTTCCCGATAAAAAAATCGTTACGGCTCAAAATACCCTCAAACGTAGCAACGATTATTTTACCGTTAAAGATAAAAAATTTTCTTACGACCTTCCGACTTTCATTCAGGTAAACAAAAAACAGAATGAAAACATTATAAACGCCGTTACGGAATATTTGAAAAACATTACCGCGCAAACGGGGCATAATTTCCTCAACGCACTCGATTTATACTGCGGATACGGGAATATTACCCTTTTTTTGTCGCGTTTTGCGGCAAATATTACCGGCGTCGAATCGAGCGGTTTTTCGGTAAAACTTGGAGAAAAAAATCTGGCTTTAAACGGTATCGATAATATTAAATTTATAAAATCGGACGTTGCGGACTTTGTAAGCGCGGCGAATATAAAGCGGAACAAAAAAACATACGACCTTTTAGTACTTGACCCGCCTAGAGCCGGCGTCAAAGGACTAGTGCCTAAAATAGCGGAGCTTTGCCCCGAGTATGTTATATACGTATCCTGCGATACGATGACGCTTCTGAGGGACTTAAAAGTATTCGTGGAAACGGGATATATAGTCGAAAAAATAAATCTCGTCGATATGTTTCCTAGGACTTTTCATCTGGAGCATATAGCGTTTTTAAAAATGTCTCCAAATAAATAAAACTTATGCTCCGTTCAGGCTTGATTTTATTTAACGGTATAAAAACGCGCGGAAAGATTATTAATTTATCGGACGGCTTTAACGACTTTACCGGCTTTAAGGCATTTTGAGCAGACTTTTATCCTTTTGTTTCCTCCTGAAGGAACAACCGCTTTAACGGTATGCAAATTTGGAAGCGAAACTTTTTTTGTTTTATTATTGGCATGGGATACGTTATTGCCGTACTGTATGCCTTTTCCGCAAATACTGCAAACTCTGGACATTTAAATTTTCCTCTCTTAATGGACTCGTCAATCTGATTATTATTATGTAAAAATAAGCGTAATTCTTATTAACTTAAAGATTATATTATTTAATACTTATTTTGTCAACCACCCATTTGCCCAAAATTGCCGGAAGGCTGATAATGTCCGGCGGCGCGGCGGCATGATTAATTAAGGTTTTTTGCCGCCGCGGCGGACCTAAAAATAAGTTACAAATACATGGTAAAGCTGATGCTATTTCTTAATGCTATTTCTTGTCGCAGGTAGAACAAGTGGAAATTCCCAGCAGGGAATACAACGCGCAAAATCCCGTGATGCCCGTAATTAAAGCTACTATTCCAACTATTATGAGGATTACCCCAAGTACCTCGCTGGAACCTAAAAGCAAATATCCTGCTATTAAGAGGATTATGCCTAGAATTGCCCTTATAACCCTGTCGGTCGTTCCTTCGTTAGTTTTCACAAATATCACCTCCGTTTTTTATGACATTAATATTACAGTATATAAAATATCTACGTTATTATATATATGAATAATTATATATTATTAAAATTATAACCTAATTTTATAAAAATGCAAACTTATAATAAAAATTATAATCGGCGCGGATATAAAGTTTGCGCGTTAAACCACCCTGTTTACTTTTATCACGCCTTTAACTGATTTTATGCCGCCTATGATTGCGTCGGACTGCTTGATGTCCCTGACTTCTATGTCGAAAAGATGGACGGCCCTTCCGTCTTTAATTGTCCTGACCTGTGCTTTTGATATGTTTGCCCCTTTTGCCGAAATTAAAGAGGCTATGTCCCCTAAAATACCTTTTTTATCATCGGTTATAATCCTTATCTTTGTTTCAAAAAATTCCGCGGCGTTCGAGTTCTGTCTGCCGGCTGTTTCTTTCCAGTCAACTTTTATCAGCCTGCTTTTATCCATGCCTATAATGTTCTTGCAATCGGACTTATGGACGATAACGCCCCTTCCTCTCGAAATAAACCCGACTATATCGTCCCCGGGTATAGGATGGCAGCATCCGGCAAGCTTATAAAGCAAATCCCCGCCGAAAGGAGATACGATAGCATCGCTTTTGCTTGAACCTGGCTTAATTTTCTGGAGAATCTTACTGATTACGCTGCCGGTAGTTTTTGTTATAAGGGATAATTTATCGGTTTTTTTATAACCCGGCATTACTAGCGAGAACAAATACTGCGGCGAATACTTTCCATACCCTATGCCCGCGAAAAGGTCGTCCTCGTTTTTAAGGGAAAGCTTTTGGACGGACTGAACGATTAATTCTTTAAAATCGTCTGTTTTATTTTCAAGTTTTTTAAATTCCCTTTCCAGTGTTTCTTTTCCGGCTTCAATGCTTTCGTCTCTTTCCGTCTGCCTTATATAATTCCTTATTTTAGAAATGGCTTTCGAAGATTTTACATACCTTAACCAGTCTTTTGAAGGATGATGTCCTTCCTTGGTTATAATTTCTACTATATCGCCGTTCGAAAGCTTTTGCCTTAAAGGAGCCATAATTCCGTTTACGACGGCTCCGGTAGTTTTATCCCCTACTTCCGTATGGATATAGTATGCGAAATCAACGGGCGTGGAATCTTTTGGAAGCGCTATTACCTTGCCTTTTGGCGTAAAAACGTAAACTTCCTCCTGAAAAAGGTCTATTTTTACGCTGTCTAAAAATTCGTGCGGGTCTTTAAGCTCTTTCTGGTATTCGACAAGCTGCCTTAACCAGTTAAACTGTTCTACGTCCTGTTTTTCGGCAGGCATATTCTCTTTATATTTCCAATGGGCGGCTATCCCGAATTCGTCAATAAAGTGCATCTCTTTAGTTCTTATCTGAATTTCTACCCTCATGCCTTCAGGTCCTATTACGGTAGTATGCAGGGAACGGTATAAATTTGCCTTGGGCATGGCGATATAATCTTTAATTCTTCCGGAAATAGGCTTCCAAATGGAATGTACTATACCGAGTGCTTCATAACATTCCGTTTCGGTATCTACTATAATTCTTAAAGCCAGCAGGTCGTAAATATCTTCGAAACTTACGTGCTGTTCTATCATTTTTTTATAAATGCTGTAAAAATGTTTCGGTCTTCCGTATATTTCCGCCCTCAAGTTATGTTTTTCTAAATTTTCTTTTAAAATACCGATAATTTTTTCTATATATTTTTCTCTTTCGGTCTTTTTTTTATTAATTCTTGAAGATAAATCCTTATAATTTTCGGAATTCAAATATTTAAACGACAGGTCTTCCAGCTCGCTTTTTATAAAAAATATTCCCAGCCTGTTTGCAAGAGGAGCGTATATATCAAGCGTTTCCTGCGCTATTCTAACCTGTTTTTCCCTGGGAAGGACGTCTAGCGTCCTTAAGTTATGAAGCCTGTCGGCTAATTTTATAATTATGACCCTTATATCCTTAGCCATTGCGACTATCATCTTTCTTATGTTTTCAGCTTCGAGTTCTTCGGAACTCTTAAAAGTAAGTTTTCCTAATTTCGTAAGCCCGTCGACTATAAAGGATACTTCCTCTCCGAATTCCCGATTTATGTCTTCCAGCGTGGTCAAAGTATCTTCCACGGTATCGTGAAGTAGGGCGGCAACTATGGATGCGCAGTCCATTCTCAAGCCGGCTACGATAGCCGCCACTTCTATGGGGTGCGTAAGGTAAGGTTCTCCCGATACTCTTTTTTGACCCTGATGGACTTTTTTGGAAAAATTATAGGCTTTTTTAAACAGTTTAAACTTTTCGCCGTGTATTTCTTCCATACCGACGTCGTCGATGCTGTTAATATTGTTTCTGAATAGCTCTATGAGGTTATTAAGCGAACTAAAATCGCCGGAGGGATTAACGGTAACGAGATTTTCTCCTAAAGGACTCATAGTTTATTTTTTACCAACATATTTATCTAATCGCATAATATTAAAACAAAAATTTTCAAATATGATGCTATTTCTGTTTTACGCCGATATAGCCTTTTGCAATCTCCCTCAGCGCGACGACTATAGGCTTATTTTTGGAAACTACTTTTGCCTGCGCGCCTTCCATGAGCTGTCTTGCCCTTTTTGCGGCTATTATTACCAGCGCGAACCTGTTTTCCACGTTAACTAAGCAATCTTCGATAGTTACTCTTGCCATTTAATATTCCTCCGAATTATTATTATTCATTATTAAGGACAAATTTTTACACCTTTCAGCGATTACGATAGACTTTAATTTTAAGTATGCCCCGTTCAAATCGTCGTTCGTAACGATGTAATCGTAAAAAACGCTTTTTTTAATTTCTTCGTAAGCGGTATTCAATCTTTTATTTAATTCCGCTTCGTCCATGCCGCCCCTTTTTTTAAGCCTTTCGGAAAGTTCGTCGTAAGACGGCGGAGTGACGAATATGCTTACCAGCCGTTTTATTTTATTCTCGATGTTGCCGTTGCCGGATACGGCTCCGGCACTTTCCGCGCCGCCTGAACCTTTAAGTTTGTTTAATTTTGCGGCGCCTCCGTATATTTTTAAAAGCTTCCCGACCCCTTGAACGTCTATCTCCAATAATACGTCGGATAAGGAATTTGGATTAAAAACCGATTTATAAGCCGTACCGTATCTTTTTCCGAAAACGTTAGCCCATTCGATAAATTCATCATCTTTTATCATTCTATCAAATTCGGAATCATTAATAAAATTATAACTTATACCGTCTTCTTCCCCCTGTCTTTTAGTTCTTGTAGTATAAGAGATGCTAAGTTTTATATCTTTTAATTCCTGCAAAAGCATATTGCATAAAGTTGTCTTGCCTGTTCCAGAGGGCGCGGAAACGGCGAATATTAACCCTCCGGGTTCTCCGTCGCGATGCAGCGCTTTATCGTCTAATTTTATGTTTTTTCCGTCCATCATATGCATATATAATTATATATCCTTAATTTTGCAGTAGAAAATAATTGCAAAATTAAAGTATATCCTAATCTTTGCCTTCCAACCTTGCGATAATAGTGGCAGTATTAAGCGCCGAAAGTATAATATGTCCGGAATCCGTAATTATAACAGACCTTGTTTTTCTTCCTTCCGTGGCGTCGACTAAGTTATTGCCGTCTTTTGCGCTGTCCCTCAGCCTTTTCATAGGCGAAGAACCGGGTGAAACTACGGCTACAACCCTGCTCTGCAAAACGACGTTTCCAAATCCTACGTTAATTAGTTTTTGCATTTAAGATAACATCCTCGTCAGTTCGTCCGCTCCTACCGCGTAAGTGCCCAGTTGCGATACGGCAATGCTTGCCGCCGCGTTAGCGATATAGCAGGCGTCTGAAATGCTTGCCCCCACGCTTCTTGCTACGGTAAGCGTAGAAATAACGGTGTCTCCGGCTCCTGTAACGTCGTAAACTTCTTTTGCCCTGGCAGGCAGATGCAAAGACTTATCTCCGCCAAAAAGCGACATTCCGGCTTCGCCCCGCGTTACCAAAAGGTAATCCGGCTTTACTCTTTTCATTATTACCCTGCCGGCTTTTTCCAAAGTCTTTTCGTCGTGAATTTTTATTCCTGAACCGCCCGAAGTTTCATTAATATTAGGCGTAAGGATAGAAACATTTTTATAGAATTTAAAATTTTCGACTTTGGGGTCGAGCGCGACGAATTTATTTTTTCCCCTTAAAAAACTTACCAGTGAAGAAAAAAATTTTCTTTCTATCAGACCTTTGCCGTAATCGGAAATTATAACGGCGTCAATATCGCCTTCTATTTTTCTAATCCCTTCCATAAGCCTGCCGTAAACTTTTTCCGTAAATTTTCCGTTATCTTCCCTGTCGAACCTGACTATCTGCTGATTGTGGGCTATAACCCTGGTTTTAATTATAGTTTGAAAATTTTTTAAAGTCAAAATAAGCGAGGAATCTACCCTGCCCCTGCTTTCTTCGCCGTATTTATCAACCAGCCGCTTTAATATTTCCCCGTTGTAATCGTCTCCCACTACGCCCGCCACGTAAACTTTGGCGCCTAGTTTAACCGCGTTGCTTACCACGTTTGCCGCTCCGCCGGGCATCAGTTTTTCAGACTTTACGTTAACTACCGGAACGGGGGCTTCGGGAGATATCCTGCTTACCGTTCCGTAAACGAAATGGTCCACCATAATATCGCCGACGACAAGTATTCTCGCCCTGTCAAATTTTTTTATTATATCGATGATATTCTTAGACATATCTTGAAAATAAATCCAGCGTTTTATCGGCGCAATCGCTTATATTAAATTTTTCCACAATAGTTTTTCTGGCTTCCTTGGCTATTTCCTTTACGGCGTATTTGTTATTATACACGAAAACCAACTTTTGATAAATAGCGTTTATATCTCCTCTATTCGTTACGAAACCGTTTTTGCCGTCGATAACGACTTCGGGCATGCCTCCGGCGTCGGAAGTTATCACGATATTTTCCATTGCCATAGATTCCAGCAGGGCAAGAGGAAGACCTTCTTTTAGGGAGGGAAAAACTACCGCGTCTAATTCATTAAGGAAAGAAACAAGATTACTGCCTACGAATCCAAGAAAATAAGTTGAGTTGTAAATAGACAAATCGTTAGCTTTTTTAATAAGCCCGTCTTTTAAAGCTCCGGTTCCCGCAATAAAAAACTTGGTTTCGGGTATTTCGGCAAGAACTAGTTTAGCCGCGTCCAAAAATAAATCGACCCCTTTTTCGCGCGAAAATCTTGCGATTATTCCAACGTTGAAAGATTTCCCGCCGCCGGTTTCATCAGAACCAGCTGCCGAACGGTCTATTTTTTTAGAAAGTCCTTCCGCTTCGGGGTTGAATTTTTGCGTATCTATTCCGTTGTAAATAACGGAGAGCTTTCCGGCGTCCATTCCCTGCGAAATAAGATTTTCCCTGACTGCGTTAGACACGCATATTACGTAATCCGCGTATTTATACTGCGATTTCCTGTTAAGCCCGTGTGCCGTCGAAACGGATTTTATTCCGGCAATCTTCGCCGCCAATGCCCCGATAAAATTTGCCCTGGACAAATGAGTATGAATTATATCGAATTTATTTTTTTTTATAAAATACGCGATTCTTAATATCGTAAGCGGGTTATACTTAAAGCCTGCGTATATTATTTTAAAAGGCAGTCCGCTTTTATTCAAAAATTGGGAAATTGATAAAACGGAATTTTTACCGTTTTCGGTCATAGAGGACAATATATAAACCTCGTGCCCTTTTTCCACGAACTTTTTAGACAGGTTGGCTATATAGTTTTCAGCGCCGCCTATGTTGGACGGCGTTATAAATTCTAAAATCTTCATTTATTATTTATTATCGTTACTTTTTAAAAAAGCCTTTATTTTTTTTACCGCGTTAGACGTTTCATTTATTAAATCTTTTACCAGCCTGTATATAAGCATTTTAAAAAACTGCGCCGCCCCTTTTTTTTCTTTCATGAAAGTCTTAAAATCGTCTATATTCCAGTCTTGCGCTGATGCAAGCCCCCTGAAAGGCGCTGGATGAAAATCAAGATTTTTTTCGTCTATCCTTTCGAGCCAGCCGAAATCGGAGTATATATATTTATCTATTCTGGGGTCGTAATTAGAAACCCAGTTTCTCAGCCTGTTTATTATCTTAAAATTATAAAGCCTTTCCATTTCCTTGTCTTTCTTATACATATCCGCCGGATTTTTTGCCCTGCCGTAATGAAACATATTGACGTTTAACGGCACCGCGTTTTTGTTTTCGATATTTATCTTAATGCCGTTTATATCTTTAAAACCCATGGCGTCACCCCATGAAAAAACCGTTCCGTCGTTTCTTATTACCCTCACCTCTTTATCGTAAAAAAATTTCTTTTCTGATTTTTTAGCATATGAAAAATAGCCGCCGAAAAAATGGATATAATCGAAAACAAATCCTTTTGCGTCCTTGTTGCTAAGATTTTCCTCCAGAACCCTTAAAATTTTTTCATAATCTTTTTCATGTATGCCTTCGTCGCACTGGACATAAAGACCGTAATCTCCGGTTATGTTTTTTATTGCTATGTTGGTCTTTTCGGACATGATGCTGCCGCTTTTTTTAGTAATATTCCAATCCGAATAAATTAATTTAATTTTTGGGTTTTCATCTCTAAGCTTTTCTAGCTCTTTTTTAGTATCGTCGGCGCTTTCGCATACGACGACTATGAATTCGTCCACCAAAGGAAGTGCCGACATAATGGATTCCTTAAAAGGATATCCCATTAAAATACCGTTTCTGACAAATGTAAAACCAGAAATTTTCATTTTGAATTTAATAAAAAGTTAAATCCGGTTATTAAGTCTTCAAGCGTGATATTTCCCATGCAATCCGAATAACCGTTTATTTTAAAGCCTTCCTTAATGCAGTCCTTATAAAAACAGTGATAACAGTTAGTTTTTTTGTCTATTACATAAATATCGTCCGTTACGGGAGCGCAAACGGCAGGGTCGGTTGAGCCGAAAAGGGCTATTACGGGAGTCCTTACAGCCGACGATAAGTGCATGGTTCCGTTATCCACGCTTACTACCATAAACGATTTTTTAATCAGCCCTCCGAGCGTTCCGATATCCGTCAAACCCGTTAAATCGGCATTTAAACGTTTGTCGTCTATCCTGTCGTAAATTTCTTTGGAAACCTGCCTGTCGTTCCTGCTTCCGGTAATAACGGTATAGAAGCCGTTTTTATTCAAAAAGTCCGCGAAAATAGAAAACAGTTGAGGATCTGCTTCTTTTGATTTTCTTGTAGAGCCCGGCGAGAACAAAACAAATTTGAGATTTTTAGCGTCTATGTTTGTCCCGAAGCCGTTAAAGGAATTTTCTAAAAAATTTTCTGCGTTTTTAATATCGGCTTCCTCGACGTTATAAACGCAATTCCTGTCGAAGTATCTTTCGCCGCCGTTTATATAAAACGGTTCGATAAACTTTAAAGATTTATCTACGTTGTTTAAATTTTTATCTAAAACTATGCGGTCGTGCAAAAAAAAATCGTTTAAAGCCTTTACCTGCCCCACCTGCCTTTTGGCAAGCAAAAAACCCAAAACAGAAAATTTAAAGGAAGTTAAAAAATTAATGCAGGCATAAAATTTATGCCCGTTATTTTTTTTTATGCCGTTAAGCGTCGCGAATAATTTTAAAATACCGAAAATTCCGCGGACGCCGTTAATTTTTTCCGTTTCGACTATATTGCATATATCGGGATTTTTCCTTAATACGAATGACGCTTTCTTCGACACTACAGCCGTAATCCTGCTTTCAGGAAACTTCAGCTTTAAAGCCCTTATCGCTGGGGTAAGGGTTAAGACGTCGCCTATGTAATTATGCCCGAATATCAGGAAGTCTTTTACATTGCTTGAATTTTTCATATTTAAAATCGGGCGGCTTTATTTTTTATTTCCAAATCATGCTTTATTACCTTAAATACGGCATCGGGAGTAATTCTTTTCATGCACAAAACGCACTCTTTCAGGTTGTTTTTTTCTATTTTATTAAGCGGGCACTCCTTCTTAAAACACGGGATGCATATCAGGCTGTCCCTTAATACGGCATGATTTTTTCCCGCCGGACCTGTAAGTTCTGGGTCCGTAGGTCCGAACAGGGCTATGGTTTTCAGCTCGCCTATAACGGACGATATGTGCATAAGCCCCGAGTCCGGAGTTATAAAATAGTCCATTTTCGCAAGCAGTTCTTTTGCCTGCTTAAGAGTCGTTTTTCCCGACGCGTCCGCCACGTTGGCAATATTGCCGCCCAGAGCGTTTATTATTTCTTCGGACAGATATTCCTCTCCTTTGCCTCCGAATATGACTATTTTAGCGTTAAAAGAATTTATCAGCTTTTTGGAAAGTTCTATAAAATACTTGACGGGCCATCTTTTGGTTTTCCATGCACCGGTAGGATTTATCCCGATAAATATATCTTTTTCGTCTGGTTTCTCAAAATTTTTATCTAAAAAATTTGAGGCGAAATTTTTATCTTCTTCAGAAGTAATTAAGGTGGGTTTTGGTTCTTCTATTTTTTTGCCGCCGCTTTTTTCAGCCAGAAAAAGATAAAAATTAACGGCGTGCTCCGGCGGTCTTCCTTTTCTTGCGATTTTTCTGTTGCTCAAAAAACCCAAGTCTGCGTATTCCTCGACATATCTGTGGCGCGCCCCGCTTAAAAACGAAAAAATAGAAGTCCTGTCCACTCCCTGTAAATCTATGGATAAATCGTAACGCCTGCTTCTTAATTTTCTGATTAACGATAAATAGTCCTTAATTTTAAAATTTTTTTTATCTATAATTATAACTTCGTCGATATGCGGATTTAAAAGAGCGATATCTTCGGCTTTGTCTTCCACGAGCCACGTTATAAAGCTGTCCGGATATCCTTTCCTAATCGATTCTATAGCCGGCGTGGCAAGCAGGCAGTCGCCTATCGAGCTTAATTTTATGATTAAAATATTCATTTTTAATAAAAAAGTCCGACTTTCCAAATCTTTCTTTTAAATTTAAAAAAATCCGTATTGTGTCTTATCGCCACTCTTCTTAATGCAAAAAAGTCCGCTCCTCTTTTTACTATGCCGGTTTTAGTAACGCAGGCGCCGTAAAAACCTGCTTTTTCGGCTAGCTTTTCAGTTGCCGCGTCATAATCGCCGTAAGGATATGCAAAAAAATTTACGCTTCCGCCAAGCAAATCCTCAAGGCTTTTTTTGGAAAGCGAAATCTCCTTATAGGCGTCTTCCGGCGCGATTTCGGTAAGACGAGGATGCGTCAGGGTATGCGCGCCAATTTCTATGCCGTATTCGGACATTTCTTTGAGGTCTTGCAGGCTCAACATTTCGTCGCTATTTTCCCCGTTTTTTACGTCCCATTCGTTGATTCCGCCTACAAGCTCTGAGACCATGAAAACCGTAGCCTTGACGCCGTTTTCCCGCATAATTTTAAATCCGCCCGTATAAACCGACTTTGAACCGTCGTCGAATGTTATAGATACGTATTTGCCGCTTTCATTGATTAACCCATGCGCCGCGTCAGAAGCGGCGGCGGCGGCTGAATCGCCAGCCTTGTATTTATTGTTATAATTATAATAGTAATCGTAAAGCGTTTTTAAATCGGACAGCGTTAAAAAAGAATAACCGGCGTTTTTTAAATATTTAATCTGCCTGTCGAAGTCGTCCTCCGCGACATAAAGACCCGGAAATTTGGCGTTACTGGGGTATTTTCCTATTTTATGATATAAAAGAATCGTGAATTTAGGATTTTTAGCCATATTAAATATATATTATACTATAAATATAAATTTTTTAAATTGTATATTGATTAAAAACATTATAATATATTTATAAGGAATAAAAAATATATGACTAACTCCAAAACGTCTTTATCTATTATCATCCCTGCTTATAACGAGGAAAAAAGAATTAGGCAGACGATAATCTCTTTAAGGTCTTATCTGAAATCAAAAAAATATGCTTACGAAATTATAGCCGTGGACGACGGAAGCACGGACGGAACTATTAACGTCCTGAAAGATATTCTTTCCGCCGATTTAAGAATCATAACCATTACAAAAAGCGGTAAGGGCACGGCTGTAAAGGAAGGCATGCTTTCGGCGAACAACGATTACGAATACGCTTTCTTTATGGACGCGGACTTATCAACCGGCGTAGAGGAAATAGAATCGTTTATAAATATTTTTAAAAGCGAACCCGAAACTGAAGTTATAATAGGCTCGCGCTATCTGCCCGAAGGGGCGGTAATCGTGCAGCCTCCTTTCAGGAATCTTGTAGGCAAAACCTTCAGCCTTATAAAATCTAAACTCCTCGGTATAAATTTCTATGATTCCCAGTGCGGATTTAAAGCGTTTAGAATGAAAACCGCAAAAAATATTTTTGCTAAATCCGAAATCAAAGGCTTTTCGTTCGACGTCGAAGTTCTTTATATCGCGCTTTTAAACGATATTAAAATAAAGGAATCCAGCGTGGACTGGAAGCACCAGCCCGGCGGGCACGTCAACATAATAGCCGACTCCGTGCCTATGCTCATAGAGCTTATAGAAATATTTTTAAACAAAAATAAATATATTAATAAATATATTAGTTAATGGTTTTTAAAAAATTAGAAAAATCTTTTTACGTTAGGGAAGATACCGCAAAAATAGCCAGGGAACTTCTTGGAAAATACCTGATAACGGATATAGGCAAAGAAGGATTAACCGGCGGCAAAATAGTCGAAACGGAAGCATACCTCGGCGCGACAGACAAAGCGTCTCACGGATATATGAACCGGAAAACCGAAAGAAATAAAAATTTATACAAAAGCGGCGGAAATGCCTACGTATATTTTATTTACGGAATGTACTGCCTTTTTAACGTCGTAACCGGAAAGGAAAATACTGCGGACGCCGTGCTTATAAGGGCAATAGAACCGGAAATAGGCTTGGACGCGATGTTTAAAAGAAGGAAGAAAAATCTGAACTTTAAATCCGATAAAAACAGGCTTGCCTCCGGACCCGGACTTTTAACGATAGCGCTTGGAATAGATTTAAGGCATAACGGAATTCCTATATGCGAAAACAAGGCGGGCGGCGAACTGAATTCTAATGAAAACGGCAATAAACGCATAGTAAATGAAAGCAATAATGAGCGCGATAACCGCGACGGCAACGACGGCTTCAAAATCGTAAAGACCCCGATAAAAAATGAAACGCTGGAAATCTGGCTTGAAGACAGGAATGTAAATCCCGGCGAAAAAGATATTGTTGAAACCGCAAGGATAGGCGTAGGGTATGCAGGGGAACACGCATTACTGCCGCTGCGGTTTAAGATTAAAGACAGTAAATGGGTAAGCAGATAATAATCATATATTTAGGCTTAGACTGCGGCGGCAGAAAAATAAAAATCCTTTAAACGTTATTTCTTTTTTGTCGACGGTTTTTTTGTTTCTTTTTTAATCGGCTTATTTGCCATTTCGTCTTCACCTCCGGTTTTTATTGAGTAGAAACCATTCGTAAGTTTTTTTGATTCCCTCGCTAAAAGCCGTTTCAGGCTTAAAGCCAAGCTCCTTTTCGATTTTCTCGTAACTTAAGCAGCTTGTTTTTTGTTCGCCTATTTTAGCGGGTCCATGAACCTCTTTATATTTATTATCGAAATTTTTATTAATTTCTTTAAATAAATCGTTCACGCTGATTTCTACGGAAGTTCCTACGTTGTAAATTCCGGTTTTATCTGTTTTCTCCAAAGCCAAAATATTCGCTTTTACCACGTCCGCCACATAGACGTAATCGCGGGTTTGCCCGCCGTCGCCGTTAATTACGGGCTGTGCGCCGTTAAGCATCTTATTTAAAAATATCGCTACGACTCCGGCTTCGCCGTGAGGATTTTGCCTCGGTCCGTAAACGTTCCCGTAGCGGAGGGAAATATATTTCAGCCCGAATATTTCGCTGTAATAATTTAAAAATTTATCCGCGGCAAGCTTCGCTATGCCGTAAGGGGATAAAGGCCATTCCGGGTGGTTTTCGGGTGTGGGTCTTAAGTCGGTGTCGCCGTATATGGCGCCGCCCGTGGAAGAAAAAATAAATTTTTTAATTTTAAACGCCGCCGAAAGCTTAATTAAATTTAACGTTCCCATTATGTTGGTTTCGGCGTCGAACATCGGGTCGGAAACGGATTTCCTTACGTCTATCTGTGCCGCAAAATGATAAACTATTTCGGGCTTTTCTTCCTCAAAAATTCTTTCTATGTTTTTGAAATCCGTAATATCGGCTTTTATAAATTTTGCGTCGGGATTGATATTATACTCGAAACCGGTCGAAAGGTTGTCGAGTATTATTACTTCGTTTCCATTGGCGATAAGTGCGTCGGCGGCTTGGCTGCCGATAAATCCGGCTCCTCCGGTAATTAGTATCTTCATTTTATTTTATTTTTAAGGCGTCATTCCCGCGTAGGCGGGAATCCAGAATTTATATTTTTAAGTTAAAGACCTCGCTTATCGATTTTTTATAATCGGGATAAAGAACGCCCTTTTCGGTTATTATAGCCGTAACGTATTTATTTGGAGTTACGTCGAAAGCAAAATTTAAAGCGGCGGCGTTTTCCGGCGCGATTCTTTTGCCCATCACCGAAACTACCTCGCTGATATCGCGTTCTTCTATCGGTATTTCGTCGCCGGAAGCGATGTTTAAATCTATCGTGGAAAGAGGCGCGGCAACGTAAAAAGGAATATTGTTTTCTTTAGCGAGAACCGCGACCTGATAAGTGCCGATTTTATTTGCGACGTCGCCGTTGGACGCTATCCTGTCTGCGCCTACGATTACGGCGTTTATTTTGCCGCGTCGCATTAAAAGCCCTGCGGAATTATCCGCGATAAGCGTAACCGGAATTCCGTCCTCCATAAGTTCCCACGCGGTAAGCCTCGCGCCTTGAAGAAACGGTCTGGTTTCGTCTGAAATTACAGATATTTTTTTGTTTTCCGCGACTGCCGCCCTTATGACGCCGAGCGCCGTTCCGTAACCTGCGGTGGCAAGAGCGCCCGCGTTGCAGTGGGTTAAAACCGAAAACCCGTCGTTTAAAAGCGCGGCTCCGTAACGCCCCATATCTTTGTTTATTTCTATGTCTTCATCGTATATTTTTAAGGACTCGGCTCTTATAAAGCCGACTAACTCATCTAACATTAACGGCTTGGAGGCGCCTGAACCTTTGCCTTCGTCTTTTTGACCCGCGTTCTCGACGAGCTTTTTTATCCTGCCTACGGCCCAACCGAGATTGACGGCGGTCGGTCTTGCCGAAAACATAAAATCGCATATTTCAAAAAATTTATTTTTAAAGGCTTCGTAATTATTTGCGCCATTATTTTCAAGAAGAGATTTTGCGCCGAGATAAAGCCCGAAAGCGGCAGAAACGCCTATCGCAGGCGCGCCCCTGACTATCATGTCTTTTATCGCGCCGTAAACGTCTTTATATGTCTTTAATTCGACGTAATCGACCTCAAGCGGCAGTTTTCTTTGGTCTATCATCTCGACGACGTCGTCGTCTCTTAGTTTTAAGGTATAAAATGACATAGCGAAACTGATTATAACATACTTTTTTAAAAAAAAGAAGAAAACTCGCCCTTCTTAAGACGCAATAACTACATGGTTAGATGCCGTCAATGTATTATTTATGGTGTGCTGTCCCGATGATGTTCCGACAAGTTCGATTATGGTATCGGCATTGCTATAAGTACCAGGAGTCGTAGTATTATTAATTTCAATAAGATAGACGTCGTTTGTGCCGCCGTCATTATACGTAAATGGTATTATCTCGTGGTCTGTTGCTCCGCTTAGTACGGTAGTTGCAACGGTAGTGGCAATAGAAGAATTTACGGTTATAAGATTGCCAAGGGTTAGCGGACTGCTATCGCTGGAAAATGCTATTTGATCGTTTGCGGCAACTCCGGTTATGATTGCATTAATCATTAAACTAGTTACCGCCCCGTTATTGGCTGCTACGCTTATAGTGTCGTAATTGCTTGTTGATGTCGACGTATGACTGTTAAGAGTAATATTGACCGGATTTGAATTAGTATCGGTAATATTAAGCCCTCCGGTGCTATTACCTAAACTGCCTATAGTTATGTTTTGATTGCCGGTTAAATTTAATTGCGTTAGGTTGACGTTGCTAATAGCATTAACGTTAACATGAGCGCTGCTGCTATTTTGAAGGGTGAAGCTAGAATTGGCTTGTTCGTTTAGCGTCGTTATTATAAAGGGAGCGGCATCAGAACCTTGAAATGTCAATTTATAGAGAGCACCGGCGATATTTCCTAAAGTTAACGTGCCGATGCTGTCTGAACCCGCGCCAGAAGAGGCGTTATTAGTGATAGTTAAATAATTGCCGCTAGTAGAACTAATGTCATCCAAATTATTAATTACCGCTAAATGATTACCGCCTAGAGTTAAACTGGTAAGGTTGTCGTTGGTATAATACGTAACATTTAAATTTGCGCTACTTGAATTATTAATAGAAAAATTATCGGTAGAATCGTTTAGGGTATTTATATTAAAAGGGTTGGCGTTTGTGCCTGATAATGCAAGCTTATCGCTATTATATTGGCTATTTCCCATTGTTAATGTACCCGTGATGCTATTAACACCAGAACCGTTATTGATTATAGTAATGTTGTCGCTTGCAAACAGGGTAGATGTATCGGTTAAATTCGTAATTGTTATGCTTTTAGTTCCGGCTAATGTTAACCCGGCTAATTGATTGTCGTTGAAGTTGGTAATATTTAGATTCAATCCGTTGTCTGTAATCGTAAAATCTTGACTGTGGTCATTTAACGTTGTTATAGTAAAAGCGTTGGCGTTTGTGCCTGATAACGCGAGACTGTCTCCAGAAGAAGAATTAACTTCGCTATTTCCGATATTTAAAGTAGTTATGCTATTTGCCTGAGAACCATCATCTACAATGGCAAGGCTGACTGTTAATCCCGAAGTACCGCCAAGTCCGGCATCATTCAAGTTATTAATCGTTACGCCGCTGCTGCCGTTTATGGTTAAGCTTGTTAAATTATTATCAATAATATCTGCATTGTTTGCGCTTGAATTAATTATAATATCAGGAGTAGATGCAACATAACCATTATTAGCGCTGGTACTCGGCAATACCACAAATGCATCCTTCCCTAAAACAAACGAACTTGTGCTGCTGCTGCCATAATCTACAAGAATGGCGCTGCCGGCAAGCGTTCCAAAGTCGGTTTTAGCCGTGCTGGTATTTGGTATAAAAAACTCCGCAAAAGACGACCCTTGGGCGGAAATATGACTTATAGCGTCATTTAAAGCTGTTTGAAGCGACGTGTCGGCTGCGGACAAAGCAAAAATATCAACCGTATTAATTGACGAGTTAGCCGCATTGATAGTATTAGAAAATTTAATATTTAAATCAGGCCATAAATAAGAGACGGAACTTGAATTTGTATCCGTAATACTAGTATAATGACTTAAATCTATATTGGAGCTTTCCATAGTTACGGTATTGTCAACAAAAGCCGGCGGAATCGATACGCTAAAACTGCTAGCGCCGCTTGTCTTGATTATTTCGCTTCCGTTATTATCTGTTAACGTTAATTTGCTATTACTGCTGCCAGTGACGTTTATATTATTGGAAATACTATTATAACTTGTTTGTCCGGTTGATGTAGTAGTGTTTATTTGGGACTTTAAATTCAATGCGTTTGAACCATTCTTGCTCAGGCTAAAAGTATTTGTTTGATTAGCGTTGGCAAGGGTAGTAATTGATAAATTCGTATTTGAATTTGACGATAAATTAAACGACGTTTGTTTAAAATTAGATATAGAGACTGGATTAGTGACAGAGCCTAGCGTTAAAGCGCCCGTATTAGTCGAATTAACGGCTAACGATGATTGTATTATTGGCGTTGATGCATTTTGAAATTCTTCTATATTAAGGTATTGAATGTCAATACTATGCGTACCGCTAAAAGTCAGCGTTTTTAACGGCTTATCAATAATACTTTGAAATACCGTTTGATTTGTATTTGTAGAAGTATCGTTAATTGCAAGGGATGAAGCGCTACTACTTAACCCTTTGCCATTTCCAATGCTCGTGCTGCCAAGTAAATAGGATCCGGAACCGCTTAAATTTATTGTAAGCGTAGCGCCTAAAGTATCGCTAATGGTGCCGATAGTTGTATTACCGGAGCCTTCTAAGGTTAAATTAGACAGTGAATTATCTGCCACATTGGAAACCTGAAGACCTAAATTGCTTGTAGCGTTATTATTTATTATAAGGCTTGACGCATTAATTAATAATCCGCTTCCGGTTGTTGTAGGCCAAGTAAGCCCGCCAATCAGGAGTTCTTTAGGAGTACCGCTTGCGATAATCTCAAGTGAAGTCGATTTTGAATCATTTATTGTGCCGATTTGCATATAATTTTGAGCGCTGTTAAGGTTTAACATAGACAGCGAATTATCATTTATTGTAGCAATAGTATCGGTTAGAGTTTGCGTGCTGTTTGAGTAATTGTCGGAAATATTTATTGTGCCTATTCCGTTCGGCGTAGCGGCGCTGTCCGAAAAACTTAAGGAACTTGCATATGGACTATAAGCAGTCGTATTATTAAATAATATTTTGGCCGTATCCGTAGCGCCGCTTGAACCGGTAAATACAAAATTAATATTGCCATAATAACTTACGGTTTTATTATTAACGATTCCAGTAATGGTATTGTCGAATTGAAACGTTGAACTATTTGCAATATTCTTAAAAGTATCAGTACCGGCTATATTTTGTAAATCAATCGTATTATTAAAGCTGCCAAGTTCTGTGCCAAGAGCTTTTATATCGTATTGGTTGCCTATAGGACTGGCATCGTTTATGCCTAACACTTGAAAACCAGAAATAGTACCAGCGCCAAATGAATCAATATAGCCGCCTGAACTAGTTGGAAAATTTGAACTTGTTGACGGTTTTATGATAAGTTCATTAATTGTTGCCGTACCGGTCAAAGTAGTACCGGAGGTTAAAGATTTCGTAACGGTATACACATAAGTACCAGAACCTGAACCAGAACCAGAACCAGAACCTGAACCAGAACCTGAACCAGAACCAGAACCAGATGTGGTGGCATTCGAAGCTGTTGACGAAGAATAAGTAGATACAAATGTAGAGGGGCTTGCTAAATCGTTTGCTGTGTTTCCAGATAATACAAATGCGGTCGTTACCTGATTAACGTATGCGGCGGCTACCGTTGCAGAATAACCGGCGCCGTTGGTAGCCGCGTATATTTTAGTAAAATTATCGGAAGCCTCTATCCTATTGGTAAGCAATTGATAATCTTGCGAAGAAGGTCCTTCATAAACTACAGCGTCATAGACGGCATCTATTACGTGGATTAACGATCCTGTAGATAAGTAAACATTCTGTAACCAAGCAATACCAGGTGTCTTAGCATCCCTTCCTAATAAATTGTTAAAAATATCGTCGACCTGCGCCAACGTTAAACCGATTGGACCGATTGTGCCGTATTTTGCTTCGAATGCCTGTGTGAAAATATTGTTTAAATTATCAGCGCCGTAGTTTGTAATTACATTTCCAGCCCATTCATAACCGGTGTAGTTAGCCGGCCTGTCAAATGCGCCTATGAATAATGTTTGCGCCTCTGTGTAAGCTGTAGGTTGAGTAAAAGACGTAACCGTAGATGAATTTGATGTAGTCGTAGATGAAATCATTTCAAGACCTCCTTAAAAATAAAATTATTATATATTAATATTTTTTTAATTATTTAATTTATCCGTAAGAAAATTTTATTGTAAACCTTAGAAATTAAACTTTTCTTCTCATTAATTTTTTTATTTATTTTTAAAGGGTCTTTCATGAATTATTAGATATTTTTAATTTATGATTTATTTTTCAACTTTCCCAATAAATTCGTTAAAAGTTTTATGTTTATTCATTTCTCTTAAATTATCCGTTTTGATGAATGCCTGCGATATATCCTTGTCGGGTATTCTTACCGGAAAAGGCAGGCCGTTATTTAATATAATTTGCCTATAAAATATGTTAATCGCATCCGATGGTTTAAGTCCTGTCTGCTGCAAAATTTCTTCCGCTTTTACTTTAATTTCTTCGCTTGTTCTTGCTCTTACCATAACTTTTTTTGCCATTTTTTAATCTCCTTTTTATCAATACTCTTATCAATTTATATAAATTGTAGCACAAACTATACGCAAGTCAAGCATATTGTTTGAACACCTGCTACGCAAAATCTTATTTTACTTTTTTAATAAATATATTAAAATATTATGCGTTAATAATGAATTTAATTTAAAATAATATAATATCTATTTTGTAAATGTCCAATAAAAATAAAATAACCGAAGGTTTCGAGATACTTCTAAAATACAGGTATCTAATATGGGTTCTTTCGCTCAAAGAGCTTAAAACCCAGTACAGAGGGTCTTATCTGGGATTTTTCTGGTCTTTGGTAAATCCGCTTCTTCTTTTAATTATATACACGTTTCTGTTTGTAGTCGTATTCCATAATACTTCAAAAGCCTATCCCGTATATTTATTCTGCGGAATACTTCCTTATACGTGGTTTCAAAATTCTATAATAGTTTCCACTACGTCCATATCGAACGCAGGCGGGTTGGTGTCCAAATCCCTTATACCTCCCGAAGTCATAGTTATGTCTAAAATAGGCGCAAATTTATTAAACTATACGCTTTCAATACCCATACTGGTTTTATTCGTTTATATATTCAAAATGCGTTTAGGTCTTCCGGTATTATATTTTCCATTCATAGTAATAATTACTTTTTTTCTCACGGCTGGCATTAGCCTTTTTTTTGCGGCGTTAAACGTATTTTACAGGGACATACAGTTTATAATAATAAACCTTACGACTTTTTTGTATTTTTCTATGCCCGTAATGTATTTCGATAAACAGCTGCCTTTAAAATTAAGGAGATTAGTTTATTTAAATCCGGTAGCTTACGCGATGAAATGTTTTCAGGATATATTTTATTTTAATGTTTTCCCGAAATTCTATTACGTCGCAGGAATTACATTAATTTCCATAGTGTTTTTCGTATCGGGATACGCCTATTTCGCCTCTAAAAAGGAGCTCTTTAGTGAGTTTATCTAATTTATCGGGCGGCGGCTACGCCATCGAAATAGAAAACGTTACGAAGACTTTCAAAAGGCTTTCTTCTCATACCACTTTAAAAAAAGCTTTTATAGATTTTATTACTTTTAACAAAAATAAACAGGTTAAAGTATTAAGGTTCACGGCTCTGGAAAACGTAAGTTTCAAAGTAAAGCGCGGGGAAACATTCGGCATCATCGGACCTAACGGGGCGGGTAAAAGCACTCTTTTAAAAATAATATGCGGAATAATGAAGCCTACTTCTGGCGGCATAGCGGTAAACGGCTCTTTATCCGCATTACTGGAACTTGGCACGGGTTTTCATCCAGAGCTTACCGGAAGGGAAAACGTCTTCATAAACGGTTTGATTCTGGGGCTTGGAAAAAAGGAAATAGCCTCAAAATTTGACGAGATAGTAGAATTTAGCGGCGTAAAGGATTTTATCGACGAGCCGGTGAAAACATATTCCAGCGGAATGCAGATAAGGCTTTCGTTTTCGGTGGCGGTAAACGTAAACCCTGACGTACTGATACTAGACGAAGTTTTATCGGTAGGAGACGCTGAATTTCAAGCAAAAAGCAAAAAAAGAATTGAAGAGTTTATAAACGGCGGCAGAACCGTCCTAATGGTAAACCATAATAAAAACGACATACTGAATTATTGCTCGGAAGCCGTCCTTCTTTACAAAGGAACGGTAGCCGCGGCGGGCAAAAGCCAAAACGTAATAGAAAAATACGAAGAATTGCAGGCTAAAAGCTAATAACTAAATCACTTAATTTAAACGATGGACGAAAATAGCGGTAGGAATATACTGATAACCGGAGGAACAGGGTTTCTTGGGGGCTACGTCAAAACCGCTTTGCAGTCTTCCGGCTATATATGCTCCGACTTAAAAGACGGTGAGGAAATAATCGACGTTAGGGACGCTTCAAGGATAAAGTCTTTTTTGGAGGGATTAGGATTTATTCCCGACGCCGTAATGCACCTGGCGGCGCAAAGTTTCGTGCCGCGTTCTTTCGAAAACCCCATAGAAACATTCGGCGTTAATTTTACCGGCACTTATAATATTCTTAACGCTTTAAAAGAAACTGGATTCAAAGGGCTTTTCGTCTATATCAGTTCCGGCGACATATACGGATTAATAGGCGAAAACGAACTTCCGGTCGCCGAAGAACATCCGTTAAGACCCAGAAATCCTTATGCGGTAAGCAAAACCGCCGCGGAAGCCCTTTGTTTTCAGTGGTCGGTTACTGAAAATATTAAAATTATATCGGCAAGACCTTTTAACAATATAGGTCCCGGGCAAAACGAAAATTTTGTCGTTCCTTCGTTCGCTAAACAGATAACGGAAATTAAGCTTGGGCTTAAAGAGCCGGTCATATACGTTGGAGATATCGACGCAACGAGAGATTTTCTGGATGTTAGGGACGCGGCGGCGGCATATGCGCTCTTAATACAGAACGGCATACGGGAAGCAACTCGGCAAGCCGGACCAAATCTTGAAAATTCTGACTTTAGCGCATATAATATATCTTCTGGAAAAGAAACGTCCCTGCGCCATATTATAAATATTATGCTCGAAATATCGGGCGTAAAAGCTGAAATAAAAACTGACGAAAGCAGGTTAAGGGCTAACGAACAAAAAAGAATATGCGGAAGCAACGAAAAAATTAAAAAAGACTGCGGATGGAGCCCAAAAATTACTTTGCGCGAAAGCATAGGCAATATTCTAAAATATTACGAAGAAAAACTTAAAACCTAAGGAGACGCGATATTATGTCAAAGGCAAATGTCAAAAAGAGCGCTTTAATAACCGGAATAACCGGACAGGACGGAGCCTATCTTGCCGAATTTCTGCTAAATAAAGGATACGATGTTTACGGCTTTTTGGCAAGAAGGGGTTCGGATACTTTATGGAGGCTCAGATATTTAAATATTTTAGAAGACGTAAAATTAATCGACGGCGACCTGCTTGATATGTCGTCTATAATAAGGGCGCTCGAAATTTCAAAAGCGGACGAAGTATATAATCTTGCGGCGCAAAGTTTCGTAGGGACGTCGTGGCAGCAGCCGGTCCTGACTACTCAGGTAACCGGTTTTTCGGTGGTTAACGTACTTGAGGCTATAAGGCTCGTAAACGTCAAAATAAAATTTTATCAGGCTTCCACTTCGGAAATGTTCGGAAAGACTAACGAAACTATACAATCCGAAGACACGGTTTTTCATCCCAGAAGCCCGTACGGCGTGGCAAAAATGTTCGGGCATTATATTACTATAAATTACCGCGAAAGTTTCGGCATATTCGGCTGCGCCGGAATACTGTTTAACCACGAGTCTCCGTTAAGAGGCATAGAATTCGTTACAAGAAAAGTAACGGACGCTGCGGCAAGGATAAAATACGGAATCCAAAAGAAACTTTATCTTGGAAACATAGACGCCCAGAGGGACTGGGGCTACGCCAAAGATTACGTGGAGGCGATGTGGCTTATGCTCCAGCAGGATGCTCCAGACGATTACGTAGTCGCGACAGGCAAAACCTCTACGGTTCGGGAAATGTGCGAAACGGCATTTTCTTACGCTGGCTTAAACTATAAAGATTACGTGGAAATAGACCCCAAACTATACAGGCCCGCCGAAGTTGAAAGGCTTCTCGGCAACCCCGCCAAAGCCAAGGAAAAACTTGGTTGGCAGCATAAAACCGGAATGAAAGAGCTAATTGAACTTATGGTAGAAGCGGATTTAAAAAGAATTAAAAACGGGCTTTAAAATATTCCGCATATTTCGACTACGGCTGACGAAAAACTCCTTACGGATTCGTCCCAGCTTACAACGGCGGCAACCTCTGCCGCAGTATTAGGATTATTTTCATCCCTATGAGTTCGAGCGCGGTTTTCAAATTCTTTTACGGCGCTAATCAAACCGTTTTTATCGGGATTAAAATAAATAATCCCGTTGCTCTTGCCGCTTTCGGCGCTTTTACCAATACCCATAGACGATCCTATTTCCCTGAACACCGGAATATCGCTTGCCAAAACAGGCAGGCGGTAATTAATCGCTTCGGCTAACGGAAGCCCGTAACCCTCCCTAAAAGAAGCTGAAACAAGTGCATCAGCCGCTTCATACATATAACACAGCTCGCCGTCGTTTAAATCGTTAAACATAAAAAGCTTTTTGTTTAAATAAGGGGAACTGCTTATCTTTTTTAACAGCTTTTCCGTTTTCCAGCCTATTTTTCCGGCTATTACCAAAATCCCTCCATAACCGCTTTCCCACATCTTTTCAAACGCCTCTATAGTATAATCGTAACCTTTTCTAGGTTCTATGGTTCCGACGGAAATATAAGAAAACCGCCGCTGGATATGAATATCCGGCATTTCAAAAATTTCAGTCAAATTCTTTCTTATTCTTATTTTTTTTAAGTTTAAGCCGTCTTCGCCGCCGAAAGCGGCATCGTTTTCTCTGCCGTCTTGGTATTTGCTGATATTTGCAAAATCTATACCGCACTTTATGTCGCAGCCCGGATAAAAATATTTTACCGGTTTGTTTCCGATATTTTCAAAATTAAACGTCTTTTTCAAATATCCTTCGATAATTTCTTTTTCGCTTTTTGAAATAGTAACTACCGCGTCTATAAAACTTTTAATTTTTTTAATCTTGCCTTTAAAGTTGAGCGTTAAGTCTATATTGAAAAATTCCGGGTTTGTTAAGGGTATGATATCGTAAATGACCGCGATTACCTTGCCCTTATTTTTCTTAATTTTTTTGCAGAAATTATCGAAATAAACATTATAACGGTAATTCCAAAATCCGTCAGCCAGTATAAGCGCGTCGTTTTCTTCCGGAATAACCGAATCCGCGTCGGTATAAAATTTAGCGTTAAAAATCTGTAATAGGCCTTCCAAATAATGCTTAAATTTTCTGACAGTATGCTGAATTAATTTTAAAAATACTTTAAAAGGCAATTTTTTAGTAATATTTTTGGTGTTTTTACTTATGTTTTTATTGCCGTTCCTTATCCTTATATCCTTAAGTTTAACGTAACCCCTTTTTTTATCTAATATTACCGGTATGACCTCCGCGCCCGATACTTCGGTTATAATTGCCGAACGGCTGACAATGTTCCTTACGACCCTTTGTATGCCGGTATTTAAGTTTTCGATATAGGTATCGGAACAGTCTATTAAAATCCTGTTAATTTTTACCGTTTGCGCTTTTTTTTGCATTTTATTAAAAACTATTTAATTTTATTAGACAGCATAATTACGGATTCGTCCCAAGTAAGCCAAACGCCTTTGACGCCGTTTTTGTCATCGTGTTTACCCGCCGCGCCGTCAACGCCTTCCTTGCCGAAGGTTTCGTTGATACTCATCCTGAATACCGCTTTAACGGTTTCAATAAAATCTTCTTCGTCTCCCTGCTTAAAATAAAAAATAGGTCCGCCCTTTTCTATTCCCGCCTCCGTCGCTATTTCTTTAAAAACCGGAATATCGGAAGCTATTATTTTCAAATTTTTGCTTAATCCTTCGATTAGAGGCAGTCCCAGCCCCTCCGCGACGGAAGCGGCTATTAAAACTTTCGCCGTTCCGTAGATATAATTCAGCTCTTCGTCGGTAACGTCTTCAAAGAAAAACAGGTTTATACCTAAAAAACTGCTGCTTTTGATATTCTGCAGTAAATCCGCCGGCGTTTTGTCTATTTTACCTATTATTACTAAAATGCCGCTAAAACCGCTTTTCCACAATTTTTCAAAAGCGCTTAATACGAACATATGATTTTTTACCGGCGTAAGAGTGCCTACCATTAAAAATATATTCCTGTTGTCGTAAAATTTCTTAAAAACGTTCCTTATTGCTCTTTCGGGATTTTTATGATTTTTATCTTTTGGCTTAAGCGTAAACTCAGCCCAGTGGTCAAACCCCGGATAAAAATAATCCACCGGAACGCGGACGATGCCTGCGGCGTCTTTTATGCCTGCGTAATATTTTATGTTTTCCGCTTCGGACTTTGAAACGGTAATTATTAAATCTACGTTTTTTAACAATTCGTCTAATCTTAAACGGAAAACCGAAACAAAATCCCTATTGCAGTAATCTTCGTACATAACCGGAATAACGTCGTACACCGCCTGGACTATTTTGGCTTTAAACGGTTTATATTTTTTAATAATCTCGTTTATATCGTAAAAATAAGTCCAAAAAACGTCTGGAAACAGGATTATATCCCCTTCTTTCGGCTTTATTTCCCCGCCTGTTTTAATTCCCTTAAACCTTAAACTGATATAAGCGTAATAAATAAACATTTTCCGCAAAAAAAGCCTTATATAAACGTATTTATAAACGCTGTTTTTTAAAAAAATCCCCCTGCGGCTTCCGCCGTCAAACCGGTCAAATTTCGCTAAATATAAATTTATTTTACTTTCCCATTTGATGTAGGCTTTTTTTAGCCTGTGCGGGGTATCCAAAGATTTTGACTGTTGAAAAGGCTCGAAAATTGCGCCTGCCGTACTTGCGGCTTTTACCAATTTTTTATTTTTGACGATAACCGGAACTACTCTCATTCCGGTAGCTTTTTCGATAATTGAAATTCTTTTTACGATATTTCTCACTACCCTCTGTATGCCTGTATTTAAGCCGTTAAGCAGTGTATCGGTTATGTCTATATAAATATAATTCAGCCGCTCGTCTTCGACGGCGCCGTTAAATTTATAATTATATTTTACTATTCCTCTTAACTCGTTTAAATCGTCGATTTTAATAATTTTTAAAGCAACGGATAAAATAAAGTAAATAATAATTCCGGCAAATATGCATACGGTAACGTCGGCAACGGGATGAAAAGTTAAGATTCCCGCTATAAAATTTATGGCGATTCCCATTACCAAAGAAGCGAATAATACTTTTATTAAGTTTATCCAATCCGCGTTAACGCGCGCGCGCGAACTTTTTAAAGTAAGCGCGATAAGCGCGAAAGCCGTTATTAATTCCGTTATTACGCTAGCCGCCGCCCCTCCGTAAACGCCGAAATATTTAATTAATACGGGCGTAGCCAAAAGTCCCGCAACCGTTGCGATAAGAGCCGAAACAATGAGGCTTTTTCTTTCCTGCAAAGCGGTTAAATATCCGTTAAATACTGCTGATATTCCTATGAATAAAATCGACCATATCATAATATCTAAAATATAAGCGCTAGTTATATATTTCGGTCCGAAGAAAACGTAAACTATATTTTTGCTTAATACGACGCCCCCTATGCAAACCGGGATAAGCGCCGTATAGTTAAACCTGAAAAGTTCGCTTAAGATGGAAGACTGCCTTTCTAAATCCTTGTTTTTAATGGCGTCTGATATTATAGGAATAAAAGCCCCGACAATTAAAGCGGTAAAAGAGGAAACGAAAAACACGAGCCTGCCCGCCATATAAAAATAACCCGTGTTTTTATTTGTGCTTAAAATTTTTAAAAACAGGACGGGGAGGCTTCCGTAGAAGATAACAAGCGCGGAAAATATGCCGAAAGGTATTCCGTTTAAAGCAAGATATTTAAAATTTTTAAGGCTAAAATTTAATTTAATTCGCCCTATTATTTTAATTACGTATCCAAACTGAATAAAGGCGGTAATAAAGGCGCCGGCTATAAAAAAAATTATGGAATATAAATAATCGCCTTTATCGACGACGAATAAAATTATTCCAAGAAAATATATAAACCTGCCTATAAAAGCCGATAAGGCAATTATCTGGTTTTTTTCCAAAGCCTTAATAGCGAAGCTTAAACTGAAAGTATTTGCCAAAGGAAGAAGGGCGATAACCAGAAGCATATACGTCTGTACCGCCCCGAACCTTAAAACGTAAACTGCGGATAAAACCAGCGCGGCTGAAGAAATTAAAGACATAAAAAGATTGAAGGAAAAAACATTGCCGACTATTTCTTTCAAGCCGTTTTTGTTTTTTGCTATAGCGCTTTCGCCGTAAATAGAAAGACCGGAATCGGCGATTAAGGTAAAATAAGTAACGAAAGTGAGGGCAAAACCGTATGCGCCGTAAATGGAAGCCCCAAGTTTTCTGACGAGAATTATGTTTATAGCCAGCGCAAAAACCTTGGAAATAAAAGTCGCAAGATAGAGAAGGCTTAAATTTTTAATGAACCTTTGCTTGTATGTAAGGGAGACAGGTGAATTCGTTCCCATTTATTCCTTAGCGAAAAAATTATGATAATTAGAAATACCCCAGCTTTCTCAGCTTATCCATAGCCGCTTCCTTCTCGTCCGAACGACCGGAACGTTCGGCTACCCCTTCCCTTGGAGCCTTGGAAGTG
>JAJYDX010000009.1 GCA_021777135.1 bacterium | reverse complement strand
TAAGAAATTAACTGATTTGTTTTAATGCTTTTTAATGCGTGCTGTTTAGTTCTCAAAGACCGATCTTCTTTAGCAGGTTGTTGATACCTTAACTCGAAGTGTTTAAACAGTATATAAAAATGCAAAACCATTGTCAAGCGTTTTTTTTAATTATTTTTTAAATATTTTCATCTTTAAAAAGTAAAGCTGTAAAACCTAATCATATTAACTACTAAGCTATTACAGAACTCTGCGAATAGAACATTAATATTTGCAAATCTTATTATTTATGGATTATTTTATTTAAATAAATTTTGAAAAAAATTCACAACCGGTTTGGCATTGTTTTTTATATTATTCACACCGTTATTAACATTGTTTAATTGAGATGCATGGCTTATCTTCCATACGGGTTGTTGATAAACCATCGGCGTTATCGCTATTGAAGAGTAATCTCCTGATAACGTCGCATTTGCGTTTCCTATCTCGCTGACCGGATCTGTCGAAAGCATTCCGTTTTTAATTGAATAGGCAGAAAGGTTGCCTGTACTATAATATGTAACGTAAAGATATTTACCCGAAGGATCTACTATAATATAACTTGGGTTTGCAAGCTGCCCGTATCCAATTGAGGTTTCGCTTAATTTAGTTAATGTTCCGTTGTTGCCTATGCTGTAAGACACAATATTACCAGGGTTATTATAAGAAGCAAAAAGATGCTTTCCGCTTGGATCTACTGCCAAAAAGACCTCTCCTGCTGCGGATGAATCGTAAGCGGTAGAATTTCCGGTATACTTAACCATTCCGCCTTTAACGCTGTATGAAGATATGTAACCGTAACCGTCCTCGGCAGCAAAAATCAAATTGCCGGACTGAATGATAGACTCCGCGTTTTCCGCTATGTCACTGCTTTGCAATGAATAATTAGAGGTGCTGCTTAGCGGAGAAAGCATGCCATTATTGATTGAATATGAGGAAAGGCTTTGAAATCCGCTAGCTGCATCCCCTGTTCCTCCATCAGCGTAAAGATATTTGCCGGAAGGATCTACAATAACATCTATCGCTCCTTTAAAGTTTGAAGACGTCTGGGGCGTAACACTGATGGGATTAGACGAAAGTACTCCTTTAACAACTGAAAAAGATGATATGGTGCCGTTATTCCAGTCAGTAACATAAATAAATTTTCCCGAAGGGTCAACAGTTAAATGATAAGGGGTAAAACTTGAATTTCGTTCCGTCACGCTTGTCGGTCTGCCCGAAAGCACGCCGTTATGAATAGAATATGACGAGACAGTTCCCATATTAGAATTGGCTGTATAAAGATATTTACCAGAAGGGTCTATGGCGACGGAATCCGCTCCTTCCCCAGATACGACGCTTAATTTGGAAAGCGAAAGCCTCCCGCCGTCAACCGACCATGAAGAAACACTCCCGTTTCCCTGTGCCGCGTAGATAAAATCGCCTACCGTAGTAAAACTGAACGAATATCTCCTAGAAAGGCGCAAACCTCCCGCCGATTTGATTCTCCTTGTGAACGTAACGGTATATCTGGTTCCAGTTGCAAGAGCTTTAGAGGGAACAAAGGTAAAGGTAGAACCTGCGGCGTTAAGACTTATAGTTCCGGAAACAGCGGATCCACCCTGTCTTTTCACATAAGCAGAAAAACGGGTAAAGGTGCCACGGTCCATCGCCTCATTAAATATTGCCGAAACTTTAGAGTTAAGAAGGATGTCTCCTGAACGATTTTTCGGACTGGTATAAATTACAGAGGGACGTCTCAAGACTGATAACTCTGCAGCGCTGACGCTCTTAAAATTTAATCCGGCCGGCATCCAACTAAATAATAAAAACAGCGTAAAGAATGCCGATACGGAAATTAACATTTCTATCTTATAGAATCTTATTTTTCTGACATGGTTTATCATAATATTATCTCCTTTCTTAATGGATAATTTTATTATTTAAGAAATATAAATTAATAATCTAAGTGCAAAATATTATTTAGACTACGGAGCCGTTTGCGCATAATATTGCGGGCCCTTAGCCGCGTCGACTAATTCAGTAATATTGTTGCTGCCAAAGTTAGCCGTCCAGACATCCCCTGAAGCGTCTATAGCGATACTCTTGGGAGAAAACCCAACTTTATAAACGCCCAAAACCGCACCGTTAGAGTTCAATTCAGTAACGGTATTCCCCCAATCGGCAGCCGTCCAGACATCCCCTGAAGCGTCTATAGCGATAGCGGAAGAGTAATCCTTATAGCGTCCTATAATAGCTCCCGCAGGATTTAATTTTACGACGCCGCCACTGCCCGTAACCCATACATTGCCTGATGGGTCTATAGCCATCCCGTCTATGCTTCCCCCTATATAATAAATTCCCTCAACAGAGCCTGCATGACTTAACTTGTAAATATTACCGCTAAAATAATTAGCCACCCAAACGTTGCCTGATGCGTCTATCGCTATCGCCTTCGGCGCTATTCCGACCTTATATGCCCCTATAAGAGACCCGTTTCTACTTAGTTTAGATACATTTTCACCGCCATAGTTAGCCGTCCAAACGTTGCCTGAGGCATCTAAGGCTATACCGACCGGCATAAGACCGCCCAATGCAAATTTGTTTAAGTTCAGCCATTTTGCCGTGTTATATTTGCCTTCTATCGCACCGGAAAGACTTAATTTAATAATATTAAAATCGCCGCCGCGATCAGCTACCCAGACGCTACCTGAGCGACCTATAATTATCGCGCTTGGATAAAGAAAAGCCTTGTTATTACTTGCTTTTACCTTGCCTATAAAATCGCCTCTTGAAATACCCCCTACCACGACCATTTGTTCTTTCTCTACCCATTTTAGTTCTTTCTCGATATTATAAGTTCCTATAACAACGCCTTTTTGATTAAATTTCATGATATTGTCGCTTTTTTTATTAGCCACCCAAACGTTGCCGGAAGCGTCTATCGCAATTGCATCTGGTTCCTTTCCGGCTTTAAATGTTCTAGTTTTAACACCGCTTGGAGCTTTATCAGCGTTTTTATTTTGGCAGCTAGATAAAACAGACGAAACGACTAAAACAAACAATAAAAGGATTACTGTTCTTAAAAATGAATATAAGCTTAATCTTTTCATAAACAAAGTTTTTAATAATAAATAATATATGTTAATTGTAATGATATAGCATTAATATTGACGTTTATGGCCACTGAGGACCTTTGTAAGGGAAATATTGCGGACCTTTAGCCGCGCCTATTAACTCGGTAACGTCGTCTAATCCTCCGTCAGCAACCCAAACATTGCCGGAAGCGTCTATCGCAATTGCATCTGGGCCGTGTCCAACGGAATACGTTCCAATAAGCGCACCTGAAGGATTTAGTTCTATAATGTTATTGCTTCCCTCATTAGCCACCCAAACGTTGCCGGAAGCGTCTATCGCAATTGCATTAGGTTCATTTCCTACTGCATATGTTCCTATTAAGACGCCAGTCCGGCTTAATTTTATAACAACATTTTTAAAACCGCCTCCCAGCCAAACATTACCTGATTTATCTATGGCCATACCAGATGAAGGCGTTAAAAATGCCGCCGAAGGAATAACCCTATATTTGCCTATTATAATGCCATCTGAATTTAATTTAGTAATAGTATTAACACCTGAATTAACAGCAAAAACATCGCCGGAAGAATCAATTGATAATTTAGAGACATTAATTCCAGCTTTATAGCCAGGCATGCCAGTAACAGGAATACCATTAGAATATACTTTAATGATACTGCTCGTACTCGTAACCCATATATTTCCAAGACTATCTATTGCTATACCACCAGAACTGGCAACTATTGGTTTTTCTATAGACTTCCCATATATAGTTGCAGCACCTGCCTGATTTATTTTTACAAGACTGAAGTTGTCTATAACCCACGCATTACCTGAGGAATCTATAGCTATAGTGCTATTTAGTGATTTAAAACCTGATATATATGGAACAGCGTAAGTTCCTATAAGCGCACCTTTATTATTCAACTTTGTAATATCTTCGCTTCCAGAATTAACAACCCATATATTGCCCAAACCGTCTATAGCAATTGCGGTAGGTTCGGTTCCGACTTTAAACGTTAGACTGGTTATATTGTTTTTATTGTCATTTTGTTTAAGTGTAATTTTAGAAGTTGTTAAAGTACTACTCTTGTTATTTTTGGCGACATGATTGCTACAGCCTGAAAGAAATATAGTACCCGCAATCATGAATATAAGAATATATGATAAGTATATATTAAATCCGATTAACCTACGTGCTTTCATATTTTTATTATATATGCGACCCATAAATTATACTTGCAGGTTATCTTATTTACAGGTATTTCCAACCCTGTAACCGTTTATAGTAAAATTAGAAACCTCTGCGTTTCCGGTTGTACCCGTAAATACAGTCTTTATTTTGCTTACAAAACTGACTTGGGATAATATCTTAGTAACGCCGTTAGACTTCATAACTCCTTTTGGATTACTGCATACCATCGAGTACACGATAGTATTGCTTCCCTTGCCGTGTTCCTTGAATTTGCAGTGGGGCTTAACTGGCGGAGTATAAGGACGGCTGTTTTTATTATTTTGACATACAAAAAAAGTCTTATGAAAAGGCATAGTAAATTTACCGCCCATAACCGAAACAGAGCCGCTTTCTATATCCCTCCAGTATCCGCCTTTTTTTAACGTATAAGAATGGGCATTGCCAGAGTATAAAATCATAAAGCCTGAACAAAGAGCAAATAAAAAAAGGGGAAATAATAACATAAATATTTTTTTCATAATTAACCTCAATAATTAAACTTATCTTATGTCTGTATTTTTTTATTTTTACCCATCCAAATCAAGACTTAGATGGACACTTGCTGCTTATGCGTTTTCCGGAAGTATCGATGGTAGCGTTAGTTTTCATTGAAAAGCCAGGGTTAGCCATTACAGTAGTAGATTTAACATGACTTTTAAAACTGTCCTGCGTAATTTTAGAAATTCCCTTGCTCGACATAGACATCTTAGGGCCACTACATTTCATAGACCAGTGTATCGTGCCGTCCATATCGGTATGTTCTTTGACCTCGCTGCATTTAAAATTAGCAGGTTCTGTATAAGGCCTTGCCTTTGATGAACCAGGTTTTATGCATTCGGTAATAGTAGTTTTACTGGAATTGTTAACTGCAGGTCTTCCCATTACCGGCGGCATATGAACAGTGGTGCGAATTTTCATTTTCCACAGGCCAGGAGACAATTTACTAAAATCAGCCGAATTAGCACCTGATTTAGAAGATGTATTAGCAGAAACTTTTTTTGAGGATGAAGGCTCACTCCCTCCATTGCAACCAGATAGTGCTGGTATAATAATAGAAATCAGCAGCATTAAAAGTAAAATTTGAAATTTTTTTTTCATAAAAGCATCCTCTCCCTTCTTTGATTTAAATTAATAAAACGGTGGTTTATTTTTTGATACATTATCATAAATTTATTATAATGTAAATCAAAAAATATCAATATAAAATTGTCGTATTATTTTTATTATTTTTTTTAAATTATATTCTAGCTTGGAAATTAGTAGGCTTTAAAAAAGAGGAATATAGGCAAGCAGAGACTGAGCTTCACAAAAAAAATAAACTAGAAATTAAATAGTACATTGATAATATTTTAAGCAGACATGGTTTAAGCGAAATGAAAAAATTAACTGCAAAATCAAAAATTTAATTTTATCCTGTAGGTTAATTTCTTTCCTACTTTAAACACAAACTCATCAGTTTTGTCCGGGAGGCATACAGAACCTTCGTATATTTTTATTTCACGCCCATCATGTTCTAAAGATTCGTCTTTGTTTATTTTACCTATTAAATCTATTTTAACGGCACCCTGTTTTATGAGCCTTTTAGCTTCACTATTAGATTCTGCCGCACCAACCGCGTTTATAAGCGGTAAAATTTGCAATATTAAACCTTCTTTAGATATTTCGGTATATTTAACGCAAAAATCCTGACCGAGTTTTATCATTTCTATATCTTCAGGATTTACTCTTTTCTGAAATTTCTCTTCAAAATATTTACCTGCTTTTTCAGCATTTATTTTGCCGTGATAGATTTCTGTAATTTCTAATGCCAGCCTTTTCTTAGCTATTATAGGATTTAAGCCTTTATCTAGTTCTATTTTTAATTCGCTAAACTCTTTGTTTGGAATGCAACTTAACAGTTCATAATATTTGAACATCATTGCGTCTGATATAGACATTATTTTACCGTACATTTCATTTGGCTCGTCTGATAAGCCTATACAGTTTCCAAGCGACTTACTCATTTTATTTTTTCCGTCAAGCCCTTCTAATAAAGGCATTGTCATTATAACCTGAGGAATCAAACCAAAACTTTTCATTAATTCTCTGCCGACAATAAGATTAAATTTTTGATCGTTTCCTCCTATTTCTATATCCGCCTCCAAAAATAAAGAATCAAAGCCCTGTAATAGAGGGTAAATAAATTCGTGCATGGCTATAGGCCTGTTATCCCTGAACCTTTTTTCAAAATCGTCTTTTTCAAGCATTCTTCTTACTGTATAATTAGAAGAAATTTTAATAAATTCATCCAGCTTTAAATTAGACAGCCACCAGCTATTAAAAAGTATTCTGGTTTGTTCTGGAATCAATATTTTAAACGCCTGATTTTTATAATCCTTATAGTTTCTTAATACCTCTTCTTTGGACAATGGTTTTCTGGTTTCAGACTTGCCAGTAGGATCGCCTATCATTGCAGTAAAATCACCTATTATAAAATAAACTATATGACCAAAGTTTTGAAAAGTTTTCAGTTTATTTAATAGTACCGTATGTCCAAGATGTATGTCTGGAGATGTTGGATCGAAACCTGCCTTGATTTTTAATGGTATATTATTGGATACTGAATATGATAATTTTTCGAAAAGTTCGTCTTCTTTTATGAGTTCCACGCTTCCTCTTCTAATAGCTTCTATCTGTAAGCGAACCCTGCTTTCTATATCTTCTTTTATCATTATGCTATTCCAGCTTTAAATAATATTTATGGATTTTAAATCTATTCTTATAGATGTAAAATATTTAAAAATTCAATTATCATTAATATCAATACGGATTTTCTGAATGTTTTTGCTTAATTTCGTATTTTTGTCAACAGTTATTGAAACAGCATTTAAAACTATATTTTTTTCCTCAGGAACAAATTTTTCCGGCATTCCGGTTAAATATCTTTTAATCGCGATATCTTTATCAGTCCCCAATACCGAATATTTTGAACCTACCATTCCTACATCTGATATATAAGACGTGCCCTTAGGCAGTATAATATCGTCATTGGTCTGCACATGCGTATGGGTGCCAAATAAAGCCGATATTTCTCCGTCTAAATATAATGCTAATGCTTCTTTTTCCGATGTCGCTTCGGCATGAAAGTCAATAATAACGGCATCTGATTCTCCACATTCTTTTCTAATTATGTCTTTGGCAAGATTAAATGGCGACTCGGAAAGTCCTTTCATAAAAACCCTTCCTTCTAAATTTATAACTGCAATATGCCTTCCTAATTTCGAATTATAAACTCCGTATCCTTTTCCGGGGGTCAAAGAAGAGTAATTTGCCGGACGCAGAAGCCTGGGTTGGGTATTAATATAAGGAATTATTGTTTTTTGATCCCATATATGGTTCCCCGTAGTTATAACGTCTATGCCTAAACCAAACAGAAACCCGGCTATCTCTGGAGTTATGCCCATCCCGTGTGCTGAATTTTCACCGTTTGCGATAATAAATTCCGGCTTATATTTTTCGATTAATTCACCCATAAGCGATTTAACAGCTAACCTGCCAGGTTTACCTATAATATCGCCTATAAAAAGGATATTAATATCGTCATCTTGCAAATTCGGTTGCCCTCGTTTCTCTTATAACCGTTACTTTAATCTGTCCAGGATACTGCATAGTAGTTTCAATTTTTTTTGCAATATCTTTCGACAGCATAACGGAATCTTCATCGGTTATTTTCTGGCTCTGAACTATGGCTCTAATTTCCCTGCCTGCCTGAATTACGTAGCTTTTAGCAACTCCGCTGAATGAATTTGCAATGGATTCCAGATCTTCAAGCCGCTTCACATATGTTTCAAACATCTCTTTTCTAGCCCCTGGTCTTGCCGCGCTTAAAGCATCTGCCGCAGAAACCAAAACGGCGAGAACGCTGTTGGGTTCTTCATCAAAATGATGCGCCGCTATAGCATGTATTACCTTTGGAGATTCTCCAAACTTTTTTGCAAGATCTGCGCCTATAACTGCATGAGATCCTTCAATCTCATGGTCAACCGCCTTACCTATATCGTGCAAAAGTCCAGCCCTTTTAGCCTGTTTAACGTTAATATTAAGTTCGGCTGCCATTATTCCGCATAAAAAGGCGACCTCTATAGAATGATTATAAACGTTTTGAGAATAACTTGTCCTATATTTTAATCTTCCTAAAAGTTTAAGAAGTTCAGGATGAACACCGTGAATACCTACGTCGAAAGTAGCCTGTTCTCCCGCTTCCTTCATAGCCTGATTAAGTTCTTCTTCAACCTTTCCAACTATCTCTTCAATTCTTGCAGGATGAATTCTTCCGTCAGCTATCAGCCTTTCTAATGAAAGTCTAGCAACCTCTCTCTTAACCGGATTAAAAGAGGAAAGAATAACAGCCTCAGGAGTTTCGTCTATTATTAAATCTACTCCAGTGGCAGCTTCAAGCGCCCTAATATTCCTTCCTTCCCTTCCTATAATTCTGCCTTTCATTTCATCACTCGGTAATTGAACTGAGGATATCGATTTTTCTGCAACATAATCCCCTGCATATCTTTGTATAGCCGTAGCTATAATCTCTTTAGCTTTTTTATCGGCTATTTCTTTAGCTTCGTCTTCTATTCTTTTTACAGCTTTTGCAGATTCATGCTTAGCTTCTTCTGTAATCAAATTTATCAATGTATTCTTAGCTTCCGTAGAAGTCATACCTGAAACTTTTTCTAATTCAGTAATTTTTTCTTTAAGTTTTTCTTCCGCAAGTTTTTCTTTTTCAAGAGCCGTTTTTTCAGATTGAGCAATAATTTTTTCCTTTCTCATAAAATCGGCTTCTTTCTTTTCAATTAAAGATATTCTTTTTTCCAGATTATCTTCTTTAAAAGTCAGTCTTTTCTCAACCTGACCCAATTCCTGTTTTTGAGCTCTAATTTCTTCTTCTACGGTTTCTTTATGTCTGATAACTTCGGATTTAGCTACCAAAATAGCTTCCTTTTTAATCTCCTCGGCTTTTTTTTCAGATTCTTTTTTAATTGTATCAATTTTTAAATACGCATCGTCTATTAAATTTTTATCTATAATACGCTTAATAAAAAAACCCGCAGTAAAAAATACCGCGGAAATAACAACAATTAAAATTATTAAAAAATATTCTGCCATCTTGTATTTCTCCTTATTTAATGCAAATCATTGCAGGTTAATTACTTCGCGCATACCTTTTTCGGTAAGTATAAAATCCATTCCTATATCGTTTTCATACGATTCCAATATGTCATCTAAAATTAATTGAAAATCATAACATACGCCTATAAAATAAGATTTTACTGATTTTTTTAATATTCTGTCAAAACAACCTTTGCCATATCCTACCCTGTTTCCTAGCAAATCGAATGCAAGTCCCGGCACAAAAAAAACTTCGATATCTTTTTCATCTATATAATTATCATTTTTTGGACATGAAATACCAAAATAATCTTTTTTCATAGAATTCATATCTTCTAATTGATTAAAACAAATATCATCTTCTTTTTTGCATACGGGCAAAAAAAAATCAAATTTTTTATCTTTATTTAATTCTACAATATATTCAATTTTAACCTCATTGTTTAAACTCATATAAATAGCTATGTTTTTAAAAGAATTTGCTGTTATGTAATCGAAGGCAGTTTCAGAAATTTTTAAACTTGCTGATTTAACAAAAAAATCATCCAATTTGTACCGCTTATTTATCATTAAATTTCTGACGACATTTTTATTTATCATATCATTAGATGAATTAATTAAAGAAAGGTGGGGGTTGCAGGGTCTAACAAGTTATATATGAAAACCCCGCGCGTACCGAAGATGTTCTAAAATTGGACCTATTAAAAATAGGTGGCAATCGTATGCCGATTGAAAAAAGGAATCAAAGTTTCCAATGTTTCCTTACCGTAATCGGTAGTGACAATCCCATTCTATCCAACTGTTGGGTCAATTTTAAAAACATTCATCAAATACCGCAGGGTCTATTAAGATTTCGATATATAATTATATATATTGTTAACTTTATCTAAAACCCTTTTACTTTCATTATTAATTTCAATTTTATCGGACATAAAATCATCTGCTATATTCAGCGCCGTTAAAACTGCTACATTAAAAGAATCGACCGATTTGGTTCCCTTTAATACTTCGTCGGCTTTCGCATTTACGTATGAAGCTAAACGCTCTAAATATTTCCTGTCTTTATCGCTGTTTAAAATAAACTTATGATTCAAAATCGTAAGCTCTACTAATTCGCTCATACTTGTATAGTTTCTAAGCTATTTAATATGCCGTCTATTTTTTTTATTATCAAATCGTTTTCAGATTCAATTTGGGTAATCCTGTCTTTCAATTCGTTAATCTCGTCGTTTTTAGATTTAACTTCTGTTGAAAGCTTATCCCTTTCTATTTTTAACTTTTCAAACGATTCCTTAATTAAGATAATTCTTTCTTCTATGGCGTTAAGGTTATTTATATCCATTTTTTGGTTTCCAGAAAATAATTCATTCATATTATCAAGCTGAAGTATATAGATGGGCATACGGCCTTGCGCTAGAAGGCATTATTTTGTAAAAAGGTTTATCTGTAATACCCTCCAAAGCAATGTTGAAACTATCTGCATAATCCACTAAATACTTTTTTAAAAAATCCATATCTTTTTCGTCTGCTTCATATAGCTCCACTTCTTTAGAATATTTAGAAAAATCTATTTTTTTTCTGAGATATATGGTTCCGCCGTGCATACCAGAAGCAAAATACTCGCTGTCAAACTCATCTGAATCGTTAAGTCCTAAAAGTACTATTATGCCGCCCGCCATATATTCAGCAAAAAAACTTCCAACCTTTCCTCCTATTATAATTATAGGCATTTGTTCGTTATAGCCTTTCATATGAATCCCAACTCTATAGCCGGCATTACCAAGGATATAAATTTTTCCTCCTCTCATACCGTATCCAACGACATCTCCTGCATCTCCTTTTATCAGTATTTTACCTGCATTCATTGTGTTTCCTATATTATCCTGAGCGTTACCGTTTATAATTAAAGTAGGACCATCCATAAAAGCTCCAAGATCGTTTCCCGGAACACCGTTTACGTTAATGACGACGTCATCGCCTTTAATTCCATCGCCTATATAATACTGACCATTGACATTTTCAAGAAAAAATTTTTTAATACCTTTTTCTATCCCTTCCCTAATCAGCTGGTTAAGTTCTTTGTAGTGCATTCCAGAAGCATCTATAGTTATCATATTTTATTAAAACTCCTTACAATCTTATTTATAATCCAAATTTATAAAATAAATTATAACCCTGCGTGTTTAATTCCTAGGGCTTTTAGTTCAGCATCCGTTAATTCAACGCCTCTAAGTCTTTCTCTAGACCCCCTAAGGCTGTCAATAGAATTAACTCCCATAGCTCCTAAAACTTCCTGAATTTCATGACTCCAAGCAGAAATTAAATTATATAGTCTCTCTCCGTAAACTTCAGGGTCAAGTCTTCTTACAAGTTCAGGTCTTTGCGTTGTAATTCCCCAGCTGCAATTTCCGGTATTACACTTACCGCATACATGGCAGCCCATAACTATAAGGGCAGCAGTTCCTATAGCAACTGCATCAGCACCTAAAGCAATTGCTTTTATGGCATCGGCACTCGACCTAATACTCCCGGCGGCTATAATCGAAGCCTCACTTCTGATACCTTCTTCCCTAAGCCTTTCATCAACTTGGGCAAGTGCTATTTCTATTGGAATACCTACATGGTCTTTAATTATGTTGGGCGCAGCTCCGGTTCCGCCTGTATAACCGTCTATATAAACGATATCGGCTCCAGCTCTAACTATTCCGCTAACGATAGCGGCTATATTATGCACGGCCGCTACTTTAACCGACACAGGTTTTTCGTAACCTGTGGCTTCTTTAACGGCATAAATAAGCTGCCTTAAATCTTCTATGGAATATATGTCGTGATGGGGCGCTGGAGAAATAGCATCCGTTCCTACTGGAATCATTCTGGTCCTAGATATATCAACACCTATTTTCTCGCCTGGAAGATGACCTCCTATGCCAGGCTTTGCGCCTTGTCCAATTTTTATTTCTACAGCTACGCCGCTGTTCAAATAGTCCCTGTGAACGCCGAATCTACCCGAAGCGACTTGAACTATAATGTTTTTACCAAACGGAACTAAATCGTCATGCAATCCGCCTTCCCCGGTATTCATAACAATCCCTAAAGCCCTTGCAGCTAAAGCCATTGCTTTTTGAGCATTAAGGGATATAGAACCGTATGACATTGCCCCAAAAACAAAAGGGGTCTGCAATTCTATTTGCGGCGGCATTTTCGATTTTAAAACAGGTTCTCCATTGACATCAATATCAATATCTAATCTTGAAGGTTTTTTACCAAGATAAGTCCTTAACTCCATAGGCTCTCTTAATGGGTCTATGGAAGGATTGGTAACCTGACAAGCGTCTAAAAGTATATGGTCAAAATATTTTTTATATTTAAAAGTAGTCCCCATACCGGAAATAACTATTCCACCTGTTTCAGACTGTCTCCATATATTTTTTATAAGGCCTTCTTTCCAGTTTGCATTTTCCCTTATAATCGTAGGATTTTTAACTATAGATATTGCGCCCTCTGGACAATATGTATAACATCTACCGCAGGCTACGCATTTAGAATGGTCTGAGATAATTTTATCTCCTCCAAAACTGTACGTTCCCCATCCGCAATTTTGAATACATCTCTTGCACCTGACGCATTTATTTTGATCTATAAGCGCCAAATATTCCGATTGTATGTTAGAAAATGAGGATTTTGTCATAAACCGATTAATCCTCCTTTTTGATGTATATTTTTTTCTTCAAATTCAACAATTACAGGTTCTCCAGCTTTAGGAGACCATACTATATCAGGATTTTGGCAAACAGCTCTTATTGCGGCCTCTTCCGATGCTACGTAAGTAAAATCGCCCATTGATGCCGCAACTAGCGGCCTCAATTTAATCCTGTCGTTCATAGCGACCATACCGTTTGCATATCCAAATACTATGGCAAAGGGTCCGTTCAAAAGAGCGCTTCCATAAATCTGCCTTAATGCGGTATATAATTCTTTTTTATCGCCGTCCATTTTGTCTATTTTCTGATAAAACGGGGATGCAAGAACTGTTAACGCAAGGCGTACCGGAAGTTTATGCTTTCTTATAAGCAAATCTAAAATATAAGTTATAGCTTCAGTATCAGTTCTTAATGCAAGATTATACTTATACATCTCGAGATATCTTTTGTTTATTCCATAAGAAGATATTTCGCCGTTATGTACGATAGACCAATCGAGTAGCGTAAAGGGGTGTGCGCCTCCCCACCAGCCTGGAGTGTTTGTAGGAAAACGGTTGTGCGCAGTCCACATATATCCTTCAATCTCTTCAAGCCTATAAAAATCAGCTATATCCTCTGGATAACCTACACCCTTAAACGCACCCATGTTTTTTCCGCTCGAAAAAACGTATGCTCCGTCATAGTTTTGATTTATGAGCATAACGCTGTTGACCACAAAATCATCGTCTCCCAGTTCATGAAACAACTTGTCCGGCCTATTGGATTTTGGTTTTATAAAATATCGGTGCAGATATGGATGGTCGTATATTTTAGAAGTATTAAAAGTAGGAATAGTTTCTTCTTTTTCTATAATAAAATTATTTTTAAGATATTCTTCAACATCTGCTTTAGCAGACAGGCTGTCGTACATTATATGAAAAGCATATAATTCTGCATAGTCAGGATAATTGCCATAAACGGCAAAACCACCACCTAAACCATTCCCTCTGTCATGTTCTACTGATATGGACTTTTTTATATCGCTGCCATTAGTCTTGACTTTTTTAGCGTTTATAATACCGCACAAACCGCATCCCGATATGTCCCTTTCGGTACTAAATTTATTTTTTGTCCTTAGCACTTTAATCCCTCTATCCTTTTTATAAAATTATACAATACAATCGTTTTAAATATAACATATATGGGTCTTTTTAACAATATATCATTTTTACATTGTTTTATAAAATATTTTCGTCTATTATCCTTTTAAATTCAGAATCAAGAATCTTTTTCACCGGCGGAAGACCTAATTTTTTCCGCATTCCTTCTTGCGGATCCCCTAGCCTCAATGTTTTAAAGAAAAGCTCCTCAGCTTTTTTAACGTTCCGCGGACCAACATCGTTTTTTATAGCAAGATTTTTAAGGGTTGTAAGAACGGTTTCCCAGCTGTAATTTTGAGGGCACAATTCTACACAAGTGTGGCATTCAAGGCATTCCCATACAATTTTTGAAGACATAGCCCTTTCAACATCGTTATCTAAAATCATTTTTATCACAAGTGGTGGGTCGTAAGATTCAAAAGACAGGCTCATTGGACAGTCGTTTTTACACGCGCGGCAGTTATAACACCTAACTAAAGAGTCCCTATCAAATGCTGTAGAATAGTCCGTTAATGCCTTTATTCCATTAAACTTTTCTAAAAACTTACCGGATTTAATTTTATGTTGCAATATAAATTCTTCTGCTCCTTCAATTCCAAAGGCTAAACACATAAGCTCTTCTAATGTTATAACGGGAATCTGACGGTTAAGACCTTCTTTTGAAAGCATGAACTGATTTGTATCAAACTGAGTAAAACATGAAGGACAGACTGTAGAAATAGCATCAGCTTTGCTCTCGTTTATGGAATCCAACTTAATTCTGGTCATAATAAGAGATTTATCGTGCTCGTCTACTCTGTCCAACGCTTGACCGCAGCACATCATCTTGTTCTTATAACTTACTACGTTTGCTCCAAGCGCTTTCAGAATATTGTCGTATTTACGTGGATCAAATGGAGAATCAAAATTTATTGCGTGGGAAGGCCTAACTAAATGGCACCCGTAATGTATAGCAATATTCAGACCTTTTAACGGATATTTAACATTTGTCTTTATCTTATCTAATCCAACCTCATCATGAAGATGTTCTATAAAATGATACACCGACGATTTGCCAGAAAAGTTCAAATTTAACCTTTCAAGCGTTTTATTTATTTTTTTTTGATATGGGAGGTCGGATACAACTTTTGACCTTATTTGTTTAAGATTTGAATAACATCCGGTACAAACAGACATTATGTCGGAATTTTCATTCTCGGCCAAAGCTATATTTCTAATTCCTGTTAGATCAAAAAGACCTTCATCAATGTTTTTCACCAAAGATTTTTCCGGGCAACAGGTGAAAGAATCTATGTCCTTGTATTTTATGTTTAATTTGTCTAGGACTAGTCTTGTAGCTTTTTCCATAAATGGAAATTTTGCCTGTATTGTGCAGCCCCAAAAAAAAGCATATTCTTTATTCATATTTATATTTTATTATTGTATAATTTAGTTATAATTAAATATTAGTAAATTTATTAAGTACCCATTATAAATAGTATAAAATATATAAAAAAAAAATTCAATTTTAAAATGATTCGTTTTAAAATTTTATGGATATTTTAAACAGCATTCAGCGGTTCGTATCTGATCCGCATATAGATTTTGATTACGCCAAATCTTTTTCATCATCTAATATGCCTATTGCCGTAAAAGGAATAAAAGGCGAAATTGTTTATATGAACGAACCTGCAAAGATACTTTTAAATTCTTCAAAAGATTCTATTTTTGTTTCATACGACGAAAAATTATCTGAAGACATAAAATATGTAAATGATCTATGCAATATAACAGTTAATAAAAAAATAAATATTAATACCGGGAATGGAAGCACGGAGGAAAGATTTTTCAACATAGAAAGCATAACTATGCTTAATAAATTCGGGCTATTCTCCGGAACATTATTCATATTTCGCGACCTGACATCTTTAGTCTGCCATATTTCGTCTTTAAACGGGAAAACTTTAAAAAATAACACATTTTATGATGAAATGACAGGAATGTTTACGGAAAATCAATTCGATGAAATATTTTCAAGAGAAACGGAAAGGTCTGAAAGATATCGTTTTCCATTATCTTTATCTGTATTTTATTTTGAAAATTTAATTTTTTTCGGAAACTCTTTTGGTAACGACAAACTTAATCAAGTGTTAAAATTTATAGGAATGTATTTTAAACAGAGAATGAGAAAAACAGATATTATATTCAGAATAGATTTTAATAATTTCACGAGCATTTTGCCGCATACGAACTACGAAAGCGCTTATAAAAAATTTAAAAAAATTAAAGACGAGTTTGCCGGACTTCTAAAATTTCCAGATAACGTGAAACCGGTTTTAAAATACGGAATTTCTGAATTAAATTTAAAGAGGCACTATAAAAATTACAATATGCTTATAGAAGAAGCAAAATTGGATTTAGCTAAAAGCAAGGTATTAACTTCCGAGCAGGATACCAGATACGCTTTTTAAATATTTATATGAGGAGATTAAAGAAAATATTATGCTTATAAAAATCAGCGCCAATCCTATATATCCAAAATTTAAATAAAAATGCTTATAGTAAATAAGCAGACAAAAAATCCCGAACATTTGAAATGCGGTTTTCCATTTTCCTTCCTTTCCCGCTGAAATAACTATTCCTTTTTCGCTTGCTATAGCTCTTAATCCCGTAATAAATATCTCCCTGAATATTATAACCGCTACGACCCATGCAGGAATTCTTTTTAAAGGTATAAGCATAATAAGAATAGTTATAACCAATAGTTTATCCGCAATTGGATCTAAAAAAATTCCAAGGTTAGTTACTAATTTCTTTTTTCTTGCAATGTAGCCGTCGATGAAATCAGTTAAGATAGCAATAAAGAAAAAAAATGCGGCATATATTCCATAAATTTCTTCTTTAAAAAAAAGCATGGTAAATATTATTGGAATTATCAATATTCTAGAAAAGGTAAGTATATTAGGAATATTGTATATCTGTTTTTTGTTTTTCATAAACGTTATTTTTTTTCCTTATAATAGTCCATAACCCTGTTAACATAGCTTCTTGTTTCGCTGTATGGAGGTATACCGCCATACTTTTTAACGGCCTTACTTCCAGCATTATAGGCAGCAAGAGCTAGCGGGAGGTTTCCTCTGTATTTAGCAATAAGGCTCTTTAAATATTCAGTGCCTCCGTAAATATTCTGAGATGGGTTAAAGGGATTGGTCACATCTAATATTTTTTGCGTCTGAGGCATAAGTTGCATTAGACCTTCCGCGCCCTTATCAGAAACTGCCTTTATATTATATCCGGATTCCGCCCTTATTACCGCTTCTATTAATTTAGGACTCACGTTGTATTTTTTTGAGGCTTTAAAAATTATATTTTTATAAGGTATATATTCTATATTGTTAAGATGATTATTTAAATTTTTTCTTCTCGTTCGCATATAAAGATTATAACGGCTTGAAACAGGAACGTTAGAGAACGAAACAGTGCCGTCTTTACTAATCCGCATATAAATATCGGCGACGGCAGAATTAACATAAATTATGTTTATTAAAGTGTTTAATAAAAAAACGGCCGCCGTGATAAAAATTAATAAAATTTTCATAAGCTTTCACGCAATAAAGCATTCATAGCAGAAGCGGCTGAAGAACTGCCCCCTAAATTTCCAAAATTTCCTATAGATTTAAAAAAATTATTACCATAAAGAATTTCCTTTGACTCTGCGGCACCAACAAAACCTACAGGCATACCAATAATCAAAGACGGTTTATAGTTTATCGATTTATAAAGTTCATGACAAATTTCCATAGACGCCATCAATGCGGTAGGAGCATTGCCTATTATTATTATGTCGGGCAATACTTCACTTATAGCAGTTTTTATAGAAAAAGCGGATTTAGTCATTCCGCTCCCCTTGGGCAACTCAGCCGAGTTTATGTAACAGTTTAAATCCAGAATTATATTTTTATTTACGTTCCTGCTTACACCTGCCTTAGTCATCTCCGAATCGCATACAATTTTTAAAGGTTTTTTTTTAACTGTCTTTTCTCTGATGAGAGCTATACTTTTTTCTGCTGAACCATTTGTAAAAAAAACGGTTTCAGCATAACTTATATCGCTTGTGGCGTGAATTACCCTTTTTACAACTGATTTCTCGGCTTCAGAATATGAATCATTAAAGCGTTTGTCGTCTTTTAATAGTGAATCTATAATACCCATGCTTTTTACATAAATATCTTCACCGCTATTCATACTATAAAACGACCCTGCTACGTTCATTAATTTACGAATCTAATCTGATAAATGCTATAATAATAAATATAATATAAAATTTAACATATTTTATTGTTAAAAACAAGCACGGAAAGCCCTAAAACAAAATGAATGCTAAATCCAGTATACTCGATAAATCTCAAGAAGAACTTGAAGAATACTGCATCAAAAACGGATTTAAAAAATATAACGCCGAACAGGTTATGAGGTGGATTTATTCCTGCAGGCTCTTTGATTTTTCTAAAATGAGCGATATCTCTAAGTCCCTCAGAAAAAACCTTGACGAAAATTTTAACGTCGTTCTTCCAGAAATAGTTGATACCAAATATGAAACCGATGAAAACGGCAGTTCCAAAAAATACCTTATAAAATTTTCAGATGAGGAAACCATAGAGTCAGTTTTAATTAACTATAAGAATAGAAAAACATTATGCCTATCATCTCAAATAGGATGTAGAATGGGTTGCGCATACTGTGAAACTTCCAGCTTAGGCTTTACCAGAAACTTAACGTCTGGAGAAATAATTTCCCAGATTTTAACCGTAGAAAAAGATGCGAATTTTAGGATTACTAATATTGTTTTTATGGGTATGGGCGAGCCTTTAGATAATATCGAAGAAGTTGAAAAATCTTTAAATATAATATCAAACGACAGATTTATTGGCGTAGCTCCTAGGAAAATTACCGTTTCCACTTGCGGAATGCTTAACATTTTAAAAGAGTTAAATTTTGATGAATACAGATATAAGATTGCGGTATCTCTTAACGCATCCGATAATAAAACAAGAAGTATGATTATGCCTATAAATAAAAAATTTCCAATAGAAGATTTAGCCGCTTTGATAAATAGCAAAAAGCCGTCAATACATAATAAAACTACGTTAGAATATGTACTTATCAAAGGTCTAAACGACGGAATAGAAGACGCCAAAAAATTAATTAAAATGTTTTCGCCTACTAATGTTAAATTTAACCTGATTCCTCTCAATAAAGAACAAGATTCTGCATATCTTAAAAACTTCGAAAGACCTGAAGATACTGCAGTCAACAGTTTTAAATTAAAATTAGCTAATGCTGGTTTTACAGTTACTATAAGGTTTTCAAAAGCAGTGTCTATAAACGGAGGTTGTGGACAGCTTAAGGCAAAAACGATAAATTTTTGATAAAGTATTTTTGAAAAATTCCACTGCCAGAAAGAGGAAAGTTTTTAGATATTTTTATTATATTTTTTATATCTTTTTCTCTTTGATATGAATCAGCTGATATGTATTTTAGGCATCCTGAAATAACCGACCCGTTAATAATGTTGATATTTTTTCCTTTAAAAGGAAAAATATCAATTAAGTCTATGATATCCGGTTTTATACTGCTCCCGAAAGTTCCCGATATAAATACGTCGAAATCTGCATAATTAGAAATCTTAAACTTATCCAGTAATATCTCGGAAGCAGATTTGACTGCCGATTTTGCAAATTGAAACTGTCTGACGTCTTCCTGGAAAAACTTAATATTATTTTTTCCGTCAAAATAAAGCATGATATCATTTTCCCCTTCAATTTCACCTTTAACAACAACAGTAAAATTTTCGGATTCTATTTCTTCGGGTGGCAGAATTCTGCCGTTTTTATTTATTATGCCTTCTTTTAGAAGTTCATATATAAGGCTCATTATACCGCTTCCGCAAATTCCGGAAGGAGTGGAATTAAATATTGTGTTAATTTTAAAAATACCGTCTTTAAGGCTTACTTCGGATATAGCGCCGTCAGAAGCCGTCATTCCATATTTTATATTGCCGCCTTCAAATGCCGGTCCCGCAGGAGCCGAAGTAGTAAATATTTTATCCTTAAAACCGACGGCTATCTCAACGTTTGTACCAAAATCCGCGATAAAAACAGGCTTGTCTCTTTTTGCCATATCTAAATAATAAATTGAAGCAACGGTATCTCCTCCAACAAATCCGTCTAATACCGGGAAAATAAATAATTCTTTATTTTTTGGATAAAAGCCTGGCAAATAAATTGTATTAACAGGAAAAAAAAGCTCGGACATCGGTTTATAAGGAGGTCTTGAAAGAGATAATAAGGGGTATCCGCACAACGCCATTTCCATAGTAGTATTGCCGGCAATAGCAACTTCTTTTATATCGCCATAACTAAACCCTAATGCTTTTTTGTACGAGTCCACTAAATAATTTATAGTAGATATAGCACTTTTTTGCAGTTTTGCAACTGAATTTTTATCTAAGCCGTTCTGTATTCTCTTTACTGAATCCAGACCAAATTCCGGATATTGAAAATTTAAGACGCTTTTGGCAGGAAAAGAATTCTTGTCTTCGCCGACTAAAATTGCTGCAACGGTCGTCGTGCCTAGATCGACCCCTAGCGAATATTTCATAATTATATAATATTTATGTAGATGCCATCTTTTGTATTTTCATCTAAAACCCTTCCGATTTTATAAAGCGGCTCATTTTTAAATTTAAATATATTTTCAGTTTCGGAAGTATTGCTTTCCGGAATAGAAAATATTAAACCACCTGAAGTTTCCGCGCCGAAAGCAACCCATAAAGAATTTTCATCAAGCCCGTTCTTAACAGAAACATATTTATTAAAATACTTTCTGTTACGTTTAGTTCCAGCAGGGTTAATGCCTTTTTTTATCAGTTCGGGAACTCCGTTTATAACCGGAAGAGAAAGCAAATCAATCTCGCAACGGGTTCCGCTTGCGATCATCATTTCGCTTAAATGTCCTATCAGACCGAATCCGGTAACGTCGGTTACCGCATTAGGCGCCTTCAAAAAAACTGCCAATTCTGAAGCATATTTGTTAAGTTTAGACATTGACTGCGTTGCCTCGACTAACGTAATTTCATTAAGAAAATCGGTACATATAGCGCTAACAGCAAATCCTGTGCCCAAACTTTTAGTTAAATATAAAATATCCCCTTGTTTGGCTCCGTTATTAGAATAAATTTTATCTATGCCGCATATGCCGGTAACGCTTAAACCATATTTTATCTCTTTGTCGTCGATTGAATGACCGCCTAAAAGTGATGCGCCGGCCTCTGTAATTTTGTCTAATCCGCCAGCAAGTATGAGATTAAAAACCTCTTTTTCTACATCGTTTATTGGAAAACAAGCAATATTCAGTGCCGTTAGAGGCTTACCACCCATTGCATAAACATCGGAAAGAGCATTAGCTGCTGCAATCTGGCCAAAAGAATATGGGTCGTCCACAACTGGAGTAAAAAAATCTACTGTTTGAATAAGACAGATATCGTTGTTAATTTTATAAACACCTGCATCGTCTTTATATCCAAACCCTACTAAAACATTGTCATTTTGAGGAACATGTAATTTTTCGAGAATTTTAGAAAGGTCCTCCGGACCTATCTTACACCCTCAGCCGTGAGCGCTTGTCATACTGGTCAGTTTGTATTTCTTAGAAGTCATTTTTTATTTTTTAAGGAGTTGGCATTTTCCCGCCGACTATAAGATATTTAAGATCTTTATCTGTAAACTTAACTCCTCCCCCAAAATATACCGATCTGTTGGAGTTATTAAATATATCATCGTAGCCGGCGTCTAAGAATATATGCTTGTAAAAGGTATATGCTATGCCGGCGTTAATATCTTCGCTGACGCCGTTGTTGTCAGCATTAAAACCATAGGCTCTTGCATAAAGCTTAAGATTTTTACCGGTATTTGGAACATAATAATTGACGCCGACTGCGCCGGTAGAATATAGCAATCCGGCAAGAAGCGTAAAATTATAGAAGTTTTTAGCAATTAACGCATTTAATTTAATGCTGTTGGAATAGCTATATTGGGTCGTATTGGTAGTCACACTGGAAGGATAAAATTGACCTGATGGTGGATTATTAGTGGTGTAAGTGGTCGTCTGGGTTTCTCCATAGGTATTCCCATATCCCATGGGCACAGATGCCACACCGAGTTCGTAATAATGACCGGGAGACGGCTGAAGCTTAACATTTAGTTCAGAGATAGAGCCTTTGCTTCTCGCAATATATTGTGAATTCATATTTACCTTAACCCGAAATTTGCTGTATCCGCCTACTAAGTTATTAATGCCCTTAAGTGAGCCGTTAAGGTTATCATAAACCGAATTTCTATTTACCAGTCTGCCTATGGTTCCCTGACCGTTATTTATTTTAGAAGAAATTCCGTATAGTTCGTTTAGGGTAAGTTTTAGTTTCTTTGTATCTGCATTTATGTTTTTTAGGCTGCTGTTGATGTTATTTCTATTTTTAGCAACAATATAATTTAAATTTTTAGAAAGTCCCTTTATATTTTCTGTAATAGCCGGGAGTTCCTCTTTTAAATTATACGATATTGAATCAAAATTATGAATAGTCCTAGTTATAGCAGCGTCGTTTTGCACGGTTAAGCCGTTTATATTTTTTGAAATAGAAGCAAAATTAGACAAAATTACGTCAACATTTTGCTGATTTACATATACAAGCCTGTTTAAATTTCTGGAAAGGGTCGCTATGTTATGCAGTATGTCTTTTATATTCTTTTCTCCGGTCTTTGTACCTATAGAATTTTTTAATGATTTAGATACTTTTTCTAAATCTCCTGCAGTTTTAGAAAATTTAATAATAAGAGAGGACATTCCCTGAGGTGATAACTCGCTTCTTACAACTTCCTTATCCAAAGTTTTTTCTGTTTGATTTTCCGTTTCAGCCGCGCCGACAGGAGAGATAGATATATAACTTTCTCCCAGAAGACTCATAGACCTTATTGAGGCGACATACTGGGGATAAACTTTATATTTTGAATTTATCGCCATATAAACTCTGGCTAGTCCTCTTTCCAGGCTAATTTTATCGACTGTTCCTATTTTTATTCCTGCCATAGTAACTAAAGTTCCTATACCGATGCCGTTTGCAGATTTAAAATATGCCGAAATCGTATATGTTGGAGTCTTAAATATATGTATTTTGCCAACCTTGACCGAAAAATAAGCCAATATCAGCAAAACTGCAACTACAAAAATGCCTACTTTTGTTTCTTTATTAATATTCATAATAAAAAATGTTTATTAAATTAAAATTGGTCCTTCCATGGTGCCTGATATAAATTGTTTTACCACCGGGTTACTTGAATTTTGAAACTTTTCCGGCGTCCCAGATTCTATAATCTTACCCTCGTAAAGCATTGCGATAATATCACCTGTTTTAAAAGCCCCTGATATATCATGGCTTATGATTATTCCGGTAAATTTAAATTTATTATGCATAGATATGATTAAATTATTAATTACGTCGGACATAACAGGGTCAAGTCCCGTAGTGGGCTCATCGAAAAGCATTATCTCAGGATTAAGAATTAACGCCCTTGCGACACCGACTCTTTTTCTCATTCCTCCTGAAATCTCTGACGGCATTTTATTATACTGCCCGTTTAAACCAACGTCGGCAAGAATAGAATATACTTTATCTTCTATTTCTTTTTCGGAATGCTTCATATGCTGCCTAAGCGGAAATGCAACGTTTTCGAACACGGTTAAAGAATCAAGAAGCGCTCCGTCCTGAAATACCATACCGAATTTTTTTCTTATTTCGTTAAGCTCCTTTTTTTTTAAGGCATTTATATCTATGCCGCCGATTAAAACTTTACCGGAATCTGGTTTCATGAGTCCTATTATGTGCTTAAGCATTACGCTCTTTCCGCCGCCGCTCCTGCCCATGACCACAGTTATTTGTTTTTCGCCGAACTCAATGTTCAAATCGTCTAATACTTTTACGCCGCTAAATGACTTTGATAACCCCTGTAAGACGATCATGTTAACTAATAAATTAAATTAAATTAAATATCCTGAATTATATACAGATATACTTTATAATTATATATCCTGACGTTTTATTAATCAATTAATCGCAAATAAAAATTACTTAAAAAAGAATAGAAGTTAGCAAATAGTCCGCAAAAAGGATATAAACAGAACTTAAGACAACGGCCTGCGTAGTATATTTTCCTACACCTTTGGCGCCGCCGGTAGTTTGAAATCCTTTAAAAGTACTTATTATTGCAAGTATTGCCCCGAAAAAAACAGATTTTAATAGACCGTTATATATGTCTTTCAGCTCAATATACTGATATATCTTTTCGATATAAGTAACGTGGTTAAGCCCTAAAAAATAAACGTATACCAAGTATCCGCCTATAATACCTATTAAGGAACATAAAACCGTCATTACAGGAAGCATAGCCATTGCGGCAAGTATACGCGGCACTGAAAGGAAATAATATGGGTCTACAGCCATAACCTCTAATGCGTCTATCTGTTCCGTAACTTTCATAGTTCCTATTTCCGATGCCATTGAAGAACCGCATCTTGCTGTAATCATTAGGGCTGTCAGAACAGGACCTAGTTCTCTTACCATAGATAATGCAACCGTAGGCCCTATCATATATGTAACTCCTACTATTTTAGCCGCATAATACGCCTGAAGCGACAACACCATGCCAGTAAAAAGACCGGTTAACCCAACCACATAAAAGGAATCCATACCAATAAAAATGATTTGATCTATGAGATTCTCGAAATTAATAAAATATTGCGGTATAGAAATAAAAGATTCCCATATATAGATTGCGATAAGACCCAATTCCTCTACGGTATATAATACAAATTTACCAATTTTTTGAAATGGAACAAGGATTATGTTCATGATTGTCGATGCTAAAACTAATAAGAGTATGATTTGATTTTAAAACAATAAGGTTCTTATCTATAAAACTTTATTAAGATTCTTCTAGTTCTACATGCCAATAAGCATTATCAACAAGATTCAGAAAAGGCATCCATTCTTTATACATAATGTTGGTAAGTGAAATATGATAATAAGGAGACCACTCAGGCTTTTTAGGTTTTTTAATAAGTTTCATTCCCGCTCCTTCAGGCGTTCTTCCTCCTTTTGCCCTATTGCATGGAATACAACTGCATACGACGTTTTCCCATGATGAAATTCCACCGGACATTCTAGGAATAACATGGTCAAGATTCAATTCGCTTTTTTTAAATTCTTTGCCACAATACTGGCATTTATTTTTATCTCTTAAAAATATGTTGGCTCTGGAAAATTTAATATATCTTTTGGGTAATTTATCATAGTTCAGAAGTATTATAACTCTGGGGGCTCTTATTGCCCTACCTACAAGTCCTATAGAGGTTGTTTTTTCAGTAACGGAAAGATCCTGCCATGAATCAAAACTAAAAGTTCTATAGTTTTCGTCCACGGCTTTAGCGATATCTTGATAGAGAAGTATAAGCGCTCTTTTTAGCGAGGTAACATGAACCGGCATAAAAGACTTATTTAGCACAAGAACGCTTGAAGATACCATGATTATATTTTTTTATATTTATAAAAAATTATATATTTTTTATTATATCAATAAAATAAAAAATAAAAAACCAAAAAGTCTTACCTAAATCCCGATTTAGAAAATATTTATAAGTTTTAAAACTAAACAACAAGGATTCCCGCTTTCCCGGGAATCCAAAAAATAAATTTCCAAATCGGGATTTGAGTCTTATCTTGAAATTAATACAAGAGCATTTAATATATGCTTGAAATCATCTTCTAGTATCGTCCTCATATCAAGTATATACTCGTCGTTTTTTATTTTTCCGATAATTGGCGTATTGCAGCTTCGGAAAAATTTTCCTATTCCAGATGCACTTATTTCTTTATGGGCTATACGCAAAGCAAAAGTATTAAGCATATAATCTGGAAGCGCCCCGCCGCCAACTATACTCAAATCTTTTATTATTTTAAAATCTAATAGGTTTTTATCAATATTGTCAGCAATTTTAATTTTATTTAGAAGTTTAACTGATTTTTTTCTAATTTCTTTTTCTGTTTGGGCTATAAGAAAAAGAGTGGGAATATTTTTAACAGCTCTTTCTATGTCTAAATATTCGAAAAGAACCGCTTCAAGAGCGGCAAGCGTCATCTTGTCTATTCTAAATGCCCTGCTTAAAGGATTTGCGGCAATCATATCGACATATGCAGCTTTTCCCGCTACTATTCCGGCCTGAGGCCCTCCAAGAAGTTTGTCTCCGCTAAAAGTAACTATATCAACACCTGCTTTAACTACTTCCTGCGCGGTAGGTTCGTAAGGCAGTCCAAATTTTTCTAAACCGACGAAACTGCCAGAACCAAGGTCTTCCATAACCGGTATATTATGTTCTTTCCCGATTGAAACAATATCCTCGCTGGACAATCCGCTAACAAAACCGCTCATTCTGAAATTGCTTTGATGGACTTTTAATAACAATGCGGTATTTTCGTTTATTGCGGCTTTATAGTCTTGAGGCTTCGTTTTATTAGTAGTTCCTACTTCTATAAGAATTGCGCCGGACGCCTTCATGATATCTGGTATCCTGAATGAACCGCCTATTTCAACAAGCTCGCCCCTTGAAACTATAACTTCTTTCCTGTCGCCTCCGCAAAAAGACGAAAGTGCCATAAATACTGCCGCAGCATTATTATTAACCGCTAATGCCTTTTCACATTTTAAAATTTTTTCTAAAAGATATTCCGCGTGCGAATATCTTTTACCTCTTTTTCCTTCTGTTAAATTGAACTCTAAATTTGAATACGCGGACGAAATTATTGAAACATTTTTAATTGCGCTTTCGGGCAGTATAGAGCGTCCCAAGTTTGTATGGATAACAACACCTGTACCGTTAACTACCTTTTTAAGACTGTAGGAAAAACTACTTAGGTCTTCTGCGAGACTTTTAACAAAAAAATCGACTGTAAAATTAATATCCTTCAAAACTGCGTCGTCTTTTCGTGAATTCAAGAATCCAATTACCTTATTCTTTTCTGATTTTATTAAGTTTTCAATTTTTTCTTTAATAAAACCTATAGGGAAAGATTCTGTAAAACGGACTACTATATTATTTTGAAGAATAGACTGCACACTGGGAAACTGCCTTAGAATATCATGTTTTTTATTATTTTCCATAACTAAAACAATTTATACGTTATCACATAATTTCAAAGGATTTTAATCTTTTCCCTGTGTGAAAAGATAAAAAATCCCTCAGAAATATTGAACAATCCATTAGGATTTCTTCCCTGACGTTTAACTTATTTATTATAGACAAATCCGACTCTATCATTAAATTAGATAAATTTATAAAATTAACGGGCAGCTTCTTAATTTCGGAATACACCGGCACGTTATTTCTATCTTCCTTACAAGATTTACAGATAACTCCGCCTTTTTTTAGGCTAAAATCGAAATCATTGTGCAAATTGTTCCCCGAACAGCATATACAATTGGAAAAATTAGGATAAATCCCGGTAAATCTAAGAAGGTTTGAGATAAAATAAATTTCGTATTTAAGCAGTATTGCATTTGCAGATAAGGACAGATTTACTCCAGCGGATCGAATTTCCAGCTTATCAAGGCTTTTAAAAATATTTTTTATCAGGTAAAAAATATTTTTATTGTTATCTCTCTCCTGACATAAAATCCTTGAAATTTCTATAAGTTTTGTCAAAAAAAGATATATATCAATGTCCTTTCTTAAATTTTTATAATCTTCTACTAAATCTACTTCATATAAAATATCAAGCGTCATACCTGGCTTTTCATAAAATTTTATATTAGTCAGCATTGCCGGTTCCAGCTTGCCTAGAAATCTTTTTTTGCTTTTTCTTGCGTTATTGGCAAAGCAAGTAATCTTTCCGTAATCTTCAGTAATATAACTTAAAAGGAGGTCGGCTTCGTTCATCTTTTTTGCATAAACAACAAAACCGTTAGTAGAAAGCAGTTTCATAAAATTAATGTCTTTTATTTGCCTGAATTAAATATTATAAATATTCCAATTATTATAATAAAAACGCCCATCCATCTTTTAAGAGTTACCTTTTCTTTTAAAAATATTTTAGACAAAAGTACGACTAAAACATATCCGCTCGACAACAAGGGATAAGCTATAGAAAGCGGAAGTTTAGACAGCGCAAAAAGATAAAAGACCGTTGCAAAGAAAAGTGCAATAAGCGCACCGAATATAAAAGGGTCAAAAAATACAAATATAGATTTTAAGCCAATATTTAAATGCTCTTTTTTAACTCTGCCCGAACCTACCTTTTGCAAGATTTGACCTATTGAGGTAAATATCACGGCAAAACCCATAAAAATATAAGAAATAATAGCCATAATTTATATTATATACTTTTTTAGCCTTAAAAGCTCAGTATAAGTTGGAAGGATATAAATTTTTTTATCAGAAGACTTAACGCCTCCGACAATTTGAAAAATTTTTTTAAACGCTTTTTTTAAATTATGTTCTACTGTAATATTATTTTTATCCAAGCCTGCCGTTCTTAATCTTACTGCTAAATCAAAAGGCCTTAGTCCTGTGATAACAATTTTTCCGATATTTTTAACGTATTTTTCAAATTCAACGTCCCAAATCCAAGAAACGTCCCTGCCATCGGCATCTCTGTCGGAAAGCGCAAATAAAATATTCACCGGATTAGCGCAAGCGTTAGAATTTCCGGCAATTTTTTCAAGGACTCTGTTAAATCCTGCTGGATTTTTTACAAGGTCTATATTGATCTCAAAATCTTTTATCTGTTTTTTAAAGGACCTGCCAAATTTAGTTTCGAAATTTTCAAAAGAATGTTTTATTATATCTCGATCAATTTTAATATTATTTAAAACGGAATAAGCGGCAAGGTAGTTTGCTATATTATAATTACCTGTTAAAACAGGTTTAAAAACAAAGTCGCCGTCATCAGTTTCGTTATGTAATTGTATTTTTATTTCATCATGACTATTATAATTCGCTAAAACATCAGTATTGCAATTTGTGAAACCGCACTTCTCGCATTTAAAATTTAACAAAAGAGCATTTTTATTCAATTCATTTTCAATTAAAAGCAAAGCTCCACACCCGGGACAAGTCAAAGCGTCGGTAATAGCCGTTTCCGTTAGACGCATTCCTGCTTTATTTTTAACTGTATCGTCATTACCAAAAAAAAATTTATTAAAACCGTAATATATCTTACGGTTTTTTAATCCATAACCGACAAATGACGCCAACGGTTCAAAAGACGGCAAAACAAGCAACGTGTCACAGGATAAATTTTTTATGGTTTTTTTAATTTCTGAAACGGTAGAGTTTACTTCACCGTATCTGTCTAACTGGTCTCTGTAAAAGTTAGTAATAACTACCGCATATGGTTTTAATTTTGGAACAACAAAGGGGAAGACTTTTTCATCCGATTCAATAACAATATAATCTGACGGGAATTTAAAAAAAGTATTTTCAAATAAGCCTAAGTCTGAAAATTTAAAAGCACCTATAAGAGCCCCTAAAATACCGTTAGACATATTAGCGCCGTTTAAATTAGAACATACCCTTTTTCCTGCTAATTTAAGAGTTTGGGCAATAAGGTTAGCAGTAGTTGTTTTTCCGTTGGTACCCGTTACTATAATTACCGGAATATCGGAAGATGTAATATATTCAGTAAAATCGTCAAAAATATCCTTATCTATTTTTTTTAAGATATATGCCGGAAGGACATCCCCTTCTCTTCTTAGAATTTTATTTAGAACAAATTTTAAAAAAATATATAAAACTATTTCTGCTTTATTTTTTTTTCTAAATAGCATAATTAATTAAGTAACTTATTTAATTTATCCTTAGATATTAAAGGCTTAATATTGCCTAAAAATTAATCATTTTGATTAACTGCTTAATTTTTCTATAAATCCTTTCTATAATATTAAGGCTTTCGGATAAGAAATTAACAGCTGTTGTGAAATTGTAACAAAAACGTAATAAAAACGTAACATTAATGTAATATTATTTTCATAAATCCGCGACAAGCCTCTTTATCTTTTCTACTGCTTCCATGGCATTTTTAGCATATATATCGGCATTAATAGATTTTGCATAGTCTTCCGTAACAACAGCGCCGCCCACCATAGAAAAAACTTTAACATTATGCTTTTTTAATTCTTTGATAACATGTTCCATTTCCGTTACAGTCGTGGTCATTAAAGCTGAAAGTCCGACAAAATCGACTTTGTTTTTCAATGCTTCTTCGATTATTTTTTCGGTTTTTACGTTTCTGCCGAGGTCTATTACGTCGTAACCATTGTTTTCGAGGAGCATGGTTACTATATTTTTCCCAATGTCATGTACGTCACCTTCTACCGTAGCCATTAATATTTTAGGACCTGAATAAGCCGAGTCGTCTTTCGGCATTTCAAGTTTAATTCTGTTAAAAGCTGTTTTCATTGCTTCTGCGCTTTCCATAACCTGTGGAAGAAAATAAATATTTTTATCGAAAAGTCTGCCTACTTCTTCAAGTGCAGGAATTAAATATTTATTGCCTATATTCAACGGCAATTCCCCGCTGGCTAAAATATTTTCGACGTATTGAGTTATATGTTCCTTTTCTCCCCGGACAACAGCATCGTATAAAAGTTCGCCTTCCGTTTTTTTCAAAGCCGTATCTTGTTTTTTTTCATCTTTTGCAGAATGATATTTAGCTTCGTCGGAATATCTGTTTATATAATTTTTAAAAAGATAATCCTTACCCAGAATGGCATTCATTGCATAGAAATTAGCCGTTAAATATTCATCCTCGGGATTTATTATAGCGGCACTCAACCCTTCTTTCATACATAAAGACAAAAAAGACGAGTTAATATGCGACCTCTTTGGTAATCCAAAGGATACGTTACTAACACCTAAAACGGTAGGAATATTTAGCGCCCTCTTATTTTTATAAAGCGCTTCCACTGTAACAAGAGATTTTTCCTGCCCTGCGCTTATAGGCAGTGTCAGAAAATCTACCATTATATCGTATGGTTTTACGCCGTAATCTATTAATCTGTTATATACTTTGTAAGCCGTGTCAATCCTTTTTTCGGCAGATTCGGGAATACCGTCGTCGTCTAAAGCCAAAATCAAAACTCCTGCTCCATATTTTTTTATTAATGGCATAATCTTGGTAAGCTTCTTTTCTTCACCGCTTATAGAATTTATTAGCGGTTTGCCCGGATAAAGCATTAGCGCTTCTTCTAAAACTTCTGGATTGGAAGAGTCAAGGGATATCGGAGTATGGACAACGCCAGTTACCGCTATAATTCCTTTTTTCATAGAACTAATTTCATCCGTGCCAGGAACTCCTACGTTAAGATCGAGCACCGTAGCACCTGCCTCTACCTGTTTTGAAGCAGTTTTTCTTATATAGTTCGTTTTTCCGTTTTTAAGTTCTTCTATAAAGTCTTTTTTGCCGGTAGGATTTATTCTTTCCCCTATAATAACCGGCGGATGATTATAACCTAAAGACACAAATTCGGTTCTAGAAGCTAAAAATACTCCATTTTCTCTTTTTATACCCTTTGGAGGCAATCCATTTGCATTAACGTTATCTATCTCTTTTTTTAAAGCCGAAATAAACAAATAATTACTGCCACAGCATGCAGATACAACTCTAACTCCTATAAGCGCAAGTTCGGAAATCAACGACGTAAAATCTTCCGGTTTTCCCGGAAAAATAGTAACTCCATCCTTTAATTTAGGTATTCCGGCATTAGGTTTGGAAATTAAAGGCAAATCTGTTACCGAAGCCATTTTCTTTAGGATTTCGTAAATTCCGACAGGTCCCACAGAACAGTTTGCGCCTATTACATCTACGCCTAAACTGTCTGCTGTTATAGCAAAAACTTCCGGCGTTGTTCCTAAGATAGTTCTATAAGTGCTGTCGAATGTCATCATGGCTACAACAGGTTTATCGCATATCTCCTTTACGGCGATTACCGCGCTTCTTATTTCCTGCAAATCTATCATGGTTTCAAGCTGAAAAATATCGGCTCCTGCATCCAATCCGGCTTTCACCTGTTCTTTGTAAATTTCTAAACTCTCTTTGAAAGTGATTTCGCCTACAGGATAAATAAATTTTCCGGTAGGACCTAAAGACATGGCAACCAAAGCATTGTTTCCGGCAATTTCTTTAACCGCTTTAACGGCGTTAAAATTTACTTCGTATATTTTATCAGACAAACCGTATTCTGCTAATTTAATTCTGTTTGCGCCGAAAGTATTTGCTACTATTATTTCACTTCCGGCATTAAAATAACCTTTATGAACGTCCTTTATGTATTTAATCTTTTCGGAAATGTTAAAACTTTCAGGAAGAAGCCCCTTCGGCAAAAGGTTTTGTAGCTGAAGGACTGTCCCCATAGCTCCGTCTGAAAGTATCAATCTTTTTTGCAATTCCGCTCTAAAGTCTTTTATCATGATTAAGTTAAAATTAGTTTAGTTTATATGTTTAATTAATTTTAAGCCTGCTATTTTATGCCGTCTGTCAGGTAAACATTTTCTATAGGTCTTTTTAAAAATTTACCGCCTAGTTCTTTAAACTTATCTATATCGTCGCTGACGAAAAAAAGTTCACTACCATTTTTGTTTTCCTTTTTAAGCATATTGTTTTCCTCTAAATAATATTTGACGGCCTTAGCAGTTTCAACGCCGGAGTCTATTATTTCCGTATCTCTCCCTAATTCCGCCGATATCAAGCCTTTAAGTATAGGATAATGCGTGCATCCTAATACAAGACATGACGGTTTTTCTGCAATCAGTGAAGATAAGTAATATTTTATTATACTTTTTGTTATTTCTTCGTTAATAATACCTTCCTCCACTAAAGGAACAAAAAGAGGGCAGGCCTTTTCAATAATTTTAGTATGATTATTTGTCTTTAAGTTTTTATCAATTGTCAAAAATGATATTTCCTTATTTATAGCTGTTGAATACGCCCTGCTTTTAATTGTCGCGGCTGTACCTATTACCGCTATATTTCCTGAAGGCGACACGCGAACAGCTTTCTTTGCTCCTGGCTCTATAACGCCGAATACCGGAATAGCAGCTTTCTTTCGCAAATCATCCAAAGCTAAGCTGGACGATGTATTGCAAGCCGCTATTACAATCTTAACTCCTTTGACTGATAAAAATTCTAAAATTTCGGACGAATATTTAATTATAGTTTCTTTAGACTTATTGCCATATGGAACCCTTGCGGTGTCTCCAAAATAAATCAAATCTTCTGAAGGAAGAATATTTCTAATCTCTTTAAATACGGTTAATCCTCCGAGGCCGGAATCAAATATACCTATAGGTGAATTGTTAAATTTCATTTATATTTTTTATATAATTTTAATATGGATTTGCTTTTATAATTATGATAAAATCAATAAAATACAGTAAATATTATAGAATAAAAAAATAAAAATAAAAATAAAAAAACATATGGAAGACAAATATTCGGATAAAAGATTTGATATTTTATCCGAAAAGAACATTGACACAGCAATTCTAGAAACATTGGATTTTCAATATCAGGATAGCAATACTTCGGTGACAATAGGCACCATAGAATTTACGTCGGTATGTCCTTGGACTGGGCTGCCTGATACTGCCGAGCTTTTTATTACATATTCACCGTCAAAAAAATTAGTTGAAATGAAATCTTTAAAATATTATCTTTTGTCTTTCCGAAACGTCGGTATTCTCCAAGAACATGCCGCGAACAGAATTTTAAAAGACCTTTCTAAGCTGCTAAAGCCTCAATTTATGGAAATAGAAGCTAGATTTGAATCAAGAGGCGGGCTCAATACGTTAGTAAAAGTAAAATACGAAAAAGAAAAAGAAACACTCAAAGCTATTAAAATTAAATAAATTTTTTCAAATCGGAAATATCATTCCTTGCCCTTATTTCAAATTCGTTATCTATTTTAATTACATCGGTGATATTTATCTTTGCCGCTTCGTTAAGCGCAATGCCATACTTGTTCTTTAAGGCAATATCTATGAGATAATCGCAAAACGCAAAATTTTTAGGCAGAAAACTTCCATGCAGATAAGTACCGAAAAAATTTCCGGTTCTTGCCCCTTCGGTTTTATCTTCTCCGTTGTTTCCGAATCCTTTTATGACAGTCCCTAAAACATCCTGTTCTTTTTCCATATAAGTCCTGCCGCCATGATTTTCAAATCCTACTAAAACAAAATTTTCAGTCTCAACGGCTATATTTCCGATTAATCTTGGATTACAGGCTTCCGTAAAGCCCTTAAATATAGAAATACCTTTTATTATTTTACCGTCTGTAGATTTGTAATAATCGCATAACAGCTGATAACTGCCGCATATTGCCAGCATTATCTTATTCTCTTGCATAGCCGCTGTTAAAATATTTTTTTTATTGTTAGTAAAATCTTCATAAATTAAAGCCTGTTCGGCATCCTGTCCTCCGCCCATAAAAAAAATATCGGCTCCGTTGTATACTTTTTCCGTTTCACTTCCTATTGAAACATCATAAGTTTTTATATCTATTCCATAAATAGAACACCTGTATTTAAAATAAATAATATTTCCTCTGTCGCCGTAAATATTCATAATTTCAGGATATAAATCCACCGCGGTTAATTCAAATTTTTTTTTCATTATTAAGACTGATTGCTATTTTAAAGATTATAATTTGCTTTTTTAATTTTAATTTAAAGATTTTATTTAATATTTAAATATGTTATTATAAAAATAAGTTATGTCTTTACTATCCGAATTAATCTTTAACAAAATCGAAAATAATAAAAAACTAGGACTTTATAGAAAAATTCCTGAGATAGCCTATGAGGATTTTAACCTAAAAACCTGTCAGGATAAAAACACAAATGGCCGTTTTATTAATTATAGCACCGCAACGGCTAATCTTGCAACTAACGATTATTTAGGGTTTGCTAAAAACAAAAAGATAAAAAAAGCGACAAAAAAAGCAATCGACGTTTATGGAACTTCGGCATCATCTTCTTTTTTAATATATGGTCATTCTGAAATACACTTGGCGCTCGAAAAAGAACTATGCGATTTCAAAGGCGGTTATGAAAAATCATTATTATATCCGTCCGGATATCAAGCTAATACCGGAATAATTAAGTCTCTGTCCTCTATCCTTCCTTTAAAAACCTTCATTGCTTTCGACGAACTCTCTCATGCATCGATAATTGACGGGGTTCTGGCATCTGGCGTAAAATTTAAGAGTTTTAAGCATAACGATTTAAATTGTCTTGAAAACATTTTAGATAAACATAAGAACTATGAAATAAAACTTGTTATAACCGAGGGTGTTTTCAGTATGGACGGAGATGTCCCCGATTTACCAGGCATCTTAAATATTGCTAAACTACACGGGGCATTAAGTATCGTAGATGACGCCCATGCAACCGGAACAATCGGGGAAAAAGGCGGGGGAAGCGCTGATTTTCATAAAGTAAAACCTGATATAATAATAGGAACTCTGGGCAAAGCTCTTGCGTCAAACGGAGCTTTTGCCGTTTCAAGTTCATTAATAATAGAATATCTGATTAATTTTAGCAGAACTTTTATATTTTCTACAGGCATACCTCCTTCGTCAGCCGCTTCTGCCCTGGAAGCATTAAAGCTAATAAAGGACAACCCTAAAATAGTAAAAAAATTACAGGACTATTCTAAATTTGCGCGCGATTACTTAAAAAAATCGGGACTGAATACTCTTAATTCAACTACCCATATAATCCCGATATTTATTGGAGAAGAAGATAAGGCCGTATCTGTTGAAAAAGAATTGTTAAAGATGGGGATTTACCTAAAAGCGGTAAGATACCCGACTGTTCAAAGAAAAAATGCAAGATTAAGGCTCGGAGTAAATGCAAAGCTGAAAAAAGAGACTCTTAAAAAAGCATTAAAAGATATTGCGCATAACGTCAAATTTTACAGTTGCGTATAGATAATTAAAAATATGACTATAGACAAACATAAAGTTAAAAAAAATTTTTCAGGCGCTAAAGATTATGATAATTTTACGTCTTATCATAATTTGACTCTTAGAATGATATCCGGAACTATAAAAAATTATAATTCCGATAAAAAATATATCAACATACTAGACATAGGATGCGGAACGGCTCAGGGATATTTTGCCATTAAAGATGCCGTATCTGAAAATAGTTTTGATTATTTAGGATTAGACATTGCATTAGGTCTGCTTAAAAAAGCGCAAAAAAAAATAAAAGCAAATGAAAATAAAGGGTCGTCAAATAATGCGCATTTTATATGCGGAGACGCAGAACTAATGCCTTTATGCAAAATTAAGTTTGACGTAATATTTTCAAATATGACGCTTCATTGGCTTAACGATATAGGAGATTTCCTTAATAAATGCATTTCTCTATTAAAGGACGACGGAATTATTATCCTGTCATTTTTAATTTCTGGAACATTAAAGGAATTTAGGGAAAATTTTAAAGACATAGCTAATGAAAGCATAAAAATGCATACATTTCCAAGCCTAGAATATATTAAAGAAAAAATAGTAGCTGCAGGTTTTAAAATAAACTCATCAGAATCCATAGAATACATAGAAACTGCCAAATCTTCGTTGCAACTACTTAAAAGAATAAATATGCTGGGAGCAAAAAATGCCGTTAACGAAAAAATATGCGACACAGTTTTATTAAGACGCGTACTAGCTAACTACGACAAACATTACCGCGATAAAAATGGAACCGTCTTCTGCACATACAATATAGCATATCTGACACTTGAGAAATAAAAAACCCTGAATAAGAACTTTACTTATTCAGGGTTAAATTAAATTTTAACTTAAAACTTTAAAATTTTGCTGTTTATTTAGCAACTGCAAAATGGTCTCTTCTGTTTATTGCGTAACACACGCTGGTATGAGCTCTGCATAGAGGCTTTTCTTTACCATAGCTGATTGTTTTAAGCCTGTCTGCTGCTACGCCAAGATCTTGAAGATATGCTTTGGCGGCATTAGCCCTTCTCCATCCAAGCGCAAGGTTGTATGCTTCCGAGCCTCTCCTATCGCAGTTGCCCTGAATTTGTATAGCTACGTTTGAATTATACTTAAGGTAAATCGCATCTTTCTTAAGAATAGTTTTATCGAGCGGGGTGAGAATAGATTTGTCAAAAGCAAAATGAATGTTGTTGGAATTAGATTGAATGCTGTAATTTGCAAGCCAAGGATACTTCTTCATATAAGAAGGTACTTGTTGAGCCTGAGACTTCGCAGCTGAAGCCGTAGGTTGTTTTGCCGGAGGCAAGGCGCTTGAAGAAGTCTTGGTAACCTTTGGGGCGCATCCAGAAAGAACGGCGGAAACGCCGAGAACTAAGCCTAACATAGAAAGGCCGAACTTTGTTTTTTTGTTCATCGTGAACTCTCTCCTTAAAATTAAAATAAAATTTAATTAACTTTTACAAACCGGATTATGCAAGATTTATGGTACAGATTAAATTTTTGTATAATATATATATATCATTATTTTAAAAAAAATCAATAGTTTTTTTAAAATAATTTTATCTTTATATTTTGATTCCTATGGCATATATTTCCATGATATTGAATTTTTTTATGAATTCTGTTATAAATATTAAATATGGAATATAAAGATTATTACAAAATACTTGGCGTAGATAAAACGGCTTCGGCAGATGAAATAAAAAAAGCCTATAGAAAACTTGCAAGAAAACACCACCCTGATGTCAATCCTAACGATAAAACCGCAGAATCTAAATTTAAAGAATTACAGGAAGCATACGATATCCTCAAGGACGAAAAAAAACGAAAGGAATACGACGAACTTGGAAGTAACTATTTTAACTTTAAAAACGCAGGCGCCGGCCAAGGCCAAGGACAATACAACTATAATTACTCTGGGAGCAACAACTCAGGTTTTAATTATAACTACAACAATGCCGGCGGCGGAGAAGGTTTTAACTTCGAGGATATATTTTCAGACCTTTTTAACAGGTCAGGAAAAAAACAGGGGCCTACGAAAGGAAGTAATTTAAATGCTTCGCTTGAAATATCAGTAATAGAAAGCGTCAAAGGAACCGAAAGAATAATTAACTTAAATGGCGAGAAAATAAAAATAAAAATACCTGCGGGGATTCAAGACGGCGGTAAAATAAAACTTTCTGGAAAAGGCTCCGCTGGTTTTAACGGCGGCGACAACGGTGACTTATATATTACTATTTCCGTTATAAATGATAATATTTACGAAAGAAAAGAAAATGATATTTATATTAATAAAAAAATAAATTTAACCGAGGCAGTCCTTGGAGCAAAAATAGAAGTTTCGGGAATAGAAGGTAAATTTATGATTACAATACCTTCCGGAACACAATATGGAACAAAGTTCCGTATTCCTAAAAAAGGCGCCACTGATGTTTCAGGAAAAAAAACCGGAGATTTAATAGTTACCGTATTAATAGATATACCTTCAGGCATATCTGATAAAACAAGAAAGATATTTGCCGAGCTTTCAAAAGAAGGAATTTAAAAATGGATTATTTTATTAATCTTATAAATTTTTGCGGCGAAATTAATTTAAATGACAAATCCGCAATGTTTTTTGTAGATGAAGGAATAATTCATGTAGAGCGGAAGGAGAACGTTCTATATATAGACGAAAAAACCGCTGAAACACTTATATTGATTTCTGAAATTAAAAACGAATTAGGAGTTAACGATGAAGGTGCGTCGGTAATTTTCAACCTTAGAGAAAAAATTATAGATTATCAGAATAAACTAAAAACCATTTTTGATGCGATCGAAAAATCTAAAAGCATAGATGAACTTGTATTTTTAATGAAAAAGAGTCAGTCGTTTCAATTTTTTTTTAATAACCCTTTTGACGATACAGACGACAATAACGATAATAGCAATTTTTAGGATAATCACATCTGAATTATTACTATTTCTAAATATAGGTATAAAAAATAAACAATGAGTACTTTACTATTAAAAATTAAGGAATCCATAAATAAAAACATAGAAATCACGGACGATATCCTTTTATCCGTTTTTGAACTTTCCGGCGCCCCTCTTCTTGAACTTTTTTCTTTAACTCTTGAACTGAAAGAAAAATATACAGGAAAAAAGGTCAACTTCTGCTCTATCGTAAGCGCAAAAACTGGAATATGCTCGGAAGACTGTTCATTCTGCGGACAATCAGCCGTTGCAGGCAAAAAAGAAAAAAAAATTAAGGTTAACTCTCTTATGCCAGTTTCAGATATAGTAGAAGCGGCTAAAATAGCAAAAAATAACGGGGCAAATGAATTCTCAATAGTTACCAGCGGAACCAGGATAACAGAACGCGCGGAACTAGAAATAATTGCCGATGCCGTAAGATCTATAAAAAACGAGGTAGGGATTACTCCATGCGCTTCTCTTGGACTTATGAATTATGAAGATTTGTCTTTCCTAAAACAATGCGGTCTGGAAGTGTTTCATCATAATATCGAAACAAGCAAGGATTATTTTCCGGAAATATGCTCCACACACTCTTTTGCAGACAACTTGGAAACAGTTAAATCCGCAAAGAAAGCCGGGCTTAAAGTCTGCTCCGGCGTAATTATAGGAATGGGTGAATCAAGATTAGACAGAATAAAAATGGCAAAAGAAATAAAAGAACTGGATGTCGATAATATTCCGGTTAACTTTTTAAATCCTATAAAAGGCACCCCTCTTGAAGGTGCAGAACCGCTTACCCCTATGGAATGCCTAAAAACTCTTGCCGTCTTCAGACTCGTAAATCCCAGTAAAAATATCCTGGCGCAAGGAGGGAGAGAGCACAACCTCCGCCAGCTTCAACCGCTTGCCCTTATTGCCGGAGCTAACGGCATGCTTCTTGGTAATTATCTTCTTACTTCTGGAAGAAATCCGGAACTAGATTTAGAATTGATAAGCGATTTAGGATTTGAAGCAAATCTTACCGGAACTGCGCACACATCGCAAACCGAATATGTTTGAAAATAAAAATAAAAAAGCTCTTGGCATAGACTTCGGTTTAAAAAGAATCGGGCTGTCCTTGAGCGACGACACTCAAACTATTGCTTTTCCTTTTAAATTTATATTAAACGAATCATTAAAAAAGACTGTCTCCGATCTAAAAAAAATCACAAACGAGGAAGATGTCGGATTAATAGTCATAGGTATGCCGATAGGACTTAAAGGTAAACAAACTGAGATATCTATTAAAATAGAAGAATTTATCAAGCAATTAAAAGATGAAATAGACGGTGGAATTACGATTACAGTTTACGATGAGAGATTTTCCTCCGTCCAAGCACAAAAAAGCCTCATAGAACAAAATATAAAAAGAAAAAAAAGAAAGGAAAAGATTGACTCAATCGCTTCGACCTTCATATTGCAATCTTACTTGGACAGGCATAAAAAAACCTTTGCATAATTTTAAAATATTAATATACAATATATCCTTAATATAAATTAGCCGGTTAATACAAATAATAAATGTGCTATTTCGACTATGCTCTTTATAGACGCGTTAAAAAGATAACTTTTATTTTAAAAATAGCAATTCCCGTCATCATTATCGCTTATCTTCTTTTATATGCCTTAACTCCGCAATCTTTCACTCCTAAAAAACCTAAACTTATTACTATCGCAAGAGGGGATTCTTTGAAAGATATAGTTTATAAACTTTACCACAAAAAACTCATAGGCAACCCTTATCTTTTTTATTTCATAGGATTTATCAGCGGCTATTCAAGGTATATCCAGGCTGGAACTTATTACGTATCAATAGACAAGTCCCCTGCGGCAATTTATCATGAATTTGTTAACGGCAATATAGCAAGAGCCAAAGTTCCGATTCCGCCCGGATTAAATATTTTCGATATAGCTTCAATCTTGTCTAAATATAAAATAACAGATAAAAAGCTTTTTTTAAAAAAGTGCTTTGATAAAAAATTCCTTTTAAGCATAAAAATAGACGCTAAAAGCGCCGAAGGATTTTTATACCCGGACACTTACATTTTTAAAATAAATTCTAAACCTGAAAATATTATTAAAATAATGGCGCGTGAATTTTTTATAAAAACAAAAAATCTTAAATTAACTTATAAAGATTTAATTATTGCGTCGCTTATAATAAAAGAAGCTGATGAAAAAAACAAAAAAGCCACCTCTCTAATTTCTTCGGTGATAAAAAATAGATTAAAAATCAATATGCCTCTAGATATAGACTCATCCTCTATTTATGCTATGAATCTTATAATGTATAAAAAATACTTGCAAAAAGGGGACAAATATAAACTTTTTCTTCATATGAAGCCGGAATATCTTAAAATAAAATCTCAATATAATACTTATTTTAATTACGGACTTCCGCCGACCCCCATAGCAAGCCCTGATATAGAAGCTATTTCGGCTGCTATAGCTCCTCCTAAAACAAGATATTTGTACTATATGGCCTCAAAAACCGGTAAAACATTATTTTCCGACAGTCTTACAGGGCAAATAAAAAATATTGACAAATACCTTAAAAAATAATAAATAAAGAATATTGGAATTATGATAAAATATAATTAAATCGCCTTATATTTTAATGGGTTTATTTTATAAATTCAAACAAGGAGGTTATCAAATGCATTATAATGTTTCAAAGCTTAAACTATTTGCCTTGACTGTGCTTTTTCTTCTACCGGCCATTGCTTTTTCGGGATGCGCCACTACGGCAGGTCCAACAACAAGTGCAAGCGGCCTTTCGTCCGGCAACGTCGCATTGAGCACTAAAATGAGTTCCAGCATATTCCTGCAACCTGTTGCTCCACAGGATAAGATTGTATATGTAAGTACAAGAAACACTTCCACGGCTACGGGGCTTAATTTTAGAAACGAACTTACTTCAGCCTTAATAAGCGAAGGCTACAGAGTAACCAATAATCCTCAGGAAGCCAATTTTATGCTTATGTCCAATATACTATATATTGGGGTAGAATCTAACAACTATACCGTCGCAGGCGCTTTAGCAGGCGGTTTCGGCGGCGCTTTTGCAGGCTCGAGATATAACTCAGGGACCTCGATGGTGGCAGGCGGCGCGCTTGGCGCACTGGCTGGCGGTATCATCGGTTCATTGTTTCAAAACAAAAACTATATGATGGTCGTTGACATCCAGCTCGAACAAAGACAGGCTGGAACTTACACTACGAATTCCACAAATGCAAGCCAAGGCACTGCAAGCAATATTACAACCTACAACTCCGGCATAAAAAATTGGGCTATATACAGGGATAGGATAGTGTCTCAGGCATCGGCAATGAACCTCGTATTCACATCAGCCGAACCTTTATTAAAACAACAGATGGCTCATTCAATTGCAAATTTACTGCCATAAATATTCTAATATATTTTAAAATAAAATCCCGTGGTTATTTTTATTAATTCAAATAACTACGGGATTATTATCGTTAAAAAATAAATTATTTAAAGTTTGTCTTAATAATAATTGCCGTCTGGCGACATTGAAGGCATTACGGCTTCCTGCAATATTGAATTATTTTCATAAATATATTGCATAATATAAATTACTTTCCCGATATTCCTTCCGTATTGTAGTTTTTCGTATTCGTTTGGTATGTATTTTAAAGTTTTGAATAAAATCGGATATCCGTAAAGATTTTTTTGAATTAAAGCGCTTAATGGTATAACCGTGGAACTGTCGGCGACCGCAAATTCCATCCAGCATACCCCGGAAGCGTTAAAAACTGCTTCGTATTTAACTTTATTTAAAGTATATTCAAAAGCCATTACCTTTGAGTTTTTATAATTATACTGCGAAAGATTAGGCTCTAATAAATACAATTTACTTATCGAAATTCTTTTCATATGATATTGAATCTGCATTTTTTTTAAAGTGTTGCCGACTTGCGCATAACAATTTGATGCATTGAAAGCAAAAATTGCGGCAATAAAAACCTGAGCTAAAATTAACATTTTTAAAAAAATAAAATTTTTCTTTTTCATATTAACCCCTTTTTTAATTATTAAATACATTAAATTATAAATTATTTTAAACTTTCAAGCCATCCGGCAATTTGTTCAACCTCCTGAGTAGGCATATTCGGATTAGGAGGCATAGAAGAATTGGGATGGGTTATTTTATTTTCTATCTGGGGCAAACTTAATTGCGAACCTACATGTGAAAGATTACTTCCGTTTTTGCTCCCCTTGCCGTAAATAATATGGCAGTAAAAACATCCCGATATGCTAAAGTCCTTATAGCCTTGACCGTGAAATACATTAGGGCTGCTTCTGAAAATGCTCGGTGCTTGAACTATTTGGGGAACCGGTCTTTGCCTAATATAATGCGGATGAGGCAAGGGTTTAGATAAAGCGGCACTATGGTTACTCGTATATGTTTTGGAAGTTTCAGAAGCATTAGCGTTAACGTTAATGCTTTTTGTTTCTTTACTTTTCTTGTTATTTTCATTTTTTATATTTTTTTTATTTATCATCGATTCCTTTAATTTTGTTTTATTCATAGATTCACCAGTGAATCCTTTAAAAATATTCAAGATATAAGGATAATATATATAAGTCGCCGCAATTAGAGACAAAACTGCTGCAATAACTAAGAAGATAGAAAAAAAAGACGTTATGCTTTTTTTACTATGATTTGAATAACCTTCCTTATTAGCCTGAGCCTGTATGCCGCTATTTTTGACGTTGTTTAAGGACGTTTCTATATCATGTTTATCTAGCTCCGTATCAATATTTTCATTTTTATTAAGTCCATCATATACGGCAGTGTTTTGGGTTGCTTGTCCTATAATTTTATTATCAGACCCGTCTAACTCGTCAAAAAGTTTAATTAAATTTAAAGTATTTTGTATTCTTTCCGGAATTTTAACAGACAACCCTTTTTTAAGAATATTTTTTAAATTTTCGCTTATTCCGGAATAATCTATCTCAGCACCGCCTGCCAGCTCGGTAGATTCTGGAGGAGGAAAACCTTTTAATAGAGCGTAAAGCGTAGCACAAATTGCATACACATCAGTATATTCGCCTCTTTTGCCTCTCCCTCCATATTGTTCCAAAGGAGCATAACCCGGCGTTAATATTTTTTCGTAGGTCTTGGTCTTATCAGCGGCAAATACTCTCGAAGAACCGAAATCTATAATTTTAACGATTCCGTCTTTGGTGAGTATTATATTTTCCGGTTTAATATCCTGATGAAGCAGTCCCGCAATATGAACGTAACCTATCGCCTCGGCAATGTGCCTCATATATTTCACGGCTGCTTTTTCGTCTATTTTTCCAAGTAGCGAGGAAAACGGTTCGCCTTCTATATACTCCATAACAATATAAACCGTATCGTTTTCTTCTATTACATCGTAAACGTTGACTATGCCAGGATTTCTTAATTTCGCAATGGATTTTGCTTCATTTTTAAAACCTTGAATATTTTCGTTATTATCAAGAGTGGGAGGTATAGTGACTTTATTGCCGGTTCTTGTAGCAACTCCGTCAGGAAAATATTCTTTAACCGCAACTTTTCTGTCTAACTTTTCGTCATAGGCAAGATAAGTTATGCCAAAACCTCCGCTTCCTAAAACCTTCTCGATTCTATATTTTTCATTAATAACGCTTCCCTCAGAAAGGGGCTCGCAGGTGGGATAGGCAATATCTAAACTACCTCCGCATACAGGACATATTTTTAAGTTTTCGGCTATAGAAGAAGAACAATAAGGACAAATTATCATATTTATGATATTTAAGAAATTCTTTTAATTACAAGAGCGGATGCGTTATCTCTTCCACCGTTTTTTATAGCGGTATCAACTAAAATATCGGCTATATATTGAGAATCCGCATTAATATTTAATTTATCTCCCGTGGCGTTTAAAATTTTTTTAAAATCTCCGTCGGTTATTTCAGACCATATGCCGTCGCAAACTAATATAAGCATATCTCCTTTTTCTAAATTTTCTGTTTTTTTTCCTGTAGTTTTTTGTAAGTCGTCTATATAGCCTTCTTGTCTGTTTCTAACGGAACCGAGAGATTTTAAAATTTTATTCCTATCGGGACTATTATTTGCTTCTTCTTCTGTCATATTTCCGTTAGACACCATAAGAGCTACATAAGAATGGTCTTTAGTAAGGCAGATAAATTTTGATTCGTTTTCAGAAGTCTTAAATATATATGCTCTTGAATCGCCTACATGTGCAAGCGCAAAATTATTATCTTTAAAAACAATGCCAATAAAAGTGCATCCTCCGTCTTTCCCACCCAAACACTTAAAAACGTTATCGTTTGCCTGCCATGCAAGGTCCAAGGCTAAACCGTTTATTTCTTGAAAGCTATTCGCTGTATTTTTTAAAAAGCCCTCTACCGCCGCTTTGCTGGCAACATCACCGGCAGTCATCCCTCCCATTCCGTCTGCAAGACATGCACGCATTAATAAACTTCTTCCGGTAGAATTTAAAACATTTTCTATGGCAAAACCGCAACTATCTTCGTCTATAGCCCTGTCTTCGTTTAACCCGACAGATGAAGACATGCCCACATCGAACTTAACTGGGAGTTTTCTTTCTTCAATTATACTTTTTAAATAATCTGCCGCTTCAGAAGGCGTAAATCTGTATTCGGCACTTGTAAGTGTCTTAGCAATAAATTGAGGAATACCAGGAATATTTATATTTGCGATATAATTTGCGATATTAGTCTCGTTTTCGTATGAATTTATAGTTTCTCCGGTAAATAATTTAACGATTAACGCTCCAAGTACGAATACCCCTTCTTTTCCTGTTGCCTTTTCATGTCTAAAAACTTCTGGCGCAACGAAATCCTTAGACGAAAACGTCGTTTTATTTATTTCACATAAATCCGGCAATAAATTTAATAGCAATTTACCGTCGCATAAATATAAAGAATCCGGGTTAATATATAAAACGGATATTTTTTTATCGTTAAAATATTTAATAATCTCTGCTATTTCAGCAAGTCCATAAATAATTAAATCGATATATTCTTTTTTAAGAGAAGGTTTAAATTCTAATTTTGAGTCACATTCTTTGACAATATCAATTATTATATCGTTTTCAGAACAAGCTAATATTTTTGGGAGCAAGGAGAATTGAGGAGCGTTTTTCCATAAACTCCAATTTCCATTTGAATACAATACCTCCTCTCCATCTATTTTTTCAGCTTTATACCAATTTCCAATATAAGGCTGCTTTATCGATATATTAATTCCTTTGACGTTCAAAACGTCACCAGGACCTGGAACCACAGAAGTTGTTTTCATATTATATCGAAATATATTTTATTATATTGCTTTAAATGAAAGCATCGCCTGGCAAAATTTTTTATCGTCGGCATATTTAGCACCGCGAAAAATCTATATTTTTATTCCGCAAGCCTATTTTTTGCTTGTTAAACGCCGGTCATTTTTCTTATTTGTTCGTCAGAAATGCCCTCTCCGCCATCTATTTTAACTGTCTTAGTTTTAGCGCCTATCTTCAGTGTTTTAGACATTCCAAGGCTGAGTGTTTTATTTTCTCTTATTTCGTTCTGGGCTTTTTCTATTAGTTTAGACATTACGCCGTTTCCTATTTTTAAAGTCATGCGTCTTGCCATATCTAGCGTTTTAGCTGCGTTTTCAGGACTTTGGGAAGATTCGGCTATAGCCCTTTCTAATAAAGACCCTACGTTTCTTTGTTGCACCCACTGCATTACTTCCTGATTTATAGAAGAGGCCTGCAACTCGTCGACCGTAAATTCAACTATAACGTCTTCAGGAGGATTTTCGCCTCTATAATCTTCATTCGGCACATCGTATGTCAAGCTTAATTGCATAAGCCTTGATTTTAGGGGATTGCGTTCTGGTAAAGTAGCCTCTATTATAAAAACCATTTCTCCTTCCGCGCTTATATTCCCAAGAGAATGCGGTTTTACGGCTAAGTTTACTTCCGATACTTCAGGGTAAACTCTGGTAATTTTATCTATAATTACATCTTTAGCAGCATTTATGCTCAAAGACAAACCGGTAATGGTTTCATTTACGGCACTTTCAAGCTCATTTATCATTATATCCGGTATTTCCGTAGAATTAACGGCAATGTTTAAAGACGCTATGCTCTTGGAATCATCCGTTACTGCATAAAAAGGCTTGCCTTGGGTTTGGTCCGTAATATAAGTAATTAAATTTTCATTCCACTCTTCGCCAATCCCTATAGCGGTTACAGGTATATTTTCTTTAGCCAATAAGCCTGATACCTCTCTAGTTAAATCTTCGTCGGAAGTCTGACCGTCAGTAAGCATAATAATTCTTTTTCTAGCCTTTTCATGGGAGATTAAGTCGAAAGCTTCCTTTAGTCCAGCACCCATGCTTGTGCCTCCGCTATAGTTCATTAGATCTTCTATTGCCGAATTTATAACGTTCTTGTTTTTATCTTCTGCATTAATTAAAGGAAGAATAACTTTTGCCGTATCGTCAAATTTAACAATGCTTACCCTGTCAGTACTTTTTAATTTAGAAGAATTTATTATATTTTTTAATCCGTTTATCAATATGCCTATTTTAGAATTTCCGCCGGTGACCTCCCTCATTGACCCTGAAGTATCCACGACAAAAACCACGGCAAGGGAAGATTTTAAAGACGTCTTATTTTCACAATAAATTTTTAATTCTATAAATAGCTTTTGATCCGGAGTGTCAGCCATTAAATAATTTCTATGAGGAATAATTTTTACGTCAAACATTTTTGCCATAATCGTTCTCCGAAAATAATTAATTAATAAATTTAGCGGATAAAATTAAATTGATTTTAAATTATTGTTTAAAAGATTTATATATATTCCTTAATAATAATTATATCATTTTAAAAATTTTATAATAATCATTTATAATATGCAAATTTTTAATTTATTTTATTATTATTTATAATATTTATAATATAATATAAATATTATAAGTTTATTATTTTTGTATCTTCATATTAATATAATACAAATAGGTTTTATACAATATGGATAAGGATAAGTTTAAGAAAGTTTTACAAGATTGCGGGATATCGGCTAAAGGCGCAAGCATGCTTGACAAACTTACGGAAGAGCAACATGTGAAGCTTATAGAAAATACAATAAATTTCGGAAATGAAGATATAGAAAATATTAAAGCCATAAAAAATTGTATGGAGGAATATTTCGAAGAAATATCGGAATTATTATACTCAAGAATTACCGGGGAAGACGGCATTAAAGAAAATGTGGACATAGATAAGGAATTAGTTGAACAGCTAAAACTGAGCAATATATATTATCTGAAATCCCTGTTCGAATTTAATTATGATGACGGTTATTATAAAAATAGAATAGCAGATGGTTTGGCGCATAATATATTTGGCATTTCACCTTCTTTATACATAGCGATATACGGCTATTATAACAATCTTGTTTCCTCATTTATATTTAAATGCTCCCAAAAAAAAGGACTTAATTTAATAAGCACTTTAAAAGCGGCAAATTCAATTCAAAAAAAATTAGCGGTAGATAATACATTTGCCATAGAATCCTATTACAAAAAATCTATGGATGATTATTATAAAATGGAGCAGGAATCGCTAAGCAGGCTCATGACTATTGCTGAATATAAAGACGCCGCAACCGGCGACCATATTGCAAGAGTTTCTAATTATGCTAAAGTAATAGCAAAAAATATCGGAATGGATGAGCTGTTTCAAGAAAAAATATTTTACTCCAGTCCAATGCACGATATAGGCAAGGTAGGAATTCCAGATGAAATTATATTAAAACCGGGAAAACTTACGGAGCAGGAGTTTGAAAAAATGAAAACCCATTGCAATATAGGATATGAAATTCTAAAAAATTCAAGTTCGCCAGTTTTAAAAGACGGCTCCATTATTGCCAGATCCCATCATGAAGACTTTAACGGCGAAGGATACCCTCTAGGTCTTAAGGGTGAAGAAATTCCCATAGAAGGAAGGATTTGCAAGATTGCTGACGTTTTTGACGCGTTAGTCAGTAAAAGATGCTACAAGCCTTCCTTATCTATTAAAAAAGCAATAGAAATAATGGAAAAAGAAATGGTGCCAGGCAAAAGTTTCGACCCTGATTGTTTTTACGCATTTCTTAAAGGCATAGAAGAAATAATCGAGATAAAAAAATCAATTGATCAAACTATCGATTGATTTAAATGGTTTCTTATATTCCCGTTATTTTTTTAATTTCTTCGTCTGTAAAAATTTCCTGGCCATATTTTATAGTGTGAGTTTTAACGCCAACTTTTAATGCGGCTAAAGTGCTTTCGCTTATTGTTTTTTTATTTTTAAGTTCATTGACGGCATTATTTAAAACGCTCATTACCGGAATATTATTTATTACACCAACGCTTTGCATGGCTGCTTTCAAAATTTCCACCGCTTTATTAATATTGGTCTTTGATTCTTCCGAAATTCTATCAGCCATCGAGCTTAAATTTCTTTGCTGCACGTATTGCATAACTTCATTATCTATATTTAAATTTAAACTATGGTCGTATTCTTTTACGAATTCTGCCGTTACGTCAATAATAGGACCTTCTTGTCTGTATGGTATGCCTCCTACTTCATAAGTCAAGTTAAATTGCGCCAAACGAACTTTTCCGGCACTATTTTGGAAAACCGATATTTCAATTAAAAATACCGTAATATCTCTGGCCTCCGCGTTTCCAAGCAAATATGGCTTTCGAGATAAGTTTAGTTCCGTTTGAACCGGATAAACTTTAGAAATGCGTTTTATATCGACACCCTTGATGGTATTAATATTTAAAATTATATTTGTAAATATCTCATCGGCAGAACGATTTAGTTCTGAAATAAGCACGTTCGTTAATTCTCCGCCTTTAATATATGGAGGATAAACGGCATTTCCATTATCGGAAAGGGCATATAAAACTTTCCCGCCTGTGCGGTCAGCCAATAAATTAATAAAATTAAAGTTCCAATCGTTCCCTATGCCTATGGTAATCACAGGTATTTTATTTTTTGCAAATTCTTCGGACATTTCTAAAGTCAAATCTTCGTCAAAAGTTATTCCATCCGTAAGAAGAAACATTTTGCCATTGCCATTTTCTCTTGAAAAAAGTTCTAATGCCGTCTTCATTGCTAACCCAGTATTTGTTCCACCGCTGCATTCTTTTAAATTTTTTACGGCATCTATTAATACTTCCTTATTTTCTGCATCTGTGAAAGGTACTAAAACTTTTGCGGCATCATTAAATTGAACTATGGCTAATTTGTCGCCATTTTTAAAAATTTGCGAATCAAATAAATTTATTAAGTATTCTACTAAAACGTCTATTTTAGTTTTTTTTGGTAATGCCACTGAACTTTCATTAATTAGTTCATCGCATTTTTTATCTGTATCTGTGTAATCTCTCATAGAGCCTGAAGTATCGACTGCAAAAACAATACGAAAAGGCTGTCTTTTAAATGTTATATCTTCAACTGGATTTATTTTAAGAAGAACAAAAAGCTTTTGTTCTTGAATATCTGAAAGGAGAATATGTCTATGCAGTTTCATATCAACATTAATCATATTGAATATACCGGCATATTTTTTTATATTTTTAAATTATTCAAATTACCTAAACTTTCATTCCCAAAAGAAAATATCATAATATTTTAAAAATATCAAATTTTTATTTGATATTTTTAATTAAATATTATAAATATAATAAATGGCTTCTTTATCAAATAAAACGGAAGAAAATAAAAAATTATCGGTGCCAAGAAAGGACGAAAACTATAAACTAGGCGAGGTTCTGGTATTAAATTCTTTAATTACCAGGAATGATTTTGAATCAGCCGTAAGCATGGAAAGCCTGCCTGCAAGACCTTTAATAAAAATACTTATCGACGAAGGCAAGCTAAATGAAAGTGAACTGCCTGATTTCCTGGCAAAATATTTTTTTTTAAATAAAATTAATATAAATGATATAGAAATTCCAAAAAATATAATAAATATAATTCCTCCGGAAAAAGCCATAAGATTTCGCATCATACCTTATAAAATTGAAAACAATACTCTCTGCATAGCAACCGCTGACCCCACAAGAAACGATATAATAGATGAAATTTCTTTCATTACCGGAATCCCGACCGTATATTCAGTTGCCCCCTATTCCCAGATAATAAACGCAATGTCTAAATATTATAACGCTTCTTTTTTTCTTGAAAAATTTAAAAACCCCGACAATATAGTTAAGACAGTAGATGAATCAAACGACGTCAGTGATATAAGCAAAGATAAAAACAGCGCTAGCGCGGTAGAAAAATACGTCAATAAGGTTATCGGCGATGCGGTAGAACGCGGCGCAAGCGATATACATATAGAGTTTTATAGAAAATTTTCGAGAATAAGATTCAGGATAGACGGAAGGCTTAGCGAATATTCAAATACCCCGCCTACCGCAAAATCTAATATCATAGCGCGTATAAAAAATATAGCAAAACTTGATATAACAGAGCAGAGATTTCCGCAAGACGGAAGAATAACTGTTTCTTTAGGCGGACGCGAAATCGATATAAGAGTATCCTGTATACCTACCTTATTCGGCGAAAAAATAGTTATGAGAATCTTAAATAAATCTTCACTTATTTTTGATATAAATAAAATAGGTTTCTCGCAAACGCATTTAAATTTACTTAACGAATGCATACATAAACCTTTCGGAATGATATTGGTTACCGGTCCTACAGGATCGGGTAAAACTACGACTTTATACTGTATATTAAACGAGTTAAATAACGAATTTTCAAATATTTCTACCGCTGAAGATCCAATAGAATATGATTTTCCTGGAATTAATCAGGTTCAGGTAAATGAAAAACTTAAAAACGAGAAAACAAACGTTTATTTTAACTTTGCCGAAACGCTAAGATCGTTTTTAAGGCAGGATCCTGACGTAATAATGGTAGGTGAGATAAGGGATAATGAAACGGCATCAATATCAATTCAAGCAGCTCTAACGGGACACTTAGTACTTTCAACGCTGCACACCAATAATGCCGTTTCAACTATTACTAGGCTGGTAAACATGAAAATAGAACCTTTTTTAATAGCATCGAGCCTCAATCTTGTAATTGCCCAGCGACTAATAAGAAAACTTTGCCTGGAATGCAAAGAAGAACTTCCGGTGGAAACTTTAAAAAAAATGGGTATTGCCGCGGATGAATATAACGGCTATATAAAATTATATAAAGCAAAGGGATGCCCTACATGTAATAAATCTGGTTATAAAGGCAGAATACCCATATATGAAATGTTATATATAAACGAAAATATTAAAGAACTTATAAATAATAACGCTACTGAATCGGAATTGGAGAAAACCGCTTTATCGCAAGGTATGAAAACTTTGTCCGATTCAGCAAAGGAAAAATTTTTCACGGGCTTAACTTCGCTTGAGGAAATTCTGCCATATCTTAATGTTAAAACTACTCATTAAAATTAATTGGGCTCGCCGACACTAATCAGCTAAAAGCGACGGAAAATCTTATCTTGATTTATTTAGTATATATATTCTGAAATTATGTCATATTGCGTAACTTTTGATAAAATACAATAAATATTTTTAAAAATATTATTGACTTTTATTAATCGTTGTATCATTATAGATATAACATTATTTTTTTGATTTTTTTTTATATATCGTTATATCATTTTAGATATATAGATATTATTCATAAAAACAAGAATAAAAATATTTTATTTTATAAAAAATTAGAAAATTAAATTAATTATAAATTCAGGGGGGCTGCTTTGGCTGCTAAAACTAAAGTTAGGTTATTTTTTGCGGTTTTTGTTTTTATTTTAAATATCTTTCTATTGTTACCTCTTAAAAATGCGTTCGCCGGACCGGACGGTTCTGGAAACAACTTCTTTTTTAAAGGACCGACCGCTTTCGGCGTTACCCCTCCAAATAAATTTATTACTTTTCAAGGTTTAACCTACCAGACGTTCGACTCTCATTTTACAAACACCGGGTCGGTCGAAAACAATCCGGCTCAAACAGATAAATTTGTTTTCCTTCCAGAATTTATCTGGACTAAAAACGTACTGGGCGCCACTAATTTTTTCGAGGTCGTAACGCCTGTCGGAAGCGCATCGCAAAATATTACGAATGCTAACCAGCCGTCAAGCCAGCCTTCAAACTTTTCCAATTCGAGCGGAGGGCTCGGCGATATCCTGCTTTTTTACGGGGTCTATAGCAAAAACTATTCTTATGGAAATTTCGGATTCAATTTCTTTCCTCAAATCAGTTTTACGGTACCTACCGGTCAGTGGAGTTCGGATTCTTCGGTTAATATCGGCGGGGACGAATGGCAGATAATGCCGACCCTTGCAGGTCAATTTACTTACAAACTGCCCGCAAAACAGTCCATAGCCTTAGACTACGCTTTTGGTTACAGCAAGAACGAAGGTCACTCGACAATAGACGTCGCAGAACCTGCGAGTTATACTAAACCGGGAAATAATATCTTTGTTGACGCATACCTTAACTATTTTGTTACCACAAAAATTGATATTTACAACGAAACGGCATATATTAAACAGTTTGACAACTACGGTTATACAAACACTTCTAACGGGACAATAAACACTTTCGGCATTATCAACAAAGGCTACAGAGACGTGATAAGCGGATTTGGCGCAGATTACCATTTTACTCCTGCATTTCAGCTTGACGGACGCGTTCTGAAAGACCTGCATGGAGATAACGGACCGGATGGATATTATGGTATGATAGATATTATAGCCTCATTTTAAATAATTAAAAAATATATAATAATATTTAACTTAAACTGATTATGAAAAAAAATAATATTCCGATTAATTATTGCGCGTTAATCTTTTATGCTGGATTATTTTTAATTTTAGCAGCAATTCCCGTTCTTGCCGGAAATATTTCCGCAAATGCCGTTACGCTCAGAATAATGGCGGCGGACGCCCTTCCAAAACCGGTCACAGAGATAGGCGCCATATTTAAAAAAGAACACCCCGGGGTAAAAATAGATTACGACTTTCTAGGCGCTGGCGCCTTAAAAGGCGACATTGAAGAAGGAGCGCCATGTGATATATTTCTTTCTGCAAACGAAAAATTTCAAAGACAGCTTGAAAAAAAAGGGTTTTTAAAATCTTATAAAGTTTTCGCTTACGATTATTTAGCCGCCGCAACGCCGTCCGATAACCCCGCAGAAGTAACCCAGTCCAACTTAATTGAGAAACTTATGGACGCTAACGTTTCCCTCACTACTTCAAGTCCTCACTCAGACCCGGCAGGAGATTATACTTGGAAAATGTTTAAAATAATCAATGCGCAAATTCCCGGCGCATTTAAAAAAATAACCGGACATGCAGATCATTTGCTTGACGCCGCCTTAGTTATGCCTATACTAGAAAGCGGAAATACCGACTTAGGGATACTTTATACTTCCCAGCTTTTAGAACTCAAAAGAAACGGTTCGGATATTAATATCATACCTATTTCTAAAAAATACAACACAAAAGCAAAATTTACAGTTTCGATTTTAAATCAATCTAAATATAAATCATTGGACGAAGACTTTATTAAACTTATTTTTTCTAAAAAAGGGGAAAAAATACTAAAATACTGGGGGTTTTCTCCAGTTAATTCTATTAAGTAAAACTAAATATATTTTTAGCCCTACTAACTTTACCTCCAAAATCTCCGTTAAATATTTGAAGATATTAAACGGAGATTTTTATATTCCAATAATATTTCCAATAATATAAAATGATTAAAACGGTCTAATGTAAAATCAGGGTTAACAATATATGTTTTTAAATAAAAATAAAGTATTCGACTTACTTGTTTATTTTATCTCATTTTTATTTTTTATCGCGCTTGTAATTTTACTTTCCGGCATATTCTTTAAAACTTCCATATATCTTTTTATTAAAGAATTAAAAAACGCCGGACTTTGGGATTCTATATTTTTAAGTTTTAAACTTTCTTTCTTGGTCGTCATTATAAATTTAATAATCGGAATTCCAATAGCTTATATTTTATCGTTTAAAAAAAGCAAAATTTCGTTTTTATTAGACTTGATTTCTACTTTTCCGTTAACGACTTCGCCTTTAGTAATTGGTTTTGCGGTGCTAATTACCATGGGTTCCCTTAACCCGATAGGAAAATTCCTTATAGAACGCGGGATAAAATTCGTATTCACTCCAAAAGGTATCGTTTTAGTCCAGCTAATTATTACTTTTCCGTTTTTCGTAAATATAGTCAAAACGTCGTTCGACTCAATAAACAGAAAAATGCTGGATTTAAGCAAAACGCTCGGCGCGTCTTCTTTCGACCTTCTTTTTAATTTAATCGTACCTCTTTCTTATAATGGAATTATTGCCGGTCTTGCAATGAGCTGGTCAAGGTCTATAGGCGAGTATGCCGCAACGCAGATGGTCTCAGGTGTTATTCCCGGAATTACTGAAACTGCTCCCATAGAAGTTTTTGTTAAAACAAGTTATGGAAATTATCCTGCTGCTATCACCATCGCTTGTATTTTAATGGTTATATCGCTTTTTTCGCTCGGAATTTTTAAATATTTTAGCTACAGGACAAAAACAACCGTTTATTAATAAACGGTTAAACCGCTATATAAACTAAAATTAAAATAGCAAATAAAAAAAATAATCTTTTTTATGTAGTCGCTGACAAATGAAACTTCTTGAAATAAAAAATATAAAGAAAAGTTTTTCAAATAAGAATGTTTTGAACGGCATAGATTTAGAAATAGAAAGCGGAGAAATTTCTTCTGTTTTCGGATACTCCGGCGAGGGCAAAAGCACCGTTTTGAAAATCATAAGCGGCATATTAAAACAAGATTGCGGCGATATTCTCCTTAACGGAAAAAATATAAACAATCTTGAATCATACGAAAGACATACTGCCCTCGTAATGGACGAACCTCTTTTGTTTCCAAATATGAACGTCTTGGAAAATATATCTTTCGGATTAAAATTAAGTTCCAACAAAAAAAGATGCGTGAAAAGGCTAACAGGTAGTAAAAGAATGTTAAATTCGCCGAAAGAAATAATAGAACTGCTGGGAATAACCGGACTTGAAAAAAGATATCCGGCTGAAATAAGCATGGGGCAGGCGCAAAGAGTTTCTTTGGCAAGGTCTTTAATAATAAATCCAGAGATTATATTAATGGACGAGCCATTTTCTAACCTTGATATAATTTCAAAAATAAAAGTAAGACAACTGATAAAAGACATTAACCAAGAACTTAAAATTTCGATATTGCTTGTAACGCATGATATCGAAGACGTGGTTAATTTGTCGGATAAAATGTTTATCTTGAACGACGGCAAAATTCAAGATTCCGGACACCCCAAAGAAGTTTTAAAAAAACCTTCTTCTATTGATACGGCTTTTCTTCTTGGAACGGAAAATATATTAGACGGGGTTATATTTGAAATAGACCGTGATAATAACTTAATAAAAGTCAGGATTAAAGTCCGAAATGAAAAGATAGAGAAAGGCGTTATTATAGAGGCCGACTTTCAGGGAAATTTTGAAATAGGCGAGCAGGTTTTTTTAGCAATAAGACCTGAGGAAATAATAATATTAAGGGAAGACAGGCAGGCTTCAAAACCTGTAAGGGAAAACCGATTTACAGGAAAAATTATTTCGTCAATCTTTACTTCAAGAATGATGGAGATAACTGTAAAATCGGAAGATAATTTGGAGTTTAAAGTTTTAATACCTTTTCACGCTTACGAAGTTATGAATCTTTTCGAGGGAAAAACCGTAAACGTGTCATTAAAAAAATCTTCTATCCATCTTATAAAAAAGAAAAAATATCTAGGGCATAATTCTGATTATAATAGGTATTATAAGCTATAATCAAAAGAATGCAATTTATTCGCTTTTAACTGAAACGGAGACATTGGCGGAAGGGTTGACTTCCAATATTTTGGATTTTAATGTTCCGTCGTTTAAAACTATTTTTACATTTTCGCTAGCCTTAACGTTTAAAATAGACGAAACTACCTTCTTTTCTTCGGAAAAAACTATGCTATAACCTCTTTTAAGAACGTTGTACGGACTTAAAGAATTTAAAGCCTTAATTTCGGTCTTGACCATATTTTTGCCGTTTGCAATATTTATTTCGACTGCTCTTTTAAGCCTCTCAGACATACCTTTTATATATAATTTGCGATCTTTAAATATATTTAAAGGGCTTTTTAATAAAAGCCTCTTATTTATATGCGAAACTTTAAGCCGCAATAAATTTATCCGGCCTTCCGTTAAATTTTGCAAACCTTCGGCAAGGTCGTAAATCCTAATTTTTTTATCTTGAATAATCCTTTTTGGGGAAATTTTTTCCCTGCTTTTAATTAAATTAAATAGTCCTGCTTTTTTTACAGAAATTAAATTAAAAACGCCGATTTTTATTCTATTTCTTAATGTTTCTACTTGTTTTAACAACTCATATTTTACCGGAACCGACATTTCGGCAGCGTTTGAAGGCGTCGAAGCCCTTCTGTCAGCAACAAAGTCCGCGATGGTGAAATCGGTTTCATGACCAACGGCGCTAATTACAGGAACCTGTGAGTCATATATAGCCCTGGCGGTAATTTCTTCGTTAAATGCCCATAAATCCTCTATGCTACCGCCGCCTCTGCCAACAATAATAACATCAATTTTTTTTACTTTTTCAGAATATAAATTTAAAAACTCTATAGATCTGGCAATTTCAATAGCGCTATTAGGTCCTTGAACAGAGGAGTTTTTAAAAACTATGGATACGCCTTCAAACCTTGACCTTATGATTTTTACCATATCGTGCAAAACGGCACCGCTTTTAGACGTTACTATGCCTATGGCTTCAGGCATATAAGGTATTGACCTTTTGTGCGATTCTTCGAACAATCCTTCTTTTTTGAGTTTTTCTTTTAATTTCTCAAATAATATATAAAGGTCGCCGTAACCAAGAGGTTCTATTTCTGATACTATAAAACTATACTCGCCTCTGGGCTCGTATAAATTAATCCTTCCGTAAACTGTTACCGATAAACCGTCCTTTATATCAAATTTTACACTATTTAGGTCGCTCTTAAATATTATGCATTTTAATTTTGCAGATTCGTCTTTAAGGTCAAAATAATAACCTGAAGGATAATTTGTTTTTAACCCTGATATTTCACCTTTTATTTTTATAGAGTAAAAAACGTTTTCTATCGCCGTCTTCAGAAGGCGGGAGAATTCCGAAACCGTCAAAATTATCTTATTTAAATCTTTTTCGCCCGTATCTTTATTCATAATTAATCATAATAATATAATATCCTTAATCCTGCAATAGAAGTTTATTTTCTGGATTCCCGCTTTCGCGGGAATGACTATGCGTGATTAATGCTTAATCTAAAGGGTGTCAT
>JAJYDX010000016.1 GCA_021777135.1 bacterium | reverse complement strand
ATTTGCTTTTGACTTAGTTAGAATATATAAAACTTTCTGTTCGAGAGGAAACGAATCAGACTTATTTCCATAAAACGACTCAAATTTATTCCACAATAATTTTCCGCTTATTTTGCGGCTATTCACAATGCCATATAATATTGGAAATAATTGGGCTAGTGCATCAGGGTAATAAATATCCCAGTTTGAGTAACGCTTCCTGCCCTCGATAACCGCCCAATCAAAGTTATGTCGGCGTTTGTTGTAAAGGTTTTTTATAATAGCGGTTTTTATTGATTTTCTGAGCCTTTTGTAACGTTTGTAAGCCCCCCGGTATTGTCTTCCCATTATTTTCAATAAATTCAGGTATGCCGTTATGCCTCCGTAATCTTCGCAATTATCCATAAGATACTCCTCGTCTTTACCCTTTAATGCTCTGATTAGCCCGTTTTTAGGATCCTGCAAATAATAAATAATGTATGCAACGTCTTTCAATTTTTTAAACACGTGCCGAACTATCTTAATATCTTTAGTTTTTATATAGTATTCATTAACCAACATAATATAAGTTGCGGCATAGCTGTCGGCCGAATCGTAAGTATCTGCCGGTTTCTCCTTGCATCCTGACATGGAAATTGTATAATCATAGATTGTTCCTGTAAGGCCGAATTTATCGGAATAGTTAAGATGTTTGAAATACCACATTATATAATCTTTTATAATTCCAATATTCTTATTTTTGCTCAAAAAATATAACGCTATTATATTGTCATTATATGGAACAATATAATATTTTTTATCATTTCTTATTTTTGCACTATAAAACCTGCTCCATAAGGCAAAGGCAGGATTATTGCATTCAGCCGCGGCACATTTACGAACCGGGACAAAATTAAAAACCGCCAGCAGCCCCATTGCCGTTGCGGCCGTTACCCTTAAAGCGAACTGTGTCTTCATCGATATTCTCCGTAAAAACGATATAATAATATCGCCTGCTCTCCTCGATTTTATATACGCCGCCCCGACTAGCCGGTTTCTTAATTTGATTTTTGGGCAAAGCTACGGTAATTCCCTTCAATCCTTCTTTGTTTTTTATAAACAGCGTTAACGAGCCGTCCTTTGAGGATATAAAGGAATATCTGGTTTTTAAAAATCTAAGCATAAAACTGGCAAAATAGGTCATCGGCCTTACAAGCAGTTTTCCCTGTTTTTGTTTTTTTTCCATATAATTCGTAAAAGACTTCATTGCTTTCAGGTATTTGTATTCCCATATATCATATGGATGGGAATACCATAGCCTGACGACCCTGTTTTTAACGCAATAATTTACTATATCTTTTTGCCAGGTTAAAACCCCTGCATTAGATATATGCTGATAATCCCGCAATTCGTAAAGAGATGCTACGTCCCCGTATTCCGAAACCGGAAACGCAATAACTTTGCTGGAAATTATCTTGCCTTTCCAAAACATCGTGGATGGACCAGAGCCTATGTTTCCCGCATAATAAGTCGCAATCATCCCCAGTTTATTAATAATTTTAGTAGAAACCGGCTGGGGGTAAATGCCCTGGGAAGGCATATATTCTTTTATTTTGTAGCCGGTTATGCTCTGCAGACACTCGTTATTTTTATTTATCCAGTATGTCATCTGTTTTTCTTTAAATTTTCCATCGCGAATATTTCTATACCACCAGTTATGCGCCCAACCGCCGTCAGTCCCTATGACTCCGTATGGAAGAATCATTTTAATGATGTTCCTGTTCTTTCCGCATGCGTCCACGCCCCTACCATCGCCGGGATGGTCTTCAAAACTTCCTGCCGATACGTCGAATGAAAATTTCAGGTTTTTTCTGAGAATGTGGTTATTTATCATATACGGGATGCTCTTTCTAACTAAGTAGTTTTCTATATGCCAGTCCACTACAAGCCCGCCCTTGCCGTAAGGCGAGTCAACCAGATGCGGCACTAGGGCAACCTTAAACAGAAACATTCTGATAAAAGCACCCATTAAAAACCCGTCAGTTTCGTATCCGTTAAGATATCCAAGGGGCAAATTCACATATAAAATATGGCCGCGTCCATATTTTTTTAAAACAACCGCCGGAAATTTTTTAATACCTCCCGAAGAAGCGCTTCCAAAATATTTATGAATATCGGCAAAGGAAGGAAACGATTTAAATTTTTTACCGTTCTTTTCTATGCCGTATGCATATATATTTTTACTGCTAAGCCGCGATCCTGCAGCGGTATATGCTATTGGATATTCAAGCGGACCATATTTATAGCCGGTTAAAAAACCGTCTATAGTATTTTCGTAAGGTATCTGAAATAAATCCTCGCTGCTCTTATTTTTAAATCTAATAAAAGCCTCTACGTAACTTTTCCCTCTTTTTTCACTATATAACATATAATTTAAACCTATTATGCTAGAAAATACCGCTCTTTTTAAATATAGTCCTTGTCTGTCGTATATTCCGGCATTATAAATTACCGCAACGTTTCCGCCGTTTTTTAAATAGTTTTCCGCCCATATTTTCATAGATTGAGGGAGCTTCTCTGCTGCCATATCGGGAAATATCACGGCGGGAATATTCTTAGCGAGAGACTGGGGGTTGAAATCTATGATATCGGAGTAACTTATTAATTTAAAGGGAACTCCTTCCTTTTTTAACGTACTCGCATAAACCGATAAAATGGATTTGTCGTAAGAAGTCTGTGACAAGCCGTAAACTAAAAAAACCCTTACATTTTTATTTTTTAAAAAGTTTTCATATTCCAGCGTCCGGTGTAAACCATAATGAATAATAGGTATAGAGCATAATAATATTAATATAAATACAATGATAAGGGTAATTTTTTTCATATTATTGTTCTCCTTCGACGATACCGATTCCTTCCGTAGAAACAAAACCGTATATTTCGACACTTTTGCCTAGAGTTAACTTCTTTTTGGCTATTACAGATTTGAAATTATTAAAACTCCCTATATTTATGCCTTCTAAATAAACCTCGTCTTGTGAAAATATATCTCCGACAGCTTTTATATTACCTTTCATACTTATAACGCTTTCCGATACCACGTTACCGTTAATGGTAACATTTTCAGCCGTATCTATGATCACTTTTCCGTTTGCCTTAATATCTCCGTTAATAGTAAATTCGTTTTTTATTTCCAGATTTCCGTTTATAATCAGATTCCCGTTTATAATAACTGGTTCTTCATATTTTATATTTCCATTTATTATCTTGTCACTATATGAAATAATCGAGGGCTCGCCAATATTTTTTCCGTTTTTAAGGGAACCGTAATTAATAGAACGGGCATTTACAGGCGTTAAAATAGGGTTGCCAAAAAGGCGCCTGAATCTGCAGCCTTTGGATAGTTGAAACTTTTCTCCGCAAGATACGCTTACCCCAAGATGACTTTCTTCGCCGGCAGTAATACAACCTTTAACATCAAGCCATCTGATTATCTTTGTCTGTTCCTTTAATTCGGCATTTTTATCCACGGCTGCCGCACGAATCACGCTGCCGCCCCCAAAAAAAGCATTTCCTTTTACGTAAATTTCTTTATTAAAACTATTATTATATTTGGAAATTAAATCACCCAATACTACCATAATGCTTTCAAAATTTTCCCCTCCATGTTTAAAATCCCCACGAATAACAAGGATTGATTCCGGAACAGAAGATAATTTTATTTGGTTCTGCCCTTCTTTAAATTCCCCTTTTGAAATAGAGCTAACCATGATTCTTCTGAACGATTTGCCGAAATAAGACGGGTCCTTGGAATAATCCATTCTAACTGACATCGCCTTGTCGTCTATCGGAAATAAAAGCTCCAAAATGCCGGGAATAAAAGGTACAAAAATAAGAATCATAAACACCGTAATTAAAATTACAAAATTCATTTCGCCGCCCCTTTTCTGTATCTTATTGTTTTGTGCCATGAAACTTTTCTGTTGACAATAACATCAACGATTGATTCCAAGAAGCCCTGGGAAATAAAAAACAGATTAAATATAAAAATAAAAAAAAAGAACGGCAACAGGCGTATCCTATATGAAACTCTATCTAATAATGCCCCCGTTCCTATTTGATAAAACGGGGCAAAACTGCCAAAAACCACATATCCGCCTATTAACAAATATATTATTACATAATTCACCAAGTTCATCTCACCCATAAAAAACAATATTAAGGAATCAATTATGCCTAATATAAAGATAAACGGAATTAAATATACAAAAAGCAATAAAATGCCGTCCAGTTTTTGATAAAAATTCAAATTTTTTGCCTTTATTACAGGAAAAAGATACTTAAACATAACCCTGTTATGCCCCCTGGACCATCTTTTAATCTGGTTTGCCCTTATCCTCCACTCTTCCGGCGCTTCTTCATAGCATTCCAGACGATTGGCATAAGCTATGTCGTACCCTTTAATAAATAATCTAAAAGTTAATTCAGTGTCCTCCGCGAGAATATTTTCGTTAAATCCTCCGGAAGAGGTTACTAATTCTTTTCTGAATCCTCCGACGGTACCTCCGTATTGAGGGATAAGGCCTAAATTATATCTTGCCTGCTGATCAACCTGATAACCGCCGGTCCTTTCTAAATCTAAAAGACGAGTTAGTAAATTTTTGTTAGTATTGATAATCATAACCCTTCCCATCACTCCGCCTACTTTTGGGTCCTTAAAAGCAACGATCAAATCTCTGACTAAACCTTTTCCGGGAAGATAATCAGCGTCAAAAACAAGTATTATTTCTCCTGCGGCTACCGCCAATCCGTCATTTAACGCCTGCATTTTACCCTTGTTTTTGCTATCCCTGTGTATAGGTTTAATAAAAGAATATCTAAGTGCGTAATCATCAATTATATGCATTGTTTTATCGGTAGAGTTGTCATTTATCGGTATTATTTCCATTTTAGATACAGGGTAATCTGATTTTACCAGCAAGTCTAATATATGCGGCGCGGTCTTTTCTTCATTGTGCATTGGAATTATAATAGAAACCATTATAAATTCCGAATCAATTATATCCTGATAGTACATTTTCTGATTGCCGAATAAGCGGTTGAAGGTAAAAAAATTATGTCTTACCGCATAAATCATCATAACGAAAATAACAAACAGCATATAAATCTTTAATATGGCGATTATTATTAATATAACCATTTCCACCCCCTGATGCTGTTTTTATTTTTATCGGATACAAAACTCAGGTAGTATGAATATATCCCCACAATATATATAAAATCCACTAAAGGCCCAAAAACAAAAAAGAAAGGAGCCATCAATACAAAAGAGAATTCTCTCAGAACATATAAGAACAACACATATCTAACAGTCCCAAATATAATAGAATAAATTAATACAGAAAAAGAAACCAATAGTTTTGAAATAAGGCTGGAAGGCAATAAAGCCAATGTCAGTGTAAAAATAACGGGTATAAAAAACCATATAGACACTTCCGTTTTCATGTATAAAGCCGAAAATATCTTAATATTATATGGGAATCTAAAGAGAGCAAGGACAAAAAATGCCGCAGATACAACATTTATTATCGCGATATAAACTAAATATAAGAAAATAGGTTTAAAAATATACAGCCTTGAAAAAAACAGCATTACGATAAGAGTAAAAATAGAAAACAAAAAAAATAAAAAATAAAACATCGGGGAATGAAAAAACGGGTGTATCGAAATTATATATAGACGAGAAAAAACATATTGACTTCCTAATACCTTAATTTTTCCAACGTAAAAATATTTTTGAAGAATAAAAGCAGAAAATTTACATATTTGCAGAGTAATAATTGGATATAAAAACAGTATAAGTAAAATCGGCGAGAGAAGAACCGTGCTTTCCGTAAAGAATTTTTTTTTGGAAAACGACTCTTTCCTATAGGCGCGGTGGTAAAAGATATTTTCTTTTATCATAATATATTATATATTATTGGTTTATTAATATTAGGTATTTATTATTGAATAAAAAATATTAAAAATTTTTAAAAATACCTGCGGTTACACCGAAAGCTTTATAATTGCCTTGAATGGTAAGGTAGCTTATGGTTCCTAAAATTCCAAAATCTTTTCTTAGCCATATTCTTTGATGTACCTCCACATAAATAGCATTATAATTTACAGAATTTACAGGATACACTGTCGGCTGATATGCCTCTAAATACGCCTCATTACCCGTAATTATATTAAGATACGTCCTCTCCCAATAACGCTTGCCATAAGCTATCGAGTAAAGATGCGACCAGGAGACCACGCTGCCGGGGTCGCTTACCGTCCTGAATAACCGGTAGCTAAATATCCACCTCTTGTAATAATCAGTTAAACCGGTAGAAGCTATGAGGTTTACATTGTCGGAATTGTATTTAATATAAGACCCGCCTATCTCCCACACTAAATTTCTATTTTTGCCGAGTTTAAAATTAAAGTTATTATCTGCCCTGAATTCAGGCAGATAAAGATAGTTTGTGCCGATCGAAACATCCGTGTAAGTGTAAAACCAGGGCGTCCAGTCCCCATAAGTACCAACCGTTCCCAAAAAACCTTCTCCCTCGATAGTTCTTGAAAATCCGGAACCTTGAATAAAATAATTGAATTTTTTATTTGAATTATTGTAATACGTTACTGTGCCGATGTTCCATGAACCATATAACCCATGTGGTTCAAGATAATAATAAGAATAGGTTAAATCTATCCTGTTATTATTCGAAGGATTTTCGGCGGCAAGAACCATCCCCGAAATAAATAGAATAACGAGGGCAGATAACGTTATTATAAAGCCCATGAATTTAAATTTCATTAAAGTACTCCTCAAAGTCGAGATTAGAATTTCAATTTATTATATATATTATTGTTTAATTTACTATTTTAGTTAATAATAATATAAAGAGCGCAATAAATAATGCAATTCATATGCTATTAACTTTTAACCATTTAAATCATCTCCTATTTTAAAAATATTATTAGACTTATGCATATCGATATAGGGGAAAGCCCTTATAAAAGCGTCCACTATTTTTGCATCGAACTGCGTGCCGGAGTATTTTATAAGTTCGTCTATCGCGGTTTTGGAATCCAATCCTTTTCTGTAAGGAGAGTCGAGGGTCATTGCGTCGAAAGTATCCGCCACTGATATTATTTTTGCGTTTAATTCTATTTCGTCTTCCTTTAACCCATCCGGATAGCCTCTTCCATCGTGTCTTTCGTGGTGATGCTTAACCCCCGGCACGACGTGTTCCAATCCTTTTATTTTCCTTAATATTTCTTCGCCGAATACGGGATGTTTTTTCATTAAAGCAAACTCTTCGTTGGTCAATTTTGACGGCTTCAAAAGAACGTCGTCCCTAACTCCTATTTTCCCTATATCGTGCAGTATGGCGGAAAGTCTTAAAACCTCCAGTGCGTCCTTTTCCATTCCTAAGGTTTCCCCGATTGCGCAACTGTATTCCATAACCCTTTTTGTGTGGTTGCCGGTATAGTTATCCCTCATTTCTATGGTTTCCGCCAGAGCGTACACGGTTGACATAAATATTTCCTTAAGGTCTTTATACAGCCTGACGTTTTCGACACAAACCGCCGCGTTATGACTTAATATAGTAAATAATTTCAAATCGGAAGAGGTGAACTCTGAAATATTTTCCGTAGCAATATTTATAGCCCCTATGACTCTATTCTTTATCTTGAGGGGGGCACACATCATAGAACCGGTTTTACCGCCGCTTGGCGCCGTCCAGCCGTCGATAGATATATCGTTAATTATCTCCGCATTGCCCGAAAGCATAACGAACTCGGCTATGCTTTCCCCGTTAAACGGCATAATGGAATTTTTTACCGTTTTTTCATCGCAATCGTAAGCGGAAATAACGTCTATCCAATTTGTTTCGTCGTTTTTCAGCATTATGGATACCGTATCTACCTTAATAAAACTTTTAATCAACGATAAAGTTAGAAGAACTATATCGCTAACGCTGTTGCAGTCAAGTATTTTTTCGGTAAAGTCGTAAAAAAGATTAATTTCTTTATAACTATTTGAAACTTCGTCTATCAGGTCCCTTTTATTGTATTCAGCCGCAAGCATATAATTAATCATAGAAGCGATAACTTGCGCATTTTTATTTCCGACTGCCGAACCCGCCTTTTCTCCTTTAATATTTAACGGGAAACTGCCGGCTGCGGCTTCCGGATCTAAATTTCCTATATTTGCAAGTATGTCGCCGTTTATATCCGTTATAACCGCGCTTGTATTTAAACCTTCTGCCGTATTATTTAGTATGTCCAAAGATTCTTTATTAGACAGTATTTTTTTTAATATAATTCTATTATTTTTCATTATTTATATTCCAACCCCCCTGCTTAAAAAGTTTCATTATGGCTCCGTCGTCATCCAATATCAGTATGTTTTTATATGAATTCCTTTTGTTCCTATAAATTGTCCAATCTTAACTGTAAAAATTTATTTATACATTAATTAAGATATAAGCAATTTATGTGCCATTATGAAAAATACGGTTAATTCCATCTATTTTTTCATAAATAAACGGTTATATGCCGGTTTGCATAATGCAAAAAAAAAATTATTATTTAAAAACTGCGAGATTGAGTTGGCAAAGTGAGAATAAAGTTGGCATATTGAGGATAGATATTTATAAAATTTCGCGGACTTTCTTAACTATATCGTCCGGATTAAAAGGTTTGGTCATATACATATCTGCCCCGGATTCCATTCCTTTTAATTTATCTATTTCCTGTCCTTTTGCGGTAAGAAGAATAATGTAAACGTTTGGAATTTTTAAATTATTTTTTACTTCGTAGCATACTTCGAAGCCGTTCATTTTAGGCATCATTACATCGAGGAAAACTATATCCGGAATGTTTTTTTTTATTGAGTCGAGGGCTTCGACGCCGTTTTCTGCAAGTAGAATTTCCAATCCCTCGTCTTCGAGATCTTCGAGTGTCTGTTCCATAAGCAGTCTTATATGCGGTTCGTCGTCGGCTATAAGAACTTTCGGCATTAATTTCCTCTCCCGAGATAATTTTAATTTAATAAAGATGTTCTACTAGTTGCAAGGGTACAAGCGCGATATTAATAATATAAAATGCTACCGCTAATGTCAAGCTAAACTTTGGTCTCCCGCCCGTTCAGAAGACCGTCCACTTCGTCTAAAAGCTTACGGTATTCCACTCCTTTAACAAGATACCTATCCACGCCTATCTTAAATCCTGCCTGCTTGTCTTCCACTACTGATAAAATTATAATGGGGATGTCTATAGTATCCGGATTGTTTTTTAATACCTTGGCTACGTCGAATCCGTTTAAACCCGGCATCATAACGTCTAATATAATAAGGTCGTATTTTTTGCGCTTTATTTTATTTAAAGCTTCTAGTCCTTCGGCGGCTTCTTCGGCGATATAACCGGCGTATTCAAGCTCCTGCTTCAAGAGTCCCCTTATAGCCCCATCGTCGTCCACTATCAATATGTTTTTATATGAATTCCCTTTGTTTAATTTAGGACTGGGGCTATTTTTAAGCTGTGTTATAAAATCTTTTATATGCGCCGCGCCGACTTTCTCCGCATAACGCGGGGCAGTAAAATAAAAAGTGCTTCCTTTACCCTCTTTGCTTTCCGCCCATATCTTCCCTCCGTAATGCTCTACAATCTGCTTACATATGGAAAGTCCGAGCCCCGTGCCTTTCGGCTTATCGGTAAGAGTATCCCCGACCTGCTTGAACTTTTCACACACTTTATTTAGGTTGTCTTTGCTTATACCTATGCCTTTATCCGAAACACTTATGAGTACGAAATTCTTATCAGATTTTGCCCGGATTATTACGTTTCCTTTATCGGTAAACTTCACGGCGTTGGATAAAAGGTTTATAACAACCTGAATAAATCTGTCTTTATCGGCGAATATTTCGGGTAGGTCGTCTTCTATGTCCGTTATTATGTCGAGTCCTTTCTCGCTAAATAGGTAGGATGTTGCCGATACGGCATGTTCTACGACATATCGTGCAGTGAAGCATTCGTCCTTCCATTCTATTTTTCCTGCTTCCATTTTGGCTATATCCAGGACGTCGTTTATAAGCGAAGTAAGCCTCTGCCCTTCGGATATTATTATATCTAGATTGCTTTCTATCTGGTCTGCAGTTTTCTTAGTCTTTTTGTCCTCTAAGACGAGCATGGGATATATAACATCTTTGAATTTCTTGCTTATAATGTTGGCAAAACCCAGTATGGAAGTAAGGGGCGTTCTTAATTCATGGGATACGGTAGATATGAAATCGGTCTTCATCATATCCACCTCTTTTTCCTTGGTGATGTCCCTTACGGTAATGACGACGCCCATAAAAGCGTCTGCGGCATAATCGTCTTTCGATAAGCTGTTTTCGATGTCTAAATACATCGACGTTGCGGTAGCTTTGCAGATTCTGTTTTCGCCAAGACTGATTTCATCGGTATAAATGTTTTTTTTGTTTATATCTCTGTCTAAAAATACTTTATCTATTAAGGCATTCATTTTTTTGTCAAAAAGACGGGGTAAATCATCTCCTATATTTTTTTCGTTAAAACCGAACATGGATAAAAAAGCAAAGTTATAGGAAGATATTTTTTTATAAATGTTTACGACGAAAAGGGCATCCGCTAAACTTGAAACAATAACCGACGACTGGCTTTCTTGTCTTTTTCTTTCGTCTATATCCTGAAATATCCAGACCGAATCCGCGTTATCCGCCTCGTCGGGATTGGCGGATTTTCCGGACAGAAGACACCAGAATTCGGAACCGTCTTTTCTTTTTGCTATATATTCCACCTTATATTCCATATCGGCTCTTACGGTCGAGTATGCGTTTTTGCCTATTTCTTGGAAATCGCGGTCGGAACGGTAGCATATCCTAGATAGTTTTCCGGTTAATTCATCGGGCGAATCGTATCCGAATAATTCCGCCATTTTTTTATTTACTAAAATAAAATGTCTTTCCCTCACAAGAGTAATGCCGACTGAAGAATTATTCAACATTGCTCGGTAAATTTTTTGCGCCCGCGATACTTTATTTTCCGATTCTGCAAGACTGCGGACGTAATCTTCGGTTCTTATTAACGAATTCCTGTATTCGGCGGCAAGAGATATGATGGATTCAGCAAGTTCTGAGTTTGCCAGATCGGAAATTTCAGACAAAGATTCAAATTCGTGGTTTAAAATTTTTTTAATATATGCGGAAATTCCTGCCGACCCTTTTTCGATACTATTTTTATTATTCTCCATAATTTTTACCGGCAAGTTTCATATTCCTAGCCTTATCATTTTTTTTCTTAAGCCTTCTCTCGTTATTCCTAGTATTTTTGCGGCGACTGATTTATTCCACCGTGATTTTTCGAGCGCCGCTTTAATCAATACAGCTTCGTTTTCTTCTATAGTCGCCGTTTTTCCATCTTTTGCCGCATTGCCGCCTAATTGACTATATTTCCTGATATTTTCGGATAAATCCTCGGAAGCGATTCTGCCGGAAATATTTAATGCCACTGCCCTTTCTATTTCGTTCTCCAACTCTCTTATGTTTCCCTGCCAGTCGTAATCGGTTAGCGCATCTATTGCGTTCTGAGTGAATTGTATATTTCGTCTTTCCAATTTTACGGCATTATTTTTTAAAAAATAATTGGCGAGAACTGCAATGTCCTCCTTTCTGTCCCTCAGAGGCGGCATAATAAGATTTATTACGTTAAGCCTGTAAAATAAATCTTTTCTGAAATTTCCGCACGCTATTTCCTTCTTTAAGTCTTTATTGGTTGCAGCTATTATCCTTACGTCGAACGGTACCGGTTTAGATCCACCTACCGGAACGACCTCTCTGTCCTGAATCATTCTTAATACCTTAGCCTGCCCCGATAAAGGCATATCTCCGATTTCGTCCAAAAAAAGGGTGCCTTTATCCGCATCCAGCAACCTGCCTCTGCGTTTATCTACACCGGTAGCGACCCCTTTTTCGATACCGAACAGTTCGCTTTCGAATATAGATTCCGGTATAGCCGAACAGTTAACAGAGATAAAAGGCTTCTCCGCCCTTGCGCTGGAATAATGAATGGCTTTAGCCGCAAGCTCTTTGCCCGTCCCGCTTTCTCCGGTTATAAGAACGTTGGAAGATATATCGGCTATCTTGTCTATTTTGTCTAATAAGTCTTGAACCTGCCTGCTTATACCCAATATTTTTTTAGGAGAAAATTTCTGCCTTAAATTTTGCTTAAGATTTATATTTTCATTAGATATAATCTCTTTTGCCGTATGAAGCTCTTTATTTTTTTCCTGAAGTTTATCGGCGCGGTCTTTTTCGATATTATAAAGCCTTGTAATTTCTATAGAATTTGCCGCATAGGAAGCGATAGTAGATAAAATTTTAAAGTCCGAAGAAATATAATACGCCGCCTCTTTAAAAGAACATACGTTTATAAGCCCGATATTTTTTCCTTTTGTTTTCAAAGGAACGGATATAAAAGAATAAGAGTCTCCGCCTGAATTTATTTTAACTTTTTTTCTTCCGCCCCAGTCTTTTTCGATATTTTCGTTAATAATTTCGCCTTTGCCGCTTTTAAAAACCTTGGCGTTGATTTTTTCTATATTTTTTTTATAACCGGCGCCATTGTGATTTTTGCCGTATGAAGAAAGAATATCGAAAGTCTTGCCTGCCTCGCTAAAAATTATTATCGAGGCATACTCGAATTTCATTATCTTTAAAAGTTCGCTTATAATAAAATTAGCTATTTCCGAAGGTTTAGGACATAACGACATCAGGTCGTTAATATTATACAGCAAATCATATTCTTTATATTTCTGGAGTATTTCTTTGGCAAGCGACCTCTGCACTAACAATGACCGTATGGAGCGCGACAGAATAGACGCCACACCCTCGGCTCCGCACTTTCCTGAAACTCTGCCTATTTCTTCTCCTTCTATTTTTATAGGGAAAGAAGGCGATTTTACTGCAGGATGTCCGCCGGCAATCAAACTGCCTGCACTATCCAAAATAGAAAAGGGCTCAGAGGAAATATCGGCAATATTTTCCAATAAAACAGAGTTTTCTTTTTTTGAAAAAAATTTTTTTAGGTTGAATTCTTTCAAGAATGAATACCTGTATTATTTTCTTTATTAAAACTGGATCTGCGCTTTTTTTGCCCCTGCTTCTTCTTTAATCCACATAAGCATTTTTTTAGATCTCTGACACCAGTCTTTTACGTCGTTTTCAAAAGTAGAACAGTCCGCAAGAATTTCTATTATATCCCCTGCTTTCATTTTTATTGCGGTAGCCGTGATTTTTAAAATGGGCTGGGGGCATTTAAGTCCTCTTGCGTCGATTGTCTGTGTAGGCATTTTTGAATCCTCCGTTTTTACGATTAATTCATTTATGGTTAATTATAAACTATAATAATGCATAATTCAAATAATTAATAAGTCCGGATTAAAATTGGATTAAAATTATTTGAATACGGATAAGGCAATCCTAGTGCCATAATATTTTAAAGGAAGATATTACTTCATTGCATGATTAGCGCAGATATAAAATAATTAAACGCTATATCTAAATAAATATTAGTTGGCATTTTGCCAACTAAGTTGACGTTAATGCCGACGGAGGGTATTTAAATCTTTAACGGACCTAATTTTTTAACCGCTTCCACCGTTTCGTTTATTACGGAAACAAAGCGGTCGCCTTCGCCCGCCGATACGTAGTCGAAACGGCACCTTTCTTCTTCTATTCCGAACTGTTTGAGCAGGCGCAATAACAGCCTATGCCTCTGGACTGCCCTGTAATTGCCTTCTTTATAGTGGCAATCCCCCGGATGGCAGGCAAGAATCATAACTCCGTCCGCTCCTTTTTCAAAAGCTTCCAGAATAAACTGCGGGTCTATTCTTCCGCTGCACATAACTTTAATTACGCTGACGTTAGGGGAATAGGGCTTTTGAGCCGCTCCCGCTTTATCCGCCCCCGCATACGAACACCAGTTACATAAAAAACCGATTATTCTTGGCTCAAAAACTTCCATTTTCTTTGCTTTTTCGATATTTACGGTATTATCCGGCATATTCTCTTTAATGACCGTGGAATTCCGCATGATTATACTTCCTCCTCTGTTTTTTTATATTTTGATTCAAAAGATTATTATTTTTACGCCAGCATAATTCCTATTTCGGCAAATATCTCCTCGTTCGTGAACCCGTTCGCCTTAATAGCCGACGACGGACAGGCGGCGGCGCACGTTCCGCACCCTTGACACAATAGTTCGTTTACTAAAGACGCCTCTTCCTTCTCGTCGAAGGATATAGCCTTATACGGACATACGCCGATGCATACCTTGCACCCGGAGCATCTTTCCTGATTAACTACTGCAGATATAGGGTCGATAGAGAGCTTTTTCCCTGCCACGAGTCCGGAAAGAACATATCCCGCCGCCGCCATGCCTTCGCTCATCGCCTCCTTTATATCCATAGGCGAATGACAGCTTCCGGCAAGAT
>JAJYDX010000076.1 GCA_021777135.1 bacterium | reverse complement strand
ATGATATAAAAACTAAAGGGTTATCAAATATCGAAAAAATAATAGAGGAAGGAAACGAGGTTTTTATATCTAAAAGAGGGAAAACAAAATTTGTCCTGCTTTCATTAAAAGAATATGAAAGATTAAAAGAGGCGGATATTTTTAAGGCTATAATCGACTCGGAAGACGATTATAAAAAAGGAAAATTTATAATTGAAAGCTCGGAAGAACATTTTAAAAGACTCGGCATCTAATGTTTAAACTAATTTTTACCGAAAGTTATTCAAAAAAAGAAAAAGAGTTTTTAAGCCGCCATGCCGAACTTACGGAAAAATATAAAAATATCCTTAAATTATTGGAGTTAAACCCCGGTCATACCTCTTTAAAACTTCATAAGCTGCAAGGAAAATTCAAAAATAAATATGCCGTTTCATTGACATATTCTTATCGGATAATTTTGTCTTTCACGGTTGTCGAGGACGAGATTCTGTTAATAGACATCGGGAGTCACGGGGAAGTTTATTGAAGAAACAAAGAAGAATTAAAAAAATCTCTTAAACAAGGGCAGGAAGAGGATAGGATAATTTCTATCGGCAATTTTGGGTGATTTTGCTTTTGTTGTGTTTATGATATAATAATTTATAATTAATAAAAAAGTTAAATACTAAGGTAATTGTTACTATGGGCTACGCTTTAAAAAAAATATATCCCAATGCGATTAATACCGGAATTTATACGTTTAAAGACTATCTTAAACTTCCCGAGGGAAGCCCCTATCAACTCATCGAAGGAGAATTAATAATGTCGCCGTCGCCTACCAGCTATCACCAAACTGTTTCAAAAAACTTAGAGTTTATTTTAATAGGTCACGTAAAGGCTAATAAATCAGGAGTAATTTTTGATGCCCCCATAGATGTTTACTTAGACGAAAAAAACGTATATGTGCCGGACATCATCTTTATATCTAACGAAAATAAATCCATTATAAGAAAGAAAGGCATAGTGGGTGCCCCCGACCTCGTGATAGAAATACTTTCGGTAAGCACTATGGGATACGACGAAATCGTCAAAAAGAACGTTTACTTAGAAGCGGGAGTCAAAGAATATATAACGGTAAACCCTGCCGAAAGAATCATAAAAACCTATATCGATAAAAACTATTTAAAGTTGAAGCGGCAGGTTTTGCCGGACGCAGATGCAGGCAGTATTAAAAAGACCGAAACTAACGCTTTAGCTTTAAGCGCTTTAAACATACAGACGATTGAAACGGATACTTCTAATGCCGGCGGACTGTTTATAAACACCTTAAACCTAAGCGTCCCGTTTAATGATATTTTCGAGCCCGATTCCGAATACCAGCTAAAAGACGACGACGTGGAATAGCCGAAATTAAAGGAATTAAAGGGGTCCGCATCCATAATCTTCACTCCTGACTGCGTTTGACACGCTTATGATAAAATCCACTTCGACCCATGTCGTTCCTGAAAAAAAGCGTTAATAACGCCATTTTTATTTATGCATAATATATCCACCACCACAGAACTGCAATAACCTTAGAGCCGGGCCGTTTAATTTCCCGTCCGGTATGAAGCAGAACCCCTAAAACCGTTTCCGGATATTCGTTTATAAGGAATAAATAAATCAGATACCATTTTTTATTAATGTGCTATAATTATTTAATTGAATTATATATATAATAATATAATTATGATTTATAACAACGTAAGGTTAAGCGATTCCGAGGTAAAAGCTATAAAAGATTTTGCAAATCTTATATTCACCGATCCTTCTATATATATATTCGGTTCTAGAGCGGATTTATCTTTAAGAGGAGGCGATATAGATATTTATATAGAGACAGACGACGATGCCGGAGAAATTATTAACAAAAAAATAAATTTTTTAACTGAGCTTGTAAAAAAAATAGGTGAACAGAAAATAGACGTCGTTATAAAAGGAAAGAATTCCAAAGATAAGGATATTTTTAATATTGCGAAAAAAACAGGAGTAATGATTTGATGGAACCTAAATATGCGCTAAACGTTCTTGATAAACAGTTTTCTAAAATAGAATTAATAGTTTCGGAGATAAAAAGTTTCCTGCCGCTCAAAACCGAAGATATGGAAGATATAAACAGAATTAAAACGATTGATTCTTTTATATATAGATTCGGTAAAATTCAAGATATTATGGGAGAAAAGTTATTTCCGGCATTTCTTGAGCAGTTGCAGGAATATAATAAATCAATGTCATTAATAGATATTTTGCATAAACTTGAGAAGTTAAACGCGTTAAATACGGACGACTGGATAAAAATAAGGCAGATAAGAAATACAATGACCCACGAGTATCCAGATAATACCGATGAAATTATTGCAACGATAACTTCCGCCCTTGAATATTTTGAAACAATGAAAAATATTTATAAATTAATTGCAAATAAACTTTCATAGAAATATCAATGTCGTATCTCCATTTTTCTTAGCCAAGTATAATTAATAATTAATTTACACCAAGAACGGTATTTTTAAATCGGCCCGGCGATTTTATAAAATTTTATAAAATTTTATTGTTTAAATTTTGTAAATTATTTATAATACAAAATTATGATTTTAAAAGAGGACTGTATTTTTTGTAAAATCGTAAATAAAAAGATACCGGTCGATATAGTTAAAGAAACGGCTCATTTTATCGTTATAAAAGATATTAATCCCGTAGCGCCGATACATCTTTTGATAATTTCGAAAAGGCATTACGACAGCGTTCTGGATATAAAAGTCGAAAATGAAAACAGATTGCTTCGCTGCGCTCGCAATGACGAAGATGCTATTCGCAATGACGGGGATAGGGCTCGCAATGACGAAGATGCTATTCGCAATGACGTGAATGACAATGACTGGAATGAATGCCGGGACGGTGGAAACGAAATCTTCGGGCTTCTCGGCGCGCTTGCCGAAGAATTTAAAGCCGCGGATAAAGGGTTCAGGACGGTTATTAATACCAAAGAGGACGGCGGGCAGACCGTAAACCACCTCCATATTCATTTTATGGCGGGCAGAGGGTTTGGCTGGCCTCCGGG
>JAJYDX010000075.1 GCA_021777135.1 bacterium | reverse complement strand
TTTAACGTCCATTCGTCGATATATTTTAAGTCTAATTCTACCCTGTCCTCAAAGCTCAGCATACTTCTTCCGCTAATCTGCCAAAGACAAGTGATGCCGGGTTTCATAGAAATCCTGCGCCTCTGTCTTATGGAATATTTTTTTACTTCGTCGGGCATAGGCGGTCTAGGGCCTACAAGACTCATATCCCCCCTTAAAACGTTATAAAATTGCGGTATTTCGTCAAAACTGGTTTTTCTCAAAATTTTGCCTATTCGGGTAATTCTTGGGTCGTTTTTCAGTTTTATTTCAATTCCGTCTTTACTAAAATCTTTTATAAGTTCTTCTCTTAGTTCATCGCTGCCTTCATACATAGTCCTAAACTTATAAAAAGTAAAAAGTCTTCCGTTTTTTCCTATTCTTTTGCTTTTGTATAAAACGCTTCCTTTAGAATCCAATTTAATTAAAACGGCTATAATTATAGATGGAACTAAAAATATAAAAATCGCAAAAACCGAGCCTATTATATCTATAAATCTTTTTACAAAAAGCCTGATATCGTCTTCGGGCGACGTATAAAATGAAATAACGGGATAATTTCCTACTTTTTCAAAAGCTACTTTTGAATATTTAAAAGGTATAAAGTTAGTCGGTATCTTAACGGCTATACCTTTTTCTTCAAGCAGTAAGGTAGCTTCTTTTATGTCGGCAATTTCACCGCCCTTTATGTCGAATATAACTTCGTCCACCGGATTATTTATAACAAAATCTATCAGTCCGCTTAAATCATTTTTGTCGAATTCCTTAACTAATTTTATGCCAAGATATTCGCTCGATATAATAATATCTCTTATGCTCATGCCATTTTGACGTTTGCATATGCCTTCGTCTCCGCCTTCGCATCCCGCGTCCGCAGAGCTTTTATCACCCTTCACCAGAACTATATTTCTTATCGAGTATCCCCGTCTCTTAAGTTTTACCGATAGTTTTCTCCCTGCGTAATCGGCAAGGATTAGCGACAAAAATGAATATATAGAAAAATATCCTATAAAAAGCCTTGATACATAAGCTACCTTAAACATAAAAAGAACGGCGTAAATTAGAAATATCGATATTACGGTTATCTCAAAAAGCTTTATTACGTCCGATTTAAAACTTTCCGTATTTAAATTTAAATACATTCTAAATAAAAATAGTAAAAAATAAAAAATAAAAGCTATCGGGGCTAAAAGCCATAGATAAAAATCGATTGAATAAAGCCTATATCCTATTATCAGAGGGGTTATCAGGTTATAAGTAATAAAAGACAGAAAAAAAGCGCCGCAAATAAAAATAACGGAAATTATATAAAAATACTGGGCAAGAATTTTACTTCTTTGGGATAACATAATATTTATTATATTGCAATAAATTACCGCTTTAAAATCTGATCGTTAAAATTAGGTTTCCGGTAGTAAACTTGCCGCCGCAAACAACGCTAAAAAGAAAAGCCATAAATTAGTCAGCTGATCGTTAGACATATTAGATACTCCGGCAAAAGAACCATAAAAGACTATAGACGTTCCTATTAATATTACGGCTATTTTGCGTTTAAAATTATCATTTGAATTAATAAATAATTTAAACGGTTTTTTCAAAGCAAGAAAAAAAAGCCACATAAGCGCAATAAAACTAAATATTCCGGTTTCGGCCAGCGTCTGCATATAGCCGTTTTCAGGCCAGTTATCATAAAGGTCGTATATTTTTTTACCTGTTTTTGGATTATAATACCATGGAAATCTAACGCCTTTATGTTCGTCGAAATATTTTGAAAACGCGCCTACTCCGATGCCGGTAAAAGGATATCTTTTAAAAACTGCCCATGCAGATTCTATTAAAGCTATATGACTTTCTATATCGCCGTGATTTTTAAGTTCCAATTTATATATTTTAGGATTAAACATAGAAAAAATCCTGCTTTTAAACGTTTTAGAAATGGAAAAAATCCCGACGTTTAATAATAAAAGCAGAATAAGCGCCGCAACAAAAAGTTTTTTTGATTTCAAATACATTAAAACAAAAACAGCCGGTATAATCCCTATCCATGCAGACCTTGCCTTTGCAAATACTATGTCGAAAACGCCAATGAGAATCATTATTCCGAAAATAATAAAATACGACATTCTTGTTATTTTTTCCGCAAGCGACGTTCTGTCTCCGATATCTTTCTTTTTAAAATCAAGCAGATAATAAGCTATAATTACGATTAATCCGTAAGATACCTGTACCGGAAAACCGACCCAGTTTCCAATTAATCCCGTAAGCCTATTATGCGAATGAAGAGCGTCGATAAAAATTCCCTGAAAAAATCCGTAAATTATAGCGGCGCATATAGAAAACGTAAAAGTATAAATCATTATTTTTATTCTTTTTTTTGAATTTAAAAGTTCTGCTGCCGCAAAAAAGAATAAAATAAAATATATTATTTCTCCGCCTTCGTTAAAACTGTCTGCAATGCTGAATGTCCAGAAAAAAGAAGCTGTTACTATAACTGCATAAATAAGAAGAGGTATATTAAAACCCGTTTCAAGTATGGAAAATTCTCTTTTTGATATTTTATAAGCTATAAAAAAAGCTATAGCAACAATCATTCCGAAAACGGCAATACCGTCTTTGACGGGTATAAAAAGCGCAAATAAAAATATTCCGAAAACTCCGGCCTTTTCAAATAATCCTCTAAATTCAGGTTTTTTGACGGCAAGAGCAATTAATATTGCGGCTGACAGCAGTATAGTTCCTATTTTAAAATATGTCAATAAATTCAAATCGTTAAATTCCACCTGCTCAGCATACCGCCAGTTTCATTTAATAATATCATAATAAAGTCCTTCATAAATTTTTGCCGAATCTTCCCATCCAAAATGTTTATTGGCTGAATTAATAACTATATCGCTCCATTTAACGCCCGTACGTCCATCTTTACCTGTTGTTTTAACGGTTCCTTCGGATGCATAAATATTATACAGCGAGTTAAGCGCCCAGGCTATTCCGTTAGAATCAGTATATTGAACGAGTATTCCGGACGGATTTTTAACATCCGGATTTGTAA
>JAJYDX010000074.1 GCA_021777135.1 bacterium | reverse complement strand
TTTTGCGGAAATGATTTTAAAATGGAAACCTTTTCCGGCAAAATGAAGCAGATTGCCGAATCATTGGAAGTTCAAAAACTAAAACCAGAAATTAAAAAAACAAAATACGTGTTTCAAACATATTTCGATGATGTTTCTAAAGCAGGCGGAGTCGTCTGTGAAATTTGCGGCATAAGACCCATAGAGAAAACAAAAAATATCGGCGGGGATATAATAGGATTATGCCGCTTTGACGAAACAGCTATAGAAAACGGTGAAGACCTTGTAAAAAACGATTTTATGATTCTTAAAAGCGATTCGTTTATAAAATATGTGGAAAACGATAAATCGATAACATCCGGCAATAACAAGGACAAATTCAATTTTATAGATTTTACAGTATTAAATGATTCTATGCTAAATAAAAAAATCGATAAAAATGACGTAATTTACGATATAAGAGGCATATATGACGAAAAGAGGAATCCTTTAGAATTTTACGGTTATGCAAAAAAACCATATAAAGCTTATGTTCCGGTATTTAAAGACGGCGACGATAAAGATTTAAGATACGACGATATATCGGGAGATAACCGAAAAGATGATATTAAATCGGGGTCAATGAAGCTTTTTAACTATATTGCAAGAGACGGTAGGAAAATAGTTGAAGAAGACGGAAAACAAAAATCGGCGGGCGTTCCTCATTTGGCTGTTTTAAAAGGTGATGTCGATAATGCGGGGGAAATTTTTATAAACGGGTTTAAAAAATTGAATGAACAGGCAAATTACGAAGATATTTATATTATATCTCGGTTATCCATGTTATCCAGAATGTTCGATTACTTTTTTGGGGTCTGGATGCCTTATAAATTTTTGTCAGAGTTTAATTCTATATATACGATATTTGCTGGAGGCGACGATTTGTTTTTAGTCGGTCCATGGAATGACATTATCCGCCTATCGGAATTAATTTCGCATAAAATTAATAAACTCGCAGGAAATAACGAAGAAGTCCACATATCAATCGGCATTTCTCTTGCAAGTTCAAGCACTCCTGTTTATCAACTTGCCGACAAAGCCGAAGAAGAACTGGAAAAAGCGAAGAAAATTACCGGTAAAAATGCCATTACGGTTTTCGGTAAAACTTTGAAGTGGAACGAATTCTATAAGATATTTGCGCTCGAAGAATATTTCGGCGATTTGCTTGAAAATAAAAACGAGAAAGTATCCATCGGTTATATTTATAGAGTTCTTAAATTTATAGAGATGAACGATAAAATAGAAGCATGCAAAAGAGGCGGCGGAGTTAATTTGAATACACTCTACGAGAATGCTAAATGGAGAGCGCTTTTTAGATATATAACCCACAGAAATTATAAAGACAATAAGACTTTGACGGAAAAATTAAATTCGATACCCGAATATATAGAAAAATTTGGATATAAATTAATAATACCGATAAGTTATGCAATTTATGAAAGGAGGGATTGATTATGGGAAATTCTCAGGGAACTAAAGGTGATTATCAAGGAGGGGGAGGCAAAAGCAATTTAAACCAAGGTCAGAATCCTCCGGCTAATGTGAATATAGAACTTTATGAAGGAAACGATAAAAATAAAATAAAAATTGATTTATTTGACACGCAGGCCGAAAATGCCGCTAAACGGATAATAGACGAAGGCGCTACCAAAATAAATCAGATAAGAATATTTTATAATCAGTTCATAGTTATAAATGAAAAAATAAATAATTCCGAAGAAAGTTTTCGCAGACAACTTCCATATATTAAAATGATTAAAGCTAGAGCAAAATATTCAAAGGGAAGAAAAAATATTGGCGGTTATTTTGAAAGCTTTTTATTAAAATGCGTTGATAAAGTTAATACATCACAAGATTTTAAACTTATATGCAGTTTTTTTGAAGCCGTAGTAGGTTATGCAACATATTATAGCAAAGAACATCATAATAATTAATATATTTCTATATTTTGAATATTTTAAAGAAGGAGCAAAAAAATGAAACTTATTAAAATGAAACTAATTAAAATAATATGGCTTGAAGGAATTATCGAATTAAAATCCGGATTGCATATAGGAAGCGGAAGCGACGAAATAAAAATAGGAGGAACGGATCAGCCGGTTATCAAAAATCCCATAGACGATATGCCTTATATCCCCGGTTCGTCTTTAAAAGGGAAAATAAGGTCGTTAATAGAATGGAAGGAAGGAAAAGTAGGAGCGGATGGCGGACCTTATGCAACCGACGATTCAACGGACAGCATAGCAAGAATTTTTGGAAACGGTAAAAATAAAGAATCTTATAAGGGCGGTCCCACGAGAGTTACTTTTAACGATTGCCATTTAAATTCCGAATATGTAGAAAAATGGGCGATAAAAGAAAATATGGATAAATTATTTGAGATAAAAACGGAAGTCTCGATAGATAGAGTTAAGGGAACGGCAAGTGGAGCAGGTCCGCGAAGAATGGAGAGGATAGTCGGCGGTGCTAGATTCGACTTTTCGCTGGCATATAAAATATTCGATATGGAAAGCAACGGGGATAACGGAAAAATAGACGAAGAAAATTTTCAGCTTTTGTTAAAAGGAATGAGAATGCTTGAATTAGATTCATTAGGGGGAAGTGGGTCGAGAGGATATGGAAAAATAGAATTTATCGAACTAAAAAAAGATAAAACAGAGGAAATCAATTTAAAAACAATAAGTATTAATTAATTTTTATTTCTAAATGAAATCATTAAAAATTTATATTAAACCATTAGCGTCTTTCAAAACTAATTTTCAGAGCGATACTTTATTCGGTCAGTTTTGCTGGATGTATGGTTATCTTTACGGTTTTAATAAATTAGAAGAAATAATTAGAAATATAGATAAAGATTATTTTATAGCTTTTTCGGACGGTTTTCTAGACGATTTACTCCCAAGACCTTTAATTGAACCGCATAGTTTTGAAGACGACGAACTGAAAAATGCAAAGGAATATAAAAAGACAGAGTTCGTAAACGCAAAATTTTTAATTGAAAACCGGCAAAATTTAAACGATAAATCTATATTTGAATTTTGCCGTAATTCAAAAATAAAAAAAGAAGAAGTCTCAAATACCGTTAATGTTTTAAAAAATTCTATAAACAGAATTAGCGGTACTGCTTCCGAAGGCTGTTACAGCAATATGATAATGT
>JAJYDX010000073.1 GCA_021777135.1 bacterium | reverse complement strand
ATGTTATAAAAAATGGAGGATTTAAAATGAACAATTGCGCCGAACAAACCGGTAAACACGAATTTGTCGCGGGTCTTATTCACGACAGGGAATACAAGGATTTAAAACACGAGTTAATTTCCGATATTTTAAATGACAAGGCGCTGAGGGAAAAGATGGTCAAGACGCTTATAGGCCACCTTGTCATTTGCAACAAATGCGGGGAGATAATGATTAAAGAGAAAACAAAAATCGCCGACCACGACAATAAACATTACTGTTTCTCCTGCTATTACGGAAAAGCCTGATTTCCACATGTCCTTATAATTAGCTATAGCGGCGGATGCGCAGTCGTTTCTTGCGGTTAACGGTTCTACATCTTTCGCCGGTTTAAAATACCTGAGCGCCTTTTCCTCTAAAATATCGGGGATAATAGGCGATACTAAAGATTTATGCCTGCATTATTCAATAATCTTATATAATAAGCATATAAGTAAAATCTTGTAATTTTGTAATACATATTTTAACTTAAAATAGTTGATATTATTTATAATAATTAATATTATAAATATCTTTTTAAAATAAATTGATAAATATAGGAGATGATTATGGATCGGGAGAGAGCCGGGGGGGGGCTATTTGAATATTTTAAGGTCAAAGCAATTTTTAATCGGATTAGCGATAGGAGTAATATTTTTAATATTGCCGGTATTTATTTATTCTTATTTAAATATTGAATTAAAATCAAAAATCGGAGAAGAATTAAAACTGCAAAATGATGCCGCGTATTTCACCTATAGCGAAAGAATCATAAAACCGATTTTAATCAAAATTATAAAATACGAAAATAAAAAACCATCTCAAAATAAGAAGCTTGATATAGAAATACGGAAATTAAAATATCGTATCGGCAGGGTAGATATTGCCGCCGCTAATTTTAAATCGGATTTAGCCCGCAATAAATCCATAGAATATCCAGAAATAAATAAAGCTGTTTTCAAATGGCTTAATATCGACAAGCCTATTTTACAAAGATTTATAACCCATCCCAAATTAATGTCTAAAAAATCCCGTTTCATTTCGGTTTTTTTAAGGCGGCAGCCGCTAATCTTTTCAATTTTAAAAATAACGAATAAAAATATACCGAATTATTTCAATAATGCGATTAGAAGGTTTAATATAGTATTTTTCATCGGGGCTTTTATAATCTCTTTTCTTATATTATTATTATCATATCTGGTTTCCAAGAGGGATTTGAAATTATCGGAGCAAAAAAAGATTTTTAACGCAATACTGGAACATACCACCGATACCATTGTAGTTAAAGACCCTTCGGGAGCATATCTAATGGCCAGCAAAAACGTGAAGGAATTCCATTTCGATTCGGAACCTACCTTTATTGTAAGCAAAACAGATGAGGAAATAAAACGGCGCTCCTTTCAAAAGGGGGATTTCTTTAAAACGGTCGAAACTGCCGATGAAGTAGTATGGGAAACAAAAACTTCATATAATTTTCTGCTCCACCTTTACGATAAAAATAAAAGTCCATATATTTTTGACGTTACGAAGATACCCCTTTTTGACGAAAAGGGCGCAAGATTGATGTCTATAGCCGTAGGCCGCGATATAACGGATAAAATGGAGAGCGAGAAGCAATTTAAATCAATGTTTTACGACAATTCCCTTCCAATGTTCACCTTTGATATGGAAACCATTGTTTTGCTGGAGGTAAACGTATCCGCCGTAAAATACGGCGGATACGCCGAGGGCGAGGTTATCGGAAAGACTTTATGCGAAATAGACCCGTTTATCACAAAGGATATAATTTTTAAACTTTTGGATAAATTCAAGGAAGGAAAACAAAAAACTTTCAGAGGGCTTAAATTTCCTTTAAAAAATGGAGAAGTCAGGGATATCGAGGTCAGCCTTACGTTAATTCATAAAAAGGATGTGTCCATAGCGGTTGCGACTATCTTCGATGTTACTGAAAGGCTTGCAAACGAATATAAAATAAAATCTATTAAACAGCTATATGAATCATTGATTAAAGAAGTTTCTTTAATATTAAACCCTAAAAGTGAGAACGCCATCTTTCACAGGACGCTCGCCGCACTGCAAAAAAGCGGCATTATCAGCGCTTCATGGATAGGCAGACTCGAAGGGGACAGGACAATTAAGTATATGTCCGCCAGAGGCAGGGGAACGCAGGAACTAATGAAGATAAAATTGAGCGCGGATTGCGATAAAAAATTTTTGACGCTTGCCGAAAGGGCTATATGTTTCAATCATATCTTTTTTAATAACGACCATATTTCGGACCCGCTTATTAATCCGTATCTTGATTTTCTAATAAAAAACGAGTGGTTTTCCATCTGCGCCGCCCCCATTTACAGGGCAGGCAAGGTGTGGGGGGTTATTGTCTTGATTTCCGGCAAAAAGAATATTTTTGACAAGGAGATACTGCAATTTGTTTCTAAAATATCCGCTCTTTTGTCCCACAGCCTTAATGAAATAGATATCAAAAATGAACTTGAAAAAGAAAAAAGAAAGTCCGAATATCTTGCCTACCACGATGTGCTTACCGGGCTTCCAAACAGGCTTCTTCTTACTCAGCTGTTGGAAGGGGCGCTAAAAAGGGCGGATAGAAGTAAAACTTACGTCGGCGTAGGTATGGTTGATCTCGACGACTTCAAGGATATTAACGATACCTTCGGACATGATGAAGGCGACAACTTTTTAAAAGAATTTACAAAAAGAGCGAAAAATGTTTTAAGGCAGACAGACCATTTAGTCAGGCTTGGCGGAGATGAGTTTGTTATAATTATGGAGGATTTAAAAAATAAGGACGACGTATATATGCTTATGTCAAGGTTGGAAGAGGCGTTCGCAAAACCCATTATTATAAACGGACAAGATATTTATTTAAAAATAAGTTTAGGCATTACGCTGTATCCGATAGACAAACAGCCGCCGTTTGTATTGCTCGTTCATGCCGACAATGCAATGTACGGCATAAAGGCGAAAAAAGGCGATAGGAAAACATTCTGGCAACTGTATGAGGAATAAAATTAAAAGCTATAGCCGCTATTTATCCGTTTAAATCGAAAGCCTTTTTAAAAAAAATTTCCGCCTCGCCCGATTTCCCCGAATTCTTTAGGCATCTGGCATATTCGTAGTAATATCTCGGATTATTAGGATTATAATTTATCGCCCGTTTAAAATACCTGAGCGCCTTTTCGTAAAATCCGGTTATTTTTTCTTTAATTTCGTCGCCGTAAACGTATCTGTAAATAT
>JAJYDX010000072.1 GCA_021777135.1 bacterium | reverse complement strand
AACATACGGGGGAGTATTTAAGAGGTGAAATTACCGCCGAAAATTACGAACAGGTAATCGAAGAGATAAGGAAAAAAGACATATATCCTATCAGCGTTAAAAAAAAGAGCGAATTTTTCACGTTAAGTCTAAGCGGAACAAAAGAAATAAGTCCAAATACCAAAATAAGCGATAACAATCTTATAGTATTTACCAGACAGTTCTCTTCTTTGATAGAATCCGGAGTGCCTATACTCCAAGGTTTAACTATAATGATAGAGCAGCAGAAAAATAAAGAATTAAAAGGCATTTTGACAAAAATAAGGGAAGGGATAGAGAGCGGAGCGTCTTTGTCGGACAGCCTTAGGAAGTTCCCAAGGGTTTTTAACGACCTATACGTAAATCTTGTCGAATCAGGCGAAAAAGGCGGGGTTTTAGACAGGGTTTTCAAAAGGCTTTCGGTATATTTCGAGAAAATATTAAAACTAAAAAGAAAGATTAAAGGGGCAATGATATATCCGATAGTAGTTTTGAGCGTTGCAATCGGAGTTATCGTTATTCTTATGACCTTCGTTATTCCAGTCTTTGCAAATCTGTTTTCAAGCGTTGGAGCAAAACTGCCTGCTCTCACCAGAGACGTTATAGGTTTTTCCGATTTTATGAGGGCGTATATACTATATATAATAATTGCGTTAGGGGTGCTTATATTTGCCCTAAAGGCTTATCATAAAAAAGAAAGCGGAAAGAGAAATATTGACAGAATCATACTTAAAATACCGGTTATAGGAATGCTTCTTAAGAAGGTAGCGATAGCAAGGTTCGCAAGAACGCTTTCCACTATGGTAGAAAGCGGAGTACCCATACTCGCTGGACTTGCCATTGTTTCTAAAACCAGCGGCAATAAAATCATAGAGGAATCCTTAATGCAGACGAAAGAAGATGTTTCTTCAGGTTCGCCTTTAAGCGCCGCTTTAAATAAAACCAAGCTGTTTCCCCCTCTCGTTATCCAAATGGTTATGGTCGGAGAAAAAACCGGAAATCTTGATGCAATGCTTGCCAAAGTCGCCGATTATTACGACGAGGAAGTCGATAATGCCGTAAATAACCTGACGCAGATGCTGGAGCCGGCGTTAATAATATTTCTCGGAGTGGTCGTGGGGACGCTTGTCGTTGCGATGTATCTGCCGATATTCAATCTCGGAAAAGCTATCAAGGGATGAAGAACGATAATAAAAGCGTTTACAGAGATATATACAATAAGATAAGATTTACGATAATTTTCAGAATCCTTGCCTTTTCCGTAATTATCCTCGCCTATATCCTGATTAATTTTAAAAGTATAATCCGCTACTCTGCTTTTGTTTACTTATTTATAGCTTCGGCAATAATACTGACCTTGATCTATTATGCAATCCTGGCTTATCTAAAAAAAAAGGAAAATTATCGATTTTTGGTATATTTCGGCTTTGTCCAGCTGTTTGCCGATTTTGTCTTTATATCTTTCGTAGTTCTCTTCAGCAGGGGTTTAAACGATAAATTCATTTTTTTATATTATTTATTAATATTAATTTCCGGATTTATTTTTTTAAGAGCCGGAGTAATGATATTCGGTATCGCATCTGCCATAGCTATAGGGCTTTCGGCAGATTTGCAGTACTATTTCGACATAGGATACCACTCCTATTTTTTATATAATCCGGATAAGCTGTTATTTATAACCAGCACGAATATACTGGGAGTTTTAATATTCAGCTGGCTGTTGTATCATTTTTCCGGAGAACTGGGTATGCTGAGCGATACGATTGTCGAAAGGGATGAATTTATAAAAAATTCGCAAAATTTTAACAGGGAATTGATTAACAGTTTCTCGCAGGGGATTATAGTTCTCGACGAAGAATACTCGGTTGTTTTTTTGAATGACGCGGCAATAGGGATGCTTAATTTAAATTCTATCGAAGTTGATTTTGAGCACAAATCCGGTATTCTGCATAAATTTAACGTCAAAATATCCGATATTTTTGAAAACTTTCCCGTAGATTCATTGACGGCGAATGACGGGTCTGGCGATATAACCCGGGAAACCGAAGCGGAAAATAATCTAAAAAGGTTCGAATTAAAACATAAAAATATGATTTTAGGGTTTGGGATGACTAAACTGGAAAGCGGCGGACATAAAATAGGCAGATATATTTTATTATTCAGAGATATAACGTATATAAAACAGTTGGAATTAGAGTCTAAGATTAACGAGGGGCTGACGACCGCCGGCAAACTTGCCGGATGGCTTGCGCACGAAATAAGAAACCCGCTTTCGGCTATAAATACATCTATTTATGTTTTAAGTTCGGATAATATGGACTCCAAAGAAGGCGACTATAGCAGGTTAATGGGTATTATAACGACCGAAGTCCATAAATTGGATAATCTGGTAAGCGATTTCTTAGGTTTTGTAAAAATAAAGTCTAAAACTATGGGTGGGAATGGAAATTTTGAAAGATTTAACCTGTTTTTATTTTTAGAAGAATTAGTATTAAGATATACCCTTAAAGCAATCAAAATACATAACAGCGTCGGCAAAGACGAGGAAATATTCTCAGAAAAAAGCAGGGTAGGACAGGTACTTGCCAATATAATTCAAAATGCCGTACAATCCATAGAAAGAAAGCCGCTTGGCGTTAAAAGCGGTGTGCAGGAAACAGGAATTATTAGAATAGGCTCGAAGAAAATAAAAAAAGGCGCGGATAAAAATTATATTTCCATAAGTGTTTCCGACAATGGAGAAGGTATGGATGATTTCACCCTGAAAAATGCGTTCAAGCCGCTTTTTACGACTAAAGAAAACGGTTTTGGATTAGGACTGTCCATAGTTTATTCAATAACGGAAAGCTTGGGTGGAGAAGCGAGCATAATCAGCAGGGCGGGCAGAGGAACTTTAATAAAAATAAACATACCGGCTTAATTTGCTTTTTAAATGGAAAATAAACCTAAAATATTAATAATAGACGACGAGAAATCTATTCTTGAATCGTTAGATATACTTCTTAAACTGGAAGGATACGATATTTTTACCGCCGAAAACGTAAGTTCGGCAGTAAGGCTTATCGATGAAAAAAATTTTAATTTGATTATATCGGATGTTAAGATGCCGGAGATGTCGGGCATAGACTTTATAAAATATTTCAGGAGCGAAAGAGCGGATTTTATCTCAAAATATAAGCAGGTTCCCGTTATATTAATGACGGCGTATTCGGATATTAAAACCGGCATAGAAGGAATAAAATTGGGAGCTTTCGATT
>JAJYDX010000071.1 GCA_021777135.1 bacterium | reverse complement strand
CTAAAATTAGTTACGCCGTTTTACAGAAATATACGTAGTGAAATTATTAAGTCGCCGGTAGTATATTTCAACGACTTAGGGTTTAGAAATTTCAGCGTCGGACAATTTGGAAATATCGATTATTTTGACTCGGCCGGATTTATTTTTCAAAATTTTGTATTTAACGTATTATATGATAAATTTAAATACGGCAATTCGTCCGTTCATTTTTGGAGGTCGAAAGACGGCGGAGAAGTCGATTTCGTTATATATAAAGGAAGCGAAATTATACCTGCGGAAGTAAAATCTTCCGAACTTAAAAAACCCGTTATTACAAGGTCGCTCAGGAGCTTTATCGAAAAATACAACCCTAAGGAAGCATGGATAATAAATCTTTCGCTTAATTTTAAAACGCTTTATAAAGGCACGGAAATAAAATTTATACCCGCGGTTGATTTAGTATAATGAACCTATAAATCCGAACCCTTTAATTGCCCCTTTAATTGCAGTTCCGTGGTGGCGGATAGATTATGCATAAATAAAAATGGTGTTAATAACGCTGATGGGCGGATATTTCATCAAATCTTTTGCAAAATTACATTGTAATTTTGCAAATATATTGATATAATTTTTAGTATGGATTATATTAAAAGATCAATCACGCATAAGATAGCCGAAAGATTAAAGAAAAGACGCGTAATTGCGGTTACCGGAGCAAGGCAAACGGGCAAAACCGTTTTATGTAAAAATATTATCCCGTCGGTTACAAATAAGCCCTATAAATATTATACGTTTGATGATCCGGAGGAAAGGATAAGGTTCAAAAAGAATGCTATCGCGATTCTTGAAAGTACTAAAGAATCTCTGATTATACTTGATGAAATCCAAAAAATACCTGAGCTTTTTGACCCGCTAAAATATTTGGCAGATAAAGAAAACAAAGACGACAAAAGGTTTATAATAACGGGTTCTTCACAAATACTTCTTGCAAAAGGCATAAAAGAAACCTTAGCCGGAAGAATTTCGATTTTTAATCTTTTTCCGCTATCTTTTGGAGAAATTCTGAGTAAAGCCGGCAAACCGATTTTTTTAGACAAGATAATAGAACGCAAAGGCATTAAAAAAGATGATATGAATGAAATAAGTTTTTTTTCTTCTGACGAACTGAGGCATATCGAAAGCAAAAGGGATAAATCGGTAAAATGGGGCGGATATCCTTCGCTATGGCAGACTGTAAGCGGAAATGAATTTTTAGATAGCGATGCCGAAAGAGCGGCATGGCTTAAAGATTATAGAAACACCTATATAGAAAGAGATATATCCGATATAGGGGAAGTTCATAATCTTGATTCTTTTATTATAGCGCAAAAGCTTTTAGCATTAAGAACCGGGCAGGTTTTATCGTTTTCGGAGATTGCGAAAGAAACCGGCGTAGCCGTAAATACGGTAAAAAGATATATATTTATACTAAATGCCACATTTCAGTGTTTTTTATTAAGTCCTTATTTTGGAAATATTTCCAAGAGGCTGATTAAAAGCCCTAAAATATTTTTTTCAGATACAGGCATAAGCAGGACAATTGCCGGAGAAGACGGTTTGTCTCAAGGTGCGGCATATGAAACATGGGTATTTTCGGAGTTATTAAAATGGAAAGAATCTAAAGATTTCGACACGGAACTCTTTTTTTTCAGGAGTGCTTCAGGGGTAGAAGTGGATTTTATCATAAAGATAGAAGACGTTATTATACCCATAGAGGTAAAATCGTCTCGAAGGGTCGGCTATGCCGATGCAAAAGGAATAGAATCGTTTATGAATTATTATAGGGACAGAAATAAAATACATTTCGGCATTATAGCGTATCCCGGCAGAGAAATTAAAGAAGTTAGAAAAAACATTTTTGCCGTTCCGGACTGGTTCTTGTTAAGTTAATTATTTAATAAATAAATCTGACCCCTTTATTTCTAAAAAGAGAGCGGATCAAGGGATTAATAAATGATAATTATAAATTCTGTAGTGCTATATTTTCTGATATTCATAGTTTCTATATCATCCCTTTTTATTTTTACCAAAATCCTGCATAACACCACTTATTTTTTGGACAAGAAAGACGACGACAAGCCCCAGAGGTTGCATAATGGAGATGTCCGAAGAATCGGCGGGGCAGGCGTGTTTTTAGCCCTGTTGGTTCCACTGTTTTTCGGCGGTTTTGTGTCGGTTAAGATCTACCATCCGGTAATTTTTTCGCTTCTTCCCGTATTTTTAATAGGCTTTTTGGAAGACTTCAAGCGTAATATTCCGAGAGTGATCAGGATACTATTTGTTGCGTTAGGAGCTTTTATTATAGTCGCATTATTACATCTTATACTCAACCACCTAATAATTTCGACAATTCCGGTCTGGTTCGCGGTTCTTTTCGTCGTTTTCGCTATCGTAGGCTTTACTAATGCGCTCAATCTCATTGACGGCATTAATGGTCTGGCATCAGGATACGCCATAATAAGTCTTCTAACTCTTGCCGCCGCCGCGTATATACTTAAAGATTTTGCGCTGTTTAATGTTATATCGGTTTTTATTGTTGCCGCTGTGGGATTTTTTGTATTGAACTATCCTAAGGGATTCGTATTCTTAGGAGATTCCGGATCATATATACTAGGGTTCGGGCTGGCGGTCGTGTCTATTCTGTTGGTTTTAAGAAATCCGGATGTTTCCGAATGGTTTGTATTCGCTATTTTGCTCTATCCGGTTTTCGAGACTATTTTTTCCATATATAGAAGGGTTGTCGTAATGCATAGTAATCCTACGTCGTCCGATAGGCTGCATTTACACACGCTTTTGGCAAAAAGGGTATTCAGGTCTAATTACGCCCCTACCTTTTTCATATTGTCGGCGGTAATGCTTTTAGATCTTATTTCGCTGTATTTTAAAGGAGATAAATATGTTTTGATAGCCGTAACGTTAATATTTGCGACTATTTATGTAACGCTTTACGGTTTAATCGTGAGGTTTAAGGCTGGCGCCTGGAATAACGCGTGATCATTTTAGTTGATTATTGGCTCACGGACTATATATAATTATAATAACGTTTATTTTTTGGCAGATTAAAATATTATAATATTTTGAAGAAAAAGGAATAATAAAAAGCGTAGATAAAAAATACGATACTGCCTTATCCTACTTTAATATCTCAATAATGAATTCAGATTTTATAAAAAAATTAAATTCGATTCTATCTAAAAAAGATAAAATATTTTTATTATTTTTACTTATATTTTCCGTTTTTATCGCAATAATGGAAATGTTCGC
>JAJYDX010000070.1 GCA_021777135.1 bacterium | reverse complement strand
ACGTAGCGGATTTATTTCCGGTAGAATGCTTCGGTTATAATAATGCTAAAAATGTTTATGAATTTATAGGGAAAAAGGAATTTAAATTAAAACTATAGCTGCATGCAGCGGACTTCGTCGGACACCCGTAGCGGTTTTCGTCGGACATCTATAACGGTTTTCGCCGGACACCCGTAGCGGAAATAACCGGACAGCCGTATCGGTCTCTACCGGACACTTGAACTTAGTACTTTTTAGATACTAAGATTTAATTATCCGAACTATGTAATAATCTTTCTTATTAAATTTAATTTAGAAGGAGGATTATTGCAAAGAATGAGGCACGATATGAACGACGTTAAACAAGCGCTTAAGCTTTATTACGAAGAAGGCATCTCCATTAGAAAGGCCGCCCTTGCTGCCGGCATTCCCAGATCAACCGTATCGGATTACATAAAGAGGTTAGAGGATTCGGGGTTGTCGCCCGACGAAGCTCTTGAGCTTTCCTTGTTAAGCCTGAAAGAAAAACTCGTTCCGGAGAAAACAAAAACCCCCGCAAGAGCTCTGCCCGACCCCGCATACGTTGCCAAAGAGATTAAAAAGCCGGGGGTAACCTACCTTCTTTTATGGCAGGAATATATCGAAAATAACCCGCTCGGTTATTCCTATACTCAGTTTAAGTACTATATGAACGATTTTCGCAAGAAGCTCGAGCCTTCCTATAGAAACCATTACAGAGGCGGCGAAGTAATGTTTGTCGATTTCTCCGGCACGACTATCCACTACATAGATAACGGAATAAAAAAAGAAGCAGAAATCTTTGTTTCGACCCTGGGAGCTTCGAGCTGCCTTTTTGCAAGAGCGGTAAAAGACCAGACGATGGAATCGTTCAATATTGCGCATAAATTTGCTTTTTCCTATTACGGCGGCGTTACCGAAACGGTAGTTCCCGATAACCTTAAATCCGCCGTAATAAAACATACTAAAAAAGAATTAAATCTCAACGCAAGCTATAAAGACCTTGCGCGGCATTACGGATTTATCGTAAATCCTGCCAGGGTATATAAGCCCAAAGACAAAGCGGTAGTCGAAAACGGGGTTAAAATAGTGAAAAGATGGATTATAGCGGCGTTAAGAAACTACGTATTTTTTTCCATAGACGAAATAAACAAAGCGATTATTCCTATGTTAGATAAATACAACAATAGAAAAATGAGGTATATAGAAAAATCCAGGTTAGAGCTTTTAAACGAAGTGGAGCTGCCCAATATGCAAAAGCTTCCGGAAAGGGAGTATTTTTACAGAAATTACGTAAAAAGATTAGTCCCTAAAGATTACCATATAGAAGTAGATAAAGCGTTCTATTCCGTTCCGTTTATTTTAATAGGTCAAACGGTTTCCGTCTGGTATGCCGAAAATTCCGTAGAAATTTATCATAACGGCGAAATAAAGGCCGTCCATCCAAGGGTTAAAGATTATTCAACCTTAAAAGAGCATATGCCTTTAAACCATTACGCGATGACGGAAAGATACGACTTGAAAAAGTTTATCGCCTGGGCATTGGAAAAAGGATTTAATACCGCTAAATTCGTAAAGAAAATAATGGAAAAGAATCTGCATATTACCGTAGTCCACAGATATTTATCGGAGTTTAAAGAGATAGTTAAACAATATGATAGCTTAGAAGTCGAAAACGCCTGCAGAAAAGCCCTTTCCTATAATGCCACGGATACGAGATACGTTTATGCGATACTAAGAAACAAAGAAAAAAACGAGGTTATTTTAAAGTCCCACGAGAATATAAGGGGCGAAAACTATTATCAGGAGGAATTATGAGAGAAGAAATCGCAGATTATTTTGCAAAATTTAAATTAAAAGGAATGCAGGGCGCATTTTTAGCTCAAAACGACGCCCTCTATGCCTCCCTGTCTTTCGAAGAAAGGCTTACGTCCCTTTTGAAAGCCGAAGAGATTTACAGGTTTAACAAAAAGATAACCTTAAACCTCGAAAGAGCCAAGATAAAAAACAAACAGGCAAGGATAGAGGATATAGATTACTCTATAAACAGGGGGCTTGAAAAGTCCGTTATCGCCAATATGCTTTTAAACTACAAAACTAACAGGAAGAATATAATCATAACCGGTCCGACGGGAACCGGAAAGAGCTTTTTATCTCAGGCTGTCCTTTTAAAATCCGTTTACGACGGACTCACCGCCAGATATTACAGGTTCTCTAAACTTATCGAAGATATGAATCTGTCTAAACTCGGCTCCGAATATAATAACTTTATATCGAAGTTATCTAAACTGGATGTAGTAGTAATAGACGACTTCGGAATAAATCCTTTAACATCGGAAGAATCGTCCATGTTTTTAGACGTCTTAGAAGAAAGGACGGATTTAACCACTATAATAACCTCCCAGCTTCCCATAACGGAATGGTACGGATATTTAAATAATCCGACGGTAGCCGACGCAATATTGGACAGGCTGGCTTATAACTCGTATAAGTTAAAATTATCCGGCGAAAGCCTAAGGAAGCTTAAATCCGAAAAAGCCTAATGGTAAACTACCTAATTTAGTTTTAAACGGGCTAATTTTAGAGATTTGGGCGGTTATTTTTTAAAAAAAGCATTTTTTCGGCGTATCGTTAAGGCAGGGGGTCTCCCCCACCCCCTGCCTTAACCCCTTTTAAATGCAATACAAAAAAACAATTGAATAAAAACTTATATAAAAACCTATTGAAAAGAAATAAACTAAATGATATATTTTAGGTGTCCGATAGAGACCGATATGAGTGTCCGAAACTTTCCGCTACACATGTCCGACAGAAACCGATATGAGTGTCCGAAACGACCGCTATACGCACGTTTGCAAGCCAAACTGTCGAAAGTCCCTTCCATGAACCTAATTCCACTATGAAATTACCGGGAGCAAATTAAGCGCAAGCGCATATAACAGCACCCCTCCATGCACGTTACACCACCCATGAATGCCGTCCGTTGTTTTTTTAATCTGTTCTAATCGATTTATGTCTATGTTATTCAAATGATACCCCCATTGTATCTATCTTTTGTAACGGTTTTTCTGCTATATATAGAATACTTGTTTCTTTAAGTCCTAATTGTATAAAAACTTCACTGCCGAAATGTTCTATTCCAAGTTCATGTAAGATAAACCCATGTCGTTTTATTTTTGCGGTAAAATCATTATGGGAATAAAGCCTAAGATGATCATTCTGCCCAAAATATTTCCAGCGGTCGTCTTCGGTTGCCGCATTAATATCTTCTATAGTATGTTCTAATGCCGTAGAAATAGGCGCCATTATAATGCCTAATCCGCCGGGTTTTGTAATTCTGTAAAGTTCATTTATAGCCTTGTCGTCATTGCCGACATGTTCCAAAATATGCGAACAAAT
>JAJYDX010000069.1 GCA_021777135.1 bacterium | reverse complement strand
ATATAGGTATATCGGTAAACCGCGAAGGAACTATAATATCTAACGACGAAATGATAGCATATATATTTTCTGCCGTTAAAAACAGAAAAGTAAGCGTTTTAAATCTCGTAGATCTATACGAAAGAACAATCGATACAAATAAAACTCGGCAGAATAAAATGCACGTAAATAAAATTTATTTAGATACAAAAAAAATTCATGAAGAACATGATGAAAATAAGGAGTTTGAAGTTTTAAAAAAATACGGTATAGAAGAAAGCGATAATATCGTTTCTTTTGCCATAGGAGCATCGACCGAGCTAAAAAAATGGCGTTACGACTATTTTGCGGAACTGGCCAAGATGTTTTTAAACGGCGATACTAAAACTAAAGTCGTTTTACTCGGAGCAAACTACGACGTTAAAGCAGGCGGTTTTATAGAAAACATAGTTGCAAACGAAAGGCTTATTAATCTTACGGGTAAAACTTCCGTTTCCGACCTCGTTTATATAACGCGGCGCTCAAATCTTCTTATAACCCACGATACCGGAACGATGCATATAGGGGTTGCCGTCGGGACTAAATTAATAGTTATTTATACGGGGAACGTCGGTTTTTTGGAAACGGGACCATACGCCGAAAACCGGCTACTCGTCGTTCCGGATATAGGATGTTTCCCGTGCGATTTTAATTTAAAATGTTTAAATCCGGTTTGTCAGGGATTAATTAAACCGAAATATATTTACGATATGTCTTTAATGCTATTAAAAAATGAAACCGGCTATAAGGAAAAACTTTTCAAATACAAGAATACCGGCATTATTCCTTATTTATCGAGGTTTGATTCTAAAAAATTCATCGATTATCTGCCCGCCGTAAAAATTAAATTAAATTTTAAAGATTTGAAACTTAAAATACTTAAGTTAGCCCTTGAACATTATTACGAAGGAGATTTTTGGAAAATAGACAAAAACGAAATTCAACTTTTTCTTGACTGTTTCGAGGGCATAGAATATAATCTTAATTTAGATATCGAGGAAGAATTAAAGTCCGTTGAAACCCTTATCGCTTTATGTAAAAGAGGTATGTCGGAGACTAAAAAAATGGTTAATCTTGCTCTTACGGATCCTTTTAATTCTAAAAAAATAGACGAGCATACCGGCAATATTAAATCTATCGATTTTGAATTAAAATATATTTCCTCGGTTTACGACGATATGTCTTTATATGACCAGATTCACATCATAAGCCAGAACAGTTCGGTCAGCTACGATTTATTCGGTCTCGCTCTCGATTCGCTTAAAAATTATTCGAGGTATAAGCTCCAGTTAAATATATTTAAAAAGGTTTCTTTAATATTTTTAGATAAAATTAAAAATTTATAAACATCATTTAACCATATTACGATAACGGAGGAATCAGCATGAAACTATATATCGACGGGAATTTAAACGATTCTGTTTTAAGCGCCGGCAGTATGTACGACATTTTATACGGAGGCAGCATAAAAAGTTTTATTTCGGAAGGCAAAGTAATAAAAACCATAGTCATAAACGGGACTCAATACGACGATTTAATGCTGGACGCCGATAAATCAAAGGCATTTAAGCTGGGAGACGCCGACGAGATTAAAATAGCTACTATGAATCAGCTTGAGCTTTTAAACGGTTCTTTAAACGCCGCCATTACGTTTTTAAAAGAATTTAAAGCCGGAATAGTAAAAACTACGGATGAAATAAGATGGGGAAACAGCGCAGGAGCGTTTAAAGATTTTTCCGCATATTTAAGCGGACTTACTATGTTTATTCAAATCATGGAAAAAATATCCCAGTTTTTAAAAATTGATTACAATAACCTGGTTTACGACGGCAAAAGCGTGCAGTCTTATTTTAACGACCTCGAAAAAATTCTTGCTTCCGTTCTTTCAACGCAGGTAGAGCAGGATTACGTTCTTCTTGCCGACATAGTCGAGTTCGAACTTAAGCCGAATATCGAAATGTTTGAAAACATTTTAAAAGATATGTCCGTTAAAATTAACGATCATAAAGCACCGGTAGATTAATTAAATATAATAAAATGGCGGTAGAGGATAAATACAAAAACAAACGCATAATTGTCGTTACCGGCGTTCCCAGAAGCGGCACAAGCGCAATTACAAGAGGGCTGAAAGTTCTCGGCGTTAATCTCGGAACGTCTCTTGAACCTGCAGATTCCGGTAATGAAAAAGGTTATTTTGAAGATTCGGATATAAATAACCTCAATTACGGTTTTCTAAAACTGCTGTTTGAAAGACCCGATTACGCGATATTGGTCGATTTAAAAAAAATACCGCAAGAGGTTGCGGATACGTTTAAAATATCCGCAAAAGTATTTATCGAAAAACGGCTTGACGAATACGATATTTTCGGCTTAAAAGATCCTTTTATGAGCAAAGTTTTACCTCTTTGGAAAGATATTTTTGCGGAAACCGGCGCAAATATTTCTTACGTTATTCCGTGCAGAAATCCTATAAGCGTGGCAAGGTCTATCAATAAAAGAGCGAATATCGACTATATAATAGCTTACTATATATGGTTCAGCGGTATGCTTTCCTCGCTTGTTTATTTGGCGGGAGAGAAAGTCGTTTTCGTAGATTACGACGATATGCTGACGGATCCAAAAAAACAGCTTCAAAGAATTTCGGAATATCTTTCTCTTACTTTTGACCCTAACGGTTTGGAATTTTTAGAATTCAGCGGCAAATTTTTGGAAGAATCTTTAAGACACGGACGCTTCAGTATAGAAGATTTAGAATCTAACACGGAAGTGCCCCCAAAAATAGTTGAATTTTATAAACTGCTCAGGAGGTTATGCGCAGACGAATTAAGAATGACCGATATAGAAGTCGTCGCTAAAATCAAAAAATTAGTCAACTGGATGTCCGAGTTAAGTTCGACTATATTTTATATGGAATCTACTATGGAAGCTATGGCGAGATTAAATTATATGCTGAAAGAAAAAGAAGCAAAAATAGAAGAACTTAATAAACTGACGGCGACGATTGCAAAATCCGACAATAAATAATCTTATAAATATGTCATTTTCAAATAAAGACTCTTGCATAGTCTGGCACGAACATAAAATAAAAAGGAGCGACAGGGAAAAACTTAAAAACCAGAGAGGGCGCGTTTTGTGGCTTACAGGACTCAGCGGTTGCGGAAAAAGCACCATTGCCAATATGCTTGAAGAGCGGTTAAACGAAAAAGGCCGCCATACATATCTGCTCGACGGCGACAATATAAGGCATGGGCTAAGTAGGGGACTGGGATTTTCCGAAGAAGACAGGTTGGAAAACATAAAAAGAGTAGCCGAAGCCGCCAAACTTTTCGTAGATGCAGGGATTATCGTTATAGCATCTTTTATTTCGCCTTTAAAGAAGCACAGGCAGACGGCAAAAGAAATAATAGGCTCCGGCGATTTCGTCGAAATATTTATAGACACTCCCTTTCACGAATGCGTTAATAGGGATGCAAAAGGTTGGTACAAAAGGGCGTTAAACGGAGAAATAGAAAGCTATACGGGCGT
>JAJYDX010000015.1 GCA_021777135.1 bacterium | reverse complement strand
ATTCTATATTAGGACTTACCGTTCCTTTTTTGACAATTCTTCTGCCTGTGCTTTTAATAGCCAAGGAGCCTGACCTTGGAACCGCCCTTATAGTTTTATTTATCGGTATTATCATGATTTTTCTTGCAGGGATAAAAAAGATTTCTATTTTAATTTTAACAGTAATTACAATAATAGCCGGTCCCCTTTTATGGTTTAGATTAAAACCTTATCAAAAAAGCAGGATACTAATTTTTTTGCATCCCGCTAAAGATTATCTCGGCGCCGGATATAATATTATACAGTCCGAAATAGCGGTCGGCGCCGGCAGGCTTTTCGGAGACGGTTTTGGTAAAGGTTCACAAAGCACTTTAGATTTTTTGCCGGCAAAACACACCGATTTTATTTTTTCTACATTTATGCAGCAATTCGGTTTTTTCGGCGGATTAGTCCTGATATCATTATATTTTATCGTCATAATAAGAGGTTTCAAGATAGTTTATAGGGCAAAAAAAATGCAGGGTTTCCTTTTGGGCGGAGGTGCTTTGTGCATAATTACCTTTCATGCTATAATCAATATGTTTATGACTGTTGGTCTTCTGCCTGTAGTTGGAGTTCCTCTTCCTTTTTTTAGTTATGGAGGGACGTCGTTAGTCGTTGATATGTCCGCCGTAGCTATACTTTTAAATATCTCCATGAGAAGATACAAATTTCAGTCATAAAAAATATAAATTATGGAAAAATATAAAAATATTGATAAGCGCGACGTTGCTATCTTGATATCCTCTTTTTTTTACGCGGGCTTTTTTCCATACGGTCCTGGAACCGCCGGTTCATTTGCCGCTTTTTTATTATATATACTACTGTTAAGATTTTTGAATCCATTTTATTACATAGCGCTTTGTTTGTTTATTTTTATAGCAGGAGTTTATTTTTCGTCAAAAACCGAAAAGATATCCGGTATTGCCGACCCGTCTTTCGTGGTTATAGACGAAGTGCTAGGATATCTGGCTTTAATGTCCGGTATGTTATGGACGAGTTTTTCTTTTCTGAGTCTTTTGGCATACTCATTTTGCGGGTTAATATTATTTCGTTTTTTCGACATATTAAAACCGTTTCCTATAGGAACAATAGACAAAAAAGTAAAGGGGGGATTAGGCATAATGCTCGACGATCTGGCAGCCGCGGCATTTTCCTTTATAGTTCTGCGTTTTATAATAATACTTATCGCCGGATTTTAATAATAAAAAGTTTCCGAAAAAAAATTAAAATGTTAAAATATTATCCTATAATTATTTAAATAATGTTAAAAATGGAAACTAAGGAAAAAGACGCAAAAGATATTAAAATTCTTATTATATCAGAAAATTATAATTTTGGGAAAGCGGGAGAGATATTAAAAGAACTTTCCGATGTGCTTGCCAATTATAATTTAGGATTCAAAGAAGCCGTTGTAATGCCTGAAAACCAGAAAGACGGAATATATAAAGTAATGTCTTATATGGCGTCAGGAGATTCTCTAGTTATAGTGTGCGGCGGCATGAGAGAAGATCTTTTCTTAACTATTGACGCAGCTTCCGCAGTTCTCAAGAAAGAGCCTGTTAGAAGCAAGGATGCCGCAGATTTAATGGCACTAGTGTATGAATCTAATAAAAAGGTTTTTAATCAGTCCAATGAAAAAGCTTGCTATTTTCCGGAGCATTCCTTTATCGTTCCGAACCAAAATTCTGGCATTTCAGGGTTTTACCTAACCGAGCCGGCATTCTTTGCTGCTGTGCCGCTTGAACCTAAAAATGCAGTTAATATGTTTAAAAATCATATCCTAGGGAAAATGCTGGGAAAATTAGGAATTAACTACTTTATTAAACTAAGAAAATACAAACTTTTCGGTTTAAAAGAAAAAGAATTCGAGATTCTTTTTGATAAATTAAAAAAATCTGCCGAATGTGGCTTGAGTTATGAGTTTTCATACGGAGAATTTATTATATCTGCTGCGGTCAACGGTGTTTCAACGCAAAAATTAAACGAAAATATAAAGTTAATAGACAATAAAACAGGGGAAGTATTTAAAGACTATCTCTACGGGTTTGACGACGACGAGCTTCATATAGTATGTTCGTATCTTCTAAAAGAAAACGGGATTAAGATTGCCGTAGCGGAGTCGCTTACCGGAGGTTACATATCCAACAAACTTACTGATTTACCAGGAGCTTCAGCTTATTTTACATACGGAGGCATAACGTACTCCGATTACGCCAAAACGAATATTTTAGGCGTAGATAAAGAAATTTTAGAAAAATACGGCGCGGTATCAGATAAATGCGCGATGGAAATGGCCGAAAAAGCAAGAGAAAATGCAAATTCAGATATAGGCATCGCTGTCACAGGCTTTGCCGGACCTAAAACCGAATATGATAATCATCCCGTAGGAACCGTTTTCATAGCTCTTTCCAGTTCTAAGGTAAAAGAAGTTAGAAAATATTCATTCTCCGGTTCCCGCTCAGATATTAAAGCATATACTTCAAAAATGGCTTTATTCTGGGTTTACCGTCTAATAAACGTAAAAAGTAACAATAATTTAACTTGATAATATTTCTTTTTTGAGATATAACTTTTAAATAAAAAATAATGAAACGGGGGTAGGCTTAACCTTACCCCATTTATAAAAGGAAGGAGTAGCTATGGCTTTAAAGACAAGCGGAAACAAGGGTGCGGACTTAAACCAGTCTGCTGCTGAAAATAAAACGAACTCACAACCTATGCAGGAGCAGAAAATAAAAGCGTTAGACCTTGCCATAGCTCAGATAGAAAAACAGTTTGGAGCAGGGGCAGTGATGAAACTTGGCGGAAAACCGCCTGCCGAAGACATTCAGTCTATACCTACCGGTTCCCTGTCTTTAGATATAGCTTTAGGCATAGGTGGAATACCGAAGGGAAGGGTAATAGAAATATTTGGACCTGAATCTTCAGGAAAAACAACGCTTACTTTACAGATAGTTGCTCAGGCTCAAAAAAAAGGCGGTATCGCTGCTTTTATCGATGCCGAACACGCCCTTGATTTAAAATACGCAAAGAAAATAGGCGTGAACGTTGACGAACTTATAATTTCACAGCCAGGTACCGGAGAAGAAGCGCTTGAGATCGCAGACTCTCTTGTCAGGTCGGGTTCCATAGACGTTTTGGTTATAGATTCAGTTGCGGCACTTGTTCCTAAGGCCGAAATAGAAGGCGACATGGGGGACGCGCATATGGGACTCCAAGCCCGACTTATGTCGCAGGCGCTAAGGAAACTTACCTCCGCGATAGCTAAGTCTAATACTTCAGTTATATTCATAAACCAGATAAGAATGAAAATAGGAGTTATGTTCGGTTCCCCAGAAACTACTACCGGCGGAAACGCTCTTAAGTTTTATGCATCTGTCCGAATCGACATAAGAAGAATCGGTTCTATTAAAAAAGGCGATGAGGTTGTAGGTTCTCGCACCAAAGCGAGGATAGTCAAAAATAAAGTGGCTCCGCCATTCAAAGAGGCTGAATTTGACATAATTTACGATAGCGGAATATCCTTGGAAGGCGATATAGTCGATATCGGATCGGACAACGGAATAATTGAAAAATCTGGAACATGGTTTAGTTACGGCAAAGAAAGATTAGGCCAGGGCAGGGAAGCGGCCAAAGAAACCCTTAAAAATAATACTGGACTGCGTGACGAGATATATTTAAAAATTTTAGAAAAATTTAATCTTAAGGCATAACAAAAAATAAATTATAAGGTGAAATATATAAAATGAGCGAATCAGTCGTTCAATCTAACCAGCCTGTTCAGTCCGGCTTACAGCCGTCACTTATAGAGACTATTTTAACAACCGCGGTAGGCAAGGGAGCTTCGGATATTCATCTTAAGGTAAATACTTATCCTATTTTCAGAATAGACGGTGATATTTACCGTCAGGAAAATTTCGGCATAATGTCTAAAGAAATAATAGAAAAAATAGCCGGAAGCATGATGGACAAGCACCAGATAAAAGTATTTCAGGACAATAGAGACGTAGACCTTGCATACAGCCTGTCTAACGTAGGCAGATTTAGAGTGAACATATATTCTCAGAGAAACTCTTTAAGCATCGCTATGAGATATATCCCTTTCAATATTCCGGCCTTTGATTCTCTTAACCTCCCTAAAATTATTAAGTCTATAGCCCTTAAAGAAAGGGGTCTTATACTAGTGACGGGAATAACGGGAAGCGGAAAATCCACTACGCTTGCCTCGATGATAGATTATATAAACAATAATAAGCCGGTTAACATTATAACTATTGAGGACCCCATAGAATATCTTCACAAAGACATAAACGCCGCAATAAATCAGCGGGAACTCGGTATGGACGTTTATTCTTTTTCGCACGGCCTTAGGGAAGCGTTAAGACAGGATCCGGATGTTATTTTGGTCGGAGAAATGCGCGACTTAGAAACTATAGAAACCGCTATAACAGCTGCAGAGACAGGGCATCTTGTTATGAGTACGCTTCACACCCTAGACGCACAGGAAACTATCAATAGAATTATAGCCGTTTTCCCCCCATACCAACAAAAACAGATAAGAATTCAGCTTGCTTCTGTTATTTCAGCGGTAATATCGCAAAGGCTCATAATAAGGGCAGATAAAAAAGGGCGCTTGCCTTCAATTGAAATAATGGTCGGAACAGAAACCATAAAGGAATGCATCTCTAACGAAGATAAAACTGCAAGCATAAGGGATTATATAAAAAGCGGGAATATTCAGTACGGAATGCAGACTTTCGACCAGTCTCTTTATAATTTTTATAAAGCCGGACTTATAACCTATGAAGATGCATTAGCTGAATCTACGTCCCCGAACGACCTTGCTCTGTTGATATCGGGAGTAAATTCTTCTAACGAAGATATAAACACCGGCATAGGAGACGCTCAGTCTTCCAGTCAGACCGAGGTAGCGCCTCCAGGCCAGTCTGGGACATTATCCGCGGCGGATAACGGTTCAGCTTCCGGCGGTTCAAGTTCCTTCTGGACTACTTAACCGGTTGACGCGGCGGGAGTTCTTAATTTGAAAGTATCGCAGGAAAATATATCAAAAAAAAAGTCTAAAGCTCTTGTATCTGCACAGGATTATTCGCTCAGACTTATTTCCGCAAGACCGTATTCCGAAAAGCAGATTGCCGGAAAGCTTATAAAAAAAGGATTTTCTACAGAGGATACCGGCAAGGCGGTTAAAAAATTAAAAGAATACGGATATTTAAACGACGAAACATTCGGCGGCAGACTCATAGAAAACGGGAAAAGAAGGCTTATAGGGAAAATAAAATTAAGTTATGAACTATATAATAAAGGGATTAGTAAAAGCCTCATAGAAGAGCTTATGGAAAAGCTATATTCCAAAGACGAGGAGCGGGAGGCAGCTTTTCAAGCTATGGAAAAAAAGAAAGTGCTTTTGATAAAATACAGGGAAAATGAATTGATATTTAAAAAAAAGCTTTACGATTTTTTGCAAAGCAGAGGGTTTTCTTCCACGATAATCGAAGATATTTTAAATTCAAAGCATTTCTAATACTAATAAATATTAATTAATTATGAAAAATTTATTATCGAACGAGTTAAGAGAAACATTTATTAAATATTTTACGGAAAAAGGGCATGCGTTAGTCGCAAGTTCGTCTTTGATTCCAGCCGGAGACGATTCGATTATGTTTACTAATGCCGGAATGGTCCAGTTTAAAGATTATTTTACAGGATTATCCACTCCTAATATGCATAGGGCGGTGACTGTTCAGAAATGTATGCGTGCAGGCGGAAAGCACAACGATTTAGAAAATGTTGGAAAGACATCCCGCCATCATACTTTTTTTGAAATGCTTGGAAATTTTTCGTTTGGAGATTATTTCAAAAAGGATGCTATTCTGTTCGCTTATGAATTTTTGAAAGACGTTATTGAGATGGATATGGATAAAATATACATTACAGTAAACGCTAAAGACGACGAAGGTTATTCTATTTGGAAAGACGCAGTTCATTTCGACGAAAGAAAAATTTTTAAGTTAGGCGACGAAACAAATTTCTGGCAAATGGGAGAAACAGGACCATGCGGCTATTCTAGCGAGATATTTTTTGATACAGGATACTCTGACGCAGGACATAAGAATTGCGATATAAATTGTGATTGTGGAAGATTTCTAGAAATTTGGAATCTTGTTTTTATGGAATTTAATAAAGAACGCGGAGGCGCTATTTCTAAACTTCCAAAACCTTCAATAGATACCGGCATGGGGCTTGAAAGAATATTGAGGGTTTTGCAGAACGTTAAATCTAACTATGACACAGACGTTTTTATTCCGTATATAAACGAAATTGGCGGTATTACGGGCAGGAGTTATAATAATGGAGACGAAGCATACGATACAGCCGTAAGAGTTATAAGCGATCATATAAGAACGTCCGTTTTTTTATCAGCGGAATCTGTATTTCCTTCTAATGAAGGCAGAGGATACGTATTCAGGAGAATATTAAGAAGGCTTATAAGATATGCTTTAAAGCTCAATATCAGTCTTAAAGACTTAATTTATATAGGTAATACCGTGGTGATTGTCATGAGCGGCTTTTATCCCGAGGTCAGGGATGGTCTGACCGTTTTTGAGAAAATAATTGCTGAGGAATATGATAAGTTTACCGATACCGTAGGTCAGGGAATTAAACTTTTGGATGAAAAAATTGCGGAACTTAAAAACAAAAAAGAAAAAACTGTATCCGGTGATTTTATATTCAAGTTATACGACGAAAAAGGCTTTCCGTTAGATCTTGCAATAGATATAACCGAGGAAAACGATTTATCCATAGATTTAAAAAGATTTGAAGACTTGATGGACGTCCAGAAAAAAGGTTCCAAACAGAAGAAGGAAAAGCCCGGTATTCCAGATATAATCAAGGGCATACCTAGAACAAATTTTACCGGATACGTAAATACGGAAACATATGGGAATATTATTGGAATATTTGATGAAGACGGCGAATCCGTAAAAATGGTTGAAGACGGAGATTTTTACTATATAGCGGCAGATTCAAGCCCTTTTTATCCCGAAGGCGGCGGTCAGATAGGCGATAAAGGCGTAATAAAATGGACAGACGTCAATAGCTCTTTTTCGGCGTCTGTTTCCGGTGCTTATAAGACTAAAAACGGAATAATATTGCATCACGCAAGAATTTTTTCAGGCGGCGCAATTATTTCAGAATCGCCAGAACCTTCCGAAAACGTCAGAAATTTGCCAATATTTCCTGCTGAGGCGAAGTTCTCTGTGGATAAGGAAACCAGAAAAAAAACTGCATCGAACCATAGCGCAGTTCATCTTTTGCAGGCATCTCTCAGGAAAATTTTGGGAAGTCATGTTTCCCAGCAGGGTTCATATGTCGATTCCGAAAGACTAAGGTTTGACTTTTCATATGGAAAACCTCTTACTTACGATGAAATTAGAAAGATAGAAACTTTGGTTAACGAATATATTTTTGCGGATATGGAGGTTAGAGTAGAAGAGCTCGACGTAAAAACCGCTTTAAGCTCCGGCGCGCTTCATTTTTTCGATGATAAGTACGAAGAACGGGTCAGGGTAGTGTCTATGGGCGATGCTTCAAAAGAATTTTGCGGCGGTACCCATGTTTCGAGAACTGGCGAAATAGGGTTCTTTAAAATTTCAGGAGAATCTTCCATAGCTTCAGGTATCAGGAGGATAGAAGCAGTAACCGGTTTGAATTACATGAGCTATTTATATGTCGAGGAAGACAATATGAACAACATAGCAAAACTATTGGATTCATCCAGAGCAGATATATACAATAAAATAATAAAACTATATTATGATTATGAATTTTTGGAAAAAGCAAATCAGGAACTTAAATTAAAATTAAATAACCTTGAAGCCGGACGTCTTATAGAATCCTTTAAAACCGCAGGAGCCGGTAATATTAAATATTTAATATCCAAATTTAAAAACATTTCGGGCGAAGAACTTAAGGATCTTGTTAATGCTCTTAAATGCAGGAGCGATTTCCCTCAAGGCGACAGCGCCGTTATTTTTATTTCTAATATTAGCGATGAAAAATTAGTATATATAGTTTCTGCGGAAGGTAACGCTGACGCTTCTAAAATAATCAAGCTAATAAATTCTAAAGTAGGCGGAAAAGGAGGAGGCAAAAAAGACTTTTCGCAAGGCGGAGGCGCGGAAGTTTCAAAATTCGGCGATATTGAAAGTATCGTCGAAAATATAATGACGGTGGATTTGTTTGCAAAAGTCTAAGCTTAGGCGTTTAACGCCTGCAGTAGCCGTATTTCTTATATTCGCGGTATTTGCCTCTATAGGCTTTAGCGGATGCACGCCTTATGTCAAAGCACCCTCGTCGCCATTAAGTCAATCTGTTGTTGCACCCTATAAAAGCAGAAAAGAAGTTTTAGCCGCGCTCGATAAAAATTATGGCCGGTTTAATGGATTATCAGGAAGACTCGAGATATCCGCAAAAAGCACCCATTTCTCTTTCGAGCAGGCGGGGCTTTATAAATACTTAGGCGGAAAATATATGCAGTTTACTATTTTAGATATGTATGGAGACATTCTTTTTTACTTAAAAATATTTAAAAAAGAAAAGAAAGTCGTTTTTTTGGATCCAAAATACGGCAGGCTTAAATATATAGATTTCGGCAAAAAATATAAAGGTAAAATGCTAATGTACGATAGATTATTCCGTGTTTTTAGGATTTTTTTAAATATGGACAGTTTAGAAAAAATTAAAAAAGCAGGTTTGTTTTATAATACGCGCAAAGGCTTTTTTTTCGGTTACCGTCCTGTTTCGGATAAAACTGCCGACATTTACTATATTTGCATAGGCAAAAATTATCTCATCAGTAAAATTACTACGGTCAAACATAAAAAAATTACTGAAATTATTCGTTTTAAAGATTATATTTTAAAGGGCGGAAGCATGGTGCCTTTAAAAATATATGTTGACGATTATTTATATAATGTTAAAATAAAAGTGGCGCTTTCTAAGGGAAGCAAAACAATTAAATAAAATAATTATGATAAAAATAAACCGAACCTTAATATTATTTTTAATAGTAGCAATTATAATACCCGCTTTTTCGTTTATGCTTTCGGGCTGCGGTAAAAATGTCAAGGAAAACATACTTCCGCCGGACGTCTATTACCAAAAAGCCCTGCATGATTCGCAAAACAAGAATTACCATGGGGCTGCCAAAAATTTTAAAGCCCTTATAGAAAATTATCCTTCATATCGCAGCACTAAAAAAGCAGAACTTAAACTTGGAGATGCATATTTTCTTGAAGGCAAATATATAGAGGCTCAGGGCGCCTACTTAGACTTTATTCACCTGCATCCACGTTCAAAATATGCTCCTTTTGCTATGTTTTACGAGGCAATGTCTTTTTACAAAAGAAAAGAAGCAGTTGGAAGAAACCAAAATCCATTGAAAAGCGCCAAAACTACCTTTGAGAAGCTTATATCAAAATATCCTTACTCTAAATATGCTAAAAAGTCATTTAAATATATAAGGTTTATAGATATAAAATTATCCGAAAACACTTTTTTTACCGGATTATATTATTATAATGCAAGTTTATGGAAACCGGCTATATATATGTTTAAAACCGTTTTAAAACAGTACGGCTCCAAGAATGTTCCGATTATTCCTAAAACTCTGTATCATATTGCAATATGCTATAAAAACATCGGCAATAAAAAAATGGAAGCCCACTATATGAATATTCTCAAAAAGAAGTATCCAAAATTTAATACTTTTTAAAGTTGACACTTGTTCAAAATTATGTAATAATTTAAAGCTAATATAAAAATAAAGGAGAAGTTAATATACAGAAGAATAATAAAACATACATAAACGAAAGTATCAGGGCTAAAGAAGTCAGGGTTATCGACGAAGAAGGCAAACAGGCAGGAATATTGCCTTTATATGAAGCGATTAAACTGGCAAAGGAAAAATTTTTAGATCTCGTAGAAGTTTCCGAAGAGGCAAAGCCTCCCGTTTGCAGAATAATGGATTTCGGAAAATTTAAATACGAACAAAATAAAAAAGCCCAGGAAGCAAAAAAGAAACAGGTCGTAATACACATAAAAGAAGTTAAATTCAGACCAAATACCGATGAACACGACTATCAATTTAAGTTAAAGAATGCCATATCTTTCCTGAAAGACGGAAATAAAGTAAAATTAACCGTCACTTTTAAAGGGAGAGAACTTGCGCATACCGAACTCGGTATCAAGGTAATACTCAGGGTAATTGAAGACGTTAAAGAATTCGGCGTGCCTGAGTTTCCTATTAAACCTGATGTGAAAAGAACATTCAGCACCGTTATAGTTCCGGTAAAGGCAAAAAAACCGGCAGAAAAGACTGTTAAAAAAGAACATACGGTTGAAAAAATATAAGCTAAGAATTAAAATATTATAAATAAAAGGAGTATAAAAATGGCGAAAATAAAAATAAAGACTAAAAAAGGAGCAAAAAAAAGGTTTAAGGTCACGGCAAACGGTCTTGTGGTTCATCATAAAGCTAATAAGAGCCATATTTTGACCTCCAAAAAACGCGGCAGGAAGAACAGGCTTAAAAAATCTTCAGTGGTTAACGCGGTAGATTCTTTGAACGTGAAAAGGCTTATTCCATACTTATAAAAAATAAATTATAAAATAAATAACCATTATATATAGATAAATACGGATAAAAGGGGTAAAGATAATGCCGAGAGTAAAAAGAGGTATTTTAACTAGAAAAAGACATAAAAGAGTACTTAAAGCTGCTAAAGGATATTATGGCGCTAGAAGCAGGCTTTTTAAGTCTGCGCAAGAGGCAGTCGATAAAGGACTTAACTATGCCTACAGAGATAGAAAGGTTAAAAAGAGGGAATTCAGAGGCATGTGGATAGTAAGAATTAATGCCGCATGCAGAGAAAACGGCGTTTCCTATTCAAAATTTATGGACGCGCTTAACAAGAAAGGAATCATATTAAACAGGAAGGTTTTATCTGAAATAGCACTTTCTGATCCGGTAGCTTTTTCCGGTATCGTTAAGGAAGCCCTTGCGGCATAGGAGTCTTATAAATTATGGCGTTAACAAGGGCAGATTTAGCGGCTAAGGTTCGTTCAAAAATAGGATTATCTACTTCAGAATCTATGACTTATGTAGCTTCTTTTTTCGACCTTTTAAAAGAAGAAGCCGAAGAAGCCGGAACCATAAAACTTAACGGTTTTGGAAATTTTACCGTAAAAGAGAAGAAAGCCAGGAAAGGAAGAAACCCGCAAACCGGAGAAGCCATTATTATCGGGGAAAGAAAAGTTGTAAAATTCAAGCCCTCTGTTGTTTTTAAATCGGAAATAAATAAAAAATATAAAAATGGAACCGCCGGTAGAGCAGATAGAAGGGACAAATGAAAAATATTATTATAAAATCGGCGAAGCCGCTAAAAAAATCGGCGTACAACCTTACGTAATCAGATATTGGGAGACCGAGTTTTCTTTTTTAAAGCCTTATAAGTCTAAAAGCAGCCACAGACTTTATTCTAAGTCTGATATAGAAAAGCTGTCGCTTGTAAAAAATTATTTATACGATAAAAAATTTACGATAGAAGGTGCGAAAAGAGCTATAAGGTTAAAATCATCAAGTTTATCAGCCGATCCTACCGTTTTTAACAGTCTTAATAATTTTAAAAAACAGGCTGAACCCGATAGTTCAAATACCTCCGATAATTATCGCTCTTTGTTGCTAAAAGGCGTCAAAGACGAACTTAATTCTATTAAATCAATTCTATCGTCAAGAAAAACGGGGAAATAAATTGAATATTCTTCTTTCAAACGATGACGGAGTTTATGCGACAGGGATAAACATATTATTTGAAGAGCTTAAAAAATATGCCGATGTTGTAATAGTTGCTCCAGACAGAGAAAGAAGCGCAAGTTCTCATTCGCTGACCATAGACAGGCCTTTAAGAGTCAACGAGATAAAGCCTAATATATATTCCGTCGACGGAACGCCTACCGATGCTGTAAATATTGCAGTTCATTCAATTTTAAAAACAAAACCGGACCTGGTAATTTCTGGAATAAACTATGGCGGCAATATTTGCGATGACGTTATTTATTCCGGAACCGTTTCCGCCGCGATGGAAGGGGCTGTTATGGGCATAAAATCCATTGCAGTTTCTTTAGTCGTAAACAAAGGCGGCGGTTATTTGCCCAAAGACGCTTCATTGGAAGAAGACCTGGAATCATCCTTTAGAGAGGCTTCTAGGTTTGTATCGAACCTTGCGTCGGTATTTAATAAAAGCGGTTTCTCCGAAAACACGCTTTTAAACGTTAATATTCCTCAGACTATAATTAAAAAATCAGATAATCGTTTTGAATACAGGATTACTAAACAAGGCAAGCGTTATTTTGAGGACTTTGTGGTAGAGAAAATGGATCCAAGGGGCAGGAAATATTACTGGATATGGGGTAAGAATATAAGGTTCGATGATATTTCAGAAAGCGATTACGAAGCCGTGCATAGCGGGCTTATTTCGATTACTCCTATTCATCTAGATATGACAAATTATAGAGCTATAGAAAAATTAAAAAATATAGATTTATCTTTATGAATAAAAAACTTATAGATAATCTTATATCTAAAGGCATTACAAATAAGACCGTTCTTGAAACAATAGGTAAAATTTCTCGGGAGAGGTTTGTAGAACAGCCTTTCAGGCATGCCGATATGTGTTACGGACCGTCTCCTCTTCCTATAGGGCACAATCAGACTATTTCCAGCGTTTACACGGTAGGGCTTATGACTCAGGCTCTTGACGTAAATAAAAATCATAAGGTTCTAGAGGTAGGAACGGGCTCAGGTTATCAGGCGGCCGTCCTATCGGCGCTTTCGGCATCGGTTTTTACAATAGAGCGTATAAGGGATTTATCTTTGAAAGCGAGGGCGGTCATCGAATCCTTAAGTATTCGCAATGTCACTTTTATTATTGGCGATGGGTCTATTGGTTTTGGCGAATATGCTCCTTACGACAGGATACTGATAACCGCCTGTTCCCCAGATATTCCTTCGCCGCTATTTAATCAGCTCGCCGAAGGGGGCATTATGGTGGCGCCGGTAGAAAGTAACGGGGTTCAAAATATTCTTGTAGTAGAAAAGAAAAATGGGATTATGTTTTCTAAGGAAATTGCTCCGGCAAATTTTGTCAAACTTATAGGAAAAAACGGATATGAAACGCAAACGCTTGAGCGGTGCGGGTTCTGAAGAACCTGTATCTGATATTATTGAAGGTAATTCCTTCGGAAAACATATAAAGTCTGAAGAAAACGTAATCTCCAGCCAGTATCTTAAATATCTGAAGAAATATCCGCTTCTAACCAAAGAGCAGGAATACGAAATCGCCCTTAAAGTTAACGATGGTGACGAAACGGCGAGAGATTTAATGATAAAATCGAATCTTGGTCTCGTAATAAGCGTAGCAAAAAGATTCCTTGGCAGAGGTCTGTCTTTCGATGACCTGATTATGGAAGGTAACATCGGGCTTATAAAAGCAGTGGAGAGGTTTAAGCCTAAGAAGGGTTTCAGGTTTTCAACATATGCGATATGGTGGATAAGACAAACTATAGAACGCGGTATATTAAATTCCGGCAGGGTCGTGAGGCTTCCTATACACATATCGGAAAATCTTTATAAATATACAAGGGCGGTAAGAGAAATTACCGGCGAAATTCAAAGGGAGCCTAATTTTGAAGAAATAGCCGGTCACATGGGCATCAAAGAAAAAAAACTCGAAAAGATTTTAGGCTTTATCGGCGGCATCTATTCATTAGACGCTCCTTATACTCAGAATAATGATGAAGATGATGCTAATATGTCGTTCTCTAATTTAATTAAAGCCGATGAGAACGCCACATCGCCTTTCGATATGCTTGACAGAGTCGAAACTTTAAACCTTTTAAATAAATGGCTTTTTAATCTAGCCGATATAGAAAGAAAGGTTGTAATATTAAGATATGGTCTTAATTACGAAAAGCCTCGGACGCTTAATGAAGTAGGACTTCTTTTCGGGCTTACCAAGGAACGCATAAGACAGATAGAAGTCAAGTCCCTGAAAAAGCTAAAAAAAATGGCGGTGGATGCCGGTTTAGAAGGGTAACGCCAATGCGCGGAAAAGATTCGGAACCCTATTTAAGCAATAATCTTAATGTAGAAAAAAAGGAAGAAAAGTCAATAAAAAAAACTGATTTCGAATACGTCCCTATTTCAGGGATAAAGGGGACAGATTTCAAATCTGTCCCCTTTATCATGCCGGATACCACAGAAACAATAGAAACACATATATCGCGGGTTTATCTTACCGAAAAATTTGCCTACAAGCAAAAAAAACCGGTTAATTTCGGTTTTGTCGATTATACAAGTCTTAAAAAAAGAATTTTTTTTGCCAGGCGCGAACTGTCTTTAAACAGGAGAACATGTTCCGGAGCGATATACTTAGATTTAGTAGAATTGAGGCAAAAAAAGGGCAAAGTTTTTACAGGGTTTAAAGGCGGCAGCCTAATCGACGTCTTCGTCAGGATGAGGCGGGTAAAATCCGAATGTTTTTTGAATAATATCCTGAAAAATTATTACGGCAGCGGCAGCGAAGTTGAAGGCATATTAAAAAAAACCGCGAAAAAAATATATCTGTTTCATAAGTCCGCCCGAACGTCGAAAAGAATTTCCAAGTTCGGCAGCATCTCTGTTTACAAGGCTAACTGGGACGATAATTACGAAATGATAGCGAAAACTCCCCTCCTTTCTAAGGAAGAGGGGCAGGCTTCGCCTGCCGAGTCGGTTTCCGACCGGACAGCCGCCTACTATTCCTCTTTTCTCTCCTCCCCTCTTTTTTCCGAATTTTCCCGACTGCGCCGTGAAGGCGGTTTCGTAAAGGACGTCCACGGCGATTTAAGAATGGAGCACATTGCCGTACTGGATGCCCGACGCGTCAATGGAATATGCCTAATGGACTGCGTAGAGTTCGATGAAAGATACAGATGTCAGGATATTTATTTAGATATTGCTTTTTTATTAATGGATTTTGAGTTTAACGGTTATTTTTATGAATCGGTTTTATTTTTTGGATTTTACAAGAACTGCTTTAATTATAAAAAATATATAGAATCCTACGAAAAATACGAAAATTCAGTTATTCCATTTTTTAAATCGTACAAGGCGATAGTAAGGACAAAAATTGCCCTGCTTTCTTCGGGAATTGATTCTGCCGATAAAGCATTAAGATACTTTAATCTTGCATCTTTTTATCTTGAACTTTCAAAAAAGAAGGTCGTTATTCTTAACTGCGGTCTTTCGGGAAGCGGCAAGTCCTCTCTTTCAACTTTGCTTTCACGTTATTTTTATGCAGACATTATTTCCACCGATAAAATAAGGCAGAATTTATTCGGAGATACTGATAAGACGCTAAAATATTCTGCGGACGCAAATAAAAAGGTTTATGAAACTATGCTGGAAGAAGGATTGGGTGAATTTGAAAGCAAAGCAGCGGAAGAGAATTGCGGAGGACGCAGCGGCGTAATATTCGACGCTACTTTTTTAAAGCGCGAACATAGGTCGAAAATAATTAATAGTTTTAATAAAAAAGACTGTATTTTTATATTCGTATATTCTAAAATATATGAAGAAAAAGAAAAAATTATATTAGAAAGATTGAACGACAGGTCTAACGGAGGCGGGCTAACGGATTATTTTACGGATTATTCAGAGGCGGACGCCGCCGTTTATTTTAACCAGAAAAATTTTTTTGAAGAGCCGTCTGACCGAGAAATAAAAGAGTTTAAAGGTGTTTTTCCGCCTCCTTCCGGTATATTTGTCCAAATAGATGCTTCTTTGGAATTAAAAGACAGATTTAACGAATTAATGAAGCAGATGCAAATTGCATATTTGTTTTTTTAAAGCATATTTAATATAATTACAAATAAAAATATAAAAGGCAAATAAATGCTTAAAAGAATCGAATTAAAAAACTTCAGGTCTTTTGGCGATTTTTCTTTAGAACTTGACAATATAAATATCCTCATAGGCGGCAACGGAGCCGGCAAGAGTAATTTTATCAGCATTTTTACTTTTCTGAATTATATATCTAAAGGACAGATGCGTTTATGGATAGCCGAGAAAGGCGGATTCGATAATATAATTTATAAGGGTATTCAAGAAAACGATTCTATAAATATAGAATTTTATTTCGATTCCAAAGGACCGGGTCTTTTAAATATTTATTCTTTATCGTTAAAAGCTACCGAGAACGATTATATAGTAGAAAGCGAAGATATAGGTTATTGGGATGAATTAAAGTATCCCGCGCCAAAAATGATGAATATCGCCAAAATCGCAGACGACAGTAAATTTAATTTAACGGTTAATAATAACCAAAAAGAAGGGCATAATATTGCCTATTACATAGACAATATAATACAAAATTGGAAGATATACCACTTCGACGACGTGAGTCCCAACAGCAATAAAAAAAGAGAACAAGATATAGAAAAAGGTTTCTTTTTGCAGGAGGAAGGCGACAATATTGCCGCTTTTTTATATTTTTTAAAGACTAAGTATGCCGAAAATTATCAAAAAATAGTGGAGGCGGTGAAGTTAGTCGCTCCATATTTTAAGGATTTTATTCTCGAACCGGAAAAAGAAAGCAAAAAGTTAATTAAACTTAGATGGATGGAAAAAGAAAGCATAAAAGAATTTAGCGCATCGTTAATGTCGGACGGAACTTTAAGATTTTTATGTCTTGCCGCCCTTTTGCTTCAGCCGTATTTGCCGGAGGTCGTAATTATCGACGAACCGGAACTTGGACTTCATCCCTTGGCTATTACTATTTTGTCTGAATTAGTAAAAAAAGCCTCCACAAATTCCCAGATTATAATGGCTACCCAGTCGGTTACTCTGTTAAATAATTTTAAGCCGGAAGACGTAATAGTCATAGACAAGGAAAAAGAAGGAAGTTCGATTAAAAGGCTCGATAAAGAAACATTGTCCGGATGGCTCGACGAATATACGCTTGGGGAATTATGGGAAGGCAACTACATAGGCGGCAGGTATTGACGATATGGTATTTATCTTTTGCGAAGGTCAAACCGAGGAAAGATTTGTAAAAGAGGTCGTCGTTCCAAAATACGGCTTCGTCCGGCCTAAAATAATAATTACCGGTTCAGGGCAAAAAGGGGGAAGCGTAAATTATAATAATTTCATCAAACAGTGCAGGATGATTTTAAAAAATACGCAAGTTAATCTATTAATTACTTTATTTGATTTTGCGGGACTGCCGAAAAGCTGGTATGAAGACGGAAACGTTAAAATTAAAAAATGCCCGAAA
>JAJYDX010000068.1 GCA_021777135.1 bacterium | reverse complement strand
AAAGGAGCGGACGGAGTTATGATTCTTGCCTGCCATCCGGGGGATTGCCACTATAAAGAAGGCAATTACAGGGCAGTCCAGAGGCATAGGCTGTTATTGCGCTTACTCAAACAGTTCGGAATAGAAGAAGAAAGGTGCCGTTTCGACTACGTATCGGCGGGCGAAGGCGACCGTTTCGTTTCCGTAATAAACGAAACGGTGAAAGCGGTTAAAAAATTAGGTCCGTTAAAGATTTAAATACCCCATTTTTTATTTTAAATATTTGAATTACGTATTATAATCGTTTATAATTAATATAAATTTATAAAAGAATTAATTATAGAAAACGGAGGATTCAAAAAATGCCTACACAGACAATCGACGCAAGAGGGCTTAAATGCCCCCAGCCTATTTTAAAAATCACGGCTACCGCAATAAAAATGAAAGCCGGAGATATAATAGAAATCCTTGCAGACTGTTCGACTTTTGAAAACGACGTAAAAGACTGGTGCCAGAGATCTAAAAAAATGCTTATGTGGATTAAAGAAGAAGCAGGGGCAAAAAAAGCGCAGATCCAGTTTTAATAGTCTAATTAAGCAAATATATCTGCAGTAAAATAAAATATGTTTATCGCAAATTTGTTTTGCCGTGATACGGCCGTCCTCTTAATAGAGTTCATCTTCATTTTTTTACTAAAGAAAGGAATAGGGGTATTTATTCTTGAAAGAATTTAACCTAAAAGAATTTTTTTCAAAAAAAGAAAACTCTGTTTTATTGGAAAATATCGCCGATATTTCCTCTGAGCCCGTTTCCATTATAGACGGCGCAGGCAGTTTGATTGCCGGCGGACCTTCTGCCGCAAAATCTCTTTCTTTTCCTATAAAAATAGAGGGAGAAGAAATAGGCAGAGTTTCGGGAAAGCGCGGAGCCGAGGGTGTGGCGGCGATTCTGTCGCGTTTCATGCGGTCATGGTTGGTGCAGAGGTCGCTTGCCGAAGAAATACTCCAGAAATATAAAGAATACGATTTGCTGTATAATATTAACGACCTGATGTCGTTGTGTCCGAAACCTGCGGAAATAGCGGATTTTATTATAAGCGAACTTCTAAAGCTCATAAAATTCGAGTACGCCTCGATAATAATTTTTAACGAGGCCGACAAGACCTTAGATATTCTTTCTTCATACGGCAAAAACCATAACGGCGCAGGTTATAAAAAAAATATAGAAAAAATCAACGCCAAGGTTTTTAAGAGCGGCAAAGGCGAAATTATCAACGAAAATATCGAAAAAGACTGGGGCGGAAGAAAAAAAGTTAAAATAAATTCAGGCGGAGACGCTTATTCTTTTATATCCGTTCCTTTAAAAACAAAAGGTAAAAATATCGGACTTATAAACGTATGTTCTTTTAAAGAGGCGGTATATTATATTTCTTCGGACTTTAAAATTTTATCTACCGTCGCTTCCTATGCAACAAATTCTATAGAAATTACGAGACTTTATAATATCGAAAAAGAACGCGCCGATAAACTTCAGGAAAAAAATAAAGAGCTTAACACGGTAAAAGAGATTATATCTAATGAAAATATAAATCTGAAGCAAAATTTAAGGCAGAAATTTTCTCCTAAAAAAATACTGGGTATAAGCGGGCAGGTTAAAAATTTATTAGACAAAATAGATAAGATAGCCGATATTTCTTCCAACGTTCTTATAACCGGAGAAAGCGGGACAGGCAAAGAGCTTGCGGCTAAAGCTATTCATTATTCCAGCGCAAGGGCGGAGAAGCCTTTTATCGCCGTTAACTGTTCGGCTATACCGGAATCTATATTCGAAAGCGAACTGTTCGGCATCGAAAAAGGGGTCGCTACCGGCGTAGATAAACGCAGAGGCAGGGCGCTGGATGCGGATAAAGGCACCCTTTTTCTGGACGAAATCGGAGATATGCCTTTATCGGGACAGGCTAAGGTATTAAGAATGATTCAGGACAGAGAGGTCGTTCCGGTAGGGGGATCCAAGCCGGTGTCCTTCGACGTAAGGATAATAGCCGCAACCAATAAAGACTTAAAAAAGGAAATAGCGGGCGGAAATTTCAGGAAAGATTTATTTTACAGGCTGAACGTGATAAATCTGAATATACCGCCTCTGCGGGACAGAAAGGAAGACATAGCCGTTCTTGCGAATTATTTTTTAAAAAATAACGCCGTAAAATTGGAGAGACGCAATATGCAATTTACTCAAGATGCAATAGATGCGCTGACAAATTACGAATGGCAGGGAAACATAAGGGAACTCGAGAATGAAATAGAAAGGGCGGTCGCGTTAAATATTTCCGGCAAGATTACTTTTGGAGATTTGTCAGATAATATCAGGAAATATAATTCGTCGAACGATAATGCGTCAGAAACGGAGCAAACGGTGAACATAGAGGAGAACGAAGCTATTTTAATCGGGAAGGCGCTCGAAAAATCCCGCTGGAATAAATCCGCCGCCGCGAAAATACTCGGAATAACAAGGGAAGGTTTGAGAAAAAAGATGATAAGGTTGGGGATATGAACCTTGCAGGTAAAAATTATGGAAAATAATAAAAATAATATCGAAAAAGAGTCGGCAGGTATTTCCGCATATATAAAAAAGGTCTTAAACCACGAATTCGAATCTCTGCCCGAAATTTCCGGTCCGGCAAACTCCGAACTTGCCGAATCCATTATATCGCTTGCCTCCGAATACAGAAATTCGCTTATAAGAACCGAAGATTATGTCTCTAATCTTGTAGAAGCGGAAAATAAAGCATCGCTGACGCAAAAAATTTACGGAGCAATGTTGAATAATTCTTCCGTCGGGATTACTCTTGTGCGGGAGAGGCATTTTGTTCTCGTCAATAAAAGAATGGCCGAAATGTTCGGATACGATTCGCCCGACGAATTAATCGGAAAATTATCGAGGATATGCTACCGTTCCGACCGCGATTTCGAAGAAGTAGGCAAAAGTGCATACTCGACCGTAAAAGCAGGTCTGGAATATAATGTGGAATACATAGCCGGGAGAAAAAACGGCTCGGAATTCTGGTGCCTCTTGACCGGAAAATTGGTCAGTCCGGACGACGAGGCGGGCGGCGCCGATTCGGTCTGGGTGTTTCAGGACATAGACGAAAGAAAAAGGTATGAAAGCCAGTCATCGGTTATTGTTTCAAGTTTAACCGATGCTCTGTTCGTCATAAACAGGTATAAAAAAATATCTTCCTATAATTTTGCTTTTTTATCTATGTTCGGTTTTAACGAAAAAAATATAGGAGACGGTTTATCCCGCCTTTTTGACGAAAAAATGAATGCCTTGATAGATAAAGTATTTTTAAATAGAGATATAAACAAAAAAAATATTTATACCGATGAAATCAGCCTTAGCGGAAACAGAACCTGCAAAGTTACCGCAACTTCGATGTATTTAGACATCAAAAACGCCCTGTCGAAAGACGATTATGCCGCCGATGCTTTTGCCGGCGTCGTCATTACCGTAAGGGACATCACCAAGGAAAAAGAGGTAGATATGATGAAGACGGATTTCATATCCACCGTATCCCACGAATTAAGGACGCCCCTTACTTCCATACTGGGTTTTGCCAACATCATAAGCAAGAAATTCAAA
>JAJYDX010000014.1 GCA_021777135.1 bacterium | reverse complement strand
TTATGTTGGCGAAGCCGAGAATAGAGGTAAGGGGCGTTCTTAGTTCATGCGATACGGTTGATATAAAATCCGTCTTCATCATATCTACTTCTTTTTCTCTTGTGATGTCCCTTACGGTAACGACGGCGCCTGCAAAGGCATCGGCGGCGTAATCGTCTTTAGACAGACTGTTTTCAATGTCTAAAAACATGGATGCTGCGGTTACCTTACATATTTTATCTATGCCTACGTTTATTTCGTCGGTATAAACAATTCTTTTATATATATTTCTATTTAAAAATACTTTATCTATTAAGTCGTTCATTTTTTTGTCGAAAAAAGATGTTAAATCTTCTTTAAGCTGTTTTTCGTTAAAACCGAACATTGATAAAAAAGCAAAATTATAAAATGCAATTTTTTTTGAAGCGTCTACGACAAACAATCCATCGGTCAGGCTCGAAACTACGACCGATGCCCTGCTTTCTTCCATTTTTTTTTCATTTATATCCTGAAACGTCCAAACGGATTCGCCAATACCTTTTTCATTAACGTCGGCCAATTTTCCGGTTAAAACGCACCAGAATTCGGAGCCGTCTTTTCTTTTGGCTATATATTCTATTTTATATTCGCGCCCAGCTCTCACGGTATCATATGCGCTGCGCCCTATCTCTTCGAAATCACGGTCGGAACGATAGCATATTCTTGACAATTTTCCGATTAGCTCATCGGAAGAACCGTACCCAAACATCTCTGCCATTTTTTTATTTGCTAAAATAAAACGCCTGTCCTTAACTACGACAATCCCTACCGTGGAATTATCCAGCATCGCTCCGTATATAGACTTAAGGCTGGAAGCCCTGTTTTCAGCTTCTGCTAGAGAGCGAACATATTCTTCGGTTCTTATCAGCGAATTTCTGTATTCTGCTGCAAGAGATAAAATGGGTTCTATAATTTCAGGTCCTATAGAATCTGGAATTTCTGACAAGGAATCAAATTCGTGGTTTAAAATTTTTTTTATATAGGCGGAAATACCGGCGGCGTCTCTTTCTTTATTATTTTTAATATTGTTCATAACTTTTAACCTTATGCTAAGTTTGTATTCCAAGCCTGATAATTTTTTTCCTTAAGCCTTCTCTGCTAATTCCAAGAGTCTTTGCTGCCGCCGATTTGTTCCAGCGGGCTTCCTCAAGAGCCTTTTTGATTAAATCGGCTTCATTCTCGTCTATAGTCGCAGTTTTTTGTTCATTATCAGCTTTTTCTATTGTTTTAATTTTAACCGGCTTCAGCGCATTGTTATCCGGCATACTGTTTTGCCTTATATTTTCGGATAAATCTTCTAAATATATTTCGTCCGAAATGCTTAATGCTACTGCTCTTTCTATCTCATTTTCAAGTTCCCTTATGTTTCCGGGCCAATCATAATTAATCAGGGCTTTTATAGCGTCTTTGCTGAATTGCATAGTCCGTCTTTCTAATTTTACCGCGTTATTCTTTAAAAAATAATTGGCTAATACTAGTATGTCTTCCTTTCTGTCCCTTAAAGGAGGTATATTGATATTTATTACATTGAGCCTGTAAAATAAGTCCCCCCTGAAGTTTCCGGCTTCTATTTCCTTTTTTAGGTCCTTATTGGTTGCTGCGATTATTCTGGCGTCAAAAGGCACGGGTTTAGTCCCTCCAACAGGAACAACCTCCCTGTCCTGAATCATCCTTAATACTTTTGCCTGTCCAGGTAAGGGCATATCCCCGATTTCGTCCAAAAAAAGAGTGCCCTTATCGGCTTCCAGCACCTTGCCTTTACGCTTATCGACCCCTGTAGCAACTCCCTTTTCAATGCCAAACAGCTCGCTTTCAAATATGGATTCAGGTATAGCCGAACAGTTAACCGCGACAAAAGGCTTTTCCGCTCTTGCTCCCGAATAATGAACTGCCTTGGCTGCAAGTTCTTTGCCCGTTCCGCTTTCTCCGGTTATCAGAATGTTTGAAGATATACCGGCTATCTTGCCTATTTTATCCAGCAGATTTTGAACTTGCTTGCTTGTGCCAAGTATTTTTTTTGGAGAGAATTTATGTCTTAAATTTTGTTTCAGGTTAATATTTTCATTAAAAATAACTTCTTTCGCCGCATTAAGTTCTTTGTTTTTCTTTTGAAGGTTATCTGCGCGTTCTTTCTCGATATTGTATAGTCTTGTAATTTCTATCGAATTTGCGGCATAAGAAGCGATTGTCGATAAAATTTTAAAGTCCGAAGAAATGTAATATGCCGCCTCATTAAAAGAACATACATTTATAAGACCGATATTTTTACCTTTAGTTCTTAACGGAACAGACATAAATGAATAAAAGTCGCTTTTGGCGTTTATTTTTACTTTTTTTCTTCCGCTCCAGTCTTTTTCTATATTTTCGTTTATAATTTCGCCTTTGCCGCTTTTAAAGACTTTTGCGTTAATTTTTTCTATATTTTTTTTATAACTAGCGCTATTATAATTTTTGCCAAACTCTGAAAGAATATTTAATTTTTTTTTGAAGTCGTTAAAAATAATTATAGAGGCATATTCAAATTTTATAAGTCTTGAAAGTTCGCTTATAATAAAGTCAGCCGCTTCTTTAGGTTTAGGACATAAAGAAATCAGGTCGTTAATATTATAAAGTAAATCCTGTTCTTTATATTTCTGAAGCAGTTCATCCGCAAGCGACCTCTTAACAAGCCAAGAATTGATAGAACGGGACAATATCGCGGCGGCTTCAGCTCCACGCTTACCAAAAACCCTGCCAACTTCTTCCTCATTAATTTTAACAGGAAACGAAACCAAGTCTTTCACGGGATGCGCCCCGGCAATAGTATTGCCTTCGTTATCAATGACGGAAAAAGGTTCAAAAGAAATAGCGGCGATATTTTCCAGCAAAAAGGAATTTTCTTTTTTTAAAAAAAATTTCTTTATATTAAATTTTTTCAATGATAAGTATTCCTATTATCTGCAATATTTTCATCTAAAACTGTATCTGGGCTTTTTTTGCTCCTGCTTCTTCCTTAATCCACATAAGCATCTTTTTTGACCTCTGGCACCAATCTTTTATGTCGTTTTCAAAAGTGGAACAGTCAGCCATAATTTCTATTATGTCCCCTGCTTTCATTTTTATGGCGGTAGCCGTTATTTTTAAAATAGGCTGCGGACACTTAAGCCCTCTTGCATCGATTGTCTGGGTAAACATTTTAACCCTCCGTTCTTAACAATTATTAACTTTAATTATTTTTTATAGATTAATTATAATTTATTATAATGCGCAATTCAAATAATTTTCTATATTTATTATTTTATTACTATCTTTTCAACGGGCCTAATTTTTTAACGGCTTTCACTGTTTCGTTTATAACTGAAACAAACCTGTCGCCTTCTCCAGCCGATACATAATCGAAACGGCATCTTTCAGCTTCTATACCGAACTGTTTTAATAATTTCAATAACAGCCTGTACCTTTGAACAGCCCTGTAGTTGCCTTCTTTATAATGGCAGTCTCCGGGATGGCAGGCAAGAACCATAACTCCGTCGGCTCCTTTTTGGAATGCGTCTAAAATAAACTGGGGGTCTATTCTTCCGCTGCACATAACCCTGATTACGCTGACGTTTGGAGGATAAGGCTTTTGAGCAGTTCCGGCTTTGTCTGCTCCGGCGTAAGAACACCAGTTGCATAAAAACCCGATTATTTTGGGCTCAAAACTTACGGTTTCGCATGATTTTTTAGTGCCTGAATTAAAAGCATCGGCATTGCTATTTTCTTTTTTCTTTATAAAAAAAGAATTTTGCATATTATAAACCTCCTCAAATAATAAAAATTTTTATTATTTATTATTTTATAATTTTAATTTTGCAGGTTATGCTAGTATGGCATGTATTTCGGCAAATATTTCCTCGTTAGTAAAACCGTTTGCCTTTATAACAGCAGACGGGCACGCGGCTGCGCAGGTTCCGCATCCCTGGCACAGAAGTTCGTTTATTATAGAAATCTCTTTTTCTTCATTGAAAGATATCGCTTTATAGGGACACACGCTTATACATACCTTGCATCCAGAACACTTTTCGGAATCTACAACAGCGGTTATAGGGTCAATTGAAAGCTTTTTTCCTTGTACTAGTCCTGAAAGAACGTATCCGGTAGCCCCTATTCCCTCGCTCATAGCTTCTTTGATATCCATAGGCGAATGACAGCTTCCGGCTACATAAATCCCTTTTATTTTACTTCTGCCAGCATCTGTCCTGCTATGAAGTTCTTCAAAAAAACCGTTTTTATCTAGTGATGTTTCCAATATTCCGGCTAATTTCCCGGTATCTTTCCCCGGAACGGACGCAGGACACAAAATTACGGCATCTACGGATATTTTTTCAGCGCCGTCTATATAAAAAAACTTTTTATCCCCTTCTTCTTTTACCGTTATGCCGTTTATATCGTTTATTCTTATAAAATACGTATTGCTATCTTCCGCCGCATGTTTGTAAAGACCGGCGTTTTCCTTCCCGGGAATAACCATTTCTTTATATAAATGATATATGGTCGCCGAAGGTATTTTATTTCTTATTATATGATTAAATTTAAACGCATACTCGCAGCATATGCCTGAACAGTATTCTTTATGATTTTCGTCCAAACTGCCGACGCAGTGGACAATAGCAAAAGAGCGCGGTTCTTTACCGCCGGATGTTTTAATCTTTCCTTCCGTAGGTCCGTTTGAAGCAAGAATCCTTTCAAATTCCATGCTATTATAAACATCCGATATTTTTCCGTAACCTAAAGAAGGAATTTTTGCGCAGTCGTATAAGTCAGAACCTGTAGCCAAAATAATGCTCCCAACATTTCTCTCTAAAATTTCCTCTTTTTCATCGAATTTAAAAACGTCTTCTCCTACAGGACAGGCGTCTATACAGGATCTACACAAAACGTCGCCATTTTTAAACTTGTTGTTAAGCCTTATGCAGTCTTCCGCGTTTATATAAGGAACATTTGGTAAGGCTCCAACAAAAGAAAAATCTACGGCTTTTCTTTTGTTTATGCCGCAGTTAAAAGGATTGCCAGACGATACGGGACAAGGTTCGATACACTCCGCGCATCCGATACATTTTTCAATATCTACGTAACGTGGACTGCGCTTTATTTTAACGGTGAAATTACCGTAAGAGCCAACGACGCCGTCTATTTCCGACAATGTTAAAAATTCTATGTTCTCTGACGAATTTCCGTGAAGAGCATCTCCCATAATAGGTTCTAGCATGCAAGGTCCACATTCCATATTGGGAAATATTTCTTCGTATCTAACAGGAAGCCCGCCTATAAAAGGCGACTTTTCAACTATTGTTACCTTTCTTCCCGCTTCGGCTAAACTCAGAGCAGTTTTAAGACCTGCCGGTCCAGCCCCTACCACTACGGCGTTTGGCGATACATCTATTTCTTTATTTTCTAGCGGCTCCTGAAGATTGACTCTGGATATAGCAGCATTAATATAATTTATAGCTTTTTCTGCGGCTCTATCTTTGTCTTCGGTTACCCATGCGACCTGTTCCCTTACGTTAATCATTTGCATCATATAAGGATTTAGTCCTGCCGAGGTCAAAACGTTCATAAAAGTTTTTTCGTGATCTCTGGGAGAACAGGCAGAAATTACTAAGGCATTTACACCGCTATCCTCTATGTCTTTTTTTAAAAATTCCTTGCCTTCTTCCGAACATAAAAAACCGTAACTTTTAAAAACGATACCGGGATTATTCATTTTTACGGTATTTTCGACTATTTCAGGATTTATTTTTTCCGATATGTTAGAACCGCAGTTGCAAAAATAAACAGCAGTTTTCATAACCCACCTCTTATAAAGTTAGCAATAAACTAAAAATTAAGCATCAATTTTATTTCCTCTACTAAGCCTACAAAGGCATTTTCGACGTCTTCCGTCAATTTTTCACTAAAATTTACCGTGTCTTTTGCTTCTACCGCAAATATAATTATTTCGGAGGGCAAAGAAATACCTAAATATCTCCCTACTTCGAGAGCCGCTGGCAGATCAATGTCATGTGTCGAAACAGTATTCTTTGTAAAAGGAATGTCAGGATAAATAAATTTTAAAACCGTTCCGGCTTTATGCTTACCAGTTACTATCGCATCTATTATAACCGCCCTATTAAATCCTGCCATATATTCCATAAGGTTTATCCCGCCTGAAGATACTTCTATAAATTCAGCTGTTCCGGTACGACTGGCATACCCGCCAATATATCTGCTTTTATTGCTCCGTATGTCATGATTATCAAGATTGTCCCGGTCTTCTTGATTACTTTTATTAATGCCAGTGCCAACGTCATACCGCACGCCAACCTTTCTGCATCCTTCATACGTTTGGCTGCCGCGTGCCGCTTTATACATGGATTCGAGAGCCTTTACAGCTTTTATGCCTACGCTGTCATCGGATAATATAGAATTACCTATGCCTATAACCGCCGTTTTTGAAACTAAATTGTTATTTTCCATTTAAGTTTCCTTAATCCCATGAATTTCTTTTAAGGGTTTCGAGAACATCGCCGTTATTATTCATTATTTTTACTATCATGGGCATTTTTCCAGGCAGAGAATGTGTTGAACAAGATAAACAAGGGTCGTAAAGCCTGAATGCCATTTCTATCATGTTAAGCAACCCTTCCTTAACCACTTCTCCACCCTTTATAAGTTTTTCAGCAGCTCTTTTTATAGACATAGTCATAGGCGCATAATTATTAGTAGTTCCTACTATCAAATTAACTTTTTTGATAACGCCTTTTTCGTCTGAAACGTAGTGATGAGTTAACGTGCCTCTGGGAGCCTCTACCGAACCTATGCCGACCGCTTCTTGAGAGCCATTTACTCCATTAGGTATAATTCTAACTTCATCGGAAGCGGTTTCACCGTCGTTTGCAAGCTCCAGCATATGCTCGGAAGCATAGAGCAGTTCGATTAATCTTGCCCAGTGCGTCGCAAGCCTGTGATGAATTGGTTTATATCTTCCGTCGTCTCTTTTTACGCTTAAAGTATTAAACATCTTTTCAAAATTTTCATGAGCAAGCGGCGTAGCTATTCTATCCGAAACATTAAGTCTCGATAAAGGAGTGCATGAATAAACGCCGCTTTCCGGTCCGTCGACAAATCCTTTCCAACCCACGTTTTTTAAATAAGGATATTTAAGATATGTCCATGGTTCTACTCTTTCAGCTATATGCTTTGCATAATCAGAAGAATCGTATTTTACGAATTCATTTCCTTCCGGGTCTATAACTCTTATTTTTCCATCATAAAAATTAACGCGGTTTTTTTCGTCCACAGTCCCCATATAATATGTCTTATGAATATAAACGTCGGACAGTATAAGTTCCTTATAAACGGGATTTTTTAAAACTATGTCGTCAAATATTTTAAGGCTGAAAAGTGCAAAATCTATATTTTTTTTTGCATTAAATTTAATTTCGTCTAATTCTTCTTTGGAAAGAGACTTACTCCAGCCTCCTGGAAGTCCGCCGGAAAGATGAACGCCCCTGCCGCCTATCATTTCTATTACGCGGTGATTTCTTGCCCTCGTTTCTATAACCTCTTTCCCTATGTCTAATCCGACTTTCCTTATGACGCCAAGAACGTTTCTTTCGGAGGGAGGCGCATCCGGTCCGACTATAAAATCTGGTCCTCCCAGCGCATAAAAATGAGTAGTATGGTCGGTAACGTAGAAAGCCATATATAATAATTCTCTTATTTTTTTAGCAGCGGGCGGAGGTTCTACCCCAAAAAGCCTGTCCAAAGCTTTTACCGACGCCATATGATGGGCTTCCGGACACACTCCGCATATCCTGTTGGTTAAAACCGGCATATCCTCGGCAAGCCTTCCTTTGCAAAACTGTTCAAATCCTCTTAATTCCGGCACTATAAAATACGTATTTTGGACGTTCCCTTCATCGTCCAGGAATATATCTATTTTACCGTGTCCTTCCAATCTGGTAATAGGATCTATAGATATTTTTTTCATTGAGCAACCCTCCTCTTAAGCAAAGAATCGGCAAGACTGTATTTATAAAACAAACCTGCAGGGTCTGGAATAGATTCTATCGTAGAATTAATTTTTTCTATTATTTTTTCTTCGCTAAGCCCTTTTATATCACTTATGTCTATTATAGAACCTAGAGCCGAAACCATTTTTGCGCCCTGGTCAAGAACCCCTTCAGGCGGTCCATAGCATCCGGTACACGGCATATTGACTTTAGGACAGAGTGCGCCGCAGCCGTCTCTTGTTGCGATACCCATGCAAATAAGCCCCTGTTCTAAAAGACATTTTTCTTTTTCTGGAATTATCTCGTAATTTCTGAAAAATTTTTCGACCATTTTTTCGGATTTTTTTCTGTCGCATTCTTCGCATACGGAAGATTTCCCTGCTCCTATTACTGATTTTTTTGGCGGCAGAGATGCGCCGGAAAGAACAAGCTCTACGACTTTCCATATCTGTTTAGGTTCAGGTGGACAACCGGGTATAAAATAATCTACATCTACTACCTGCGAAAGCGTCCTCAGCGTGTCGTAAAAAAGGGGTATTTCGAGTTCGCCCTCTGCAACATCTGACTCCGGAACCGGCAAAATTCCGTGAGGATTGTCTATAGAGGGGTTATCGAGATAAACCGTTTTAAAAAGTTCTTCTCTTGATGACAGATTTGCAAGTGCGGGAATACAGCCTTCGTAAGCGCAGGAACCGAACGCTATCAATATCTTGGATTTTTTTCTTAAAAGGTGCGCCATTTCTTCGTTTTCTTCCGTTCTTATTCCACCGTTAAAAAAAGTTATAAATATGCTCTCGTCCGGCAGTTCTTTAATCTCCTGTTTTTTAGTGTCTAAAAGGCACGGGCAGAACATAAAGTCGAAGTTGGCGTCTAAATCAATTATTTTTTCGTTTATATTTACTAGAGCAATCTCGCATCCTCCGCATGAAGCCGCCCAGTACATGCTTATTTTAGGCTTTCCCGTCATAATGCGTACCTATCCTCCGGTTTTATTGTTTTTATTTTTTATAATTTATAATTTATAATTTATAAAGATTAACTATCCCCGACGCTTTATCCATATTGTCCACCATCTGTATAATAGAATCGGTTATGCTTGATGTAGTATCGGATATATTTTTAGACTCATCCGATATTTTCTTTGCGGATATACCAAGCTCCTCCATTGAGGCATTCTGTTCTTCTATGGCAGAAGCAAGATTATCGGTATAGTCTTTAATAGAACCGGCTTCCTCGTTTACAAAATTATTTGAAACTACCAGCTTGTCCACAGTTTTAACGCCGTAAGCTACTGTGCTTTCGGTTTCTTTTGTCAAGGCTTCCACGTCGCGGGTCGCTTTTGTTACCTTTTCCGCTAATTTCCTAACCTCGTCGGCTACCACCGCAAATCCTTTTCCCTGTTCACCAGCCCTAGCTGCCTCTATGGCTGCGTTAAGAGAAAGAAGATTAGTCTGGTCGGCTACTTCCCTTATAACAGTTATAATATTCGTTATTTTTTTTGTGCTATCGTTTATTCTTTTTATAGATTCATTCAAATCAGAAATATGTGAAGCGTTAGTATTCATAAGATCCACTATACCGTCGACTTTATCTCTGGATTTAGCGCTTAATTCGGCTATATTTCTTATCGTTTTTGTATTTTCCTCAATAGTTAAAACTGTACGCGATAATTCTTCAGATTGACCGGAACCGGCATTGTTTAGTTCGCTTACCCGGCTCAACAATGTTCCAAATTCGACCGATATTTTTATCAGTTCATTTTTAGTTTCGGATATATCCTGCGCTACGGTCATTAATGATTCGGTTAACGCAGAACCGGATTGAAAATAGCAGTCTGGCGGCTCAGCTAAATTTTTGCCTTTTTCTAAACAGCCCGCAGTGCTTATATCTTTAAAAGTTAAATTCCTTTCGCCTACCAGTTTGATACATGAATTCAAAGAATCCACAAATGTTTTCATTCCTCCTGATATATTATATAACCTGTTTGCAATTTGATTAATACCGCTTTTACTAAAAACCTGTCCATTTTCGTTAATATTTGAAAAATTCCCTTTACAAATATTTTCTACTAATATAGCCAGTTTAATAAAAGGCTTAAAAATAAAATAATACATAAAAACTATACATATTATTATTCCTGCAATTATTACAATAGACGCCTTTTCCTTAGAAAAATAAGAGGGGAAAATAAAAAAAGGCACGGCAAATAGAATTACCGTAAATAAATATATTCCTGCCAATTTTAAGGCAATATCAATAGAAAATTTATTGGCCTTCATAATTTAACCCTCCTCCTTTCTCTTCTGTCATTTAAATTAATATGAAATTAAATAAGAATATTAAATTAAAGTTTAGCAATTATCGTGCCATCATACTTCATTCTTATTTTAACTAGATTACATAAAGCATTATAATAAAATAATAAAAACATATATTTATTAAGTTACAACTCTACTTACTAATATTATTGGCATATAGCCAATAAAGTTGGCAATATAATATTATTTGGAAAACATTACGCGCATTAACAATTCGTTTGACTTTAAGAGAGAAATAAATTAAAATAATTATACTATTTTCGGCACCGCGAGTCTTTTATATCTTACATGCCTGTTTACCCAACATGCCTGTTTGTTAAATCCGTTTAAAATTAAATAATAATATGTAGAGGTCTATATAAAATGAAAAAAAGATTAAATAAAATGGCGAATGGTCTGCGCCCGCTTAAATATGTATCGCATCCTACCGACCTTATAAAACAATTTACTCCAAACTGGTTTACGATGAATATGGGTACCGGTATTCTGGCTCTTATGCTAGGAGCCTTTCCTTATCATATCGCAGGTCTCCATATCATTGCGGAAAGTTTGTGGATTGCGGATATTGCCCTGTTTATTCTTTTTAGCTTACTTTTTATAGGACGTTTTGTATTTTATTTCGAATCGGCTAAAAAACTTCTTGGACATCCGGTGCAATCTATGTTTTTAGGTGCTATCCCGATGGGCCTTATAACTATAGTAAACGGTTTTATTGATTTTGCTAAGCCAAATGCTATACCTTTTGCTTTAAACTTATGGTATTTAGATGTCGCAATGTCCATAGTAGTCGGCTTGACCGTTCCTTTTTATATGTTTACGAGTCATAAGCACAGCATAGAAGATATGACGGCAATATGGCTTTTGCCAATAGTTCCAGCTGAAGTCGCTGCAGCGTCCGCAGGTTTTTTGGCTACACATGTTACCGATTCAATAGGTAGATACGTAATAATCCTCGGTTATGCTCTATGGGCATTTTCAGTTCCTCTTGCCTTCGGCATTTTAGTAATATTATTTTTACGTCTTGCCTGGCACAAGCTGCCTCACAGAGATATGGCCGTATCTACTTGGCTTACGCTTGGACCGATAGGCACGGGTAGTTTAGGTCTGCTCCTTCTCGGAAACGATGCGCCAGCTGTATTCTCCGGCACAAAACTAGAAATTTATGCCAAAGCGGCATACGGTTTTGGTCCTATAGGAGGACTCATATTATGGGGATTCGGTTTTTGGTGGCTCATAATAGCAATTCTTATGACGTTAAGATATATGCAGGAAGAACTCCCGTTCAATATGGGATGGTGGGGTTTTACCTTTCCTCTTGGCGTTTACACTTCTGCGACGATTACTATTTTCAGAATAACCGGAATAGAACTATTTAAAATATTGGGTGCCGTTTTTGTTGTTATGCTTGCTTTCTTTTGGACGGTCGTCACTTCAAGAACCCTGCACGGAATGTGGCACGGATACCTCTTTAAAGCGCCGTGTTTATCACCGGAAACAGGACTTCCGGACGAAGATATTGAATGCGCCGATAATGCCGGTTAAGCAGTTGCGTCGTTTATCTTTTCGTAAATGTTTTTTTCAAACGAATAATTATAAACTTCTCCTGTTTCTATAATATAATGCCATCCATATATATTAATTTCACCATATTTTAATTTGGATTGAATATACGGATAGGAATGCAGGTGCTTAATCTGCTCTTTTATATTTTCCCTTTCCGTTAACAATTCTCTTTGCTTATGTACAAATTCTATATCGGAACCTTCCGCTATATTTAAACCTGATACTGTCAATTTTGCGTTTTCGGCTAATTCAAGCCATTTTTTAGTGTGCGGAATATTCTTTAAATCTTCGTCTTCCATATATAAAGCCCTGCAACCGCCGCAATTTGAATGTCCGCATACAACTATGTTTTTGACGTTTAAAATATTTACCGCGTATTCGATGGCTGAAGTGGTAGCCAAAAACTCGTTAATGTTTCTGTAGGGCGGAACTAAGTTGGCAATATTTCTAACGACGAAAAGCTCGCCTGGCAGCGTTTTTGTTATAAGACTGGGAACGACCCTTGAATCTGAACATCCTATAAAAAGCGTATGTGGATTTTGCTCTTCGGCAATCTTTTTAAAAAGCTCGCTGTATTTTTCATATTCGTTCTTATTAAAATTAATTACCCCTTCAAATAAATTGCTCAAATCATACCGCCTTTATTTTTTTAATTTTTATAATATTATAACATTATAATTATAAAAATTTTTAAAACTAATAGCTTTTAATAAAGGGGTATCGCTTTTATTATTGACTTAAAACGTAAAATTGTAGTATTATTAATAATTATTTCGCGCAAAGGTGAATTAAGTAATATTATTATCCGCAATATTGGGGCTGTAGCTCAGTTGGCAGAGCGCCTGCATGGCATGCAGGAGGTCGTCGGTTCGACCCCGATCAGCTCCACCATGTTTATATAAATATTTAAATGCTTTTTACTCTATTTCTGCCTTGCTCTTTTGCTTCATATAGAGCATCGTCAACCCTCTTTATTATTGATTCAGAAGTATCGCCAAACCTATAAGCGGTTACGCCGAAACTACATCTCACGACAGATTTTACGGAAAGACTGCGCGACTCTATATTCAGCCTTAACTTTTCTGCAAGTTCTACGGCGCTTTCAAGTCTTGCGTTATTTAATATAATCATAAATTCCTCTCCGCCAAATCTTGCTAAAAAATCTTCTTTCCTTATGCTTTCCTTAACTAAAAAGGCTAGTTCCGATAATACAGTGTCGCCCGCCTGATGCCCTAACGTATCGTTAATTCCTTTAAAATGGTCTATATCGAACATTATTAATGAAAATTTAATATTTTTTAAGACGGCGCCATTTAAATAATTCTTTAGTTTTTCATCAAAAGACCTTCTGTTTGGAATTCCCGTTAAAGCGTCTATTTCAGATAATTCCTTTAGGGCATCTTTCTCCTTCAGCAGTTTAAGTTCTTTTGCCACTCTTTCGCTTACATCGGTAATAATGATAAGACCGGTCCATTTATTTTCATAAAATATAGTTGTGGCTAGTATATCTCCCCAGAATGTTTCGCCGTCTTTCATCTTTACCTTAAGCGTATATTTCTCTTGAAACGGTTCACCAGCAAGCCTTCTTTTAATATTTTCAGATAAGATAAGTTTTTCATCTTCTCTTCCCTCAACTAATTCCAGGGGAGATAATTCTTTAGCCTCATTTTCGTTATAGCCTAATGCTTTCAAACCGAAAGGATTTATATAAATAACTTTTTCGCGGTACAATCCGATTATTAAAGGTATGTTTTCGCTTAAAACTTTAAAAAATTCAACCGATTTTCTCAAGGAATTCTCATAATTTATTTTTTCAGTTATATCGGTAATAGAATCAATCAAGTATTCTTTGCCATCTAGCTCTATAGGCGCAATTGCAAGCTCAACTCTTCTTACTTCGTTGTTTTTAAGTTTATGATTTATAATTCTTACCGTAGAATTGTTAAATCCTCTTCCATATACTTCAAGCCTGAATTTTTTGTGATCTTCAACGCTTGACAAGGCAATATTCGTAATATTTATAGACTTAAATTCCGCCTTTGTATAACCATAAAACTTTTCGGCTGCCTTATTTACGTCGACTATGTTTCCAGTTTGAATATCCATTAATATATGTACTACGGGGCTATTATCGAACATTGTCCTGAATCTCTGCTCGCTTTTCCTTATTTCGCCAAAAAATTTATTGAGGTAATATATTACAAGGATAACAAGGAATATAATTAGAATCGTACCAAAAACAAAAGTAAATGCGGCAAATCTGATTAAATATGCAAATCCTGCAGATATCCTTTGGATAAAAGAATAAGTCGGCAGAATCGACCTGTTTAAAGTATATTCCAAAAACATCTTGTCCGACAATTTTAAAGGCACGAAACCTACGTATTTAATAAACCTCTTGACTATGGGCTTAGAAATAAATTCCCAATGGTAATAAGATTTTTTTACATATGTGGAAAAGTATTTCGAATTTGAAAAAGATACTTTTTTTAATTTAACAGATTGCTTGATACTAAGCAGTATAAATAAACTTTTATAATCCTTATCCGTCCTATTTATATTAAGGGATAATTTTTTTGTATATTTTTTAATATCTCGTTTATAATGAGCCGGCTTATAAGTTTCGCAAAAAATTAACCTTCTCATTAAGGAGCCCGTCTTTGTAATATCATGGTTAACTAATGATATATGTAAAATAATATTTGAATTAATGCTTATATATTTTTGTAAAGGCACAAAAGTCCTGTTAAATGTTATAATGGCTATTATTATCCAAAAAATAATGGCCGTAACACCTCCTATTATAAAAGTTTTATTATTGTTTAATTTATTCATTTCCTCTTTAACGTCCGGTCCTGGCAGCGGCGCCGAGACAAACGGCTATAAAATTTTAATTTTTATATAATTTCTACTTTAAAAACGTATTTCTTCTTTATAACAAGGTATATAAACCGCAAATCCCGTTTTTTCGAGCCCTGCCTTATAATTATTCATAACTTCTTCGTCTCCATGAACGAGGCATACTTTGCCTGGTTTAATTTTGACCGCGCTAATCCATTCAGTAAGTTCATTTTTATCCGCATGAGATGAAAAACCGTTTATAGTATAAATTTTAGCATTAACTTCAAAATTTTCGCCCAAAATACGAACTTTTTTTTCTTTTTCGACTATTTTTCTGCCAAGAGTTCCTTTTGCCTGATAACCTACAAATATTACAGCGTTCTCTTTTTTCCAGATATTGTGTTTTAAATGATGCAATATTCTGCCGCCGTGAAGCATTCCGCTTCCGGCAATTATAACTGCCCTTTCTGATACTTTATTTATATTTTTAGATTCTTCTATATCTTTTACGATGCTTAAATACGGAAAATCGAACGGGTCCCCTTTTTTAAAAAGCGGAATATTATCTTCTTTAAAATATGAAAAATTCTGAATAAATATATTAGTAACATTAAGGGCAAGCGGCGAGTCTAAAAAAACCTTGCATTTCGGAAGCAGCCCCTGTTCGTAAAACTCCCTAAGCATATATAATATATCCTGCGCCCTTTCAGTAGCATAGCTTGGAATTAAAACATTGCCGTTATTTTTAAACGTTTCCGTTATAGCAGCCAAAAATTCCTCTTTTGATTCTTTAAAACTTCTATGATTTCTGTCGCCGTAAGTAGTTTCCGTATATATTATATCTGCCTCGTCCGGATATTCAAAATTTCTTACTATAGGCTTTTCTTTGTTACCTAAATCGCCGGAAAATATCGCCGATTTTCCGTTTTTTTTTATTTTAACAAAACAAGAGCCCAAAATATGTCCAGCATCATACGCTTCGACCGTAAAACCGTTTTTTAACTCATAAGGTTTATCGTATTCCAAAACAGGGTCGAAATAATCCAATGAATCCAGGACGTCCGATTCGTCGTATAAAAGACGCGGTTTTTCTTCATTTCTCCTTAAAGCTTTTTTTAATTCGTATTTATAATTTTCGGACATTATTTTACCTGTGTCTAAAAGCAATACCTTGGCAAGCTGATAGGTCGGCTTCGTGCATATAATCCTGCCCTTAAATCCATTTTTAATAAGAAACGGAATTCTGCCGCAATGGTCGATATGGGCATGCGTAAGAATAAGATAATTAATACTTTTAGCATCAAAATCAATAGTGTGATTTCTCTCTTCAAATTCTCTTTCCTGAAATAATCCAAAATCCACCATTACGGTTGAACCGTCATTCTCGTCAGTTAATAAATGACAGCTACCGGTAACGTTTTTTGCGGCTCCAAGTGATTTGACTATCATTTTTCAACCCTCCAATTTGCATAATAATTGCATAATTAAACTGTATTATAGTATTATGTATAAATCAACATTTTGAATTCTTAAAAAAGCAGCTTAATAATTAAATTGTATTATAGTATATTTCATGAAATTTTTATGCAAAAAATAATTCTAATCGCCGTAAAGACCGGTTCAAAAAAAGAAGGCTATGAAATGCTTGAAGACGGCAGTCTAAAAATTTCGATAAAAGAACATCCCGTCGAAAATAAAGCTAACGAGGCAATAGTTAGGAAAGTAGCTGAAATATACGCCAAACCTAAAAATAAAATTAAGATAAAATCCGGCTTAAAATCAAAAAACAAAATAATAACTATAGACGATTAAATGAATAAATATCCGGGGAAAAACAATATAAATAAATTAATTATATCTGTTTTTATTATTACTGGTATTTTTTTCGCCTATATGTTTTTTTTCCCTAAAGTTAAAACAGCTGTAGCCGCGACTTTTAATTCTTTCAAGGGATTTCATACTTCTTTTGCTCCTTCCGACGCCGTGCCGCCTGCCAAAGCCAGTTCTGTTACATCTGCCGGTTTTAACGCGGAAAAATTTCAGACCGTTAAAGTTAAAATATCTTTAGCATATGCAATCAAAAGAGCCCTGTCCAATCAGGAGAATATCTTAAAAGCCGAACATTTAATTAAAGAAAAAATAGATATTAAAAAGGCTGCATATGCCGGAATACTCCCTGGCGTTGCCATTAGCGGAGGTGGAATTTGGACAAAAATGAAAAACGGTTATCCGTTCTTTGCTTCCGCCAACGGTATGAGAGAATTGATAGGCGTAGTAAATTTAACCGTTCCCATATTTAGTCCAAAAAAATATGCCGCAATTTCTCTAGCATCGAGTAAAATTAAAACTGCAAAATATAGGCTGAAACTGGCGCGTCTTTTTGCTTCAGCAACGATAACACAAGAATTTTATGAACTTGCGATGTTGAAAAACGAGAAAAAAATAAAACAAACCGCATTAAATAACTCAAAAAAAATTTTAGATGCGGCAAAAATTAAATATAAATCGGGCAGCATTCCACGTTTCGACGTCGTTCAAACTGAACTGATGGCAGACAAGCTAAAAACTGATTTAGAAGTATTAGAATCAGAAATAAACTCGCTAAAGCGCGTCTTTTTAATGGATATATTTTATAATAATATTTCCCATACAAAACTTTCCCTTATTTTACCGCGTCGTAATGTCCGCAGTAAGAACAATCTGCCGCTTCTAACTACTCTTATTTCAACCGCTTTCAAAAAGCAACCTATGATTAAAATAGCAAGAACAGAAATTAAATCAGCGAGCGCTATGATAGGCATCAATAAGGCGGCAAGGTTGCCGAGCATTCAGGGAGGAGCCGCGTATGGTGAAGACACTGTTAATTCTTTCGATATTCCAAATATCGGCTGGCAGGTTTTTGTATCGCTTAACATCCCAGTTTTTAATTTCGGTCTTCACGGCGACTATATCGATGCGGCGAATGAAAGGCTTATGGCGCTAAAATCAGCCGAATCCGCCGTTAAATTGTCCGTAAAAAAAAGGCTGACAATTGATTACGGCAGAGCGGCAGCCTCAAAAAAGAAAATTTACG
>JAJYDX010000067.1:1711-3629 GCA_021777135.1 bacterium | reverse complement strand
CGTAACTTACCGAACTGCTCTGGTTTATGACATGAATTTGATTAAACAAAGACAGGTCATCGTAAACCGAAGAAAGATATTTTAGCTCGAAGTCTATAGACTTTATATTGCCGGTCGTTCCATTTATTCTATCAGTATCGAACGGGTCGTTTAGGGCTATATCGACCATTTTTTTTGTCTCCGCCATTCCGCTTCCGCAAAGAGCAATCATATTATCTACGACCTTTAATTCCTCGCCTATATCCAAGCTAAGATTATATTCTACGGCTCCGAAACAGTCAAGAAAAAGTTCTATTTCGTTTTCGTCTATTTTCCAAAAATCTTCTTCGTAAAAATGCTCGAGCGCCGTTTTTAATATTTTCAGTTTTAAATCCTTAGAGTTAAGTTTTCCTTTTACCGCCGGAAGATAATCGATAAACTTTTTAGAATCGAGTCTGGAAATATACGGAATTATGCCGCAACTTTTATATTTAGACAAGATTTGACGGTAATTTTCGGCGGGGATTCCGTCTAAAATCATCTCTGCTATATCATAAATATATTCCGGCTTAATGAGACTCTTGCACACCGGGTTTAAACATTTAAGGTTGAAATCGCATGGGAAACATCCTATGTTCGGCACGACAAGCACCTGATTTGCCGAATATGGTCCCGTTTCCCAAAAACCGACGTTTCCGGTATAAATAACTATTAATTTAATCCCTGCGGCAACTCCTATATGCATAGTTCCCGTATCGTGGGTTATTAAAAGGCGGCAGCGTTTTACCAAATATACAAGGTCTGAAACCGAAGTTTTGCCGGTTAGATTTATAAGCCTGCCGTCCGCTACGGAATTTTCTATATAATTTCCGGCTTCCACGTCGTATTTTGCGCCGAGCAGAATAATTTTTATTTTTGGATTACCTGCTAAAAGCATCTTTGCCAGTTCCGCAAAATAGTCGTAACGCCATTTTTTAAGAGACGTCGATGCGCCGATTGCAAAAGATATTAAAATATCGCCGTCATCTATACCGTTTTCTTTCAAAACATCGCATATGCCGCTGTTGTTTATATTTCCGGTATCTAAAAAAATTTTATTTACATGGATTTTATCTCCGGAATTCAAACATCTTTCGTAAATATCAACAAGATTTAAAACGCTTACCTTTCTGTTTTTAACCGCCGAAAACATATAGGCTATCATTTTATCGTTTGATATTATAGTTCCTTCGCGGGTTATGTATAAGCCTATATTTTTTAAGGAATTCAATATGTAAAGAAAATAAACGCTGAATTCGTCGTGCGAAAGATTTACGGCAAGGTCGTATTTTACCGATAAAATTCCATCGAACATTGCATTAACGGCCTTCAAAACTTCTACCGTAAATTCAAAATTATTCGATTTTAATAACTCCGAAAGTCCCGTTAAGTCAATCGGTTTAATCTCGTCGATATAAGGCAAAAAAAACGCAATTTCGGCAAAGTCGCTTGATATGAGCATGGTTACGCGGCTTTCCGGATAAACAAGTTTAATTTTTTTAAAAAGAGAGGTAGATTGTATTAAATCACCCATACGGGTAAGGTTTAATATTATTATGTTTTTCATCGCCGTGTTACAACCCTTCAAGTTTGACTAATTTGGTTTTTATAGCCCAGAGCATTAGAATCATGGCTTCCGATTTAGACAACCTGCCCTTTCCCCGTTTTATATAATCTGCCATATCTTTTATGGAAATAGCGTTTTTATCCGAAAATTGCATAATAAGCCGGTGAAGTTCTTCGTTTCCCTCGGTTTCCTTTAACAACATGGAAACATTTTCTTTTCTGAAAATTAATTTTGATTTTATTTGTTCGTATGAATCCAATAATATTATATTCATCATTTCGCGGATGCGGCGTTCATAAGTGTGGTTTTTTCTAACCGTTTCGCAGCCATGGG
>JAJYDX010000067.1:0-1701 GCA_021777135.1 bacterium | reverse complement strand
TTCCTCCTCGTTGGCAAGATAATATTTTATTTTTTTTCTTAAATCATCTACGGTCTCAAAAACGACTAAATCCTTGCCGTCTTCAAAAACCCCCTCCATATACTTGCGCCTGTCAACAAGCTGAAAACCTCCGCACCCTAAAATTTCGTAAACTCGCGGATTTAAAAAATCTCCGCTTGGATTTACGTCCCAGTGCCACATCGAGGAATGAAGGTTTATATTTATTTTAGAATAGTTATATATTTTAACGGCGTCTTCTTCCGTAAACCACTTTCCGCCTTCCTGAATCAACAGGCTTAAAGGCAGTCCGGCATACCAGTCGCCGCCCCATATTTTAAAATTAAAATCTACCAGCTGGGCGAATACGTTTTTTCTGTTAAAATATCCCGCTCCCGCAAAACCGACGTCGCAGGAGTATTTGGCTTCGTCTTCTTTGTTGATTTCGGTAATTTTCTTATGAAAATCAGGCAGGCAGGCTAATGGGAGATAATGATAGTTATTTGCGCCGATATTTTTCAGCTCTTCAAAAAAATCGTCTTTCTGTATGGTAAAAAAATAATCCACGTTTTTCACTATGGTATTCCAGTAAGTAAGCGTCCTAAAATCTTCGACGAACCAGTAAGCCGTTTTAACACCCATGCTTCTTAGCTTCAGCAAAGTTCTTTCGCTTGCGGGAGACTGCGCCATAAAAACAACCAAATCGGGGGGGTCGTTAAATACCGACGAGAGCAGGGCTTCGGACATAAGGTTTGCGAGCATCTGTTTTAAAGAATTTACATGGTCCTCGTTGGGCGTAAATTCCCCCATATATTTATATGCGTCGTAGAATTTTGAAAAATCGAGTATTTTTGCGTCGTATCCGAGATTTAAAAACGCGGAATGCAGATAGTTTCCTATAGTAGAGGACCCCCCGTACATAGGCTGGACTACTAAAACTTTAAATGAAGACGGTGTGAAAAACTGGCTTATACCGTAGAGTTTGTATATTAAATCGTAAACGGCAGGAAATATTTTTTTGTACGACGGAAGTTCGCAAAATATTATATTGCTTTTATCCAATTCGAGTTTTTCGGAAATTTTAGAATCGTCTTTATAAATAGTAAGTTTTACATTTTCCAGTAATTCGGAAACGTTAAAATTGTTTTCTATAAACCGGAAAGATTCTTCAGAAGGCTCTATTACCTCGATTTCTATTTTGTTTTCTTCTTTTTTCAATAAAAAGGTTAAAGCTTCTACATGATAACCGGCGCCTAATCCGAAAACTATAATTTTATCCGGCTTGCTCCGCCCTTCTATTTGCCCTGCAATCTGTCCCGCCCATTTCTGCGCTTCGGAAACAGGGTCATAAACAGAATGAACGGTAATTCCGTTAATTTTAAAAGACGGTGCGTCGGCCTTTTTGGTCGGAATAAGTTCGAAATTTAAATCGTTCATATATTTATATTTTTAATTTTAAAACATTTGTAAAATTTGAATAGCGCCTTCTAAAAGCAAAATTATATCGTTAAAGCTCTTAGGCGAGCCTGACGAATTTAATTCGTCCATAAAATAATCGCAGGCAAGTTTAAAATAATCATAATTTGCGCCGAGCGATTTTACGGATTCTTTGAATTTCTCAAAATCGAAACGGTCGCGGTCGGCAGTTTCCGCAAAAAAACACCGTCCGTTTTCAAAAACGGTTTTTATGAATGAAATTTCACG
>JAJYDX010000066.1 GCA_021777135.1 bacterium | reverse complement strand
CTTCCTTTACCACCTCAGCCTTGATACTGCACGACCTTTGTATGATATGGGTCAAAGCGTCTTTGTCGTAAGAAAGAACTTTTTCGTAACCGTCTTCGAGATAAGCAAAAAATCCGGCGTCAAGTATAGCCCCGTATTTAATAACTTCCGCAAACCCGTTTATCAATTCCCTTTTATCCAAACTTTTAAGCAGGTCCGTATCTATCAAAACGGCTTTTGGCTGGTAAAAAGCGCCTATAAGGTTTTTGCCTTTCGGGTGGTCTATGCCTGTTTTGCCTCCAACACTCGAATCGACGTCGGCAAGCAGCGTAGTAGGCACCTGTATAAAGTTTATGCCCCGCAGATACGTCGCCGCCGCAAATCCTGAAATATCCCCTATGACCCCTCCGCCGAAAGCTATAATAAAATCGGACCTTTCAAACCTATTCTCCACAAGCCTGTCGTGAATATCGGAAAGATATTTAAGGCTTTTCGTAGATTCACCGTCCGGAAGAACCATAACGGCAAAGTTGTCCATGCCGTAATTTTTAAGGAAAGAGCATACGGCGTTTCCGTATAAACCTTCTACGGTTTTAGAAGTTATAACTAAAGCCCTGCTCTTTAAATTTAAGCCGGAGGAACTTAAGACGGCGGCTGTTTCTTTATTGTACCCCCCGCTTATGATGCCCGAGTCTATTAATATATCATAACCGTTATCTTTAGAGGTCAAATTTAGGTCTACCCTTATTTTCATATTACTCCCTTTTTATACTTTTACACTATTATACTTTTTTTATTATCCATCCTGCCGTATGCATAAACTCCGGCAGTAAGAATAACGTTTGTAATTATAATCACAAGAAATGCGTATTCCGGGAAATCCTTAGTGCCCGGTATTCCGGCATTTAACGGCATATACGCCATTATAGCCGTGGCCAATGCCCTTCCTATCATAGACCACAGGAAAAATTTTTCTTTTTTAGGCAGTTTCTCTTCCTCTTTCTTTTTGAAATTTTCCATAAAAAATACCGCAGACACGCTTAAATATCTGCCGACTATCAGCATAACGATTACGATAAAAAGCCTGTCTATGAATCCCCATCCGATATGGGACAATTCTACTACAACTCCCAAAAAGACGAAAAATAACGTCCGTATTAAAAACGAAAATTCAAAATTAAACTGTTTTATAAATGATTCCTTTATGCTCATCTTGAAGAAATTAAGTTTAAGCCTGTTCAATAATTCTTCGTTTCCCATTATTATGCCGAAAACCAGTATAGCAATAGCGCCGTTTCCGTTAATTAAATGAATCAATAAATAAAGGATTAACATTCCGCCGAAAGTAATAGAATAAGCAAATTTCGTCTTGGATATAAACTTTAACAGTATAAACCACGTTACTCCGAACAAAACCGCAACGGCGGCGGATATTCCAAAAGAATAAAGCAGACCTGCCGATTTGGATAAATAATTTATATGAACGGACGAGTTTTTGGCAAAATTAATTAAAATTATTAAAACGACTATGGCAAGCGCATCATTGAACGTGGATTCCATGGCTATTACGGTCTTATTTTTATCGCTTGCGTCGATATTAGGCAAAAGGGGTATAATAACGGTAGAGCTCGAACATGATACTATCGTTCCGAGCATAAGGGACTGCATCAGACCCCCTCCACCCATTATATAGAAAAATCCTCCCGCCAATATTATTGAAAGCGCTAAACCGGAGACCATTAAAACCATGGAGTATGCCGAACTCTTGAAAACCGTTATAAAATTAAGCTCGAGCCCTCCCGAAAACATAATGAGAATTAAAACAAGCGTGCTCAGGTAAGGCGCAAAATTAATAAACAACTGCTGGTTAAAAATATGGTAAATAGGTCCCAGTATAAGACCGGCAAGCATTAACAGCAGGATAGACGGAAATTTAGTGTATGAAAAAAATATCTCTCCGAGAAAACCCAGAAGTATGACTATCCCGATTATTCCTATGGCTATTGAAGGGCTCATATACTATTTTTATAGCCTTTTTTAATAAAAAAGTCAAAGGATATCGCCTGAATAGTTAAAGAAAACAGGACTGCTATAAAAACATAAGCAATTATTTCGTTCCTTAAATGCAGATTTAAGGGCAGAGATAAAGCCATGGCTATCGGCAAAGCGCCTTTTAAACCCCCGAATACAAGGAATCTTTTATATTGTTTATTTATGGTCAGACCGTCCGAAAATATTTTAAACCTGTTTTTTGCAATATTAACGAGAGGCGAAATAAGATATACTCCTATGAAACGGGAAAAAAGAGAAAGGGCTATTATAAATAACGATATAACCCATATATCTAAAATTTTAAACAAATTTATCTCTATTCCTATTATTAAAAATAAAATAGAATTTACTATAAAAGTTAAATATTCGACGACGATTGGGAAAACTTCCAGCGTCCGATTTGAAACTTTCTTCTTAAATCCATAGTTTGCAAGAACCATGCCGCTGAAAATAACCGCCATAATAAAAGACATATGAAGATAATACGCCGCTATTAAAGATGCATAAGCAAGAAGCAGGGAAATCATTATTTCCGTCAAGAAATCGGTTGCAAGAGATAATACGAGCGATACGGAATATCCGAGGACAATGCCGAGTATGGAACCGCCTATAGATTCATATAAAAATTCAAACGTAGAGGTCTTTATTATGTCAATAATGTAATAAAACATATTATATAAGGAGTTTAAATCTAAACGGCCGCCGTTTAAAAAAATTGAACCGGCTCCGTTAAGATTCAACCCTAAAAAAACCTCGAAAAGAACAAGGCTTATTCCGTCGTTAAAAAGGCTTTCGCCGGTCAGCAACGTCTCGATATTTTCTTTTCCGTCAATATTTTCGGCTATCTTGTCATTGCGATCGCATGAGATTGCTTCGTCGTCTCCGACTCCTCGCAATGACACCGTTACGTCATTGCGAGCGTTAGCGAAGCAATCTGCTTCTATCTCTCTGTTTTCGTCCGTATTTTCGGCTTCGTTTCCCGCATCGTTTTTCTCGGTCTTTGGTGGAACGCCGCCTCTTTTTATTATCCTGTTTTTTAACAGGGCAAGTATAGATATCGGGTCGGTAGGGGTTATTATGGCTCCGAAAATTAAAGACTGTTTTAGCGGAAAATTTAAAACAAAATGAAGAACGACGCCGGTAAAAATTGCCGAGATTATCGTTCCGAATATGGACAACATGCCTATCGGAAGAATATTTGATATTAAAGGGCGCATCTTGATGCCTACCGCCCCTTCGAATATAATAATCGGAAGAAAAACGTAGTATATAAGGTACGGAGTGATATTTAAGCTGGGAAATATGCGGAAAATTCCCACAAAAAGCCCGATGATAACAAGTATAGAGGTATAAGGAATTTTAAGGTATCTTGTTAAAATTCCGCCCGCCGAAGCGATAGAAAGCAAAAGTATCGCGGTAATTATTATATGTCTGCCGTCGTGCATATTTACTAATAAAGGGGCCAGATTTATTTATAAAATAATATGCCAACTATTCCTTCTACAATGTCAACCCAAAATAGAAACGTCACCTTTTAAAATAAAGGGGGGGCAGATTATAAAGGGTCTGCGTATGGATTCATTTTTCAATCGTTACGCGTTTAAAAACTTCTTTAATTTCTTTTTGAAAGAAATTTCTTAATTCTTCAACCGTAACATTTGCTTTTTTAATAGTCAATAGA
>JAJYDX010000065.1 GCA_021777135.1 bacterium | reverse complement strand
ATTTTTAATTCTTTAGCGTCCTTGACGGTAGGGATTTTCCCCGCCGAGCTTTCACATACGTCTTTCAGGTCGTCGGCTTACGGATTTTCGGCCATGGCTGGAAAAATAGGAGCCGTATTCGGAGTTTTGATAATGACGTATTTCGTTAAGGAAAATAAAGATTTAGGTTATTATTCGGTTGCGGTTTTAATGTTTGCGGCATTTTTCCTTTCTTCTTTTCTGCCGGAAACTAAAAATAAAGAACTTGACGAAATTAAATAATATTGCTGCTCCGATTTTTCTTGACTTAATTTTTAGCAGAGATATAATTGTAATAAATTTATAGCATTATCCAAATAAATCGTTCTTTGAAAATTAAAGCTTAATTCCTTTATGTGTATAAGGGAAGCGGAGGAACCAAAATTTTGGGGCGAATATCTTCTATTTGTTTATTAATGAAAAGAAGATAAAGGAAAACTCTTTATCCTTAGCCCGTCAGCTAACTTCGCAAGCTATTAAAGAGTGCCAAAAGTATAGCACGGATTAGTTTAATATTTAATAAAAGATAACGGATTAATATATATATCTGCATATCGATAATATTTTTATTTATTCTTTAATAGCCGGAGGTTTTGAAACCTCCGGCTATTTTTTTTCAAAAATGCGTAACATAAGCATTTGCGTCTTAAATGCAAGGTTTATAGGAGTATAGCCGTTAAAAATTTAATTTATTTAATAAAAACGGAGGCGGGTAGTTTATGATAGAAAGTATTATTCTTCTTATAGTTTCTATGCTGGTATTGGCATATTTGTTTTATGTGTTGATATATCCGGATAAATTTTGAACTCTATATGAATTTAGCGTGAATTGAAATTTTATTGAAATTTAAACGGGGAGGGGCTATAAATGATAGCATTTTTAGCAGCTTTTGCCGGCATAGCTATAATGTATGCCGTATTATGGTTTTTTACGGATTTTATAGATAAGATTTAATTGAAATTTAAACATTAAAAAGAGGTGTCGAATAATGACTTACACGGGAGTTTTGCAGATTTTAATAACGCTTGCCGTTATGGTTATAGCCGCGATTCCGTTAAGTAAATATCTTGCGCATGTTTTTAAATGCGAACCTACATTTTTAGACGGAATTATATATCCGGCAGAAAATTTGACTTTAAAGTTCCTGAAAGTTAACGGAAATGAAGAGGTGGACTGGGTTAAATATTTAAAGACAGGGCTTATCGTCAATTTTTTTATGCTTACGATTGTATTTTTTATTTTAAGATTTCAAAATTTTCTTCCGCTTAATCAGATGCATTATCCCGGCATACCTTGGGCGCTTGATTTTAACACGGCGATAAGTTTTATAACCAATACGAACTGGCAAAACTACGGCGGAGAGGAGGTTTTGTCCAATTTTTCCCAGATGGCGCTTGCTTTTCTACAGTTCACTTCTGCCGCCACGGGACTTGTTTTTGCCGTAGCTTTTATCCGCGGGCTTATAAGGCGCGAAGCAAAATATGTTGGTAATTTTTACGTAGATTTTATAAAGGCTGTTTACAGGCTTTTTCTCCCTTTAGCCGTTATATTTGCGGTTATTATGCTGTGGCAGGGCGCGCCGCAGACGTTTGTCATGCAGAAAAAAGTTACTAATATGACCGGAGTTAAACAGATGCTTTCCGTAGGACCGGTAGCTTCTATGGTATCCATCGAAAATCTTGGTACCAACGGAGGAGGTTTTTACAACGCAAACGCCGCCCAGCCTTACGAAAATCCTAATCCCTTTACTAACGCCTTAACTATATTTATGATGGGGACGATTCCCATAGCGCTGTTTTTAATGTACGGGATAATGATAGGGGATAAAAAGCATGCATGGACGTTATTTGCCGTTGCTATGACGTTTCTCATAGTTTGTCTTGCCGTAGTTTATTCTCAGGAGGCGCACGGCAATCCGTTTCTTGCAAAGTTAGGAGCAAATATCCGTGTTTCTAAAAATAATCCGGGCGGCAATATGGAAGGAAAGCAGGAACATATCGGAATTGCCCAGACCTCTTTATTTGCAGTAGCTACTACGGCCTTTACCACCGGCAACGTCGATGCCTCCCACGACAGTTTTATGCCTCTTTCCGGCATGGTTTTAATAGCCGAGATGATGTTGAACCTCATATTCGGAGGTAAAGGCGTGGGGCTTCTAAATATGCTCACAATGGTAATAATAGGCGTGTTTATCGCCGGGCTTATGGTGGGGCGGACGCCTGAATTTCTTGGAAAAAAAATAGAGGCTAAGGAAGTGAAACTTGCAACGCTTGCAATGTTTGCCCATGCGTTTATTATTCTTATACCTTTTGCAATAGCAATAGCAATACCGGCGGGGCTGGCGGGCATATTAAATCCGGGTCCGCATGGATTAAGCGAGATTTTATACGCTTATACCTCGACGACGGCAAACAACGGGTCTGCATTTGCCGGTCTTAACGGCGATACGCTTTTTTATAATATTTCGCTCGGACTTACTATATTTTTCGGCAGATATATTCCTATAATATGTCAGGTCGCAATAGCAGGTTCATTAATCAAAAAGAAAAGCATACCTGAATCTGCCGGTACTTTTCCTGCCCACGGTGTTTTATTTTATACGGTTATAACGGGAACCATACTTCTTGTCGGGGCGCTAACGTTCTTTCCGGCGCTGGCGCTTGGACCTATTGCGGAACATTTTGCAATGATAAAAGGGCATCTGTTTTATTAATTTAAAATAATTTAAAGAGGATGTTTATCGTGGGGAAAGAACTTATAAAAATGTTAAAATTAACGATTTTACTGTACGTCGTATGCTCGCTTGCATATACGTTTCTTATCTGGGGCATAGGGAAAATAGCCTTTCCGTTTCAGGCGGACGGAAGCATAATATTCAATAAAAATTCAAAACCGGTAGGCAGCCTGTTGATAGGCGAAAAATTTACTTCTCCGTATATATTTAACGGCAGACCGTCGTATGCCGGAAACGGTTATGACGGAACGGAATCGGGCGGGTCGAATTATGCCCCTACAAACGGAAAGTATATAAGCCATGAAAAAAAATTGATAAATAAATTTTTAAAGGAAAATCCAACCGTTAAAAAAGGCGGTGTTCCGGCTGATATAATAACGGGTTCCGGTTCGGGTTTAGGACCATATATTTCCTTAGCGGCTGCGCTTGACCAGGCGCCTAGAATATCCTCGCTTACCGGAATACCGGAAAGCATACTCTGCCGCCTTGTTAAAAGCAACGTGTCTTACAGGCAATTCGGCATATTCGGAACTCCCGGCGTAAATACCGTGAAATTAAATTTAAAACTTTCTATACTGCTTAAAAAAAGCAATTATAAGTTATATAAACTTATTTTCAAAGGGTTAGTTTAAAGAAAAATATTTTTTAATTTTAATAATTAGAGGGATAAGAAAAATCATGTCCAAAAAATCATATTATGTTTCTGCGTTTAGTAGGGATATAATGTTATCCGCAATAAAGGATTCTTTTAAAAAACTTAATCCGAAAATAATGATTAAAAATCCGGTTATGTTTGTCGTCGAGATAGGTTCCGCTATTACCACGGCAATATTTATCAAAGACCTTTTTCTGCATAATTTTAAATTTATCGCCTTTGTTCTTCAAATAACGTTATGGCTTTGGTTTACCGTTCTGTTTGCCAATTTTGCCGAAAGCATTTCCGAAGGAAGAGGCAAGGCGCAGGCAGACAGCCTTAGAA
>JAJYDX010000001.1 GCA_021777135.1 bacterium | reverse complement strand
TTTTATCCCTGCAAGAAAAATCATGATAATACCGATAAATAAAACTATAAGGGCGGTTCCAAGGTCAGGCTCCTTGGCTATTAAAAGCACAGGCAGAAGAATTGTCAAAAAAGGAACGGTAAGTCCCAATATAGAATAACCCTTTTTATTTTCATAAGAAACAAAATATTTCGTAAGCGTAAATATTAAAGCTATCTTCATAAGTTCTGACGGCTGGAAAGAAAACATTCCCAGGGAAATCCATCTTGAAGCCCCATGCGTAATCCTGCCTTTTACGAGAACTACGGTAATTAATATCAAGATAAAGCCGTAAATATAATGAGCGACTTCTATAAGCGTATTATAATCAATCGTTATTATAACGAACATAATAAAGAATGCTATTAAAAACCATATAATCTGTTTTATTACATATGGGTCAAAAAAATCCTTATGGTTTACGCTCAGCGAACCGTATAGGTTGACGATACCTATAGCCGATATTATAATAACTGTAAAAAACATTATAAAATCGAAATTCTTTGCGTATTGATTGTCTAGTATTTTCATATCAAAAACTCGTGTATATAAAACTTGGCAGTTTAGGCGGTTTGTTTTTGCCTTTTTTGCCTTTTTTAACGTTTTTATGTATAGGCGGTTTCCATAGTCCTTTTTGTTCTAAATATTTCTCAACTATTTTTTTAGCGATAACCGCCGCATTTGCTCCAAGAAACTTTGCATGCATATCTAATACTACTACGGCTATTTTAGGATTTTTAAGAGGTGCGAATCCGACAAACCATGCGTTGTCACGATATTTTCTGGGTATATATTTTATATCGTAAATGGAATATGTTTTTGAAATAATCTGGGCGGTTCCAGTTTTTCCACAAAATTTTATGCCTTTTATTCTGGCGTTTATCGCCGTTCCGTAATCTTTGCTCACGACGTCGCAAAGCCCCTTTCTAACGGCTTTAAGATATCTTTGTTTTATATTTATGCTCCTTATAAATTTAGGCTTCATTTCTTTTAATGTTTTTCCATTCCATGATACTATTTTTTTTAACAGGAAAGGCCTGTATAAATTTCCGCCGTTTGCAATGGCGCTATACGCCATTAGAAGCTGAATTGGAGATACGAGATCGTAACTCTGCCCTATGATAGCCGAAAGCGTTGAACCTTTGTACCACCGGCTATGATACCTTTTGTAAACAAGATTTTTAGTAGGTATAAATCCGGGATTTTCATCCGGAAGATCAATTCCTGTTTTCTCTCCTAAACCTAACCTGCGAGCATACTCAGCCAGCTGGTCAATACCTATCCTTACGCCTATCGAATAAAAATATGTATCGACGGACTCAGCGATTGCCCTGTATAAGTTTACCTTAGAATTTTGATAGGGATTCCAGTTGTAAAATACGGCATTGCCAAGCTTAAAAGTAGGACCTGAATAAATTTTTTCTTCAGGAGTAATAAGGTGTAAAGATAGCGCCGCCAGAGAAGCTACAGCCTTAAAAGTCGAACCCGGAGCAAGCGCATTTTGAATTCCTTTGTTCTGTAAAGGATGTTCGTCGTTGTTTATAATAGCATTCCAATGTTTACTGTCAATGCCTTCGGAGAAATAAAAAGGGTTAAAAGACGGGGTCGAAACCATAGCAAGAACTCTTCCATTGTTAGGGTCTACTGCAATAACCGCTCCCTCTCTTTTTTTCATAAGCCTGTACGCAAGTTTCTGCAGGGAAAAATCAAGCGTAGTATATATATTGGCACCCATAAATGGCTTTTTAATAACAACATTCCCTATAGGTTCGCCCTTAGAATTAACAACTATTCTTTTTTCTCCGTCTTTACCGTGTAGATATTGTTGATAGTAATATTCCAGTCCTGTTTCGCCTATTATATCCGACGAGTTAAGATAACTGTATTTTTTTTCCTTTAGCTCAGACGAAGATACAGGACCGACATAGCCGAAAATCTGAGCTCCCATCTTTTTATAAGGATAATGCCTTATAGGAATTTTTGCTATAAAAAAACCTTTTAGAAAAAGCTTGTTTACTTCAAATTTGGATAATTCTTTAATAGGAATATTTCTGATTAAAATAATAGGCTCGTATGGAGGTAAAAATTCTTCTTTTTTTGTTTTTTCCAGAAGTTTTCTATAGCTTTTATGCATTAAATTGGCAAGAAACTTAAACTCCTTTTTCTTGTTTTTTACACGGGATAAAGTTACCGCAATATTAAACGATGATTCGTTATCCACAAAAATTTTTCCATTGCTGGAAAGTATGTCGCCCCTAGGCGCTGTTAGATATATTACCCTGGTGGCGTTATCTTTTGCTAATTTGTAATAATAGCCGCCCTGTAAAACCTGAAGGTAAAAAAGCCTGCATATCAAGATTAAAAGAAGTATCGTAAAGGCAATCGCAAGTATGTTAATCCTGTTTTTTTGTTCCCTTAATATTCCGTTTTCTTTATATAGCGAAGACATATTTCATTTGCATAAAATTTTTGACATCCGGTCATGAATCAAACCGTTTGAAGCAAGTATTCTTTTTTTATAAATATTTAAAGGACCTTTGCAAAAATCACTAACTACTCCTCCTGCTTCTTTTATTATTATGCTTCCAGATGCCATATCCCATGGGTTAAGGTTTAATTCCCAATATCCATCTAAAAATCCGGCGGCAACGTAACAAATATCTAAAACCGCAGAGCCTAAACGTCTTATGCCTCTTACTTCGATGGAAATATCCCTGAAATGGTCTAAGTTATTGTCTGGATTAACTTTCTTATCGTATGGAAAACCGGTTGACAATAAGCTTCTTTCGAAAGATGTTGTTTTAGAAACGCTTATTTTTTTGCCGTTTAAATATGCGCCGCCGTTTTTAACCGCACAAAACATTTCTTTAGATATAGGATTATACGCGCATCCCATAATTATTTCCGAGTCTTTTTCCAAAGCCGCTGAAAAACAAAATATCGGGAGTCCGTGGGCATAATTCGTCGTACCGTCCAAAGGGTCTATAATCCATTTAAATGGCGAATCGTTAGAAACATTTAAATTATCTTCTTCGGCAAGTATAGAATGGGAAGGGAATGCTTTTTTTATACTGGCAACCGCGTAATCCTGTGAAGCCGCATCCGCTTCAGTAACTATATCTACCGGACCCTTATATTTTACGGTATGATTTTTTCTGAAATTTTTAGAGATAATTTTCCCGCAGTCTTTGGCAAGTCCTTCAGCAAAATCTAAGTAATTTATAAATTCTTCATCGTAAGCGGGCATTAGTATTTGGATATTAATTTATCAATAAGGATGAAACGCCGACAAGGCGCTTCTGTTAATTTTAACGTTTGACTTAGATTCTAAATAGTTGACATAATTATCAAGAAACTCTTGTTCTTTTTGAAAACCATATAATTCTTTTTCTTTTAATAATGCTTTTCCTTTGTCTGAAGTCTTTGAATCCGATACATATTCCGGAAAGTAAACCTTTAATATTTTAATAGCTGCATAGCCTGATTTTACATGAAAAATAGTATCTATGACCGAATTTGGTCCTGTAGAAAATAATGATTTAAGTATGCTTCCGTTCAGGGAGTATTTTTTAAAATATGGCGATTTTACCAGATTTATCTCTGAAAAAAGCGGAACATCGCTAACTGTCCCACCGTATTGTTTTGCTTGCAGATTAAAGTTTTTATTATACAGCGCCGCTTTTTTTAGAAAATCGTCAGCTTTGTTTTTTGAGCCGAAAACTGCTATTTTAAACGAAACAGATTTGTTTTTAATTTTATAGTCGTTTAAAAATTGGATATCGGCTACGCTAAATGACTCGCTTATTATTCTTCTTATATATGCCCTGGTTATCTCGGCTCTATATTTTTTTTCAAAATTTGCCGGGGTGGTATGATTGGCAAGAAGAACATCTTTAAATAATTTGTCGCTGAATTTACCGTTTTTTTGAAATTCATTAAAGGATGCGATATTTCGTGCTATAAATCGGTTAGAAACATTTATTCCGAACACATCTTTACTGGATTCTAAAACTCTGTCAGCAATAAGAGAAGATAGGGCGGCACCGGTTAAATTCAATTCGCTTAATTCCTTTTGCGTTAATTTTTTTCCGTAAAGTTTCTCATATTCGTTTTCGAGTTTTCCGTAATATCTGCTTAACTCATTAAGTGATATTCTTTTTCCAGCAACAACGGCAGCGTCACGCGGCGAAACGCCTCTTCCAACGCCCATAATATACGGAAGGAAACTAAATCCGACTATAAATAAAAGACCAACCAGCACAGTAATTATTTTACCGGCTGTATGAGCATAAAATCTCCTCAAAAAATCAAGCATAATTATTTAAAGCTCCTTAAAGAATTTTTAAATTTTTTTATTGTTTTATATTTTATATTCAGGCCGAAATTTATGCAAATATTTTCTTTTAATCTATAAATATATTAATTTATTCTTCTTTAAAAAATTCTTGTATCCCGCCTTCTTAAAAAAGAAAAATACGGCAGGGGCAAAAAGAGCTGTAGAAACAGATACTGGAAAGCTATAGGAAATAAAAAAATCCCAGTATAAAAAATGTATGCCGTAAAAATAAAAAACAATAAAAAAAAGCGTTATGTAATAAATGCAAGAGGTTATAAAAACTATCAGTATTTCAGTCACCGCATTGTCATATGGAATTTTGCGCCATAATATATATGAAACGGTATAGGAAAGCGTTCCTATAAATCCAAAAACTGCCGGGTTCAAAGGCGTCATAGAACCGTATATATAAAATAAAATATAAGACATAAGCCATCCGGGATATATCCCTAAATATGCAGATATATAAACTAAACCTGCAATAGCTAAATTTGGAAAAACATATAATCCGCCGGAATAAAAATTATCGTTAAAAATAAGGGAAAGAGTCATCAAAAACAAAAATAAACATATTATATAAATATATTTATAAATATCATTTTTCGACGAGAACATATCGGCTGTTAAATAAATTTTTAGATGGAATTATAGTTATGCGTTGAAATATGTTGTAACTTTTTTTCTTTATAATAATTACATTGCCTACATATACGCCGGGCGTAAAAACTCCTCCCAGCCCTGAAGTTAAAATTTTATCCCCTTTATTTACTTTTTTAGAATTAAACACAAACCTCATCTTGAGATAACCGTTGCCTGTTCCCTGCGCTATACCCATAGTTCCGGTATCTGCGTCTATAACCGAAAAAACGCATTTTGGATTGGTAATAGGTATAACTCTTGAATGGCGGCGGCCTGCGTAAACAACGCGCCCTATTGCTCCATCGTAAGAAATGACTCCGTCTCCGTTTTTAATACCGTCTCTAGTTCCTTTATTTATATAGAGACTGTAAAACCATCCTTCTATTCCGTGAAGCATTACAACTGCCGGAACAGATTTTTTGTTTATAGAATTTTTTAAAAACAAGAGCGCTTTTAAGTTTTTATTTTCTATGCTATAGCCTTTGTAAAGGTTTAGCTTAAACTTTATCTTCCTTAATTCCGACTGAAGCTTTATATTTTGTTCCTTAACAGATAAAACATCAATATAATTATTATAAAACTTTTCTGAAATCTTTACGGGATAATCTACGACCTTATATATCGAATATACGGAATTGCTTATAAAATTAGAAAATAAACCGCTAAAATTAATTCCGTTTAAAGAAAGTATATAAATCGAAGCGGATATTATTATTATTGCCAGAAGAACTATTGCGTCTTTGTGTTTTTTTAGCTTTAAACTTTTAATAAATTTACTCACAACGATTAGTTCTCTAGCATTATATCTTTTAATATATTAATTTCGCTCAACGCTTTACCTGCTCCTCGAACGACGCAGGTTAATGGATCGTCGGCTATTATAACCGGCAGTTCAGTATTCTCTCTTATAAGAACGTCTATATTTTTCAAAAGTGCGCCGCCGCCCGCGAGCACGATTCCCCTATCGACAATATCCGATGAAAGTTCTGGCGGAATTTTTTCCAAAGTAGTCTTAATGGCATCTACTATCTGTGATGCAGGCTCTGATATAGCCTCTAATACTTCTGAAGAAGTTATTTCGATTATTTTTGGTATTCCGCTAACAAGATCCCTGCCTTTAATATTCATTTTGGATTCTTCCTCAACGGGATAAACGGTACCTATGGTCATTTTAACAAGTTCCGCAGTCCTGTCGCCTATGAGAAGATTGTACTTTTTCTTTATATATTGAATAATAGCATCGTCTATTTTATCGCCGCCGACCCTTAATGATTTAGCAAAAACTATGCCTGACATAGAAATTACCGCTACTTCCGTAGTTCCGCCGCCAATATCTACTATCATATTTCCGGCAGCTTCAGTTATAGGTAATCCGGCGCCAATAGCCGCGGCCACCGGTTCTTCTATGAGGTAAACAACCCTAGCTCCTGCGGCTTCCGCAGATTCTCTAACCGCTCTTCTTTCTACGGCAGTAATGCCGGATGGAATCGCAACGATAATACGGGGTCTTATCATGGTTTTTCTATTGTGGATTTTCCTGATAAAATATTTAAGCATAGCCTCTACTACTTCGAAGTCGGCTATAACGCCGTCTTTCATAGGCCTTATCGCCGATATATTGCCAGGAGTCCTTCCAAGCATTTTTTTTGCATCTTTTCCTACGGCAAGAATTTTTTTATCTCCACGCAAATCTATATGAACCGCGACTACCGAAGGCTCGTTTGATACTATGCCCTTATCTTTGACGTAAATAAGGGTGTTTGCCGTTCCAAGATCTACGGCAAGATCGTTGCTAAATAAACCTATTAAACTATCGACGAACATAATAAAATATCTCCTTAAAATATAATTCTAATAAAATGTTATAATATATTAATTAATTTAGCAACCTAAACTTTATCGATAAATCAGGCATTATTAATTTAGACGACTTTTATTCCTGCGCCGCCGCAATACCTAAAAACATCTTAGAATTTAGCAAGTATCTATCTAACGACTTAGAATACTGGCTCCATGCGGTATTATTATTATCCGTAAAATCGGTAAACTGGTTTTCTTTTGAATCCATATTATCGATATAATGCAATAAAAAAGCTTCCAGCGTCTTAGGCCTTTTAGGAGAGCCGTATTCAATCTCTCCATGATGTGAAACAATAGAATGGAGAAGGAGTAATTTTAATTTTTCTGGAAACCCCTGTATTTCGGAAATTTTTTTATTTAAAGTATCTACTCCGAGAACTATATGCCCGAGAAGTCTGCCCTCATCGGAATATTCGGTTACGTTATTTTTAACCTTAAGTTCCTCAGCCTTTCCAACGTCGTGAAGAAATATCGACGCTAAAAGAATATCTTTTATTACATAACGCTTGTAATGCTCCGCCAGAAAAACGCCTATTTTAAGCATGCTAAGCGTATGTTCCAGCAAACCGCCCACGTATGCGTGATGTATCGTTTTTGCGGCGGGCAGAACTTTTAATAGTTTTATATAATTTTCATCTTCAAAAAATTTATTAATAAGTTTTATAATATTTTCATCTGTTAAATTTTCTTCAAGAATAGACTTAAGCTCTTGAAACATAAATTCTATGTCATTTTTGGAAGATTTGAGAAACAACACCATTTCATCGGCATCAGCCGCATCTAAAACTATTTTTTCTACTTCAGATATTCCAAGCTGTAATTCGTTTTGAAATATGGAAGTTTTAGATTTTATCCTGACGAGGTCTCCTACATCAAACAACGGTGCTAATTTTTCTACGTTATCCCAGATATAGCCCTTAATTTCACCGGTTTTATCGGATAATTTAACATAAATGTAAGGCTTTCCAGTTTTTCCAGTAGCCTGCGATTTGCTTTTAACCAGAAATACAGAATCTACCTTTTGATTTTCTTTTATATCGGAAACTAAAATTTTTTCCATATCGGTTAATATTAGCAAAACAGTGTTTAAAAATCAATTATATTATATTTTGAAATTTCCGCCTCAGATAAAGATTTTTAAAGTATAGAGCAAAGTATTTATTGCCTAATGTATGAATTATTATCCCACATCGTTATAATGCCTGAGTTTAAAATCAACTCCTAAACTTTTTGCAATATTTTCTATATATACTATATCTACACCGGGTAAATCTATGGCGGACACTGCAACGTTTTTTATATATTTTCTAGATTCTTTAATAAATTCGATAATCGAAGAATAGGCGTCTACACTCTTTGTTTTTATCTGTGGGGCGCAAAGATCGTTATAAAGCGTGCTATTTTGAGCATTAAGGCTTATACTTACGCTGTCTATTATGCCTTGAAGTTCCGCGGCAATATTACGTCCGTAAACCGCGTTTGCAAGACCGTCGGTATCAAGACGAACTTTTATTTCTCCTGCAATTTTTTTTACTGAAACGGCAACTTCCTTAAGGGTTTCTATCCTTAAGGTTGGCTCACCAAGTCCGCAAAATACTATTTCTTTAAAATTATAATACCGGAAAACCGAAGATATTACTTCTGCAGCCGATGGCTCTTTTTTTAATTCGAGATTATAACCTTTTACGCAAAAATAACTTTTTCCGCCTTGATATTTAGGGCAGAACGAACACCTATTGGTACATTTATTAGTAAGATTTATATATACTGAATTCCTGATTTTGTAGGCAACACCTGGATAAAAGCCTGAGACGTCATCAAGTGAAAAAAGATTAACTGTATTTTGAACGGTTAAACCGTCTAATTTTTTTCTTTCAACCCCTTTTTCTCCTGCTATAGCATCAAGTATAAATCTTACGTATGAAGGTTCATTCCTCTTACCCCTAAAAGATTGGGGGGCAAGATATGGGCTATCGGTCTCTATTAGAAGTTTTTCATCGGGAATCTCTTTAGCCGCATTTCGTAATCCATCATTTTTTTTATAAGTTATGTTTCCTGAAAAAGATATAAAGAAACCCATTTTTAAAAATTCTTCGGCTATAGCACTTTCGGCAGAGGAAAAACAATGAATAACGCCGCCGAAAAAACCGTCTTCGTTTCTTGAGTATTCTTTTAAAATATCTATAGCATCTTCGTAGGCATCCCTTATATGTACAATAACAGGAAGTTTTTTCGCAGATGCAAGCCTAAGTTGAAATTTAAATAATTCCTTTTGTTTTGTTTTGACATTTTCTAATTTTTCTTTTGGAATATCAGATAGAAAATAATCTAAACCGATTTCTCCGACGGCAACAATATTTTTTTTATTCAAAGAATAATATCTGGAGAATAATTCCGAAATGTTTTCAAGGTCTTTATAAGGACTTTTTGGATGAACTCCTAGCGTGGTATAAATATTATCATATAATCCGGTTATTTCCATAGTTTTTTCTATTCTTTCATTTTGAGCTAATGAACCTATGGAAACGGCATGCGTAACTCCATTTTCGGACATTCTCTTAAGAATATCTTTAAGGTCGTTATCAAAATCCGTCATTTCAAGATGGCAATGCGAATCAATCATCTTTATTCTTCAAGCTTTATTCTTGGAAACAAAATTTCGCTTTTTTCAGATATCCGGCGTTCGTCTTTAAATAATTCCTTGCATTCATCTGCCATATCTTTGGGATTTGCTAAAAACCCTACTGAATCAAAAGGAATTACATTTAACGTAACGTTTATCTTTCCAGACGTTTCAGGCATAAAAGGATATATAAGATAAGATATATAATAGATGGAAACGGCGGCAGTTTTTAATATTTTCAACAAATTCTCTTTTTCATCTGGTTCATCTATATTTAATTTCCACGGAGCAGAATCGTTTATATATTTATTAATGATATTGATAAACGCGAATATTTCTTCTAAAATCTTTGCAAAATTGTAATCGTCGTATCTGTCGCTAAGACTTTTTAAAATAGTGCGCGCTGATTCCAAAATAACCTCATCTTCAGAAATAACTGCTCCCGGGATAATTCCGCGGTTGTATTTATTTAACATCGCTGAAGTTCTGGAAACTAAGTTTCCAAGGTCATTCGCGAGTCCCGAATTGTATCTTAATACGAAATTATCTATATTAAAATCGCCGTCCAAACCAAGGGTTATCTCGCTTAAAAGATAATAACGGAGAGCATCCGCACCAAATTTATTAATTAATGACAATGGATCTACGACATTCCCCAAGGACTTGGACATCTTTTTGCCGTCCGTAAGCCACCAGCCGTGAGCCATTACAACTTTAGGAGGCTCCAGTCCTAAAGCAAAAAGCATAATGGGCCAGTAAACGGCGTGAAATCTAAGAATATCTTTTCCCACTATATGATTAGCCGATTTAAAAAAAGGAATAAAATCAGGATTTTTACCGTTATTAAAATCATTATATCCAAGTCCGGTCAAATAGTTCAAAAGAGCGTCGAACCAGACGTATATAACATGTTTATCGTTGCCGGGCACGGGGATTCCCCATTTAAAAGAAGTTCTGGATATGCTTAAATTTTTAAGACCTTCGTTTACAAAAGACAAAACCTCGTTTTTTCTAAAATCAGGTTTTATAAAAGAAGGATTTCCGGCTATATAATCTAAAAGTTTTTTCTCATATTTGTCTAGTTTTAGAAAATAACTTTCTTCTTTAATTTTGACTGCCTGTCTTCCGCATTGCGGGCATTTACCTTCCATGAGAGATTTCTCGGTAAGGAAAGTTTCACAGGGGGTGCAGTACCACCCTTCGAATTCAGACAAATATATGTCGCCGCTCTTTAATAATTTTTCGAAAGCGGACCGGACGGTGTTAATATGATCGGCATCCGTAGTCCTTATAAACCTGTCATAAGAAATATTGAGCTCAGAAAAAAGCTCCTTGAATTTAATATGTACGGAATCAGCAAGTTCCTTAGGCGCTATTCCTCTTAAATTGGCTTCTTTTTCTATTTTTAAGCCGTGTTCGTCGGTTCCGGTAAGAAAAAAAACCCTGTAGCCGGAAATTCTTTTAAATCTTGCGATTGAATCGGCTATAACCGTAGAATAAGCATGGCCTATATGCGGTTTATCATTTACATAATAAATAGGCGTCGTAACGTAAAAATAATCTTTATCACCACATAGAGTATCGTTGCCGTTATTCAAATTATTATTTTCCATAACCGTCATCTTTAACAGTGGCGGGATGTATTTCTTCCGCCCCCATTCCTGCCTCGTCCGATATTTTAGTTTTTGCTTGAGATTCTTCGTGGCTATGATCATCGGACGCATATTTATCTTTACATATATCCTCGCCATGCGCCGGCGGATCAAAAGCAAGGCAACATAAAAGCCTGCCGCAATAGCCTACAAATTTGCTTGTATTCTGGCATTGCAGTTTTGTAATTTTAGAAGTAACAGCATTCATTTCGCCGACTATAGAAGAGCAGCAGCAAATTCTTCCGCAAACGCCAATTCCCCCTAATATTTTACACTCGTCGCGTATGTTAATCTGGCGCATTTCTATTCTTAGATGAAATCTAGCGGCAAGTATTTTTACAAGCTCCCTGAAATCGACTCTTTCTTCCGCGCTGTAATAAAAAACAAGCTTATTCTCCAATGGCATATGCTTAACTTTTAATAATTTCATTGAAAGATTAAGCTCTTCGGCATTTTTTTTGCAAAAATCAAAACCTTCGTCTTCTATCTTGTAATGTATAAACTTCTCTCCGGTTTCAAAAGGAAAAAGTTTTCTTATTATAAAGCAGGAGGGCCGCGTAGTATTAATTTCAATTTCATCCGTAAAAACTTTTATTCCCCTAGACACCGTTCCTAAATAAATTATTTTATCCTGTTCCACGAGTACTCTGTCGTTCACGTAAAGTTCGGGGATTTTAGTAAAACATTCAATAGTACAACCCATTTCCGGTATTTTTACTTCTGCTGTTCTCATTTTTTAATTTTTAGATATTTTTATTATCGTTATATTTCAGATGCTGAAAAGTTTGTGCGATATTTTTATTTTTATAAAGACAAAAGGTTGGAGAAATAGGAATCTGCCGCTATAGATTTGTTTAAATTATAGCTGTTTATTTTTTCTAAATACTCCACGGTCAATTCTATCATATGTCCTATATCTTTTGAAGACAAGGCAGAATCTAAGGCAAACTCTTTTATTTCGTCCGCAATATCTTCATTATATAATAATTTTTCATTTTTTGACACCTTATAAATATAAATGTCCCTTAGAATAAATAAAATTAACTCGAATACATAACCTTTATCGTAATTTTCTTCCGCCTTTGAAGCACTATTCTCATTGCTGTTAAGATTTTTTTCTTTTCTACGGGCAGTCGCGGCTTCTTTTTCAAATAAATTAAATTTAGCGGATATTTCATAAAAATTTTTATAGATGTTCTTATTTTGATATTCCATGAATAATTCCTTAAAAATAGTTCTAATTAAAAAATTTCTTTTTTCTAAATACCCTCCCTCTATCAATCCCATGAAACCGGAATAACTTCCCCTTGAAAGCTTAGCATAAAGCTCTAACGTTTCCGTTTTTATATCTGGAAATTCGGTTTTAAAAACATTTAATAAAAATTCATCCGGAACAGGGCTGAACCCTAGCAAAAGACATCTCGAGACAACGGTAGGCAAAAGGATGCCGGGGTTAGAAGTTACTAATATAAATATGGTTTTTCCCACTGGTTCTTCAAGCATTTTTAACAAAGCGTTTGCCGCGGACGCATTCATAGAAGATGCTTCGTCAATAATAATAAACCTATATCCGGGATAAGCGGAGGTCAAACTTAGAAATGAATTTATTTTATGAATGCTTTCTATTTTGATAGCGCTTCCAGATGGTTCCACAGTCATAAAGTTTTGACTTGCCCCGTTTAAAAGGCTTACACATGAAGGACATTTTCCGCAGAAATTCAGGAGACGGTCATCGTTTTTACCTGAAAAAGCTTTATAATCGGAGCATAAAACGGAAGCCGCAAAAACAACTGCCGTAAATTTTTTTCCGATATTTTTCTGGCCGAAAAACAAAAGTCCCGAAGGCATTCTATTGCCGGCAAAAATAGCGTTTAAAAACTCTAGCTGTTTTTTATGTCCGACAATGCTGGAAATATCGTAATTTTTATAATCTGAATCTGCCAAGTTAACCCCAAAATCCTTATTTTTTCTTTATACCTATTCTATTATTTTTTTCTGAGTCTAATTTTTTTCCAATATTTTCAAAATATCAGCCTCGATATTTTCAGCCATATCTTCAGGCGACATAGAAGCGTCTATCATTTTAATACGGTTTCTGTACTTTTCATAAAGCAGAAGATAATTATTTCTGACGGATTTAAAAAAAACGGACGGGAGGGAATCGAAAGCGTCAATTTTATCTGCCCTACCGCTTAATCTGCTTAACGCTATTTCCGGTTTTAAATCAAAAAGATAAGTTCTGTCTATAGAAAATTTTTTTTGTTCAAGTATAAATTCGTTTACTTTTAATATGAAATCTTTTAATTTTATATCTTCCATAGAATTGTTAAGTCCCGCCGCCTGATAAGCATAAGTTGAATCTATGAACCTGTCGCAGATTATAATATCCGAGTATTTTAATTTCTCTTTTATTTCATCTATATGTACGGCTCTGTCTGCCGAAAAAAGAAACAGCGCTGCCATAGTATTACAAGCCAATTCTGCTGAACCTGAACCTAAAACTTCTTTCCTAATTAATTTTCCAAGAGACGTTTCGGTCGGCTCCTTTATCGACGTTATTTTATATCCGTCTTTCATTAAACGTTCTTTTAGTATATTAGAAACGGTGGTTTTGCCTGAACCGTCTATTCCTTCCAGCGTAATAAAAATACCCAAAGCTAATCTCCGAAAATTTTAAAAATCAATTTCAGTTTATAGGTTTTATTTTATCATAACTGCCGTAAAAGCTGTTAGGAAAACCTGCAAATCTTTAACAAAGATATAAAATAATGAATACCTTTAAAAAGAAATTTGTTATAATATATTCCTATTATGCACATAGATTTATTCGATTATAAATTTGACGAAAAGCAGATTGCCAAGCATCCTACAGTTAAACGCGACGAAGCAAAGTTGCTTGCTGTTGACGTCAATAATTTCAAAATAGAACATAAAAAATTTCATGAAATAACCAAATATATAAATAATGGCGACATCGTAGCCGTTAATAATTCTTACGTAAAAAAAGCTAGAATATTTGGAAAAAGAGCTTCTGGGGGTAAGGTTGAAATATTTATAACCGAGTTTCCTATGACGATATCATTTCCATTGAAACTGAAAGCTCTTTTAAAATCACACAAAACAATTAAGGAGAATGAAGAAATTGCCATAATTGAACATAAGGACGACGAAAAACCCCATTCAGTTTTAATAACAGTTGATGCCTTTAAAAACTTAGGGGACGGAAATTACGAAATACTAATAAAATCTAAGCATGATTATGATTATATTTTCGGCAAATGCGCTTTAATTCCACTTCCGCCTTATATAAAAAGGGCGGTTGAAAAAGAAGATGACTTATATTATCAAACTGTTTACGCCGATGATTCGGCAGGACTTTCAGTAGCGGCTCCTACCGCAGGTCTCCATTTTAACGATACTACTATTAAAGAAATAGAGAAAAAGGGCGGCATTCTAGCTACGGTTTCTTTAAATATAGGACTCGGAACTTTCCTTCCAGTAAGAACGGCCGATATCAGAAATCACAATATACATAAGGAAACTTACTCTATTTCCAACGAAACGGCAACAGCTTTAAATGACGCTGTAAAATCTGGCAATAAAATAATATTGACAGGAACTTCCACCGTAAGATGTCTGGAATCTTCTGCATTAGCGGAAACAGAAGGCGGAGTTGTCAAGGTAGCCCCAGGTAATAATATCGAAACATCTTTGTATATTTATCCAGGATATAAATTTAAAATAACAAAAAATCTTATTACTAACTTCCACCAGCCTAAATCGTCTCTTTATATAATGATTTGCGCTCTTATAGGCATAGAGAAAACAAGGGCTATTTACGAAGAAGCTATTAAAAATTCTTATTCGCTTTTTAGTTACGGCGATGCTATGTACCTTTATAATATATAAATCATATGACATTTAAGATAATAAAAAAAGACGCCCGAACTGCCGCAAGGTTAGGCTTGCTCGATACTAAAAACGGAACGATAGAAACTCCTGTTTTTATGCCGGTTGGAACAATAGGCACGGTAAAGTCGCTTTCTCCTTATGAAATATACGGCGAGGGTTTCAAGATTATGTTGTCCAACACATATCATCTTTTTTTAAGACCCGGGACCGATGTAATTAAAAAATTCGGGTCACTTAAAAACTTTACTGGCTATAAAGGTTCTATCCTTACGGATTCCGGTGGATTTCAGATTTTCAGTCTTGCGAAATTTGCAAAGATTAAAAACGACGGCGTTGAATTTATGTCACATATAGATGGAGAAACCCATTTCTTTACTCCGGAACGAGTAATAGAAATACAGCAAATTTTGGATTCCGATATAATGATGCAGTTGGACGTATTTTCCGGACCGGACACAAAAAGAGAAAAAGCCGAAAAGGATTTAGATACTACTTTAAGGTGGGCTGAAAGATCAATTAAAGCAAAGAAGCAAGCTGAGAATAAGCCTGAAACAAAAATACCGGAGGAACACGAAAAAAACAACCTCCTTTTTCTGATAACTCAGGGAAATTTTTTTGAAGATTTAAGAGAAAAATCGGCTAAAATAATGTCGGGATTAGATGCCGACGGCTACGCTATAGGCGGTCTCGCCGTTGGAGAAACAAAAGATACAATGCTAAAAATGCTGCAAATTTCAGCTTCTAATCTTCCGGAAAGCAAACCGCGTTACCTTATGGGCGTTGGAACTCCTGCAGATATTGTAAACGCCGTGTCACTTGGAGTAGATATGTTCGACTGCGTCCTGCCGACTAGAAATGCCAGAAACGGCTTTGTCTTTACATCGCGGGGCACATTGAATATAAAAAATTCTTCTTATAAATCGGAAATTTTGCCTATAGACGAAGAATGCGGCTGTTTTTGCTGTAAAAATTTCAGCGCCGCTTATGTCCGGCATGCTTTTTTAAGCAGAGAAATATTTTCGCAAAGGCTGTTGACTATACATAATCTCCATTTTTATCAGGATTTAATTTTAAAAATAAGACAGTCTATTAAAAACGATGATTTTTATGATTTTTCAAAAAATTATTCATCTTTATTTTGACTTTCTTCAAATATAAATATAATATATTAAAATTAATAAATTTTAACGGAAAAAGGAGCAGGCATGAAAATCTTATCAAGCTTATCAGGTTTATTTAATAATTTTGCGGTCAAACCAGCTTATGCGGCTGGAGGCGGAGCACCGGCTTCCGGAGGATGGGAATCGACTTTAATTAATTTTGCCCCGCTTATCGCAATAGTTGTAATATTCTATCTTTTAGTTATACTCCCACAACAAAAAAGAACTAAAGACCATAAAAAGATGATAGAATCACTCAAAGTAGGAGACGAAGTTCTGACTACAGGGGGCATATTCGGCATTATTACAGGAATAGCCGACCAGCTTTTTACTATTGAAATAGCAAAAGATGTTAAAATAAAAATTACTAAAAGCGCTATTGCCACTAAAACGATAAAGCAATAAAAATTACATTATTTTTTAATATCATAATTTAACAACTCTAATTTCTTTCGTGGTGGAGCTAGATGAAACCGGTTAAAACTAGAATAATTTTAATAGCCGTATTTATTTTTATATCTTTTTTTTCCATAATACCTTCTATTTACCCAAATACGCCTGGATGGTGGAAAACCATAATCGGAAACGCACAGATGCACTTAGGGCTTGATCTTCAGGGCGGAGTATATCTTGTCGAAAAAGTAGAGGTCGATAAAGCCGTAAAAGAAAAATTATATAAAGATTATACGGACATAAAATCATTCGTTAAAAACAGAAATATCGGAATAGGTAAGGATATATCATTTAAAGAAGGGTACATTCTTTTGGATAACAATCTTACCAAAAATGAAACGACGGTTTCAACACTTAAAAATTATCTGAAGAACCATCATATTTCTCTTAAATTATCCGGCAAAATAATAAGTTTTAAACAGTCCGCACTTTCAAGATATAAAAAAGAAGCCGTAGGTGGAGCCGTCGAAGTAATGCGGAACAGAATAGACCAGTTTGGGCTGGTAGCTCCGAAAATTGCCCGTCAGGGAAAAGACTTAATAGTAGTAGAAATGCCTGGCGTGAAAAACGTAAAACAGGCAATTAAACTTATAGGAAAAACTGCAAGACTTACGTTTAAACTTGTTGACGATAAACATAGCCTTATGAACGCATTAAACGGAAAAGTTCCAAAAGGCGACGAAATATTATATCACGTTACATATAATAAATATACGCATAAAACTGCAAAAAGACCTTACCTTATAAACAAAACGGTATTAATGGATGGAGGCGCGGTTTCTAGCGCAAACGTACAGATGAACCGATATAATCAGCCTATCGTAGGAGTTTCCTTAAACTCTGCAGGAGCAAAACAGTTTGGTCAAATTACTACGAAATATACCGGTAAAAGATTAGCTATTATACTCGATAACAACGTTATATCTGCCCCGGTAATAGAAGAACCTATACTTGGAGGAAATGCCTCTATTTCAGGACGATTTACTATGGCGCAGGCAAATAATCTTGCTATAGCTCTTCGCTCTGGAGCATTGCCGGCTCCGGTAAAAATAATACAAAATAATACTGTAGGACCTACGCTTGGTGCAGACTCTATTCATGACGGAATACTTGCTGCAATAGTTGGAACGATTTTAGTCGTCGGCTTTATGATATTTTATTATAAGCTATCAGGTCTGATTGCCGATTTTGCGCTTATTGAAAACGTCCTGTTCCTTATGGCTGCCCTTTCTCTATTTGGGGCTACATTGACTCTTCCCGGTATTGCCGGAATTATTTTAACTATAGGCATGTCTGTGGATTCCAACGTCCTTATTTTTGAAAGAATAAGGGAAGAGATTAGGGACGGCAAACCTGTCGTAATTGCCATAGAAAACGGATACAATAAAGCATTTTTTACTATTTTAGATTCGCACGTTACCGCTCTTATTACCGCGGCGGTTCTTTTTTACTTCGGTTCCGGTCCCGTAAAAGGTTTCGCCGTTACGCTTTCCCTTGGAATACTGATTAACCTGTTTACTTCTTTAGTAGGAACCAAAGTCATATTCGATATTATATCCAATAAAAAAGAACTTAACAAATTAAGTATTTAAGGAGTAAAAATTGGAATTTATTAAAAACACGCATTATAATTTTATAGGAAAAAGAAAATACTCTTTCGTCTTATCATCTGTTTTAACGATATTCGGTATTATTGAAATTTTAACTATGATATTAGGCGCGGCTAAAATAGGAATAGATTTTACGGGCGGACTTTCTATGCAATTGGCATTTAAACATAAAATCTCTATATCATCAGTAAGAAAAATACTGATACCGGCTGGATTTAAAGATGTAAAATTAGTTAAGATTAAAGGTAAAAACGATATTATAATACAGACTAAAGCCGAAGCAAAAGATTTAAACGCTTATACCGCTGAAATTAAGCAGGTCATTAAAAAATCTTTCAAAAATAATCCGCCTAAAGTGGTCAGCAGTGAAATGATAGGGCCCTCGGTAGGCAAAAAACTTTCTATGGATGCCGTTATTGCTATTATAATATCTATTATTGCTATAATGCTTTATATTACGTGGCGTTTTGAGTTCAGGTTTGGTCTAGCGGCGGCAATAGGTCTTGCACACGACGTACTTGCCCTGCTTGGAATAATTTTTATATTCCAGAAAGAAATAACGCTTTTAGTTATTACTGCGGTTCTTACGGTTGCCGGATACTCCCTTACTGATAAAGTAGTAGTTTTCGATAGAATTAGGGAAAATTTAAAAACTGAAACTGAAAAAACAAAGCATATAGATTTAAAAAAGCTCGTTAATTCAAGTATAAACGAGGTATTAACAAGAACCGTAGTTACCTCCCTAACTGTAATACTTGTTGTTTTATCTTTATTTTTTTTAGGCGGTATAGTTTTACATGATTTTGCATTTACTTTATTGCTAGGAATATTAATAGGAACTTATTCCTCGATATTTATAGCGAGTCCTATAATGGTCATTTTAAACGAGAAGCACTATGAATAAACAAATAAGTATTTGAAAAAGTGGATATAAATTTAAAATTAAAATATGGAAAAAGAATATGTTCGCAAATACTTAAAAGAACGCCTTCCCATATATTTCAATAATACAGCTTCATCCCTTATATTAAAAAGGATACTTTCACAGATAGATTTTGATCCTTTCTTTTCCGGTATGTTCAAAGAAGGCGATAAAACTTCTCTGAACTGTTTAATAGATAATTATTTAAATCCCTCCCTAAAATGTTTAAACGATCCATCGCTTATATCGGACATGGAAAAAGCTCTACTCCGTATATCCAAGGCCATCTTGGATGATGAATCAATCTGTATATATGGAGACTATGACGTCGATGGTATCACTGCGACATCTTTTCTCGTTTCATTCTTAAGGGAATTAAAAAAAATAATAAAACCTAACCAAAATAACGATAACTCCTCCATTTTCTATAAACTGCCAGACAGAATAAAAGACGGATACGGACTTGGAATCGAGCCTATTAATGAAATTTATGATTTTATTATTAAAAATGGCGAAAAGCCTCTTTCTTTAATGATAACTGTTGATTTAGGCATAACCGGAACAAAAGAGGTTTCATATTTAAATTCTAAAAATATCGACGTCATAATATGCGACCATCATGAAGTCCCTTTAAGCGGAGAAAAAGAGATTTTACCGGAAGCTCTTGCAATACTTAACCCGAAACGCAAAGGCGATAAATTTCCTTTTAAATTTTTACCTGGAGTCGGAATTGCTTTCAATCTGGGTATTGCGCTTAGAAAGCATTTAGTTAAGGAAGGTTTGCTTACTTCATATCCTAATCTTAAGGATTATTTGGATATCGTATGTCTTGGTATAATAGCTGACATAGTTCCAATGTATGGCGATAACAGAACGCTTACCCGTTACGGACTTCAAATACTTAATTCCAGCCAACGTCCGGGAATAAAAGAATTAAGGCGCATCTGCGGACTACATTTCGATAATATAAACGAATCTGATATAGCATGGAAAGTTGCCCCTAAAATAAATGCAGCCGGCAGGGTAGGGAACCCCGCCGTAGCGGTAGAACTTTTAACGCAAAAAGATCCTAAAATAGCTTTTAATCTTGCTCAAGAGCTCGAATCATTTAACAGGAAAAGACAGCTCTTAGAAGATACCTGTTTCAATAATGCAATAGACTTAATCAAAGAAAAAAGTGAGAGCGAAGAAACACTGCCTATTGTCATATTAAAAGGAGAGTTATGGCATCCGGGCGTAATAGGAATCGTATCTTCAAGATTATCAGACTATATGCAAAAACCGGTTTTGCTTCTTACCGGATTCAAAGAAAACGTATATATAGGTTCTGCAAGATCATGCGGAAATATAGATATTTACGCTTACCTGAAAAATTTTGAAGCTTTTTTTTCTAAATTCGGAGGTCATAAAATGGCTTGCGGATTAACTGTAAAAAAAGGCGCGGATATGGATAAATTTATTTCTGAGGTTTTAAGCGGACGCAAAGTTAATATTTTAGAAGCCACCGGACAAAACATAAATACCGATGAAAACGAACAGGACGACCTTAAAAAAAGTCTTTTAGAACAAGATTATGATGAAGAAATTGATTTAGATTCTGTATCGGATAAAGAGCTTTCTGAAATTATAAAATTAATATCACCCTGCGGACCGCTTAACGAAAAACCAAAGTTTTTAATTAGGAATATCACCCTTTTGGATATAAACAGGCGCGAATTTAAAAACAAAATTCCTAAAAAAAATAATGCTGCGAGTTGTTATTTTACCCTGAATATAACAGGAGCTCGCTTGTCTGGAGAAAATAATAGCGGAACAAAGCATAAAGCTATGATGTTTAACAGGCATGGAACCATAGAAAATATTTTAGGACTAAATGATTTAAATAAAAATAAAATTTTGGAAAATAAAATTGCGGTTGACGGAATTATATTTGAATTTTTTAACGGTTACATAAAAATTCTGAATTTTATATAATTTTATTAGTATAGATATATTATTAGATTATGGAAATTTTTACCGCGGTAGAGATAGATTATAACCAGTTTAAAATATTGGAAGTTTACAAAAAAAGAAGCGGGTATTTTCTTAATAATTTCGTTAACTTAACCGTTAACGATTTAGATTTTAGAAATAAAAGTTTGATATCCGTAAATCTTAGTAAAATTATGAATGAAAATAAAATTTCCAGAAATAATATATTAACGTCTATCGATAGCGGACTTATTTCCAGTTATAATTTTATTCTACCGTATATGCCTGAGCATGACCTTAAAATCGCTGTTGAATACGAACTCAAAAAAATACTTCCTTTCCCTATGTCGCAATGTATATTCGATTATATATATACTGAAAAAATTGACGGGCAAGGGAATACAGTCTTAAACATTACGGCTTTTGCCTCAAAAGAAGATGATATAAATAATTTTAAAGAGATATTCGACATTGCTGGTATAAAATTAAAATCAATAGAGTGTAAAACGGTGTCAATTTATAATAATATAAGATATCTGAATAAAAACAAAACTGGTCATCTTCTGCTTTGCGACATATCCGATAAAACTATAAAAATAGTCATAATTCTCGACAATATTATAAATTTTGAAAGGGTGATCGACGGATTAAACTTAAAAAATCAAAATTATGATGAAGCTTCAGACCTTGTTGCCAACGAATTAAAAAGAACCGCGGACTTTTATTTTGCCGGGAAATCCCTCCCCCCTATCGATGGCGCTATACTTACAGGCATATTTTCGGGAATAAAGGGGTTCGACGCTAAAATTACAGATGCCACAGCTTTTAGGTCTTATTCTATTTCGGTACTTAACTTAATAAGCTCAGGAAAATATTCGTTTTATTTATCTAAAAAATTAAAAAACCGCAATATTGACCAAGATTATGAGTTTTACAGGCCGCTTGAAGAAATGTGGACCACTTTCGGACTAATTATAAACAGATGAATGCGGAAATAAATGAAAAAGAAGACTACAGAAAAAACAAGAATCAACCTATTGCCGACAAAAGACAAGAATCGCATTGCAAAAAACAGGAAGAGAATGGTGATTTTTTCCATAATTATTGCATATATTATAATTATTTTTTTATTGGATTTAGCTTCAGTCCTAAGTAATAATTCAAAAAGAACTTATATATCAGAATTAAATCAGCGTTTAAACGTCTTGAAAACAAAAAATATTTTAAACGAAACATTTGAATCGGCTATAGATAATAGAAAAAATCTTTTAAAAATTATAAAAAACAAGATATTGGTCATAGATTCACTTAAAAACCTTAAGGTAGCATGGAACAGAAAAATAAGCGAAATTGTGGATGCATCTCCAAGCGGCGTATGGATGAGCGGATTAACCCTGCAAAAAGGTGTTATTGTAATAAATGGAAACAGTGTATCTTTATCAGGAATTTCTACATATATCGATAATCTTAAAAAAACCGGATTATTCACTAAAATAAACCTCGAGGGAGCCAATAGAAAAATCATCGGCGGCAATATCTTTTATTCCTTTAGCTTAAAAGCAGTTTTAAATATTCAGAATCTTAATTTTAAAAGCAAAAAATGAAACCTTTAAACGAAATAAAAAAAATATTTTTATACTTAAGAAATAATAAATTGGCCGCCGTTATGCTAATGGTTTTCGTATTTATTTATTTAATAAATAGTGATGTTTTTTTACACGTCATAAATAAAAGAATAAACGATAAAAATGCAACTATATTAAAGCTAAAAAAAAGAATAAACACTATAAGCAATACAACAAGTTCCCTTTCAAGGGAAAAAAATAGCCTAAACAGTCTTAAAAATCAAATTACAGAGTTAAAATTAAAATTAAAGAAGGAAGAAATTTTGCTTCCTAAAACCTTTAAGGTTGCTGATTTAATTAAAAATATAGCACTAAACAAACCTGCCAGTAATCTTGAGGTAGAAAATATAAATTTTGGAAAACCGGCAAAATATGGAGGGGCAATGGCTTTGCCAGTAAATATTTCCATAACCGGAGGGTTCAATAAAACTATAAAATTCATTAAAAATATAAACTCTATGAAAAGAATTTTTATAATAGATTATGTTTCGGTCAAGGCAAGCAAAAAATTGTTTCCAGATATTAACGCGGAAATAAAAGGGTTTGTCTTTTCCATGAACGGTTAATTTTTCTGAAGGGCAGCGCTAACGGTCTTTTTTTTAAATTTCCAAATAATAGAAGATATTAGAATGCTTATCTCATACATCGAATAAAGAGGCACGGCTATAAAAAACATTGTAACTATATCGGCATGAAAAGCAGCGATTATAAGGCTTATTATCAGAGCGTACTTTCTGTATTTTTTTAAAAACTGCGGTTTTAATATCCCGGCAAATGAAAAAAGTGCCGACACCAGCGGTAGTTCAAATATTAAACCAAATATAAGCGCAAGCCGCAAGGCAAAGTTAATGTAATGGGTCAAATTTATTAACGGTGATAAATTCGGGCTCTGATAACTCAAAGAAAAATTAATAACTGCCGGCCATATGTAAAAAACCATAAAAATTACACCTGAAATAAAGAACAATGTACCGAAAAACAAAAAAGGCAGAAGATACATTCTCTCTTTTTTTAAAAGACCGGGCTTTATAAACTGCCAAATCTGAAACAGTATAAAAGGCAGGGCAAACATAAACCCGAGAATCAGGGATATTTTTACTTGCATAAAAAAAGGTTCCAAAGGCTTCGAGTAATGAAGGATATGTTTTACGAATTTTTTAGGGGTTTTATTAAGATTAAACTCGTAATAAATTAAAGGTGTTTTTTGTTTAATTACGCTCTTTGCATATCCTGAAAAATATGTAATATATGTCGGCCGTTCTAAAGGAGTTTCTATAATATTGATAGCTTTATAGGAAAGCCGCCATGAAAAACCCATACATACTATAAGTACGATAAATATATAAAATATTCTTTTTCTTAACTCTGAAAAATGATCTAAAAACGGCATTCTTCCTTCCGTTTTTGCATATTTTTCTTTTTTCTCTGTTTTTTTAGCGCCCATCTAAATTATTTTATTTTAATACGGCTAGTTTACTATTTTCGGAGAAATAAAAACCATTAACTGTTCTCTGGAAACGCTTCTTTGCCTTGAAGAAAAAAGATAACCTATTACCGGAAGCGTAGATAAAATAGGAACTCCATTATTGGAATGCGATTTGTCGGTATATAAAATACCTCCTATAACTAATGTAGAATTGTTTTTAACCATAACGGTAGTCGAAACGCTTTTGTTGTTTACTGAAGGAAACCCGTTAACTTCCTGTCCGAAATCAGGCTGTGAATTTGTAACATTAATATTAAGCATAATAGAATTTTTGCTTTCGACTATTGGAGTAACGGTCAATGTTAGTCCCAGCGTGATAGTTTGAAGAGAAGACGTAACCGGTTCTTGAGTTATTACTGTAGTACCTCCGGACGACGTTCCTGTTCCGCTGGAAGGAGTCGAAGTAGAAGCGCCTCCTGACGCCGTGTATGCGACATAATATAAAGTTACTCCCGAATTTATAGTCGCAGGCTGACCGCTAATAACCGAAACGCTGGGGGATGCTATAACCTTATCCCAGCCTAACTGCTGCCCTAAAGAAAGCTGGGCGGAAAGTATGCCAAAATTCTGCCATGCGGTTCCTACGCTTAAGTTTATAGTGCTTGAACCGGCAGTTGAAGTAGTAACGCCGCTGAAACCTGTAGGAAAAGTAGAAGTAGATATTATAGTATTATGACTATTAGGCGAAAAAGACCAGGCAATGCCAAGATTTCTGACAAAATTATTCGTTACGTCTACTATTCTGGCATTTAAAAGAACAACTCTTCTTTTTACGTCTATTTTTTTAATAATATTTTTAATTTTTTTAATATTGGAGGGAATATCATAAACAAATACGGAATTGCCGTGCGGAGAAGCATAAGCTTTAGCGCCTGCCGGTAAAACAGGGGTTAAGTCGGCAAGAAGATTTTTAGCCTGAATGTATTTTAGATTTATCTTATAATAGATATAGTTGTTTTTTAGCGACGAACGAGGTCCTATAAATAAAATGCCGTTGCCTTCGCTATAGCCAAGATCGCCTGCTTTTAAAATAATCGACAGCGCATCCGGCAAAGGGATGCTTCTTATATGTAAAGTCGCGCTACCTTTTACGGAACTGCTTAAAACATAGTTAATTTTAAATTCATGGCAAATTCCAACTATTAAAGGTCTTAGAGGTATATCGTTTCCTTCTATAGTAATTCTTTTATTCGGCAGTCTTATACCGTCAAAAGAACTATAACCGTAAGTAGAATAAGCAACAGCCGCATCGGCTTTATTTGGTTTAAAAGCAAAGGAAATAAGTAAATAAGGAAAAATAAAAGCGATACTAATGATAATAAAATAAAATTTGGACTTAAAAATCATAAGTTTAGGTATCATTTATTATTTTTTAAATCCTTCAAATTTGGATAGTATAAGTTTAACTATTTTCCCATTTTTAAGTTTTATTATTACGGCATTATCGGTAATTCCAACGATTGATTTTTCCATAATCATGGAACCGACGTAATAAGGACTTCCATTAATAATTGCAATATTTCTGCCGGGATTAGAACCGCTCACAATAGCCTGAAGATAAAGACCGTTCAATGGGTTAGGCTTAAAATTTTTATACTCCTTCTCTTTAAAAGGGGATATAAAAGGATTTTTCAATCCAAAACAAGTATAAGCGCTTAATAATAACTGCGATAAAATAATAAAAAAGGCGGCTGAAATAAATATATAAATAAATTTCCTTTTCATTATCTTAATTTTAATTTTTCATAACGGGGACTGAATTTGTATCTGCCCCCGTTAATTTAATTATTACCAAATTTTGCAATTAAGAGAATTAAGCTTTCTGGACGTAAAATTTGAACTTTCCGCCCTCTTCCGAAGACTCTAAAAGCTTATTTCCTGTTCTATTGCACCATGCCGTCATATCGTTTTTAGAGCCTGGATCTGTAGAAATTACCTCTAAAACCTGACCTGAAGTCATAGTGTCGATTTCTTTTTTAGTTTTAACGATAGGCAGCGGACAGGACAACCCGCTTGCATCTAATGTTTTGTTTGACGATACTGCCATAATGTTACCCCCTTTTAAATAAAATAGCGTTATATATCTTCACTTAAACCGAAGATGTAAATTTAAAATCTTTATTTTTAGCTTATTACTTCGCCATCAAAAAGTCAATAGGAAAAAAGAACCTTGCGTTTTCTATTGTACCTTACGATTATTATCTGATATAATACGGCGTATGAATTTTAGCATACTTATATTTATCGCCGTATTTTCGGTTTCTATAGTAGAACTTAGCGAAGTTGCCGCAATTGTTTTTGTAGTTGGTGAAGATATAGGGCTATCCAGCGCTTTGGCTGGAGGATTAATAGGTTTTATCGGAACGCTTTTTATTCTTTTCGGCGGAGGCATAGCCTTAATAAAAACGGTGCCTATATTCACTGTTAAATTAATAATAGGCACTATTCTTATGGCAGTAGGATTTTATTTCTCCTATAAGCTTATAAGTTTTGTATTTTATCTCACTCCTTTTTCGAAGAAAATAGGTGAAAAACCCCTTTTTAAAAAGGCTGAAACAGCTTCCGTAAAACACCAAAAATGTTCTTTTAAATCATTTATCGTTGCTTTAAACGCCGTAATAATAGAAGCGTTCGAGGTCGCCGTGGTTGCGGTTCCACTTGCTATTACGGAAAATCAATGGCTTTCCGTAATTTCTGCTCTTATCGTAAGTTCTATTATTGTTTTAATACTATCAATTTATTTAAGAAAATATTTCAAAAAAATTCCTTCCCACTGGATTAAAGGCATAGCGGCAATACTTCTTCTTAGCTTTGGAATGTATTGGGGGCTTCAAGGATTAAAAACTAATATAAAAGACGACGATTTAGCTTTAATCATACCTGCAATAGCCTTATTGCTCTTATCTGCATCATTAATTTTCGATAAAATTGGATACGCCATAAAAAATAAGAAAGAAATCTAAACAGTTGTTTAATGCGTTTTAGTTTTATGTTTAGAAGGGAAGTTTAAGGTTACCACCTGTTTTTCTGCGCCGGGTTCTCCAATATCTTTTCCATTATAGTTTAAAACAATGCCACCGGCGTTGCCTATTTTAATTTTTATTCTTTTTTGCGCTTTCCAGACCTCTGTATCTCCTGAATAAAGCATTGAAGTTACAGTGCTTCCGCCGTCTATTTTAACTGCAACCCATGTTCTTTTAATTACCTTTCCTTTTAGGATTTCGGCATAATTAGTCTCGGCGTTAGGACTATTAATTATTTTTTTGATTTTTAATGGCTTATTATTTAGGGATAAACGTCTTTCCGAAACTAAAGATTTAATTGAAGACTGGAATGGCAATGTTATATGAATTTTAGGCGCGGTTTTAATATATTCTATAACTTTAATTATTCCATAAGACAATATTAATAAAATTATGACCCCAAGAACAATTGTCAAAATTTTCTTTTTTAAATCTTCGGACTTTTTTATTTCTTCTTTGAATCTTTTTCCTACTATATCTTCGATATGCTTGTTTTTAAAATTTTCGGTAGTTTCTATTTCGAGCAGTTCCGCCGTTTTTTTTGAATCTGCTTTAACTGTTTTTGAAATAAGCTTTACGTATCCTTTAAGCAAATGCTGGGAAGAAAATATGGTAAAATCTCCGCTTTCAATTGCTTCGATATACTGCGCCCTTATTTTTGTAACAAAAGAAACTTCTTCTACGCTTAATCCTATAGATTCCCTGCTATTTTTAAGATATTCTCCTAATGTTTCAGGCGTTTCTAAATCCATAAAATAAGCCCTATTTTGAATATAGCATTATTTTTTTTAAATAGTCTAAAGATTTCTTTCCGTAATAATTTGTTTTATTTTGTTCATATACGGAAGAAAATATTTCTTTAGCTTTGTTGTATCTTTTTTGTATAAAATATATTACACCTTCGTAATATTTAGCTGGTGCAAAAAACATATTTAATTCTACTGCTTTCTTAAAATTACGCAGGCTCTGTTCGAAATTGCCTTTAATTAAATAATATTTGCCGAGATAATAATAAGTTAAAAAATATTTCTTATCGAGCAGTTTGGATACGGTTAATATTTTTTTAGCTTTTTCAGGCTTATTTTCTGCAAAATATATTTTTGCAAGCTGGGTATAACTCTGATAAGGTCTGTTATAAAAGGGATTTTTTAAAGCCTTTTTCAGATATGATTTTGCCGGCAGATAATCTTTTCTTTTAATATATATTATAGCTAAATTATAGTAGGCATCTGAAAAATTAGGATTTATTCTTACAGCTTCCTTGAAATTTTTTACGGCTTTTCCCTTTCTTGCCGTTTCCATATAAACCATTCCTATGGCATTATAATTTTTAGCCGAATATGGATTTAATCTCTTGGCTTTTATAAATTCCTGCATTGCTTTTATAAAATTTCCGTTCTGGTAAAACCCTACACCAAGCCTGTAATATAGGTTAGATTTAAGCTTATTTTTTTTGGGAACCTGCGAAAGACCGCAACCTGCCAGCACCGTAAAAACGACGGTTATTAAAAAACATATTAAAAGAAGTTTTGTATATTTCTGTTTAATTATCCGCATTTGTATAATAATGGACTATTAAGAAAGTTCCTCGAAATAAGTCATCTCTCTAAATTTTTTAAACCTGCTTTTAATTTCGTCATTATTTATAGATAAAAACCTGTTTACTGAAAAACCTTCCACGGCAAAAGACGCCATAATATTTCCAAATACAAGAGCTTTTTTAAGGTTCTCAAAAGTCATATCTCCCGTATTATCAATATATCCTAGAAACCCGCCTGCAAAAGAATCACCTGCGCCGGTAGGATCTATTACATTCTCTAACGGATAAGCCGGGACCATAAAAAATTTATTTTCAAAAAACATCGTGGCGCCGTAAGCACCTCTTTTTAAGATTAATATTTTGGCGCCGTATTTAAGAATTGCCTTGGCGCACAAAAAAATAGATGATTCTTCAGTTAAAAGTCTTGCTTCCGACTCATTTATGATAAATATATCGGACAGTTCAATGACTTTTATAAGTTTTTCTCTTTTTCCTTTTATCCAGAAATTCATAGTATCCAGGGCAACTAATTTAGGAGCGCCCATTTGTTTTAAGGCGTCGAACTGGATATCAGGGTCTATATTTGCAAGAAAAAGCAAATCGTTTTTTGAGTTATGCGGAACGACGGGCTTAAAAGAAGAAAACACGCCAAGTTCAGTCATGAGAGTTTCCGGATCGGACATATCGTATCCGTATCTGCCCTTCCACCTGAAAGTCTTACCCGCCTCAGTCTTAATTCCTTTAATCTCTATCGACTTGTTCTCAAAAACCTTTAGGTGCTTACGTTCAAAATCATTCCCCACCGTGCCTATAATTTTAACATCTGTTAAAAATGAAGCCGCCATAGAAAAATAAGTTGCGGAACCGCCCAGGATATCTCCGGTTTTGTCAAAAGGAGTTTCAATATTGTCTATTGCGATGGAACCTATAACCGTAACCGCCATTCTAGCCTCCGTATAATTATTTTATTATTTCTTGGTGACAGGAGACTGTACCCCATAACCCTGTTTCGCGGCTAGATAACCGGTAGTGCCGGCAAGTCCTCCTACAAGCATAAGAGCACATCCGCTTAAAAAATTTATAGCGCCGAATAAAATAAGCGCAAGAGCTATAAGTTTTATTTTTTTCATTAGATTTCAGTTTCCTCCTTCAAAGTTTTATTAAATCTTGAGGTATTGAAATAAATATCCAAAATTAGTAGAATATAATAAATTTTCATATATTTTACTATATATAATATTTTAAAATCAAATTAAAACAAAAAAAGGATTTTATAATTATGAACAAAACAAGATACGCTCTTATATCGGTTTATGATAAAACCGATATAACTGAACTGGCTACGCATTTAGAGATTGCCGGTTATACTGTAATTGCGACCGGAAACACATATAAATTTTTGAAATCGGCTGGGATTGTAAAGTTAAAAAAAATAGATGAAATAACCGGATTTCCCGAAATTTTGGACGGAAGAGTGAAAACTTTGCATCCTGCTATTTTTGGCGGAATTTTATCTATAAGGGAAAATGAAAACCACAGGGATGACCTTATAAAAAACTCCATAAACCCTATAGATTTTGTTATAGTAAACCTTTATCCCTTTAAAGAAATGAAAGATAAAGATATAACTTTCGACGAAAAGATTGAATTTATAGATATAGGAGGAGTATCGCTTTTAAGAGCTGCGGCAAAAAATTTTAAAGACGTTACCGTTGTTATAAATCCTTCATTTTATCAAAATATAATTCAATTTCTTAAAAATAAACAAGTGATTCCTGTTGAAGTCAAAAAACTTTACGCATATGAAGCTTTTAAACATACCGCGGAATACGACGGAATGATAGCAGATTTTTTAAATCCTGAAAGCCCCGGCATAGACTACGGTTTCTATGAAAATAAAACTAATGAATTAAATATTAAGCTTAAAAAAATATTAAACCTTAGATACGGAGAAAACCCTCATCAAAAAGCGGCTTTTTACGGAATTGACAAACCTATGCCGTTTGAAAAACTTTCCGGCAAAGATATATCTTATAATAATATTTTAGATATAGATTCAACCCTTGGCATAATCAAAGATTTTAATAAAAATAAATCGGATGGTTTTTTTTCAGTAATCGTCAAACATACTAACCCTTGCGGTGCTGCCACAAGCAGTATTTCTCAGAAGGATGCCTTCATTAACGCAAGGAAAACGGACGAAGTATCTTCTTACGGCGGAATAATAGGTTTCAATAATAAACTGGACGCAGAAACAGCAGCTGAAATTAAACCTTTTTTCGTTGAAATAATTTTAGCTCCCGAATATTCCAAAGAAGCCATGAAAATATTGGCAACAAAAAAAAATACTATAATAATCCGCTTTAATAATGATTCATTGCGGTCAAATAATGACTTTCCATCATTCAGAAGCGCTTCGGATGGAATTCTCGTTCAGGAAAAAGACGATATTTTGGACGATACGTCCAATTTTAAGACTGTAACGAAAGTTAAAATGCTCGAATCGGTTCAAAACGACCTTATATTTGCGTGGAAAATTGCCAAGCACGTCAAATCTAATGCCATAGTATATGCAAAAAATGGGGCTACAGTAGGTATAGGCGCCGGACAGATGTCTAGAATAGACAGCGCTGTATTTGCGGCCGAAAAAATGAAAACCGCTTACGGCTCGTTAAAGGGGTTCGTCATGGCATCAGACGGCTTTTTTCCTTTCAAAGATTCCGTGGAATACGCAGCCGAAATTGGGGTAAACGGTATTATACAACCCGGAGGATCCATAAGGGACGACGAGGTTATCGAAGCGGCTAATAAATTAAATATACCGATGATTTTTACTAATATCAGGCATTTTAAACATTAAAATTATGAGAATATTGATCGTAGGTTCCGGCGGAAGAGAAAATGCTATAGCCTCTGCCATTAAGAGGTCAAAAAAAGAAACTGAAATATTCTGCGCCCCCGGAAACGGAGGAACTGCTGAAATAGCCTTGAATGTTCCCATAAAACAGGACGATATAAAAGGACTTCTTTCTTTCGCTTTGGAAAATAAAATAGACTTAACAGTTATAGGTCCGGAAATTCCGCTTTCTATGGGTATAGTCGACGAATTTACAGCGGCAGGGTTAAAAATATTCGGACCGGATAGAAAAGCATCCTTATTAGAATCTTCAAAAAAATTTTCTAAAGACTTTCTAAAAAAATATAACATCAAAACAGCTGAATATAAAGCCTTTTCAGATTTTCAAACTGCGCAAAAATTCGTTGCCGGCAAAAAACATCCGTTAGTTATCAAGGCAAGCGGTCTTGCCGCCGGAAAAGGGGTTTTTATTTCTAAAAATATAAAAGAATCCGAAAACACGTTAGACTCTATTTTTAACGCGAAAATATTTGGGGATAGCGGAGAAACGGTCATAATAGAAGACTTTATTGAAGGTTTTGAGTTGTCTTACATGGTAGCCGTGGACGGAAACACTTATAAACCATTAATTACCAGCATGGATTATAAAAAAATAGGCGACGGCGATACGGGCGACAATACCGGGGGTATGGGCGCTATAACCCCAAACCCATATGTTTCCGATAATCTTACGAATAAAATAAATAAAACTGTTATAGAACCAACACTAGAAGGATTAAAAAAAGAAGGCATAAAATATAAAGGCATACTTTATGCCGGACTTATGATCCAAAATGAAGAAATTTACGTTTTGGAATTTAACGTAAGATTCGGCGACCCCGAAACGCAGTCTATACTTATAAGACTTGAATCAGATATTCTGGATTTATTTTTAAGCGTAATTAACGAAAATTTAAAAGATTACGAACTAATTTTTGACAATAGCAATTCTATTTGCCTTGTTCTTTCTTCGGACGGATACCCTAACAAATACAAAACAGGATATGAAGTTTCTTTTAACGACGGACTTAAATGCCTTGGACATATGAAATCAGCCGAATATTTTATTTTTCACGCGGGTACAAAAAAAACCGGCGAAAAATATTATACGACCGGAGGCAGAGTGATAAATATCTGCGCTAGAGGAAAAGAGTTGGAAATAAATAGCGCCGTTTATGATATCGCAAAAAAAATTAATTTTGAAAATAAATACTATAGAAAAGATATAGGGAAAATTTATGCCCGCCCATAAATTAAAGCCTCAGGTATTAATAAATCTATTAATAAGTGTTATTATGGGCGTTTTAGCCCAGCTGTTAATGAAATACGGGATGAGCAAATTAAAAAAATTAGGTCAAAGCCTTCATCATTTGCTTCCATCTGCTAGATATCATGATTACAACGCTTTCATTAGAATTATAAAAATTTTATTTATTATTTTTACGGATAAATTCGTCGCGGTTGGAATATTTTTATATTTAATATCGATGTTTTTCTGGATAAAAGTATTATCAAAAATAGACCTGTCCGTCGCATATCCCTTTGTAAGCATAGGCATAATACTGACCGTAATACTTGCCGCTTTAACCCTCAGGGAATTTGTTCCTCCGTTAAGATGGTTTGGAATATTCGTGACTCTTTGCGGAGTTTACGTAATAGTTTCTTCTCACGAAGAAATGCCTCAAAACAAAAAATAAATATGGTGAAAATATATAATTTAACTTCTATAAGCGATGCCGATTATATAGATATAAAATATCATTTAATGAATTCGGGCATCATAATCTATCCGACCGAAACTTCTTATGCCTTTGGCGCTAATGCCATAGATAATTTAGCCGTTAGAAAAATTTACGAATTAAAGGGGAGGTCAATGGATAAGCCTCTTCCTTTTTTGGTTAAAGATATGAAAATGCTTTTAAATTTTGCAATGGTTAACAGGCGCGAAGAAGATTTCATATCAAAATTTTGGCCCGGACCTCTTACGATTATTTTTAATTTAAAACCTAAGAAAATCGCGGACGGTTATTTATTTACCGCTGGTTCTGAATCAGTTGGCGCCAGAATTTCTCCGCATCCTTTCGTCGCCAGACTATTTGAAGATATAGATTTTCCCATAATATCTACTAGCGCAAATATATCGGGAAAAGAAAGTTTTTCTGATTTTAACGAATTAAATGAAAAATTATTATCTGCCAAATCCGTTATAAATATTTTTGCCGTAAATGCCGGAGAACTTGCCGGCGGTTCATCGACTATAATAAAAATAGAAAAAAAAGATATAGAAATAATCCGCGAGGGGGATAACAATATCAGAAAAAGACTTATATGTTCCATAAAAAATAAAGGATAAATAAATTAAAAAGGGGGAGACTATATGAGAGGAAAACCGGATATTCTGGGGATAATAGGTGGGAGCGGATTATATCAAATGGATGGGCTAAAAAACGTCAGAGAAGAATCGGTGGACACTCCTTTCGGAAAACCTTCAGACAATCTCGTATTCGGAGAAATAAACGGCAGAAATATCGTTTTTCTGCCCCGACACGGCAAGGGTCATAAAATTACCCCTTCAGAAATAAATTACGCCGCAAATATCTATGCTTTAAAAGTTTCCGGGGTCGAAAAAGTAATTTCAGTAAGTGCGGTAGGAAGCCTTAAAAAAGAAATTAAACCTGGCGATATGGTTATAGCAGACCAGTTTTTCGACTTTACTAAGAACAGAAAAAGTACTTTTTTCGGAAACGGCATTGTAGCCCATGTTTCCATGGCTGAACCAGTATGTCCATATCTCCGTAAGATTGTTATAAACGCATGTAAGGCGCTTGGCATCACTTTTCACGATGGAGGATCTTACCTTTGCATAGAAGGTCCTCAATTTTCAACAAAAGCCGAATCATTCTTTTATAAAAATAACGGAATGGACGTAATAGGCATGACTAACGCAACCGAAGCAAAGCTTGCGAGAGAAGCAGAGCTTTGCTATGCTACCATAGCTATGGCGACCGATTACGACTGTTGGCATGAGGAAGAGGAAAACGTCACAGCCGATATGATAATAAAGATTCTTCTGGAAAATGCCGAAAAAGCAAAAAATATAATTAAAGAGTCTGCCGGCAAAATTGATTTTTCTAACAAAGAATGTTTTTGCGGCTTGTCGTTACAAAAATCATTGGTAACGGCAAAAAAAGATGTTCCAGAAGAAACGCTGAAAAAATTATCTATATTTGATTTATACGACTGATAAGAATATATTAGAATCAACTGTTTATAAAATGGAGGAAACATATGGATGTTTTAATACTTGTAGGTTCAAAAAACGATTTAAATGACATAGAGGGGACAACAGAAACGCTTAAAAAATTTGGAATTTCTTATGAACTTCATATTTCATCTGCTCATAGAACGCTAAAAAGAACCATGGAAATCGTCGAGTCCGCAGAGAAAGAAAAATTAAAAGTAATAATCGCGGCCGCTGGTATGAGCGCACATCTTCCGGGGGTTATTGCGGCAATGACAGTTCTTCCAGTTATAGGCGTTCCTCTTAACGCATCTGCCCTTAACGGACTAGACAGCCTTATGTCAATAGTTCAAATGCCCGGAGGAATACCAGTAGCCACCACAGCGATAGGTAAGAGCGGATGCGTTAACGCCGCCCTTTTAGCCTTATCCATTCTCGCATTATCGGATGGAGCTTTGACGGAAAAACTTAAACAATACAGAAAAGAAATGTCCGAATCTGTAATAAAAGCAGATGAAGAGCTTAATAAAAAATGACCATAGGGATATATTAAAATGAAAAATATAATAGAAAAAAGGTTCGCGGACGCAAAAAAAATATTAGATTTGACATCTAACGACAATGAAATTTTAAAAACCATTGAAAAAATATCTAATATTATTATTTCGGCATACGATAACGGGGGAAAAGTTTTTATTGCTGGAAACGGCGGCTCGGCGGCAGATGCCCAGCATATAGCAGCAGAACTTGTTTCGAGATTTTACAAAGAGAGAAAAGCGCTTGCGGCAGAGAGCCTTACTGTAAATACTTCAAACCTTACCGCGATAGCAAACGATTATGATTTTTCGAATGTATTTTCGCGCCAGCTTGAAGCAAACGCAAAAAAAGGCGACATTTTCTGGGGAATATCGACTTCAGGAAATTCTAAAAATATTTTATCTGCAATAAATACTGCGAAAAATATAGGCATGAGAATAATAGGCTTTACAGGCATAAATGGCGGAAAAATGGCGGAATCTATGACATGCGAACTACTTATCAGGGTTCCATCCGAAGACACGCCAAGAATTCAAGAGAATCACATTTTAATAGCGCATATTATATGCGAAATAGTTGAAAACAGTTTGTTTTAGTAATTTATGCATGCGGTATATCTGAAAAATTCCTTTCGTTGAACAGCGATGAATACAGCTTCATCGCATACATATCAGTCATTCCGCCAATATAATCGGCGCACATTACCAGAAAACCAGTTTTTTCGTTTTTATTCTTTCCAAAACAGTCATAAAATCCAAACTCGTAAAGCTCTTGAAAGTCGTCAGGATAGAGTTTGATATTTTTAAAATCGGAAAAAACGCAAAAAAGCTTCCTTATAATATTTTCGGCTTTATATCTGTTTAAAAGTATTTCCCTATTTTCCATAACAAGTCTGTAAGAAATTTGCTTTAACGCGCTAATTTCCAAATTTACCCCGTTTTTCCATACAATACCATATTTATATGAATCATCCCCTAAATTTATCGGAATACCAGATATAAAATCTTTATCTTTAGACCTCAAACTTAATCCAAGATTTCCAATGCCTTCATACCTTTTCTCTAAATCTATATTTAAAATAAATTTTGAAATATAATTTGAAAAAAATTCTTTCAGGTCTGTTTTGACTTTTATATGCCGCATAGAGTTTTGGCGGCTGACAGCATCGTTCATACTCCACGTTTCTTTGTTTTCTGAAACTTTAAAAATATTCCTAAGATTAAAAAAGAAATTATCTACCTGCTCGGCTATTTTATTAATAGAATCCTTTCCAAAACGTCCGCTTTCTTTTAGATATTTATTTACTTTAAAATGTCCTCCTATGTCAATAAGTTTGGATTCCACGCCGTCTTCTATGTCATGCGTAGCATAAGCTATATCATCTGCTGCGTTTAATATTTGACATTCTATACATCTAGAAAATTCAAAAAAAATCTCTTTTGTTTTTTTATTTTTTGTGTCGTTTAAAAATGCCGAATATTTCTTTAAATAATTTATAAAATCCTTTCCGTGAAGTTTCTCAAGAATAAATATATCGTTATCGTAAATAAAATGTTTATTTTTATCTGATAAAGAATACGGAATTTTATATTTTAAAATTCCGTCAATAGTTTTAAGAGACGGGTTGATTCCATATATCTTATTTTTTTTTGGATCGTAAAACTTTTTTTCCAAGAAATCAAGTATTCTTATGTTCTGTGCGTTTGCCTCAAATCCTAATTTTCCACCCGTAGCTTTCTTAAGTTCTTCGTTTATAATGAACTCCCCAAGATGCCCAAACGGGGGATGCCCTATATCATGCGCCAGAGAAATCGCTTCAACGAGGTCAATATCTATATTTAATTGGTATTTTTTATTTAAAATAGAAGTTATTGCCCTTGCAATCTGTGACACTTCAAGGGAATGCGTAAGCCTGGTCCTGTAATAATCTAGCGTAAAAACTCCAAAAACTTGCGTTTTATTTCTCATTCTCCTGAATGCGCTAGAATGTATTATCCTGTCTCTATCTATCTGAGAAGAAGTCCTGACGCCCTCTTCTTTTTTTTCTTTACCTGCATATCCGTAATCGAAAACTCTTTTTTTATTCATTAAAAGGTCTCCTTAATTCCCGCTAACTTTTAATCTTGCTTTTAAATCTATTTAAATATATACTATTCAAAATTTTTTAAAAAGACAAGGGGTATATCCGAAATGTTCCCCATTGTAAAATAAAAATATATATCATAACGGAGGCTTTTAAATATGAAAAATAAAAATAGAGAAAATAACGATGAACATACATTTTCGCCGGCCGAAATAGAATCTGCCAACCAGACCCTGGTTAAAATGAAAAAAGATATTTTTAAGGAGATCGACGCAGGCATAAAAGAAGGTTCCTCAAAAGACTCGACTGAATACCGCGGGGATAATTACGATATAGCTTCAAGTGAAAGAGACCGTGAATTGTCTTATATGCTTGGAGACAGGGAAAGAAAAAAAGTCAGGGAAATAGACAATGCTCTTTTAAAAATTAAAGAGGGCACTTATGGAATATGCGATGAATGCGGAGAACCTATTTCAAAGAAAAGGCTTAAGATTATACCTTATTCCAACCTGTGTATAAACTGTCAGTCAAGAGTTGAAGAAGAAGAAAAGAAAAAGATGAGCGAAGACTATATAGACCACCTGAGTACGCTTTCATTGATGGAAGGGGACGAAGCGTTTAAAGATTCCGACGAGTAAATGACATATAATTCATAGATTCTAAAAGGGTTTTTGAATACGGGTGCATGGGAGAGTTAAAAAAATCTTCTGTTTTAGCAATCTCCATTATTTTTCCGCCGAACATTACACAAACCCTGTCAGCAAGATGTCTGACTAATTTTAAATCGTGTGTAATAAATATATAACTTATACCGTTTTTCTTCTGTAAATCCATCAAAAGATTTAAAATTTGTGCGGATATTGAGACGTCTAAAGCGGAAACAGGTTCGTCTAGAATAAGTAGTTCCGGATTTACCGAAAGACATCTTGCTATTCCAACCCTCTGCCTTTGTCCGCCCGAAAGCATATGAGGGTAATCTAAAGCGGTACTCTCAGGCAACCCTACTTTTTTAAGCTGTTCTGCAGAAAAATCTACTCTGTCCTTGTGCCTGTTTTTAATAATGCCGTTCTTAACCGCCTGGTAAGATATTAATTTATAAATCTTTTTTTTAGGATTAAGCGATGAATATGGATCCTGAAAAAGTATCTGTATTTGTTTTCTAAAATCCTTTTTTTTAATTCCATAATCAAGAATCTCGCCTTTGAAATATATCTCTCCTGATGTTTTTTCGGTCAGCCCCAAAAGCAACTTTGATAGCGTAGATTTACCGCATCCGGTTTCCCCTACTACCGCAAATATTTCATTTTTAAATATGTCAAAAGATACCTCGTCAACGGCTTTAACTACGTTTTTTTTAATATCGAATAATGTTTTGTAATATTTATAGTGTTTGGAAAGATTAGAGACGGATAAAATTATATTTTTGTCCATATTTTTATTAATAAATTACACATTGTTTACTTTTATACATCTTACGTATCTTGCTTCTTGTCCTGAATCCGTAAAGCTTTTAAGCGGTATATCTCTTAAACATTCATCGTCTCTTTTAAAGCATCTGGAATAAAACCTGCACTTACCTTTGCTAAAATCGTCTTTTTTGAGAAAACCTGGTATAGTAAAAAGTTTTTGTTTCGGAACATAATCCGCAGACAAAGATGGAACGCTTTTAATTAAAGAAAAAGTATAAGGATGCATAGGATTATTTATTAAATCCTCTGTGTTTCCTGATTCCATAACATGTCCGGCATAAAATACATAGGTTCTGTCGGATATGCTTTTCGCTATGGTGAGATCATGGGTTATGAAAATCACACCTATATTAGATTTTTTCCTTATATTTCCTATGAGTTTTAAAACCTGAAGAGAGGTCGTAACGTCTAAAGCGGTCGTAGGCTCGTCGGCTATCAAAAAACAAGGGTTTAAAACCATTGCCATAGCAATCATAACCCTCTGTCTCATTCCTCCTGATAATTCATATGGATAAGAAGCAAATCTTGATTTTCCGTCTATATTCATAGAGTCCAGATATGAAATAGCTATATCTTTAGCTTCTTTTTTAGGGATTTTTTTATGCGCCAGTATAGCTTCAGTTATCTGTTCTCCTATTTTCATAACTGGATTTAAAGACGTATTCGGATCCTGAAATATCATGGATATTAGCCTGCCTCTGACTCCAATGAGTTTTTCAGGCTCAAGTTTCATAATGTCTATTTCTTCATTCTGCGATTTGCATCTTATTTTAACTTCACCGGAAATAATATTTGAAATATGCGAAGGATTAAGCCTTAAAATAGACAGTCCCAAAAAAGATTTACCGCTTCCGGACTCCCCTACTACCGAAACTACCTCTCCTTCATCAACCTTTAAATATAAATCATCAGTTACGTTAATAGAACTAGCATTATCCTTGCGAAGTTCCACTGTAAAATTTTTAATCTCTAGGCTCATTAAAATCTTTTTATTTTTTATTTTTTATTTTAATAAATAACTACATTCTTTCAAGAACAGGAATACAGAGTAAATTTAAAACCGCGGCTAATAAACTCCTTACGGCAGACAGCATAAAAATACGAGGTTCTATATATTCAAAATCTTTACCGATAAGCCTGTAATTTTGATAATACTTATTAAAAAGAGAGGCGAGTTCTAAAGCGTAAGTACTTAAAACGGAAGGTTCATTCTGTTCCATTGCTTCGTTTAGCATATCGTTAAAATACGAAATATGCTTCGATATTAAAAAAATATCGTTAAAATCAACATCTTCTTGAGAAAATGAAAAATATTTATTTAGGTTATTTAGATCAAATTCGCCTAATTTAGACAAAAGACTGTTTATCCTGGAAACGGTATATTGAAGATAAGGACCGGTCTGCCCTTCAAAAGATAAAACGTTATCCCAATTAAAATTTACGTCGGTAGTCCGCCTTGTTTTTAAATCGTTAAATATAACCGCTCCAATGCCGACATTTAAAGACGTGGAGTAAAGCTGTTCTTTTTCGCTTTCGGTAAGTTCTTTTTCTGGTTTAAGACTTGTCACGCTTCCAGTGCCAAAAAATGAATCTTCTAAATTTTTTAGCCTTTCCTCTAGTTTTTCCTTAGCCTTAAGACGCGCTTCTTCCAAATAATCCTCCAAAAATACTAGATTGCCTTTTCTAGTTGACATACCTATAATTCTTCCAAACTTTACGTGAACTAACTTGCCGTCTATAAGAGAAGCGTAATTTTTAAAATTTGAACTGTCTTTTATTTTATTTATATTTTCTTTCAGTATCCCGAAAATGCCTAAAAGCTGGTTAAAATGAAGAGCCTGTTCCGAACCTACGACGTAAATCATTTTATCGAAATTATATTTTGCCATTCTTGAAACCGCGGTAACGATATCCCTTGAAAGATAGAGAGACGTTCCGTCGCTCTTTGCAATTAAAGCAGGAGTATTTATACCTTTAATATGAATTATTGCGGCGCCCTCGCTGGTTTCCGCTATTCCGCTTTCTAGTAAAATTTCTTTGATATCGTTTGAAAATTCCGCGCTGGATGCCTCGCCTTCATATGCGTCGAACTCTATGCCGATAGATTTATAAATCCTTTTGAATTCGTCAATACTAAGTTTTCTAAACAATTTCCACAAATAATACTGACCTTCCTGTGTTCCACAAAGAGAGTTTTTATTTATTTCCGATAGTTTTATTTCTTGCGAGGCACAAACTTCGCCGGTTGTTTTGCTTGAAACATGTTCGTTGTTTTCAATTTTTGTATTATTTACACTGCCTAAATAATCATCTAATTTTCGCTTGTTTATTGATATAAAATCCTCGAGCGTTTTAAACCTGTTCTTTGCTTCTTCTTCTATAGCTGCGTCTGCAAGTTCGTCTTTGTGAATCCTGACGTAAAGACCGTATAGTATTTTTACAGGGTCTTTTTCAAATTCTGTAAAATCTATATCGTTATAACGGCAAAAAGCGGTTATGAGCTTACCGAACTGTGTTCCAAAATCTCCTAAATAATTTATTTTAGTAACATCATGACCGCAAAATTCATAAATTTTAGACAGGCTCATTCCGATAACCGTAGAACGTAAATGCCCCACTCCAAAAGGTTTTGCGATATTAGGCGATGAAAAATCTATTATAACTTTTAGCGGTTTTTCCTGAACACCCCTGCCATATTCGCCTTTGGAAAGAGCAGCTTTTCTTATGGTATGCGAAGCAAATTTAACTTTATTCAGAAAAAAATTAACGTAAGCCCCTTTTATTTCTATCTTATTAAAAGAATCGTTTATCTTATCAAAATTAGATATTAAAATATTATAAATTTCTTCGGCTATTTGTTCCGGTTTTCCTTTGAACCCATATTTTGCAGCATAATAAGATGCTATAGAATAATCGCCGAAAGAATCGTCCGGTGGATTTTTTATAAGCTTCTCGGATTCTTTATTTGAAATGTCTATATTTTTTTTATCTTTAATTTCGGCTTTTATATATGAAACAAGTTTTTCTTTGAATATATCCATAACTATCCGTATTGTTAATATTTATTTTTAGTTTAAAATTCATCCGTTCGTTCAATTATACCAATTAAACGATTTTAAAAAAATAATAAATTTGATATAATTAAAATAATATATGCAACAAGGAGATAAAATTAATCTTGAACGACGAAAATAAAAATACTGAAACAAATATCGGCAAAGATAAATTTCTATGCGAAGCATGTCCATATATTTATGATCCAGAAAAAGGCGATCCTGAAAGCGGCATATTGCCAGGAACTCCTTTTGAAGATATACCGGACGACTGGATGTGTCCTATTTGCAAAGTAGATAAGACTCATTTTAAAAAAATCTAAACAAAACATTGTAAGCTAAGGAGATAATTAATGACTGCGGCTGAAGAACTTGCATTACCGAAATATCAATGCGATGTTTGCGGGTATATTTACGATCCGGAAATTGGTGATTCCATAGGAGGCATAGAAGCCGGAACGACTTTCGAAAAAATACCTGATGACTGGGTATGCCCTATATGCGGAGCAGACAAAACTCATTTTAGCCATTTCGAAGGGTAAAATATACTACGCTATAGGAATTATTAAGCATATAGATATTTTTTAATGTAAAGCTAATAGTAAAGCTTTTGGACTTTTTATTTGCTTTTATTGCCCCGTTTTCGCCTTGACTTTATAAACCTATATGATAATATTGTAATATGAAACAGTTAAAATTGTTTGTTTGGTTTTTTTTATTAGCTTTAATTATAGCCGGGGTTTTCACAACTCATAAAGCAGAAGCAGTTTCTTACGCCAGTTTTGCGCAGACCGTAAATCATTACAGACAAACAGGAAATCCCGACGCCGCAGTTACGATTATAATATATACTGATTTTCAATGCTACTGGTGTAGAAAATTTGAAGAAAACGACCTGCCGCTCATTATAAAAAATTATGTCAGAACAGGGAAAATTTTTATACAATTTAGGGATTTTCCGCTTACGCTGATACATAAATACGCTTTTAAGGGCGCTGAATATGCTGATTGCGCCGCATATCAAGGTAAATATTTGCCTGTAAGAAGCCTGCTTTACAAATATCAAAAAGATTGGAGCACTATTGGCGATTTATATTATTTTCTTAAAACCCGCGCAAAAAGAATGATAAATCTTGAAAAAGAAGAATCGTGCGTGAAAAGCGGATTAGCTAAAAAACTTATAAAAAGCAATATGTCGTCCGGTATGGAAGCAAAAGTAAGCGGAACTCCTACGCTGTTTATATATCGCGGGATTATTCTTTATAAAAAAGTTACCGGATACAAACCTTTTCCTTTTTTAAATACAATCCTGCAAGGATCTCTTAGATAAATAAGGTTTAATCTAAATATTTCCGGTAATATATATATTCTTTTCAGATGTATTATCAGGTATTTTTTTAAAATCCCTTATAATTCTAGATACAAATTTTTCAGTTTTCCCTACTGCGTCTTCTATAGAAAACCCCGCGGCGAGATACGAAACTATACAAGCCGAAAAAGCACAGCCGGTTCCGTGAATTTGTTTGCCGGAATGTAATATTTTGCTTTTAAATACAGAAAATTCACCTTTTGAATTAAGAACTATATTTTTTATTGCGGCTTCATTATTTTTTTCAAAAATATGTGAGCCTTTAATTATTATGTTTTTAATTTCAGGGAACCTTTTTTTAATTATTTTTGCGGCATCTTCCATTTCATTTAAGCAGTTAATATTAATACCGGCTATAAGTTCAGCTTCTTTTATATTTGGAGTAATAACGGTAGTATGCTTAAATAAAGGAAATAAAAAATCAGGATATCCAGATTTAGCCGTCAACATCTTTTCAGAAGTGGAAATATAAACGGGATCTAAAACCACTGTCCTTGGCTTGTATTTTTTAAGAAACCCGCATAATATGGAACTCTGAACTCCGTCAAATACCAAGCCAATTTTTACGGCGTCTATCAAAAAATAATCGAATACGGCTTTCAACTGTGCTGAAAAAAAATCTTCTGAAACTGGTTCTATTTTATAAACCATGTCAGGATTTTGAGCAGTCATTACCGTAATAGCAGATAATCCGATATGTTTTATTTTAGAAAATATTTTAACATCGGAAGTTATTCCAGCTCCCCCAGAACCATCGAAACCGGCAACTGATAATACTTTTAACGTCATATAATCCTTATTTTTTTTATTATTATAACAATTTCTTTTTATAATCTCTTATTTTTGCTAAAATATCGGATACTTCCAAAACGTCTTTCGTGTTTAAAATATCAGATTTTTTAGCCCATCCTTTTCTTGCTATGTTAACGCCGTAATTAACAAAATATATAGAGGATGAATTATGTGCATCCGGATTTATGGAAAGCATAACATTCTTAGAAATCGCTTCTTTAATGTGCCTCCAATCTATATCTAGCCTTTTAGGATTAGCATTGAGTTCTATAATGGTTTTATATTTAGAAGCAAAATCCAGAATTTTAGAAACGTCGACGCCGTAACCTTTTCTTTCTAAAAGAAGTCTTCCGGTAAGATGCCCTATCATAGTAGTATATGGATTTTTAATGGCACTAATAATCCTTTCGGTCATAAGATTTTCGGTCATGTTAAACCTAGAGTGAACGGATGCTATCACAAAATCAAGCTTGGCAAGTATTTTTTCATCGTAATCCAAACTGCCATCTGGAAGTATATCTGATTCTACGCCCTTAAAAATTTTAATTTTGCCATCATATGTTTTGTTAAGCCTATCTATATATTCCATCTGCGACTCAAGTTCCGAAGCGGAAAGCCCTTTTGCGTAGTGCGCCGAAACAGAATGGTCGGAAATTCCAGCATATTTATACCCCTGCTTTATACAGGATTCTATCATTTCTTCAATGCTTTCTTTTCCGTCAGTATATGAAGTGTGAATATGAAATACACCCTTTAAATCACTTTCTTCCACTAATACAGGAATTTTGCCGCTTAACGCCTCATCTATTTCGCCGGTTCCTTCTCTTAATTCTGGCGGAATATACTGCATCCCGAATACGCCGTAAAACTCGGTTTCGTTATTAACGGTTATTTTATTATCGTCGCTTATAAAAATTCCATATTCGTTAATCTTGTAACCGCGTTTTTTTTCTCTGGACCTAAGTTCTTCGTTGTGCAGTTTAGAACCAGTAAAATGATGAAGGGCGTAAACAAAATCCTCTTGCGAGACTATTCTTAAATCGACATGTATGCCGCTCTTTAGAACAACGCTTATTTTAGTTGCACCAGAAGATTCTACTCTTAAAATTTCAGGATAACTTAAAAACCTTTCTAAAAATTTGTCTTCCTTGCCAGTTAAAACCGAAGCTAAAATATCGATATCCCCTACGGTTTCCATTTTTCTTCTTAAAGAGCCTGCAGTCCTAATTTCGTCTGCAAGTTTTTGAGCAGTATTTTTTAGATACGCCTCTAGAAGAAACGCCTGATTGAAAGCATCTATATATAAAAATCTTTGTTTGAAAACTTTATAATCTTCTATTGATTTTTTTAAATTTTCAAGCGTTTTTTGTCCTAACCCCCTTATTCCGTTGAGCTTATTAAATTTAATCGCGTATTCCAGTTCTTCTATCCCTTTTATATTAAAATCTTTATATAAAAGATTTGCTTTTTTTGGACCTAATCCCCGCAGTTTTAAAAGTTCAAGCAGTCCTTTTGGAACTGATTTAACTAATTCATCGTAATAATCAAGCTTACCCGTATTCTCAAGTTCTTTTATTTTTAGGTAAAGGTCTTTGCCTATACCCGGAATATTTGTATGGTCTCCGTCTGAAACCATATCTGATAATTTTTCTCCGAGCCCGCTTATAGCGGCGGCAGCATTTAAATAAGCCCTTATTTTAAATGGATTTTCTCCTTTTATTTCAAGTATTTCCGCTATTTGTTGAAAAATTTCGGCAATTTCGCTGTTTGTCATAATTATTGAATATTAATTGATAATTATGTTATATTATATAATATATTTTTAAAAAACTAACGATGAATCTTTTATTTATTAACTTTATCCAATATTTCTTTGATATTTTATATACTATCTTAAATGTATATATGTGGATAATTATTATAAAAGCCCTTCTGTCATGGGTAAGCCCGGACCCTTATAATCCTATTGTCCGCTTTATAAACGATATTACCGAACCGGTTTTGAACAAAGTAAGGATTATATTACCTCTTGGAAATGCGCTTGCATTTGATTTGTCACCCATAATAGTTATTATAGCAATCTGGATAATTATAATATTATTAAAATTTATTGAATTTAATTACATTGTGCCTTTCATGATTTCATAAAACGGGGTAAAATTATGGAACTATCTCCTTTAGAAATAAGGTCTCAAAAATTTTCAAAAAAAATAAAAGGATATGACGTAAGCGAAGTAGATAACTTTCTTGAAATAGTATCCAAAGACATGGAAAAACTTTATGGAGAATATTACGGGCTTAAAGAAGAACTCGTCAAAAAAAATCAAGAGATATCAGATTACAAAGAAAAAGATAAATCTATAAGCGAAGCTATACTTATGGTGCAATCAGTTTCCAACGATATAAAAAAAGCCGCTATAATGGAAGCGGAAGCCATCAAAAGAGGTGCTATTAACGAAGCCGAAAACATTATTAAAGACGCTAACAAAAAATATTTAGAAATAACGAAGGATATAGACAGCTTATTAAATAAAAGAATAGTTATGATAAATTCAATAAAAAACCTCCTTATGACGAATACAGACTTAATAAACAGGGAGGCTGATAAAAATATGGAAATTTCTTTTCCATCCGAACACATTAAAATAGACATATCAAGCTATACAAACAATAAAACGGAACAACCTGTTTCAAAAAACATGGAGGAAGAAAATCAGACTAACGCAAATTACGATTTAGCCGATTTTTTAAAAAACGGGAGCAAAGACGAAAAAAACGAACAGCCTGAAGAAAAAAATATAGAAGAACTTCTCGGAGATACTAATAAATTTACACTTTAGGCATTTCGATATATAAATATATTATTTCAGCTTAAATTTAACAATAAAAATGTTTGTTATTGATATTTATTGTGATATACTTAGTCAAGTTTCCTTAATATAAATATATAACAAATATTTTGCTTAAATAAAACTTAGCTTCACCGTACGTAAAATAACCATGAAAATTTTACTGGTTCAACCAAATAATACGAGCGTAATAGGGCTCAATAACGTATCTTTAATAGAACCTACCGGTCTTGAAGCAATAGCCGGAAGCTTGTTAAGGGATGAACATGATGTAAAAATAGCCGACCTTAGAGCAGTGGATTCCGACCCGGACAAATATTTAGAATACGCGATAAAAGAATTTAAACCGGACGTCATAGGCTTTTCATGTTCTTTTACGCCTGATGTTTACAGAACCATCGAACTCGCAAAAAAAGCTAAGAATGAATTTGGCGTTCGCTATGTTTTTATCGGCGGACATCATGTTTCAGTATACCCTTTAGATTTTAACATTAAAGAGATCGACGCAATAGTTGTAGGCGAGGGCGAATATACAGTAAGAGAACTTATCGGAGCATTTTCTTCAAATTCGCCGCTTTCAAACGTAAAAGGTATTATATACAACGATAACGGAATTCAGATAAAAAATCAGCCCAGGGTTTTACTTAAAAATATAAACGACCTTCCATTTTTCGCGCGGCATCTTACCGAAGAATTTAGAAAAAAGTATTATTTAGGAATAAGAACTTCTCTAGCTTGTCTTGAAACTGCCAGAGGCTGCCCGTTTAAATGCGATTTTTGCAGCGTATGGAATTTTTATGGAGGATCTTACAGATCTAAAACTCCGGAGAGGGTGGTAGCAGAACTCAAAGAAATCAAAGAAGATTATGTCCTTGTTACCGACGATAATTTTTTTAGCGATGTAAAAAGGGCAAAAAAAATAGGAGAACTCCTAAAGAAAGAAAGAATTTACAAATTATACACTATACAAGCAAGAAGCGACACTATAGTAAAGCATCCTGAACTTATTTCCCAATGGAAAGAGCTCGGATTATCGAATATTTTTATAGGGTTCGAAAGTATAGACGACGAAAAACTAAGCAGCATAAATAAAAGCAACTCGTCTATTAACAACGAAAAAGCATACTACATAGCCAAAAAAAATAATATTGCCGTTACGGCATCATTTATAGTATCACCAGATTTTACAAAATTAGATTTTAAAAAATTAATAGATTTTGTAAAAAGGCTCAAGATAAGCGTTCCGGTTTTTTCTGTTTTAACTCCTCTTCCGGGAACTAAACTTTATAATGAACTGAAAGATAAATTAACGGTCAAGAATTATTCTTATTACGATTTATTTCATCCCGTTTTAGAAACATTTTTGTCAAAGAACGATTTTTTTAAAGAATTTTCTAATCTTTACAAAACGTCATATAAGACCCTTAACTTGAGAGCAAACGATATTCTGTTTATAATAGGATATATGCTTTCTGGAAAAATGCCGTTAAACCATATGTTTAAGCTTAAAAAATCAATGAGATCTATTTCGACACCAGAAACATATATTAACTCTTTACTTTTAGAAAACAAAAATTAATTATTGCAAATTTATTTTTCAAATATTATAATATAAATTTCATATATTAAGAATAAGCATACTTTTAAGGAGGGCTTTGTAATTGGTTAAGAAAAATTTTTTAAAAAAAATTGAACATCAATTCCCAAAAAAATACGAAACTTTGATTATCCTTAATCCCGATATTGAGGAAAATAGGCTTAATCAATTTCTCGATAAAATAAAAGATATCATGTCTAAAAATGGTGCAGATTTTTTAGACTTTGAAGACTGGGGTGCTAGAAAACTTTCCTACGATATTAAAAAATTAAACAGGGGAAAATTTATATTAGTACATTTTTCAGCAAAAGGTTCTTTTATACAGGAACTTGAAAGAAACCTAAGGATTTCTGACGACTGCATTAGGTTTCAAACTTTATTATTTACAAAAGACATAGAGCCAAAAAAGGAAAATAAGGAGGAGGCAGTTAATGAATAACTATCAACATAAGAAAACCGCTAAGCCCGGAGGAACCGGCTTTATACGCCGGACATATACCAGAAAGAAAGTATGTAGGTTCTGTGCCGACGAAAACTTAAAAATAGATTATAAAGATTCGAGGCTTATGAGAAACTTTGTTTCCGAAAGAGGTAAAATAATGCCGAGAAGGATTACAGGAAACTGCGCTTATCACCAAAGAAGAGTGTCTAAAGCGGTTAAAATTTCAAGGATAGTTTCTATAATGCCTTATACTTCCGTTAATATTTAATGTACAGAATAAAAACGGTTTTTTTGAGTTTGTTTTTTACGTTTTTATTGTTTTTATTTATTATAAATTCAATATACGAAGGAATATACTCATTTATTAACCCTTTTTTTTACATTTATTACGACATTACTTTAATAATTTTATTTTCTGTTATCGGATCCGCTTCGGTTATACCCATATTGCTTTCCGTTGTTATTGCAGCCCTTTTTTTAATAAACGGAGTAAATACGGTTAACTTTAGCGGTTTTTTTAATCACGCTGCTTTCGGAAGTTTTTTTATATCGGTTATAATAATTCAAATTTTGGTGTTTATCTTTATACCGTATGTATTTTCCTATTTAATTTCAAAAGGGTCTGGATTAACAAAATCTATTTATATTCCGGTATCGGTCATATTTGCGATAGTTTTTTTTACTGCGGCTGTTTACTTATCAGCGGGAAAAATAAATATCCTGCCGTCTTTAAAGTATTTAACAAATGATATGACCGGAAAGCTTATTAATGTCTACAATAAAATGGGAATGGACTATTTTACGACGGTAAAAATGCGTATTCTAATTTTTAAAGCGCTAAAAATTATATTTTTACTTTTACCGGCAATACTTATAATTTTTTCATGGATGAGCATATGGATAAGTTTTATATTTTTAAAGAAAATTTCAAAAAAAAATAATTATTTTTTTAATAATATAAAAGAAAATCTTTTATATTGGAAGTCTTCAGACTATTTTTTATTATTCCTTATATTAGGAATAATAATTTCGATTTTTTCGGTTGGCATATTTAAATATATAGGCTATAATATAATTTTATTGTCTTCTTCTGTTTATTTAGTTCAAGGTTTAACTATAATTTCATTTTTTTTTAACAAATTAAATATAAATATATTTTTAAAAATACTGGGGTACTTAATAATTTTTATTTTTAGCAATCCACTAATTATATTTGTTGTAATGACAGGCATTTTCGATATGTGGTTAAATTTTAGAAAAATAGAAACTAATAAAAAAATAGACTAATATACTATATATAAATACGAGGGAGGCTATGCAATATGAAAGTAATACTTAAGGAAGATGTTCAAAATTTAGGTTTTATGGGTGAAACGGTTAATGTTGCTGATGGTTACGCAAGAAATTTTCTAATGCCAAAGAACCTTGCAATACCGGCAACAAATTCAAACGTTAAAACTACTATGCATGAAAAAAATATTATAGAAAAGAAAAAAGCCAAAATAGCATTGGAGCTTACTGAAATCAAGAATAACCTTGAAAAGAACGAATACACCATGCCCGTTAAAGTTGGAGAAAATGAAAAAATATTTGGCAGTATCACATCTATGGATATAGAAAGTAAACTAAAAACTTCTGGCTTCAATATCGACAGAAAAATAATAGATCTTGACGCTCCCATAAAAGAGCTTGGAATACAAACCGTCAAAATTAAGCTTTCTAGGGATATTATTGCCGATATTAAAGTTAACGTAATACCGGAAGTTTAGGAATTTGAGTATTATTTTATGTATTTATGCAAAGCGAAAAACAAAAAAAAGGATTTAAAGATTCTATAAGCATTGTACCGCCTAATTCGTTAGATGCCGAGAAAGCTTTGCTGTCTGGAATATTAATTGATAATTCCCAGATAAACTCTATATTGGGAATTATCTCTCCTGAAGATTTTTACGATAGCGTAAATTCAAAAATATATAAAATAATTGCAAAGTTAAGCGAAAAAAATGAACCGGTAGATATAATTACTATCTTAAACAGCCTGGAAAAGGATCCCGACTTTTCTAAAAACTTATCCGATTTTGATTATAACAATTATCTTACTTCACTTTTTGAAATGCCCGCCGGACTTTTCAATATAGAGCAATATTCAAAAATAGTAAAAGAAAAATCTACTCTTAGAAATCTTATAAACGCCTCGAACAAAATCAGGCAGAAATGCTATGAACAGAATGACGACGTAGAAAACATAATAGACTTTACGGAAAAAACCATATTCGATGCAACCGAAAAAGATTCTCCTAAAAATTACGTCGAAGTTTACCCGTTAATAGTCGATTATTTTAAAAAATTAACGTCAAAAAAACATGAAGACGACGTTATTACTGGCATTCACAGCGGCTTAAATTATCTCGACGAATATACAAACGGCTTCCAACCTTCCGACCTCATTATTATAGCAGGCAGACCTTCGATGGGAAAAACTGCCTTATCTCTTTGCGTAGCAAAAAATATTGCCGTTAAAAAAATTCCGGTAGCATTTTTCTCACTTGAAATGTCTAAAGAACAGCTCGCCACAAGACTTTTAGCGATGACGGCTAAGATTGATTCTTCTTTCTTAAGAAGAGGTAAAATCCACAATCCCGATATTGAAAATATACATAAAGCTCTTGAAATCCTTGAAGATATACCTATATACATAGACGACAGCGCGGGAATAACGGTAACGGAGTTAAGAGCCAAAACACGACGGTTAAAAAGAGAGAAAAATATAGAAATAGTCATAATAGATTATCTACAGCTTATGAAAGCTTCCCATAACATTGAATCTAGGGAGCAGGCTATAGCAGATATTTCCCGCTCATTAAAAGGTCTCGCGAAAGAACTTAATATTCCGGTAATTGCTCTTTCACAGTTAAACAGAATGGTCGAATCTAGGCAGGATAGAAAGCCTCAACTTGCTGACCTCAGAGAATCTGGAGCAATAGAACAGGATGCCGACCTGATTATGTTTGTTTACAGGGAAGAGGTTTATAAGAAGGATACTGAAAATAAAGGCATAGCCGAATTAATAATCGGCAAACAGAGAAATGGTCCTACCGGTATAGTCAAGCTTACTTACATCGATAAATACACTTCTTTCGAAAACCTTGCATACGATGATGGAGAAGCTTATATCTGACCGCCGAGCGTTGCCGCTAAACCTGCGGCACCTATAACGCCCGCATTTTTTCCTAATGCAGATTTTAATATTATTAGATTTGACGCAGATGCTTTAATAGCTCGTTTATTTACTTCGTTTTTAACTATATCGAAAAGGTCTGGGGTGCCTTCTATTACTCCCCCGCCTAGTATAATTGCGCACGGATTCAATAGGTTAACTGCGCTTATTACGCCGTCGGACAGATAAAGCCCGGTTTCTTTAATTAACGCGGCGGCATTTTTATCTCCATCCATATTATATGCCGCAAAAATTGTTTCCGCAGTTATACGGCTTTTTTTGCCGCCGGCTTTGTCTATAATATTTTTAAAACCGGCTTTGTCTATACTCGCTCTTTCTTGCGCTATCTTTGCGATTCCTAAGCCTCCTGCATACGCCTCTAAACAGCCGTAGTTTCCGCAGGCACATTTTCTGCCTCCAGAAACTACCGTTATATGCCCTATTTCACCGGCGGCGTTAGAACAGCCGGTATATAAAGTGCCGCATATTACGATTCCAGAACCTATCCCGGTTCCTACAAAAATACATATAAGATTATCTAAACCTTTTCCTGAACCAAACCTCCATTCCCCGTACGTAATAGCCGTTAAATCATTTGTTATATAAACGTTTAAGCCTGTTTCTTTTTCGAGAATTATTTTTAAAGGAACATTTCGCAATCTTAAATTTGGAGAAAACAGGATGTTCCCAGATTTATCTTCTATTTGACCTGCTATGCCTACGCCTAACTCTTTTATTTTATATTTTTTATTTATTTTTAGAAATTCTTTTATATTTCTTATTATAAAGTCTAACTTTTTTTCTTTGCCGGTTAACGACTTGTCCAAAGCGGTAAGCAAATCGTTCTTTACCGTTCCATCTTCCCCGACAATTCCGCATCTTAAATTTGTGCCGCCTATATCTATGCCTGCAGTATTTTTTCTCATATTCTTTAAATTATATTTGTCTTTTTATAATTTAAGTTTATTATTTAAGAATGGTATTGTCAATAAATTAGAATTATGATAAATTATATCTTAATTAAAAATATAGTTTATAAGACACAAAAAAATGGGCAGATTAAACGACATACTCGAAAAAAATAAAATGACAGGAAAAGGCATACAGGACATTCACGGTCTTTTTTCTGAAAATAATATTAGGCTTTTGCATAAATTGACTAATTTTACTGAATCTGATTTGCAAGGTGTCTCTAAAATTAAATATTGCATGGATGATATTGCATTGGAAATCGCTTCCGACTTTTACGATTATTTAATGACAATAGACGAAACCCGCAAAATTATCCTTTCAAAACCGGATCTCTTAGAGCAGTTGAAACTTACCCAATCTCACTATATAAAACAGCTATTCAGTTTAACCTATGACGAAAAATATTTTATAAACAGGGTCGTGATAGGTTTCGCGCATTATATTTATAAAATTTCGCCGTCGATTTATATAGGAAGTTACGGTTATTACAATACTCTTATAACGTCGGCTATAATTAAATGCTGTAAAAAAAACGGGATTAATTTAGACGAATGTATAAACATATTAAATTCCGTTCAAAAATTACTCTCCATAGATATCACTCTTGCGATAGAATCTTATTATCAAAAATCTGAGGACGACATTTATAAAATGGAGCAGGATTCATTAAAAAGACTTATAGTGCTTGCCGAATACAGGGACGAAGATACCGGTAAGCATATTTCTAGAATGTCTAATTATGCCAGGGTTATAGCAAATGAACTTGGAATGGATAAAATATTTCAGGAAGAAGTATTAAATGCGTCGCCTATGCACGATATAGGAAAGGTTGGAATACTCGACGTTATTCTTTTAAAACCGGGACGGCTTACTAAAGAAGAATTTGAAGTTATGAAAACACACGCGGAAATAGGTTATAACATACTAAAAAATTCCGAATCCGTAACCCTTAAAAATGGGTCGATTATAGCTCTGTCTCATCATGAAAATTTTGACGGTAGCGGATATCCTTACGGGTTATCTGGCGAAAAAATTCCGCTAATGGGCAGAATATCCAAGATAGCAGACGTTTTCGACGCATTAATTAATAAAAGAATATATAAATCTGCATATAACCTAAAAGAAACCATTACAATTATGAAAGACGAAATGAAGCCGGGGAAAGCTTTCGACCCGGATTGCTTTAAATCTTTTTTAAAAGGCATGGACGAAATATTAGAAATAAAACAAAATATAGACGAAAAACAAGATATTTAGAAATTTTTATAAATTATTTAGGGATATCGTCGTCCTCGAATACCTCTGCTTTTCGCCCCTTATATTCCCCCATTATCCTGTTTCTGCCGCTGTTTTTCGCCTCATAAAGGAAATCGTCGGCAATTTTTAATATATCGTCGACTGTATTTATTCTTTCATCCGGCATATTAGCTATACCTATAGAAATAGTAACTTCACCCTTTAACTGAGTAAACCTGTAATTCTTTATCAGGTTTTTTAATTTTTTGGCTGATAGAACTGCTCCGTCAAAATCTGTCTGGGGCAGAATTATTACAAACTCTTCTCCTCCATATCTCGTGGCTATGTCTATATTTCTAATATTGTGCTTTAAAATAGAGCCTATTTGCGATAAAACTATATCGCCTACTTTATGTCCGTAAAAATCGTTAATTTGTTTAAAATGATCTATATCTAATATCATAACAGACAAGCTGCTCCTGTATCTTTTAGCTTTATTGAATTCAAATTCTAAAACTTCGTCCATTTTTCTTCTGTTGTAAAGACCTGTAAGCTCATCGGTTATTGAAAGCTCATTTACCTTTCTGTGTATTTTTGCGTTATCCAAAGATACCGAAAGTTCTTTAACGGCATGCTCTAAAAATACTATATCCTCTTTTTTAAAACCATATATAGAAGAAACCATTAAAACGCCGATGTTTATATCTCCGACATACATGGGAAGCCATATTATATCTTTTGGAAATACCTCGCAAAAACCGTAATCCATAGCCGTACCGGCTCCTTCTTTTTCCAAGAGTTTTTCTTTTAAAATCATGGCGTTTTCTGGAATATCGTGAAACCATATAGTCTTTCTGTCTTTAAGACAGTGTCCCGCCATTCCATCCGAAGCATTTATCTTATTAGCTACAAATTTTCTTATGCCGTAAAACTGCCACGGTATTAAAAAACCTTCTTCATTTTTCGACGATTCACCTAAATTTTCATCATCAGGATTGTTAATTTCCGCGGCAGCTTGATTATTATTGCTTTTTTTACTGTCTTCTTCGTCTGATGCCGTAAATTTGCCGCTTTTGCTGTAAACGTAAATTATTCCGGAAGATATGTTAAGAAGTTCCTCTAAAATATTCAAAGTTGAGGTTATTATTTTATCGAAATCCAAAGAACCTACCAAAAAATCGGAAAACGAATTATATTTTTGCATTCTTTCTTCTCTGTCTTTAACCTTCATAGCCATTTCAGTAAAACCCTTTCCTATGTTCTCAAATTCATCGTTGGTATTGATAACTAGCTTTGTATCTAAATCTCCTGAAGTAAAATCTTTAATGGCAGTTCCTATAGCGGATATCGGATTTAAAGTATCTTTTGATGCAAAATACGAAATAACTAGTGATATAATTAAACCTATTAAGATAATAAATATTGCATATTCTGCGGTCTTTCTAAACAAGCTTATGTAATGCCTGTTTGAAATAAATACGGCTATAGAGCCTATAACCCTGCCGTCTATGTTTTTTATGGGATGAAATGCGGCAAAAACGGTTTGCCCGTTGTAATTAAGTTCTCTTATAAAATCCTTTCCATTCATCACCTGGTTGTGAATATCCTCTGGAAGCCTAGAACCTTGGCCGAAAATGTTTCCAGGAATTTTTAATGTTGAAAGGCATACCTGCCTGTTGAAAAGAGACGCAAAAACAGCGGTTTTAAGGTGATATTCGTTATAGATTGTTTCCGGAAGATAACCGTTATTGCTTAAGTTTATAAGACCGAAGATAGCTCCTACCGGATGTCCATAGTATAAAAGAGGAACATAAGTTACCAAAAACATATTTGAAGAGCCTGCGAATGTCTCAATCCCCATTCTTGCAAGAGTTGATTTTCTAATAATAGCAGATTTAACTACGGGAAAACCGGTCCTTAAAGCTTCGAACATAATGCCACCTAAGGCAGGCTTGAAGCCGCTGCTTCCGCTAGTTGAAGCAGTAACCAATCCATCCCTATTTGCAATTCCTATGTAGTCGGCAAAATTAAAAGCGGCTTTATAAGATTTAATTAAAGTATTCTGGAAAGAAATATTTTTATTAACAACGGCGCTTATCAAATAACTGTTGTAAGAACTTACTAAGAACCCGTTTTTTAAGCGATTAGCCTGAGAATAATAAATCCTCTTAGCCCCGCTTAACGTAATATGGACTTTATTCAGGCTTTCTTTCTTGGTCTGGTTTCTAAATATATAAGTGTTTGCAAGGGCTAAAAGTATTAACGGGATTAAAACGGCTAAAGAAAAAGATAGTATTAATTTAGCTCTTATAGAAATTTTAGGTCTATATCCAGCGGAATACTTAATCTCTGCCATTTTTTTGTTTTTTTATTTTTAATTAATGTTAATTTAAATTATTAATATATCGTCACATTTTAAAAATTATATAATTTTTAAAATTTTTTTGTAAAAATTATTTTTCAGTCTTTAATTAAGCTTATAGCAAACTGCTTTGCAGTTCTTCCGGACCTTGATCCCTTGATAAGGGCATAATTTATAGCATTTTTTCTAACGCCTTCCATATCTACCGAAGATATTTTAACTTCATATTTTTTTAAATACAATTCCACTATTTTTAAATATGTTTCCTGATTAAAACTATATAATCCGTAAGTCAAGCCAAATCTGTCGCTTAATGAAAGACCCTCTTCTGCTTCCTCCTCCGGATGTATAAAATCTGAATCCTTATTTTCCGTGGAAAATTTTTCTGTGGTAAGATGACGTTTATTAGATGTAGCATAAACTATTATATTTTCAGGGAGTTCATCAATTCCGCCGTCGAGAATAGACTTAAGTTTTTTATAAAAAGGAGAATCAGCGTCAAACGCAATATCGTCGAAAATTAGTATAAAACGATACGGTTTAGCCTTGATAACAGTTATTAGCTCATATATAAGTTCGGCGGTATCTTCGACTACTTCAATAAATTTAATCCTGTTCAAATAAGGCGGCTCGCCGAACGATTTTGCAATCGACCTTATAAGCGAAGATTTGCCAGTGCCTCTGTCACCCCATAAAAGTACGTTATTGGCTGGTTTTCCAGAAGCAAATTTCATGGTATTCCTAAAAACATCTTTGATTATATTGTCTATTCCTATAAAATCTGATAACGACAAATGGTAACCGCTTGCACCGTTGCTGCCAGATTCTTTGGCATCAGCATTTTCATCAATTACGGGCTTTAAAAGATATCCGCCATTTATTTTAAAAAATTTGAAAGAACCGAACCTATCTAAATCGGATAAATCATATTTTATAGCGCTATGGACTTTATAATCGATTTTACGAAGATTTTTAAACTCTTCATATACTTCTGAAATAATACGGCTTATATTCCGCACTTCTTTATTAAGTTCTTCCATTATTTTTTATTTAAAATTAATCTTATTTAAAAGAAGCGTTCAATTTAATTGAACAATAAGAAGAGCACATAGAGCAGACCTTATCGTCTTTTAACGGAAGAGAAGCTCTCATTTCTTTTGCTTTTTCAGGATCTAACGCACATTCATACTGCTTCTCCCAGTTCATAGCGCGCCGGTTTCTGCTCATTTCTAAATCTATATCTAACGATCCTTTTATGCCTTTTGCTATATCTCCTGCGTGGGCAGCAATCTTTGAAGCTATAACGCCGTCTTTAACATCCGCTACAGAGGGAAGTCTTAAGTGCTCCGCAGGGGTGACGTAACAGAGAAAATCTGCTCCGGCTCCAGCTGCTATTGCACCGCCTATAGCGCTTGTTATATGGTCATAGCCAGGCGCTATATCGGTAACCAAAGGACCAAGCACATAAAAAGGCGCGCCGTTGCAGAGACTTTTTTCCAATTTAATATTTGCTTCAACCTGATTTAGCGGAACGTGTCCGGGACCTTCTATCATAACTTGCACTCCTTCTTCGAGAGCTTTTTTCTGCAATTCGCCAAGCGTAACAAGTTCAGTAACCTGCGCTCTATCGGTAGCATCATTAAGGCAACCAGGTCTTAACCCGTCGCCAAGGCTTAAAACTACGTCGTTTTTCTTTGCTATTTTCAAGAGCCTGCCAAAATCTTCATATAAAGGATTTTCTTTATTTTTCCTTAACATCCATGAGGCAATCAAGGATCCGCCCCGTGAAACTATTCCCATAACTCTGGTCTGTAAATTCATCGTTTTTATGGCATCTAAAGTCAATCCACAGTGAACGGTAATAAAATCTACTCCTTCTTCGCACTGTCTTTCTATGACTTCAAAAAGATATTCAGGGTCAAATTTATCTATAAAACTTGAATCATTAATACCGCCGCTTTCAACAGCAGGTTGAAACGCTTCGTAAAGCGGAACTGTCCCGACAGGAACTGTAGAATTTTTAAGAATATCTCGCCTAAATTCAATAATATTACCGCCTGTAGAAAGGTCCATTACAGCGTCCGCTCCGCTTTTTACGGCGGTAAATAACTTTTCTAATTCTTCTTTAATACTGTGGTTGTCGCCGGAAGAGCCAATATTAGCATTAATCTTAGTCTTTAAACCTTTACCGACTGCGAGCGGACTTATATCCCTTAAACGGTTCTTGGTTATAACCGTCCAGCCGTTCATTATATCGTGGCATATCATTTCAGGGGAAACGCTTTCTGCCTCGGCACAAATTTTCATTTCTTCGGTGATTATATTTTTTCTTGCGGCTTCTATCTGATTTAAGTATTCCATTATATAGTTTCCTATTTAATTAAAATGTTTAGTTCTTATTGTTGCTGTTATATTGCCTAATATAATAATTCGTCGAAAAAATTAATTTGAATGGAGAATCCGAAATATTTCTTTAACTGCTTCGCCTATATCAGTTTTTTTTAATATGCCGGACTGAACTGCGATATACTCCGCTCCGGCTTTCTTAATTTCTAGTATATTACTCTCGTTGATGCCTCCTAAGGCAAAAACGGGTATATTAACGGAATGAACGGCTCTTCCAAGCATATCTGCCCCTTGTTGAAATTCTTGGTTTTTTGTCTTATAAACAGGACTGAAAGTGATAAAATCGGCACCATCTTTTTCCGCTTTTATGGCTTCTTCTATAGAATGGGAAGAATAAAATATTTTGAGATTTTTAATCTTTCCCTTAACTTCCTTAACCGGAGTACTATTGACATTTAAATGCACGCCGTCGGCTTCAAGCGCCAGTGCCGCATCTATCCTGTCGTTAACAAAAAATTTTACTCCATTATATTTTTTTAACAACAGTTTAATTTTTTTGCCTAATTTGATAAAATCGTTAATACTTATATCTTTCTGCCTTAATTGAAATGCTTCAACGCCGTTGTAAAAACATACGTCTAATGCCTCTAGATAACTATCTTCGTCTTTAAAAAAATTCTTATCCCCAATTAAATATATATTAAACATATATTTTATTTACTTCATTAACGTAAAACAATATAAATATTATATAATTTAGGCTTTACATTGTCAATTGAATCAAGCATCCTAAAATTGCTGATAAAAAAAATTAATTTTCTAATATAAGGCAAAAGTTCAAAAAAGAATCTTTTTACAAGTTGCAATTTATGTCTTGCATTTTTAATATTTCTTTGTTAAAATATTGAAGTTTAAAATATAACTTAACTCTATAAATAAGGAGAAATTATATGGAAGACAATAACAAGCATTTTACTAAAGTAATGTGGATAGTTATGGTTATCAGCGTTATAGTAATAGTTGGACTCAGCATATACTCAGCTACGGGTCTTAATTATAATTTTCCAGATTTAACTAAAATTCTTCCTTTATCTTTATAATTATTACTTATTAAGTAAGTCAATAAAAAGTTTACAATTATATAAGAGCCGCTAGCTCAGCAGGTAGAGCACCTGACTTTTAATCAGGTGGTCGTGGGTTCGACTCCCGCGCGGCTCACCACTCAAAAACAAGCCATTTAAGCTTTCACAAATGTGGTTTATCCTAAAAAATTATACTCTTTTCTTTTTTGCGGGTCCGACAATACAAAATATACCTTATTAATCAGCTTCATCTTATCCTCATTATATTTTTAGCTGTTGTTGTTATTGCGCAATTAGTAGCGCTTATTAATAATTTACGTTTTAAAAGCCATTGATAAATATTTCCGATGTTTACTTTTTATAAAAAAAGTTGTGATATAATTATTAATAAAACAAGTATAACTTTTAATATAAGGAGTATTAAATGGAACACAAATTACCCGAATTGCCTTATGCTATGGATGCGCTGCAACCGCATATTTCTAAGGAGACGCTTGAGTATCATTATGGAAAACACCATAATGCATACGTAAATAATCTAAATAATCTTATTAAAGGTACGGAATTTCAGGACCAGGCATTGGAAGACATTGTTAAAAAATCGTCTGGAGGTATTTTTAATAACGCTGCGCAGGTATGGAATCATACTTTTTATTGGAATTGCCTGTCTCCTAAAAGCGAAGGGTATCCCGGAGGAAACCTCGGAAAAGCAATTGAATCTAAGTTTGGTACTTTTGAAGATTTTAAAAAACAATTCAGCCAGACAGCTGCTACTCTATTTGGGTCCGGTTGGGCGTGGCTTGTGAAAAATCAAGACGGTTCGATAGAGTTAATGGCGACAAACAATGCCGGCACGCCTATGACGTCTGGCAAAACCGCTATTCTTACCTGCGATGTATGGGAACATGCCTATTATATCGATTATCGCAATGCCAGACCTAGCTATATAGAACATTTTTGGAACCTTGTAAATTGGAAATTCGCATCCGATAATTATGGCTCTTAACAGCTAATCCTGCCCAATAAAAGAAAGGCATCCAATTTTATTTGCAAAGCGGGTGCCTTTCGTATTTATTTGCAGCTATTTTAAAAAAACATTAATCATCAAGAAACCTGCCGTGTCCCTTAGATAAAACTTTCAACATCTTCAGATTGTAATATGCAAACTTAAATAACTGCCATGGAATAAACGTTCTTATAAATACCGTATATTTAGTAGGCGCCATAAACGACCTGGCTTCTTTAGAATAAGGAACGTATTCTGTTAAGTCTTTTATGTTTTTATCTTCCATAATATTTTATTTACTCCCTCCCCGTTATTGTTTTCTGTATTTTAAACAATAAAAATACTATAATATATTATTTTAATCAGGAATAAACTGCCATAAAAATTTTCCCTTCATCTTCCACATAAATAAATAGTGAAGCATATATTTAACCCAGTGTCCGGCAAGACCTATATCTCCAAAAGTATAATTTAGATTTCTGCCGAATTTATATTTTTCATAGTTTGGAACGACGGGATCCATAGTCAGCAGTGCAGCAGAACCCCGCGTCATGGATTTGCCCATTGAAGTTATGCATATTGCTCCAAATTCAGTCATAGATGCATGCTGCGTTGGTTCCTCTAAACCATTTTTTACCATATCTATAATAGAAAGCGCAACGGTATGTCCTATTATTCCAGATGCCATGCCTGTCCTTGGCGGACTAGGAACTATAAGCGTTCCATCAGGAGTTTTAAAGGGCTTGCTTATTGGGTGCGGCGGGGCAAAAGCGATACCGGCTGCAAATATATTTTTATAAACAGAATTATTATATTTTTTAGGCCAATCTGAATTTTTCCATTCTTCGAATGGTTTTGCGGCAGAATCATAATCGGCATCGACTTTCATAAACCCGCTCGGAACGCACATTTGACTTTTAATGTCATTTCCGTCTTTATCTATATAAGCTATTGGAATACCGGCAAATGGCGGTATAAGCATGGCAAAGTCAAAATCCAGCTTATTTTCTTCTCCTTCTATGTTTATATAATCCAATGAACCTTCTTCAACCTTGCGCACGTGCGCCCTTTCCACCCATTTTATGCCTTTTTCTAAAAAAGTAGATTCAGCAAAAAGCTTACCTGAAACCAAGTTTCCGTTCTTTTTTACAACTACTCCTCCTACCCCAAAATCTCCGAGAGCCGGCTCATTTGATACCCATATTATATCTGCATAGCTGCGCACTCCGCGCCTGTTCAGGTCAAATTCTAAATTATGTATAAATTCAAATGCGGCTCCTTGGCAAGTAGCAGTTCCGTGTCCTGTACCTACTACAAACTTTTGCCTTTTTCCGTGTTTCATGTTTTCTACGGCTTTTAAATAATTATCGCGCGTTTTTATGGCATGAGGCAAAGTACATATAGAATCGGAATAACCGGCATCAGGTCCAAGTCCTGGCGTCGCAGCATAATTAAGCTTAGGGCCTGTAGCATTTATTAAATAGTCATATTTAACCTGCTCGGTTTTTCCGTTTGAATATTTCACGACGACGTATTGGTCGATACTATCAGGATGAATCTCCTCAGCCGCCCCTTCCTTAAATATAATTCCGTGTCTTTTGTAAACTGGCTCAAGATCGAAAATCGTCTGTTCCGGTTTCATAGAACCTACGCCGACCCATACAAGTGAAGGAACATAGCAAAAATTTTTGCGGGGCGATATAACAATAACGTCATGTTTATATCCCAGCTCTTTCTTTAAATTTAATGCTGCAGTATTTCCCGCAAAACCCGTTCCTAGAACCACTATGCTTGCCATTTAATCCCCCAGACAGTTTAACTTTTAATTTAATATTATAAGATACATATATAATATATAACTAAATTATTTTTCCTTTTTTTTATTTTATTGTATTTTTATATTTATTAAAATTTAATAATATATTGTGATATTAATATATACGTATTATAGCATATTGATGGTTAATCTCAAAGAAATTTTAATGCAATTTATAAATTTATAAATTGCCGGCATAATAATTTTAATGTATAATTTAAAATATGGAAACTCTAGATAAAATAAAGCTAATTTATTCATTTACGGATAACGACGTTTCAAACTTAATGCAGTTAAACGAATTAATGGGTTTAAACGCAAACGATTTTATTTCCGGCACTTATTCATTTATTTCTAATTTTGAAGATTTTAGCAAATTTTTGCCTAACGAAGAAATTAGAAACAGGCATCAGGAAAAATTAAAATTTTGGTTTATGGGGCTTTTTTCCGGAGTTTATAATAACGAATATTTGCGAAAATTAAAGAGGATAGGAGAAGTTCACGCGGAAATAAAATTACCTTCTCACTATGTAAGCGCGACTATGAATTATATAAGGAATTTTATACACAGCATAATTATTAAGAATTTTTCAAGTTCTGACAAGAGAGATGAACTAATTGCATCCGTTAATAAAATTATAGATATCAATCTTGATATCATAATCAGTTCTTATATAAACGAAGGCAAGTTTTATATCGCGGCTACAAAATTTGAAACAAAAATAATTAAATTCAGTTCAAAATTTTCCTACATATTAGACCTTGCTTTACTAATATCATTAATCATTGCTACTATTATGGTTTTCTTGCTTTTCGTATTTGAAATTTATAATTTTGCCTTCGGAGGCGGCGCCTTTGAATCCACGGTTATAGACATTTTAGGCGCTATGTTGATTGTGTGGGCGATAAGAGAACTACTGGAAGAAGAAGTTAAAAAGCTACAGGGGCATAAGTTTGCGCTAAGTGCTTTTATAGGCCTAGCAATGGCGGCGCTGCTTAGAAAAATTCTAATTTTTTCTCTTGCTCCAAGAAAATCTACTGAAGTTGCTGTCCTTGGATTTCTCGTTTTAGTTTTAGGAATAGTATATTGGCTAATGAATAAAAGCCCTTCTAAATCTTGATAGAGATTTAGAATTTTAATAAAAAGATTGATTAATAAGACTAATAAATGTTAAAATTAAAATAATCCAGTAATATTTTATCGGGATGTGGCGCAGTTGGTAGCGCACCTGCTTTGGGAGCAGGGGGTCGCACGTTCAAATCGTGTCATCCCGACCATTCAAAACCGCAGTAAATAAGCACTTCAAGCAATATCCTATCTTGACATAATTTCTAAATATTGATAGAATTTATGTAATTTTAACGAATTTTAGATACAAAAACGGATACAGGATACAGTATGAATATTTACAAAAGGGGCGCTATTTACTGGTGCAAATTCAGGCTCGATAATAAGCTGTATCAATATTCTTGTAAAACTCAAGACAGGACAACGGCGCAAGAGATAGCAGCTGCTATTTATGCGGATACGATACGGGACAGGTTTAATATACCGGTAAAGAATAAAGCTACGATAGATAATATCTTTAATAAAACCTTTGACGAATATGTCAAAAGTCAAAATGTATCTCAAAAGACAAAAGATATACGGCTTGTCGCCGCTAATCATTTCTTGCCGGTATTTAATAATTCGGATATTAAAAATATTTCCGCCGCCGATTTAGAAAAATATCAGCTTATAAGAAAACTTGAAGTATTATCTATGCCAAAAAATACAGGCAAAAGAGAGCAGGACATAAGTTTCAGATTAGTTAATATCGAAATTGCGACGCTGTATAATTTATTTAATTACTGCATTAAGAAAGGATATATAGACAAAAACCCTGCCGCCGGCATTAAAAAACTCAACGAATTATCCCGCCTTAAAACTTTATCCGACTCCGATATTAATAAACTTATTGCCGGCGCTACAAATAAATTAACCCGGGACTTAATAACTTTTCTTATTTATACCGGCTGCCGCAAAGGCGAAGCTCTTAACTTAAAATGGGACGACGTGGATTTACAGAACGACGTAATAGCGATTAAAGGTACTAAAACGAAGTATGACAGGTATATCCCTATATCAAAGCCGTTAAAAGAGCTTTTAAGCGGTATTAATAAAATAGACGGTTGCGAGTTTCTATTCAGCGATAACGGGCACAAGTTAGGCGATTTTAAGCGTTCCTTTCATACGGCGTGCCGTAACGCCGGTTTAAAAGATATGCGTATCCACGACTTACGGCACGTGTTTGCGTCAAAAATGGTAAAGGGCGGCACGAGTTTATTTATTACGGGCGAACTCTTGGGACATCGGACGACGCAGATGACGAAAAGGTATTCTCATTTAGTTCCGGAGACGCTTAAAAAAGCCGTTGACGATATTTGGGGCAAAGACGATAATAACGGTTAATGGTTTTATACCTACCTACTCCATTCCGAGCCTTAAAACGCAAATTTGAAAGGATTTTATAGGCGAGTAGAAGCATTTTTTACGGTTCTTACTAAGTAATCGTCAATATGACCTTTTTTGCGGTTCCTGAATACCCGGACTGCTTTAACGTCATCAGGAGTGAATTTTTTTCTAATTAAGCTTGCATTTCGTTATATCATAATTGAAATAGCGGCGACCGCATTTTCAGCATTTCGTCTGCCCGTTTATCCCCCTCTCAGGCAGGGTAAACTGGCGTTTGGGCGCCAAACCCTGCCTGTCGGGTAAACGGGCTATTATCTGATTTAGGGTGATTTCACTATTTATGATAAATAGTTATATACTTGGCGAACGCTTAAACCCATTGCTTTTGCTATAGTTGCAGCCGAATATCCTTCTTGTTTTAATTTAATCGCAAGTTTTGTTCTTTTCATAGATTTATCTATTCTTGCCTCTGACGCCAAATCGCTTTTAAATTTTTGCCTTGCCATAAATTTATCATAGGCTTCTTTATCGTGCTGCCAAGTCCATTTGCTTATCGATTTAGCCGTGCTAAAGACTTCATTAGAAGGCAGCGGACTTAAGAAATTATTATTAAATCCTAATAATTGGTTATATACGGCTGATAGAAAGTTCTGATAAGATTTATCATCCCTAAAGTCCCTAACCGCTTTGTATGCCCACTTACGCCCATTTTCGAATAAATCGCAGTTTCTCCCTATCCCCGTTCGGATATTTTCGACTTGTCCTGCTTTCGGCAAATCAACATAATCGGCAAGCTCGGAAAGGTCGTATTTATTATTATGTATATTCCAAGTTTTCCAAAACGGATTTAAAGGATTTTTTGCAATAAGACCCGCATATCCGAAATCTGCGCCTAATCTTTTCGTATAAGCCGCTTCTACTGCCGCAAGGTATCTTAATGCCTTAAGACTCGAACCTGGAAACTTTGATATACCTGCCGCTAAAAAATATATTAAATGCGCATGCTGATTTTTTTGATTTATAACGGCAATATTAGGAGTTGCAACATTTCCGTCTTCCCAAGCCAAAGCTCCTTTAGGACGGTCTATATCGAATATTAAATAATTAACTATCATATGGTTAAGCTGAATATAGCGGTATTTTAGGGCTATTTTCTGAGAGCGGATAATTAATCCGCCCGAGAGGTTATCGCAACAATAAGGTTTTCTCGGTAATTTTTTAAGGATATCGTTTGTCATAATTTCTCCCTGTAACTTCTCCAGTTAAAAAAACCCTTTAGGAAATATTTCCCAAAGGGTTTGGTAATTTTGGGAGAAATTACACTATATATATACGGGTAAAGTTTGAGATACTGACTTTTTGAGTAATTTTTTTTTAATCTACAACATTACCCCTATTTATATAGCTAACCTATACCCGCCCTGCCCGTATTTGACGGAATGCCCAAACTGCAAGGGTTAGATAATTTTTCTTTCCAATTTGAAAAAAAGAGCAAAAATTTAATTAAAAAAAACTTGACGAGAATTTAAAGATAGTGTAAAATTTTGCGCAGGGGGTCTTAAAGGGGGTCGCAGGTTAAATCGCTTAAATATTTCTCAAAAATTTTATCCCTTCTAAAATCTTTAATTTTTTCTATTCTGCCTTATATTTTTTTTCGATTTAATTAGTTATTTACTTTTCAATTTTTTTTATTTTTTTGGCAGAAAAAATTAAAGATATTTATTCGGGTTTTTGAGAAATATTTAAGCTCCGGACGTCTTATTTTTTTGAAACTTTTTAAAAAACTTTTTAAAAATTTAAAAGAATTTTCCGGCGGGATTTTTGCAATTTTTTAAGAAAACTTTTTAAAAGTTTTAACGGTTTTTAAATTTAAAAACTTGTAATTTTTAGCCTAAAAAACGTATGGTAAAGTATGGCGGGTTTAAGCCTTTATTTACCGTTGTTTTTTTCGTTAAAAACATACAAAAGCCATACGGTCAAAATAAGTATATAAAAGGGCTTAATGCAGTTTTAAGGGTTTGCAAGTTCGTTGCGTGGGGTCTGTAATACATCGTGGATTGTAAATTTTAAAATAAACCTGCCTTAAAAATATCCGTCAACTTAAATTAAAATTCTAAAAAATTTAATAAAAAAATAATTTATAAATAGAAACTTTTTTGAAAAAATTAACCTTAAAATATCCGTCCGTCTGGCGTCGTCTTTACTATCTTTATCCGATAACGGATTTGTTCCGTTTTCGGTAGAAAACTGTTTTAAATTATTTTTAACTTTTTCGTGAAAAACTAAAACTGTAGGCAAGTCTCCAAAAATTAAAATTCTTAATTTATTTTTAAAAAGTTTGGCGGCTTTATCTCTTGATTTTTCTGCCGCTTTCTTATCATCTTTCTTGCTAAAAACCCCTTGTGGAAATTTTTCCACAAGGGGTTTTTCATCATCTTCTTCATTATTATTTTTAAACTCGATAATGGCGGAAGTAAGGGTTGGCCAAATTTGGCCAACCCTTCCAAGCAGGATTTTATTGAGTTTGGGAGGTGTGTCTATCGAGAAAGGATTAAAACGGCAAGGCAATTTAGAACGGACTGCAGGAGAACCTTTTATTTTTTTATGGTTTTATGGGCGGCGCAGACGCCCATTATGACGAGCTGCGGGATAATCGATAAAGCAATACCGCCGAAGCGGGGGCTTGATACCGCTTGCCGGTATCGAGACCGAAAGCGAAGGGCGGGACGAAAAAAGGTTAATATTTTATACCTGCATTTGATTTAACGGGGCTTAAATCGCATTTTAGAAAGGATTTTTTTATAATTTGGCGGTAAAATGACTTAATAAATCTTTTTTTATTATACTCTTATATTGCCGGATTGTATTTTCTGAATGGGTTGACCGGTGCAGTTGATTAATATATGCGCTGTAAATATTTTCGTCAATATCTTTAAGTCGGCTTATTTTCTTAAACTCTGCATATTCGAGAAACCGGATAACGATATTGTTGCGGCGTCTGTTCCAGGCGGTAGAGCGCTTACGGCTCTTTTTCTTAAATTCCCGATTTGATAGATATTCGTATGTTAATATTCCCATTAATGTTTACCAAGATAAATATCAGTTGTCCGTAGTTCTCCGTGTCCGGCTTCGCTTGATATAATTTTATCTTTATCATTGACATCAGTTATTCCAACTGCGGGGAGTATGTTATAGGCTTTATCTTCCATATTAAAATGGCGGTTTCCGTGGTTAAAATTATTGCCGTTATTGTTTTTTCGCGTTCCGCCGGCTTTCTCCATATCTCTGTAATACTTTGAATTTTCATAATTATATGTTTTTCCGTTAGTTATCATAGACTTTTGACTTTGTGCAGTCATATAATTTAAAGCCCTGACCAAAGTATTTCTTTGCTCTGAAGTCCATATTTTAACTTCCCTTGCTCTGCTGTTTTTCGTGCCGTCGTTATGTCCTGAATTGAGCTTTAAAACTCCGCTAATCAGTCCTTCTCGTATTGTTTCCGCTTTTAAGAAATGCGACTCTCGGACCCGGAGTCCCAGATTTCTTTGCAGTTCCTGTTTTATCTGATTAGCTTCGGATAATTTAGAATAAACCTTGTCGTAGAGAGCTTGGGGCGTTGATTTACCGCCGTATTGCAAGGTGTTTTTAACTGATAAATCCTTATAAGCTGATATTTCTTTTAAATCTTTGTCCGTCCTTAAATTTATGTAGTTTGTTATTGCATTTAAGGCGGCAATATAGCCCTGGACGCTATGGGCTTTTAAGTCTTTGTTATCGTAAGCAGTTTTTAGATAATCCGAATATCTATCTATTATTTCGTTAGTTATCCTGTTAAGACTGCTGATTTTTTCGGTTTTATGGATTCCATTCAGAACCGTTACGATTTTTTCGGCAGTAGCTGAACCGCGTTCTGCGCTTGCAACAATATCCCGCGCAACATAACCGGCGCTGATACTTGAGTTAAACTTTAAGTGTTCAAAAACTCTTTCTTTTTCCATAAATTCTTCTTTTTCCAGCCTTGTGTGGGGGGGTGTGTCTGTATTTTGTATTTTTTAGACAAGACAAGACTATACCCTTTAATCATTGCAAAACTTAATTTTGTAATGATGCGCAATTTATAAAGGTTGCGCCTACCTTTATAGCCTGGTTTGTCCGATATGCTAAGCATTCGGGCGGTAAAACTGCATGTAAATGCATGAAAGAGATTTATTTTAATTGGCTCTCTATAAGCCAAAATTTTATCCTAATAAATATCGGTAGCGCCAAGGGCAAATCTTTAAAAATGTCTCGTCGGCTAAACGAGTCATTAAGGCGGCTTATATTGATATTTTTAATGGGTTAGGATTCCCTATATTTTTGGTTCTTTGGATTCCCGAACAATACGGGCGTTATTTTGAAACGACAACGGATTAGAACGAAATAAAGTAGGCGTAGCCTACGTTCCCGCCGCTTCTCTTTTTTTTCTCAATTTTTCTGCGAAAAATTTTAAAAAAAAAGAAAATCGGCGACGAATATTTCGTCAAATTCCAAAGTTTTTTAAGGGGTGGTTTTTGCTTACTCCAGTCTTTTACCCTGCAAGCGGGTAAAAGACTGGAGCTGGAGTAAGCAAAAACATTTAAGGTAAGCGGTAGGCAAGATTTTTTAGTTAGATTTATCAACAGTCAAAATTTGCGATTTTTAAACAACGATAAAACTGTTATTTAAAAATCTAATTTTGCCTGCATCGTAAAATTCAACAGCATGAAACCGCTATTGAATTTTATTGATAAATCAAAAAATCTTGCGACGGCTACGGATTTTTTTATTTTCTTAAAGAAGTAAAAAATCAGAATTTTTAAATTTAATAAAATTTGGTTTTTGAACGTGTGCGGACGGCCGAAAGGCAAGATAGACAGGGCTTTTTACCTATTTTATATTAAAATAGCTGTCTCTTTGAGTAGCGGCGATTAGATTTTGCAAGGGTGTCCGAGTGGGTAATTAAGAAATAGACAAAAGTCTATTAATAGATAAAACTAATGCAGAGTTAAAATTGTCCGGCGTGTTTATCCGCATTATACGGTAGCTAATTATCTGTTAAGATAACGTTTAAATAACTCAGAATTTAAACGGCATAGCCGGAAGTCGATTTAGAATCGAGAAATTATTAATAACTTAATTATTTCAAAAATAAAATAGGTTGTCAAGCGATATTTTAAAATATTTGAAATATTTTTTCTTGGCCGCTTTAAAGGCTCTTTTCATACCGCTTGTAAAAACGCTGGATTAAAAGATTTAAGAATCCATGATTTGCGCCATGTATTTGCAAGTAAAATGGTTATGAACGGGACGAGCCTTTATATTACAGGGGAACTCTTGGGACACCGGACGACGTAAATGACTAAAAGGTATAGTCATTTAGTTCCGGAGACGCTAAAGAAAGCCGTTGACAACGTGTGGGAAAAAAAATAGCCTCTGTTTCCAGAGGCTATTTAAATACATATATTTTTTAATATAATTGACGATTAAAGCCCGCCGCCTGTCTGAGCTGGTGCCGCCGTTGTGCCTAAGGGTAGGCCGGTAGGGAGCTGACTTATGCCGGTTCCGTTATTTGCACCTTTGCCTATACCTTTACTAACAAGCGTTCCTTTTTTATTAAAAATAAATGTTGCGCATTGTGATTTTGTGCCGGAAGTATTAACCATATCAAATAAAAAAGTTCCGCCAGTCCCTCTTGACCAGCAATAAAACCATACATCTTCGTTTCCGCCGGTTACCGCCATTTTTGAAACCCTGCTGGGTTCACCGAATTTTGCCAATACATCATTTTGAGATGACCCTAAAGGCACTTCACTCAACTTATTCTTGGAAATGGAATTACCCTCGCTTGTAGAATTAACGGTAGCTAATCCACATCCAGATAAAAAAATAACAGACAGTAATAGCATAATAGGTAATACAAATTTCTTTTTCATGTTTCCTCCTTAAGAAAGATTAAAGGTTAAATTTAATGTGCATTGTATTTTAATAAATTTAATTCATTATTAAGAATTAAAAATTAAAGGCTGACACAGAATTTTGAACGCTACCAGTTATTAAATTTTTATAAATTGCCATTTACTACTTCTTTAATTTTTTTGTTTATTTTATGAACAATACTTGCAATATTTATTGTATTGGTATTTTCATTTCCCGATAAATTAACTTTTACATCTACAACAGCCATAGAGCCATTTTGATAAGCGTAATCACTCACAAATAATTTAACGCTTCCGTTAAAATTTCTGATTGGCAAATAAAATCCCTGTTTATAAATCTTCCCCATAAATTTATGACCTTTTTTATAGCTTTGATGTTTAAGCAAACGCACAAAATTGTCATAAGTAGAGATTGTATTATAGGGCGAAGTTGCTGACATTTTATATGAAAATGAAGCGCTTTTAAGAATTTTCATTACATTGTTTTCTGAAAAAGTTGGCAATTTTATAGAGCTTATCGGAATACCGGGTGCTTTACCTAACACAATTTGTTTTTTTCCTACAATAAATATAACTATATAATTATTTGGATTTTTTTTAGTATCTACATTTATTATATATCGCACAAGTGAAGCATAGGTATCATTATCAGCATTAAAATACTGACCATTATAATCCGTCATAATAATATGCTCGTTATTAGAAGAAATTTTTATACCGCGTATTCCGTATATTCCCTGAGACTCAAACCATTCAGTATAAGTCGATGCACCGTTAAAATTTAATGAATTAATAATATTCTGATGATTTTTAGGTATTTTATAAGTTACGGACTGTTCCGCAACTGGCATTTCTGTGGGTTTTAATTGGCTTAAGGTTGGCGCCACTAACGATGCGCAACCGGAAGTAATTAAAAGAACAGCAGAAATCATTGCGCCCAACAAAACTTTTAAAGATAATCGTTTCTCTTTAAATTTCATAACGAATCCTCCTAAAATTTGTTAATAATTTATCTTAAAACTTCATTGCGGCTTCTAACTTTATTCCATTTAGCACATACACGAATACAGTTCCTATATAAGCCCCTGTCTTTGCGATGACCCTGTATCCGTAATAATTAGCACTTGCTTTGCCGAATTGACGGGCTTGAACTATAGTATTGTTTATAACGGGCTTTATTCCCTGCGGCAGATTGTCCCAACCAGCCATATTGGTATTTTCAACCTCGGAAATATTGCCGGAACATATCTTATAGTTTTCAACAGCCCAGTATGCAGGTTCCGGAAAGCCATGCGTTTGCCTTATTATGCTTATCAGCTTACAGCCGGACACGGTCGTTGTGATAGGTATGGCATCATAGTTATAGGCTCCGTATGCGTAAATATAGGGGCTATTTGAGTTGTAAACCCTCATCGCAAGTTTGTTGAAGTTTGAATCGGACTGGTTGTAGGGCGGATTAAGAATACCAAAGGCGTGAGTTGTATTTGCGGAAAAAAGGATAAAGATGAATATAAATATTTTTAATCTTGATTTATTCGCCATCCATGTTTAACCGCTATTTTTATTGAAAGTCAGATTATTGATGCCGGACTGATTTTTGATTAATAAATTAAATAAACTATGTTTATAATATTTTAATTTACACTATATAAATTAAAGCACCCCCCCCCCAGAAATGTCAAGCGTTTTTTTAAAAATTGTTTTTTTAAAATATTTAAAATATTTTTTCTTGGCGGCCAAAAGAAATATCTTTATTATTTCAAATATAGGTTGTATAATTTAATAAAGGATTAAATTAATTAGGGGGCATTATGATAGGCTATATAAATTTAGGCATACTTTTAATTGTGCTTGGGTTCGTAATCGGGGTTTATGTCCATACGGACAGAAAAATCGATAAATTATCAGATAAACTATCCGGCGAGATTAAAGAAGTTAATAAAACCTTATCTAATAAAATTGACGAAAACAATAAGGCTTTAACAGATAGAATAGACAGATTATACGATATACTCGTCCATATGGGATTCAGAGAAGAAAGACTTCATAGAGATAAAGCCGCAAACGAATAAGAATAAAATAAGAAAATACAAAAACGGATACAGGTTATTTTTTAGAGTATAAATTAATTAATAAAATTAATAAGTTATAATATATCCTAGCCTGCTTTGGGAGCAGGGGGTCGCACGTTCGAATCGTGTCATCCCGACCACTAAGACAATTCTTATTCTAAAGTAAACCGGTCTTTAACCTTATTTAAAAAAATAAATTATAAATTATTCGCACCAATAACGAAAAAATCCAAACAAAATCAATATTTTTATTATAATTTCGGAATTAAATCCTGATTGAGCGAACTATATAAAAAATAAATATTTATAAAAGATTTTTGAGGCAAGTTGCGCGTTAATATTTAATGGTCGGGACGACTGGATTTGAACCAGCGACCCCCTGCACCCCATGCAGGTGCGCTACCGAGCTGCGCCACGTCCCGAATAATAGATATTTTCATTATACTCTTTCCCTAAAAAAAGTCAATAAATCGTATCCCATGTGTTGTCCGCGCAATTAAAACTTGTTGATTTTTTTAAATTATAATAAACTTATATGTATTAAAATATTGTTTTGTAGGGGATTATTTGATTATATGCATTATTATTATTATTTGATTATTACTTCTATTTTAATATTCTTATCGACGCTTTTCCTTATAATTAAGAAACCTTATAATATTGGGATAGGCTATAGCGCAATTATAGGAGCTCTGCTTGCCCTCATTTTCAATGTAATCGTATTTAAAGACATAATAAAGGTTTTCGATATAGTCTGGGACGCGACGTTTACTTTTGTCGCAATCATTGTAATTTCGATAATTTTAGATGAAATAGGTTTTTTCGAATGGGCGGCATTACATATTGCCAAATTTGCTGACGGAAACGGCAGAAAAATGTTTATTTACGTGGTTATCCTAGGCGCTATAGTTTCGGCGTTTTTTGCAAACGACGGCGCGGCATTAATTATAACCCCTATAATCTATGAAAAAATGAAGGCTTTAAAATTCGAAAGAAAAAATATGCTGCCTTTTATCATGGCAGGAGGTTTTATTGCTGATGCAGCAAGCCTTCCGTTCAAGATTTCGAACCTGGTAAATATTGTTTCGTCGGACTATTTCGATATCGGCTTTTTCAGCTATTTTATCAATATGTATCTGCCAGATTTATTTTCCATAGCAGTTTCGCTTATTGTTTTATTTCTATATTTCAGGAAAGATATACCGAAAAATTACGACGTAAAATTATTAAAAAACCCAAAAGATGCAATTAAAGACCCTTTTATTTTTAAGTTTTCCTTTTTGATTCTTTCCCTTCTTCTTGCCGGATATTTTTTAAGCGAGTTTCTAATCCTTCCTATATCTGTTTTTGCAATAGCATTTGCATTAATATTTGTTTTTCTTGGATTTAAAAGCCCAGCTGTTAATTTAAGAACCGTGTTTAAAAACGCTCCATGGAACATAGTAGTATTTTCCCTTGGAATGTATTTGGTCGTTTTCGGGCTTAAAAATGCCGGACTAACATATCTTCTTGGAAAGTCTATTTCTTATTTTGCGGGTTTCGGGGGCTTTGTTCTTACTATTTATACCGGATATCTTGCTGCTTTTGTGTCATCAGTCATGAACAATATGCCTACCGTTATGATAAACTCTCTTGCTATCCATTCCGCTAATCTAACAAATACTATGGTTAAACCTTCCGTTTACGCAAACGTAATAGGATGCGATTTAGGTCCTAAATTGACGCCAATAGGCTCACTGGCAACGCTGTTATGGCTTAACGTCCTTGAAAGAAAGGGTATTAAAATAACATGGGGGTATTATATGAAAGTAGGTTTTATTATAACCTTACCTGTCCTTTTTGCCACTTTGTTAGGACTTTATTTAAGAATATTTTTATTTTAACAGTTTTTAATTATGCCTAATATCTCAAAGGAAAATGATGAAATAATTACAATTAACGGAATAATTAAAAAAACCGTATTTCAAAATATAGAAAACGGCTTTACTATCCTCAATATATATTATAGCGGTAAATTTATTACCGCTTCTGGCACATTTTTCGACATACCTGTTCCAGATTCAAAGATTAAATTAAAAGGCAGTTTTATTCATCATAAAAAATACGGCTACCAGTTTAATTTTATACAGTACGAAGTTTCTCTTGCCAATACAAAAACCGCTATAATCGATTATCTTTCTTCAAGTATTTTTAAAGGCATAGGCAGGGTTATCGCCGGACAGATTTACGAAAAATTTAAAGAGAAAACATTAGAAGTAATAGACAGTGAACCGGAAAAACTGAAGGAAGTGGGCGGTATAGGCAAAGTAAAACTTGCCAAGGTACTCGAAGGTCTTAAAGAGAGTTACGGATTAAGAAAAGCCATAATGTTTTTTAAACCCTACCAGTTTAGCGATTACCAGATTAAATCGGTTTACAACCAGTTCAAAGATAAATCTATTGCGGTTGCCCAGAAAAACCCTTATCTTTTTACAGAAATAAAAGGAATAGGTTTTAAAAAAGCCGATATTATGGCCGAAAAATTGGGCATTAAAAAAAACGATCCGAATAGAATTAAAGAAGGTATAAAATATATCATCGCGAATTATTGCGAAAATTCCGGGAATTCTTTTGTTTATTATAATGACGTTAGAAACGGGATTAAAGATGTTATTGAAGATACGAGCTTAATTAGTGAAGCCGATTTAAAAAAATACATAGGAGAATTAATAATAGAGAAAAAATTAATTCTTGATTTCAATCCGCTTTTAGATGTTAAATCTATTATTAGCATACCGGAAAAAATTATCGATTTAACCTTAATTGAAGACGAAAATATAGTAAACAGAATTAAAATATACCTTCCTATCTACTATTTCAGTGAAATAGGAGCAGCCAAAGAATTAAAGAGAATTGAAGGATATGCTGCTCAGGAAAACGCAGAGAAAAAAACACAAAAGATAACATATAATAAATATTCGATATCCCTAACCGAAGAACAAAAACTCGCCTTATATAATGCCTTAAGCCAGAAGATTTCAATTATTTCCGGCGGTCCGGGTACAGGAAAATCTACCATAATCAAAACTATAGTAGAACTTAGCAATGATAAAAAAATTGCTTTGACCTCTTTGTCGGGAAAGGCTGCCCAAAGACTTTCTGACATTATAAATACAGGAAATTCAATAGAAAAATTTTTTGACGGTAATAAAAATATTGATATTTCAACTATTCATAGGCTTTTAAAGGCGCAGTTCGACAGGCAGACAAATGAATCCTTTTTTACTTTTAATGAAAATAATAAACTTCCTCATGACTTAATTGTTATCGATGAAATGAGTATGGTCGATATAATTATTTTTTATAAATTACTGAAAGCCGTAAAAGATGGTGCTTCCTTGGTTTTAGTAGGCGATGTTAACCAAATACCTTCGGTAAGTCCTGGCGATGTTCTTAGGGATTTAATATACTCCGATGAGTCTGGAACTTACGAAAAAGGAACATTCTTTCCTGTTGTTTTCTTAACTAAAGTATTCAGGCAAAATGAAGGCGGATTGATTAATTTAAATGCTCACAATCTTTTAAATAATAAAAAATTTATTACTGAAAAAAAAGAAACGGGAAGTAAAGAATTTATAATAAAATATAAAAAAAGTTACGATGCGGCAACTTCGGGCAAGGAAGAGCTTTTAAAAGATTTTATAGGATTTATCAAAAAGATTGCGGACAATAGAAAGAATAGAAAAACAATAAATACTTTTTCTTTTGATGATATTCAGGTTTTAACTCCTATGCGAAAAGGAGATTTAGGTTATAATAATCTTAATAAAATATTACAAGTAATATTCAATCCCCTACCTAATTATCTTGAAGATGAAACCAATATTTCGAATATTTACGTATCCGAAAATTTTTCAGAAAATATTAGTAATACGTCATTTATTTGCAACGGCGTACAATTCCGACTACATGACAGAGTTATACAAAAAAGAAATAATTACGACCTCGATGTCTTTAACGGCGATACCGGCTATATTGTTAATATAGACCATGAAGAAAAAACTTTATCCGTAGATTTTTCTGGTTCGTTTACAGTCAAAAATAAGACGGTGACTTATGATTTTCTTGATGTATACGAAAATATAATGCATGCTTATGCTCTTTCTATTCATAAAGCCCAGGGCAGCGAATTTAATAATGTTATCGTTTTATTTCATCAGTCACACTATATGATGCTGAAAAAAAATTTATTATACACAGCCATAACCAGAGGCAAAAAGAATGTCGTTATTTTCGGAACATTTAAAGCTTTCGGCATAGCAATGAATTCAAAAGAAGAAAAAAGAAATTCTGGATTAAAAACCCGGCTCACGGAAGTATTTAAAAAATAAACGCGCTTCGAGGGTTCGAATCCGTGAACATATAGAATGTTATTGTTTTATTGGAAATTGCGTTTTTAAATGGCGGAGAGAGAGGGATAAACTTTTCTTTGGAAAGTTTTAAAACGTACGAACTTCCTCTTGAGCGCTTCGCGCTTCGAGGGTTCGAATCCGTGAACATATAGAATGTTATTGTTTTATTGGAAATTGCGTTTTTAAATGGCGGAGAGAGAGGGATTCGAACCCTCGGTACATCTATTAGGACATACATTCGCTTAGCAGGCGAACGCCTTCGACCTACTCGGCCATCTCTCCGAAAGAAATTAAACAAATTTATAAATAATATAACATTATGGAGATTTTTATTCAAGTATTAAAGCAACAATAGGAATTCTGGTTGTTTTAGTGTAATTTAACTATTTTTACGAAATCAGTTGAGCCAGGTTCTCCTATTGGAACGCCGCCTGTTAATATTGCATAATCTATACTTTTACGTCGTGAGTCTTTTATCGCTGAATTAATTAAACCTATTACGTCTTTTAAGTCGATATTTTTATCGTCTATATTTCTCATCACGGTGCATAAAATTCCATAATTTAAAGATAATCTTCGCTTCACCGACTCGTTAGGAACAATAGCTATAACAGGCACATGGGGCTTCAATGAAGATATTAAACTGGCGGTATAGCCGGATCTCGTTATTGCCGCTATGATAGAATTTTTTAAGAGTTTAGATGCTCCAACAGACATTTCTGCAATTATATTAGAAATATCCGATATTTGAGTTCTTGGAACATTTAAATTAATATGTTCGTTGAAATATTCTCCGCTATATCCGGTTCTATAAATCCTTTTGAATATTAAGCTTTTTTCAGTAGCTTTTATTATTTTAGACATATATTTTACAGCTTCGGCAGGATATCCGCCTACAGCAGTTTCTTCAGACAGCATCACCGAATCGGTTCCATCAAAAATAGCGTTAGAGATATCGGTAACTTCAGCCCTTGTGGGCGATTCGTTGTTTACCATTGACAAAAGCATCTGAGTTGCCGTGATAACAGGTTTTTTATAAAAATTTGCGGCGGATATTATTTTTTTTTGCTCTATAGGAATATTTTCTACCGGGGCTTCTACTCCAAGGTCGCCTCTGGCTACCATTAAGGCGTCTGCGGCTACGGCTATTTTGTCTATATTTTTTACTGCTTCTATTTTTTCAATCTTTGCTATTATTAGAAACTCTTTTTTAGGATAATTTTTTTTAAGAAATTTTTTTACGTTATATATATCGTCAGGACCTCTCACAAATGAAACGGCAAACATATCCACGTCGTTTTCTGCCCCAAACTTTAAAAACTTTTCGTCGTTATCCGTAAATGAATTAATACTCAAAACCGAACCAGGAAAATTTATACCTTTTTCACTTTTAAGAATACCGCCGGTTAAAATTTCCGCAACAAGTTCGTTTTTGTTTATTTTTTCTAACACTCTCAATTTTATATTTCCGTCGTTTATATATACTGAATAGCCCGGTTTTATATCTTTGGATAAATACGGATAATCAATAAAAATTTTTTTTGCATCAGATACGGTATGCTTATCGGTTAATATTATTTTTAAACCTTTAGTGAGCACGATTGAATTTTTAGTCAATTTCCCAGTTCTTATCTTTGGTCCCGGCAGGTCTGCTAAAATTCCGATATCGCTTGATATTGACCTTATATTTTTAATAGCTTTCGAAAAAAAATTTTCATTTCCGTGAGAAAAATTAAGCCTTATGACATCCGTGCCGTTTTTTATAATGCTTTTGATAACGGATATTTCAGAGCTTGCCGGCCCAAGCGTCGCTACAATCTTAACTTTTTTTCTACCTATATCAAGCATAAAACATTTCAACCATTTATTATTGTTTTTATTTATGCAAATTATATCAGATTATCTAAAACCCTTCAAATTTTTCAATACCTTAAATATTTTTTAATTCCTTGCATCTTTACAAATCAACAATTAAAAGGGTAAAATAATAAATATGATTAATCTTTATAATCCGCAAAATTTTTCATCGGTATTTTCTATATTAATAACGGCTTTTATCTTGGGGATAGTACACGGATTTACTCCCGACGAACACACATGGCCGATTACTTTCAGTTACTCAATAGGCAGCTATAGCACAAAGGGGGGATTTAAAACAGGTCTTTTGTTTTCCCTTGCGTTTACTTTTCAAAGAGCTCTCGCATCGGAGTTGTCTTATTATGCTCTAGGAAAAATATTAACAAAACCTGATGTAGTTCCTATAATATACATATTTGTGGGGATAGTAATGTCTTTTGCCGGCGCTTATGTAATAGGACTAGGAGAAAACTTCGAACTGTTTGAAGGTTTGGAAAAAATACTGTTAAAACTTTTTAAAATTACTGCAAATAAACCGGAAGTAAAACATACCGCAGATAAATCGCGTCCAGTTCCTATATATATGGTGCTTCTTCACGGGTTTATCGCCGGATGGGGTACCGGCGCTTTCGCAATTATCGTATATACCGTCCTTGCTCCGAAAATGCCTAACGCATACGCCGGTTTTTTACCTGGTTTATTATTTGGCCTTGGCACTATGGTAACCCAGATAATAATCGGAATGTTTGTTGGAAGGTTTATGGAACGCCTTAATATTCCTAAAAAAGGTATAGAATATATAGCAAGGAGAACATCCGGACTCACTCTTTTTTGGGGCGGGTTGGCTTTTGTACTGGCAGCGGCTTTAGAAATAGCTTTTCCAAAACTAATTCAGGCAGGGTTAGTTACCCCGGTTAAAGTTCATAACCTTCACAACCTTGGAATCGGATTCTTTCTGGTTATTTTTATAATCTTATTTATTTTAACGATATCGTTTATTAAGTCTTTAAAATACGTAAAAAATAACGGTTCTGAATTTTTATAATTAACCTTTTAAGGGATCGGCAAATATCTCGCCGTTATAAATAGCAAAATACTTCTTTACTCTTTTATAGTATCCGTAATAAAAATCAGAAAACAACCTGTTTGTGCTTCCAGAGATATCAATACTTAATCTGTTATTGACCGAGCTTGTTCCACTGGACTCCAAAGTATTATGAACAAATGTAGGGCCGACATTATAAGCGAATAAAGCAAGTTTTAAATTTTTAAATTCGTATAACAAGCTCAATAAATATCTTGCTCCTATTTTAATATTCAAAGAAGGATCATATAGATAATTTGCTGGAAGATACTGTATATGACTCGTCTTATAATCGAATTTTTTAGACTTTATGCGGTATTTTTTAATCAGATAAAGTCCGGTTATAGGTTTAATTTGCATAAGACCTACCGCACCCATATTGGAATGAGAAAAGTTATTAAACGAACTCTCAACCCTTATAACTGCAAGAATTAAAGCTGGATTTATCCTGTATTTTTCTCCTAAATTAAAAATTAGGCTGGAAACTTTTTTTTCCTCCGCGGTCGGAAGACCGGAATTAAATGTTTTTATAATTTTATAAATCTTTATCTTTTCGTAATCCACTCTAACTTTATCTTTTAGCAGTTTTACATCCTGCCGTTCTTTTAAATAGCCGTAATACATAGGGATAACGTAATAATAAGACAAAAATGCAACAGAAATCAATACTGATAATAATAAAAAATAAGGCAAAAAATATTTAAATTGGATTTTATTAATTAATTTTATAAGGGATATTCTTAATCCAAATAAAATTTTTTTAATTTTTTTCAAAATTTACTCCTAAAAACATTAAAGTTTTAACTCTTTATACATATTTTTTACATATATAATCATTTTTAATATGTAATTTGATTAAAATATACCATAAATTTTCATATAAGTCAAATTCACCCCATATTTTTGGCAAATAATAGCTATTTAATCAAAAAAACTTTAAAAAAATTAATAATTTTTATGTTAATGTAAAAAAATATTTTCTTGCCATTTATTTTAAAAAATGGTAAATTAAAAAAATATCGGCCTTTTTTTATTTTGGTTTTAATTAAATGCTTTTTTTTAAATCTGTTTAACTTAATGTCTAAAAATTTAAAAATTAATTTTTAACCTTTAAAAGGAGAACAAAAATGGCTGATCAAACAAAAATGGCTATCATTTCTATTCACGGAACGCTCGATATGGCTTATCCTCCGCTTATTCTTGCATCTACCGCGGCTACGCTTGATATCGAGAGCGCTATATTTTTTACGTTTTACGGTCTGCAAATCCTTAAAAAAGATGCGGGCGATACTCTTAAAGTTTCTCCTATCGCAAATCCTGCAATGCCGATGCCGGTCCCAAATATTGTTGGAGCTTTGCCAGGTATGACGGCAATGGCCACTACCATGATGAAATCGATGATTAAGAAAAATGGGGTAGCATCAGTCCCAGAGCTTATATCTTTATGCCAGGAAACCGGCGTTAGGTTAATCGCCTGCCAGATGACCATGGACCTTTTTGGCTTCAAAAAAGAAGATATGATAGACGGGGTTGAATATGCAGGGGCAGCAACGTTCATGGAATATGCCGCTAATTCACAAATACATCTTGCCTTCTAATATAATTTTAACTTAATTCCACAAAAAATAAATTACCTCAAGACCTCTGTCTCTGTATAATAAACTTAATGCAGGGGTCTTGATTTTTATTGACATATATTATAAAATTAAATATAATAAATTTATATTAATATATATATTTATCTGCATTTTTATATACTACAAAAATAATTGAATATGAGTAATTACGAAGAAGAAGAATATAAAGCCGAAGCCGAACTTCTTAAAACATTGGGCCATCCTATAAGACTTAAAATAATAGAAGTGCTCGTAAGTAATAAATCATGCGTAAAAAATATATGGGAATCGCTATCTCTTCCTCAAGCAACAGTTTCGCAGCATCTTATATCGCTTAAAAATAAAGGTATCGTAAGCTGTAAGCGGGACGGTGTAATGATGTGCTATGAACTTAACGATAAAAGAATTGAAAAAATATTTAAAGATTTAAAAGGTTACGGCAACACCTCTTCTAAAGAAAACCACAATCTTAACTCCGTAAAAACGGATAAGACAATTTTATTAAATTTACCGAAGTAAAAACTAAACCAAAAAAATAATTGAACATTAAAAATTTTACTAAATTAAATATATAATTATTAATATATATGAATAAAAATAAAACATATAAAAATTTTATCTTAATAATAAGTTTTTTTTTAATTTTAACTCTTGTAACAAATGCTGGAAAAGGAGTTTTTGCTTATAACATCAGCATGGATAAGACGCATGGCATGTCTATAAATAAGGCTTTCCTATACGCATTAAAATACAATAAAATGTTAAAGTTAGAAAAAATTAAGCTTATTGCGGCTGGTTATAATGAAAATGAAGCCAGAAGCGGTTTTTTTCCAAAGATAGATTTTAATGAAATCTATATGAATACTGATAATCCGCTATATGCCTTCGGTAATATCTTAAATCAGAGATTACTGACAAACCAGAATATTCAATCATATTTCAGTCCTAATTTTTTAAATAATCCCGGGATAATACATAATTACGAATCTGAATTTTCAGTAGAGCAGCCCTTATTTATGGGCGGTAAAATATATTTTGGATATAAAAGGGCAAAACTTAATATGCAGTCCGTCAAAAAGGGACTCAATGAAACAAAACAGAAAATCCTATACGACGTTGCCAAGGCTTATTACTCCGTGATTCTCGCAAAACATTATGTTAAGCTCATGGAAAGTATGGTAAAAACTGCAAAAGCCTACAAAACTATTGCGAATAATATGTTTAAGGCTGGTCAAGTAGTATCTTCTGACGTTCTTAGGGCAGAAGTCGAACTCGCGGCAATGAAAGAAAAGCTTGCATCGGCTAAAAAAAATTATAAACTTGCAAAATATTTTTTAAATATAAGTATTGGAATTCCAATAAATTCGAATCATAAACTAACAAGCGGTTTAAAACGCATACCATACGGCAAGCCCTTAAGTATAGCTTCTCTACAAAAAATCGCATTTAAGATGAGACCCGATTATAAAGCACTTTTATTAAATAAAAAAAATATGGGGCTTGGAGTTAAAGAAGCGGAGGGTAAGTTTTTACCTAAATTAGTCGCAGGATACGATTATTTCAGCAACGGACAATCTATACATCCAGATGATTCTTATAGCTATGCATTAACTGTAATGCTGCACTTTAATATTTTTTCTGGCTTATACGATTACAACAACCTTCAAAAATCAAAAAGCAAATATAATACTATGATAGAATATAAAGGGCTTTTAAGAAACAAAGTTGAAATGCAGGTTAGAAAAGCTTATTTGCAATACAAAACTGACTTAATGAATACGAAAGTGGCAAAGCTTGCCGCATTGAATGCAAAAGAGACTTTAAAAATAACAACAAACAGATATAGGGGCGGCATTACTACTTTAATAAATCTGGACAGAACTCTCGACGAATATAAAGCGGCTAAGGTAAACTACATAAATACACTTTTCAGATTAAATATAGACAAATACTATATAAAACTTGTTACGGGAACATTGAATTGAGAACTTATAATGATTTTTGTGTTCTTTTATGATATAATATATAGAAAAATACAAGGAGGAAAATAATAAATATGCCCATATACGAATACGAATGCAAAAAATGCGGAAAAATATTTGAAATTTATCAAAGGCTTAGCGAAAAAGGCGATGATATCAAATGTCCGGTTTGCGGAGCCGAAAAACCCGTTAAAAGAGTAAGTTCTTTCAGTAGTTGCGGCGGTGGAGGCTATACTTCAAACTATGGTTCGACGGGAGGAACAGGCTCATGCGGCGGAGGTTATAGCAGCGGATTCGGCTGAGCATAATTAACGGGCGGTCGTCCGAGCGCGTTGCGCGTTATTAGTTATTAGCACATTAATAAAATTTAATTCCTGCGTTTCAGGGATAGTTTCTGAAATATTAAAACTAAATGGAACGCAGGAATTTTTTTATTTTAACAGTTCCTCTGCTCTTTTATACAGCGAATCTAAATTATCGAAAGTTTCCGTAGTATTGTTCTTTTTTGTGCTAAGCTCAAATATGTTATCTTTAATAGTCCTATTGCCTACTACTATCTTAAAAGGTATTCCTATTAAATCGATATCTTTAAGTTTAATGCCGGCGGATAATTTTCTATCGTCGTATATTGCATCTATTCCCATTGCAGTTAAATCAGTATAAATTTTTTCGGCAACAGACGTTATTTTTTCATCATTAACATTAAGATTCACTACGGCTATGTCGAACGGACTTACCGATACGGGAAGATTTATCCCATTATCGTCCGAAAAAACTTCTATAAGAGTTTGCAAAGTTCTGCCGACTCCGATTCCGTAACAGCCCATAACAAAAAATCTTGATTCTCCTTTTTCATCTAAAAACTTGGCATTCAAAATACTTGAATATTTTTCGCCTAGTTTAAAAATATGCCCTAGTTCTATTGCGTTTTTAACAGTTAAAGTGCCAGAACATTTTATACACTTATCTCCTGCCTGAACGCTTCTTATGTCCGCAACGATATCTGGGGTAAAATCACGTCCTGGTTTTACGTTTGCCATATGGGCGTCTTTCTCATTAGCTCCAGTAATCCAGTATTCCGAGTTGTTAATCTCGTCATCTATAGCAATAATATTTATGTCTTTTAAATTAAAAGGCCCGGCAAAACCGCATGGGGCTCCCGTTATTCTTTCTACGTCTTCTTCTTTTGCAAGAAATAAATTTTTAACTCCAGCCGCTTTTTTTAGTTTGCGCTCGTTCATTTCTCTGTCGCCCCTAACCAATGCTGCAATAAAACCTGATTCCGTTTCATATATTAGCGTTTTAGCAAAACAAGTCCTGTCCACTTTAAGATACTCGCCTACTGCTTCCACAGATTTTCTATCCGGAGTAAAAAGTTTAGTCATTCTGGGCTGTCTGCAGGATTCAAGAGGACCTTTGTAATCAGAAACAGAACTTGCTTCGTCTATAGAAGCAGCATACCCGCAATTTTCGCAGATAACTATTTTGTCTTCCCCATATTCTGAAAAAACCATTAGTTCTTCTGAATAGTTTCCCCCTATCTCTCCTGCTTCGGCTTTAATAAATTTAAAATCAAATCCTAGTTTTTTAAATATATTCTCATACGCATGTTTCATTTTCTTATAACTTTCGTCCAGCCCAATTTCATTAGTATCAAAACTGTAAGCATCTTTCATTATGAACTCTTTGGCTCTCATGAGACCGAATCTAGGGCGCATCTCATCCCTGAATTTAAGATGTATCTGATATAAAGTCAGGGGTAATTCTTTATATGACTTTATGTTTTTTTTAACAAGGTCGGTTACTACTTCTTCATAAGTCGGAGCAAGGCAAAAATCCCTATCCTGTCTATCCTTAAAACGCAGAAGCTCTTTTCCGTAATCTTCGTCTCTTCCAGATTCTCTCCAAATGTCTAACGGTTGGACAAAAGGCATGGAAAGTTCGACTGCTCCTGCAATATTCATCTCTTTCCTTATTACTTCTTCTAATTTGCGCAAACTTTTTAAACCAAGAGGAAGATAAGTATATATGCCCCCTGAAAGTTGTCTTACGTAACCTGCCCTTAAAAGTAATTTATGGCTTTTAAGTACTGCCTCCTTAGGATCTTCTTTTAAAGACGGTATGAAAAAAGATGAATATCTCACATTAACTCCTAATTTTGATTTAAATTAATTTTTTCCCCTGTAATATTTTCTACTTCATTAATTAAAGCTTGGAGTATTTCTTTATTGTCATATTTTCCAATAATTTTTCCTTTTGAAAACAATACAGACTTGTTCCTTCCTCCCGCAATACCGACATCGGCATGCATAGACTCTCCCGGACCGTTTACTACACATCCCATTATTGCAACTTTAATATCGGATTTTATTTTAAAGGAAATCTTTTCAAATTCTTTCGCTAATCCTGCGATGTTTATCTCGGACCTTCCACATGTAGGACACGAAATGAGTTGAACCCCGCCCCGTCTTAAACCTAAATCTCTTAAAATGTTATAACCGGCGATAACTTCCATTATGGGGTCGTCGCTCAAAGAAACCCTTATAGTGTCTCCCAATCCCTTATATAATAATATTCCAAGCCCAACACCTGATTTTATTGCCCCAGAAAATACCGTGCCGGCCTCTGTTATACCAATATGAAACGGATAATCAACTTTTTCAGCAAGAAGTTCGTATCCTCTTACAGTAGTTAAAACATCGGTAGATTTTAAGGATATTTTTATATTATAAAAAGATTGGTCTTCAAGCAGTTTTATATGCTTTAGTCCGCTTTCTACCATTGCCTCGGCAAAATCTCCACCGTTTTTTTCTAAAACGCCTTTTTCCAAAGATCCTGAATTGACCCCTATCCTTATAGGCACACCAGCGTCTTTGCAGGCACTTGCAATTTCTTTTACTTTTTTATTGTCGCCAATATTTCCCGGGTTAATCCTTAGACCCTTAACACCAGCCTCTAAAGAAGCCAAGGCAAGCCTATGGTCAAAATGGATATCCGCTACTATAGGAACGTTAACCTGTTTTACGATATCTTTCAAAGAACTGGCGGCTTCAGAACTGTTCACTGAAACCCTGACTATATCGCAGTTATAACTTTCTAAGTCTTTTATCTGCTTTACCGTTGAAACAGTATCCTCGGTAATAGTGTTGGTCATGGATTGAACGCTTATCGGAGCATCGTGTCCTATTATGACATTGCCAACTTTTATTGTTTGCGTATACCTTCTTTTTATCATTTTTAATTTTTAATATATATATTATAATATATTGAAATCAAAAATATAATATAAAAAAATAAGCCGCAATTTCAACTAAAATTAAAGAATTATGTTTGAATTTTTAAGAGACAAAGTTTATACGATAGACGGAAATAAAATAAGGCTTTTATCTATACTCACGTCTTTAACCATTATTATAGCTTCATATCTCATAGCCTATATATTCTCTCATCTTATCAGAAGGGAATTTAGAAAAAATAAAACGTTAAATAAAGCTTTTATAAAAACGGTAACAAGATTTATCAAATATATCATTCTAATAATTGGTTTTTTCATAGCATTTCAAGTTCTCGGAATAAATTTAAGCTCCCTTGCATTTTTAGCTGGCATCATCGGTCTCGGCATAGGATTCGGAATGCAGAATATAATAAGCAATTTTATTTCTGGTATTATAATATTATTTGAAAAACCTATTAAGGAAGGTGAGTACGTCGAGGTTGCCGGACATGACGGAATAGTAACCGACATTAGGGCAAGAAGTACTACCATAACGACAAGAGACAATATTTCAATAATTGTTCCCAATTCAAATTTTATAACGTCAAACGTTATTAACTGGTCGCATAGAGATCCTAAAATAAGAATGCATATACCGTTAGGGATTGAAGAAACAGCTGCGAAATTAGACCTCGCTAGAAAGGTTTTATTGGAAATAGCAGATGAAAACCCGGAAGTTCTTAAAAAACCTGAACCCTCCGTATGGTTCACTGGATTCGGTTCTTCTTCGTTTAACCTTGAACTTATAGCATGGATTCAGTCTCCAATAAGAAGACATTTTATTAACAGCGATATTAATTTTGCAATCGCCAAAAAATTTGCTGAGAACAATATAGATTTAACTTATCCTTGGACTAATTTGGTATTTAAAAACGATTTGCGCTTGCAGAATATTACGAGTGGTGGTGGCGCAGGAACTGATAAAGGCGAGACAGGCGGCATTATAATAGATAACAACAAATAACGTCTATTTTTTGAGCGATTCCAAATATGAAGCTATAGCGTTTATTTCATCCCTGGGTATATAATTATACGAAGGCATAATTACGTAATATGTTTTATTGTTAATACTTATCTTTTCGCCCCTTTTAAAATGCGAATCAGGGCTTTCTATTTGCTTAGCAGTCCAACTAAAATCAGGAATGATATTTCCATAATCAGATAAAGACGGACCAAGACTTCCGCCGACTCCGTTAACAGAATGACAATCGTCGCAATTATAATAATGGAAAAGATATTTGCCTCGACTGTTGCCGTATGAATATGCATTTTTTTGCAATGTAAAATTCAAAAAACCAGCGGATAAAAAAAATAATGCCGCAAAAAATAATAATATCTTAAAATTCATTCTTATCGCCTCTATTAAATTTTAGTATTTTTATTTTAGCCATTAGACGTATCTATAGTAACTTCAACCATCATTCCCGGTTTTAAAATATGTTTTGAGTCGTTTAATATCTTAATTCTTACAGGAAGCCTATGCGTTACTTTTGTAAAAGTTCCAGAAGGATTGTTAGTTGGAATCAAAGCAAATTTAGAAGTGCTGACAGAGCCTACAAATTCTACCTTTCCTCTAAAAGTTTTTCCAGGGAATGAATCCACGGAAATTTTAACGGAATCTCCGGTTTTTATATTTCCTACAACTGTTTCTTTAACGTTTGCCGTAACCCAAACATTCTTTAAGTTATTTTCCATAACTATTGGCGTTCCAGGCATAATATACTCGCCTATATATGACATTTTTTCCGACACGGTTCCGTTTATTGGCGAATATATAAAAGTATTTTTGTAATTGGCAAGAGCAACTTTATATGCCGCTTTTGCTACTTTGACAGCTTTTTTAAAAGGAATAAGCGTAGTCATCTTATTTGCAAAGTTAACGCTTTTAACATATCTGGACTCAACATAGTTCCTTTCTGCAGCCCCTAAAGCAGATTGAGCAGAAATAAGGGCTTGTTTAGAAATTAAATATTGCGTATTCAAAGTATCGAATTGCTGTTTAGTTATAAACTCCTTTTTAAAAAGAACAAGTCCTCTTAAATAATTTTTCTTAGCCAGCCTGTAAGATAACCGTGCTTTGTGGAGATTAGCCGAAGCCGTAGTATATGCCAATTTATTAATATAATATGAATTATAAGAGTTACCTATAAATTGGGCAACGTTTCCTCCCGCGCTGAATAGCTTTGCTTTTGCAAGTTTATAATTAGCTTTTGCCTGAAGCATTGCCGGATAATAAGTAGAATCGTTTATTTTAGCAATCAAGGAACCTTTTTTGACTGATTCATTTTTATGGACGTAGATAGCTTTAATATTGCCAGGAACCATTGTGCTGACAGAAACTATATGACCGTCAATCTCGGCATCTTCGGTATAAACGTGTGTAAGTCCAAAAAGATACCATCTTAAAACAAATATTCCTCCTATTATTGCAAGGAAAATTATAATTGAAGCAGTAATGATATTTTTTTTATTGAATTTGCTCAACTTTTCATTATTTACGTTTTTTTCTGTTTCTCCGTTCATTCAGTATCACCCGTTAATTAATATGTATATAATATATAATATATAATATATAAAAACTGTAATTTTTTTTAAAGACCTTAATTTAATTTATCGACGGTCAGATTTATCAACTTTCTCTTAAAAGAACCCGTAAGTCTTTTCAAGTCAAGAACTGATTCATAATAATTCAATTTTGCCGAAAGAAGATTATGCCTCGCCCTGATTAATTCAGCAAGCGCCGTTACCACATCAACGCTTGTAGCTACTCCGGCTTTAAATTCCTCTTCCACGAGCATATAATTTTTAGAAGCAAATTTTTCTTCATATCTAAGTGTTCCTACTTCTGATTTCAAACTGCGGACGTTATAAAACTCGGACGCGACTAAAGCCTTTAAATCTCTTTTTGCCTGCATAGTTTTATACATTGACATATTAGCTTCCGAACGGGCTTTTTCTATGGATATAATTCTTGAAGCTCCTTGAAACAAAGGCATTGTCAGTGTCGCTCCAGCCGTCCAATAATTGGTCGAACCCTGCGGTATGAAATGCTCGTTTGAAAGTGCATTATACGAAGCCAAAAAATTAATCTTAGGGATATACTGCAATTCATAAAATCCTGTTTCGTAATCAGCGGATTTTTGGGCAAATCTTAGTGACTTTAAATCAGGATTATTTTTATAGGCAAGAATTATATATTTGCCCAAAGATATCTTCCTTAATACTGGATTTTTTGGCTTTATTACCTTAAAGTTTCCGGCTACCCCCATAAGAGAAGCAAGCTTTGCCTTTGACGATTTGAGCATATTCTTAGCACTTATAAGTTCTTGTTTTGCTGCATAAAATTGTGATTTTGCCTGAAGAAGATCGGTAATTATGGCTAGACCCGCTTTTAATTTAGCTTTAGTAAGTTCAAGATGTGATTTTGCTTCATATAATGTTTTACCGTCAGCCTTTATTAAATTTAAGTCGTTTAATACCGTATAATAATCTACGGCTACTTCATAAAGTGTATTTGCTGATACGTTATTTGCAGACATTTTAGCAGCTTTGCTGGAATTTACTGCAGACATATAAGCAGGAATTGCGCCCACATTAATCGCAGGCTCGTTTAACGTAAAGCTATACTGATAATTAGGGAAAAAAAATAAGAAAATATTATTCATCAGCGGTGCAAGCTGAGCCGAAGCGGGGGCAGAATTAACATGCATCCTCTGGTCGGTATATTTCAGTGATATGTCGGGCAAAACCATTCCTATTGCAGACCATTTTAATAGGGTGGATTGATAATAGCTTTCCTTAGCGGCTTTTATTGAGCCGTTACGCCGAACCGCAAGAATATATGCCTCTCTTAGCGTAATAGCTTTAACGGGCTTTAAATAAAAAGAATTAGCGTTATTAATAGGAAAAACAAAAAAAGAACATATTAAAAGTAAAACCAAAAAAATTAAATTAAATGTAAAAATTTTATTCTTCATAACATTATTTATATTTCGTATTATATTAAACATATCCGGATTTTACGGCAGTAAAAATTTTCATCTATTATTATTTATTATTAAGTCAGCCTATAGTTTTAATTATAATGACTTAAAAGTCATAAGTCAATATGTTAATTATAATTTATTTAAACAAAAAGCGCCTAATATAAAAAAACTTAGGCGCTTTTTAATAATTTTTAATAAGATAAAGTATTGTTTGGACTATAACTATATCGGCAATATCTTTTTACCTGCAAGACCGTTAAGAAAAACGCCCCATGCAGTATAAAAAGCTGCTATACCTGCGAGAACCCCGATAATCCCTGCAAGAGTCATTAGATTAGAACCAGATAAGTAATTAAATCCTACGAGAACAAGTTCTACCGTAAATAAAAGAAGGGCAAGCTGCAACATCACCGGTTTTTTTCCAATGTTGCCGCCGATGGTCGCCATTAAAGAAAAAATACCCCACAACAAGAAAAACCAACCTACAAATTGCGGATTATTCGGTGCGCCGATAGCACCTATTACAAGCGTAGCAAAAGACAGCAACATAAAACCAAACGGCAAAAATACTGTTGCTCCGTATGTATCGTCAATAAGAAATTTAAAAATACCGACGATAATAAAAGCTAAACCGCCAGAAAATACTAACTGCCCGTACAATAAACCGTTCATGTTGGTCAGTCCCAAAGGATACATAGAAAACAGTATCACAGTTATACCAAACGTTACAAGACCAACAGCGGTAGGATTACCGATTTTTCCATCAGCCATAAACTCCCCCTTAAATTTAATAAAAAGTTAATTTAACTTACTTGTTTTATTTAAATTTAAAAGAGCAAGCTTTATGCCATTTTTTTTATTTAATTAAAAACATTTTAACAATGGCAGGGTGAGCAGAAAATAAAAAATTAAATAATTAATAATAATATGCCAATTAGTCATAAAATTTTGACAATTAGTCATAAAATTGCCTATTTACCAATAATTTATTTTATAACTTTTTTATTTATATTCAATACGTCTAAAATTTGAAATATAAATGGAGCCGGCGATAGGAATCGAACCTACGACCCGCTGATTACGAATCAGCTGCTCTACCCCTGAGCCACGCCGGCGATAAAAAGAAACAACAAGACCATTAACTATATTGAGGCAGGTATGGAACTTTTAAAAATTTACTATGCCTTTTACTGCAGTGATAAAATTAAGTCTGTCTTTTTTGCCTTCTATCTCTTCTGATAGCCTGTTTATCAAATTTTCGATATTTTCGGCATTAAAACTATTAACATCTTCATTTAATTCTTTGACTTTATCATCAAAAATTATTGCCGATATCGGACCTAAAATTGAAGAAAAAATATCTTTAATAGTATCTAAATTATTTTTATCGATCAGTTCATTAGACTTAATATCGGGACCGTTTTTTTGCCCAAAAAGCGTATTAAATACATCTTCGTTTTCATTTTTTGAATATTGCTGGTCTTCTTTTTCAGTGTTAATAAGAGGTGTTGCCGATATATTTCCAAAAGATTGCGATACTATTTTTATAAATTCACTTTCCAAATAAGACGTTTCCATCTTTAGCAGATTAACATTTGAATTCCTCTTACTCAAAATAAAAATGAAACCGCTTCCAAATCCGTTGACAATAATATTTCTATCGTCAAAATTTAAATAAAGGGAAGAAATATCAATAGATGAAATTGAATATGAAGCAAAAAGCTTGCTTATCTCACGGGAGACTTGGTTTATCTGATCCGGCAATATATCGTCTACATTTGTTTCGTATTTTAGAACCTCTCCGTCTAATGAAGATACGGCACAAGCATCTACGCCGGCAATTTTAAGTATTTTATCAATAATGCTTTTATCTTTGGCATCCATAAGCTAAATTATTTATTTTCTACAATTGCGTTCAACAAAAGGTGTAAAGGATAATTTATGCGTCTTTTAACAATTTAGCGGCTTCCATCTGTGTTTTAAGCGCCGGTGCTTCGGAAGAAACTTTCATGCTATATAAGATATTCTTATTATTAATTATTATTTTTTTATAATTATTAGCTTCACATATAGCGCTTCTCAATGAATTAAAATTTAATATACCGCCTAATTCTTTTGATTGGTTATATAAAAACATAGCATCGGCAGATTCAAATTCGTCGTCGTCGATACCTTTTGAATACAAAATTTCGCCGTCATCTTTAACTGCAATAATAGATTCAACTCCTGGAATAACAGAAAGGCTTTCAGAAATTCTAATAATTACTTCATGGTTTAATTCTTCAACAGGATTTATAATGTCAGAATTTTTCTGCTTAGAATTTAAATCTGTTTTTATTTCTCCTGTGTTTTCATCAATTGATTCAAGGATTTGCTCAAAATATTCGTTTAAAGTATTTTCTGGAGCAGCTTCTCCTATGCTAACTTGAATATTTATATGTGAATCTATACCTTTTAATTCTTTAAAAACATCTATATCGCGTTTATTACCCAATACAGCATTAAGTACTTTGCCGTTTGAAAAATATATAAAACCCTGTTTATTTAACACTTCAAAGGATAATTTTATATTGTCAAAGCTATAAAATTGTTCCAACTGATATCTTATATCTTCGAGTACCATTTGCTATTATAATAAAAATATTATTACTTAATTAAATATCCATTATTATATATTATCAGATAAAAAAACCTCGTGCAACGAAAATAAAACAATTATGTATTATTATCTTATACCTTTATTTTATTAATTGTCAATAAGAAACCCAAATTTATTTTTTAGAAAAATTATTCTGCGTTTCACTAACAAACAACTTTTGGATTATCAAAAAATAAAAGGTATATTAAATTTAAATACCGTATCAAGGACTGACAGGAGAAAATAAACTGGCGTCCCCAACGGGATTCGAACCCGTGTTGCCGCCGTGAAAGGGCGATGTCCTGGGCCGGCTAGACGATGGGGACTTTGATATTTTTAATGCAAAAAAGATTATTTTGCCATATCGGCAAAAAAAAAGCAAGTATAAAAAAGGATAAAGTTAAAATAATTAAAATCCTAATTCGCTAAGCATGGAATTAACATCATTTTGAGCCATTTTTTGATTATCCGCAACCATGTCTTTTAACTTTCCATATATTTCAGCCTTTTTTTCCTTCGGGATTTCTTTAGCTTCCACTTCAGTGTCAACTAAAACCTTTAAAAGCTTAACTTTAGTTTCATTTAAGGTATTTTGTATCTTGTAGAGCTTTTGTCCGGTAAGGTCCTGAAACGAGAGGAGAGATAGAACATCTAAAATTTTATCTATATTTTTTTTATTTAGCTCCTTTAGGTTGATTAAACTTTCTTTAATCTTTTTTATAGGATTAAGTTCAATTAAATGCAGCAGGCTGCTGTCGATATCGTTAGAGTTTTCATTTATCTCGTCTAATAGATTCATTATATTGTTTGCCGCCTTTTCTGTTTCTCTTATTATATCGGAGATTCCTTCCTGCGCAAGGGGTATATTATCGGAACTTTCTTTTACAGGCTTTTTAAATTCTCCCATTTTTTTAGTAGCATCGTCGACAACCTTTGCAAGGTCTTTGAGCTCGGACAGCATATCATCTATAGCCATAGAATATCACCTTTTATTTTTTTATAATTATATACATAATTTTATACATTATTTTTAATATAAAAACAATTAAAAAAATTAATTCATTTTTAAAAGCTTGTCCGTAATTCCGTATAATGCTCCCTTCGATATCTCGCCGACCCAATGAAACATCAGGCGACCGTTTTTTGATATGAAAAACGTTTGCGGAATATCACTTATACCTCCGTAATCGCTTATTATTTCAGAACTAGCATAAACAACAGGATACATAATGTTATATTGTTTCAGAAATGATCTTACTCCTCCAATGCTGTTATTAACATTAATTCCAACTACTATAACTCCTTTTGAACGTTCCGATTTATAAAAATTTTTAAACATAGGTATCTCATGCCTGCAAGGCGGACACCAAGTAGCCCAAAAATTAATTACAACGACGTGTCCATTAAAATTTTTTAACTGGAAGTTTTTAAATCCGGACGTAACAGGATTAAGAACCCTTGAATTAAAATTAGGAGCTTTTCTTATACCTGCCGCAGCATCCGGAGCATAATAAAAATTAATTGTAAAAATAAGAACTAGAAATAAAAAGGCAAGTCTAAAAATATTAATTTTATAGCTTTTTAAAGTTTTAATCATTTAAATCTCCATTAATTATTATTCATTATATTTATGGTTAAAAATTAATAACATTGCCAAAAGCTTCACGCTTTAGTTCTGCCTTTAACAATTCTTTCAATTTCTCTTTTATTTTCTTTTTCCTTAATGGAAGCTCTTTTATCGTAAAGTTTTTTGCCTTTTACGAGAGCTATTTCTACCTTAGCCATGCCAGCCTTTAAATACATTTTTAGAGGAATTACGGTAAGATTTTTTTCTTTTATTTTTCCTAAAAGCCTTAAAATTTCATGCTTATGCAATAGCAAAACTCTGGTTCTGAGCGGATCTTTATTTTCTCTTGATGCTTTTTCATACGGACTTATATGAACATTCAACAAAAGTGCTTCCCCGTTTTTTATAACAACATATCCATCCGAAAGATTTACTTTTCCTGATTTTACAGATTTTATTTCCGGACCGTAAAGCGATATGCCGGCTTCGTATTTTTCAATTATTTCATACAGAAAGGACGCTTTTCTGTTGTCTGCAACGATTTTTATCTTTTGAAATTCGGAATGATTAGGCATAACTATATTTTATTAAAATTATAAGGTGTCCGTCAAGAAAAAGGGTAAGAAATTGGTTATAACAAATGGTGGAGGCGGCGGGAGTCGAACCCGCGTCCGAAGATTTAAAACTAAAGCATCTACATGTTTAGTTTATTCTTTAAATACGGCATCAAAAAGCAAAGAATAAACAAAACCTTTTCTCAGCCGTCCTTTTTAGAAATTCTGTTTAAACGAAAAGGAAACGTTTAAACTATACCCTGCAATTGTCGCCTTTGAATTTTGCAGGTAGAAATTTCAAAGACGTTAGCCGATTAAGCGGCTAATGCGTAATCGTAGTTATCTGCGATTATGTTTTGCTTCGAATGATTAACGAGCCTACAAAGCGTCCTCGACATGCAGCTAATAGCCGTAATATCACCGTCGAAACCGTTGCGCCCCCATTTATATAATATAATTATAACATTTTTTAATGAAAATGTATTTTTTTATTGTATTCACTTTTCCCGTCATATAAAATAAATTGCTATAATGGTAAAAGATAAATCCGAAAGACACGAATATTCAAAAAACATATCCGAGCTTAGATATGTTTGCAAGATAGCTTTTGACAAAGGTCTTCTAGATACTCACAGCGGAAACATCAGCACTGGGATAAATAAAAAAATACTTATTACAAAAACTGGAAGAAGCCTTATCAATTTAAAACGAAGCGACTTCACCGCGGTTCCGCTCAACCAGAATCTTAATAAAAAAGAACGCGGTCTTACCGATAACGTCGCATCATCCGAACTTGAAATCCACAAATTTATATTAAAAAGTTTTCCGGGCTGTACGGTTCTTCACTCTCATCCATTAAATGCAATTGCTTTGTCAATATACCTTGATAAAATAAAAAAACATGATAAATTCAGCTCTTCCCCTCAAGTCATTAAAAATATTTATAAAATATATCCCGATTTAAATAAAATAACTCCGGTCGACTTTGAATCGGCTTATTTTTTTCCAGAAATATACGTAATGCCGCTTCAACTAATAGAAGACATAAAATCCGGTAAGTTTATGCCTCAACTGGAAGCCAAAGACATATTTAAGGAAAATGGCGTTTTTATGATAAAATCACACGGCTCTTTTTCGTGGGGAAAAACCCCGTTAGATGCTTTGAGATGGACTATGGCGCTAGAAGCTTCGTCAAAAATAATATTAAAGTTAGATAATCTATCTTCTTAATACTTTACTAAATTCCCTCATTCTGTCAGTAGCCGAAGCTGATTCTTCCCTTATTTCCCTGCCGACAAGAGATATAAAAACATCAGAAAGGGTAGGTATTTCGCCGTGCTTTGTTTCCGTTATTTTTTTTAAGGCAGAGGGGGTATCTACGGCAATAATTTTTCCGTGGTCTATTATGGCTATCTTGTCGCAGTTTTCAGCTTCTTCTATATAATGCGTTGTCAAAAAAACGGTTGTTTGCTCTTCCTTTCTAAGCCTGTTTATGAAATCCCACATATTTATTCTTGTCTGTATATCTAAACCAACGGTTGGTTCGTCAAGAAAAAGCACTGAAGGAGAATGAAGGAGGCCCCTTCCAACTTCGAGCCTTCTTTTCATTCCACCCGATAATAACTTAACCGGTTTATCCTTATAGCCGTATAAATCTATGAAATTTAATATATAGTCTATCCTCTCTTTTACTATACTTTTGTCCATTCCGTATAGTTTTGCATGAAAACTAAGATTTTCATATGCGCTTAAATCGTTATCGAGCGTTGGATCTTGAAAAACTAAACCTATGGATTTTCTAACTTCTTTCTTATCTTTTATGGTATTATAACCGTTTATATAAGCATTGCCGCTAGTTTGACGTACTAAAGTGCATAAAATCTTTATAGTGGTAGTTTTACCTGCTCCGTTAGGTCCGAGGAAAGCAAAGAAATCGCCCTTTTCCACGCTGAAAGAAATATCGTCCACAGCAGTTAAATCTTTATATTTTTTAACTAAATGTTCCACCCTAACAGCAGGTTCGTTACTTATAACCATTAAAAACCTCCAAATTATACCGTGATTGCACAACGCCTTATAATATTATAAAATATATATGTAATACAATTAAAGTATAAAATTAAAAAGGATAAGATTCATGAAAAAAGAAGCCATAGTTTTATTGGGACATGGTTCCAGAAGAAGCGAAGCCAATGATATTCTTAAAGGCATAACGGAAATAATAAAAACCAAGCTTGATGGGAAAAACGTTGAATATGCCTATTTAGAACATGCTGAACCCAACATAAGGGATATTATCGAAAAACTTGCGATGGACAATTTTGAAATCATATATGTTATGCCTTATTTTTTATACTCAGGCAATCATGTTTCTAGAGATATTCCAAAAATATTAAACGACTATAAGGAAAAATACCCCAAAATTAATATTAAATTAGGCGATCATATTGGAATAGACGAAAGAATGGCTCAACTTGTAACGGAAAGAATAGCCTCGGTAAAATTAGCATGAAACATTATAATTTCGCCGCATGATCAGAAACCGCAATGCAAAGATTAATATACATAAGTTGTACGACCTCTATATAGCATCGGAACGAAACCGTTTAACAAAGCGTTTTGACACATACATTAAAGCCGTTATAGTTTTTCCCAACTATTACAGCGTCGCAATGTCTAATCTGGGATTTTTGAGAGCATACGAGCTAATAAACCAATCGGGGTTCATGTCTTGCGACAGGGCTTTTTTACAAGATGACGATTCTAAGGGAATCATATCTATAGAAACCAGGCAAAGAATTGCAAATTACGATTTTATATTTTTCTCGTTAAGCTATGAAAACGATTTTAATAATATTCTTTCTATTTTAAACGCAGAAAAAATTCCTTTCCTGTCCAAAGACAGAAATAAATCATACCCTCTTATAATGGCGGGCGGGGTGATAGCTTTTTTAAATCCGGAACCTGTGGCTCCAATCTTTGACCTTATGTTTGTCGGAGAAGCAGAAGCAATTTTTCCCGACTTCTTTAAAATCATAGAAAATAAAAAAAAATATGAAATACTTGAATCAGCGTCTAAATTAGAAGGCATTTACGTGCCTTCCGGATATAATTTTATATTCGATAAAAAAAAACCTGTAACCCTAAATAAAATCGAGTGTCTTCCGGGCTTTCCAAAAAAAATAAGAAGGAAATATGCCGATAACGGTGCATCGTTTTCATCTTCCCCTATCACAACGGAATTTTCTGAATTAAGCAATATAAATATGATTGAAATTGAAAGAGGGTGCAAAAGAGGGTGCCGTTTTTGCAGTGCAGGCTTTATATATCTGCCGTTAAGAGAATCAAAGCATGCCGACGTTCTTAATGCCATAGGATCTTTAAGCGCGGAGGATAAAGCCGGATTTGTCGGCTTGGGCACAATGGACAGCAAAAATATAAACGAAATAATGCGGTTTTCATTGAATTCTAAAAAACCTTTTTCGTTATCATCAATTAGATTCGACTGCCTTGACGAAAATAACCTGGACCTAATAAAAGAAACCGGCATTAAAACTGTAACCCTAGGCATTGAAACAGGCTCTTCCCGCCTTAAGAAAATGATTAATAAAGATATAGACAACGATGAAATAATAACTGCGCTTAAAAATATTATAAAGAAAGGGATAATAAATATTAAATTATATTTTATGTTCGGACTCCCAGGTGAAGGAAAAGAAGATCTCGATGAAACTATAAATCTAATTAAAACAATGCGTGAAGAATTTGTGAGATCTTCTAAAATAAATAAGAGAATAGGCCTTATTACAGCTTCATTCAGCCCTTTTGTCCCTAAAGCGTGGACTCCGCTTCAATGGGAAAGCTTCGAAGATTTAACCGTGCTTCGTAAGAAAGCCGGTTATCTTAACGAGAATCTTAAAAGACTTCCCAATCTCAATATAAATATAAATCCATTAAATGCAGCTTTTACGGAAGCTTTTTTTGCAAGAGGCTCAAGAATCTCCAATGAGATTTTGATTTATTCTTTTATAAACAAAATTAGCTTGAAAAATGCTATAACCTCAAAAGAATATAACATTAAAGACTTTATAAGAAAATTTGACCAAGATGAGCTTTTGCCGTGGGATATAATAGAACAGGGGGTTACAAAAAAATATCTTCTAAGCGAGTATTTAACAGGCATTAATTTAAAGACGACCCCTCAATGTTTCAAGGGGTGTAAAAGATGCGGCGTGTGTCTTTGATAATCTTTTAAAAATATTTTTTCCTTTTTTAATAATTCTTCATACATCTTCATAATATTTTTTGCTTCATCGGTTAGAATAGAGCCGCCTCCATGCCTGCCTCCTATTTTTTTACTAACCAGTTCAAATCCTAACCTCTTTTCCATGATATTTATAAAGCTCCATGCTTTTTTATAAGAATATCCAAGCTCTTTTGCCGCGGAAGATATTGAACCTGACGACTCAATTTTTTCAAGAAGGATGAACCTGCCTAAACCAAAAATCGGCTCTCCGTCTTTTTCTAGCCATATTTTTGCCTTAATGTCGAATTTGTTAATATCCCCGCCGTCCAGCATAAAAAATTAAATTAGTCCGCCTGATTTCTCATAAAAGTCGGGATATCATATCTTTCGCTTTCATAATCTTCTTCATCTTCTTTATTTGAAAATCGGTCTATATATACTGTTTTAGATTCTATTTTGTTGATTATATCTGTTGCCTGGGGCAAGGGTTCATTTTCACTATTTTCTTCTATAATCTGAACAGGCTGAACACATGAATTATTGACTGAAACTAAAGAAACTGGACGCGCTTCGGCACCTAATCCGGTAGCTATAACCGTCACCATCATTCTGCCTTCAAGACTGTCGTCTATAACAGCACCGAATATTATATTTGCATCTGGATGAGCTTCGGATTTAATTTTTTCCGCAGCCTCGTTTACTTCAAAAATACTCATATCTTTTCCGCCAGCGACGTTTATCAAAAGACCTCTGGCGCCTTCTATTTTTATATCTTCTAAAAGCGGGCTGGAAATAGCTTTTTGCGCCGCTTCTAAAGCCTTATTCTCTCCTTCTGCTATACCTGTTCCCATAAGCGCCATACCCATTTCTGACATTATAGTCTTAACGTCTGCAAAATCTACGTTAATAAGACCGTGGACATTAATTAAATCGGAGATGCCTTTAACGGCTTGCAAAAGAACCTCGTCGACTTTTTTAAAAGCATCGAGCATAGAAGTAGATTTACCGGCAACTGCCAAAAGCCTCTGATTTGGAATAGTGATTACGGTATCAACTACAGCTTTAAGCTCTCTTAGCCCTTCATCCGCCTGCTTCATTCTTCTGTTGCCTTCAAAAATAAAAGGTTTCGTAACTACAGCTACGGTTAAAGCGCCCACTTCTTTGGCTATTTGCGCAATTACAGGGGCGGCTCCGGTACCTGTGCCTCCGCCTAGCCCTGCGGTTATAAACACCATATCCGAACCATCTAATATTTCTTTAATCTTTTCTCTATCTTCTAGTGCCGATTTTTTTCCTATTTCGGGGTTAGCTCCTGCCCCTAGTCCTCTGGTAACCTGTTCTCCAAGCTGTATTCTTATGCTTGAGGCGCTTGCTTTTAATGCCTGGGCATCGGTATTAGCCACAATGAAATCCGCTCCGGAAAGCCCCGCCGTTATCATAGTATTAACGGCATTACCTCCGCCGCCGCCGACGCCTACAACTTTTATTTTTGCCGATAACTCATTGTTTTCTACAAATTCTAACATCGTCCCCCTCCTTATATTCGCTTATTATATATCGTAAAAAATATTAATTAAGTTAAGTGTTTTTTAATAATTAAAAGAAATATTCTATTAAATCTGAAAACCAGTTTTTTATAATCACAAATGGGTTATCACCGTTTTTTGAAGAAAAAGATTTTTTATTCAATATGTTTTTGCTTTTATTATTATAAGCATATTTAACTAGTCCGACTCCTGTAGAATATATAGGAGAACTTATAACATCGGTTAGACCGCCTACGTTCAAAGGATAACCTATTCTTACAGGTGCGTTAAAAATTTCAACTGCAAGTTCTGCCGAACCGTCGATTAGAGCAGCTCCCCCTGTAATTACGTATCCTGAAAGAATTTTGCTTTCTAAACCGTTTTTTTCAATATTTTTTCTAATCCATGTAAAAATTTCAGCCATTCTTTGTTCTATAATATTGCCTAGCAACTGCCTCGATATCGGTCTAGGCGGTCTGCCTCCGAATCCCGGAATTTCTATTATCTCGTCTTTCCCTGCAAGTGATTCTTTTGCTATGCCGAATTTTATTTTAATCTTTTCAGCTTCTTGAGGTATAGTAGTAGTTCCTTTGGAAACATCGCTGGTAACGCTCTGTCCGCCCTTAGGAATTACAAATGTATGCACTATATTTCCCATATAAAATATGGCAACATCGGTAGTTCCGCCACCTATGTCTATAAGCGCTACGCCTAGTTCTTTTTCGTCTTCGGTCAAAACAGCCTCGCTAGACGCAATCTGTTCCAGCACTATTTCTGAAACGTCTATTCCAGCCTTATTGGCGCATTTCACTATATTCTGCGCTGCTATACTAGAAGCCGTAACTATGTGTACGCTTGCCTCAAGTCTTAATCCGCTCATACCTATAGGATTTTTAATATCATCCTGGTCGTCCACCGTAAATCCCTGCGGTATAACATGGATAACTTCATGATCCATAGGTATAGACATTGTTTTAGCTGCAGATATTACCCTGTCGATATCTTGTTGCGTTACCTCTCTGCTTTTAACTGCCACTATCCCGCGGGAGCTAAAACCCCTTATATGCGAACCTGCAATACCCACTGAGGCTTCCTGAATCTGATATCCTGCCATAAGTTCGGCATCCTCAACTGCCTTAGTAATGGATTCTACAGTATTTTCAATATTAACTACTACGCCGTTCTTAAGTCCAGCGGAACCGCTTGTGCCGACTCCTATTATTTCCAGAGAATCATTTTTTGCTTCCGCAACTATAGCGCAAACTTTGGTAGTCCCGATATCCAATCCTACGAAAATATTATTATTTTTTTCCAAATTTAGCCTCTATTACATTATTCATTTTCTATATAAACTCAAGCAAGTATCGTAATCATACCAGTACTAATTCTATGCTATTTAAAAACATCGGATGATATATGCGTATTTTTATAATTTGCCGGTAATACCCTTGAACCCTTGTTGACTTTTATAACGGCTTCGTTTTTATATTCCAAATTTATATAAGGCTTATATTTGATATGGAGACGGTTGATTTCGTAAAAAAGTTTTTTAATCGTTTTAAGCTTGCTTTTATAAGTGCCGATACCGAACTTTATATATAACCCGCTATCTGTATATACGGCTATTCCGTTATCTTTTTCTATATGCACCTCTCCTATAAGATTAGATAGCACAGATGATTTTGCAATTTTTAAAAAATATAAAGCCTTTCTTAATTTTTTGAAATAACCGTCGGCATCATTTTTATTTAAACCAGTAATTACCGGATAATTATAGCCTCCAACGTAACCTGCCCTACCTATGACGTATCCGCTTTGGCTTATATAATATAAATTATTTTTATAAGATATCATTGCAAACATTTTCCTCTTTTTTAAAACTATTACAATATTATTTGGATATTTTTTATAAACCGTAACGTCTTTAACCCACCTGTCAGATGCTATTAATCTTGAAACTCTTTTTAGATTAACATCTATTAAATTTTCATTTTTGTTAAGCCCGGATTGCTTTATAATTTCATTTTTTTCCCTATAGGTTATATCTTTTCCTGTTACGCTTATTTTTTTAAGAATAAAAACTCTTTTTGTGAAGAATAAATAATTATATGTTTTATACCCCAAATAAGCTGCCGCAAATATTAATATAATTGCGGCGGACACATAAACAGAATTTAAAAAATATCTTTTAAAATTAACCCCATTTACTCCGCCGGTTTTCTTATTGTTTTTCTTTTTTGAGAACCGCATCTTCTATTATGTCTTCTACTAATTCATTAAAACTTATCCCTTTATTTGCGGCAATCATAGGAACTAAACTCAACTCGGTCAAACCCGGAAGAGTATTAAGTTCAAGAATATACGCACTGCCATCGTGAGTCAGTATGATGTCTGTCCTTGAAACTCCACGGCACCCTATAATTTCGTTTGCCATAACGGCTGCGTATTCGCATTCAGCATATTCTTTCGCTGTAAGCACCGGATTAACCAAATATTCCGTTTTGCCTTTGGTATATTTTGCATCGTAAGAATAAAAAAGGTCGTTGGGTTTAACCTCTACGCAACCTAAAGGTTTTCCAAAAGCAATCGCAAATTGTATCTCTCTCCCTTTAATATATTGCTCTATCAATACTTCATCGTCATATTTAAAAGCTTTGTTTAAAATATCCTTAAATTCTTCTTCTTTGTTGGCAATACCGCATCCTATACTGGAACCTGAAGCGTTTGGTTTAATAAAATATGGCAACTCTATGTTTTTAAGTTTATTTTTCAGGGCGTCCTCTTTTTCCCCTATGGCAACCGTAATCCCAGGAGGTGTTTTTAAGCCGTAAAAATTAAACAACGCTTTAGATTTTATTTTATCCATAGCAAGCGCGCTGGCTAAAACTCCTGATCCTGTATATGGAATACCGAACACGTCAAGAGCACCCTGCACTCTTCCGTCTTCCCCATATGTTCCGTGAAGCGCTATAAAACAAACGTCTATTTTTTTTAAATTTTCTGCAAAACTATCGTCTAGGTCAAAAGTTAATACGCTATAGCCGCTTCTTTTAAGCGAATCTGCTACGGCATTTCCAGTTTTAATGGAAATCTCCCTTTCAGCAGATTTGCCTCCGGCTAAAACCCCGATTTTCAAATTTTTAATACTTTCACGCATATCTATAAAATTTATTTTTATATTAAATTATTCTTATCTCCGTATTAAGTTCTATGCCTTTGCAAGACAGTGCCTTTTCCTGTATATTTTTTATTAAAAACATAATATCGCCTGGTTTTGCTCCGCCTTTATTGACTATAAAGTTAGCGTGTTTTTCCGAAACAAAAGCGCCGCCCTTGGAAAACCCCTTAAATCCAATTTCTTCTATAACCTTTCCGGCAGAAATATCTGATGGATTTTTAAAAATACATCCTAGGGAATATTCACCTAGAGGCTGAGAAGATTTTCTTTTCCTAAAAACTTTTATATTTTCTTTTATTTTTAATTCCTCAGCATTATAAAGGCTTAAATAAACCTTAGTAATGAAATAATTATCCTTAATGCCGTAAACTTCCATGTTGCGATATGAAAATTTCAAATCTTTTTTATTGATAACATGTTTTATTCCTTCTTCTGTAATAATTTCGACTGCATTAATAATATTTCCCATAACGCTTTCTTTTGAACCGGCATTCATCCTGACGGCTCCGCCAATAGTACCGGGGATTCCATAAAAGAATTCGCATCCGCTAACGGCATTTTTCATAGCATAGTTAAGAACCCTGGATAAAGACATACCGGCGCCAACTTCTAAAATGATTTCCGATTCATTTTTTTTATTTTCCAACAGGGTTCCGTTAAATTTTTTAAAAGAAATAACAGGTACGCATATTCTTGCATCTTTAAATAAAGTATTAGTTCCCTTCCCTATAATATAATAGCCGCATGAGTTATTTTTAAGCAGGTTTACAACGTAAATCAGTTCTGTTTCGTTTTTCGGAAATATAATCAAATCTGTCAAGCCTCCTATTTTAATAGAAGAATACTCCGACATGTTTTCATTTTCCAAAAAATCAACCTTAAATTCTTTTAATCCGCTTAATAAAGCTTTACTTTTGTTTTTATTCATAATTCTAAGAATTAATTTGTGCTGCCAATATTCTCTTATTATAAGCCGCGGATGCTTTTTTGCCGCTGGTTCTACTGTGAACGAAATCGTCACAGCTCTTAGTTATATCTCCGGCTCCAAGAAATATTACCATTTCTCCGCCTCTTAACATATTTTTTAAATTAGATTTTATATCTTTTCTGTTTGGGACGTAAAAAACGTTTTTATATCCTTCTCGTCTCATCTTTTCCGATAACGCTATAGATGACGCACCCTCTATTTCGATTTCTCCAGCGGAATATACATCGGTTATAATAACCGAATCTGCAAGTTTAAGAGAATTTACGAAATCGTCCATTAAGTCTTTCATTCTCGAATATCTATGGGGTTGAAAAACGGCGACTATCTGCCTGTTCCAGTTTTTAGCCGCCTTAAGCGTAGCCGCTATCTCAACCGGATGATGGGCATAATCGTCAACTACTATAAGCCTGTCGTTAGATTTTTTAATCTGAAATCTTCTTTCAACGCCATGAAAATCTTTAAGTGCTTTCTGGACAAATTCTGTTTTTATCCCGAGTTCCTTAGCGGTAACTATTGCTGAAAGAGCATTTAATATATTATGTATTCCGGGAACGGATAAACTGAATTTACCTATGAATTTTTTGTTTGAATAAGCATCGAAAGAAGAAGAGTTTTTTTCTAAAGCTATATTTAAGGCATAATAATCGGCTTTTTGTTCTATGCCGTAAGTAAAATATTTCTTGTTTATTTCTGGAAAAAGAGAACTTAATATAGGATTATCAGCGCATAAAACAGCAAAACCCATGAAAGAAATATTATTTATGAAATCTATAAATGATTTTTTTAAATTTTCTATATTACCATAATAACAAAGATGCTCATAATCTATATTAGTAACTACACAATAATCCGGCTTGAGCTTTAAAAAAGAACCGTCGCTCTCATCTGCTTCGACTACCATGTAATCGCCCTTGCCGACTTTTGAATGCATACCTAAGCCAAAGACTTTTCCGCCTACAACAAATGTAGGATCAATCCCCGCCACTCCAAGTATAGAGGATATCATCGAGGTGCTGGTCGTTTTTCCGTGAGAACCGGCTATAGCAATACCTTTTTTTAAGGAAAGTAGCTCTGCAAGCATCTCCGCACGCCTCAACACAGTAAGTTTTTTGCTTCTGGCTTCCATTAACTCCGGATTATTTTCCTGAATAGCGGTAGAATAAACTACTACCTCTGCTTCTTTTATATTTTCGGAACTGTGTCCAATGAAAACCCTGCCGCCCATAGATTCAATTTTTTCTATTGTCTGACTGTTTTCTATATCGGAACCGGTAACGGAATAACCTGAATTAATTAGAACCTCTGCTATACCGCTCATACCGGAACCTCCGATGCCGATGAGATGAATCTTTTTAACGCCGTTTTTCATCATTGCGCTCCTTAAAAGTTTAAATTTTATTTTTTTGATTTAATATTATGCCGGCAATTTCTAAAGCAGAATCTTTAACGGCAAACATTTTTAAATTTTCATGCATTTGTTTTAACAAATCTCTATTATAAAATATTTTATGCATTGTTTGTAATAAATTTTTTGAAAGATTTGCGTCATCTTTCAACATGCCGAAACAACCTTTGTTAAAAAACGCAGAAGCATTTTCTTCCTGATGGTTTTTTGCCGCAAAAGGATACGGCACTAAAATTGCCGGCTTTCTTAACAAAACAAGTTCTGACAAAGTGCCTGCGCCAGCCCTGCATATAACAATATCGCTGCATAAATAATAATGTTCTATATCGTCGGCAAATGAAAAAACGTCATATTTGTTTATTTTTGAACCGGCATAAAAATTTTGGACATTTTTAACGTCACGCTCGCCTGTCTGATGATATACTGTAATATTATTTAATATTTCCTCGTCCAGTAAAGACATCATATCGACAACGGCTTGATTAAGCGAAGATGCGCCCTGGGAACCACCGAAAACAAATACGCTTAAATTTTTTTTATTTGTAAATTCACTTTTTCTGGCAGATTCAGTTACGGCAAATTTAAAAATTCTTTCCCTGACAGGATTCCCTGTTGTGATAACTTTAGAAAACCTTAAATTTTTTTTTGTTTCTTCAAAAGAAGCGAAAACAGTTATACCCAAAAAAGCCAATATTTTATTAGAAAGTCCCGGTATAGCGTTTTGTTCCATCACTCCGCACTCAATTTTTTTTAATTTAGCCGTTATAAGTGGGACAAGAGATATGTATCCTCCCAATCCGAGAACATAATCCGGCTTTACATCCGTGTAAATAGAACTGACCTTTTTTACGGCTTTAAATAATCCCATTAAAGATTTCAGTTTATTCATAAGGCTTTTCCCCGAAAATCCCCTAACGTTTATAGTAAATAATTCAAAACCATATCTGTCTTTAAGTTTATTTTCTATGCCTTTTTCAGTTCCAATAAAATAAACTTTTATATCTTCGTCTAAACCTTTTAATTTTTCATAAACGGCAATGCCCGGAAACAAATGTCCTCCGGTTCCTCCCCCGGCAATTATAAGATTCATTAAATGTTTTTCCCCTTGAGACTTTGGGAAGATATATTGAGCAAAATACCTATCCCGATACATGAAGCAAGCAAAGAACTGCCTCCATAACTTATGAAAGGCAGGGCAAGTCCCTTAGTAGGCAATAAATCAAGAACAACGCCCATATTTATAAAAGCGCTTAACACTATAAGACATGTAATTCCATATGCAAGATATGTTCCGAAAAGGTCTGGAGCATGCATTGCTATTTTTAATCCTCTGTAAGCCAAGACTAGATAAAGAAATATAAATATAAGTACTCCTATAAACCCGAGCTCTTCTCCTACCGTAGAAAAAACAAAATCTGAATACGGAGTTGGAAGAAAAAACAATTTTTCTTTTCCGTTGCCGAGTCCGGCTCCAAAAAAACCGCCCCTAGCAAATGCGTATAAAGATTGTATTATTTGAAAACCTATACCGGACTTGTCTTTAAAAGGATGAAGGAAGGCAAGTATTCTATCTCTTCTGTATGTCACTGTAAAAATAAGGAAATAGGCTGCAATACCTCCAAATGATGCAACAGCTATAATATAAATAATGGAAACTCCGCCCGCGAACAACATAATGCAAGTTATAAAAAACAGAATGGAACTAGTCCCGAAATCAGGTTCTTTTAAAAGTAAAATATCTAAAAATCCCATAAAAATAAACGGGCTTATAAACATAAGCGAATATGGATTATTGCTCAATATGTCTTTTTTTTTCTCTAAAAAGTTAGCTAAGTAGACAATGAAAAAAATTTTTAAAAATTCCGACGGCTGAACGCTGAAAAGCTTCAAATTAACCCATCTTCTAGAACCCCCTGCATCTATGCCTATATGCGGGATAAATACCATGACCATTAGAATTATTATCAATAATAAAATAATCTTATAGAAAGATTTTAAAATATGATAGTCGTTATGCATTAGATACCATATAAAAACTCCCGATATCGAAACATAAATACCCTGTCTTATAATAAAATGATAACTTACGCCGTATTGAACAATTGAAATCATAGCGCTTGTAGAATATACCATAACAAGTCCAAGGGCTATAAGCAATATAGCTGTTAAAAATAACGTTATATCGTATTTTCTAATAAAAATCTTTCCGTAATTAATCATATCTTCTGCACCAAATTATCTTTTAATTTTTGGTAGCATTTTTTAAATATATCGCCTCTTTCTCCGTAATCCCTGAACATATCGAAACTGGAAGAAGCGGGAGAAAGAAGAACCGTTCCTGATACGTTTTCGCTATTTTTAATGTTTATTAAATAATCAAAAGATTTTTTAACCGCATCTTCCATATCATCTGCCATAAGCAATTCTATATGTCCATATAAAACATCCCGCAGGATATCTTTTGTTTCGCCCATCAAAACACAGGCTTTTACGCTGTTTTTTATATGCCGAACCATACATTCATAATTAAATCCTTTATCTTTCCCGCCTAATATAAGAACTATTTCCCTGTTTTCTTTACCGCCTGCGTTAAATGATTGCAAGGCGCTTATTACCGCAGCTGGATTAGTGGCTTTAGAGTCGTCGTAAAATTCTATGTTTCCTATATTCCCTATATGTTCGACCCTGTGACTAAGAAGCTTATATTCTTCAAACGCCGATACTATAATATCGGGAGAAATTCCATATAACATTAGAGAAGATGCGGCAGCCATAATGTTGCTGATAACAAATTTTCTTTTATCCTGTATGTTTTTTAAAGATATAGAAGCATCAAAACCGCAAATGTCCTTAAGCCTTAAATTTACGACATCATTCTTATAATAAACGTCGCATTTATTTTCATCAAATCCGTATAAAACGGAATTTGAACCTGTAACGCCTTTTAAAATATAAGAATTTAGGTCATCGTAATTTAATATAGCAATATCTGCATAGCGCAGGTTTTTAAATAATTTATATTTTGTAAGCCTGTATTCGTCAAAATTTTCGTATCTGTCTAAATGGTCGTCTTCGACATTAAGCAGTACGGCAATATCCGGTTTGAAATCGTAAACCCATTCAAGCTGGAAACTCGATATTTCTAGAACAAAATCCTTATAGTCTTTTACGCCGGCAATAAAAGGCACCCCTAAATTGCCTCCTACAAAAGTTTTATTGCTTAAGCCGGCTTTATCTACTGCGCTTTTGCAAAGAGTAACAGTAGTAGTTTTTCCGTTTGTTCCTGTAACTGCAATTATTTTTGAGTTGCTTTTTAATTCTTTATAAGCAAACTCTATTTCACTATAAACAGGAATATTATGTTTTTTTAATTTTAGAATTATTTTATGATTTCTTTCTATGCCGGGACTTACTATGCACTGTTTAATATTCTCCAGATGCTTGCCTGATAAAATTTCTTCACTTGATTTATTAAAAAATAAAGTATTTACACCGGCCGGAAAAAATTCTTCGGCAGTATCATCGTATATAAAAACAGGTTCTTTTTTGAAGCGGTCGTTTCCGCTTTTAATATAATCATAAAGTGCCCTGCCTGTTTTCCCGTAACCCAAAATCAGAGTGCCCATTAAAAAATCCTCAGCTTTAGCGTTGAAAGAGCAAATATTGTAAGTATTAATGAAATAATCCACAATCTTATTACTATCTTTGACTCTGGTACGCCTTCTATTTCAAAATGATGATGGATCGGTGCCATTTTAAATATTCTTTTTTTTCGCAGCTTATAAGACCCGACTTGAAATATCACGCTTAATGCCTCTATTACGAATACGAAGCCTATTATAACAAGCAGAATTTCCTGCTGTGAGACTATTGCTACATATCCAAGAACAGCACCTAAAGATATAGAACCTGTATCACCCATAAAAACCGAAGCGGGATATGAGTTAAACCAAAGGAATCCTATTGCCGCGCCGAACAGCGAAGCGCATAAAATAACTACTTCGCCTATATTTTTTATATAAGGTATAGATAGATAATTGGCAAACTTATAATTTGAGGCCGCATAGGAAAATATAAGATATCCTGCTATTGAAACGGCAAAAACGCCTATTGCGAGTCCGTCTAGGCCGTCTGTTAAATTAACGGCATTAGAAGAACCGACTATTATAAAGGCAGCAAATATTATAAAATAAGGGCCTAGGTTTAAATAATAATTCTTTACAAATGGAATTATTACTAATCCCAGAGACTTATCGTGAAAATACAATATCGAAGAAACAAAAATAGCAAATAAACTCTGAAAGCTGAATTTATATTTTCCTCTTAGTCCCTTAGAAGAATGTCCCCTAATTTTCAAAAAATCGTCGATAAAACCTATAAGTCCAAATCCTAAAAGTGTTAACACGCCCATATAAAGATAAAAATTATAAAGTTTCGCGAGCAATAAAACCGGAATTATAACGCTGAATAATATAAGCAGCCCTCCCATAGTGGGAATATCTTTCTTGTCGTTTATATGAGATTTAGGACCATCTTCCCTTACTACCTGACCTATTTTCATTTTTTTTAACATTTTAATAAATATCTTGCCGAATACAATTGTTAACATTAACGATAAAATTATAGCGTAGGACGACCTGAACGTAATGTATCTAAAAAAATCTATATTAAACTTTAACATATATATTATTTACCCCTTATTTCATCTTCAAAATATTCTTCAAGTTTCATTCCTCTTGAGCCCTTGACTAATATCACGCTGTTTTTTTTATCTAATTTATTAAAAATATCCATGAAAGTATTTTTATCTCCGATTACAAAGAATTTACCTGCAAATCCTTTTTCGCCAAGACCATTTACTAAAAAATCTGAATAATCTCCTTTATAAAATATATAATCGACTGTATTGCCTATATAGCGTCCGGCTTCGGTATGTTCGGTTTCGGCTGATTCTCCGAGTTCCAGCATGTCTCCTAGAACTAATATTTTTTTTTTGCCGCGATAATTTGCCGTCAAATAATCTAGCGCAGCTTTAAGTGAATCCGGATTCGAGTTGTAAGAATCGTTTATTAGTATGTAACCCCGTTCATAATTAGAAATCACCTGCATCCTTCCTTTAGGAAGAACAAATCCTTCCATGGCCTTTAAACTGGTTTCAATGTCTATCCCGCCTGCTAAAGCTATTGAAAGGGCACACAACAGATCGTAAATTAAATGTATTCCTTGAAAATTAATATTTGAGAAATAATTTTTTCCTTTAAAAGAAACATTTATATCAGTTGTGCCGTTTTCTCCGTTAATATCGGCTCTATTACACAAAACATCAGGAGCTATACCCTTTCGTTTTCCAAATCCAAATGAAAGAATATTTGCGTTATCCGATAGATTTTTATATTTAGCCGACAATATTTCATCGTCGGCATTTATTATTAAAAAAGAATCTTTTTCTAGACTTAAAGCAAGCTCTTTCTTTTCTTCGAATACCCCTTCGGTATCTTTGAATTCTAGAAGATGAGATTTGCCTATATTGGTAATTGCCCCGACATCGGGAGTTATAATTTCGGAAAGTTTTTTTATCTCCCCTTTTTTATTTGTTCCTATTTCTAAAATAAGATAGTCATGATTTTTATTTAATTTGAAAATAGTTTTGGGGACACCTATTAAGTTATTATAATTATAATCGTTTTTAAGAATTTTTTCTCTGCCATATTTTAGAGAAAACATTTGGAATGTCATTTCTTTTGTAGTCGTTTTTCCGCAAGAACCGGTTATGGCTATTTTTTTGTTTAAATCAAATTTGCTTAAATAAAATTTAGCAATCTTTCCAAAAGCATCACTAGCATCTTCAACCGCTATAATAATTTTATCAGGATATGCGGATATGTCGTGTTTCTCAAGAAAATCCCATGAAACAGCTGCGCAATATCCGCCATTTTTAAAAACAGTATCGACAAAATCTTCGCCGTTAAAATTTTCGCCTTTCAAAGCTATAAATATGGAATTTCTAGAGAAATCTTCCCTTGAATCTGTAAATATTTCGTTAAAAACTAGAGGTCCGGTTCCGTTTCCGGATATTACGGCTTTCCCGCCGGTACAGTTTAAAATTTCGTCTAAAGTTAAGTTATATTCTATTTTCATAATATTTTAATATTTCTTCCTTGTCGCTGAAATGAAATTTGTTTTCTTTGACTATCATATAATCCTCATGTCCCTTACCCGCAATAAGAACTATGTCTTTTTCCTTGGCTATGGAAAGAGCAAGCCTTATTGCTTTAATTCTATCTTCCTCTATTGTGTAAATATGTACGCCAGTTTGGTTTTTTAACAAACTTTTATCGGTAAATGAAGCATTTTTTATACCCGATTCTATTTCTTTAATTATAAGCAGCGGTTCTTCATTTCTTGGATTATCGGAAGTAATTATACTAATATCGGCTATATTTGTTGAATGCATGCCCATAAGAGGCCTTTTACCTTTATCCCTGTCGCCTCCACATCCGAAGACGCTTATAAGACTGCCGTTTCCTACATCCCTTAAGGCTGATAATACCCTTTTAAGCGCATCGTCAGTATGCGCATAATCTATACAAACCAAAGGTGAACCGGCACTTCCGGTATTTACCTTTTCAACCCTGCCTGGAACATTAAGTAAAGATTCTATGCCCGAAATAATACTTTCTTTAGTTACGGAAAGGGCATATGCGGTGGAAATAGCGGCAAGTATGTTATACACGTTGTAACTGCCTATAAGATTAGATCGTATTCCCATTGCAACATTATTCCCTGGAAAAATAATATCTAATTTCAAACCGTCCTTATAATAATTTATATTGCTGGCATATATATCGCTGTCTTCGCTTAATCCGTATTTAAGCCAACCTACTTCATTTTCGGTTCCGCTCTTTAATTCGCCTATAAGTCTTTTGCCGTATGGGTCATCATTATTTATTACAGCAAACTTTTTTTCTTTAGGGCTTTTTAGCAATAATTCCGAAAACAGCTTTCTTTTAGATTCATAATATTTTTCCATGTTTTCATGGTAATCCAGATGATCCCTGGTCAAATTAGTAAAAACGGCTATATCGAAAGGAACCCCGTAAACTCTGTCCTGCGACAGACTGTGAGAAGAAACCTCCATTACACAATAACCGCCGCCTGATTTAACGGTTTCATCGAACATTGCGTTAAGTTCATATGCATCGGGGGTGGTATTATTTGATTTAGCAATATTACCGCCTATTTCATAATCTATAGTTCCTATAAGGCCGGCATTATTTCCAGCCGCATCTAAAATAGACTTTATTAAAAAAGTTGTGGTCGTTTTTCCGTTTGTTCCGGTAACGCCTATTATTTTTAATTTCTCAGCTGGATTATCAAAAAAATTTTTTGAAATCAAGGCGTATGCTTTTAAGGCATCATTTGCCGTTATTATAACGATATCATTACTTTTAAACTTCTCAGCAATTCCTACGGAATCTGTTAATATAGCTGAAGCGCCTTTAGATAAAGCTTCCTCTATATAAATGTTGGAGTCCACGTTAACCCCTTTCCTCGCCGCAAAAAGATAACCTTTTTTTATACTGCGGGAATCGTTAGAAATTCCAGAAATATTTATATCCATCCTGCCAAGCACTGATTCGATTAAATCGTTATCTTTTATGATATCTCTGATATTCATAGCTTCTATTGTTTATTATTTATTTTTTTTAAAACTTTGTCCGGCTTAAATTTTAAAACTATAATTTTTTCGCTATCGGGATTAGTTCCCGGATTAATACTTTGGTAGTATAAATATCCGCTTCCTTTTATTTTTATGCGAAGTCTGTAATGTTTTAGAATATTTAATGCCTTATAAATGGTATCGCCTTTTAAATCCTGCATTGTTCCTGAATAATTTATGGCAGGATTGTTGTCGGAATTTTTCGTCTGACTATTAGAGCTTTTTATGCTATTTATAGTCGCAACATTTCCACTTTCTGCAGAATTTGTCTTTATTTTTGACTGTTTTATATAAGCGTTTCCTCTTGGATATATATTTAATATGTTTAAAGCATTTTTAAATACGCTGCGAACAACAGGTGCGCTTACTGCTCCGCCGTAATAGCCAATTTTAGAAGGTTCCTGTTGGACTACAAGCATAGCTAATTCAGGATGTTTATATGGAACAAAAGCCATAAAGGATGCCGTATATTTGTTTTTATAATATTTACCGGTTCTGGGATCGGCTATCTGACCGGTTCCAGTTTTCCCAGAAACCTTAAAATCTATAAGGTTTGAATACTGACCGGTTCCGCTTTTCACGACAAGCCGCATCATATATTTAATTTCTTTATCAACTTTGGATGTTATTATTCTTTTTAAATATGTAGGTTTTGCTTTATAAATAACTTTACCGTATGCATTTACAATCTTCTTGATAATATAAGGCTTTATCATGCGTCCACCGTTTGCTATTACAGAAAGTCCAGACATTTCCTGTAGTCCGGTAACGCTTATACCTTGTCCAAATGCCATTTCGCAAGGACCTACCTCTGACCATTCTCTTAATGGCCTTACTATACCCTTAGCTTCTCCAAGAAGCCCTGCATGAGGAACATGCCCAAAACCCCACAATCCAAACCATTTATAAAGTTGAGGTTTTTTAAATTTCATGCCTATCTGACATTCGCCTACATTACTTGAATATTCAACTATTTGGTTGACAGAAAATTTGCCGAACCAGTTTTCTACATCATGTACTGTTATCCCGTCTAACGAGTATGCTCCATGGTAACAGTTAATAATAGTATCAGGCTTAATTATTCCTTCAGAAAGAGCTGCCGCTACAACGAAAGGCTTCATGGTGGAACCAGGCTCGAAATCATCCGTAACGGCTCTGTTTCTCCAATATCCGGCAGAATACTTCCAGTAATAGTTTGGATTAAAATCCGGATAATCAGCCATAGCTAAAATAGCACCGGTGTTTGGATCCATAAGTATTGCAAAAGCGCCCTTGGAATCAGCTGCCTTTGCCTCCTTGTCTAAATAATACTGCGTAATAAATTGAAGCTGTTTATTAATAGTTAAATAAATATTATCACCGTGAGTCGCCTTTTTAAGCCCAAAACCTCTTATAAATATATACTGACCTAAACCGTCATGTAATACCTTTAACGCCCGTTTATTGCCCTTTAAAAAATTATTGTATTTATATTCTATGCCTGACAATCCATTATCGTCTATACCTACAAATCCTAAAACATGAGCCAACAATGTTCCGTTAGGATAATACCTTACCGGTTGTTTTACTATAACAACCCCTTCTATTCCTTCTTTTTCAATACCTTTTGCGGTTTTTTCGGATATCCTTCTTTTAATCCATGCAAATTGAATTCTGCGATTTAATATTTTTATTATTTTTGAATAACTTATCCCTGTTATTTTAGATAATTTTTCGGCATTTTTTAGTTTATGCCTCACCATTAAAGGGTCAACCGCAATTCCCGGCACATTAATACTTGTAGCAAGTATGCTGTTATTAGAAGAATATATATTGCCCCTCTCAGGCGTAAAATAGACGTTTGCATGAAACTGCCTTCGGGCAAGCGCTCTTAACTTTGGACCTTCTATTACTTGAAGGTCGAACGCCTTGCTTATCAATAATCCTCCAAAAATTAGAATTACGATAAAACCGATTAACATTCTCAGTTTTAAAGTCGTTTTCCAAACTCTAATCATGGACCATTATAATTTCACCCTCTTTTGGGTAAATAAAACCCATTTTCGACGCAATACCGTAAATCCTTGAAGGAGAGCTCAAAGCCGTTTTTTTAATTAATAGTTCTTTATGCTTATGTTCCAATTTTGATTTAATATTGTTTAGTTTAGTAATATTGTAGCCAAGCTTTATGCTTTCCATTGTTGTCCACACGTAAAAAATACCTAAAACGGTTAATATTATGACCAGAACTATGAAATAAGGCTTTATTTTAGACACGGTTAAAAGCCCTCAATTTTGCGCTTCTTGACCTAGGATTATTTTTCATTTCTTCATCCTCGGGAATTATAGGTTTTTTATTTATCGGCTTAAAGTCTGAACAGTTTTTAAAAAAATGTTTTACTATCCTATCCTCTCCGGAATGAAATGAAATTATGGCTACCACGCCTCCTTTGTTCAAGACATTCTTAAGTTTTTCCAAAAATTCAGTCAATGAATCATATTCTTTATTGACGAAAATTCTTAAAGCCATAAATGTCTTAGTAGCGGGGTCCGTTTTAAATTGCTTAAATTTTCCGTAACTTCTATAAACAGCTTTTCTTACTATGTCGGCTAATTCCAAAGACGTTTCCACGGTCTTATTTTTTCTGAATTCCACTATTCTTTTAGCTATCTTCCTAGAAAATTTTTCGTCTCCGAATCTCCATATAATATCGGCAAGTGTCTTTTCCGGATAATAGTTTATTATTTCGTAAGCGGTTAAACTGTTTTCCTTATCCATTCTCATATCGAGCCCGCCTTCCCCAACTTCGTTAAAGCTAAAACCTCTTCCGCCTTCAAGCTGAATTGAACTTATTCCCAGGTCAAGCACCACGCCGTCAATGCCGGCAAATCCCTCGGACTTTATTATCTCATCTATTTTACTAAAATTTGAATGAAACAGCTTAAAATTTTTGTTGTCGAATTTTTTTTCAAATTCCAATTGAACATTTCTAACGGCTTCCGAGTCTCTGTCTATACCAATAAGAAAACCGTCATTATGTAATCTTATTAATATGTCTTCCGAAAAACCTCCGCCTCCCAGAGTTCCGTCAACATAAATATTTCCCTGTTTAATATTTAAAATATCCAGCGCTTCTTTTAAAAGCACCGGTATATGACCTGAAGACATACTAAAAACCTATTTGCGACATAGTAGCCGCGATAGATTCAAAATTGGATTTCGCGCCTTGGAAGTTTTCATCCCATAAATTTCTGTCCCATATTTCAAATCTGTTTATTATCCCGACTAATACAGCGTCTTTATTTAGATTTCCGCTGGCTTTAAGAGATTGCGGAATATGTATCCTGTCCATTTTATCCAGTCCTACCTCCTCCGCGCCTGAAAAAAAATATCTTAAAAATTCTATAACATCTTTTTGCATGGAAGGAAGTTTGAGTGCTTTTTCTTCTAATTTACGCCATTCTTCAAGCGGATATGCAACAAGACACTTATCCAGGTTAGTAATTACCACAGAAGTATTGTCATAAACCGAAACTAAAGAATCCTTAATTTTCTGAGGAATTTTTATCCTGCCTTTATCATCTATAGAATGGTTATACCTTCCGCTGAACATAATTAAACGAATTATTTTTTATATTTTATTATTTTAATATAATTAAATACTTACCACTTTTTACCACTTTTTACCACACTTAAATAATATTATCGATTTTATCAAAAGTCAAGTAAATTCAAAAAAATATTTTTGATGTCAAATATCTTATAAAAAACGGCTAAAAAATTTAGCGGTATTCTAATGCAAAAATTAGAAAAAATAGGTGTGGTTTGAGGCTTGCTTTAAATTGTGAAGGGTAACCATTCCGGCGACTTGAAAAGGTTTTATCAGCATGCTTTCGTCTATTGACAGAAGTTCTTTGCTTTTAGAGCAGATATAAATAGATACAGAAGATGAATAATTTAATAATTCAGTTAAATTATCTATCATTAAACCTTTATACTTTTTGTCTATAAAAGAATTTTCTTCAAGATTATTAACATAAAGCATAGGAGCTCTTGCCATACTGAATATAACGATTTCATTTTCCATTACTGCCAGCGTTCTTGCAAATATAAGGCTTGCTATTGATTTCTCAGGTTCCTTTTCGGGATCGGCAAGCTGGACTATAAGAATTTTATCGTTTTCGGTCGGCATAAAAAATTATTGTTCTTTTTAATGTGCTAAGTATTCCTTAAGCCAGTCTTTCAAATGTGTTCTTTTTAATCCGAATAATTTATCATATCTGCTAATATCTCCTTCACAGATATTGTCGTATTTAAGCATTCTAATCTGATCGGCTGTTATCGGAGCATTTTTAGAAAAAGATGAAGATAATTTTTCTAAAAAATTCAAAGATTTTTCTGCTATAAAAGACGGAGCGTGAATTTTCAGTTTTTTAGGCGGAGATATCTCCATAATCAAATCAATTATTTCCTCAAACGTATATATATCTGGACCGCACAACTGAAATACGCTGTTTATAGTTTCTATATTATGTAAACAGTTATTATACGCTTCCGCTACGGAAAAAACATCTACGGGCCTAAATTTTGTTTCTCCAGTGCCTATTACAGGAACAAGCGCCCTTGTTTTTACTAAATTAATTAGGTCGTCAAAAAAACCGGCATTATTCCCAAAAATTAAAGATGGGCGGAAAACAGTCCATTTTAAACCGGAATTTTTAACAAGCGCTTCGCCTTCATATTTTGTTGCGAAGTATTCAGAATCGCTGTTTTCAGCAGCGCCTAACGCACTCATATGGACAAACCTTTCTATGCCGTTTTCCTTTGCCATGCCTAATAATGTGTTTACATAATCAACATGAACCTTCTGAAAAGAAAAACCTGGGATGCTTCTTATTATTCCGATGAGATTTATTGCGGCGTCAAATTTATTTTTGGACAAAAAACCGTTAACTGCGTCTTTTTCCTCAAGCGTTCCTTCAAAAACTTCAAAGCCAATTTCTTTTAGCTTTGGAATTTTATTTTTATTGCGTTCCAAAAGCGTAACCGAAGCACCGGAAGATTTAATCTTTTCGGCTACTACCGATCCGACAAACCCTGTTCCGCCAGCAATAAATACTTTCATGGATACTCCTTCTGCCATATAAGTCTGTTAACGACATAAAGTATAATAATTTAATTATATCATTAATCTGCAACGTGACGTAAATACCTTAATACGGAGTATTATTTTATTTCTTTGTAATTAAAATAGTGGTTTGCTTCGATATACCTGATGGTTCCAGTTTTAGACCTCATAACAACAGAATATGTTTTTGCGCCTCCATGAAAAAATTCTACACCCTTAAGATAATCGCCGTTAGTTACGCCTGTTGCAACAAATATAACGTCGCCTGCGGCAAGCTCTTGGATTCCATAAACTTTGTCTAAATCTTTTATACCCATCTTAAGAGCACGCGCTTTTTCTTCTTCGTTTCTGAAGGCAAGCCTGCCCTGCATATCCCCGCCTACACACCTCAAAGCCGCCGCACCGAGAACTCCTTCTGGTGCGCCTCCGATTCCCATAAGAACATCTATGCCGGAATCTTCTTTTGCTGTAGCTATAGCGCCGGCTACGTCACCGTCTTGAATCAGCCTTATTCTGGCTCCGGCTTTTCTTACTTCGTCTATCAAAGATTTATGTCTTTCACGGTTAAGGATTATAACGGTTAAATCTTCCACATATCTGTTTAAAGCGTCCGCAATTCTATGAAGATTTTCGGTTGGAGAAAGATCAATATCTATAGCGCCTTTAGCTTTTGGTCCTACGGCGATCTTCTGCATATAAGTATCAGGGGCATGAAGAAAATTACCGTGATCGCCTATTGCCATAACCGCGATAGCGTTTGGCGCGCTTGTAGCGGCTAATGTAGTTCCTTCCAAGGGGTCTACGGCTATATCGACTTTTTGCCCTTTGCCATTACCTACTTTTTCTCCGATATAAAGCATAGGTGCTTCATCCCTTTCGCCTTCACCTATTACAATAGTACCGTCTATGTCTATATAATCAAGAGAGTCTCTCATAGATTCTACAGCCGCCCTGTCAGCCGCTTTCTCATCGCCTCTACCGATAAATCTTGCGACTGATATAGCGGCATGCTCAGTAACCCTAGCAAATTCAATAGTTAAAGCTTTATCGTCCATGTTGCCTCCTAATTATATAGAAATAAGGAAAAATAATTTATGCTTAATATGATATTAATTATAATAAAGTGCGTTCGGGAACACCGTCGTACTCGTGAAGATTTGGAGATAAACGCCTGAAGGGTTTTTCTCTCATCCACTCCTCAAAAACCTGACCTACGAGCCCGGCGGAACGGGCAATAATAAAGAACCCCTTTCCAAGCTTGTAATCAAAGCCCATATCAGAAATTATAGCGGCAATACAGCCGTCAACATTAAGCGGGAGTTTCTGCTCAGGCTTTTTAAGCCTAAATTCGTCGGCTATTCCTACGGCAAGCTTAACGAAACTACCTCCAAAGCTTAAGTCTTTAGCAACGTCTAAAAGCCTTTTAGTCCTGGGGTCAACGGTATGAAGTTTATGACCGTATCCTGCAAGCCTTTTTTTGTTTTTAAGTGCGTCGTCCACTATGTTTGCCGCCATTTCTTTTATATCGGCATCTTTTATGTCTTCTTTGCCTTTTAAGTAATCCTGAAATAACTTAGCGGCTTTTTCTATGGCTCCTCCGTGAGCATCGCCTAAAGTTAATACTCCCGCTGCAACAGCCGCATTTAGCGAATTGCCGCCTGAGAATACAGTTCTTGCGGCTACGGCTGAAGGCGTCGCTATGCCTGCATCTATGCAAGAAACAAAAATTGCATCTAGCATCTTGGCTTCATTTTGGTTTGGCAGTTCTCCTTTTAAAAGCAGGAAACAAACTTCGGCGTAAGATTTATTGCCGATTAAATTGTCTAGGTTATAACCCCTGATAAGAATCTTGCCGTCTTGATTCGACGTAATAGCACTGCGCCATTCTTTTTGAGAAACTGTTTCTGACATAAAATTAATACTCCTTAATTTAATTTTTATTTTTAATAAAAAATCTCCCTTAGCCTCTAAAAATAAATGAAACTAAAGGAGTAATTTTTAAATATAATTACGTAATTACGGTATTGATATACTACTTAAAAGTGCTGTATAAAGGTTTGACAGCATCGGACGAACTGTCTTCAAAGTCTCTTTTAACCCCAAGAGAAATAAGAGAATTCACAAGTTCATGGTAAAATTTGGCAACTTTTATAGTTCCAGTTTTTTTACCTACCTCTTCAAGCATTTTTATTTTGTTTGTAGCCTTTCCCATTCCACGCTCGACTATGGCGCCTGCATGACCAAAAGAAACTCCTTCCGGCATCATCTCCTGAAAAACGCCTGCAACGAAAACTGCTAACGGCTTTGTATATCCGCCTTTAGCTATAAGCTCAGCGACCTGTTCTTCGTATGTCCCGCCTGGTTCCCCCATTATAACGCATGCCTGAACATTCTTGTCTTTTTCCAGTTCCGGCAAAACATCCGCAAATGTCGTGCAGGCAATAACATCTCCTCCAACGGCCAGAGCCATATAAATACCGAAACCTCTTCTTTTGAACATCTCGGATGTAGTAACTGTAAGTCCTCCGCTTTTGGAAAGGACAACAACGGATCCGTCTTTAAAAGCGATACTCGGGTCTTTGCCGCCGATGGCGCCTATTCTGCCGACTGACGGCACATAGCATCCTAAAGAAGTTCCGCCTACTATTGTAACGCCTTTTTCTTTTGCAAGTTCGTATATTATTATGGAATCCCTTATCGGAACATGCTCTGTTATAATATACATAAGTTTAATTCCGTTGTCTATTAGTTCATAAACCGCATCAAGTACGGAAGTAGGAGGAACATATATAAGTCCTGTATTCACAGACTCTTTTAACGATTTAACTTTCAATGCGTCTTTTACAGTATCGAAAACAGGAACAGGGCAATCTTCCTTTAGAACCGTTCCGCCCTTTCCTGGAGTAACGCCGCATTTCACTATACCGGGAAATAATTTTTCCGATTCTATAACGACTTGCGAAGCCTCTCTTCCGGTAATGCCTATTACTATAACGCCGGTTCCATCGTTTAAAAATTTAGTACCTTTCATCATATAAATAATCTCCAGTTAATTCTTTTAACGAACTATATTAAATTTTTAGATTTTAAGATATCGTAAAGTTTCTGGGGCGCCTCGGTAAGAGGAAGCTCGGAGTCGTATATAACCCCTTCTATGTTATTTTTCACGAAACATTCGCTAAGCATTTTTAAACCTTTTTGATATTCAGGACCGCTTCTCCTGACTACCCAAACTAATCCTTCAGGAAACGTTCCCTCTTTCTTCATTTCCTCTATTGCTGAAACCAGCCCTTCTCCCAATGTAACGTCTATTCGCGTATTACTTGCAGTTCCACCGCATACCAAAACCGCTTTTAATCCAGGCTTTGAAAGTATAATTTTTGAAATTTTATTCATTTTTTCCGCTGGAGGATTTCCGCCAATATCTGTAAGGTTAGCCGGCTTCATTCCAAGAGCGAATACGGTTTCGGCGGTAATAGTGGAACCTCCGCCGCCAAAGGTCATCATTCCTATATTTCCGTCTAATTCGACGTATGAGCCTGCCTTGCCCCTGTGGTCGTCCCTGTCTATTAAATGGGCAGCCGCTTCTCTTTCGGTAAGAGGTCTTCCCATCGCCCCCCTTGCGGTATATATTTTAGAAGGTGCTATCCTCGCATCGTCGTCTATCATAGTCACGGCGTCAATCGCAAGAATTTTCTGCTTGTCTGGATTTGACTTATCTCCTGCAATAATTAAAGGGTTAACCTCTAAGAGTCTTGCCTCTGAATTCCAAAAACCCTTATACATATTTGCTATAACTTCTGATAACTGCCTTAATACAAGTTTATCTTCCAGCCCTATTTCCGTTAAGTATTCCCTAACCTTATAAGGGAATAGGCCTTCGAGCGGATTTATTTCAAAATTAAATATTTTAGAAGGATCCTGCGCTTCAACATCCATTCCGCCTTCAAGCGAAACTACGAATACAGGACGCCTCGGTTTAGAAGAGTATGTAAAACTGACGTAAAGTTCTTTAATTATAGATGCTTTTTCCTGTAGGATAACGCTTACCGGTTTTTCGCCGTAAACTTCGGCTTCCATTAAAGCCTTAACTTGTTCGTTAGCTTCATCCCCGGTTTTCGCGAATTTAACCGCCCCCGCCTTACCTCTTTTTCCGACAAGAACCTGAGATTTTATGACGACATCGCCGTATTGCTCCACAAAATCTGATACGTTCTGTCCCGGATGTTGAACAACTAAATATTTAGGCGTAGGCACGCCGTATTTTTTAAATATGGTGTCGTATGTTTCGTATTCGTAAAGTTTCATAAATAATAATCCTCGTTATTAACTTAAAATAGGCGTTCTTGTCAGTAAATTTCAATGCTGACAAGAACGCCGTCTTAAATTATATATAATAGATTTTACATATTTTCGGCGATTCTTTCTCCGAATTTCGAACATTTGACTTCGGTAGCCCCTTCCATTTGTCTTGCAAGGTCGTAAGTTACGTATTTCTGTTCGATGGTTTTGTTTATGCCTTTTTCGACAAGGTCTGCCGCTTCTTTCCAGCCCATATGTATGAGCATCATAACTGCCGACAAAATTAAAGAACCAGGGTTCGCCTTATCCATATTGGTATATTTAGGCGCGGAACCGTGTGTAGCTTCAAAAACGGCAATAGTATCCGACATATTAGCTCCAGGAGCCATACCAAGACCGCCAACCTGCGCGGCTAAAGCATCAGACATATAGTCTCCGTTAAGATTTGGCAGCGCAAGAACAGAATATTCGTCCGGTCTCAAAAGCCCTTGTTGAAACATAGAATCTGCAATTCTGTCTTTAATAATAATTTTATTCGTAGAACCTGTAACATCAGCTTCATTTATTAATTTATCGCTAAATTCAGCCTTTGCCAGTTCATATCCCCAGTCTTTAAAAGCGCCTTCGGTAAACTTCATAATATTGCCTTTATGGACCAACGTTATGCTGGATTTGCCATTGTCAATGGCATACTGTATAGCTTTTCTAATAAGTCTTTTAGAGGCAAAGGGACCCATGGGTTTTATTCCTAAACCGGCATCTTCCCTAATTTTTTCTTTGTTTTTTGGATCTATAGCTATTAAGAAATCTCTAAGTTTTTTAGCTTCTTCACTACCAGACCTGAATTCAATTCCGGCATAAATATCTTCGGTATTTTCCCTGAATATTATCATATCCACTTTTTCTGGATGCTTAACCGGGGAAGGTATGCCTTTATAATATTTAACCGGTCTTACACATGCAAAAAGGTCGAGTACCTGCCTTATAGTTACGTTTAAAGACCTGAATCCGCCACCTACTGGCGTGGTTAACGGTCCTTTTATGCTGACAGAATATTCTTTTAGGGCTGTTATTGTATCTTGAGGAAGATATTGCCCTTCTCCATATTTTTCTACTGCTTTTTCACCGGCATAAACTTCAAACCAGTTAATTTTTCTTTTGCCATCGTACGCTTTTTTAACTGCCGCATTAATAACTATGTGCATTGCTCTAGTTAAATCTGCGCCAATCCCGTCTCCTTCGATAAAGGGAATAATCGGGTCGTTTGGAACTTCAAGTCTGTTAGGTCCTAAGACCTTGATCTTCGAACCTTCTTTGGGTTCGGTAAGTTTTTGATAAGATGCCATAGATAGATTACCTCCTTATAATCTATTTGAGTTAAATTAGAATAAAAGCCTAAATTTTAGCTGCTATAGATTATAATAAAACATTTTTTTAAAATCAAGCAAAAAATTTATTTAATTAAATAAAATCTTTAAAAGAATTCAAAAAAGCCTTAAACAATGACGAGCCTGAATTAAAAAATAAACCACCGTTTTGAGCTAACGTTTCAGAATAATAATCGGCACTGTATTTTCTATCTTTTTGTATGATATCGTTCGAAAAACCGCAGAAAGGAACAGGCTCTGGCGTATGTTTTTTTAACTTAACTTGATTATAATGGTCCGGCAATATCATAAGCGTATATTCATCAAACTCTTTAAGCCCTTCCAGAACTCCCCCTACGATAAGTTTATCAAAATCTTCTATGGCTTTTAATTTTTTATCTATAATACCCTCATGAGATGCCTCATCGGGAGCTTCAACGTGAATATATACGAAGTCGTCGTCATCTAAAGACTTTATGCCGTATTCTACTTTGCCTTTATAATTAGTATCAAGATAACCGGTAGCCCCGGGAACATTTATTACCTTTAATCCCGCATATTTCCCTATTCCTTTAACTAAATCTACTGCCGAAATAACAGATCCGCTCAAACCGTATGCCTCTTTCATGGTCGGCATAGAAGGCTTATATCCCTGACCCCAAAGCCATATAGAATTTGCCGGAAGCTTTTGAGAGGCAATTCTTTTTTTGTTAACCGCATGGTCTTCCAATATCTTTTCGGTCTTTGCCATTATTTCTAATATTTCGACGCTTGAAACTGCTCCATGCGGAAGATATTCGTCTATTTGCAGATCTGGTATATCATGAGGTGCAACGGTTTGGAGACCGTTTATATCAATATCTTTCGCCACAAGGAGATGCCTATAGCTTACTCCCGGATAAAATTTAAACTTACCGCCGCCAAGTTCTTTTTGAAAAGTTTTTATTATATCCTTGGCTTCATCGGTAGTAATATGTCCGCCGGAGTAATCGTGCATATATTGTTTCTCATCTTTTTCCAAAATATTAACTAGATTAAGCCTGAACGCAACTTCGTCTTTTCCCAGTTCGACTCCCATGCTTGCCGCCTCAAGGGGAGACCTGCCGGTATAATAATTTAAAGGGTCGTAACCAAGTATCGACATGGAACCTATGTCGCTTCCAGGGAGACATCCGTCGGGTATAGTCTTTATCAAGCCTGTAACCCCTCTTGCCGCAACTGAATCCATATTTGGCGTATTAGCATATTCTAAAGGTGTTTTTGCGCCTAATTCCACCAAAGGCAAGTCTGCCATGCCGTCTGGACATAAAATAATATATTTGCGTCTTTTCATGTAATTAAATTAATCCTCCGATTATGAATTTATATAAAACCTATTTTAATCCCATAGCCTTTAATACAGAATTTTTATCGCATGGCACGACTATTGGTTCTTTTGAAACTTTTATAGCGTTTTGAGGATCCTTCAGTCCATGGCCGGTAAGGGTTAAAACGCAAACATCTCCTTTTTTGAAAAATCCGCGCCCATTTAATTTTATTAAACCTGCAAAACTTATCGCCGAAGCAGGTTCGCAAAATATACCTTCATTTGCTGCAAGCAGTGCATATGCTTTCAATATATCTTCATCGCTTATAGATTCAATTAATCCGCCCGATTCGTCTCTAGCCGCAACGGCTTTCTGCCAGCTTGCCGGATTGCCAATTCTTATCGCAGTTGCTACGGTGTGCGGTTCTTTTACTATATGGTTTAAAACTATAGGCGCGGCTCCTTCGGCTTGAAAACCAAGCATTTTCGGAAGGCTTTTGATTTTGCCAGCATCATGATATTCTCTGTATCCTTTCCAATAAGCGGTTATATTTCCGGCATTTCCAACAGGAAGAATATGATAATCCGGTGCTGCACCCAGTTCATCGACTATCTCGAAACTTGCAGTCTTCTGACCCTCAAGTCTGAACGGATTTACGGAATTAACTAAAGCGACGTCATAATCCTTGGCAATTTCACGGGTAATAGACAATGCATCGTCAAAATTTCCTTGAATCTGCATAACGACAGCACCGTGAACTAAAGCCTGCGATAGTTTGCCTGCCGCTATTTTACCTTCTGGAATTAAAACGAAAGATTTCATTCCGGCTCTTGCTGCATAAGCAGAGGCTGATGCCGAAGTATTGCCGGTAGAAGCACATATTACTGCTTTTGAACCCTCTGATACAGCTTTAGATATAGCCATTGTCATACCCCTGTCCTTAAAAGAACCTGTAGGGTTTAAACCTTCGTATTTGAAATATATTTCTATATCGGGATTTATTATTTTTCCTAAGTTGCGCGCTTTTATCAAAGGAGTGTTTCCCTCAAGTATGGTAATTATATGTTTGTCGTCTATTTCAGGCAAAAACTCCCGATATCTCTTAATTACACCCTCATATTTGTTAAGTACCAAACTAACCTCCCTTTTTGGGGATTCGTTCAAGTCAGTCCCCATTTTATTTATTCTTAGTATTTAAATTTATTATTTAATTTATATTATCTTCTATTCTTAATACCATGGTTTTAGCAGAAATAACGTCTAACTTGTCGCATAATTCTATGCTTTTAAACAGCTCTTCTTCGTTAGCCTCGTGAGTGGTAATAACAATTGGTACGGAACCCTCTACTTTCCTCCCTTTTTGAATCATAGAACTTATACTTATTGAATTTTCGCCAAGAATTCCTGATATTTTAGAAAGCACCCCCGGCCTGTCGGATGCGGAAAACCTAAGATAATATCTAGATATAATCTCTTTTTTATTTTTAATATTAAGCTTATTTTTTATTTTAGAAATAATAAAATCATTATGATTATCGTCGTTTACCAGTTTTGAAACTATTTCCATTAAATCTCCCATTACTGCGCTAGCCGTTGGGTTTCCGCCTGCTCCATAACCTGTTAGGCTAAGCGGACCGGCAAATTTAGTATTAACCAAAAAAGCGTTAAACACACCGTCTATTTTTGATAAGAGACTGGAAGATGGTATTAAAGTGGGGTGAACCCTTATTTCTATTTTAGAATCTTCATTTTTAAGAATTCCAAGTAATTTTATTGTATATCCCAACTCTTTCGCGAAACTTATATCAAGCTGGGATATGTCTCCTATTCCTTCGATTATTATGTCTTTCATCGATAAACTAGTCGAAAAAGCTAGCCTTCCTAAAACGGCAAGTTTATGGGCACTGTCAGTGCCGTTTATATCAAGCGAAGGATCTGCTTCGGCATAGCCCTTTTCCTGTGCCCTTTTTAAAACATCTTCAAATTTTCCACCCTCTTTGGTCATTTTAGAAAGTATAAAATTAGAAGTTCCGTTAATTATAGAATAGACCGACTTAACCTCGTCGCCGGCAAGCCCGTTTTTAATTGCTCTTAATATTGGTATTCCTCCTCCTACTGCGGCTTCAAATCCTATATGAACCTTTTTATCTATGCATCTTTTAAATATCTCTTCGCCATGTTCGGCAAGAAGGGCTTTATTTGCGGTGATAATACTCTTGCCTCCAGATACGGCATTAAGGGTAAAATTTTTTGCTGCCTCAACTCCGCCTATAAGCTCTATTACAATATCAATGTCTTTGTCTTCGATTATATCGGCGGCATTTTTAACTAAGCGGCTTTTAATATTTTCTGGTACCGGATGACTTACTCCCCGAGTAAATATTTTTTCAATATTAATCGGGACAGAAAAAGTTGAATCAAGTTCTCTTTTTTGCTCTGAAAATATATGATAAAAACTTGAAGCGACCGTTCCGAAACCCAGCAGTCCTATGTTAATATTTTTTTTCATAAGTACTATGACCCCATGGCTTTGTGAAAAAACTCTTCATTATTAATAAAATGTTTAACTCCCTTAGATGCCTGCCTTATGCGCATTTCATTTTCTACAAGCGCAAAACGGACATATTCGTCTCCATATTCACCAAACCCTATACCAGGAGATACTGCAACTTTGGCTTTATCAAGCAATAATTTTGAAAATTCGAGCGATTTAATTCCCGCGTCTAAAAACTGCTGCGGTATCTTTCCCCATACAAACATAGTGGCCTTGGGTTTTTCTATATTCCAACCCGCGAACCTGAAGCTTTCTATTAATACGTCTCTACGTTTTTTATAATGCATAACCATATCGTTTATAGCGTTATGACGTATTTCTTCATTTAAAGCAATAATAGATGCTATTTGTATAGGCTGAAACATTCCATAATCCAAATAGCTTTTTATTCTTGAAAGCGCATTAATTAAAACTGGATTACCGAGAGCAAAACCCACTCTAAATCCAGCCATGCTGTAACTTTTAGACATTGAAAAGAACTCTATTCCTACTTCTTTTGCTCCCTTTGCCTGCAAAAAACTAGGAGCTTTATATCCGTCAAAAGTTAAATCGGCATAAGCATTGTCATGTATTATATAAATGCCGTTTTCTTTTGCAAAATCTACTAATTTTTCGAAGAAATCAATCTCTACGGTAACCGTCGTAGGGTTATGCGGAAAGCTTAAAACTATAATTTTAGGTTTAGGCCATGTTTGTTTAAGCGCCGTCATAAGATGTTCAAAAAAATCTTCGCCGGGGATTAAAGGTATGCTTCTTACATCGCCACCCGCTATAATAACGCTGTAAGCATGTATAGGATAAGTCGGGTTTGGTACGAAAGCAACGTCTCCTCTATTTATTATCGCAAGCATAAGGTGGCTCAAGCCTTCCTTTATACCCATCGTGACTATGGATTCAGAATCAGGATCAAGTTCTACGCCGTAATTGCGTTTATACATATCGACTATGGCGAGCCTGAGTTTAAATATTCCGCGAGACACGGAATAGCGGTGATTCTTTGGATTCTTAGAGGCTTCTACCAATTTTTCTATTATATAATCGGGGGTGGGCGAATCCGGATTGCCCATTCCAAGGTCGATAATGTCGTCGCCGCGTTTTCTGGCTTCCATTTTTATTTTGTTAACTTCCGCAAAAACGTAAGGCGGAAGCCTTTTAATAGTTTCAAAATCTTCTGTCATTATAAGTTTCTCCGCAATAATAAAAAAAATAGACCATAATATTATATTATTTTATTGAACCAAGTTAAATAATAAAATTGCTCGAATATTAAGCTGAATGTTTGAAGAATTTTTCCGCGCCAAATGAGCTTCTAACAAGAGGTGCGGAAAAAACGTTTTTAACACCTTTACTTTTTGCATATTTTTTATATTCGATAAACATATTTAATGGTACATATCGCCTTACGGGAATATTTCGGAGGGAAGGTCTCAAATATTGACCTATAGTTATAAATTCCACGCCGTTATTTATAATATCGCTTATGGTTTGAAAAACTTCATCGTCTTCTTCGCCGAGACCCACCATAATCCCGGATTTAGTTATAATATCTGGATTTTTTTCCTTTACAGTCTTTAATAGGTCTAAAGAACGTCCATATGAGCTAAAAGGCCTAATAATAGGATAAAGTCTTTCGACTGTTTCAATATTATGGCCGAAAATATCAACGCCGCTTGCCAAAGTTTCTAAAGCAAATTTTTTATTGCCGTTAAAGTCAGAGGTTAAAACTTCTATAATTTTACAATCCGTAGTTTTTCGTATTTCTTCAACAGTCTTTATTAAAATTCCCGCGCCGCCGTCATACAGATCGTCCCTTGTTACCATAGTGATTACCGCATGCTTTAAATTTAAAGATTTAACGGCAAATGCCACTTTTTTAGGTTCTGAAATATCCACAGGCATTTGAAAATCCGCAAAGCCAATATTACAAAAAGGGCATTTTCTTGTGCATTTATCGCCAAGAATTAAAAAAGTAGCTGTTTTATTTGAAAAACACAGGTTAAGATTAGGGCATCTCGAAGAAGAACAAACTGTGTTTAGCTCTTTCTCTTTTATTATTTTTGAGGTTTCAAAAATATCTTTTCTGGATTTTATTTTTAATATTTCGTTTTTTAAATATTTAGGGAGTCTTTCGTTCATCTATGAATTTAATACACTTTTGTAAAATAAAAATTGAATTATAAATCATTTTTTTAATAATTTGCAATTACTTCTATTTTTTTATTACAATATAGTTTATATCACAATATACACATAAATTTCAATTAATAATTTAATTAAATTAAGATATTCGGACTTAATAATATTTTAAGATTCATGATTTTAGACGATAAATATTTTATGGGTATTGCTCTGAAGGAAGCTGAAAAAGCATTAGAAGCTGATGAAGTACCTGTAGGCGCAGTAATTGTTGATAAAGATGGCATAATTATATCTTCTGGTTTCAATACAGTAGAAAAAGATTGTTCTTGCATAATGCACGCCGAAGTCAAAGCAATTTTAGACGCTCAAAGCAGGCTGAAAAACTGGCGGCTTGACGACTACTCCCTGTATGTAACCCTGGAGCCTTGCGTAATGTGTTGTGGGGCAATTATGCTATCGAGATTAAGCCGTTTGGTTTATGCCGCTATTGACCCTAAAGGCGGGTCGTCTTCGACTATTTTGGACGGCAAGATAGAAATTGTTTCGAATATTATGGAAGAAGAATCGTCTAAATTGCTTAAATCTTTTTTTAAATCGAAAAGAGGGCAAAAAAGAGCATAATAAAAAAAGGGTCAGATTTTAAATCTGACCCTTTTTTTATTTTAATTTTTTTAATTTATTAATGAGCCCATAGTAAAAGCACTATAGGAATAATTAAAATTGTAAATATATTAACAACTTTAATCATCGGATTAATTGCAGGACCAGCGGTGTCTTTATAAGGATCGCCTACGGTATCGCCTGTTACTGCGGCCTTATGAGCTTCGCTACCTTTACGATAGGTCTGTCCTTCATATTCAAATCCTTTTTCTATAAGTTTTTTAGCATTATCCCATGCCGCGCCGCCACTCGTCATAGAAATGGCAACAAAAAGTCCGGATATTATAGTTCCTAATAATATCCCGCCTAAAACCTGCGGTCCCATTGTCAAACCAAAAACTATCGGACCGGCAATCGGAATAAATGCTGGCAATATCATTTCTCTTAGCGAAGACTTAGTAACTATATCAACGCATTTGCCATATTCTGGCTTTCCTGTTCCTTCCATAATTCCCGGAATTTCTTTAAATTGCCTTCTAACCTCAACGACTATGTCGCCGGCAGCTTTTCCTACAGATTTCATTGCAAGAGAAGCAAAAATATAAGGAAGCATAGCGCCTAAGAAAAGACCGATAAGAACATTAGGCTGCGCTATAGAAAAGGATATATCTGAAATACCAACTTTAATAAGATCTGAATATTCTCCAAAAAGAACAATTGCCGCAAGAGCCGCCGAACCAATGGCATATCCTTTAGTTACAGCTTTTGTAGTATTTCCCACAGCATCAAGAGCATCTGTAGTTTCTCTGACGTCTGCCGGAAGTTCGCTCATTTCGGCAATTCCACCCGCATTGTCAGTAATAGGCCCGAAAGAATCTACGGCTATTACCATTCCGGCCATGGAAAGCATACTGGAAGCAGCAACCGCGACACCGTAAAAACCTGCGAAGTCATAAGATATTAAAATACCTAAAGCAATTGCTATAACGGGAAGAGCCGTTGACATCTGCCCAACAGCAAGTCCTGCTATAATGTTGGTTCCGTGTCCGGTAGTAGAAGCTTTGGCTATTGATTTTACCGGTGAAAAACTGGTTGAAGTAAAATAGTCGGTAATAACTATTATGAGTCCGGTTAACACAAGTCCCGTTAATGCCGCATAATAATAGTCCATTCCAGAATATTTACCTACGCCGTTCATAAAACTCATTGTAAAGAAATAATATACAACAGCGGAAATTATTCCGGTTGCAAATAATCCTTTATATAAACCCTGCATAATTTTTTCTTTTGTTGGAGCGCTTACGAAAAAAACACCCACTATCGAGGTAAATACAGCTATACCTCCAAGCAAAAGCGGATAAAGTATTGCTTTCATCAATGCGGTTTCACCGTAACCGTGTCCTCTAAAAGCAGAATAAGCTAATAATATCGAGGCGATTATCGTTACTGAAAAAGTCTCAAATACGTCTGCTGCCATTCCAGCACAATCTCCTACATTATCTCCGACCTGGTCGGCTATAACGGCAGGATTTCTTGGATCGTCTTCAGGTATGCCCGCTTCCACCTTTCCTACTAAATCTGCTCCAACATCTGCAGCTTTGGTATAAATACCGCCTCCAAGCCTTGCAAATACCGAAATAAGACTGCAGCCAAAAGCAAAACCTATTAATGAATTTATAACTCCGTCTAAACCGCCTATCGAATGCCCAATAAGCATAAAAATTGATATACCTAAAACTCCAAGTCCCAAAACCATCAAACCGGTAACAGAGCCTCCTTTGAATGCAAACTTTAACGCAGGCTTGACTCCTTTATGCGCTATCTGCGCGGTTCTGATATTTGCCCTTACCGCATTAAACATACCTAGATATCCGGCTAATGCCGATAATATTGCTCCAAGTAAAAAACCTGATGCAGTTAAAATTCCGAACTGCGGTATCCATATACCGCCAATAAGTATTAAAACAAAAATGATAATTCCTACTAAGGCAACGGTTCTGTACTGCCTGTTTAGAAAAGCCGTTGCGCCTTCCTGAATTGCTTTCGCAATCTGCTTCATCTTCTCAGAACCCTCATCATGCTTAAGAGCCCATATCGTTACCGCTATACTATAAATAACGGCAACAAGACCGGCGACAATTCCGAAAATCATAGCTTTGTCAAAGACATTCATGTCCAAAAACCCCCTAATTAAATTTTAATAAAATTAAATTTAACAAATATGTTGAGAATATTAACTAATTTCAACGTTGTTAAGGCTTTTAGCTTTTTCCTTTAAATTCGCAAAATAAATCGCGACAGGTCTATATGCCAGATGCGACCATTTAGAAAAAGGCACTTCTATGACTAACATTGGAAATAAAATCATCAAATGAATTAAATATATATAAAATACCGATGAAACGGTAAAATTATATACTATTGCCGCACGCAGCAAAACTCCGCTAACTGCTGTTAAAAACAATAATATTACAAACATCCAGTCAGTATGGTGGGAGAATTTACTCCTTTCTATTTTTTTTGTAAGCCTCTTTATTACAAAATATACTGTTCCGAATATAAGACCTATACTTGCAAAATAATCGAATAAGATTATATGAAGATACGGCATGCTGTTTTCAGACTGAAACCAGTCCAAAAAGAACACTATTCCGACAAACAATACAACATAACTTATCATTAGAAAAAGATGCGTTAACCAAAAATTATATTTTCCGTCTGCTAATTTTTTAGAAACTTGTTCACCGGAATCGTCACATTTCGCATATCTATACTGGGTAAAAAAGTTAAACATTAACGACCAAGCTTCTGTAAAATAAAGTTTCAACGGTATTTTAATATTTTTGTCGCTTAAAACGGTTTTTCTAAACATATTATAAATAAAGGATGTTAACATTACTCCCAAGAATACCGTAATAGGCCAGTCAAAAAAGTAGTCTATCTTATCGGGAGAAACTGCATTGCCGAGTGTAGCGCCTGCAGCAGGATGCAGTCCGAAAAGAACTGCCCATTCAATTAGAACTCCTATAGCTACTATTAATATAGCGATATATTCAGCATATTTAGACTTATATAAAATCTTTGATATTCCAGTCCAATCATATGCGCTTATTAAAAAGCGGCGGAGAGACATCATTAATTCTCCAGGCTCAGCTTTTCTTGGACAGTTTTTGGAACATTCCCCGCAATAATAGCATAGCCATGGATCTAAATCGCTTGCCAACTGTTCTTTCATCCCCCAACCCGCCAAAATCATTTCCTTTCTAGGAAACGGACGGTCTTCCGTAGATAATGGACAAACCGCAGAGCAAGTTCCACACTGGAAACATTTTTTAAAATTGCTTTCGCCAACTTCTTTTATATATTTGACCAACTCATTGTCAGTCCTTACTACGTTATTTTTCAAAATAAACCCCCCTCCTTAAAAGCCTTTATATGGATTTGGTCCAAGCGATTTAATTTTATTAACAAAATCTTCCACAATTTCAGGCAGTTTCATATAATCTGTAAACTCAAGCTGAATCTGTCTTACCCTTTCTTCTTCTAATACAAGTCTGGTTAAAGTCTCCTTAAGATTGCCCATCCTATATGAGGCAAGTTCGGAACCTTTTACGAAATGGCATTGATAGTCATCGCCAAATTTACAGCCTAAAAGAAGTATACCGTCTATTCCTTTTGATAAAGCATCTGCATACCATACGTTATTTATGGATCCCAAGCATCTTACAGGTATAACTCTTATATTGGAAGATAAATTGATTTTGTTTAGCCCTAATATATCGAGTGCCGGATATGCATCGTTTTCGCATGCAAATACAAGAATTCTGTAATTCTCGTCGGTAGGATCTTCAGGAATATACAAACTTTTTATCATAGAAGCTACTATATCTGGGGAATAATTTTTAAATGATATAATTCTAACAGGACAAGCTCCCATACACACGCCGCATCTCCTGCACCTTTCAGGATTGTATTTAGGAGTCCCTTTTTCATCTTCGTCTATTGCGCCGAAAGGACACTCTTCAGTACATCTTTTACACTGCGTACACCTTGGAAGATCGAAAAAAGGATAGGTAGTATCGTTAGAACGAGGATGCACAGCTTTACCTTTAGAAGTTTGTTCTACGCATTGTATTGCCTTTAAAACCGCTCCTTTCGCATCGTCCACCGAAAAAACAGTATCAAGGGGCATTCTGACTGACCCCGCTGGATATATTCCGGTTCTTCTAGATTCATAAGGAAAACATATAAAATTAGAATCTGGAAATCCGTAGGCTAAATCAGGCATTTCTTTTCCCTGCCTGTAAGTAAGATTCAATAATCCGCTCTTAGCTACCTGAGCTGTTGATACAGGTATTGAAGGAGGGCATGAAGCGCCGCTTGCCGACTGCGCACTATTCGAATTCAAATTAATTTCTTGATTCAATACGTCATCTCCGGAATTAGGAACCATTCCAGATGCAAGCACCAGCATCTCTACATTTAAATCTATATCTCCGCCAAAAAGTGTATCTTTAACCTTTATATCTATTATATTATTTCCTTTGTCGTAAGAAACTTCTGAAATTGCGCCCTTTACCATGAAAATGCCCTCGTCGTCCTGCATTTTTCTGTAAAAATTCTCATATTCGCCAGGCGTTCTTATATCTTTATATATTATATAGACATTTGCCTCTGGATTATTTTTTCTTATTAAAGCAGCCTCTTTAAGCGAAGACATACAGCATACCGTCGAACAGTAAGGCAGATGGTTTTCGTCCCTGGAACCTGCGCATTGAATAAACGCGATAGATTTAACTTTATCCCCGTTAGATTTTCTGACGACGCCAAAACTATCAGATTTACCTTTATCAGAAAGCTCTGAATAAAATTCTTCAAGTTCAACGTTAGTCAATATATCAGGGGTAAGACCGTATCCTAAATAATCCAGTTTTTTTGCTTCGTATGGTTTCCAGCCAGTTGCGACTACTATAGAACCTATAGTTTCAGTTGCGGCTTCAGCTTTATTGTCTTCCGCTGACGCTTCTATTTCTACATTAAATTTTCCAGGAGCACCCGATACAGACTTAATTTTTGAATTTTTATAAATTTTAATTTTTTCAGAATTTTCCACGCTGTTTATAAGCTGGTCAAGTCCTTCCTTTATCCAAATATTTTTGTCAAAAGGCGGAACGGTCTCCCATTTTTTATATTTTGAATAAGGAAAACCACCGAGGTTAGATTTTTTCTCTACTAAAACTACGTTATATCCTGCTTTTACTGAATTAATAGCTGCATTAAGACCTGTTACTCCGCCTCCAACTACAAGAACTGTTTTATTTAGATCCTGAATAAGAGGTTCGGGAAATGCGGCCTTTTTAGCCCTTGAAGCACCCATATTTACATAATCTTCCGCAAGAAGCTGGGTGTTGTTGTCGTTTGACGGGCTTATCCATATTACATGCTCTCTAAGGTTAACTCTTTCAGTGTGTATAGTAAGCGGATCAAAATTAAAAACATCCTGTTTAGCGCGCATAGAACAGGCTGCTATCACTAATTTATTTATCTTTTTTTCTGAAATATCCGTTTTTATGAGATTTAAACCTTCAGGGCCGCAAAGAAAATCATGGCTTATACATACTACCGGCTTATTGGAATCTTTTGCCGTATTTACAAGTCTTTCAACGTTTAGGCTTTTACCTATATCGCACCCGGAACATATATAAATCCCTAAATTATTATCCATTTTCACTCCTATTCTAAATATATCTTTTCTTTATCTTTTTTATAATTTTACTTTATGCTGAATAACTGAGAGTGCCGCTGATGTTGCAGACTGACCGGACATATAAACATCCAAGGGAAACTTTGCGACACCTGCTGAAAAAATTCCTGCCTCAAAATTTTCATTAAAAATAAAACCGTTTTCATCTATGTCGATTTTTATATCTCCGTCAATTTTTATTCCCTTTAGATCGTCCTTTATATTTGGGTGCATACCTGCCGCAAGAACTACCATCTCAGCTCTAAATTTATTTTTTTTGCCTGAAAGAATATCTTCTACGTCTAAAAGAAGGTCGCCTGTGGCATTATCCTCGGATATTTTTCCTACTATGCCCTTATTGAATTTAATATTCTTGTCGCTTTCTGCTCTATTAAGAAAATTTTCATATCTTCCCGGGGTTCTTAAATCTATATAAAATATAGTAGGTGAAGATACGGGGTTTTTTTCTCTTAAATATAGAGCCTGTTTTAATGATGCCATGCAGCATATGGCCGAACAGTAAGGAAGATGGTTTTCGTTTCTTGAGCCTGCGCACTGAATAAACGCAACATTAGATACTTCTTTATTGTCCGATGGTCTCAAAATTTTACCGCCGGTAGGTCCGTTATCAGCTGCAAGCCTTTCCATCATTACATTTGTAATTACGTTTTTAAACTTGCCGTAACCTAAATTATCTAATTTTTCTACAGCGTATGGTTTCCAGCCGGTCGCAAAAATAATTTCCGAAACTTTTAATTCAATTATATTTTCTTGAACATTAAGATTAATAGCGCCATATTTACAAGCTTCTTCGCATTTTTTACAAGCCGTAAATTTACAATAGTTTTCATCTACGGTATATTTTAAAGGATAGGTAGATATTGCGGGCATATATATTGCTTTTGTTGTATCCATATCATAATTAAAGTCGTTTGGTCTGCTTTCTGGACATACTTTTGCACATTCTCCGCAAACGGTACAGTTATCATTAATATATTGAGGTTTTTGCCGAATTTTAACTTTGTATCCGCTCCCATCCTTTTCTTTATTTATTTCTTCTACTGTTGAAGAAACCAAAAATTTAATATTGTCTTCCGTGGATGATTTTATTCTTTTTGTATTTATTTCAAAACCGCAAAACGGAGGACACAATTTTGGAAAATACTTATACATTTGGAGAACTCTGCCGCCTATATAAGATTTTTTTTCTACTATATATACTTTTTTATTGACGGCTTCGGTAATTTCAAGAGCAGCAGAAACGCCGCTATGACCTCCGCCAATTATAAGTACGGGATTTTCGTTATTTAACTCGTTCAACTTTAAATCTCCCCAACTTAAGATAATTTAAATTTTTAATTAAAATAATACAAATACTGCAGCTAAAATAATAGTAAATAATTTTATTAATCCGGTATATATTAAAACCCCTCCTCATAAATGAGGAGGGGGCTATGCGTAATATTTTTAGTTATTTAAAGCAAATTTTTAAACATTAGCTCTTTGGAACTATTTCGATATAAGGCTTCTTGAATAATTCCGGCTGTCCGGTTGCTTTGTTCAATTTAGAGTTAACGAATAATTTCCAATTCTGTTCGTCAAGTTTTGGATGGTCTGTTCTGTAATAAAAACCAGGATATCTGGTCTCTTCTCTAAACAAAACATGTCTTAAATGAAGTTCTCCTACTATAGACCTATGGTAATTTTCCCATGCTCTCATAAGCTCATGTAGATTTGACGCAGCAAGTTTTGGAGCATCGTCTTTAAGTCTGTTCAAAAGATCTAATCCTCTTAAAAGATTAGCTTCGCTTGTCCTATAGAACGTGGAAGTTCCGGCAACATATTCATCCATAAGTTTATTTAATCTGAACAAATAAAGTCTTGGTTTTATATAGTTCGGATTTACATTAGACTCAGTAGAATAATCTTTAAATTTCTCGAATGTAATCATTGGTCCGTATACTTTTTCGGCAAGTGTTTTGTTATCGGTATGAACAGTAGGTGTATAGCCTGAATCGTCTAATACAAATCTTACGGCTGATTTTGCGGCGATTCTTCCCTCCACGTATGAACCGGAAGAGAATTTATGTCCGGATGCACCGACGCCGTCTCCTCCTGTGAAAAGACCGTTAACAGTGGTCATACGGTTATAACCCCATTGGTACTCTTTCGGGGCTAAATCTTCTGGTCCGGAAACCCACATTCCACATGCTCCAGAATGGGAACCTAAGAAATATGGCTCGGTAGGCATAACTTCAGAATTTGTTTCTGCCGGATCTATATCCATTGCTGCCCATAATCCAGCCTGAGCTACTGTCATATCAAGGAAATCTTCCCATGCATCTGCTTCAAGAGACTTCTTTCTCTTTTCAGGAAGAGTTTCGAAAAGTGTTTTGATTGCTCCTGAGGTGTTCATATAGAAAGGACCGTTTCCTTCCATCCAGTCTTTTAACATAACATGGTTCCATAAGCAGGTCGCGGGTACTTTTGCTAAACCATAAGGCGCATAGTCCTGAAGCATATGTCCCCATTTCTGCATATAGTCTTCGCCATGAGCATTTAAAACTCTTGATTTAAAGAGTGTGAACCACGCTCCGACAGGACCGTATCCGTCTTTAAATCTATTTGGAACGAATCTGTTTTCCATAGTGGTCATTTCCGCTCCTGCCTGATAGCCCATAGCATACGTCGAACCGGCATTCCATATAGCATACCATGTTCTTCCCATACCTTCGGCCTGAGATCTTGGTCTGAAAACGTTGACCGTTCCGCCGCAAGCCATAATAACTGATTTAGCTTTAAATATATAAATCTTGGCTTCTCTTAAGCTGAAACCGATTGCTCCCGCAACTCTGTTCTCATGTTTTTCGTCCATAAGAAGTTCAGTTATAAATACTCTTTCTAAAATATTTTCTTCTCCAAGAGCTTTTCTTGCAGCTTCGGCAACTAATACTTTATAGGATTCACCGTGAATCATTATCTGCCATCTACCTGCTCTTAACGGTCTTGCGCCTTCAGCGATAGATCTGGTGTCTTCTTCGTCTTCTTTGAATATAGGAAGTCCGAATTTTTCAAAAAGTTGAACTGTTGAATCTACGTGTCTTCCGGTATCATAAATAAGGTCTTCTCTTACTATACCCATAAGGTCGTTAGCAACATGCTTAACATAATCTTCTGGAGTATTGTCTCCAAGATAAGTATTAATAGCGGATAATCCCATTGCGACCGCGCCGCTTCTTTCTATTGAAGCTTTTTCCACCATCGTTATTTTCATATCTTTTGGAGCCCACTTCTTTATTTCAAATGCTGCTCCGCATCCAACCATACCGCCGCCGACGATTAATACATCGGTATTTATTTCTTCTATGGTATAATTGTTTAAAACATCGGTGCTTGTCATTGAACCTTTCATTTCAGCCATAACAATTTATCCTCACAATTTATATATTATTTTAATTTAAAAATAATGCGTTACCGCATTCCTGACTTTATTTCTTAGGAACCGTAAGTTCTATTCCAAGTTCATCGCATAGACGTTCGTCTTTCAAATTTCCCTGGTTAACTTCGGCAATTCCCTGATATGGGTCTATACCACCTTCCGGAGTAGTCCTTATTGGGAACTTAAATCTTTTAATCTTTCCATTTCTAAATTTTACAGTCCACATAATAGAATCAGATCCACGCATAGGTATAACCGAAGAACCTAATGGCGCAAAATCCTGATATGCTCTAACTTCCACTGCAGACTGAGGACAAATTTTAACACAGCTGTAACACTCCCAGCATTGATCCGGCTCCTGATTATAAGCCTTCATAATGTCCTTGTTAAGAACCATAAGGTCGTTAGGGCAGATATACTGGCAAGCAGTCTTATCCCTTCCCTTGCAACCGTCGCATTTTTCAGTAATTACAAAACTTGGCATTTTCATACCTCCTTAATTGATATATTATTTTTATATATAAAACGATATATTATCCGCTCGGTAAACAGGACAATATATAAATTAAATCTCTCCTTTAGCTGCTTTATGAAGTTTTACTTCTACTTTATCTTCTTTCGAAAGAGAAGCATAATAATCTTTTAATATAGCTAAAACCTCTGGTCTTGAAAAATGATCTGGTACATCCTGACCTTCTGATAAAAGTTTTCTTAGCATTGTGCCGCTTAATGTAAGCCTGTCTTCCTTAGAGTGGGGGCAAGTTCTAGTTGAAGCCATACCATCGCATTTATGGCAATAAAACGTAAGATCCATTTTTAAAGGCTTTAATTCTAAAGCATTTTTTGGAATTTCATCAAATATTTTATGCGCATCAAATGGTCCGTAGTAATCGCCTACTCCTGCATGATCCCTTCCTACTATAAGGTGTGAACAGCCATAATTTTGTCTGAAAACTGCGTGAAGAAGAGCTTCCCTTGGTCCTGCATATCTCATTTCCATAGGGTATCCTGCCTGCACTATAGTATTTTTAACAAAATAATTATCCATTAAGGTATTAATAGCAACAGCTCTAACATTCGCTGGAATATCGCCGGGTTTTAATTTACCTACAAGCTGGTGAATAAGTACTCCGTCGGTAGTTTCTATTGCAACCTTTGCAAGATACTCATGCGAACGATGCATTGGGTTTCTGGTTTGAAACGCGGCAACAGTATTCCAGCCTTTCTCCTCAAATATTTTTCTAACCTCTGCCGGGCGCATATATATTTCCTTAAACTCGACTGGATAAGTGCTCTCGCTTAAAACTACTACTTTACCGGCAATATTGACGTCTCCCTGGGCCATAACTTTTTGAACTCCGGGGTGTTCCATGTCGGTTGTTTTAAACACTTTTTGACACTCATGAGCTTTGTCAATCGAATATTTTTCTGATACGGTGATTATTCCAATTATTTCAGAAGTTTCAAAATCTACGAGCGCTACTTCCTCTCCTATTTTTATTTCGTCAGCAATTTCCTTTGTAGCAGAAAGAGTAATAGGAATAGGCCAGAAAGTTCCGTCTTTCATAGTATAATTATCAACTACGCCCTGCCAATCTTGTTTTCCCATAAATCCTTCCAGAGGAGTAAACGCGCCTATACCCATCATTATTAAATCAGAGGTTTCTCTTGAAGTCATTGGTAATTTTTTAAGATTTTTTGCTTTTTCTTTAGCTTCCTTAAGTTCATTGCCAGTTAGCAGAAGCGGTTTTAATTTTTTTTCTTTACCGTGCGGGTTTACTAACGCCATATCGTCCCTCCAGATAGTTTTACAAGATATTTAAAAATAGAATTATTTCTGTGGTTCTTAAGATTTTAAATGATTTTGAATTTAATTCTATATATTTAATATTATTTGATTAAAATGTCAACAAATATTTTTACTGCAAAATCATTTTCTACATTTTTTTAGGAATGAGCTGAGCGGAAATTTTAAGGCTAATAACTTAAATCATAAAAAATTGATTCCCGGAATATGTCCGCAGGAATGCATTCCGGGAATTTATAATTTATTTAACCTTAATATGCTTATATTTTACAGTTGGCATATTAAGGTTAATATATAAATTAAGACCAAGTCATTGGATTGTGTTCTACGACTTTTTCTACAAAACCTTTATAATCAATAATTTTTATGTTTTCTGCTATTTCGCTTTCCTGTATCCCTCTTGCTTTTATATCTGCCAAAAGACAGTAAACGCTATTTTTTTTTGTTAAATCTACTAATAATCCTTCAAACTTGCCGCCCTTTTTAGCGGCATATACACCGTCTTCCGTTAAAAGAACCACATCGTCGTTTTGTCCTATGTATTCAACGGCGTCTTTAAGAGCCGATGATTCATAAGGTGATTTTTTAATTATATGCAACAATTTATTCTCCTCCTAAGTAAATTCATATTTTTTAAAAAGGTAAAAGCGCCTTCATTTCATTCATTTTTTGTTTTAACGCATTTCTGTCTAATATTTCAACTTCAGTCATCAAATCGCTGTCTTTTAATCCTCTTTCTTCAAGAGATTCTTTTTCAACATAAATGTGTGAAATTTCAAAGTCATCTATTAAAATAGGATAAGCCATTGAAAAATTTTTCTTACCGAGCAAAGATGTATCCTGTCCCTTTTTTAGGGAATAAACTCCGTCCCCTATAAAACTTACGCTTACATCCTGTTCATATGCCCCAAACATAACCATAGCTTCTATTGCCTCCTGCTCATAAATGGTTCCGTATGGAGCAGTCCTGCATACAAACATAACTTTTGTTTTTTCCTGTTCCGACATTTTTATATACTCCCGTAATAATATAATATATTTAATTGAATAATTAAAACGTTACCGTTCTATCGGAGGTTATGCATAGTTCAAGAAGCTGCCCTAATCCGGAAATTTCTTCAACCTTGCATACTGTCTGGTTAACTATACCCCTTCTCTTACCTGCGGCTACGCAGACTATTAAGCGGACACCTTTAAGTTCCAACTCGGTAAGAAGTTTCATGATATTTCTTTCATCTCTAGGCGGCTCGAGAGTAGCGCATCTGTTATAAACGCCGTCGTTATAAAAAAATATACCGTTTATTTCATGTCCTTCTTCCATTGCCGCAATAATAAAATTATATGCTGTATCAATTGCTTGATGCATATATGGTCCTTCTTTAATAAGAACGCCAAGTTTCATTAATTCATTCCTCCCAAATGTTATCTTTTTATATATTAGCTATTTTTTTTACATTACAATCGCATTGCTTACCAACTGGTGAATTCCTCCTATCATGTCAGCATCCAATCCGTAAAGAGGAAATACCTTTGTAAATTGAGTTTTGCAAATTGCGCATATAAGTGCATAGAAATTTACGCCGTGATTATCTACAGCTTCTTTCACAGTCTGCATCCTGGGCATAGAACCGGCAAGCCTTACGTTCATAACTTCTTCTGTTAATAAACCTCCGCCAGCACCGCAACAGAAAGTACTTTCTTTAGTAGTACCTTCCCTTAACTCTACAAACCTATTTGCAGAGGCTTTTATAAGCTCCCTTGGTATAGTAAACTGCCCTCCGACGACGTCCCCAATCCTCGAGCCTCTTGCTACGTTGCATGAATCGTGAAATGTAACTACCTTGTCGTCATTTGCTGAAGGATCTAGCTTTATAACTCCGTCTTTTACTAATCCTAATGTAAAGTCGCATATATGGGTAGGCTGTTTATATTTAGAGTCTAAAAAATCAAAAGGACCGTTCATTGTGTTAGAATACATATAAGCAGCTCTCCAGGCATGCCCGCATTCTCCTATAATGACTCTTTTTACCTTAAGCCTTCTTGCCTCGTCCCATATTCTTTTATTTATTTCTTTTGTATTTTGATAGCTTCCTATAAATTTGCCAAAGTTTCCTGCTTCTGAAGCATAAGAAGAGACTGTATAGCTTATACCGGCTTTATGAAATACTTTTGCGTATCCTTTTAATGATTCCATGTGAGGCATAGCAAAAAAATCTGCCGACGGCGGAACTAACAAAACCTCCGCGCCTTCGACATCCATTGGTATTTTAACCCCTTTTCCGCCTTCTTCTTCGATTTCTTCTTCTAAATCGTCAAGAGTATTTCTTAAAGCAGCTGGAGGTATTCCTATATTATTTCCAGTCTTAAAAACTTTATGTATAACTTCCGTGGTATATTTCTGTCCTAAACCTATCGAATCCATAATCTGCCTTGCCGCCATAGTAATTTCTGCTGTATCTATTCCATAAGGACAATAAAGAGAACATCTTCTGCATTCGGAGCACTGCCAAAAATATGTGTACCACTCTTTTAAAACTTCTTCTGTTAATTCTTGAGCGTTTGAAAGGCTCTTAAAAAATCCGGAAGGTGTAAAATAGTACCTATATACCTTTCTCATTAATTCCTGTCTTTGAACCGGCATATTGTTTGGATCTGCGGTTCCAAGGAAAAATTGACATTTATCTGCGCATGCTCCGCACCTGACGCATATATCCATATAGTCCCTGACAGCCTTATTATGGTCTAGTATTTCTTTGAAAACACCTAACGCTTTCTCCTTCCAACCATCTTGAAGCTTAAAAGGAAAGCCTAGGGCTTCCATATCGTCTTTTTGTGCTTCTATCATATGCTCATATGCAGAAGCTCCCGGAACTATCTTAGGAATTGAAATTTTACCGTCCAAAACCGGTACTTTATATTTATCTTTTGCCTTAGCCATACAGTTCATACCTCCGTTTAATTCTTTATAGAATCAAAATTGCAGGTTATATATTTATATATTTTATTTTTATATTTTAAATAGACAAATCTTTTGCGTTAGGTCTATAATATCTTTCTTCTATTGGATTATCAGCCATATTCCTGGTAGGTGAAAAGAATATGCCGACAAAATGCATTACTTTACTGAAAGGAATATAAAGAATTAATAACATTACAAGCGTATAATGAATCAAAAAAATTGGATTTGATGGAATATTGGTAAACTGGAATGTTAGAAGTCCGTTCATATACGGATCCAACTGATTATCGACGACCGTTAATGCAGACGACGTCAAAACATAATTTAAGGACAATCCTGCCAAACCAATAAGCATTAAAAGTATAAGAATTAAATAATCTTGAAATAATGATATAAATTTGACTCTCTCTATAACCACTCTTCTCATTAATAAAAGAAAAAGCGAAATCACCATAACTATGCCGCAAACTATTCCAATACCCACGAATATATTGTACCACCAAGGCAGAGGATTAGAGTATATAAAATGTCTCAAAAAATGCATGAATATCAACAAGAAAAACGAAATATGGAACAAATATCCGAAAATCCAAGTTGCTTTATTCGATTTAAAAAGACTTTTAAAGAAAAATACTTCTCCTAGAACTCTTGCAAATGCTCCACCCTTGGTTAGAGGGGCAGGAGTAAGCATAATTTTAATTGGTTGTGGGGTTACCGAATATTGATATATTCTTAAAACTACTCCTATAGCGAATATTAACCCGACAGTGTACGTAAATAATAAATATATAGCGGTCGTTAGATTAAGAGGCTCCATATTTACTCCCCCCTGAATAATTTTTTTTATTTAGGGAGAAGAATATGAATTCTTCTCCCTTTACTTATAAGTAAACCGGCAATTCATCTAATGATAACTTTGCCGTAATTAAATTTAAACGCATCCCGTAGGTTTGGGTAATCCAGCTATTTTAGCTAATTGTTTTGCCGGACCTTCAGGAAATAATTCATAGATGAACTTATTTGCTTCTTTTTTGTCTGGTAAATTCTCAAGCGTCATAACCTCTTTAGTAAGAGATTTAATAGCCGGAGCCACTTGAAACTGCTGAAAATAATTTCTTATCCATTCAATAAGTTTCCAGTGTTTTTCAGTGAGCTCAACGCTCTCAGTTTTAGCTAGTGCTTCAGCTAGACCCTTATCCCAATCTCCAAGGTTTTGAAGGTAGCCTTCATCGTCTGTTTGAATTTTTTTTCCATTATAATCGAGTTCTGCCATAAGTAAATCCTCCTCAAATTTTAATTAATATAGTGATTTATTGAAATTTAAACCATATCTATATAACCGCATGGACAGCTTTCAGCACATTTTTTACATCCATTGCATGTTTCCAAATGAAACTCGAAATGCTGACCTTTAGGCAATTTTTTCACTGCGCTCTGAGAGCAGTATTCGAAACAGCTTCCACAGTCAAAACACATTCCGCAACTCATACATCTTTTTGCTTCCAATACAAGCTCATCTAAACTAAGGTCATTTAAAATACCTTCAAAATCCTTGACTCTAGTTAAAGGATCACGGGAGGTCCTTTTCTGTCTTTCGGTAGTTTGAAAATATGCTATATACATATTTTTTCCTTCCCTATTGACTGCGTCACCGTATTTTATTACTTTTCTTTCATCGTTGATTACCTTCTCGCCGGTAAATTTTTCATGTATTGCGTATGCCGCATATCTTCCCATTCCTATAGCATCTGTAACTAATCCGAATTTCAATATATCGCCGCCGGCAAAAACCTTATCTTCATTAGCAACGAGATAATTATCGTCAACTTTTAAGAACTCATTGTTAGAATTTTTTGTCAAGTTCTCCAAACCTTTATAATTTGGCTTCTGACCAAATGAATAAATAAGTGTATCTAACTTTATGTTAAGTTCCTGTCCGCCTTCTATAATTATAGGATGGACTCTGCCTGAAGCATCTTTTTCGGAAAGCTTCATTTTTTTTAGCTTTACTCCAACAGCTTTTCCGTTTTCGGTAATTATTTCATCTAAAGCAAATAAAAACTCGAATTTAATTCCTTCGGCATGACCCTCTTTAACTTCGGTTGAACCTTTTTCTTCTATTTCGGATGCGTCGCTTACCGTACCTTTATTATAAATAAAAGTTACGTTTGCTCCGAGCCTTTTAGCAACCATTCCAGCATCCATTGCGCTATCGCTTCCAATAACAACAACTTCCTTGCCGGCATCTTTTAATTCGCCCGAGGCAGCTTTCTGAAGAAACTCTATACCGGTATAGACATTTGGTGAATCTGCACCGTTCATCTTCATTTTAATGGGTTCATGCGTTCCAATGGCAACGAAAACGGCATCAAAATCTGATTTAAGGCTATCTATAGTTATATCAGTTCCTACATTAACACCAGTTTTAATTTCTACGCCGAGATTTTTAATGCGTCCGGCTTCTGCGTCTATAATATCCAAAGGAAGTCTGAAACTGGGGATTCCATATCTTAAATATCCGCCAACATGTGGATATTTTTCGAAAATAGTAACATTATACCCTCTTATTGCAAGATGATATGCCGCGGAAAGTCCTGCTGGACCGCTGCCTATAACAGCAATTTTTTCTTTTCTCTGGACATCGTTAAGCTTCTTAAACTGAATATTGTTTTTTATTCCGTAATCTCCCACAAACATTTCTATGGCGTTTATAGCGACAGGGCTGTCTTTTTCGCTCCTGTTGCAGGCATCCTCGCAAGGATGCGGACAGACTCTTCCTGTTACGGAAGGCAAGGGATTAGATTCTGTAAGCATATAAAACGCCTGCGTTAAAGACTCATCCAATGGCCTGTCGTAGGATTCGCTCTGCGCTATAAACTGTATATAATCTCTTACTTTAGTGCCGTTAGGACATGTATCCATGCATGGCGGCTTTTTTTGTACATACTTTGGTCTAAACGGCGATTGAGACATGCCACCGCCGGTACTTGCTGTAATCTTAACCGGCTTCTTTACTTTTTTCAATTCAAGCATAAATTTTCCTTTATTATCTTATATATCGCAAAATATATAAATAAATGTTTATAATTATAGATTTTTTAATACTAAAAAGATTATTACTTGTTTTCAGGCAATGTGAGAAAGCTACCGCCGGCATAACCATAAACAAGTTTTTCATCGTCCATAATCTCTTTTAATGCTCCTTTAATATCGTCTTTAGTCAATCCTTCGCTTGCAAATTCCTTTTCCATTTCTTTAACGATATCTATAGGTTTAAATCTTTTTTTTCCTGCGTACTCTTTAACGAGTCCGACTATTTTATCTTCGACTTTTTTCTTTGTTTCATCTGTCATTATAAACACCCCATTTAGTTTTTATTTATAAAATCGAAAATTATTTTTATAATCTTGTGTGAGCCGAATAATTCATTGTAGTCTCACCAAGCCTAAAGTCGTCAATATGATACTTGGTAAACGGGAAGCCGGTGACTTTAAAGAATCTTGACCAGCCAATCCTTTCTATCCATTCGCCAACCCTTTCTCCTGGCTCAGCACCTTTTTTATACGCGTTAAGTATGGTTTTTACGGCTTCAACTACGCCCGGCCATCTCGGGGGGTCGTTAGGTATAAACGGAATTGCTAATTTAGAAAACGTTGGTTTCGTCCTTGCATTTGAAACCTTTCCTCCAACCCAAATAGACAAACCGTCATTTTCGGCATTTGCGATAGGCATTGCTGGGCAGACCGTATAACAGCTACCGCAAAAAACGCACGTCTCTTCATTTACTTTTACGCCAGGCTTGCCATCCACGGTATCAGGTCTTATAGAATTAGTGGGGCACGCGGCGATAGTGCTTGGTATTTCGCAAAGGTTTCTAAGTCTTTCTGCATCAATTCTCGGCGGTTTTTTGTGCGTTCCAACAATTGCTATATCGGAAGAAGAAACTGAACCGCACATATTTAAACAGCATGCAAAAGCAATCCTGACTTTTGACGGAAGTTTGTCTTCAACAAAATATTCATATAGTTCGTCCATAACAGATTTTACAACACCTGATGCATCGCTAGCTGAAGTGTGGCAATGAACCCAACCCTGCGTATGAACAATGTTTGCTACTATATTACCAATTCCGCCGGGATTATATCCTAATTTTTCAAGGTCTTTTTTAAGCGGTTCGACGTTTTTTTCATCTTCTATTAAAAACTCGACATTATTTCTTGTTGTGAATCTCAGAAATCCGCCGCAATACTTATCGGCTACATCGCAAATATCCCTAACAAAGCTTCCGCTTACTAATCTTGGAGAACCCATCCTGACCGTATAAAGCTTATCTCCGTTTTCAGATACGTGAACCATAGTAGCAGTATCTAAAATCTCGTGATATGCCCATTTACCATAATTCTTTTTTATCATAGGGGACAAATATTCATTGTAATCATGAGGTCCAACGTCTGTAAGCCTTTTCTTTTTAACTTCTTCTGCCATATTAACCTCCAATTTATTTTTTCGTATATCTTAATCTTAATTTAATTTATTATTGTTAAAAGTTTATTCTTCGCCTTCTTCCGTAAACTTGATAAACGGGTTGCTTCTTGGATGTTCTACCATTTCCGGCATCGGTTCTAAACCTATTCCTTCAAGGAAAGTATTTAGACCGACTCTTCCGATAAGTTCTCCTATTCTTTCTCTGCTGACTCCGAATTCATCCCAGAACTCCCACATATTGCTTATTAAAGCTTTCAATTGTTCATAATCGTTTTTTGCATCTTCGTTTATATCATAAAACGGAACAAGCATCATACCCATTCTTGGACCGGTAACTAAAGGAGCTTTTGCGCCTATTAAAATAGATGCTCCCTTTTCATCTCCGGCTCTTAATGCTTTAGGCATTTCATTTATACAATGCATGCATTTAACGCAGTTTTCATCGTCTATTACAAGATTATCGCCTTCAAACCACATACATTTAGTTGGGCATTTATCTAATACGTATTTTTGAACGTTAAATTTTTGAACGTAATTTTTTACTTCACCTTGATTAATTTTTATTTTGTCTTTCCATGTACCTATAAAGGCAAGATCGGATCTTGCGGCTGAAGCGACGCAGTCGTTGGCGCATCCTGAAAATTTAAATTTAAATTTATAATTAAATGCCGGCCTATGAAGTTCGTCCTGATATTCTTCGGTTAAGTCATGGCAAATTTTCATAGTGTCATAATTTGCGAATTCACATCTCGCTTGTCCAGCGCAACAAGAAGGTGTTCTTAAATCAGAACCGCTTCCGCCGAGATCGAATCCTAATTCTGCAATAGCTTGGAACGCGTCTTCTGCTTCAGCCTGAGACATTCCAAGTATCTGAATATTTCCGGTAGCGCCATGAAAGTTTAATAATCCGCCGGCGTGTTTTTCAGAAATATCAGCTAATTTTCTTAAAAAATCTGAATTATAAAAGAATCCTGCTGAAGGTATAATTCTCATGGAATGGCACTCTTTTATTCCGGGATATTTTTCAGGAAACTCGCTGAATCTACCCACCATACCGGCGCCATATCCTTTAACACCAGCCATTCCTCCGTGTTTCCAATGATTCACTTTATCGCGATAGGATTCCTCTACCTGTCCCAAAAGGTCTTCGGTTCTTTCACTCTTTTCTGCTGCTCTTTCTATTTCCCTGACAAAACTTATCCACTTCCCTTTTTTTAGCTCGTCAAGAAGCGGAGTCTGGTGCTTTTTACCCATAGTAAAGCCTCCTTATATAAATAATATAGATTTAAAATAATTTAAATATATCGCCATTTTTAAAATAGACCGAATTTGGAATGATTCAAAACATAGTAGTAATTTTTATTTATAAACCTTTTATATTGCATTTGTCAAGAAAAAAATTTAACGTCGTTTTATTTTTATTTATTGCATATTTTTAATATCATTAAGAAAAAATACAATATCCAAATACAACAAAATATTATTTTTTTAGAAATAAAATTTAATAAATTAATTTATTATTTATTATAAAACGGCTTTTGCTTTCGTTTGTTTTATGAAAGCAACCCAGTTTTTAAACCAGCCTGGAGAGGAAGGGGAATACATATGGGTATATCCTGCTAAAACATTTTTGTATGCTATGCCGTCGGATATGCCGTCAACTCCATAACCCTTTTTCATTTCAAACATAAATTTATACCTGCCGGGGGGCATCTCTAAGAAAGAATGATGAAATTCATGTCCTTTTATCAATTTAATCTTATTAAACCATAATCCTTCGTTATGGTTTTCGTAAATATAAGGTGAAAGCTTGGTATAACCGTGACCTTTCGGCTTTTTCGTAAGTTTGACATCGGCATCTATTACCCCCACCATATCATTACTATTGTTATCATAAAAAATGCTTTTGCAAAGATACATCAATCCGCCGCATTCTGCATAAACCGGAAGGCCCTGCTCTATTTTTTGCTTTATTTCTTTTCTAATGTTTACATTTGCCTGAAGTTCTCTAGAAAATATTTCAGGAAAACCTCCGCCTATATATAAAGCATCAACATCAGGAATATGTGCGTCGCTTAATGGAGAGAATTTAATTATTTCACATCCTAAATCTTCAAGGGCTTCTAAATTTTCGTTATAATAGAAATTAAATGCATTGTCATAAGCAACGCCAATTTTAAGAAGATTTCCAACATTGAATTTATGCCGGACACGGTTAAGCTTTTTTTTAATATCTTTAATATCGGGGCAAAACTTGTTAGCTTTCTTTGAAATTTTTATAATATTTTCCAAATCTATATACTCTGAAATTTTAGAAGACATTTCGTTTACAAGTTGCTCGACTTCTTCGGCGGAAAGAGTTGATAAAAGACCAAGATGCCTCTGTTTTACTGAAAACTCGGGATTATTAGGAATATTCCCAACAACCTTTAAATCAGTATAATATTTAATAGCCCTAAGTAAATTCTTTTCGTGCCTTTTACTGTGAACCTTATTAAGAATTACTCCTTTTATATCAACTTTTTTATCAAATTCCTGAAATCCTAAAATCAACGGAACTACGCCTCTATTGAGCTCTCCAACGTCTATAATTAGGATAACCGGCAGACCTAACAGTTTTGCCATCTCCGCATTTGATGATTTTCCGTAAATATCGAAAGAATCATGTAAGCCGTGGTTCCCTTCCACTATGCTTATTTTCGAGCCTAAAGAATGGCTTATAAAGTGATTGCGTATTTTATTTTTTGACATAAAATAAAAATCTAAATTATAAGTCCTTCTGCCTGATGCAATATTTAACCACATAGGGTCTATAAAGTCAGGACCTTTTTTAAAGGGCTGGACAGACAAGCCTTTATTTTTTAAAAGTCTTGATAAAGCTATAGAAATTGTGGTCTTGCCTGAGTTTCTTTTCGCGGCGGATATATAAATTCCGTTAATTTGGCTGGATTTTTTTGTATTTTTTAGTATCCCTTCAAGCTGCGTCATTCATCTAAATTCCTAAGTTCTTTGATTTTTGAAATTAAATTAAGTTTATAGGAAGAAAGTTTTTTGTCTTTTACTTCGCTCTCCCTGTGTTCTATTGAATATATTCTCTCAATCCCCAAAATAAATAAAGAAAATTCATATTCAGCAGATTTATCTTTATTGAAATGATGCTGATGAAACGCAAATTCATCGTCTTCTTCTATTATCTTGCTTATATAAAACGCCTCAATCTTTGCCTGCAAAGGAAGAGTGTCAAAATATTTAAGCAGTTCTAAAATAAACTCCTTGCTTAGCTTAGTTATTTTTGTAATATAATCTAAGTCGTATTTAAATTTCATAGTTAAGCTAGACTCTTACAAATAAACTGGCGGAGAGAGAGGGATTCGAACCCCCGGTAAGCTTACGCCTACAATTGATTTCGAGTCAATCGCCTTCAACCGGACTCGGCCATCTCTCCGTATAAATATACTAAATTATATTATTTATGACCGGCTTCCTTAAGCTTATTGAATTGATAAGTCAAATAGCCGCGCGGAATTTCTCCTGTTATATGCTTGACGACATAACCGTTTTGGTCTATTAAAAAAGACTGCGGAATTTCGTATATATTCCCATATGCTTTTTCTATTGAATAATTAGCCATTCCTACAGGATAAGTTAATATGCCGCCTTTAAAAGTTTTTATGAAATTAAAAACATAGTCTTTTCCTTGATTATTAACAGAAAGGCCTATTATCACGAAGCCGTCTTTTTTATGCAATTTGTAAAATTTTTCTAATCTTGGAATTTCGTCTCTACAGGGAGGACACCATGTAGCCCAAAAATTCAATAAAACTATTTTCCCCTTATAATCCTTAAGAGATATAATTTGTCCATTATAATTAATGCTATGAACCGAAAAAAGGGGGGCTAAAACCTTGCTGCCGGACTTCTTAACAGCATAACCTTTTTTCTTAAGCAGATAAGGCGTTTTTATTATTAAAACAGCAATTAAAATAATAACTAAAATAAAAACCAAAGCTTTAATAATTTGTATATTTCTTCTATTCATTTTTTATATTATCTAAAAAATTAATAACAGATTTTATAACCGCTTAATGCATTCGTTTAATTCTACCATAAAGTCGAACTATTATCAAAATAATATTGATAAAAATTTTTTTTATGATATATTAATTCAAGTAATCATTCATTAAAATATACTTACGGAGGCTATTTATTTTATGAAGGTTAATAAAGCTGTTTTTCCAGCCGCCGGTCTAGGAACAAGGCTTCTGCCTATTACAAAATCAATTCCTAAAGAAATGCTGGTACTTGTGGATAAGCCGCTTATACAATATGGGGTAGAAGAATGCATGAGCGCCGATATAACAGATATAATCATTATTACGGGAAGGGGCAAAACCGCTATTGAAGATTATTTCGACAGATCTATAGAACATGAAGTTTTACTTAAAGAAAAAGGGAAACATCACCTGCTTAAATCCGTAGATGAAATATCGAGCCGTATCAGTCTTACATACACAAGACAAAAAGAAGCGCTTGGCTTGGGACACGCAATTTTATGCTCTCAGAACATGGTAGGCGAAGAACCTTTCGCAGTTGTCTTAAGCGACGATATTATAGATTCGGAGAAGCCAGTTATGAAACAGATGATCGATGTATATAAAAATTTTAGATATTCTGTTTTAGCAGTCCAGAGAGTAAAAGATGAAGATATTCCAAAATACGGCATAATAAAGGCAAAAGAAATTCAAAAAGGTCTTTACTCCGTTGAAGATTTAGTAGAAAAACCGGAGCTTAAAGATGCCCCTTCAAATCTCGCTATAATAGGAAGGTATATTTTAACGCCTGATATTTTTAACTTTCTTAAAGATACAAAACCGGGAAAGGGCGGAGAGATTCAACTCACCGATGCAATAAAATCGCTTCTGCAAATTCAGCCGGTATACGCATTAGAATTTGAAGGCAGCAGGTATGACGGCGGCAATAAACTTGATCTGCTTAGGGCACAGATAATTTACGGTTTAAAAAATGATGAGGTAAAAATAGGCTTAATGGAATTCATTAAAAAATCAAGACTGTGCGGGAATTAAAATTATGAAATTTTTTGACGATAACGAAAATTTTAACAAAAGAATGATAAAATTCAAAAATGAAATAGAAAAACTTTTTCATTTTCATTTCGGATTTTTTCCTATGGAGGATTTGCCTTATTCCTTTAAGACAAACTCGGCTCCAATAGATATATACTCTGATAAAAGCAAACTTACTATAGAAATTGAATTGCCGGGAATTTCAAAAGATAATATTTTAATTGCGGTTCACAATAATATTCTTGCGATAAGATGGAAATCGGAACCAAAAATAAAATCTACCGTTAATTTTTTCTGTATAGAAAGAAGGTTCGGCAGATTCGAAAGATTCGTTCTGCTTCCGGTTACCCCTTCTAAACAAAATATGAGGGCGGCTTTAGAGGGCGGCGTTTTAAGTATATATTTTGAGATAGGGGATATATTTATAAATTCCGGAACATTGATACCTATTTCTTAAATATTGAATATCATACTGTATAATAAAAAATTATAACACTAAATTAAGGATTAAAATTAACCGAGGAATTATATATATAAATATAGTATAATAATATAATACATCACAGAATAACAGAGGAATTAAATATGAATAAAATCGATGCAAATATGAACGGCAGCAATATTAACGAAATTATAATAGGAAAAGGAGAAAATACCGAACAGCAGGATTTACCTGAAGAAATTCAGCTTCCGGAAGTAATCCCGCTTCTGCCAATAAGAGATCTCGTGCTGTTTCCTTTTATGATAATCCCGCTTTTCGTTGGAAGAGAGGCTTCTATTAAAGCCGTCGATGAAGCCTTGTCTAAAGACAGGCTTATCCTTTTATCCGCCCAAAAAGACATAGTCGTCGAAGAACCTTCGCAAAACGATATTTACGATGTAGGCGTAGTCGCAATGATTATGAAAATGCTTAAACTGCCCGACGGAAGGGTCAAAATACTTGTACAGGGTTTGCTAAAAGCCAAAATAGAAACGTTTGTTCAGATAAAACCTTTTTATCTTGTAAAAGCTTCCAAAATTAAAGATGAAAACGTTGCGGAAATTACTCCTGCGGTTGACGCCCTTATGAGAAACGTAAAAGAACAGCTTGAAAAATATGTGTCTCTCGGCAGGCTCCCATCTCAGGATATATTGATTATACTTGAAAATATTACTAATCCGGGAAGGCTGGCAGATATAGTAGCATCTAATCTAGGTTTAAAAATAGACGAATCTCAAAAAATTCTTGAAGAAACCGATCAGGTGGAAAGGCTCAAAAAAGTTAACGATATTCTCGCAAGGGAGATTGAAATTCTTTCCATGCAGGCAAAAATTCAGTCTCAGGCAAAAGAAGAAATGACTAAAACTCAGAGGGATTATTTTTTGCGGGAACAGCTTAGACAAATAAAACAGGAGCTTGGGGAAACTGATGAAAAATCTCAGGAAATTGACGAGTTGAGGGAGAAGATTAACGCTGCAAAAATGCCGCCAGATGTTTTGAAGGAAGCAGAAAAGCAATTATCCAGGCTAGAATCTATGCATCAGGATGCCGCGGAGGCTTCTACAATTAGAACCTATTTGGAATGGCTTTCCGATATACCGTGGTCAAAAAAAACGAAGGATAATCTAGATATAGAAATCGCAAAAAAGATTTTGGACGAGGACCACTACGACCTTGAAAAAATTAAAGATAGGATACTAGAATACTTAAGCGTCCGAAAACTAAATAAAAAGATGAAAGGTCCCATACTTTGTTTCATAGGACCTCCCGGCGTCGGGAAAACTTCTCTCGGCAAGTCTATCGCAAAAGCTATGAATAGAAAATTCATAAGAGTTTCTCTGGGAGGCGTGCATGACGAAGCAGAAATAAGAGGACACAGAAGAACGTATGTCGGGGCGCTTCCGGGGAGAGTTATACAAGGGATAAAACAGGCTGGAACAAATAATCCTGTTTTTATGATAGACGAAATAGATAAGGTCGGCACTGATTTTAGAGGCGACCCTTCTTCCGCCCTATTAGAAGTACTGGATCCGGAGCAGAATTTTTCCTTTTCAGACCACTATTTAAATGTTCCCTTCGACCTGTCTAATGTAATGTTCGTTGCCACAGCTAACGTTGCCGATACCATACCTTCTCCGTTAAGGGACAGGATGGAAATTATAAATTTATCAGGATATACTCTCGAAGAAAAAGAAAAAATAACCGAAAAATATCTTATACCAAGACAAATTAAAGAAAATGGGTTAAAAAAAGACTATATAGAATTTAAGCCCAGCGCCGTAAAAACTATTATTAGTGGCTATACCAGGGAGGCCGGATTAAGAAATTTAGAGCGCGAAATCGGAACGGTATGCAGAAAAGTAGCAAGACTTATAGCTGAAAACAAAATTAAGAAATATATTGTAACCGATAAAAATATACATAAATATCTTGGAACTATAAAAATACTTCCAGAGGAAGAGAGGCAGAAAGACGAAATAGGAGTGGCTACCGGTCTCGCATGGACACCAATAGGCGGAGAAGTATTATATATAGAAACCATTCTCGTCAAAGGAAAAGGTGGTGTGTCTCTTACCGGTCAGCTTGGCGAGGTTATGAAAGAATCAGCTCATGCCGCGGTCAGCTATGCAAGATCCAAATCCGATGAACTTGGAATTAAAACTGATACGTTTGAAAAAAACGATATCCATATACATATACCAGAAGGAGCTATACCAAAAGACGGACCTTCTGCCGGAATTACTATGGCAACATCCTTAATATCTGCACTGTTGAAAAAACCTGTTAGAAAAGATATAGCAATGACAGGCGAAATAACTTTAAGAGGTAACGTACTCCCTATAGGCGGTTTAAAAGAAAAATCGTTAGCTGCTTTAAGAACAGGAATTAAAACTATTCTAATACCCGAAAGAAACAAAAAGGACCTTGAAGATATTTCTCCATTAGTCAAGAAAAACCTTAAATTTATACCGGTCAGACATATGGATGAAGTAATAAAACATGCGATAGTAGGCATATCGGATATAAACGAGGGTTCCAATAAAACTAAAAAAAATAATAAAAATAAGGTTGATAAAAAAAGAAAAGCTTAATGAAGCAGTTTTAATAAAAGAAATAGAAAGATTAAGCCTTGAAACCCAAAAGTTTAATAAATCATTGGTTATTAAATCAATTGGCGATGATTGCGCTATTATCAAAGATAAAAATTGCTTACTCGTAAGTTCGGACAGTATTACCGAAAATGTCCATTTTAATTTTGATTCATATGATTTTTATGAAATAGGAAAAAAATCCCTACTTGTTAATTTAAGCGATATCGCCGCTATGGGTGGCATTCCTAGGGTGTTCATATTATCTTTCTTTGTACCGCCATATATTAATGAAGGAGATATAAGAAGCGTTTTATTAGGAATTGTTGCTGCCGCAAAAAAATACAGGGTTTCCCTTATAGGCGGAAATATATCAAAGTCTTCTGAATTTTCGATATCAATTACAATAATAGGCGACTATAAAAATAATAACGCAATTAGGCGATTTAATTCTTCAAAAGATAACCAGGTTTATGTTTCCGGAGAATTAGGAAATTCATGGTTGTCGTTTTTTCTTAACCACAATAAAAATTATATTTTTAAAAATTATCCAAATCTCAAGGTTGAAGATAAAAAACTTATAGAAAAATTCATACAAAGACACAAACTTCCTGAACCTAGGATAAATTTAGGCAAAAGATTATCGGAAAAAAAATTAGCGAATTCGCTAACCGACATTAGCGACGGACTCATTAAGGATGTTTATAATATTGTTGGCAAGGAGTGCGGATGCGAAATAAATATTGATGAAATACCTATAAATCAAGATTTAAAATATATATGCGATATATTAAATATTAAAGATTACATCGATAAAGCAATTTCGTTCGGTGAAGATTATGAACTCTTATGGACATCTGAAAAAAATAATGAAAAAGAATTGTTAAGGCTTTCAAGGGTAAAATCTGTAAAAATAAAAAAAATAGGACGTATCACAAATAAACCGTCATGTGTAAAATTTTTAAAAGACGGTGCTGTTTACTTACCTAAAGACTTTACCTTTAAACATTTATAATATAAATTATGTATATTTTTCTTTCATTTTTCCTGTTTATCTTATTCCTTATAATTTCATCAGTTTTTTCCATATCTGAATCTTCAATATTTTCTCTTACTCAAGCTGATATTGACGAATTGAATATGAGAAAAAAAAACAAGGTGATTTTTTTAATAAGAAACTCTTCCGTATTCCTTATCATTATTTTAATTGGAAATATGGCGGCTAACATTATAACGGCAAGCATCGGCTCCATAATTTTAAAAATGTATTTTCAACATTTGCCAGTTATTTATTCTATTATATTTATTTCGCTTATTCTTATAATCCTAGCGGAAATAGTTCCCAAGATAATCGCTCTTAAAAAACCCGTAGAACTTTCTTTATTAGTTTCTAATATGTTTTTCCACGTAGTTTATTTTGCTGGACTGCTATTAGAAAAAACCGGGTTTGCCGGAAAACGCCTTCAATTAAAAAAGGAGGAGTCTATATCCAATGAAGAATTGAGAACTATAATTGAAATAGGAAGGAATGAAGGGGAGATAAAAGAGAAAGAATATGAATTTTTAAAAAATTTTTTAAAGCTTTCCTATTTAAAAGCTTCCAATATTATGACTAAAAAAGATAATGTTTTTGAGTTAGATGTCAACACCCCTGTCTCCTCCGCTGTCGAATTTATAGAATCCAACCATTTTTCGCGGGTTCCAATATATTTTAGGGAGAAGGATAACATAATAGGGATAATTCTTGCGAAAAACATATTGTCAAAGGTTTACAACAAAAGCGAAGAAAAAAGAACGCTTAATTCTTTTTTGATTAAACCTTACTTCATTCCAGGCTCAAAAAACGCGCTCGAACTCTTTAGGGAACTTCAAAAAAAGAAAATACATATTGCAGTAGTAGTAAACGAATATGGTAAAATGTCAGGCATTATAACTATGGAAGACCTTTTAGAAGAAATATTCGGTGAAATAGAGGATGAATATGATGTACAATAATGTATATATTTATATATTAATAATAATTGCCGCAATATTTTTTGAAGGATTTTTTGCCGGTTCCGAAATTGGCATTATAAGTTATGACAAAATAAAAATTAAACATAAAGAAACCGGGGGGAGTAAACTTGCTAAATTTTTGCTCTCAATGACTAAAAAGCCAGAAAGCACCTTTGCCACATCACTAATAGGTAATAACATTGCTTATACTTCTGCAACGATTCTCGCAACCACTCTTATATATGAATTTGCAAAATCTTATACGCCTTTTGTAACAGCAGTCATTCTTACGCCTGTAATGGTAATTTTTGGAGAAATTATTCCAAAAATGATATACAGGCGCTACGCTAATAGCCTTATGCTAAAGAGTATTCCTTTTATAAGTATTTTTTCTATAATATTTTTTCCTATAAATATAATTTTTATAACACTTTCAAAATTATTAAATCTAGTTTTTAAGAGTAAATCCAAAAACGTCTTTTTAACAAAAGATGAACTTATCAAGGTGCTTACAATTAGCGGAAATATTGAAGAATTTAAAGAGTATGATAAAAAAATAATAAAAAGGATATTTGAATTTGGAAATAAAACCTCAAAAGATATTATGATTCCTCTAATAAGCGTTATAGCTTTAAGCGAAAATGATACTGTAGCCAAGGCAAGACTGATATTCGATGATACTAACTATTCTAGGATACCGGTTTATAAGGAACGTATTGACAATATATCTGGCTTAGTCTTCGCTTTTGATATATACAATCAGGAAAATGCTGATAAAATGGCTGGAGAAATTGCAAAACCGGTTTTATTTATACCAGAAACTTTAAAAATTTCTAATATTATGCTAAAAATGCAAAAAAGCCGTCAGCAGATGGTCGTGGTAGTAGACGAATATGGCGGCGCTTCCGGAATAATAACTTTCGAAGATATTCTTGAAGAAATCGTTGGTGAAATTAGGGACGAAACAGACGAGGAAGAAGCAATGTATAAAAAAATAGGCAAAAATACTTATTTAATAAACACTAGGCTTACTTTAGATGAACTATCCGAACTTTTTAATATAGACATCGTAAATAACCCTGAAGGAGATTATGAAACCGTATCCGGATTAATTATGGATAGACTTGGTAGAATACCTGTTTCAGGCGAAAAATTCACAATAGACGATATAAACTTTACTGTATCCAAATCTACAAGTAAATCTATAAAAGAAGTAATAATGAGTTTCTAAATCAGAAAATATTTTATGTTAAATAAATAGAGGTATCTGATTAATCAGATACCTCTATTCTTATATTTATGAAATTTGTAAAATATTTTTTTATTTCTCGGCTTAATTACCAATAACTTTGTCTATCATCTGTTTAAAAGAAGCTTTAGGTGCCGCTCCTACTATTTGGTCTGCGACTTGTCCTTTATTGAAGAGAATGACGGTTGGTATTCCTCTTATTCCGTATTTTCCCGGAACAACTTGATTTTCATCCACATTAACTTTGCCAACTTTAATCTTTCCGTCATAATCCGATGCAATCTCATCAATAACTGGAGCAACAGCCCTGCATGGAGCACACCATACCGCCCAAAAATCTACAAGAACCGGCTTATCCGATTTTAAAACCTCAGCATCAAAATTTGAATCCGTAATAGCTAAAACTTTTTCTGAAGCCATTTAGTAAATCCTCCTTAATAGATTTAATAATTTTTTTTCTACTTAAGCTTTATTTCTTATTTATATTGCTGCCCTCTGCTCAGACCTCAAAATCAAAGAATCGGATATTTTATTAAACACCGATTTTACCTCCGGATGTATGTCTTTAGTCATTATAGGCTCTCCTTTATCGGATAGTTCGCAAATATCTTCAACTATTGGTATGTCTCCTAGAAAATTCACGCCTAATTTTTCTGCTGCCGCTTTAGCTCCACCATGCTTGAATATATCAGAACGTTTATTGCAATGCGGACATATAAAGTAGCTCATGTTTTCTACTATTCCGAAAACTGGGACGTTAACCTTGTCGAACATTGCAAGAGCCTTTTTTGCATCAATAAGAGAAATATCCTGCGGTGTCGAAACAACTATTGCAAAATTTATTGGAACCGTCTGGACCAAAGTAAGCTGTATATCGCCGGTTCCCGGGGGAAGATCGACTACTAAAAAATCTATTTCACCCCATTCAACGTCTTTTAAAAACTGCGTTATAACCTGCATAACAACCGGTCCTCTCCATATGGCAGGAGCATCTTCCGGAATCAAAAAACCCAGCGACATAAGCTTTATGCCAAATTTTTCAAGTGGAACTATTTTATTATTAGATGTAAGATCCGGTCTTTTGTTTATTCCCATCATAGTTGGAACGCTGGGTCCGTAAAGGTCGGCATCCAATAATCCGACTTTTTTGCCTTGGTTTGCTAAAGTAATAGCCAGGTTCACGCTAAAAGTAGATTTTCCTACGCCGCCTTTTCCACTGGCAACGGCAATGATGTTTTTAACTCCGCTAATTGGCGTTTGCTCGTCAAATGGATTCCTGCTTCCATGTTCATGCCCTTCTCCGCCTCCGCAACCGCAGGAGGAACCATCCTCGTCTCCACTGCCGCAACCGCAGGAGGAACCATCCTCGTCTCCACTGCCGCAACCGCAGGAATCTGCTCCTTCTTCATAGTAATCCTTATTCCCATCCATTTCATTTCCGTATGTCATAACAACCTCTCTTTATATTGATTTTATTAATTGTTTTTTTATATTATTTGTTTTATTTTATATAGATATATAAATATTTATATATTTTATATGATAACATAATTTTTAAGTAGTTTCAACCTTAAAAGCGTCCATAAAAGCGCTAACTGAAAACTCTGCTTTACCTGCTCCTGCAGCACCGTAACCTTCCGGTATAGGAAGGTTATGCTTATAATGAAGTTCATGCCATTTAAGCAATAGTTTTACGTAATATTCTAAAGGAGCGGATGAATTGCCTAATTTTCCTAATTTGCTTGTTTTTTCAGGACACCATGTTGTATATCTTGGGATAACATTATTAGACATAAAGAATTCAAGTCCTTCGGCGGTCGAATTTACGGCATCGTCTATGTTGTTGAAACCAAAGGGCTTTGAAAGCTCAATTCCAGCAACAAAGTTTGGAATAACCTTATATTCTCCGAATACGGAAACGGCGTCAACTATTCGCTTAACCCATTCGTCTCTGCCAATGAATTTTGATTTGCCGGGGCAAATATTTTCAAAAAGATTTTTGTCCCAAACTTCAAAATTAGTGTGATAAATATAGGCTCCGGCAGTTTTAAGTCTTTTCAAATTTTTTTGCGTATGCGCCTGCACTACGACTTTACTTATCCATTTTCCTCGGAATTTTTCTTCTATTGCTTCAAGAAACCTAACGTAAAAATCTATTTCCGTATCGCCTTTAAATTTAATTTCGTCTATTATGCTGCCGCCGGTTAAAGTATATGCTCCGGCTTCAGAATCATCGGAAGATTCTATTATGGATAACGAGTCTAAAACGTCTTCTACTAATTTAACAGCGGAATAGTTTTTATTGGCCTTTTTTTGATTTAGGTAATTTGAGTTCATATCACAGAAAGCACATTCCGTTTGATTTTCAAAATATTGGCACATTCTGAATACGGCAAGATATATTAAATAACCCCATTCTATAGTAGGAGCTACATCTCTGACCGATTTCCCCGAGCTTGTTTTTTTAAGCATATAAGATTTTTCAGGTGAAAAATAAACGTCTCCCATGAAAATGTCGTTCAGATAAAGTTTATATTCTTCAGAATTTCCATCGCTTCTTATGATATAAGGCGAGGTTTTATTAATACGGACAGAAATTATAGTTCTTTTTAAGTTGTATGGTCCATTTTCAATAGATATTTCTTCGGGATATTTTTTATTAATCACGTCTCCGTCATTATCCACATTAAATGAAAAAATAAAATACGATTTTCCGGAAAAGTTTTTTTCAGGTGAAACTTCACCGAATGAAACCCCCAGCCTTAAAATATCTTCTTTTATTATAGCTTCATGGTTCAAAGAGGCACCGAATTTTTCTATGAAATAATCAAGTTCGGCATTATGCTCGCTATTTATATTCATAAGTTTATTTTATTATATCCTTGAAAAAAATTCAATTTTTTCTTTACATCAATAAAATAGAATATTATAATTATAAAAATAAAAAAATATATGAAGTTCTAAATTATTAAATATTACTTTATTTATTTTTGATTTTTATAACATTAATGTAATTAATAACAATTAAGGTATGAAAAAATGAAGACACTTCAAGCAAAGCTTTACATTCTTTTTTCTCTTTTTTTCTTAAGCAGGGAAAAATTAATAAAAGATACAATAACAAATATTCCCAACAATTACAAAAACGTAGCATATCTATCTGACATCGAATTCACTATTTTTTCCTACTTTGCTTACAAATACACTCATTCTTCTTTGAAAGAAAAAAAAGAATTTGAAAAAAACGGAATTACAGTTTCATATAAAGAATTAAACCGCTTATATGTTTCCACTCCACACCTCGCCACTGTTCTTAAAAAATTACAGGATGAGAAACTTATTAAGAAATCAACATTGACCGAAGACAAAAGAAAAACCAATTATATTCTTCCTTATGCCGAGCTTAAAAAGTTTAACGAAATTAATATCGCCGCTTTGCAATTTTGTGGCTTTAATGATTCTGATACACAAATTATAAAAAATTTAATAGATGGGACAATTAATCTTTTGAAAAGCAATAAGATTATAACGGACGTCCAGGAAAAAAATCTTCTTGAATTTCTATCTAAATCTAACAATTACGATAAATTTTATTATATCGCGCTTGCATTATGGACAAGCAGATACCTTATTACAAATTTTCAAATAAAATTGATGGGTCCTTCAGAGTTCATGGTTTATGCGATGATTATAAAATTTTATATTAACGGTGAAAAAAAACCTATAACTACAAAAAAGGTAAAGGAAGAAACCGGTCTGGCCCCGTCTATAATAAGTCAGAGTTTTAAAAAATTTATAGATGAGGACATAATAACTAGAAAAGAAATAAATAAATTTAAAGTTTATTTTTATATAAATAGAAAAAGTCTTGAAAAAAGACTTGAAAACGATACTGTTATAATAGACGAAATTACTAAAAAGTTTAAAAAAGGTGAAGATAAGAAATTAGAAAAATTCATTGACAAGCTTAGTAATTCTGTAACCAATAAATTAAGCATCTTGGAAACAAATAAAGTATGCTCTAATAAAAAATGCGGAATGGAAATACCGCTAATGCCAGGGTTTAAATTTTGCCCTTATTGCGGACAAAAAGTAGCTTAATATATGGTAATTTTAAGAAATATATCTTATATATTAGCTGCATATTTAATAGGAAGTTTTCCGACCTCAGCAATTATTGCTAAACTAAAGGGTATCTCAGACCTCACAAAACAAGGCAGCGGAAATCTTGGAGCCACTAATGTTTCAAGGGTTATAGGTAAAAAATTTGGACTAATCACGCTTGTTGTTGATTCCGCCAAAGGATTTCTACCTGTTTTTTTCGCTATGAAAACATTTCATGCGTTACCTGCAGAAACTAGACAATCGGCCGCATATTTAATTTTTCTGTCTTTAGTAATCATAGCGCCGGTTGCAGGACACTGTTTTTCTATATTAATAAGATTTAAAGGCGGCAAGGGTGTCGCTACCGGATTGGGCGTTTTCCTTGCTGTTTCTCCAGAAGCAGTCCTAATAGCCCTCTTAATATTTATTATAATATTATTTTCCTCAAAATATGTTTCTCTTGCGTCGATAATAAGTGCTTTTTTTATGCCGTTTTTAGTTTTCTATACGTTAAAAAATATATACATATTTGGTGCGTCAATGATAATATCAGGACTAATTATATATAAACATTCATCAAATATAAGAAGGCTTTTAAACGGAACTGAGCATAGTATGAAAAATTAATTTATTTGTTATTTTACCGTTATTAATTTTGAGCTTAAAGCGGTTATAACATTATTCACTTTAACTATTGCTTCGTAAATATAAACCTTTGGCGTTTTTTTAGGAATAGTCACGGAAAGAACTGTTTTATAAAATCCTTCCCTTGAAATATTTGTAGTAGATGTATGTGTATAAAAAATCTTTCCGTTAAGCCCTTCAAGGATTCTTGTTTCAATAATAGAAGAATTTTTTATATTGGTTGGCGACCCAAGCACGTTGTATTCCATATTTAAATTTATTCTGCCTCCAGCATTAACGGATTTAGGTGCAGTAAATATTCTTAAATTGGATATTAATACGCCCTTTACCTTGTGAAAATCTATTTTAATACTGCTTGCCGGATCGTATATAAACTCGTTGCTTGCAAGGCTATAAGGTGAACTTAAGCTAGATATCCCTCTTATTCTGCCTTCGCGTGTTACAACGTATTTTCCTGTTACATATCCTACTCCGTAACCTATAGACAATCCTGCAGCAGTACCAATTATGGCGCCTATAGGTCCGCCGGTCAACGCTCCAATAACAAAACCTGTTCCAGCTCCAAAAAGCGCGCCAGTAGTCCCGCTAGCGGCGGTCGTCCTGGAAGTAGCACATCCGCTGAGTGAATATGAGACTATAAAAATAGAAATGAACAGAATTAAAACTAGAGTAAATTTTTTCTTTATTTTCATAAATCAAATCCTCCATTTTTACTTTTTTTTATTTATAATAATTTAAGTTTAAACTTTAGTTATAAGGGGTCTAGAACTTAATCCTTGACGCCATTACCTTTTTCTCCGCAAGTAGCGAAAGAAATAAACTTAAAAAGCTCATTTTCAATTTTAAAAATATTATCAAATATTATATCGGTTATTATATCTTTATCTTGATTATTGGTATAAAGAAGCATTCCTCCAATGTATTCATTTCTTGAGAATCTGTTTATCCATACTATATCGCCGCTAATTCTCAAAAGAACATTGTTATAGTTCAATTGAATAAATCCTGATTTTCCTGCTAAACCAGACATACTCTTTTCTGAAGAAAATATGAAGCCTATTCCGTCTTTGGAAATATCATTTATTTCAACCGTATATACGTGATTGCCTATCATCATCTGAGTCTCTATATTATTATTTAATATAAACCTGGGGTAGCGCCTTTTATTATTCTTTAATGTTATAAAACTAAGCTCTTCTATATTCATAGATCTATCGTCATTAATATTTTTAATTTTTGCTGAAATGGGAGCAAAAAGAAAAAAAACGCGTAATATTAAAAAATCTCCGGCACTTGGCGTATTAAGTATTTTATCTTTAAATTTCAGCGAACATATTGAATCTTCAATATTTATATCTGACAATATTCCGCCGCAAGATCGGCTTTCTTCGCCAAACCATAAAGCCTGTATGTGGTGTTTATTTAATTTTGAATATTCTACTACTTTTTTTATTATCGATTCTTCAGCTATATTTTTGAGCTCATCTACCATACTTAATAGTTTCCTTTCAGTTATAAGATTTATATTTTACTATGCTTTAATCATTCTTTGCTTTGTTATAAAATCTTTCCTTTTCACTATAGATGCATCCGCAATAATTCTGTCTATAGAGACCATAATCGTGGGAAAGCCTTATGCCTTCTAAATAACCTTCCCTGAAATCTTCATAATGAAAATTAATTCCGTATTTTTTTTGCAAATTAAACCCCATTTCTTTAATATAATCATGCTTCTGATGTTTGCTGTATAAAAGCGTTGTGGAAAAATGGGTAAATTTGGAAGATTTTGCCAAGGCGGCGGTTTTTTCTAGTCTGCTTCCCAAGCAGTAATAACAACGGTTTTCTTCACGAAAAACTATGTTTCTAATAAACTCTTCAATGTCATATTTTTTTTCATAAATCACTTTTAAATTGACTTCATCGCTAAATTTTTTCAATGATGATTCGCGTTTTAAATACTCGCTATAAGGATGAATATTTGGATTATAAAAATATCCTATAACTTTATCAAACTTATTTTCGGGAGAAAATGCGACAACTTTGTATGGATACGCCAAACATGGTGAACAGCATATATGAAGCAGCAGTTTTTTTTCATATTTCATATAATATAATTATACAAAATCTGCATTAGATAAACAAATAAAAAAAACTGTTAATATTACATGAATAAAAAATCCCGACTGCATCGTTAAACGCAATCGGGATAATGAAAAGAAATATATTTTACTCTTGTTTTTTAAGATATTAAAAATTCCAGGAAATATCAGTTCCAAGAGCAGCTATATCCTTGGTCTGCTGACCGGAAAAACCGTTCCATTGAGTGGCTTCTAGTGTCCCCATACCGGGTATAGTCATAACAGTCGTATTGGGGGTGTTATTCTCTGACTCCACGCCTGAACCTGTCCATACATAAGAACCCCATGCCTGCCAAGCCAATGTTTTTGTGAAGTGATGAGTAAAATTAAGGTCAAATTCCGTTCCTATATCTGTACCGCCTAATACTTGAGTATTATTTATGGAATCTTGGAGCCATGCGGCATGTATAAGAGATTCTCTTAATGTATTATTTGAAGATAAATACTCTTTTGCATCTACCATTAAAACCCATTTATTGGCAAGATTTGGACCGACTGCCTCACCGGCAGCGCCGCCATATATGTAAGATAATCCTGCCGCATTGAACTGAATCGGCTGCCATGAAGAGCCTATAACATCGCCAAATAAAGTTCTGGTATTTTGAACTGTCGAATAATATGTGAAATTAAAATGGTCGGAAGCTATAGGTGCGCCGGTTCCGAATTTAAAACCTACAGAGATAGGAGTAGAGGTCTGAATTAATTGAGAACCTGTTAAATAAAGGTCATATGAATTAATCGCAACATTCTGTTCTGTTGCTCCATTTGTATTCATAGCTCCAAATAGAAGCGGAGGTAGAGTAAATCCATAGCTTATCGCCTGACTGGAATCTACTAGGTCGCCCCTGAAATAATCAAATTCGCCAGCCAGCTTTGAGCCAGCATTGGAATATTTTGCAGATAAACCGCCAAACGTTATATTAGCCGTAGGTTGAATTGAACCTATAGAAGACAATGTAGTATATGTCGTAGTTGACCCGTTATACGCGGTACCTGCGGACGTTATGCCTGCTTCAAACTGGTTTAAATGCGCTTCTGTAAGCCATCCGCTGTATGATACATTATTCACGGGTTTCATTGTCATAATTTCTATAGTAGGTATGGTACCCATCTGAATATGTGTGTATCCGGTATTTGCAGGAGGATAATAACCTTCTGTCGTGCCAGGAAGAGCGCAATTAGCGCTTGGAATCGTAAGACCCTGGGTTGTTGTATCACAAGCTCCTACATTGTCATATGCGGTTACTTCCGAACCGAATAAGCTTCCAACAAATATTCCGATATTGCCAAGAGGCATAAAATCGCCAACACCGTCAGCATTTGTATTTACGGCAACGCCAAGGCCGAATTTAACGGGCATACGTCCAAACATTATAGCGCCTATAGGAGTAATTACTCTTATATAAGCCTGTCTTAAACCAAACGTATTAAAGTCGTTGTTAAAACCTGTTGGTGCTGGGTTTCCGCCAAGCATATAATATCCGTTAGTACCGTAACCATCTGTGATACCGTTATATGCGTTGGTTAAATCTGCCTGAATAAACAAAGCTGCAAGGGGCATGCCATGGGCTAATTTGTCATAATTTATTGACGTATTTAGCCTTAACCTTTGTATAAAAGCCTGATAAGAGTTTTGGCTAGGGGTTGAACCGTTATTCATAAACGCCTGAGCCTGATTTTGCGACCATTCTCCGATTCCAAGATATTGACCGCTTAATGAAAAGCTGACGCCCGCCTTGTTTGCCTGTGAAGCGGCAAATGTTTTAGGAACCGTAATTAATGTTAAAAAACCGGCGATTACAAATGCGACTGCCAATGCCGGCAATGAAAATCTTTTTTTCATCTTTACCTCCCTTAGTAATTTGATTTTAAATTTTGAAATATTTAATAGCCCTAAGTCCTCCTTTCGAACTATAATACCACAAAATTAAACGATAAATTAAAAGTTACCATATATATAGTAAGATTGTCAAGAAAAATTAATAATTATTTGAAAAATTAAATTATATATTAAACTATTCAAATATTCTAATATAGCCATAATATTTCATTTTAAGCAAAAACAGTAGCAACTTTTCCGGCAGTTATAAAATCATTTTCTTCTTTTTTATCTTTCGCAATAAACTTAAAATTTAAATACTCTTCTATTTTTTTAACTATTTTTGAATTCATATCGTGACCAGTTTTTTTTGCAAGTACCCTGCCTTTAATTCTATAGCCTGACAAATATAAGTCGCCTATTAGATCTAACACTTTATGCCTTATAAACTCATCTTTATATCTTAAACCTTCCTTGTTAAGAACTGAGGTTTCATCTAAAACTAGAGCGTTATCCAAACTTCCTCCTAACGCAAGACCGTTTTTCTTTAAATATTCAACGTCTTTTAAGAAACCAAATGTTCTTGCCTTGGAAATTTCTTCATAAAAATTAAATTTATCTACTTTAATATCCATGGAGCCGGTCTTAACTAATGGATGATTAAAGTCCATATCATAAGCAATTTCAAAATCTTCTGAAGGATAAACCGCAATTGAAACTCCGTTTCCAGTTTCGCTTTCAACAACAATAGGTTTAAGTATTTCTATATATTTTCTTTTAGCGTTAAGCTCCTTAATTCCGCTTTCGTAAAAAGATTCATAAAATACTCTGGCGCTTCCGTCCATAGCAGGAATTTCTTCTCCGTAAACTTCTATCAAAGCGTTGTCTATTCCAGCGCCCCACAATGCAGACATAAGGTGCTCGACAGTTGAAATGCATCCCAACGGACTAACTGCCTTATTTTCAACTTTTCCGGCATTTTTAAGCCCTATGCTGGTCCTTAACATAGTAGAACATACGTTATCGGCTTTTGCTTTTATGATTACGCACGGGTTTAAATCTTTCCTTATAAACGTAATTCCGGAACCCTCTTTTGCCGGTTTGATTATTATGGACGACTCTCTTCCCGTATGCAAACCGACTCCTTTAAAATAAAGCACATTTGAAACCGTACATTGAAATTCTCTTTGCTCTTCAGTTAATATTGCGTAAGTTTCCATAATTAATATTTGCTTAACCTCAAAATATAATATTATTAAATATAAGATAAATTTATATTTAAGAGTAGCAAAAAATATGCCATAGCTAATTTTCTAATGTATATTTGATAATGACAACAAATTAGATAACTTATGCAGCGTAAAATTGATAATTAAAAATAAGGTTTTATATATATGCGAATTATAGTTCGCATATATATATCATAGCGTGAATAATGATTCGCATATATTCTGAATGGCAGGCTTAAAACAAAGAATTTTCCTTTATTAAACCGAAGTGCTTATAAGCAAGTTCTGTGGCAATTCTGCCTTTTTTAGACCGCTGGATAAAACCGCAGGAAATCAAATATGGCTCCAAAACGTCTTCAAGAGTATCTTTTTCGTCATTCATAGCCTGCGCTATTGTTTCTATTCCAACTGGTCCACCGGCGAATTTTTTAATAACTGTTTTTAAAAAAAACACATCGTTGGCATCTAATCCAATTTCGTCTATACCAAGGCTTTCTATCCCAAATTTTGCGACTTCAATGGTTATAACATCTTTTTTAAGATGCGTCATATAATCTCTCAGCCTTCTCAAAAGCCTGTTTGCTATTCTTGGCGTTCCCCTAGAACGTCGGGCAATTTCTAAGGCGGCTTCTCCTTCAATATCTATGCCATATAGCTTTGCGCTTCTTGAGACTATTTTAGAAAGCTCTTCAGCATCGTAATATTCCAATCGTGCGGTAAAACCAAACCTGTCGCGGAGCGGGGATGGAATAAGCCCTGCTCTGGTTGTGGCGCCAATGAGCGTAAAACGCGGCAGGCTTATTCTTATAGATTTTGCGGTTGCGCCTTCGCCGATTACTATGTCTAATTTAAAATCTTCCATTGCGGGATAAAGCATTTCTGCGGCAGGCTTAGGAAGCCTATGTATCTCATCAATAAATACTACATCGCCATTAGAAACGGATGATAAAAGAGCTGCTATATCGCCTGCTTTTTCTATGGAAGGACCAGAAGTTATTTTAATATTAACGCCGAGTTCTTTTGCTATAATTCCGGCAAGAGTAGTTTTGCCTAAACCCGGAGGTCCAAAAAATAACATATGGTCGAGATCATGATGTCCAATACGCACTGCTCTTTTTTTTGAAGCATTTATAAATATTAGAAGATTATCTTTAAGTTTAGCTTGTCCTATATATTCGTCAAATGACAACGGTCTTACAGGATTATCAAAACTTTCCGCTTCATCTGTTTCAATAGAAACTGGCGAATAATCGCCGGAATCCATATCTCTGGCAATATCTAATTTTACATCGGCATCTTGCAAATTTTTAGAACTTTTTTTGTTTTTCGACCCATTTTTAAACTCTTTTTTAAACGAAGTCATAGTTAGATTCAATAAATTAATATTTTTATTAATTATTTTTATTAGAATAAATATGTCTTAAACATTCTTTTGTTAAATCCTCGGTCCCAGAAGGAGTATTTTCTGCTGTCTTGAGTATGCCGAAAACCTTGCTTGCAATATTAAAAGAGTCTAATTTTGAATAGCCTAGGGTCTCTAGTGCAAGAGCCGATTCTATAATCATATCCGAAGGTTGTTGAAAATTAGATGCCGCATTAATTTTACCGGCAACGCTTTTATTTCCGTCCGGCGAATCTATACTGCCTTTAAAATTGTTTTCAGCATATCTCGCATCTTCTAAGGGAGATTGCTTGAAATCCGGGAACCGGCCTAAAGAAAATGCTTCACTTTCAGTTTTTTTATCTTTTTCTATCCAGATATCATCGGCTTTTACATCATTAAAAGAGGCGGCTTTTTTAATTATTTTATTTTTCAATTCCATTACTATACGCTCCGCCTTGGACTGCCCTATACCCTTAATGCCGCATAGCGCGGATATATCTTGAGAAGTCAAAATATTTATAAGATTAGACGCATCGATACTTGAAAGTATGGTAACTGCAAGTTTAGGACCTACGTCTTTTACGTCTAGGAGAAGAGAGAAAATTTCTCTTTGAAGTTTTGTATTAAAACCATAAAGAGTTATTCTATCTTCTCTGACATAAGTGTAAATAAAAAGATTTATACCTGTACCTTCGCTTACATAGTCGGAATTTTTTTCAAAATTTGGCATAGGCATATATACTTCGTATCCTACGCCGTATGCTTCAAGTATTATGAGGGATTTTCCTATATCTCTTAATATCACCTTTCCGTGAAGATAAGCAATCATATTATTAATATTATATTAGAAATACACAAAATTTGCCATATCAGTAGCGCAACATACGGCAATAGCAATAGCGTCCGATATATCGTCGATTATATTTTCTTTCAAAAAGTCTTTAACATTGCCGCTTTTTGAAGAACACATCAAAATAAGAGCATCTTTCATCATGTTTTTATCGGCATTTCCATATCCGGATATACTTTTTTTTACGAATTTAGGAGGATATTCTTTAAGCCTAATGTTTAAAGCTGAAGAAATTAAGCATATTACGCCTCTTGCTTGTGAAAGCTTAATTAAAGACGAGGGGTTTATACCTGAAAACACCGCCTCTAACGACATAATGTCTGGAGAATAACTCGAGGCTATCTCTTTTAATTCTTCATAAATTTTATTAAGATTGGAGGGAAATTTATCTCTTCTTGCGTCTATTAACCCGCAGGATATCAAGTCGAACGGCTTGCCGAAAGAAGGAAGGTCTAAAACGGCCCAACCAGTTAATCGCGAACCCGGATCGACGCCTAAAATCCTGTAACTCATAAATTAAAGCCTGTATTTTTATTTTTTTTTAATAATTCTCATCATTCAGTCGTTTCCTGTATGTCAAAATTAGCGTAAACATTTTGAATTCCTTCAATTTCTTCAAGGGTATCCATAAGCCTGAGCATCTGATCAGCTTCTTTGCCTTTAAGTTCTATATTAGTCTGCGGTATATAAGAAATTTCCGAGAATTTTTCTTTCATCCCTTTGGACTCGAATCCAGACTTTACCTTCTCAAAATCTTTTACGTCAGAGTATACTAGTATTTCTCCATCTTCAGTCTTAACATCTTCGGCTCCAGCTTCCAATGCTATTTCCATAATGGCATCTTCAGTATTTTCAGTCGCATCAAAACCAACTACGCCTTTTTTATTAAACATCCACATGACACATCCTGATTCGCCCAGACTTCCTCCATGCCTAGAAAGAGCGTGCCTTACTTCCGAAACAGTCCTGTTTTTATTATCTGTGAGTGTTTCTATAAGAAGTGCCACTCCTGCCGGACCATAGCCTTCATATATAAGCTCTTCGTATGTTTCACCTTCGAGTTCGCCAGCACCTTTTTTTATTGCTCTTTCTATATTTTCTTTGGGCATATTATTAGCTTTAGCTTCATCTATAGCAAGCCTAAGCCTGGGGTTTGAAGTAGCGTCTTTTCCGCCAATCCTTGTACTGGTAATAATTTCACGTATAATATTTGTAAAAATCCTTCCTCTTTTCGCGTCTAATGCACCCTTTTTTCTTTTAATTGTGCTCCACTTGCTGTGTCCAGACATAAAACTCCTCCGGTTGTATATATATGTATCTAATTTTAATTTAAAATTATATCAAAGTTTATAAAAAAATAAAATAACTTAAAAATCATTGTAGTATTATAAAAATACTGGAAAGTTTTATTTTTAGAAATGGTGCGAAAGGGGGGAGTTGAACCCCCATGGGTTGCCCCGCTGGATTCTAAGTCCAGTGCGTATACCAATTCCGCCACTCTCGCAAAAATATTTTTATATAATTATAACAAAATATAAAATAAAAATGAAAACTTTAATTATAAATCAGGAGTTGTCTTTAAAAAGTGGCGGGGCCGACGGGGATCGAACCCGCGACCTCCGGCGTGACAGGCCGGCGTTCTAACCGTCTGAACTACAGCCCCGTATGGTGATTAAGAAAGGATAAGTTTTATAATTAATGTATAAATGAAAACTAATATGTCAGTATTGTATAAACCTTAACAGCTATTTGTCCACAAACAAACCTACAAATAAATTTATTATGCGGATTTATAAAACAACTGCTTTAATAGCATAATAAATATTAATCTATCGGAGATAAAAAGTCAAGAAAATTCTAGTAAAACCCTCATTTCCTCGATTTGCTTTTTTACTTTTATACCATGTGGTAGGCGGAACAGGGTTCGAACCTGTGACCCCCGGCTTGTAAAGCCGATGCTCTAACCAGCTGAGCTATCCGCCCAAAAAAATAACCCTCATTTTTAAAATTTTATGAAAGACACGACTGCAATTGAATAAAATGAGGGCTTTTAAAATAGCACAATAAATTACTTTCCGGTATTGACAGCTTCTTTGAAAGATTTACCGGCTTTAAACTTAGGCGACTTTGAAGCCTTAATCTGAATTTCTTTTCCAGTTTGAGGATTTCTGCCTTTTCTTGCCGCTCTTTTAGTTACTTCGAAAGTGCCGAAACCAACAAGTCTCACTGCGTCTCCCTTTTTTAAAGCGCCGATTACTGCATTAATTGCTGCACTGAGAGCTTTTTCGCTGTCTGCTTTCGTGAGCTTGGACGATTTTGCAATTGCATCAACTAATTCTGCTTTTGTCATACCAAATTCCTCCTTACATTTTAAGGTTTTAATGGTTTAATTTTATTCAAGCATCTCTGTAATGCTACATTTGCAGGTGCTTTAATTAAGTATATATAATATATATATGTTTTTAATGAATATGTCAACAAAAAAAATCATATTTTATAACATTTTTTTATATACTTAAATCGATTTTGCTCCGGCATCCTTTTCGTAAAGAAGAATAGGCTGACCGCCATTAATTATAACATCGTCGTTTATAACGCATTCTTTAATAGTCGGGTCTGTAGGAATTTCATACATAACGTCTAACATTATAGATTCTAAAATAGTCCTTAAACCTCTTGCACCAGATCCGTGCCTTACAGCCTTTTTAGTAATTTCTTTTATGGCGGAATCGGTAAATCTTAAATTTACGTCCTCCAGCTCAAATAATTTCTGATACTGTTTAATCAATGCATTTTTAGGCTTAGTTAAAATTTCTACCAAGGCTTTTTCATCCAATTCTTCCAAAGTTGCGGTAACTGGAAGCCTACCGATAAATTCTGGAATTAATCCATACTTTAACAAGTCTTTGGTTTCAACCTGTTTCATTATTTCGTAGGGACTGACTGATTTGCCTGAATTAACTTCTGCATTAAAACCTATAGGTTGTTGGTGTATTCTTTTTTCTATAATTTTATCTAAACCGTTAAATGCGCCTCCGCAAATAAAAAGTATATTGTTAGTGTCTATCCTAAGAAATTCCTGATGCGGATGTTTTCTGCCGCCTTTTGGGGGCACGTTTGCAACGGTTCCTTCAATAATTTTTAGAAGGGCCTGCTGTACGCCTTCGCCTGAAACATCCCTTGTTATGGAAACGTTATCAGTTTTTTTCGCAATCTTGTCAATTTCATCAATATATATAATACCTTTTTGCGCTCTTTCAACATCGTAATCAGCATTTTGTAATAACGAAAGTAAAATGCTTTCTACATCCTCGCCAACATAGCCGGCTTCAGTAAGCGTCGTGGCATCGGCGATAGCAAAGGGCAAGTCAAGCATTCTGGCAAGCGTCTGGGCAAGCAGTGTTTTGCCGCTTCCGGTTGGACCGATGATTAAGATATTACTCTTCTGCATCTCCACATCTAAATTACCCTTATCATGTATATTACTAAAATCGGAATTTAATTTGCCAGATTTATTATTGCGTGATTTTTCAGAGTTTTTGAACGAAAGATTATGCTCTATTCTTTTGTAATGGTTATAAACTGCTACGGAAAGAATTTTTTTGGCCCTTTCCTGACCTACTACATACTGGTCTAAAAAAGCTTTAATTTCTATAGGCTTATATAAATAATTTTCGACTTTTATTTCTGCCGGAACCGGTTTGCTTTCTTCTGATATAATATCGTTGCAAAGACTTATGCATTCATCACATATATAAACCGAGGGGCCGGCAATAAGCTTTCTTACCTCGTCCTGAGATTTTCCGCAAAAAGAACAGTAAAGCTCTCTTCCGTAATTATCATCATTATTATTGTTATTGCTTTTTCTTGCCATTATTGAATACCTCTATGTATATTGGCAGTAGCCCAATATAAACCGATTATAATTATATATCTTAATAAATTTTAAAAAATTATTTTACATTTTTTATTTCTTTTTTTTCAACAACTTTATCAATAATCCCATAATCAACGGATTGAATCCCGCTCATAAAGAAATCTCTTTCGGTATCTTCCCTTATTTTATCTATAGACTGTCCGGTATGGGAAGCTAAAATTTGATTTAATTCTTCCCTCATTCTTAAAATTTCTCTAGCCTGAATATCTATATCTGTAGCTTGTCCTTGAAATCCTCCAAGAGGTTGGTGTATCATAATCCTGGCATGAGGTAATGCAAATCTCTTACCTTTCGCTCCGGCTGCAAGAAGCACTGCTCCCATACTTGCGGCCTGACCCATGCAAAGCGTAGAAACATCAGGCTTTATATATTGAATAGTATCGTAAATTGCAAGTCCGGCTGTTATAACTCCTCCAGGTGAATTTATATATATATTTATGTCTTTCTCGGGATCTTCCGACTCTAGAAACAAAAGCTGTGCTATAATAAGATTAGCAAACGTATCGTCTATAGCCTCCCCTATAAATATAATTCTGTCTTTTAAAAGTCGGGAATATATATCGTAAGACCTTTCTCCTCTGTGCGTTTGTTCTACTACTATAGGTACCAGCGACATTTTTATTAATCTCCGTATTTATTATATGTTAATTATTCTTCAATATATGATACCTTGTTCTGGATAAGAAAATCAAACGTCTTGTCTTCAAGTAGAGCATTTTTTAAGTTTTCCTGAGCTTCTTTCGCAGAATAAAAACCTTTAACTTCTTCTTCTTTCATATTGGATATAGAGGCCGTACGCTTGTAAAAGTCTTCAAAATCTGGCTCTGTTACTGTTATATTTTCTGCTTTTTCTATTTCTGACAGCAAAAGATAAAGTGCGATATCCCTTTTCGCCATAATTCTTAAGATACCCATAAACTCTCCTGCCTGTTTTTCATTTATGTCTTTATATTTACCCTGTTTCTTCATTTCTTCTAATCTTGACTTTGCATCTTCTTCTACCACACTATCCGGGAGCTCGATTGGGTTAAGTTTTATTATTTCTTCAGCTATTGATGCCCTCAAAGCATCCTTGTATCTTTTTTCCTCATATTCGTTAAGACTTTTTTCTACGTATTGTTTAAACTCTGCAACATCTTTAAAATCGCCAAAGTTTTTAATAGTTTCCGCATTTAATTCAGGCATTATTTTTTTAACTATTTCTTTAATAAACCCTTTAACAATTACTTTTCTTTCTTTATCGTCAAATTCGAAACTATCACCTTTTTTCTTTCCTACGAATGAAGCCTCAAATGTTTTGTCTATAATGCTGGAATTAAGGCTTATGGAATAATCCTTCGCGCTGTCAACTTCTTTTCCTGTTTCATCTATTGTTACATAGTCTATTTTAACGAAATATTTATCTTCTCTGTTTATTATAGCTGAATCGTCTAATTTTTCCTGATCAGCTAGCCTTTCTAAAAGAAAATCCATTTCCTCTTTAATAACTTCGTCATTTATATCCCGTTTTTTAACTTTTTTAACTTTTATATCGAGATTTAAATCTTTGACTTCAGGCATAACATCGAAAGATATCGAATATTCGCTTTCTGTTTTTTTCTCTAATGAAGGAGTTCCTATCACATATATACCTTTTTCCAAAATAATTTTTCTAAAATCTTCGTTTAAAATTTCTGCTGCGGCCTCTTCTATTAGTTCCTGCTCATAATATTTTTTTATTATAGAAATTGGCGCTTTGCCAGGTCTGAAACCTTTTATATTTGCTTTTTTTGCAGCGGATTCTAGCTTCTTTTGAAAGAGTTCCTGCGCCCTTGTTTCGTCTAATTTTAAAGTAACACTTTTTCTAACTGAAGTTTCATCTTTTATCTCAATTTCGTTTAACGCACTATCCATAACCTGGCTGGGCTCCTGTTTTAAAATTTAATTTATATGTCTCTCGTTTATCCGACGAATATAGGTCTTTTTGAAAGCATATCCGGTAAAATTAGTTTTCTGACAGGCATACCTTCAGTACCTGTTTTGACTTCTTTTATGAAATCCGCCGTGGTAAAATTAAAATTCTTTCTTTCATTGTATCTGTCCCTTACGGAAAGAACGCCGCTCTCAGATTCTTTTTGCCCGACTACTATTATATACGGAACCCACTCTTCCTCGGCAAACATAATTTTTTTGCCTAAACTGAAATCCCTGTCGTCTATATCTACCCTTATATCGGATTTGAATATATCTTCCTTAAGTTTTATGGCAAAATTCATGAACTTATCTGACACGGGAATTATTCTGACCTGAGTAGGACTGAGCCATAACGGAAAAACCGGAATATTCTTTTTAAGCGCCTCTTCTATTATGAGATACATCCATCTTTCAATAGCGCCTACAGATGAGTGACATATTATGCATCCTGCTTTTTCTCCAGTTTCGGTCGTAAAATTAAGGCCATACCTTTTAGCGTCTTCTACATCAAGCTGAACAGTAGAAAGTTGACACGAACCATTTACTGAATCGACGCCCTGAAATTCATGTTTAAGCGCCCAGTAGTGTTTCATTTTAGATAAGACTTCGATAAGCGCCGGTTTTTTGGAATATTTTAATAGTTCTACAATTTTGTCTTTATATTTGTCATAATACTCTTTTACAATTCTGAATACCACAGCATATTCTATTCCGGTGCCTTCTGCAAGATCTGCGTAAGTCCTGTAAAGCACCTGATATTCATTAAAACCTTCTTCTAAATTTAAACAGAAACTGTGAATATCTGGCATAGTAAAACCCCTTAGTCTCCTCAAGCCGGATAATTCTCCACTTTTTTCATACCTGAAGCTTTTCGAAATTTCGTAAAATCTGAGAGGAAGCTGTTTATAGCTCATTTTGGCGTCTTTAAGCATAGAAAAAAGTCCAAAATCTCCCGCAAATCTTAAGACAAATTCTTTTGACGGAGCAAACCCGCCGGTATCTGATTTTTCATCAGGCACAAAAACTGAATAGTGCCTTTCATGAAAAGATTCTCCTTGCCCTTTGATTTCAGGTTTATTCCAGTTATATATCAGTGGAGTTTCTATTTCCATGCAATTAAGGTGGTTTAAGGCAATATCTTCCGCCCAATCAGATAAAAGTTTAAATAGAAGTGTTCCTTTTGGATAAAACCTAAGATGACCGGAGTCTGAATTCTCTTCATGATCTGCTATCTCAAGTCTTCTCATAGCAGAAACGGACGGAGGGGTTTCTCCTTCTTTTATTTTAAATTCTTCATAAGCAACAACTTTTCTAAGAGATGGAAAATTTTTAAGTACCCTGTCTTCTAATACGCTTTGATTTTTTAAGTCTATTTTTGTTTCGGCACCGTCGTAATTTAAGATATAAAACTCGCTTTCTACTTCCTTTACTACGTCTTCCCTTGTTTTTTTTAAAACGGTCGCGGCTGAATCCGTTATATGCCTCGAAGATTCGCTTAGCGGATGACCCTTGCACGAAATGTTGAAACTCTTATACCATCCGAAAGGAGCCCTATAAACGGTATAAAAAGATTCCAATTCGGCTTTTAAAGCATTAAGAGCCGAAATAGCAAGTGATGGATCGGCAAGACTATTGGAAAGATGAGCATAAGGATATAAAATTATTAAATTGGGCTTTAGTTTATCGGAAATTTCTTTAATTTCTCTGAAAGCCTGTTTAACAATACCGGCAGTATTTTTTGCGTCACTTTCTTCTACAGTGCAGAAAACTACTAAAGGTTCTTCAAAAAAGTTTCCTGTTTCCTTAGTAATATTAGGGTCTATTTCCTCTGCAACCGGAGTCTTTCCTGTTAAAGAATAATTAAAATCATCGGCGTGTATTAATAATAACTGCATATGCGTATAATATTAAAAGTCGTTTGGAAGACTTTCAAGCTCCTTTGCGGTAAACACCGGACCATCCTTACATACGTAAACGCTTCCGACATTGCACCTTCCGCATTTACCAAGCCCGCATTTCATTCTGTTTTCAAGAGTTGTAATAATATCTGCTTTGTCAAATCCCATTTTTTCCTCAAGTGATTTCAAAGCAAATTTAATCATAATAGGAGGTCCGCATACTATTGCGATGCTGTTTTCCCCTTTTAACGGCAGTTGTTCGAGAATAGTAGGAACGAAACCTACTTTTCCTGTCCAGTCGGAAGTTTCCCCGCCGGGATCTACTGTTACTATTAATTCGGTATCTTTATATTTTTTCCATTCGTCAAATATGTTTTTATATAAAAGATCGTTTACGGACCTGGCACCATATAATATGGTTATTTTGCCATAATCGTCTCGTTGGTCTAAACAGTATTCCATAATGGATTTGACAGGTGCCATACCTATGCCGCCCCCAACAAAAACGAGATTTTTTCCTTTCATCTTTGACGTATCAAAATAATTTCCGTAAGGACCCCTAAATGCTATTTTATCACCCTGGTTTAGACTATTTATACCGCTGGTTGCTCTTCCAGAATACCTAAAGCTGAACTCAAAAAATTCTTTTCTTAACGGTGACGAAGAAAGTCCAAATGTCGATTCACCCTCTCCCATAAACGAAAATTCTCCAAACTGACCGGGCAGAAAATCTATACCTCCGCCGTCTATAGTAAGGCGTATAGTTTTTGTATCAGCTGTTTCCTGAATAATTTCCTTAATTTCAGCCAATTTAGGCAAATAAATATTTTCCATTAACGATTTGCTCCTTATTTTTTTAAGCCATATCGGCTAAGTCTTTCGCTACTTCTTTTATATCTATGTCTTCGGGACAGTTTCTGGAACATCTTCCGCATCCAACGCACAGATATTTATCAAACTTTTCGCTGTATATTTTAAATTTATGCATAAGCCTCTGTCTGTATCTGTCTCCTTGTGTAACTCTGGGGTTATGCCCTGATGTATGAAGAGTAAATATGCCGAACTGGCAGGAGTCCCAATTTCTAATCCTTCTGCCTTCTTTCAGATTTCCTTCATCCTGAATATCAAAACAGTGACAGGTCGGACAGGTATATGTACAGACGCCACATCCTATGCAGGATAAAAACCTCTGCTGAAAATAGTTGTGTTCAAAGTTTTTATCTAAAAAACTCTTGGTCTTTTCTATTTCAAATAATTTTTTCCAGTCATTTTCTGCCGGAACCTTATCTTTTGTAATTTCTTTAAATAAATTGATATAAGGCTTAATAAGATTCAAACCTTTTTCACCGGTTACTATGGCAAAGTATTTGTCTCCGGCTTTTTTAAGAAGCACATCGGATCCGTAAGAGCTTTCAGGGGAAAGTTGCATTTCGGTGCAAAAACAATAATTGTCCGGCTTTTCGCAAGCTATAGAAACTATAGTCAAATTTTTAAATCTTTCGTTAAAAAATTCATCTTTAAAGTCCCAGTTAAAAACCTTTTCCATTATAGGTCCAGCACCTGCGTCGCACGGCCTTCCGCCAAAAATAACTCTTTTTTGGTTTGCTCCGGCAACGGATTCAAGTCCGTCTTTAATATCGGTATTAACGCCTGAAAAAGAATATTCAAAGAGCGTCTCCGTTTTAGGAAGAAGATATTCTTTATAAGACATCTTTGGCAGAAGGATATCTAAATTTGCTTCCTCAAATCTGTTTATTTTTCCGTAAAACGTGTCGCCGTCTTTATCGATGGGGGCAATAACTTCAAAGTCGTCGGCTATAATCCTCTCAATAAAACTTTTAAGGTTTTCTCCCGAAATTTCAAAATATTTTTCTTCCATTATGAACCGTCTCCAATATCTTATTTCTTATTTAATAAAATCGTTGAAATCGTTTTCGCTGAAAACTCCGAAAACCGGTTTGGCGTTAATATCCAATCCTGATTTATAGCCAAACATATTGTACACGTCTATTGCCATCTTTTCGTTAATCAGCATCAGCGGAATATTAACCGGACATGCTCTTTCACATTCGCCGCAACCTATACATCTTCCAGAAAGGTGGTAGGCTCTTATAAGATTCCACTGGGCATTACCTGTTTCTTCCGAATTTGTGTCTATCCATTGCGGCGTATTCTTTTCAACGATACATCTTGAACAGTAACAAAGCGGACATGCCTGCCTGCAGGCATAGCATTTTATGCATTTGTCGAATTCATTAGCCCAGAAAGCATTTTTCTCTTCGGAACTCATAGATTCCAGCCTTGCTATCTCTGAATAAGGCTTAACTTTTCCGGACAAAACAAGCTTGGGTTCTTCTGATTCTACAAGAAAATCATATAATACGGGAATATGTTCTTCACATATAAGGCATTTATCGTAAACGGTAGATTCTGAAACATTAGTCTCACCTTTGTCTGCAATGTTTTGCCTTATCACGCCGTTGCATTCAACGCCAATAATTTTTATATTGTCCCTGGAAATCTGATATTCCTGTATTAAAGCATTAACGGCTTTCTCATCGCAGCCTTTAACGACTATGCCTATTTTCCCAAACTTCTTGACTTCCGCCTTTTTTAGGAATACCGCAAGGTCTTGGACGGCATTAGGACTAAATGAAAGTTTATCCGCGTCTTCTGTCCTTGTAACAAAAAGAGGTCTCATTCTTTGAGAATTAGAACCCTTGGTATAGCCTATTATAAGGCTAACTTCTCCGCTTTCCAAAAGGTCTTTTGCAATTTTTTGTAGTTTTTCGTCGGTCTTCGTATTTGCCATAAATATATCCTTATTATTTTTTTGTAAATATATCGGTTGACTTACCGGGCATAGATTTAATTTTATCAGTAAATTCGTTTATTACCGAAACCCATTTGTTACCTTCGGAAGCGCTAACCCATGAAAATTCAACTCTGTCTAAATCGACTCCAAAATATCCAAGTAAATCCCTGAACGTAGCATACTTGCGCCTAGAATGATAATTTCCACTTGTATAATGGCAGTCTCCCGGATGGCATCCCGAAACCAGAACGCCTTTCGCCCCTTTTTTAAACGCCTCGACTATAAAAAGAGGATCTATTCTTCCTGTGCATGGAAGTTTGATAACCCTGACATTGTCGGAATATTTCATCCTGCTTGTTCCAGCAAGGTCAGCCCCGCTGTATGTGCACCAGTTGCAGACAAACGCAATTATTCTTGGATCGTATGAACCAGCCTCCGCAACTTTTACATCAACATGGTTTTCCTTTTTTAAGTCTTTATCTTCCATTTCCGAAAGACTCCTTTATATTAAATATTAATATTTATTCAGCATTTTTTTACAGAGTTATTAAATCGCTAATGCTTTAATTTCCGCATATATTTGGTCATCCATGAAGCCTTTGACATCGATAGATTTAGAAAAACAAGCATTGACACATGCTCCGCAGCCGGTGCATAGCCCTGGATTAACGTTAGCTACGACTTTTATAAGTTTTCCGCTCCTGTCTTTAATTTCTTTTTTGCTTATTGCATTGTAAGCGCATACTCTTTGACAGTAAAAACAAGCAACACATGTAGACTCGTTAACATTGGCAATAGTGCCTTCAACTTCATATTCGTTCTTTGAAAAAAGACCTAATATTTTAGAGGCCGCAGCTGAACCTGAAACTACAGATTCAGGAATATCTCTGGGTCCCTGAGCCATACCGGCAAGAAAAATCCCTGCCGTAGAAGACTCTGCAGGACGAAGCTTTGGATGTGATTCAGTAAAAAATCCGTATTTATCATATGATATACCGAGCATCTGTGCAAGTTTATCGGAGCCTTGTTTCGGTATTACGCCTGTAGCAAGGACAACCATATCTGCAGCAATTTCTACCTGATTTCCAGAAAGAGTATCGGCGCCTTTAACTATAAGTTTACCATCGTCTTCATATATTTTAGATACCCTGCCTCTTAAGTAAATTGCACCGTCCTGCTCCATAGTGCTTCTGACAAACTCCTCGTAACCTTTGCTAGTAGATCTTATGTCAATGTAAAAAACATAGCTCTGCGAACCGTGTACTTTATGGGCAAACAATTTTGCGTGTTTCGCTGTATACATACAACATACCTTAGAACAATAAGGAACGCCTTTTTCCGGATCTCTAGAGCCCACGCACTGAACGAAAACTATGGTCTGAGGAGTTTTCCCGTCGGAGGGTCTTTTAATAACGCCTTCAGTTGGACCGGAAGCAGACAAAAGCCTTTCGAACTGCAAGCCGGATACAACGTCTTTATATTTTCCATAGCCATATTCACCGTACATAGAAGTATCCATCAAATCGTATCCGGTAGATGCTACTATTGCTCCTACCGTTTCTTCTATAATTTCATCCTGCAAGTCAAAATTTATGCACTTAGGACCGCAGGCATCGTAACATTTCTGACATTTACCGCCTTTTTTAAAATGAAGACATACCGACCTGTCTAATACAGGAACAAGCGGAACTGCTTGCGGAAAAGGAACATATATGGCAGTCCTTTCGGAAAGATTCACGTTAAATTCGCTTTTAATATTTTTATGCATCGGACAAGCATTCCAACATTCACCGCAACCGGTACAGTCTTTTTCTATGACGCTTCTTGCTTTTTTCTTGATTCTAATCTTAAAATTGCCTATATATCCCGAAATATCCTCAACCTCGGAATATGTGTATAATTTTATATTAGGATGTTGGTTTGCCTCAACCATTTTAGGAGTCATTATACAGCTTGAACAGTCAAGCGTAGGGAAGGTTTCGTCAAGCTGTATCATCTTGCCGCCTATAGAAGGCTCTTTTTCAACGAGTATAACTTCTACCCCGCCGTTTGCAATATCAAGAGCTGCCTGTATTCCGGCTATTCCTCCTCCTATAACTAAAGCTTTTTTATTCAAGGGAACTCTTACGTCTTCAATAGGTTTGTCTCTTTTTACTTTTTCGACCATCATTTTCATAAGGTCAACCGCTTTTGCTGTTGCTCTCTCTTTATTTTCGTGAACCCATGAAACCTGCTCCCTTATGTTTGCTATCTCGACAAAATAGGGATTTAAACCTTCTTTTGCGGCAGCTTTTCTAAATGTATTTTCATGCATATGCGGCGAACATGCCGCTAGAACTATACCTGTTAAATTTTTTTCTTTTATTATATTTCTTAAACTATTCTGACCCGGATCAGAACACATATATTTATAGTCTAAGGCGCTTACTACTCCCGGAATTTTAGCGGCTTCTTCCCTAACCTTTTCTACATCGACTGTTCCGGCGATATTAGAACCGCACCAGCAAACAAATACGCCTATTCTTGCCATAATATTTACCCTCTTATATATAATAGCTTAATAACACTTATATTACAGTTGAAAAATCTTATTACTCAGAAATCTAATGCAAAATCAATTTGATTTCTTATTTATTTTGATAACTCTTCAATCTTTTTCAATACTCTGTCAGCAGCGACCATATGCCCGTCTATTGCAAGGTCTTTAGGATCTATGCCGAAAGACAGCCCTAGCAACTCTGTTATAAAAAGAACGGGTAAACCTAACTTTTCGTCATATTTTCTTTCTATTTCTCTCTGCCTGACGTCTAAATTTGAATGGCAAAGCGGGCACGCAACCACAACAAGGTCTGCCCCGTGTTTTTTGATATCGTAAAGCACATTTCCGGTAAGAGCCATGACAACATCGGGCTTGGATAGCGAGTTAATAGCTCCGCAACATTCGGTCTTAAAAGAATAATCCACGGGTTCTGCCCCGGTAATAGCAACTAACTCGTCCATCGTAACAGGATTTTCAGGATCGTCGAACTGCATAATCTTAGGCGGTCTTACCAGGAGACACCCATAATAAGAGGCAACCTTAAGTCCAGATAAAGGTTTTTTTACCAAAGTTTTTATTTTGTCTTTTCCCACGACGCCAATAAGAAATTCAAGCATATTGTTAATGCTCATTTCTGAATTATAAGGCATTTCTATGGAATCGGTTATTTTCTTTTTAAGGATTTCATCGGTTTTTAATTCATAATCGGCGCTTTTAAGCCTGTTTGAACAAGCCGCGCAAGGCGCAAGAACCGATTCGTATCCGCCGTTTTCCGCTATTGCAAGATTTCTTGCCGGAAGAGCAACTGCTAAATTATGATTTATACTGTGCGCCGCGGAAGCTCCGCAACAGTTCCAGTCTGGAATCTCTTTAACCTCTATGTTTAGCGCCTCAAGTATCCTCAACAAAGACACCTCATATTCAAAAGAGGTTCCTTTAAGTGAGCATCCCGGGTAATATGCCAATTTACCGGCGGCAGACAAGTTTTCCGAATTATCTCCGCTTTTAGCCTCGTGAAGTTTCTCAGAAACTTTCATATATAAAATTCTCCCTTATTTATTCGAAATCCTTAAAAATTTTAGCAATTTGATTTAAGTTGGCTATTTTTTCTCCATGCATTTTTAGTTTTCCCTTCTCAAGCATTTTGGGAGCGAGAAACATATCCCTAAACAGATGACGCGTTTTTAATTTGTACTTGCCAACAAGCTCGAGCTCAAATATTCTGCCGTTAGATTTAACGTTATCGAGAAATACTTCGTGAAACATTTGGACTTCTTTTTCCACTTTCGACGTTATACCTTTCTTTTCAGCTATTTCCCTCAAAACGTCCATAATGCCGGTAACTTCAAACCCTTTAGGGCAGCGGGTAGAACAGGTATTGCATGAAACGCAAAGCCATATCGTTTTTGAATGAAGAACTTTATCTTCCATCCCTAGTTCAGTCATTTTTATAATCTGGTTAGGAGTATAATCCATTTCGAAGTTGACGGGACATCCGGCAGAACATTTACCGCATTGATAGCACTTAGACAGCTTATCATGTAGCATAGATTCTACCTGAGATGCAAAGTTTCTTCTATTTTGTTCGTTTATAACAGTTTTCATATTAATATGCCCTATATTAACATACTAAAGATTATTTTAAATTATTTTATATATATATTTTAATATTTTTATAAATTTTTAAAAAACGTCTTTTTATTATAATTTATCCTGAGTTTTTAGTCAAGAAATTTTAAGTTCCTGCGAACAATATTAAATGTTTTATATATCAGATATCTGATATATAAAATTACTGCGGAACACCCAATAAATCATATCCACTTATTTTTAATATTTTAACTTGCATAAAGTCTTCGGCAAGTTTATTTTTAGAATTATATTTTGAATCTCCTTCATATATGTAAACGTTACTGTCAATATCCGGAGCCTGAAAATAAGTTCTCAACTTTATAGTTTTATTGTTTGTTTCGTCAATTATAGCATCGTAAGTACGTCCTATATGTCTAGATAATATTGAGGGCAGAAGGTTTTTTTGTGTTTCCATTAAAGCTTTAAACCTTGCGGATTTAATTTTAGCATTTACTTTAGGTCCATACTTATGAGAAGCGGCATCTTTTTCGTCCGAGTATTTAAAGACCCCAAGATTATCAAACTGAAATTCATTAATAAAATTTATAAGTTCTTCGAAGTCTTCGTCGGTTTCACCGGGAAAACCCGCAATAAGGGAAGTTCTTAAAGCAGCTTCGGGAATTTCTTTTTTAATTTTTTCTATTAGATATACAACATCTTTTTTAGTATCGCCGCGCTTCATCATTTTTAATATTCGACCGCTTATGTGCTGAACCGGCATATCTATATATTTAAGGATTTTTTCTTCGTCTTTTATAAGTTTTATTAAATCGTCATTAAATAAATTTTTTAAAGGATAAAGATACATAAGTCTTATCCATTTTATACCTTTTATTTTTACAAGTTCCTTTAAGAGCCTGTATAACCCGTTCTTTATGTTTAAATCTGCGCCGTAACAAGAAGTATCCTGAGAAACTATTATGATCTCTTTTACTCCGTTTGCAGCTAAATACGATGCTTCATTTTTTATTTCTTCTATAGACTTAGACCTATATGCCCCTCTAATTATAGGAATTGTACAAAATGAACAAGCCCTTCCGCATCCCTCGGAAATTTTTATATAGGCAGTTTTTCTTAAATTAAAATGTTCTCTTTCAAATTTTTTATGAACATTAAAATCTTTAGTTGTTATTTTTCTTTGTGTTACCTGCTCAAGCGCTTCAATTATCTTTTCCTCATCGAAAGTAGTAAGGAATATATCTACTTCGGGTAGCTCTTCTTTAAGTGTCGCGATATTGTTATTTATCATACATCCGACAACAGCTATATACCTTATCTTTCCCTCCTGTTTTTTTCTTATTGCTTCCATAATTACGCCTATAGATTCTTTTCTTGCAGTCTCTATAAAACCGCAGGTATTTATAACGCAAACATCGCAATTATCTATGTCTGGAGTGAATTTTATATTGGATTTCTGAAGACGCGTAAATATTACTTCCGAATCAACCTGATTTTTCGGGCATCCTAAACTTACAAGATTAAAACTTAAGGGCATTTTTTGTAATTTAAATTTATATTGACAAATGACTTTAAAGTCATTATTATTAAATTAAAATTTATTTTGTTGTTTATTTTTTATTTACAATAAGGCTTTATAATCGTTTATAATAATATAAAAAGACTTTTAATGCCAGAAAAAAATGAGAAAAAACGTTTATTTAAAAAACCGTTATAATTGTATACTCAGAATAGCGACAGCTTATGCGGTAATCGTAATTTGCTCTTTAACTTTATTATTTGCGGTTTTCCCCGGCCCAGCTTATGCCGGAAAACTTAAACCCGTTAAATCCAAAAAATTAAAATTATCAAAAAAAAATAATTCTCCTAATGAAAAATTTAAGAACATTGATCGGTATAAAAATCTTATTAAAGAAAATGATTTCAATATAGACTCTATAGATTTAAGGACGGCATTAAAGCTTGCCTTTAAATATTATCCGGGCATACAATCTTCCAAATACTCTTATGTGGCTTCCGTTTACAACAAAAACGAATCCCTTTATAATTATTATCCGCAAATTTCTGTAAATGCCTCATATTCGAAGAATTCGGTCATGAGCGTATCTTCGCTTAGCTCTTACACCCCGTCCCCTTCATTTATGAATAACGGCGGCATTAATTATTCCTTGAATACTTACAGCGCTAATTTAAACGCAACTTGGCTTTTATATTCGTTCGGCTCAAGACATTATAGTTTCATGCAGTCTTTTTACGGCATGAAAGTTTCTAAATATGCATACGGACAAGAAATAAACAACGATTTATATAGCGTCATACTCAATTTTGCCCAGTACTTTCAAGATAAGGAGATTGAAAAGGCAGATAATGAAAATCTAAAAAATAATGAAACGGCGTACAAGGCAGCTGAGGCTTTTTACAGAGTAGGAACGGGAAATCTTCTTGACGCGGAATCCGCCAAGGCAAACATGGAGAACGCCAAAGCCGTATATATAAATTCTAAGTTTAATTCAAAAATCGCAAAATTAGCGCTAATAAATTCTATAGGGCTGCCGCTAAACAAAAATTACAATTTCATTAATACTATGAAAATGAAAATATTTAAAAAAAATTTAGAAACCCTGATAAAACAGGGGTTAAAATACAACCCCGCATTAAAAGAAAGCTGGTTTACCGTAAAATCGGGAAAGGCTTCAGTAAAAGAAGCCGCTACAGCTTATTATCCTAACCTTAATGCCGACTTCAACTATACCGGAGAAAATTCAGTATTTCCCCTAAACAGAAATTACAATGTCGGTTTAACTTTAAATATCCCTATATTTAACGGATTTTTAACTAAAAATAAAGTGGATTACTCAAAAGCTTCACTATACAGTGCGGTATGGAGTAAAAAATTGGCAGAAAATAATCTTGTTTATACCGTCTCACAGGATTATTACGCTATAAAAAACCAGTATCTTACCGTAAAAGCTCTTAAGCAGTCGGAAATCTCGTCAAAGCTTGCTAATACTCTAGCCCTAAAAAGTTATGAGGTAGGTGTAGGCTCAATGGTTCAGCTTGTAACAGCAAATGCGCAGTATATATCGGCATTAACAAGCTATATAAACGGAGAATATTCATATTTTTATCTCAAAGCCAAACTATATTCCGATATCGGTTTAATGCTAGAACATTATATAAAATAAAAAATTATCGGAAGTGTTTGAGGAGGAAACGTTAACAATAATGAAAAAAAATAAAATCATAATAATATCGGCTGTCATATTGATTTTCATATCTATTGCTTCTTATTTCATAATAAAATCAAAAGCAAAAAAAACGTCTTACGAGTTTTATATTGTGAAACCGATGACTATACAGAAATATATTGCTACTACAGGAACGGCAAACCCTATTAATACCATAAATGTCGGCGCGCAGGTATCCGGAATTTTTTCAAAACTCTATGTCTGGTATAATTCCAGGGTAAAGAAAGGTCAGCTTCTTGCTGAAATAGATCCTGCGCCTTTCATCCAAAAAGTTGAGCAGGATAAAGCAAATCTTGCGTCTGAAAGAGCAAATGTTTTGAAGCAAAAGGCTCTTTTAGCTTACGATAAACTCACATATATAAGGGATGAGAAGTTATGGAAGGAAAACCTCATAGCTCATGCTACTGAGCAAAATGCTTACAGCGTTTATCTTCAAGACGTAGCTCAGTTAAAATATCTCAACGGCATAGTAAATGCCGGTAAAGCAGCGCTCGCACAGGATGAAACAAATCTGTCTTATACAAAAATATATTCGCCGGTTAACGGCATTATAATAAACGTAAGCGTAGTGGTCGGTCAAACCGTAGCCTCGACATTCCAAACCCCAAGCCTTTTCACTGTTGGGGAAGATATTACGAAAATGGAAATAGACACTACTACAAACGAAGCCGACCTCGCAGGAATAAAAAAAGGGGATAAAACATCTTTCACAGTTTATGCTTATCCCGATAAGACTATATGGGGATACGTTCATAACGTAAGAATAAATCCAACAACCGTTTCAGGAGTTGTAAGTTACAACGTTACGATATTTTTTAAGAATGAGAAAGGATTAATACTTCCCGGAATGACGGCAATAGCTAAAATTTACGTTTCAGAAAAAAAAGGGGTCATAGGCGCTCCTAACTCTGCATTAAGATTTATTCCTCAAAATGAAAACAAAGATGTCCTAAGCTCCCTTTCTAAAAAATTAAAAGCCGGTGAAGGAGTAGTATGGATATTAAAAAATAAAAAACCGGAACCAGTAATAGTAAAGTTAGGTATAAACAATGATGAATACACGGAGGTTATATCTAAAGATATTAAAACCGGAACTGAAATAATAACAGGTTTGAAATCCACGAATCAACCGGCTGCATCACCCGGAAAGAAAATGTTCTTCTAAAATTATGAATAACCTCTATTCTAAAGATAAAAGTATGCCGCTTATAAGGCTTGAAAATATAGGAATGGTCTATAAAATAGGGGATATTGCTTACGAAGTGCTAAAGGGAATAAACCTTATTATTGAAAATGGCGAATTCGTTTCTATAATGGGAGCATCAGGCTCTGGCAAATCCACGCTTATGAATATACTTGGGTGTTTGGATAAACCTACATCTGGTAATTATTTTTTGGAGGGACGCGACGTTGCCGGATTAACATCAAACGAACTGGCTGAAATCAGGAACAAAAAAATAGGTTTTGTATTTCAGGGATTTAATTTAATACAAAGATTATCTATTTTAGAAAATGTTATGCTACCGCTTTACTATGCCGGACTTCATTCAAAAGATTCAGAAGAAATGGCTCTAGAATCTCTAAAGTTAGTTGATTTATACGATAAGGGCAATAAATTTCCCAACCAGATATCTGGCGGAGAACAACAGAGAGTGGCAATAGCAAGGGCTATAGTAAACAATGCTCCTATAATAATGGCTGACGAACCTACCGGCAACCTTGATTCCGTTAGAGGAGCAGATGTAATGAAATTTTTTAAAAAGATAAACGAAGAAAAAGGGGCAACCATAATCCTTGTTACACACGATAAAAACGTAGCGGATTACGGTAGAAGGCTTATCACAGTAAAAGACGGGTTAATTGTATCTTAATTTTATGGAAACAAAAAAACAAAACAAAGTTAAAATCGCTTTTTTGTTAGATCTTGAATCTGCCTACAAAACTCTTTTAAGAAATAAAATAAGATCATTTTTGACTATACTAGGCATCATCATAGGAGTAGGTTCTGTAATTGCAACGGTTAGCATTGGACAAGGCGCGTCTAAGGCAATACAAAACTCGATTAATTCAATGGGTTCTAATATGCTGATAATACTTCCGGGTTCTTCTTCTCTTGGCGGCATAAGAAGCGGATTCGGCGTTCTTCCTACTCTAACATTAAATGATGCTTACTCCATAAGAACGCTTACTTCCGTAAAAACCGATTCTGGAATGCTTGGAATGGCTCAACAAGTTATATGGCGAGGAAACAACTGGACTACTTTGATAAACGGATCAAATTCTACTTTTACGGAAATTAGAAAATGGCCTGTTGCCAAAGGAACTTTTTTTAGTCACCAGCAGATAGTTTCGGCTGCAAACGTTGCCATAATAGGTCATACCGCAGCCACTGAACTTTTCGGCCTTATAGATCCGATAGGGCATATAGTCCTCATAAAAAGCGTCCCATTTACGGTAATAGGCGAATTATCGGTTAAGGGTTTTAACGCTTTCGGTCAGGATCAGGATGATACTGTCGTAATCCCTATAACTACAATGATGGAAAAGATTGCCGGAACGACATGGGTCCATGCGATAATGGTGTCAGCCAAAACTGAAAAAGATACGGTTTTAGCCGAATCTCAAATCACGGCTTTATTAAGGCAGAGACATCACATTCCGCTTCATAAACCGAGCGATTTTTTCGTGCGGAATCTTACGGAGATAGCGCAGGCCGCAAATTCCAGCGCTTCAACTTTTACTATTCTTTTAGCAAGCATAGCGGCGGTTTCGCTTTTGGTCGGCGGAATCGGAATCATGAATATAATGCTTGTTTCTGTTACGGAAAGAACTAAAGAGATAGGGATTAGAATGGCAATAGGGGCTAAAAAATCTGATATTTTAAAGCAGTTTTTAATAGAATCTTCCGTTTTGAGCCTCTTCGGGGGCTTGCTGGGAATAGCTTTTGGTTTTGGAATTTCAAGCGCGATATCGGCTTTCTCACCGCTTAAAACAATTGTAACTACTGAACCGATAATTATATCTTTAGTCTTTTCTTTGTGCGTAGGAATTTTCTTTGGCTTTTATCCTGCGTATAAAGCTTCCCGCCTTAACCCCGTCGAAGCCCTAAGATATGAATGACGCCATAACCCATCTTTAAAAATTATTGAATTTCTGTTATTATTATCTTATAAAGATATAAAATATACAAACTTTTGTTAATAAAACCTGGCAATGTTCAAAACTCTAAAAGAGGATATAAAATCGGTTTACGAAAGAGATCCGGCGGCAAGGAACGCGCTGGAAGTTATTACTTGCTATCCCGGCTTACATGCCGTTTACATACATAAAATTTCTCATTTTTTATGGACGCATAAGTGCAGGCTTTTTGCAAGACTTATTTCTCAGGTAGGAAGGTTTTTGACAGGAATAGAAATACATCCCGGAGCAAAAATTGGAAGAAGGTTTTTCATAGACCACGGAATGGGTGTTGTGATAGGCGAAACCGCCGAGATTGGTGACGACGTTACAATCTATCACGGTGTAACCCTTGGCGGAACCAGCTGGAAAAAAGAAAAAAGACATCCTACTATAGGCGACAGAGTCATAATAGGCACAGGAGCAAAAATATTAGGTCCTTTAACCATAGAACATGATTCAAAAGTCGGAGCTAATTCAGTGGTAGTCAACGCCGTACCGGCGCACTCAACAGTAGTAGGAATTCCTGCAAAATCGGCAAAAAGAGACGAGTCAGAAGTCCACGATAATATCGACCTAGAGCACAATAGGCTTTTCGATCCGGCTTTTTACGAAATATCCATTTTAAAATCTAAAATATCGGAACTGGAAAATAGGATACAAGAGTTTGAATCTGGAAGAAAAAATTAACTAAAATAATTTAAATTAAATAAATAATAACGGTAAAACTTCGCAAATGAAACTTTCTTCAAAAGGACAGTATGCGGTAAGAGCTTTAATATATTTAACTTATAACTCCCATCATCTCAACGGCGGGCAGATACCAATAAGCTTAAATGACATCGCCAAAAATGAATCTATTTCTCTGCATTACCTAGAACAGATATTTTTCATTTTAAAAAAAGCTGGTATAGTTAAAAGCCTGAGAGGACCTAAAGGCGGATATATGCTTAATAAAAAGCCTTCCGAAATATTTATAGGGGATATTATCGCTTCGGTAGAGCCCATAGAAATTATCAGCTGCATAAGTAAATCCAAAAACAAAGAAGAGTGCGGCAGAAAATCGGTATGCCTTGCCTTTGATATGTGGAATTCTATTTCCAACAAAATAACTGAATTTTTGAATTCCATAACGATAGAGGATGTAATAAATGAATACAAACAAAAACAGGGACAAAAAAACATTATAGAATCAAAATACAAATCTTCTGAAGGTTCCGCAAAATCACCACGAAGAAACTGCAGGTAAAAAAATATGCCTAGAATTTATTTAGACTATAATGCTACTACCCCTTTAGACCCTTCTGTTTTAGAAGAAGTAACAAACATACTGAAAAATTACCCTGGTAATCCTTCTTCGGTTTACGAAGAAGGCAGAGCTGCAAGAATTCTCATAGAAGACTCGAGAGAGTATGTTAAATCATTTTTAGATGCTGGAAATTCAGGTGAAATTATTTTTACTTCATCCGGGTCGGAATCTATTAATCTTGGAATCATAGGTGCGACTTACGCCTATATGCAAAACAATAAGAAGAAGAATCCTCATATTATTACTTCCAGGGTGGAACACCATGCTGTTTTAAATACTTTTAAATTTTTAGAATCAGCCGGAGTCGAAACTACATATGTTGGCGTAAACGAATTCGGGGGGCTACTGCTGGACGACTTAAAGTCTGCTATAAAAGAAAACACTATTCTTATATCTATTATGGGTGCAAATAACGAAACCGGCACTATATTCCCTTTGAAACAAATTTTTGAAGAAGTCAAAAAAATAAAAGGCGATATAATTTTTCATAGCGATTTAGTTCAGGTGATAGGAAAAAGCTACTTTAGTCTAAAAGACGTTCCCTTAGACTTGTGTAGTTTTTCAGGTCATAAGTTTTATGCTTTGAAAGGTTGCGGTGCGCTATATATAAAAAAGGGGGTAGATATAGACCCGATAATACACGGCGGCCATCAGGAACGCGGATTAAGGGCTGGAACCGAAAATATCGGCGGCATAGTTTCTATAGCAAAAGGTTTAAATGTACTCAAAAATAACATGCACGAAGAGTTAGATAGGATAAATAATTTAGGTAGTATTTTCTTAGATAAGCTTTTTTACGGCATAGAAGGTATAAAACTTAACGGTCATCCGGTAAACCGGCTTAAAAATACAATAAACATATCATTCGACGGGGTAAAATCGGAAACTCTGCTTTTCAACCTAGACCTTTACGGGGTCAGTGCCTCTGCAGGTTCTGCATGTAATGCCGGAGCTGTTTCTTTATCCCACGTTTTAAAAGCTCACGGATACGATGCCAAAAGAATAGAGTCTGCTATAAGATTCAGCATAGGCAGGTTTACAACTGAAGGCGATATAGATTATGCCGTAAGCGCAATAAAAAAAGGCGTTCTTAAATTAAGAGCCGGTAATTAAAAATGAGGACAGACTTAAATCCTGCCTTTTTATAACTGATTCAATATGCTTATAAAATCAAATAAAATAGTTGCCGTAGCAATGTCCGGCGGCGTTGACAGTTCGGCAAGCGCCGTAATCCTTAAAAATAGAGGCTATTCTGTAATTGGCGTCTCTATGCATTTAATCTCTAAAGACTTGAATTCTTCTTCTGGATTAAAAACTTGCTGCAGTACTGAAGATATAATAGATGCAAAAAGGGTTTGCGTAAAAATCGGCATACCTCATTTTGTTATAAATATGGAAAAAGAATTTAAAACTGAGGTAATAGACCGTTTTGTTTCGGAATATCTTGACGGAAAAACTCCTAACCCTTGTATTTTATGCAACTGCGTAATGAAATTTGACCTGCTTCTCAAAAGAATAAAGGAATTAGGGGCAGATTATCTTGCCACTGGACATTACGCAAGAATAACTAAAAATAAAATAGGACGATATTTCCTTCTGAAATCTAAAGATTTAGCAAAAGACCAGTCTTACGTTCTTTATAATTTATCTGAAAAAAACCTTAAAAATATAATGTTTCCAGTCGGCAATTTGAACAAGAACCAGACAAGAAAAATTGCATTAGATGCCGGTTTTAATGAAATATCTGATAAAAAAGACAGCGTTGAAATATGTTTCGTTCCCGATAAAGATTATGCCGGTTTTATAAAAAAACAATCCATAGATGCTTCAAATAATTTCTCAAATAAAGGACTTATAAAAAATTTAGAAGGCGAAACGATCGGTGAGCATAACGGCATATTTAATTATACCGTAGGACAAAGAAAAAAACTGGGTATTTCATCTAAAAACCCGCTTTACGTTGTTAAGATTTCTGCAGAAAATAACGAAATAATCGTCGGAAATTTGGAAGACTGTTTTTCCGACATTTTAATTTTAAAAAATTTTAATTTTATAAATACTGAAGATAAAAAAAGATTGCAAGAAATGAAGATAACTGCAAAAATCAGGTATTCTTCGCCAAATTATAATTGTAGAGCTTCTATTTGTAATGACGGTTCCATTAAAATTATATTCGACGAAAAAGTTAAGTTTATTACACCGGGACAATCGGCTGTGTTATATTCAGGTGTTAAAGTAATAGGCGGAGGAATTATAAAATGAAAAACTTTGAACATCTTAGCGACGATATAATTAACCTAATGCGGTTTAAAGATGAGGATTTGGCATCACTGATAAGTAACCAAGAATATAAACATATTAACTGCGCGGTGATATCCACAGGATGCAAACTCAATCAATTCGAAGCATCTCAATTTGAAGCAATACTTAAAAGATTTGATGTAAATATAGTCGAACCATGCTTATCGGCTAAAAATAACTGCCCTAACGATAATATCCACATTTTTTTAATCAATACTTGTTCGGTTACAGAAAAAGCCGATGTTGAAACAAACAAGATAATCAGAAAAATAAGAAAAAAATATCCTGACAGCCGTATGATATTAACTGGGTGTTCAGCGCAAATTAACCAAATTAAATTTTTAGAAATGCCAGGCATAGAATTAATGGATAATGTTCAAAAAGCAGAAGTTCTAAAAATTTCTTCACAAAGATTTCCAGATACATTTCTAAATCAAAAAAGAACCAGGCCTTATTTAAAGATACAGGAGGGATGTGATTTGGATTGCTCCTATTGTATAATCCCAAAAGCAAGGCCGGTGAAATGGTCTATGGAAATAAAGAGTGTTTTAAATTCTATTATCGAACTCGGCAGGCTCGGATATAAAGAAGTCATTTTGACAGGAGTAAATATGGGTTCTTATTCAGATAAAAAATCTGGAGCAAAACTTAAAAATCTTTTAACTTCAATAGAAGAATTAAAAAATAGCGTAAAAATAAGACTGAGTTCGATAGATCCAGTTTATATTGACGATGACATTATAAAAATATTTGAACTATCTAAAAAGATTCAAAATCATTTTCATATTCCTTTACAGAGCGCTTCTGATAAAATACTTAAAAATATGAATAGAAACTATTATTTTAAAGATTACGCGTCTCTTATAGCAAAAATAATAGAAAAAGTTAAAGATGCTTCGATAGGTACAGACATAATAAGCGGTTTTCCTGGCGAAAACGAAGACGATTTTATAGAAACAGCAGAAAATATTAAAAAATTGCCGATTTATTACATTCACGCATTTTCCTATTCAGACAGAAAAGGGACAAAGTCTTATTATTTAAAACAAAAAAACAAAGAAACAGAAATTAAGCGCAGGACGGGTATAATAAGGGAAATCTCTTCACAAAAGAAAACTGAATTTCATAGAAAGTTTTTAAACAAACCTTTAGAATTTATCAGCCTTAATAATAATAAGGCAATAAGCTCAAATTATATTAAAGCTCGTATAAGTTTTGACGGCAGTAAAAATGACATAGGCAATATGACGCTTCCTCAGGGAAAAATGTTTAAAGGAATCATAATAGAACCCGAAAACGGATTTAATCAAGGGGAAGAAGTAACGGTTGCTATTGAAAGCTATATTTAATCTGTATAAATAAATTATGAATTATAATATTATAGAAAAAAGAATAGGATATTTATTTAATGATAAAACGTTAATAGACCTTGCTTTTACGCATAAATCTATTAATGCGGCAACAAACTATGAAAGGCTTGAATTTCTTGGCGACGCCATAATAGGAGCAATAGTTTCGGAATATCTCTATTTAAACTTTAATGATTTAAACGAAGGGGAACTTTCTAGATACAGGGCAGTACTTGTAAGTCAGGACGGTTTATATGAAATAGCTAAAAAACTTAAAATTTCTGAATTTATTTTAAAGGAACAGGATAAAACCGTAGTAAAAACAAGCAATATAAACAAAAGAATAATAAGCAATGTTTACGAAGCGGTAATAGGGGCAGTATTTCTTGATTCCTCATATGAAGAATCAAGAAAAATCTTGCTGTCACATATACATAAATTTAATTCAGATATTAATAATGAAATTTCAAAAAACACTGATTTTAAAACTGTCCTGCAGGAACTTGTTCAGAAGGAAATTGGCAAAACACCTGAGTATATTATTGTTAAAAAAGACGGGCCTCCACACAATACAGTCTTTACAATTTGTGTAAAGATAAACGAAGAAATTTTCGGCTATGGAAAAGGCTCCTCAAAAAAAGCAGCTGAACAGAGCGCGGCAAAAAAAACGGTTCAAAAATTTTTGGAGAAAATAAATGATAAAAAGTAATGAATTTTTCGTAATACTTATTGGCAGGCCTAATGTCGGCAAATCAACCATATTTAATAAAATATTAGGTAAAACTTCTGCATTGTCTTCGAAAATTGCCGGAACTACCCTAGACTTAAATATTAAAAAAGTTACATGCGACGGATTAGATTTCTTAATTTCAGACAGCGGAGGATTTAACGTTTCTCCGGCAAATGAAACCGAGAAAAAAATTAAGGAAAAAGTTTTTGAATATTCAAAAAAAGCAGATATAGTTTTATTTGCGGTCGATTTCAAAAGTGGATTTATTCCGGAGGACAGGGAGATTTTTCTTAGATTAGTTAGAAATGAAGCTAATGTTGTTCTAGTAATAAATAAAGTTGATTCACCAAAAGATTTCCAAAACGCAATTTCAGAATTTTCTAGCCTTGGAATAAAAAAAACCATTGTTACAAGTGCAGAATCAGGAACTGGTATAGACGATATTATTGAAGAAATAAAAAACGAGATAAATTTTAAAAAGCCGAATAAGCCGCTTAAGAAGAATGATGAATCTGGTTTTAAAATTGCTATTATAGGAAGGCCTAACAGCGGCAAATCCACTTACATAAATTCTATATTAAAGGAAGATTTGCTTTTTACCGACCAAAAACCTGGGACGACAAGAGATTCTATAGACACATATATTAAATATAAAGGGCACAATATAACGCTTATAGATACTGCGGGAATCAGAAAGAAATCCAGGTTAGACCTTAACTCTACGGCTTTCCAAAAACAGAGCATCGAACAGATAAAAAGAGCGGATGTAGTTATTGTTTTTATAGATGTAAACTCTGAAATATCCCACGAAGACCTTTCTTTGCTAAAAAGAATTACATTGGATAAAAAACCTTTTATAATAGCTTTTACAAAATGGGATTTAAAAGAAAGGGATATCTTGAATACAGAAGTTAACTTGAAAAAAGAGATTAAATTTAAACTAAAGGAATTTCATGAAACCCCTTTCGTCTATATATCCTCTAAAATAAATAAAAATTTATATAAAATATTAGATTTATCTATCGAAATTTATAATTCAAAAGGAATACGAATTAAAAAGAAAGATTTTAACAAATTTATAGAAGAAGCTAAATTAAACGCTAAGACCGGAAGATTATTTAAATATATCACTTACGGCGTACAGAAAGAAGTGGAGGAAATCCCAACTTTTATATTATTTACCGGCAACAAAGGAAAAATATTTACTATGATAGACATAAAATTTTTAAGAAACGAAATTAAGGAAAGATTCGGTATAAAATCAAATGTTGAAGTTATAATAGAGTATAAAAAATATAATGCTTAATTAAGGTTTATTTAGAATTTTTAGATAATTCCTCTATTTTAGCTTCCAATTTCTGAATTTTTTTTGTTAATTCTTCTATGTCGTAAGTCGAGGCAAAATTCATTTCATCCAAGAGAATATCTGCTACTTTTTCTTTAATAGATTTAAATATAACGCCGGATTCGTACTTTACTGTTTCGATAATCTGGTCGGCTGCCTCCCTGCTTTCTTCATCGGATATATCGACATAATCGTCTAATTTCTCCTGCGCAAGAATAGAAAGACCTTTAAGTGCTTTAAGAACTAAATTTATATTGTCCGACATTTTAACCTTCCTCTTATTTTATTAGGAACAGACTTAAGTCTGCTACCTTTTATAGTTATTTAGAATTTAATTAAATTTCATTCTGCCTGACTTTAGCCATTATACCCCTCAGAGATACGTTGTGTCTGGAAAAACCCATTTCCGCATAATCTCCTCCCAAAGCTATTCCAATAAGCTGTGGAAGATGTAGTATGGGTAACGATAATTTTTTATTTATACTTTTTGCCGCAACGGTTTGATAGGTATCCATGCTTAAATGGCACAAAGGGCATGGAGTGACCATTACATCGGCATTTTTTTCCTGTGCTTCATAAATGGCATTTCCTGCTAAAGACGTCGAAGTAGTCTCGTTAACGAGAATAGTCTGGAATCCGCAGCATTTGGTCCTGCGCGCATAAGATACCGGCTCGCCTCCAAGAGACTTTATCAATTCTTCAAATCCCCTTGGGTTTTCGACATCATCAAACTTAACCGCGGTCGAAGGTCTTAATATATGGCATCCGTAAAAAGGAGCAATATTTATTCCTTTCAGACTCTTTACGGCTTTTTCTTTAAGTTTATCGAAACCTATATCGTCTCTTAGAGCATATAAAATATGTTTAACCTTAACTTTTCCAGAATATTTAAGTCCTATTTTAGCAAGATATTCATTGGTTTTTTCCATAGATTCCGGATTATTAATCAGTTCTTCGTTTACCTCGCTAAGGGTCAAGGTGCATGTATTGCATATAGTCATTATATCAAGACCCTCTTTTTCAGCTAATGCAAGAGTTCTACCGTTTATAAAAAGTTTCAAATTTTTATCGAAACCGTCTATAACGCCTCCACCGCAACAAGAAGCTTCCGGCATAGGGATTAAATTTATGCCTAACTTTTTCGCTATAAATTTAGTAGCGTTGTCAAGTTCCTTACCGCTTTCCTGAGCTACGCAACCGGGATAATAAGCATAAGTAATCATTATTTTTCCTCCAGATCTAATTCTTTATATGCAAGCCTTATGTCTTCCATGTCTTTAATTAATTTAAGTCTTAACGGAGGAATTTTACCTTTTAATCCGGCTCCGAAAGCCATAGGTAAATCGTTTATAAGTCCTGATATGCCGCCTGAGTCAAATGCAACTTTTATCTCGTCAAGTCTTCCTGTCTCGCCTATAGACTTGGCTATGGAAACGACATGTTTTGAGCCTGCAGAAAAAGTTATAGAATTCTTAATTGTTCTTTCATGCAGCTTAACTATAGATTTTACAGGAGAAATTCCTTTAGGACAAAACTCTTCGCATGATTGACAATGAACGCAATCCCACATTCCATCCGGTTTGGAACCATTAACTAAACGAGAACCGTTTTTATCGTTATCCCTGGGGTCTTCACTGTAGCGATAAAGCTTAGCTAAAGCAGCAGGACCAAGATATTTTGGATTTCCTACAACCCCGCCGCATTCCGAATAACAGCATTCGCATAAAATACAGTTAGGCGTATCGTTATTTCCAGTCAAATTTTGGAATTCAGATTTATAATAGACAGGCTGACTTATTTTTTCCCCATCTTTTAATGGATGAAAACTGTTATGCGCATCATCTTCTCTTTGTCCTAAGAGATAAGGCTTTATTTCTTTGATTTTATCGAAAAAGCTTTCCTGGTCGACTATAAGATCGCGTATAACCGGCATATTAGCAAGAGGTTCAACATTAATCATGCCAAATTTTTCTATTTCCGGACCTACCTGCGTTTTGCATGCCAGTTTTGATATGCCATTTATCTTCATTGCGCATGAACCGCATATAGCGCTTCTGCAAGACCTCCTGAAACTCAGTGTTCCGTCCAGCTCTGATTTGACTTTTATTAAAGCATTCAAAACGGTCATACCCGGATAATCTTCAATAGCATATTCTTTATAATATGGCTTTTCGTCGGTTTCAGGATTAAATCTGTATGCTCTGACCTTAAATTCCATTATGTTTCCCCTTTCAGGGACATATTTTAATCTGTCCCTATTGTATTTTAGAGGCGCAGCTTTTATTCTGCGTCCTTCTATTGATAAGTCTAATAAGTTCTAGGCTGAGGTTTAAATTTTGTTATTGCGACTTCTGAAAAATCGAATTTAATGTTTCCTTTGCCATCCAACGTCGCCAATGTATGTTTGAGCCAGTTTTCGTCGTTTCTTTCTGGGAAATCGGTTCTGTAATGCGCACCCCTGGATTCTTTTCTAAGTATTGCTCCCCTAGCTATAATTTCGGCTATAAGCAATATATTGTCAAACTCGAATGCCTCAACTATATCTGTATTAAATGTTTTAGATTTATCGTCTACGCCTATATTTTTTGCACGTTCCTTAAGTTCCGTAATCTTGTCTAATGCTCTTTGCATAGCTGATTCTTCCCTAAAAACACCTACGTCTGCCCTCATTTCTTCCTGAAGTTCAGATTTCAATAAACCGTGTCTTTCCTTACCGGACGATTTTTTAAGTTTTTCAAAAGCCTCTTCGTCTTTTCTAACCGCAAGTTCGTCAAATTTTGATTCGGTAGCATTTTTTAAATATTCGGCTATATCTATACCCGCTCTTCTTCCGAATACTACGGTATCAAGCAATGAATTTCCTCCAAGCCTGTTTGCCCCATGAACGCTAACACATGCAGATTCTCCGGCAGAATAATAACCTTCTAAAACGGTCCTGCCATTATAATCCGTTTTAATGCCGCCCATTGAATAATGTGCTCCGGGCCTTATTGGAATTGGCTCGTAAATAGGATTTACTCCCTCAAAATCGATGGATAACTGCATTATTTGCGGAAGCCTTTCCATTATTCTTTCTTTGCCCAAGTGCCTAACGTCCAAAAGGATAGCACCGTCTACACCTCTTCCTTCGTTTATCTCGGTCTGCTCTGCTCTTGCTACTACGTCTCTTGGAGCAAGTTCCATAGCCTTTGGAGCATATTTCGACATAAACCGGACACCAAGAGAATTAAGGAGATAAGCTCCTTCGCCTCTTGCTCCCTCCGTAACTAATATTCCGGTACTTTTAAGGGTAGTCGGATGAAACTGAACGAATTCCATATCCATTAAAGGAACGCCGGCTTTAATAGAAACCGCCATTCCATCTCCCGTATTTATGAGAGCATTAGTATTGGAAGAATATACCTGTCCGTAGCCACCGGTGGCAAACAATACGGCTTTTGCGGCAATACCTTCGAACTTTCCAGTTTTTATATCGTAAGCCACTACGCCGCTAACTTTTCCGTTATCAGTAACTAAGCTTGTTACAAAGTATTCGTATAATATTTTTGTTTTATATTTAAGGACATTATCGAAAAGTCCATGCAGCATCATATGTCCAACAGCATCTGCATAATAACAAGAACGGGGGAAACTCTGTCCTCCAAAAGGTCTCTGAGCTATCCCTCCAAGCTCGTTTCTATTAAATACGACGCCCATTCTTTGAAGATCAAGTATATTGGCTGGGGCTTCACTAGTCAGTATTTCTATGGCATCCTGATCGCCGAGGTAGTCGCTGCCTTTCACAGTGTCGAAAAAATGAGACTCCCACGAATCGTTTTCGTCAAATGCAGCGTTGACTCCTCCTTGAGCTGCTCCGGAATGAGACCTTGTAGGATAAACCTTGCTAACTATTACAGCGTCTATACCTTTTTTTCTAAGTTCTACGGCGGCTCTTAATCCAGCAAGACCAGCGCCAACGATAACAACGTCATGTTTTAACATTTATACCCTCTATTTTATAAGGACGGACCTAGGCCGACCCCTTTTTCTATTTTTAAAAACACAGTTTTTGATATTATAGGATAAACCTTTAAAATTTGCAATAAGATTTTAGATTGGTATTTGTTCATGTTTTTATCTTTTATAGCGCCCGCTTTTACCGCCTTCCTTGCTTAAAAGATAAACTTCAGATATCTCTATAGACTTATCGACGGCTTTCAGCATATCGTAAACAGTTAATGCCGCAACTGTCACAGATGCAAGACTTTCCATTTCAACCCCTGTCTTGCCGGATATTTTAACGGTGGAAATTATAGATATAGAATTTTCTTCCTCGTCAGGCTCAAAAAAAATGTCGCACCCTTCTATATTTAAAGGATGACATAAAGGTATTAATCCGGAAGTTTTTTTTGCCGCCATAATGCCCGCTATCTTTGCTGTTCCAAATACATCGCCTTTTTTCCCTCCTTTGCTGGCGGCAAGTTGAAATGCTTCTTTAGACATAGATACTTTAGCGTGAGCGGAAGCAATTCTTACGGTATCGTTTTTTTCTGAAACATCGACCATTTTAGGCATTCCTTTTTCGTCTAGATGAGTTAGTCTCATTTCTTTTTTCATAACATTTTTCCCCTTACTTGCGCATATTTATTTGTTCTTTAACGATTTGTATATTAAATTAATGCGAGAATCCGGAATAATACCATTTTCTTATATTATATCCTATTCCGGCAGGAGCCGGCTTAATACCATTTATACTCCTTTTCACTACCGGCATAGCGTAAGGAATGTATAAAAAAGTATAAGGTGCTTCCTTTGAAATAATATTTTGTATTTTGAAATAATATTTTCTTTGTCTCTTTAAATTGAAAGTGGAGCGTGCCTTCCTAAATAAAACGTCTATTTCCGGGTTATTAAAAGACGTAAAATTTAAACCTTTTGGAACAATATTGGATCCCATGAATATAGCGGCATTGTCGTATGGGTCCGGAGTAATAGTAAATCCAAGCAAAACAGTCTGAAATTTTTTCTTCATAATAAATTCAGATATCAAAGACGTCCACTCCATAACTCTTATATCTACCTTTATTCCTATTTTTTTTAAATTTTGCTGTATAATTTCTGCGGCAGATAATCTTTCCTGATTTCCCTGCGGGGTCAATATCGTAAATTCAAAAGGTTTTCCGTTCTTTTCTAAAACTCCATTTTTAATATGCCAGCCTGCTTCGTTTAAAAGCTTCAAAGCTTTAATAGGATTATAAGCATATTTTTTTACGTTTTTATCATAAAAATAAGTTCCGGGCATAAAAGGTCCGTAACAGTGAACTCCCAGACCAAGCAATGCTCCTTTTATTATTTCTTTTTTATTTATTCCGTAGTTTAAAGCCTGTCTAACATCTACATTTTTAAAAAGGCTGTCCAAAAGATTATATCCCAAAAATGTAAAACTTAACGAAGGGTGTATATATTTCCTAAATTTTGAATTAAATTTTTTACTTCCAGATTCATATTTAAACTGAATAGGGCTTAATCCCATATAGCTTATGCCGCCCGATTTCATCATTAAAAACATTGAGGAAGGATCTGGAACTATTTTATAAACCAACATTTTTATTCGAGGTGCCCCCATAAAATAATGAGGATTGGCTTTTAGGACTATTTCATATCCGTGAACCCATTTATAAAAAGAATATGGGCCGGTGCCTACCGGACGGCTTCTTAATTTAGTCGTAAGCAGGTTTTTTCCTGTTAGAAGTTTTTCTGGCAAAATGCTTAACCCCCAAGATGAAAGAGCGGGTGCATAAGGTTTTTTATAAGTAACACTAAAAATGTATTTACCTATAATTTTTGCTTTGTATACTTTAAGATATTCTGCTGCGTATGGCGTAGGAGTTTTTGGGTTTACCATTAAACGGTATGTAAACATAACGTCTTTCGCGGTAAATTTTTGGCCATTCTGCCAATAGACATGCCGCCTGAGATAGAAAGTTATTGTTTTTCCACCGTTGCTTATTTTCCATGATTTGGCAAGGTCGGGAACTATTTTAAAATTCCTGTTATATCTTACTAATCCGTCATAAATCTGGGAAGCAACCTCTGCAGTAGGAGCGTCTGCCGCCATATTTCCTATGAGATTTGTAGCATCTGCCGGAAGTCCAATAATTAAGATATTCCCTAAATTATGTTTGCTATGGAATGTTTCTTTATACTTTCTTCCGGAAAATTCATAATAAAATAAAACTGATGACAAAATTATGAGAAATAATATAATTGTAAATAAATATGCCGCAAGTTTTTTTTTATTATTAAATTTCATATTTAGTTATAATCTAAGATTATACTGCAGTGCTTTTAATAATGCACAAGTATAATGGTTTTTTGCTCTTCTGAAGGCAAATTAGGGGAAAGGGGAATATTCAGGGACCATGTAATCCGGCTCTAAACCTAACATAAGGTTCATATTTTGAATTGCCTGCAAAGAAGCGCCTTTGCCAAGATTGTCTATGGCGCTAACAATTTTTATCATTCCTTTATTTTGTTTCTTGTCCGGTTCAAAAGCTATATGGCAGTTATTAGAATAAATTACGTTTTTTATATTGCAGTCTTCTATATTGTTAATTATTGAAACAAATTTACTATCTCCATAAAATTCGTTATATATTTCCTTTATATTTTCTTCTTTTACCCCTTTATTTAAATTCATATATATTGTAGTCAATATCCCTCTCGTTACCGGAATGACATGAGGTGTGAATAAAATATAAGGTTTATTATCAGATTTACTGCTTGAATTTAAAAACGCGTTCTCTATCTTTTCTTTAATTTCTGGCAGGTGTCTGTGGGACCAAACATTATATGCCTTTACGGAATTTTCTACTTCGCAAAAAAGATTTTGTAATTTTAGTCCCCTTCCTGCTCCTGAAATTCCTGATAAAGAATTAATAATAATAGGAACATTAAAATCTGCAACACCTTTAAAAACAAGAGGCAGGATAGGCAGCAGAGCGCCGGTAGGATAACATCCGGGGTTAGATATAAATTGCGAGTTTTTAATTTTATCGTAAAATATATCTGATAGGCCGTATATAAATTTTGAATTCAACGAACGCGCATTGTGCTTCCCATAAAATTCTTCATATACTTCGAGGTTGTCAAACCTGAAATCAGCGCCAACATCAATTATCTTGATTTTTTTATTGCGTTTTAAAACATCGGGGATTAATTTCGAACTTTCATTATGCGGCAGGCAAAAAAACACCACAGAGGATTCAGATATTACATCAGGGTCAAAAACTCTAAACTCAAGTTCAGAAATAGGATTATTTATATGATAAGTTTTTGTAAATTGAGGAAAAATACTTGAAAGTTTTTTACCCGAATAAGTCTGGGAAGTTATTGCCGATATAGCAACATCCGGCCTTGAAGACAGGGCATGTAACAAACATACTCCGCTGTAACCGGATGCTCCTATAATCGAAACTTTAATCATCTGATTATTATGATTATTATCTCTTCGAGAACTGGAATCTTGCTCTTGCCCCTTTTTGTCCGTATTTCTTTCTTTCCTTGACCCTAGGATCCCTCGTAAGCATGGAAGCTTTTGCAAGGGTTTCTTTAAGATCGGGGCTTATTAAAAGAATGGCTTTTGCAAGTGCGAGTTTTATTGCTCCAGCCTGACCAGCTAAACCTCCGCCAGCCACATTTACATATATATCAAATTTATTTTCCACGGAATAAAATGCTAGTGGTTTAACAGCGGTTACCCTATGGCTTTCGAGAGGAAAATATTTATCGAAATCTCTTCCGTTAACTATAATTTTACCGGTTCCTTCTTTAAAATATGCCCTTGCTATGCCTGTTTTTCTTTTTCCTACCGCGTGTATAATATTCTTTTTTGCCATAAGCCTTTTACCCGTAATTTAATTTTAATTTACCTTATTTAATTAATTAGTCTAAACTATTTTACTATTTCAACCTTGACCGGTTGCTGAGCTGCATGCGGATGGTCTTCGCCTTCGTATATTTTAACTTTTTTCAGAACCGCATCTGAAAGCTTATTCTTTGGCAACATGCCTTTTATAGCCTGATACACCGGAAATGTCGCATCCTTCTTAAGCATATCCTTGTAGTTAAAAGTCTTCATTCCTCCCGGATAACCGCTATGAAAATGATATTCTTTATCTTCTGCTTTTTTTCCTGTTAATTTTGCCTTGGCGCTGTTGACGATAACGACAAAATCCCCGTTATCTGCATAAGGCGTCCAGTTTGCCTTATCTTTACCCATTAATTTATTTGCGACAAAACTCGCAACTCTCCCAAGACTAATACCCTTCGCATCTACTAATATCCACTTGCTTTCCGTCATTTATACCTACCTCGTATAGTTATTAATACCGTATATACTATATATTTATATTTAAAAAGCTACAGCTAAAGCGTAGCTTAATATTATTAAATAATTTTATTCTTTTGTCAAGATTTTTTTTACTAAGGGGCTTACCACCAAAACTCTGGATATTTTCTTTCTTTTGAAAGATTATTGACTATAAGAGCAACTATTAAAAGTATAAACGCTCCTAGACCTACCGGCATTAAAGCATAAAAAAAACCTAGTTTATATATTCCTTTCCCGCCTATAACAGCAATGAGAGCTGTAGCTCCTCCAGGGGGATGAAGAGTTTTTGTCGCATGCATAAGCATAATCGCAAAAGAAACCGCAACTGCGGAAGCCAAAGGCATATTAATATGGCCCAGAAGTTTATAGCTTGCAACTCCTACAATGCCGGAAAGGATATGTCCGCCAATAAGATTTCTAGGCTGCGCAAGAGGAGTCTTTATTGCACCGTAAATGAGAACTGCCGAAGCGCCGAAAGAACCTATAAGCAAAGTTAACGCATAAGGATTAAAATATTTTTTTGATAAATATGCGACTAGAGCTATTCCTATAAAGGAAGCAAGTCCAGACCAAAAAATTACGTGAAAACTGACGCCGGTCGGACTTTGTCCGCCACCTTTCATTCTATTAACGTATTCTTTGAACCACATTTTTATATTCCTCCGTTTATTTTTTATCTTTTACTTATATATTTCACTATATCGGTCATTGATATCATGCCGACCAGCGTGCCGTTTTTATCTACAACTGGCATTCTCTTGATTCTCTTTTCATTAAGTATTTCAGCAGCCTTTCTTATATTTGTATCTACCATAACCGTTATGGCAGGAGAAGACATTATGTCTCTAATGTTTTTTGCTTCTTTATTCGTATTAGCATGAGGGATAGTTTCGCCTATAATATGCCTTACTAAATCTTTTATGTTGTGCTTTTTTGCAACTCCGGCATATGCTAAAATATCGGCATCAGAAACAAACCCTACGACTAAATTTGTATCGTTAACTACCGGAGCGCAGGTTAACCCGTTTTTTGCAAGCAAATCCGTCGCAGAATTTATATCATAATCAGCATTAACTGAAATATAACTCTTCGACATCACCTCTTCTACCATAACTGAATGAACTCTTTCCAGCGCAAAGTTGAAAGCATCGTTGTATATTTTATGAAAATCGTCAATGGATATATCTATATAGGTTTTATGTTTTTCAAAAGCTTTCCTGATATCCTCATCGTTAATTTCAACACAGTTTTTAACATTCTTTTGTACATTCTCCATAATACCCTCTATTTTAAATTTTAATTAATTAAAATTTTATAATAAATTATAATATATATCCCAATTAAAAAAATATGATTTTTGTCACATTTATTCAATTCTGCATTTAAACCTTTTTAATTAAAATTTTTTTATCCGAAACGTCTTGAATTTTTTTTGCTTTATAAATTCTTACGGCGCCAAAATTACATATATCTCTGCATAAATTACATCCAGTGCATAAAAAAGGCTCGATAAGTATTTCTCCCTCTTTTTCTTTATATATTAAAGCCCCTGTAGGACACAATTCCCAGCAGTTAGAACAAAAAACGCAATTTTCGTTTAATTTAGGCAGCCTAATGTTTAACAAAGGCAGAAATTCTTTATTTTCTCTTAAAAAAAGATAAATTTTTTTCTGCCTTTCTATAAGTAATTTATTTATTTTTTTTCCGGATTCCTCTTTGTAATCTATATATCCTGAATAAAGCTCTGACATAGGCAAATCATCTATGGAAATATCCTTAATTATTTTTTTTGCGTTATTTTTAATACTTTTAATCGAATTTTTAAAAAAATCTCTTCTGTCCAGCGTTTCTAATTCTTGATTGCCTTTCCCGCTGTAATCAGGCTCGTCGTCTTTATTCTCGTTAATTTTTATGGATTCTGGAGGAAAAAGGGTCGGATTTGGAATATTACCCTTTTTTCCTAAATCTTTAATATTGATTTCCGTAAAAGCATTTTCCGTTTTAAAAAACTTCTTTATTTCGTCAACTCTTTTCAATTTTTTATTATGAAAATAATTTAGTTTGCAGGATTTGCAGTCTTCGGTTATAAAAAATATTTTATTCCCTTTTTTTATAAAGGATATAATATCTACATCTTCAATTTCGAAAAGGCATTCTACTTTATTTTTATTAACGGTTTTTTTATTTTCAGTTTTTGCGCAAAAATAATAAATATTATCCTCGGATGCCTGGCTGCTGCTCAGCTCTTCTTCTAAAATATTATTTTTAACGTAAAAAACTGAATTAGGACAGATATGAATGCAGGCATTGCATTTGGAACAATTTTCAAGAATTTTTATGTCATTGTCCGTTATTTTAATTGACAGGTCAGGACATCTGTCAATACATGTATAGCAACTCGCCATAGGCGTTTTAAGCCTCACGCAAAAATCTGAATTTATGGAAATTCCTTTATTGTCGTCTCTGTTTAAAAGCTTTTCAATTAGTCCCAGTATATTCATATCGCGAGGTTTTAAAAATATTTAAAATATCCTTTATTTCATTTTCTGTTTTCGCATTATTTACCATAATCCTTAAATTTTTAGAACCCTTAAACCCCTTAAGGAAATTATAGAGATGGGGCTTGATAATATTATAGCCTCTTTCTTTACCGTAAAACAGGCAGGTCTCACCTGTCAGTTCAAGCATTATATCTATTTTATAGTCTATATTACGCTCTATGCTGTCTATGACCGGTTCCGCGCATACTTTGTTTTTATCTAATAACCTGGCACATATATATTCTGTAAATATCCATGGTCTGCCGATAGCTCCTCTGGCAAACATCACGCCGTCGGCTCTTGTGTAATCTTTTATTCTTAACGCATCGCTTACAGAAAAAATATCGCCGCTTGCGTAAACCGGTATATTAATTCCTTCTTTTAGTTTTTTAATTAAGGCATGATCTGCCGCACCGCCGAACATAAGGGATCGCGTTCTCGGATGAAAAAAAATCGCATCGACGCCTGACTTTTCGGCAATTTTACCTATTTCCATAAAATTAACCGAATTTTCGTCAAATCCGCTTCTGATTTTTATCGTTAATGCAGAATCTTTTAATGCACTTCTAACAGATTCGACTATTAAGGAAAATCTTTTTAAGTCTTTTAATATCGCACTGCCTGCGCCTGTTTTCACGACCTTTTTAACGGGACAACCCATATTAATGTCTATAACTTTAAATCCTTTATCTGCGGCTTTTTTAGCCGCCTGAGCCAAAATATCAGGGTCGCTTCCAAACAACTGAATTCCTGTTTTAGCTATATCGTTTCCAGTTTTCAAAAGTTCCAGCGTTCCTTTATCGTTATGCAAAAAACCTACTGCGCTAATCATCTCTGTAAAACAAAAATCAGCGCCGTATTTTAAGGCCGTTTTTCTAAAAGGAAATCCGGTTATTCCAGCCATGGGAGCAAGAATACACTGCCATAAATTAATTTTATCCATTAAATTGCGTTAATAATATTGTTTTCTATAAAATCGGCGATTTTATCAGCATCGTTGATACTAATTTGAGGAACTTCGATATCTTTTATGAATTCATCGGCGCAAACAAGAATAAGACCTTGGTGGTTTTTAAATCTCAGTTTTAAATCAGGCGTTATATCCTTTCTCAGCAGTTCTATTTTTTTTATTTTTAAGTCTTTAAATCCTTCGATTATAACAATATCTGAACCGATAAAATATTTAGATATTATAGCATCTATTCCCATATTGAAAGACGTATCTATATCTGTAAATAACGCCGCTTTGTCCCCCGAAAGGAGCATAGTAGAAAATGCTCCTGCATTTTTATGCCTCCATGAATCTTTACCTGGAATATCCGATTCAAAATCGTGGTCTGTATGCTTAACTGAAGAAACCTTATAGCCCCTGTCCGAAAGTATTTTTATAATCTTCACTATTAAAGTAGTTTTACCGGTACCGGACATCGCTATAAAAGAAACGGCTTTAGGCATTTTGTCGTTTGTTCGCATATTTTTTATAAAGATTATTATAAAATATATATAATATTTATATAATTTTATAATAAAATTTAAAATAAAGCCAACAGCAAATAAAGAGTTATTTTGCTGCAAAGTTTATATTTTTTGTATCGTAAAATTAAGACTAGGATAAAAAATTATGGATTTTAAAGGTCTGACATCCGAAGAAGCCAAAAAATTAACCGTGCAATACGGGTTAAACACTATAAAGGAACAAAAAAGGCACCCGTTTATTATTTTTCTTTCCAAATTCTGGAATCCTGTTGCTTGGATGCTCGAGTTTACTTTTATTGTAGAATTAATACTTGGGAAACACATAGAAGCATATATTATCATAGGCTTGCTTTTATTTAATGCGGCAATTTCTTTTAAGCAAGAAAATAAAGCTGAAAAAGCTCTCGATTTATTAAAAAAACAGCTTAAAATTATCGCAAGGGTATTAAGGGACGGCAAGTGGATTAAGCTGCCTGCCGAAGAATTGCTCCCCGGAGATGTTATTCATATAAGAATGGGCGATTTAGTTCCGGCAGATATCAAAATTATTTCAGGAAATACATTAGTTGACCAATCGGCTTTAACCGGAGAATCCCAGCCGGTCGATAGAAGCGATGGCGAAGCGGTTTATTCTGGTTCTATAATAAAAAGAGGCGAAGCTACATGTAAGGTTACGGCAACTGGAGCGGCAAGCTATTTCGGAAAAACTGCAGAATTAATAAAATCCGCTAAAACTAAAGGTCATCTGGAAGAACTAATACTTAAAATAGTCCGCTATTTTATTATAATAGACGGTATTCTCGTAGCTTTGATACTCGTTTATGCATTGGTCTATAAAATGAATTTTGCCGGAATACTCCCATTCGCGTTAATACTTCTTGTTGCTTCTATACCTGTAGCGCTTCCGGTTACTTTTACACTTGCAACGGCATTAGCCTCTATGAGGCTTGCGAATAGGGGAATACTTGTTACGCATCTTTCGGCAATAGAGGATATCGCTTCAATGGAAGAATTATGCTCTGATAAAACCGGTACGTTAACTGAAAACTTGCTTGCTCTTACCGATTTTAAACCCTTAAAACCTTTCGGGACAGAAGAACTTTTCGCTTACGCAACTGCGGCTTCAGAAGAATCGACTCAGGATCCGATAGACCTTTCTATAATTTCATACGTCAAATTACATAAAATAAATATTCCTGAAATTGGACATGTAATAAAATTTATTCCTTTTGACCCTCAAACAAAAAGGGCGGAAGCCGTAGTAGAAAAAAACGAAGGAACGCAAATTAGCGTAATTAAAGGCTCTCCAATAGTAATATCTCAAAGTTTAAATGATACAGATGCCGATAAAGTTTCTAAAGAAGCTGAAAAATTTGAAGATATGGGCTACAGGGTTATCGCCGTAATGATAGAAGATAAAAAAACCAGTCAATTTATACCGGTAGGTATTTTAGGATTATCCGATCCTCCAAGAAAAGATTCTAAGAAATTGCTGGATGAACTTAAAAGCTTAGGCATAAGGGTTAGAATGGTAACAGGCGATACCGAACGCACTGCAAAAACCACGGCAAATTTAATTGGTCTAGGCGAAAAAGTATGCGGTCGCGAAAACTTTAAAAACCCTGCTGAATGTGACGTATTTGCGGGAGTTTTTCCAGAGGACAAATTTCATCTGGTACAGGGAATTCAAAAACTAAAAAAAATTACGGGCATGACGGGTGACGGAGTCAACGATGCCCCCGCGCTTAAACAGGCCGAAGTAGGAATAGCTGTTGCTAATGCGACAGACGTTGCAAAAGCCGCGGCAAGCCTTATTCTAACAGAACCTGGCTTATCTAATATTGTAGATGCAGTAAAATATGGGAGAATAGTTTATAGAAGAATGCTTACGTATACTTTAAATAAAATTTCTAAAACCTTCCAAGTGGCTCTTTTTCTTAGTTTAGGCTTAATCTTCTTCGGTAAATTCGTCACTACCCCTAAACTAATCCTTATATTAATTTTTGCAAATGATTTTGTTACTATGTCTATAGCAAAAGATAACGCGGTATATTCTAATAAACCTGATAAATGGAAAATCAAGCTGATAGTTTCTTCGTCTCTTTTAATTGCTGGAGCATGGCTAATTTATTCTTTTGCAGTTTATTACATAGGCTATTACATTATCAATCTGAGCCTTACGCAGGTTCAGACCCTCGCTTTTCTGTCATTGGTATTCAGCGCTCAAGCAACAGTTTATTTAGTAAGAGAGGAGGGTCATTTTTATAAATCAAAACCCGGTAATTATTTAATGCTGGCAAGCGCTCTGGATTTAATAATAATAATTTTAATGGCATATTTTGGGATACTGATGGAGAAAATTCCGCTTGAAGACATAACCATCCTGTTTGCCAGTACGTTTATCTATATGATATTACTAGATTTTATAAAGGCTCCGGTTATGAAAAAATTGATTTAAAACCGTATCGACAAGGCATAATTCAGATACTTAATGAATTCTTCTTTAGTCGGAAAATTTTTAATACCTATATTAAAAACTTTTCTTTTTTTTTCATACCATTTTCCGAAATCTGTTTCAGGAATATCTTTAACTTCTATAAGCAATTCTTCTATCAACGCGTTCAGGGGCTTTTCCAACGAATCTTCATTGTTTATATTATTATTCATAATCTAACGCCAGTTAGTTCTTGAAAACTCAGGTAAATCTTCAAAATCGCCTCTTATAGCGTATCCCTCGTTAATATTATATATTTCAAATTCGTTATCGATGACGAAAGAATAGATGTTTCCATTAAGAAATTCATCTTTATATTTAAAACATTTTAAACCCTGCCTTATAATAGCAGATAATATTCCGCTGCCGGAAATATCCCCAAGTAAAATTGCTCCTACTAATATCTCACTTTCATACACGAGTTTTCTGTAAATATTTTCATCCTGAAAAATAAATACTTTTTGGGATTCGTCTGACGGGTTAGTTAAACCTATAGTTACTATGGGTAGTCCGTAAATTTCAACGGAATTCAAACCCATTCCGCCAGGGTATTCTCTATAAACACCAGCCATATTAGTTCCGGCAACCCGTCCTTCTTCGCATGCCAGAGGCACTATCGCAATAATATTTGGACGTTTGTTTAATATATCGTAAATTACTGCGGCATCTCCGCCAGCATATACGTCTTTGACACTCGTCATCATAGTTTTATCTACTATAATGCCCCTGTCTATTTTTATCCCGCTCCCTTCCAAGAAACCAACGTTAGGCCTAACACCGACTCCAACTACTACAATATCGGCGGTAAGCACTTTTCCGCTTTTTAATATAACGCTTACCGGATTACCAGATTCATCCAGATTAATTTTCGTAACCGTCTCGCCGGTAGCAGTATCTATGCCGTTCTCGTTAAGTTTTTTAGAAGTTATATTTCCGGATATTTCGTCAAGAGCCAGACCTAAAACTCGCGGGAGCAATTCCACAATAGTAACATGGAGACCTAATGCCCTTAGACCTTCAGAAGCCTTTAATCCAATAAGTCCTCCTCCAACGACTATCGCTTCTTTGTTTTTTGATAACTTAGCAGCTTTTTCCATCTTTTTAGCATCGTCAAATCTAGTGAAAGTTCCCATCATAGGCGAGTCTGCATTAAATCCTTCGGTAGGAGGCACAAACGGTGTTCCTCCAGGACCTATAAAAAGCTTGTCGTAATCAAATATATTTCCGTCTTCTAAAAAAACTTTTTTTGATTCGGTATCGACAGAAACTACCTTTTTGCCAAGAATAAGCTTAAAATTATTCTTTTCATAATAATCGTCTTCTTTATACCATATTGTTTCATCGGTAGTTTTTCCTTCAAGGTAATATGATATTAAAGGTCTTGCGTAAGCCTTGTAATTTTCGTCAGATATAATAACGACATCTCCCGATTTGTCAAAACGCCTTATTGAATCTGCGCAAGACAAACCGGCATATGAATTTCCTATAATAACGTACTTCATAATCCAATCCCCTTTTTATTTCTCTGTAACGGATTTTATATACGGACCGTAAATTTTTTTTGCAACCATTAGCCTTCTTTCATATGAGTAATTTTTAATGCCAGTTCTTTTTAGCGCTCCTTTCTTACAAGCTTCCACACATTTAGGATTAGCTTCGTCTATGCAGCCGTCACATTTTGAAGCAAAATGACCTTCTCCTATCCTTTCTATTGCGCCGAAAGGACAGGACATAACGCACATCCAGCATCCTACGCATTTTTTATAATTTGTTACCGTCCAGCCAGATTCTAAATCTTTATATCTAGCACCAGGCATACAAGCATCTACACATGGAGCTTCTTCGCAGTTATGACATATTATTGGAAAAAATTTACCTGCTTTTTTCTTTATATTAATTCTTGCACCTTTATATTTAGAACCGTATTTTCTAGCCATATGCGTTTCACAAGCTTTCAAGCATGCCGCAACTCCTTCATTTTCGCAACCGTCGCATTTTGAAGGGTACAGCATTATTTCTATCTGATTTTTCTTTAAATCTTCTTTTAAGTTAGTGAGCTTATTCTTATGCATGATAGCCTCTTTTTTTATTTATTTTTTATTCGCAATACTTCGAAAGGATCGGGCAAAAGATTTAAAATTTTGTTTCCCATGAAGTGTAATTCGTTATTGCGATAAACTAAGCTGTCTTTTTTAAAATACTCGAAGGATTTTTTAAGATATATAAAATTGCCTGTTTTGGCATAAACCCACCAAAAATATAATGCGTTTGCGAGTATGCCGTAAGGCTTACCTGCCGGATCCTTTAAATTAAAAAATCTGTTCGATTTTCTTATTTTAACACTTTTTGATACACCTTTATTATTTATTTTTTCATTGCAGCCATATTCTTCTAAATCTTTTTTTGAGTTTATGTTTATAAATAATTCTGCTTTTAAGTTGGAATTATTTTTCATCATATCGAAAATATTATAATAATAAACTGAGGATAAGAGCCGTAAAATATTTACCGCATCGGTAAATAAGAAATGCTCTTTTAAATTTAAAGCATAATTGTTAAGAATCTTAAGAATTAATGTCGTCTCTTTTGTTCTATAACATGCGAGTAAGGGTTCCACGGTAGAATCTGACCACATTGGAACGACAGCGTTAACTTGTTCCAATTTCAGCTTTTTTATGAGTTCTCTTGCAGCTTCAAAATTAAAAAAAGGTGCATCGCATTCCATGACTAACGCCGTTTTACCTTTTAATACTTTAATGGAACTGTAAATTCCTTTTAAAGGCCCCCTAAAACCGCAATCTTTATCATCCGAGATTATCTGCGGCATTACAATTTTTTTTCCTGCTTGTTCTCTTTTTTTTAAAATTTTTTTAGTCTCAGTAAAATATTTTCTTATCTTATCATTTTCCCTGACGCATATTACAATATCTCCGCCTATTTCCGTTGCAACATCCAGAGCCCTTTCCAAAAAAGATTTTCCCCTAAAATCAAAAAAAATCTTATCCTCTCCAAATCTTTTGGACTCTCCACCAGCAAGTATTATACTGCTTGTTTCATTCATTATTATTTCAAATCCATCCTTAATTTTCCTCTCTGACCATGCCCTTCGCTTAGAGTAACCTCGAAATATTTTAATGAATTAAACATTTCTTTATTTTGTAAATCTAAAGCAAGCTCATTTCCGAAATAAACCGTTAAATCTTCTATGTTTAAAGAAGGACTTTTTATTTTAAAAATATCGGATTTAGGTATAAGATAAAGTTTATTATTTATCTCTATTTTATAATGCATATCTTCAATAGTAATTTTTTGAACGCTTTCAGGATAATCAGCTATTAAAATTTTATCTTCAAACGCGGAACATATCCTCATTATGACTGCTTTTAAATTGTATAAATGAACTATCCGCCTCTTTTCGTCGAATTCCCCGTCAACCAGAACATCTACATAATGAAAATGCGGATGTATCCGCGAACAATCACCTCTGCCGGGCACTATATGCATACATTCAAAGGTTAAACCTGCTTCTTTACCTATCAGTTCTACTATCATATAATATTTAACCTCTTAAGTTACTCGTAAAGAAAATTTTTAAGTACGCCGTTAGGCAAAAGTCTTAAACCGCCACATCTATCGCCGGAAGATTCGCAAACATCTTTAACATTCCTGCAAAGAGTAACTTTAGAACCCTTTATTTTAAAAAACTGTCTATCGTTAGATTTACCTTTATTAAAGTCAAAACCGCATCTTTGTAAAGTTTTATAGGGCTCCGCATAGTATTTGGAATAAAAAGACTGCGGCGTTTTATCTGACATTTCTATAAACTGCAAATCAAATCCATTTTCAGTACAATAATTAATCATATTTTGCAAACATTTTTTATTTGTATTTAAACCTTTAAGTAATAGATTGTTTATTTCAACGCTATATCCATTTTTTTTTAACATATTGAGCCCAGAAACAACTTCTTCGAGTAGATTCTTTCCGGTAATATACTTATAAATATTAGGGTCTAGCGTATCCAGGCTTACAGATATTTTATTTATTACATTTGGACTAAGGTCCTTTATCCTTTTTTTAACAAGTGTGCCGTTTGTGGTTATAAAAATTTCCACATCTGCTATGTGTTTTATTTTATATATAAGATTTTTAAAATCTTCAAACAACAGCGGCTCTCCACCGGTAATTTTTATCTTTTTAAGTCCGAACTCCTTTAATAGGGATATGGTATTTATTATGTCCCCGGTTTGAATAACCGAAGTCATTTTCTTAGATATTCCTTCGTTGTGGCAATAAAAACAGCGCGCGTTACATCTGCTTACCAGGGACACTCTTAAAGACGGAATTTTAAATTCAAATCTCCCTCGGCCAAATTCGTATTCTTTATCGTTAAACATTTTAAATATATAAGGTTTCATTAAAAAATCTCGCTATTTTTATTATTTATAAAATTTCATAATCGTTTAACGTGACCGATATTAGGCTGCCTGCCTCTATAACTGTTGTTTCTTCTTCCATAACGAAACTGCCGTCCGCATTTATTATTGGGCTTAAAGATCTTGCAGCCGAAGGCGGCTTAGGCGCTGCTATTACCGATGCCCACAGATAGTCGTTTTCTTTTGACAATTTTACTTGAAAATATTTTCTAGTACCCTCTTCCTTGGTAACTCTATGTTTTAAAATAGCCTTTAAAGAAGCGTATCTTTTGTAAATATTTGCCGAATTGGTCATTTCCTGTATAGACGGCCTTATAAAAAGATCAAAGGTTATCAAAACTGAATACGGCCAACCTGCAAGTGCAAATATGGGTGTTCCACCGTTCAAAACACCAAATGAAGTAGGTTTTCCAGGTATAAGCTTAACGCCGTGAAATAATAATTTACCGGTTTTTTCGACAGCGGAAGGAATCAAATCGTAAAAATTAGTAATTTCTTTATTTTCTAAAACTAAAAAACTGGCACCCGTTCCGCCGGTTGAAATTAATAAATCATATTTCCCAGAGTTATCTGCATTTTCTAAAATTTCGACCAGCTTTTCTAATTTGTCCTCGACAACACCTATTATTTCAGGGATTCCTCCCGCATCTTTTATTAAAGATTTTAACACGTTAGTATTTATATCATATATTTTGCCGGAAGCGAGTTTTACTCCGGGTGCAGTTAATTCATTTCCGCCGGACAATATACCGATAACAGGTTTTTTATATACCGAAACAAAATTTAGGCCGATGCCCGATAGAGCCGCAATATCGCAAAATCTTATTCTATGTCCTTTATTAAATAATATTTCGCCTTTTTTAATATCGTCTCCTACAGGCGAAATATAAGAACCCTTTTCAGCCGTTTTTTTATACGTCATATGCCCTCCGGCATATTCTTCGGTATCTTCTATTAAGACAACGGTATCGGCATTAGGTGGAATAGGCGCTCCAGTTGTTACAAAAGCAGCTTCTCCGATCTTCAGAGGTTCAATCGTTTTTGAATATCCGGCGGTAATTTTGTTTTTAACCTTAAATGTTTCTATTTTTTTTTCAGAAAAATCCGAATATACTAAGGCAAATCCATCGACCGCAGACCTAACAAACGGCGGAACATCAACTGCTGGGGTTATATTTTCAGATATAATCCTTCCTATGCCGTCTTCTACCGGTATACTTTCAGATGCCGTAATTTTTTTAATATTTGCCCCGGCTATATTTAATAATTTATCGGCTGTTCTATCTTGCATAATTTAATTTATAAACAGACGGCATTTCATTCAAATAATATGTTAATATATTAATTAAAAAATTAAAAATAAGGTTCGACAGGATACGTCTTTATTCCCGATTTTTTAATTAAACTCAATGCCTTGCTTTCATCTTTAAGTCCAACGAATATTGTTGCATGGTAAGGTGTTACGCTTGCAACATTTCTGCCTAAAATATGAATATCAGCTTTTTTAAGAATTTCCTCCGCTTTATCAAAGTCACCGTTTATATATTCTACTCTTATAGGCGCATTATAAACGGTTCCAGCGGCTAATATATCTGCCATAAAACCTCCGTATTTTTATAATATATATTAAAATTAACCGACTTTCACGGAATTGTCCGTATCGTTAGTCGAAGATGTGCCCATAGGCGCATGAGGAGCAATAAAGCCAAATAGATGCTCAGTTAATTTTCTTGCCGTTTTTTCCCTGTCAATGGTGGATATTCTATTTATATTTCCAAACCAAAGCGCATCTGTCGAACATAACGTAACGCACGCAGGTAAAAGCCCTTCGTCAACCCTGTGTTTGCAATAATCGCATTTTGTAACTTTTCCGGTTGCTTCGTTAAACTGGGGAGAACCAAAAGGGCAAGCGTGTATGCAAGACTTACACCCTATGCAAGTATTCGGGTCGTTAAAAACTATGCCGTCAGCTCTTTTTTGCATAGAACCCGTCGGGCAGGACTTTACGCATGCGGCATCGTCACAATGAAAGCAGTTCATTGGGAGGTAAACAGTTTTTAATTGTCCTTTTTTAACAAAATAAGGTCCCACCTGTATAACCCTCATCCTGCGTGGTCCGACTGGAAGATTATGCTCTTTTTTACAGGACACTTCGCAAGACATGCAGCCTATACACCTATCGGTGTTTACCTTCATTGAATATTTTGGAGTGGATGATTTTAAAGTGACCCTGGAAGCCCTTTCCTCTCCAAGATGAAATCTATCGAATCCGTATTCCGAAGACATATTTATGCTCCTATTCTTTATAGTTTATAATTACCAGGTTGCCCCGTCGCTTAACAAGCGGCGGGTTACCGGATATTTTTATTATAATTAAATTAATTGTTTAATATCTGCGAACATCGCATGAATCTGGCGTGCATTCCACAGGCTCTTTAAAATTAACGAGTTTTTTCCATCCAATACTCAATTCGTGATATTCTTTCCAGTGGTCTTTCCATTTTCCGACGATTACATTTTTATCCTGAAGTCTTGGATCCCAAACTTCAGGAAATTTTTTCTGTAAAAATTCCAAAGCGTTCTTGGCGGTAGCCTCCGGATCAGGGTCGCCTTTCCTGTAAACCCTGCAAAGAACGGCTTTAAACTGTATCTGGCCGTAAACAGGGTCTTTTATTATATCGTCTATTACGGTATTGATTGACTCATATGGATGAAACGGCTGATATCTGTCAAATCCAAAATTTGCCCATATTCCATCCTCTGGAACCATCTCCGTAACCCAAGCCGGACCCTCAACCCAACCCCTGTCGTTTTCAACTATAACCATATCTCCGTCTTCTATACCCATAACAGCTGCTGTAGCCGGATTTATCTCTATGTTTCTGTCAGGTTCCAGTTCGTCGTTCCACGGCCACCAGTGCCCGCCTTCATGAAATGACTGCGCTATACGTGTAGTATTTAAAACCAAAGGATATTTTTTTGCCCTTTCAAAATTACCGATAGGAGATTCGGAACCTTCTACCTGAGTAGGAACTTTATACCAACCTACTTTTTCTAGAGCATCAGAAGCTATTTCTATTTTTCCCGAAGGAGTAGGGAACCTTTTATCGGTTTCCGGATAATTCTCGCCTTCTTTGTACATTATCCACTTTCCTCTTAAAACAGCTTCGTCATCTTGGAATGTCGCTTCTTCTTTTGACATTACAGGCCACATCAAACCACCTTTGGGGTTTTTCTCGGGATTAAGCAATTCATAAGTAATACCTCTAGTGAAAGGCTCCTGTTCGTTAAAGAAATCCGTCATCTTAATTTCGTTGACTCTTCCTTTATCAGGACCGTCTTCGTAATAACCCCAAGGGTTAAACTCAACTTTGTCGAAATAACCTGCATGCCCCTTAAGCCTTTTAGCAAGACCGTCGAAAACGTCTATATCGGGTCTATGTTCATGCTGATATGGTATTATTTTATTGTGCCATTGTATGAGTCTATTATTGCCGTGATGACAAACACTGTCTGTCTCTACTGAAATGGCTATTGGAAAAGCTACATGACTAAACATATAAGTATGATTAGGATATATTGAAAGATGTATATTTATTATATTTTTCTTCATAGCTTCTTCCATCTTCCAAGAGTTGGGAAACTGTGGCAAATGGTCGCCATTCCATATAATACCCTTAACCGGATACGGCTTTTCGTACATCATTGCATTTATGATGCAAGGAACCGAACTATCTCCCCACGATATTAATTTATCAGTTATCTGTGGTCTTTTAAAATCTGGTAATACTTTTAAATCGTTTCCATAATTTAAGGGCGGACGGCAGTTATGAAGCCAGTTCCAGCCACCACCTTTTACCCCTATGGAACCGGTAAGCGCTAAAAGAGCTGCTATAGACCTGTTGACGTTGTTTGAGTTATATATCTGCGCGGTGCCTAAATTTCCAGTTACAGATGCAGGCCGTGCCGAGCCGAATCTTCTTGCAGCCTCTATAATCATTTCTTTAGGAACATACGTAAGTTTTTCCGCTCTTTCCGGCGTCCATTGCGCACACTCTTTAGAATACTCTTCAAATCCAGTAACCCATTTGTCCACGAATTCTTTATCATACAATTTTTCTTTGATGATTATATTTCCCATAGCAAGAAATAATATGGCATCCGAACCCGAGCGTATCCTCATGCCTATGTCACATTTAGAAAGTGTCGCATTAAACCTGGGGTCAACCCCTATTAAAAATGCGCCGTTATCCCTAGCATCTAGAAGGTGGGTCATTGTAATAGTTTCCTGCGCCGCCATATTTGTTCCTACGACAAGTATACACTTTGAATTCTTCCAGTCCTGCGTAGGATTCATAAGCCTGCCTAAACCTTTTGCACCAAAAACATAATTCATTGATACCCCAGGGCTTTCACAACATATAGGACCCTGTCCATAAACATTAGGAGTTCCAAATATTCTGCCGAACCTAGCTCCCCCTTCTTTATTTCCGAAAGAAGACCGCCCTGTCCTGAAAACGGTAAGCGCTTCCGGACCAAATTCGTCGTGCAGTTTAATTAATCTTTCGGCGGCAAAATCAAGCGCATCGTCCCATGAAACTCTTTTAAAATCATCCGTCAAAGATTTTCTCATCATAGGATGATGAACCCTAAGAGGGTCGTACCACCATTGAATCTGCCCCACACCTTTAGAGCAAAGACCGCCTCTGTTCTGCGGGTGTTCAGCATCACCCATTACATCAACGATTTTGCCGTCTTTTAAGAATATTTTAAGCCCGCAGCCGCTCTCGCACATATTAGTGCATGTCGAATAGCGGACGGTATCGTAATCTTTAGATGATTCCTGGGGGCGATGGTCAGGTTTTATCTTCATGAGTCTGTTATCTTTCACCCTAAGGAATTTCTCGTTTTTTTGCTCCTCAAAATCCATTATTTACCTCCATTTAAATATTTTATATTTTGTTTTTCTATATGCAGTATTCCTGTAAAGCTTTAGTTTTATTATCTTTGACAATATTATTTTCACCGGATATTAAATCACCGCATCCTTTTATGCCTAATAAAAATCCTGTGAACTCATTTAAGCCTATTACTGGAGCAAAAATATTCAGGTCTGACAAATCTATTCCGTCGTTTATATTTTTTTCACACATTGAGCATATCGACAGTATATAATCCGAACCTGTTTCGTCAGCTTTTTGATTTATTAATTTAAAAAACCTGTCGATTATATTGGCATTTTCCATTCTTTTAGAATGCACCGGCGTAGCATTTCTAAGTTTTTCTCCTCCGCAACATTCATTAAAAATGCTTACTTTCGCTCCTAAATTATGTAATATATTTTTAAAACGATTAATATTTTCTTTATTTGGATAACACCCGGTATAAAACAGTATAGAATCGTTGTTTATATTTTTTGAAATATTATTTAAGATAACGTTTTCTATATCCGGGTCGGTTATAATATCTAAAAGATGTATCGACCCTGTTGAGCCGGGTTTAGTTTCTTTAAGACTTGCATTAAAAGGATTGAGGCTGTAATCGGCTTGATTTTTAAACATCGAATCGGAATTAATTATTTTAACAGCTTCATTTATATGTTTAACGCATACCTGACAGCCGGAATACAAAAAATTCCCGCCTTTTTGCTGTGATATTCCGAGATTTCTAAGAGGCATGACTACTTTATTAAAAAAATCTGGCTTGTACTGGGATGGCGGCGCGCCGCAGCAATTCCATTCAGAAACCGAGCTTACATTGAAACCAAGCCTTTCTAATATTTCATGTGATTTTATTTTAGTCTGAGAATCTAAGCAGCCAGGAAAATAGGTAATATTTTTTTCCAATGATCTTAAACCTATATTTTATTTTTAGACAAAAAATTCCTTAAAGTTTAATTTTTCAAATTTTTAAAATCAAGGCAATAATTATGAGGTTAATATATTTTAGTATAAAGGAAGGAAATAAATCAAGAACTTTTTTTATTGGTACATTAAAATATAACATCGTTATTTTTAGGAAGCGTACTTATAATGAAAGAAATAAAAAAATGCACGCATACACAATGTTATTTTTAAATTAAAAAGAATACAATAAAAATGATATTAAAGAAAAGAGGTGGTGCCGAGAGGCGGAATCGAACCGTCGACACGAGGATTTTCAGTCCTCTGCTCTACCGACTGAGCTATCTCGGCATAAAATGCAGGTATTAAATTAAGATTATTTATACTATCATAAAATTTACAGTAATACAAATGTTTTTTAATCGATAGTTTATAAATTTTTGGGCTTTATTTTATAAATATCGCTTTGAATGGATTTGCGTAAAACAGTATGAAAGTTATCAATAGGGCATAAAGGGCTAAAGATTCCATAATTGCCATACCGGTTATCATCCAGACTATAAGTTTTTTTTCCATCCCAGGATTTCTTCCCATAGATTCGAGCGCGCCTCTAACGGCATTACCCATGCCTACACCAGCGCCTATAACCCCCAAACCTATCGCAAGACCGCCTCCAAGGGCTGACAAACCGAAAAACAGGCTTTTAGATAATAAAGCTGAATTATTTACTATGTGATGATGAAGCGGTATAGTAGTGTTTACCGCTTTAGCAGCAAAAGCTTTAACGTTAAAAATAGATGCCAATAAAAATGTAAAAAACGAGATTAAATACTTGAACATTTAATACCCCCAGGTATAATTTTATTATTAATCTTAATGTGTTTCCTCAAGAGAAAGCGCTATATATATTATTGATAAAAGATAAAAAACAAATGCCTGCATTAGATCCGTAAAAACCTGCATATACATCATAATTGCAGGAATTGCCCATGGAAGTAAGAATAAAAGAACAGTAACCATAAACTCTTCAGCAAATATATTCGCAAATAACCTCAGGGCATGAGAAAAAGGACGCGATAATGCCGACATCACTTCTATTATTATCATTATAGGCGCGATTATTATAAGCGGACCAAGGAATTTTTTTATATATCTAGCTCTATGCTTTTTAATTCCTACAGCGTGCGAAAGGAAAAATACGATAAGGGCTAAAACGGCAGTTGTATCAATTGTTGCTGTAGGCGAAGTAAAACCAGGAATACTACCTATTAAATTAGAAAAAAGAATAAAAACCGCAAAAGAAGCTATAAGCGGCAAATATACCGAGCCTTCTTCTCCAATAATTTCTTTCAGAAAATATTCGGTCATTATAAATATAAGTTCAAAAAAACTTTGTATTCCGCCAGGCACGACCTTTAAACTTCTGCCAACAATGAATGCCGTAAATAGTATCAAACCCATTACGAGAATCGTCATCGTCCAGTAAACTGGTATTCCATGAATATTTATTAGAATAGGGGATTTTAACATTATTTTTTAATTTCCATCGTTTAAATAATTAATATGACGTCGTTTCAGGAGTCAATTTGATTATTAATATTAAACGGAAAGAATATCTGCAATATTGCCATTGAAACCGGGGTTATCGTAATTCCTGCCGCTACTAAAATAAAATTAAAGTTGATTAATTTATAAGATATTATAAAAAAAAACAGTATGATGAGCAAGTCCTTTATTGCGTTCAAATTAAATTTTATTATATTTATTTTTTTAATATTTTTTAACAGATATAAAGATGAGTCCGCAAAAAGAAAATAAGAAACCGCAAAGCCAATGAATATACTGATTAAGTTATCGGCATTATAATAAAATAGTTTCATTACAGCACTGAAAATCAATGCTAAAAACAACCCTAAAGCAAACACCCGCAAAATTATATTTAGTCTTAACGATTTATTAAATTTTATTATTAAGCTCTTTTTTAACTGCCTTATATATTTCATAAATTCCCGCCGTAAAACCTAAAATAAAAAAGATTATAAGAAAAATATATTTAAAGCCTAAATATTTGTCTATTTCTATTCCTATAAAAATTCCTATTAGAACGGATACGATTAAATTTAATCCTAATGAACTCATTCTTGCAATCTGTTTGATAAATTCTTTATCCATTTTTTATTAGAATGCTCCAAATAAACAAAAGGCATTTACCGTTTTATAATTATATCCTATTTATGCAATAAAATATAACGAAACGGTAAATGCCTTTAAAATAAACTACTTTTTATTTAACCGAAAATTATTTTTTAACGGTTTTTTCTGCTTTTTTCGATTTAGCCGGTTTTGAGGCTGAAGCTGGAGTGCCCCATGGTAAAGAAGCCGGCGGTGTCCATTTTTTATGCTCTTTTGCAAGGTGCTGATTATAGGCGATTATATTCAACGAATTCAGATAATCGACTATTTGCTTTCCTTCTGCATTAGTTACAGGGCAACCGTTAACATTTTTCATTACATTAATTACAACTTTTTTCCAGTCGCCGTAAGATTTTCCGTTATATCTTTCAACTCTGTTTAACGTGTGGCAAATCACGCACTTATCATTCAAAAGGCTAAACCCTTTCTTAACTGGCCATGGATAAACAACAGGCGGAACATAATTTGTACCGTTTAAATTCATTGTTTGATATATTATCCTGTTAGTTCCCCTTGCCGCTATTTTCATATAACCCATAACCGGCACATTAACCGCAACACAAAGTCCGGCAAATATTAAAAATATCTGCGGAAATTTTGAAATATTTCCGAATTTGAAATTAGGCGTAAGGTCTTTTAGATAATAGCCTAAAACTAAAAAACCGGTTAGAAAGAGTCCTGCCAGCGATAAATATTTTACCGGCTGCATATTTCCAAGAATACCCATAGTAGGAGGAAGCAATCCAAAACCTAAAGAAACGAGACCGACTATTATAAAAAATATTATCAGTCCGACCGAGACAGTTGGTCTTGATTTATCTCTTCCATTTATCAGCTTCCACAGCATATATATGAATTCCAGTATTAAAGCTGCTCCATTCGTTCCCAGAAACACATACATAATCCACTGATACTTACCGAGCATTATTCTGTTAAATCCGGAACTGGCGGTAGCTCTGAAGTGCTTAAACCAGCCGAAATATATTATTGGATACATTACCAAAAACATAACGGTTATAATGCTAGCAAAAGACCCAAGCCAGTCATAGAACTCTTTGTCTTCCTGTTTTGAAGAAAAAATATACCTAATTCCGGCCCATATTGCAAGCAATGCGCCGGCAAGAGCAAAAATCTCGATATTCTTCTCAATTATTAATAGCAAAACCATTGGAGTCCTTATAGCTGTATCAGGCGACGGTCCAATAGTATAACTTTCCGAAATTGTATAAAAAATATCGGAGGTAAAACCGGCTAGAAAAGAGATTATGCCTATAAAAAAATTCCAGCCCTGATGTTTTCCTAAACCCTTTCTGTCAAAACCGGCATAATATATGGCTCCAAGAATAAGAAACAGCAGTAAAAACTCCATAGAATAGCCTATGACTCCTGGCTGAAGTTTATTCATAAGAATCCAAAAATTTGGGATTCCGTTTTTAAGAAGGCTTAAAAAATAAAAATATACTATGGTTTGAACAGTGCCTATTACCAAAGCGCACATTATAAGGGGCTTTGCAAGCCTGAAATATCTGTCTTCCTTTTTAAAAATCCCGATATACTGAGATATAAAGGCAATACCCATAAATCCAAGCGCAAGCCTGTTTATAAATAAATTTACTATATCTATAGTACCTAAATTCATCGTATTCACTCCTCTTTTGATTTTATACGGTAGCAGGCGCTTTTGGTTCGCCGCCGATTAATGTTAAATAAACTAACAAAAGAAGAAACAAAATCCCAAGAACCGTTGCAGCAGGTCTTTTAAAAGGGCTTCTATCATGCCCTCTGTCTATGAAAGGCAATGCGAAAAGTATCGCAAACCCTATAGAGGGAACAAGGAAAGTAGAGAATATAATAAGCCCGTGACCCGGGAAATATTTGAGCAATTCTTCGTTTGCAAGGAAATACCAGTCAGCCTCTGGAGCAAAATTTAAAGCCAATGGTCTATACATTGGACCTATTTCTGCCCCGTAAACTACCGCAAGTAGATAAATTACGACAAATACGGCTAAGGCGACTATCATATCCTTATAAAATTGATCTGGAAAAAACGGAATAGTGGCATCCGGATGTTTCCATTTGTTTATATCATCGTCTGATAATTTGCTTTTATTATATTCCAATGCCATTCCCTGATGACCGGTCTTTCTTATTAAGAACAAGTGTATCGGGATAAACATAATGACTACTATCGGCAAAAGCCAAACGTGAACGGCAAATATATGCTGCATTGTTATAACGGAAGTCTGGGTTCCACCTCTTACGATAATTCTAAGGAACCCTCCGATAACAGGTGTATGGGCGGCAACATTAGTAAGAACATTAATCGTCCACCATGAGTTTTCGTTTCCTATCAGCATATAACCCGTTAATCCAAGGACTACTACTACCGAAAACAAGACCATACCGGCAACCCATTGAAGTTCCCTTGGTTTCTTATATGCTCCAGAAAAATAAACTCTGGCCATATGTACAAGAAGAAAAAATATCATTGTAAAAGCACCCCAAAGATGTATGCCTAGCAGAATATTTCCGAGAAGAACGTGATGCTTTATATAATAGGTCGCATTTCTTGCCATAGGAAAATAAGGAACATAATAGAATAACAAGAATATCCCCGTAGTAACCTGAACGGTGAAAAGAAACGCGAGCAAACTTCCGAAAGTATATGCCCAGCCGCCTCTTCTTGGAATCCTCTCTCCGTTGAATTCATTTATTAATTCGGTGAGCTCTATTCTTTCGTCAAACCAATTTTGAATTTTTTTTAACATTAGACCCCCCTTTCTTTTGGATTATCTAGGAACTTATTTTGGATTAATACAGTGCCGTTTTCTATCTTATGAACCCAAACAAATAAAGGTCTGGGCGGAGGACCCCCTACGACTTTGCCAAGAACGTTAAACATGCCACCGTGGCACGGACACATAAATTTTTGTCTTGCAGGCATCCAGTGCAAGGGACATCCTAAATGAGTGCATTGATTAGAGAAAAAATAAAGTTTGCCGGTTATATCCTTAACCACTATAACCTGTCTCGGAAGCGTGTTTACAGTCCAACCTTCTTTAACCCTGAAATATACTGGAACAAACTTTGGAACCAATGGCTCTATATTTTCTAAGTCACTGACTTTACCAAGCTCTGTCCACACTATATCTCTCTTCTTAAACAAAGGGCTTAAAACTTCCCCAAGAATCGGAACTGCAAGTGCAACGCCGACTATAGCAGAAATTAAGCCGATTACAACCATCATAAAAGTTCGCCTTGACGGCGACTCTTCTGAACTTTTAGTCATTTTACCCCCCCTTTAATTTAGACTTATAACTTTTTTGTATTAAATTGTTTAATGATAATGTTTAATATCAGTCGGTAAAATTATAAAGCATTAAATATAAATTTTTATCACTATGAAGTTAAAAAGTCAATATATTTTTTACCGCTTTAATTATAATTTGATTTTTAATTTAAAATGATGTATAAAAAATAAAAAAGCGTTTTATATTAATTTGTTTTGAATAATAATTATACCTACCTAAAAAATGAACTTACAAAATGCATTGATAGAACGTTATGCTGAGCAATTCCCCGATTCTAAAATCGGGAAATGCATAAAAATAATAGAACGGGCTGCAAAAACTAAAACAAACCTCTTAATTTATGGGGAAACCGGCACAGGTAAAACCACTCTTATTAATTTTGTCGGAAAAAAAATTTTTCCGACAAAGCCTATCGTAACTGTTTCTTGCTTCAACTTATCAGGAGAACTGTTTCAATCTATGCTTTGCGGCCACCTGAAGGGTGCATTTACCGGCGCCGTAGAAACAACCGAAGGGAAAGCTCAAACTGCCAATAACGGAGTACTTTTTTTTGATGACGTTGATACGCTTACCATAGATAACCAGTCTAAGCTTTTATATTTTCTGGATTATCACGTATGCGAAAAAGTCGGCAGCACAATACCTGAATTACTTAATTTATGGACGGTATTTTCTACAAATTCCAATATTGACGAGAAAATAACTGACGGTTTTATGAGAGAGGATTTTTATTACAGGATATCTACTATTAAGGTTGACATACCGCCTTTAAGGGAAAGACCCCACTTTATTAAATTTTTTATTTCAAATTATTTAGAAAATTTAAAAATTTCCCACAGTAAACAATTTATGGAAGAGTGTCTTCAATATACATGGCCAGGGAACATAAGAGAAATGACTTCAGCCCTCGATAGAATCAGGATTTTGAATTATGACGGCTGCAAGAAAGTTCAATCCCTTAAAGAATGCGCCATAGAATATAAAGAAAGGGCGAATGCCGGAACTTACAGCGGTAGGCAAGATAGAAAGCGCGAAGATTTAATATATAGAAATAGTAAGGATGTTTATTTGGATAAATCTAAAAATGAAAGCCTATCTATAAGGGGTTGGAAAAATTGCGAACAAAGCGTAGAACTAAAAAACGATGAGGAAGATATTTTCGATATAACTTCTGAAAAAAACAGAATTATATACGCATTAAAAAAAGCAAAATATAAAAGAAACAGGGCTTGCAAAATATTGGATATTTCGTACTCCACGCTCTGGCGAAAATTAAAAAGATACGAAATTTACGAAAAACTTCAGTGATATTTAAAAAAAATGGGACGGATTTTAAATCCGTCCCATTTTTTTACTTTTTTACAGCAGGCATATGAAATAAAATTAAGGCCTGACGTTGTATTTCTTGAAAATCCATACCTTTACTATATCTACCAAGAACAGATAAACCGCTCCAAATACATAAAGACGGATTATCTCCGTAAGAGGAATCCGCGCTATAAGAGGATGTCCTTCGAACTTTACTCCCATCCATGCAAGAAAAGAAACTACTATTAAATCTGCTAAAGTTGCAATAAGCATATATTTGGAAGGCGAACTTTTATAAAAATAGTCTGCCGTTCTGACCAAATAAAGAACTCCCTGTCCGGTAAATACCATTATTAAAAAAACTATTGTTGCAATCTGGCTCATATCGTAATGACCCTGCATTTTATAATAAACAAGGGCGCCAAAAGAGAAAATCAGCTGAAAAATACCCATAGCTACAGAACCTATTACCATATTTTTAATTCTCCATTCATTTGGCTTCAATGAATGTTTAACATTATCTGTGGAAATAGACATAGTCACAAAATCGTTGGTGAAAAGCAATAAAATAACAAGCACTGGCGTGATTATAAAGGAATTTTTCGCCGGCGTATTATAATAATAGTTCATAAGAATAATCCCGAATATCGTAAAGAATGAGATTTCTATGGTTTTAGCTATCTTATTAAGCACCCAAGTAGCCATTCTTTGAAATATTTCCCTGCTGGTTTTTATCGCTGAAACGATATCGGATAAACCAGGGTCAGTAAGAACGATGCTGGCTGCCGCTTTTGCGACATCAGTCGAACCGGAAACCGCAATGCCGACCTCTGCCTGTTTAAGGGCTGGAGAATCATTGACACCGTCTCCGGTCATACCGACTATAAAGTTGTTGTCTTGTAATGCCTTAACTATATTATATTTGTCTTCAGGATAAATCCCTCCAAATACGTCGTAATCCGCAAGACCTTTTTCTTTTTCTTTATCTTTGCTCATTTCTATAAGTTCTTTCCTTTCACACACTCTTTCGCCTATATCCAGTCTTTTAGCGATTGTTTTAGCGGTAATAGCGGTATCGCCTGTAAGCATTATAACTCTTACGCCAAGTTTGCGAAGTTCATGAACAAGAGGCTTGGAATCTTCTCTTTCTGGATCCATAAAACCTAAGAAACCTAGAAATTCATACTTACCGCCTTTTTCGTAAGCAGCCGCAAGGACCCTTTCGCCTTTCTGGGCAAGTTCTCTTTCAATATTTTCATATTTATATGCTGCTTCTGAATTTTGCTGGGTAAGATTCCATATTGTTCCGGGCTGCCCTTTAAATATCCTGACTTCTTCGCCGTTAACCTTATATAACCCCTCTGTTCTTTTAGTAGCTGGGTCAAACGGCGTGAAAGTAATCTTATCTCCTTCAGGTTTCAAATTCATTGGATTAGTAACTTTAAATATCGCATCGTCCAGAGCATCCTGACTTTTTTCGTCACTTGCCATAATGGAGTAAGTAAGCAGTTCTTCCTTAGTATGCCCCTCGACCGGTGTTATATCTTCAAGTATAACTTTATTCTCAGTCAGAGTACCTGTCTTATCTGAGCACAACACGGTCATTGCCGCCGACTCTTCGATAGCAGAAAGTTTGGTAGTAAGAACTCCTTTTTTTGAAAGCTCAAGAGCGCCTAGCGCCGTGGAAAGCGTATAAGTGGCTGGCAGTGCGATAGGAATGGCAGCTATTAAAATAACGAGTATAAATACTATCGTGTCTGCAGGGCTAAAACCATGCGAAAGAGCATAAACTAGAAAAAAAGCTAAAAGAATAAAATCCATATACATCATATATTTGACGATTTTAAATATAAGCTTCGAAAGATTGCTCTTTGTCTTTGCGATTTTAACAAGTTCGGCAGTCTTTCCAAAATAACTTTCTTTACCAGTAGCAACGACTATTCCTGTCGCCTCGCCTCTTTTTACTACGGAGCCTGAAAAAGCTACGCTTCCTTTTTCTGCCTCTATAGGAAGAGACTCGCCGGTAAGCGCAGACTGGTCAAGCTGTATCTGGCTGTCCAGAATTTTAATATCCGCAGGAACAAAATCGCCCATCCTCAAATGAACGACGTCTTCAGGAACAAGGTATTTCGCATCCAGTATAGTCCATTTATCGTCCCTCATAACCTTTGCCTTAACGGCAAGACGTTGTTTTAAAAGCTCAAGCGCCTGCTGTGCCTTGCCTTCATGCATAAAAGACATAATGCTATTAAATACTAAAAGTGCGAGTATAATTGCCGCTTCAATAAATTTTACGTCCTGCTTTCTAGTTATTCCTACTATAATTTCCAGCAATGCCGCAAACTCGAGCATCCATGGAATAGGCCCCCAAAACCTCTTTAAAAATTCTTTTACTGGATTTCTTTTTTCTTCCTCTACGCAGTTTAAACCGCATACTTCAATTTTTTGATTTGCCTGTTCTGTAGTAAGGCAGACATACTCGCATACAGTTTCCTTTTCTTTGGTCATGTACCCCCCAATTTGTTTAAAAATACAGTTAATTTAAAAGCTAAATTAAGTAACGAAGATATCAATAAGAGCAAATTATAGATAAGCATTTTTTATGCCATATAATTTTATTCAGCATATTCAGATGTGTTTCGTTTGAATAACGCTAATACTTAAAATAAATATGATATTTTCTAAAATGAAATGAAATGAAATGAAATAAGGTGGGATATTATGAATTTAACTAAAATCAGGTAATGCGGCTAAATATGAGCCTATGGACGAATTTTTGTTAATAGAAATTTCCTCCGGCGTTCCATATGCTATTATTCTGCCGCCTTCGTCTCCGCCTTCAGGTCCGATGTCTATTATGTAATCGGCGGATTTTATTACATCTAAATTATGTTCTATCACTATAACGGTATTTCCCGCTTCAACTAAAAGATTTAATATGCTTAAAAGTTTGCTTATGTCGTCAAAATGAAGTCCTGTGGTAGGTTCGTCTAGAATATAAAGGGTTTTATACTGTCCTGGTCTTGATAATTCTTTTGAAAGTTTTATCCTTTGCGCTTCGCCGCCGGACAATGTAGTAGCAAGCTGTCCTAAATTTATATAATCCAATCCTACATCGATTAAAAACTTTAATTTATGCGAAAGCGCCGGAACGGCATCAAAAAAATCATAGGCTTCTTTTACCGTCATATTCAAGACATCATAAATATTTTTATTTTTGTATGTAATTTCTAAAGTAGGCCTGTTATATCTTTTGCCTTTACATATATCGCACATTACATAAACATCGGGCATAAAAAGCATTTCTATTTTTTTTACTCCATCCCCGCTGCAAGCTTCACACCTGCCTCCTTTTACATTAAAACTGAACCTGCCAGGGTCGTAGCCTCTTATCCTTGCTTCTTTTGTACCGGCAAAAATGTCCCTTATTAGGGTAAAAATTCCTGTATAGGTCGCCGGATTGGATCTCGGCGTCCTGCCTATTGGCGACTGATCTATATTTACTACTCTGTCAAAATATTTTATGTTCTTTATATCGTCTACTTCAAACTTTTTAAAATCCGCTATATACCCGTTCTTATAAGCTGACATCGCTTGATATAGCGTATCAATTATTAACGTACTCTTTCCAGAACCTGATACGCCGGTTACGCATATAAAATTGTTTAATGGAATTTGAACGTTTATATTTTTAAGATTGTTCATTTTTGCGCCTATTATTTCCAAAAAACCTGATAAATTATTCCTTCTGTAGTCCGGCATATTTATTTTTAAATCTCCAGATAAATATTTACCTGTCAATGAATTTGGATTTTTCATTATTTCGACTGGCGTACCTTCGGCTACTATATATCCTCCGTTTTTTCCAGCACCTGGTCCCATATCTATTATATAGTCTGACTTAAGCATAGTAGATTCATCATGCTCTACGACGATAAGAGTATTACCTTTATCGCGCAAATCAAAAATAGTTTTAAGAAGCCGCTCATTGTCCCTCATATGCAAACCTATGCTTGGTTCGTCCATGACATATAGAACGCCTGTTAAACCGGAGCCTATTTGAGAAGCAAGTCTTATCCTTTGAGATTCACCGCCAGAAAGCGTTTGCGCCTGCCTAGAAAGAGTTAGATAATCAAGTCCAACATTGACCAAAAATTGCAATCTGTCTTTGACCTCGTTTAAAATTTTTGCGGCAATGCCTGTTTCATAGTCGCTTAAATCTAAATTTTTAAAAAAATTTAGCGCATCTTTAACAGATAAGTTTACAATTTCGGCTATATTAAGCCCGCCTATTCTATAGCTTAAAGACTCTTTCCTGAGTCTGAATCCACCGCATTCCGGGCAAATTTTTTCTGATTTAAATTTTTTAGGGTCAATCAGATAATTACCTTCTGCTATATTTCTTTCAAGCAATGGTATTAGCCCTTCCCAATATTTTAAATGAAAAGCTTTATCGCTCTCAGCCGCATCAAAAAACTTTATTTTTTCCCCGTCAGAACCGTATAATAGAGCTTGTTTTATATCTTGGCTTAAATCTGCATACGGCGTATTAGGATTAAATTCGTAGTGTCTGGCTAATGCATGAATTATTTGATTTTTATAAACCGGAGTAGAATTTTTAAAAATAATTATTGCGTCTTCTTTTAAGGAAAGATTTTTGTCCGGAATAATAAGGTCTTCGTCAAAATATTCTTTGTATCCTAATCCACCGCATTCGGGGCAGGCGCCCTGAGGACTGTTAAAAGAAAAAACCGCAGGTTCAGGCTTACCATAACTTATATTACAGTCAAAACAGACTGAGTTTTCAGTCAATATCTCTTCTCTGTCTTCATATTTAAGTTTTAAAATGCCAGAAGACAGTTTTAAAGCAAGCTCAATAGAATCAAATAATCTTTTTTTATTTTCTTCTTTTATGACTAACCTATCGATAACTAAATCAATATTATGTTTCTTTTTCTTGTCGAGATTAACGGGTTCGTCAAGATTATATTCTATGCCGTCAGCATATATTCTATAAAATCCGTGCTTTAGATAATCTTCGAATTTTGCCTTGAACTCACCCTTTCTTCCAATAGCTACAGGAGACAAAATTATCAATTTTTCCCCTATTTTATTGGAATAAACCGATTCAACCATTTGATCGACCGTTTTAGGCTCTATTTTTTTACCACATTTATAGCAGTAAGGAATTCCAATTCTCGCAAAAAGAACCCTTAAGTAATCATAAATCTCAGTAATAGTTCCTACGGTGGAACGAGGATTTTTGCTTACAGATTTTTGCTCTATTGATATAGCCGGTGAAAGTCCTTCTACGGAATCTACGTCGGGCTTATCCATTTGCTCCATAAATTGCCTTGCGTAAGAGGACAGAGATTCTAAATATCTCCTCTGCCCTTCGGCAAATATGGTATCAAATGCCAAAGATGACTTGCCGGAACCAGAAAGTCCAGTTATCACGACAATTTTATCTTTAGGAATTTCTAAGCTTATATTTTTTAAATTATGCTGTCTTGCGCCTTTTATTATTATTTTTCTTTCCATTTGTTTCTGTTCTCGGATATCCTGTGTACTAATTCTATCGATTCTACCATGCTTCCAAAATCAGCGGTATTTTTACCTGCTATATCGTAGGCAGTCCCATGCACTGGAGACGTTCTAATAATTTTAAGGCCGGCTGTAACGTTAACACCTTTATTAAAAGCAAGAAATTTAAACGGAATAAGCGCCTGGTCATGATACATGGAAACAATTAAATCGAAATCTTTATATTTTTTTGCAAAAAAACTGTCGGCAGGAAACGGACCTTCTATTTTTTCGTTTTTTTCCTGAAATTCTTTTATTACCGGCAATATAATTGTTTTTTCCTCATTTCCAATTCTACCGTTCTCTCCAGCATGTGGATTTAAACCCAATACCGCAATACGCGGATTTTTTTTTCCTAAATCAACTTTTATCCAGTTTATCGAAATATTTATAATTTTAGTTAATAAATCTTTCGTTATCATATTATGAACTTTTGATAACGGAATATGAATAGTAGCAAGAACCGTTATAATTTTTTTTGAATAAAAGAGCATTACAAAATCTTTGGAATCAGTTAGATGCCCTAAAAACTCCGTATGCCCCCCAAACTTTGCTCCTCCTTGGAGCATCATATCTTTATTGATAGGAGCTGTTGCAAAACCACATATTTTGGCGGCAACAGAAAAATCAACAGCTGTTTTTATATAACTTTCGACATCTTTTGCGTATTCCGGATTATTATAGCCTAATTTAACATGATTGTAAGACTTTAAGGATAAATCTATTATGTTAATTTCTTCTTTTTTATATGATGATTCGAGAGATAACTCGGGTCTTATTAAATTTAGCGGGGTTTTTGTTTTTATTATTTTTTTCGCAATATTTTCAATATGTTCAAACGAACCGAAGATAACTGGTTTAATTTGTCCGTGTTTCTTAACAAGATACTCCGACGATTTTATTGCTATCTCGGGTCCCACGCCGCCGGGATCCCCCATTGTAATACCTATAAAGCAGTTTTTTTTAGACAATTTAAATTTTTATTTATTATGCCGCTATAAATATCTTGACGTAAGAATTTTTTCTTGCTTTTTTTAAAATTTTTTCAAGGTATTTATTCGTTTTATATTTTTCTAAAATAGAAAATATTTCGGGTCTTGCCTGTTTAAAAGTTTTAAATGAACCCATTTTTTTTCCAACCGATTTTAATACTGCGTAACCAAATTTAGTTCTTATAATGCCGCTAACTTCGCCAACGTGAAGTTTAAAAGCTGCATCCGAAAAATCTGGGGATAATTTATTTTTATATATATAACCTATCCTCCCTCCATTTTTCTCGGAAGGATCTTCAGAATATTTTCTTGCCAAAGCAGAAAAACTTTCACTTCCGTTAATAGCATTTTCTCTTATCTTGGAAATTTTTTTATATATATCCTCTTTTATTTTCTTATTTGCATTTGAAGGAACAGATAAAAATATAAGTTTTAAATCGACCTTCGGCTCGCCCCTGAATTCTTCTATATTTTTTTTATAATAATCGACAAGCTGCCGTTTAGATATAACCATTTTATTGCCGTATACTTTTCTTAAGAGTTCTATCTCGGAAAAGTGGCTTTTAACCTGTTTTATGTAGGCTTTCTTATTAATCCCTCTTTTGGCAAGAAAATTGAAAAATTGGCTTACAGTGAGGTTGTTTGCGAGTGCCACTGCTTTTATATATGCATTTAATTGTTTATGCGATATATATATAGCCGCTTTCTCTTCTTCCTGCTTAATGAGAATATTATTAATTAAAAGATTTAAAACGTCTTTGGTTTTCGACATAGTTGCGGAATCCGACTGCGTAAAAATTCCCTGCGATGCTTCGTTCTGCATTTGTTCATAATCTTCAAACGCCTGCCTGTTAAATTTTGCAAATTCATACAGCGTTATTGGGGTCTTATTAACTACCGCAATTACCTGGTCAATTATTATCGCATTAGCGCTTCTTAATACAGCCGAAAATAAAACTAGCGTAAAAATAATGACTGATATCGATAAAGTAACCGCAATCTTTTTTATTATATTTTTTATAAACATACTTATTTTTTTGCATTAACGGCTATTCCAGTAAACATAATTGTCAATATTTAATCTACATGCCTGGATAGCCGTTATGCGGTATAATTACTGTTCGTTATCCCTGCTTCTTGCCTGTTGCCGTAGGAGCCGAAACCTTTTTTTGAGCAGGGGCGCTTGGGCTGAGAGCAGCATTCGCAGCTGGCAGATTTTTATAAAAATACTTTACTTTTGATTTTTTTCTTAAATTTTTCACAAAAGCCTTTAGGATTTTTGAAGCTTCCTTTTGCTTCATCATCATGACTATCTCACTTTTTATAGCGGAAAAAGGCTTTGGTTTGCCGGTTACAACATTATTTAACTTTATTATGTCGAAATGGTCGCCGACCTTAACTATTTTTGAAATGCCGCCTACTTTTGAAATACCAAAAGCAGCGTTGTTAAAAGACGGTGTCGTTTCCTGAAATTTTATCCAGCCTAAAACTCCGCCTTTTTTACCGTTGGGAGCCGTAGAATATTTCTGGGCAGCAGCCGCGAATGACTTGCCTCCGCTTAACATTTTGTAAACAATCTGCGCCTGTTTTGGAGAATTTAGCTGAATATAGCTTACGTTAATTTTTGATGGCAGGTTAAAGGATAAATAATGCTTTTTGTAATATGCTTTCGCGTCAGCATCGGTAACTTTAACTTTGTTTGCCACCTCTTTATGTAATAAAAGTTGAACTAGCAGGCCTTTTTTAAAATCTGAAACCTGAGTTCTATATGACTTTGATTTATTTACGCCTTTCTTTAATGCCTCATTGACTAAAATCTGTCTATCCACAAGACTTTTTAACAACCTTTTTTCTCCTGCAGGCGTCTGAAGGTAAGACCTTAGTGCCGGCGGAAATTTGGACATTTCTTCATTAAATTTAGCCACGGTGATAGCTTTTCCGTTAACTTTAGCTATAACTTTCGAAGATGACGACGGTTTTTTTGCGCATCCGTATAAACCCATCGATATAACAATAAAAAATAAGGCAATTAATAAAATAGAACCTTTAAACTTTTTCATTTTCCCCTCTTAATACATAAAAGTTAAGATTAATAAAGTACATCTTTAAATATTAACATAGCCATATAAACGTTGCAAGATAATTTTAACCTCTTCTAATTTGTCTGGCGTAGGCATATCTTTCTTCGGTCTAATTCTTATTTTGAACTCTCCCGTAAAATTAAACATATATAATGACGAAAATTCCTTGTCGTTTACTAATTTTACCAACGCTTCAAAAACCGTTCCCGCAGATTCATGAAATTCTAAAATAAATTCTTTTTCTTTTATTTCTAGGAAACTGATTTTTGAGTTTCGCATATATTTTTTTAGTTCCGTTATTTTTAAAAGATTAGAAACGGAATCTTCAATCTTTCCAAACCTGTCTTTAAGTTCAATTCTTATTTTATCTACGTCGTCTATTGTATTGCAATTAGAAAGTTTTCTATATATAGACATCTTGGTCTTTCCATCGCTTATGTAAGAATCAGGAATATTAACCGATAAATTTACTTTTATCTCGGGAATAATTTGAACCGGTAAAACAATCCCCTGTATTTTTTCTATCTCTTCTTTTAGCATCTGCATGCACATTTCTAGTCCAACCGCGTTAATGTGCCCGGATTGCGCACCGCCTAAAACATTTCCTGCCCCTCTTATTTCCAAATCGGCCATTGCAAGCTTAAAACCGGAACTGAGTTCGCTGTATTCTTTAATCGCGTCAAGCCTCTTTCTTTGCTCGATGCTTAAACTATCCTTTTCGGTTCCTATAAGAAGTAGGCAGTACGCCTGTATATGAGATCTGCCGACTCTTCCTCTAAGCTGATACAACTGGCTTAGACCAAATTTTTCGGCATTATTTATGATAATCGTATTCACGTTAGGATTGTCTAGGCCTGATTCTATTATAGCCGTAGAAAGAAGCATATCATAGCCTTTATCATAGAATACATGCATAATATTCATTATTTCTTCGGAATCTAACCGCCCATGCACAACCCCTATCCTGATATCGGGCATTATTTTTTTTAGGCTGTCATAAACAGAATCTAAGTGTGAAATCTTGTTATCGATAAAATAAACCTGTCCGCCTCTGCTTAATTCTTTAAAAACGATATCTTTAATAATCCCATCTTCGAATGACGCTATATCCGTAATAACATTTTTTCTGCCTGAAGGCGGGGTGCTGATAATACTTAAATCTCTTATTCCTGACATCGAAAGGTAAAGCGTCCTTGGTATTGGCGTAGCGCTCATTGCAAGCACATCTATGGAATATCTTATCTTTTTTATCTTTTCTTTTTGAAGAGCGCCAAATTTTTGCTCTTCGTCTATAATTAAAAGACCTATATCGTTATACGCAATATTCTCCGATAATAGTTTATGCGTTCCTATTATTATATCGATGCTACCGTCTTTGATGCCTTTAATTATCTCCTTTTCCTCGTTTTTCTTAATAAACCTTGAAATACAAGCTACTTTCACCGGATATTTTTCAAATCTTTTTTTAAAATTCTTGTAATGCTGGTCTGCTAAAAGGGTTGTGGGCGATAATAAAACAACCTGTTTGCCGTCCATAGCGGCTTTAAATGCCGCCCTTATTGCAACTTCAGTCTTTCCGAAACCTACGTCTCCACAGATTAACCTATCCATAGGCTTATTACCGCGCATATCTGACAGAACTTCTTTTATTGCTTTGTCCTGATCGTCTGTTTCTTCAAATTCAAAACTTTCCTCAAACTCCCTGTATTCCTCATCTTCCTCTGAAAATGCAAATCCTCTTTCAGTCATTCTTTTAGCATATAAAACTTTTAAATCGTCGGCTATCTCTTCAACCTTTTTTTTCGCTTTAAGCTTTGCCTTTTCCCATGATTTATTGCCGAGCCTGCTTAATGTCGGATAATTTTCTTCTGAAGCAGCGATATACTTGTGCAACAAATATATTTTATCTGCCGGAACAAAAAGCTTGTCTCCTCCTTCAAAAAGAAGAGAAAAATAATCTGATGAAATTCCGTTAAGAATTATATTTTTTATTTCAATAAATTTTGCTATCCCAAATTCATCGTGGACTACAAAATCTCCCGGGTTAAGCTCTTCTATACCTTTGAAGTAATCGGCGCCTGACGATCTGCGACCGGATTCAGAAGTCAAATCCAAGTGCTCTATGAAAAGTTCTTCATCCTTAATTATAAATAACTTATGTTTCTTAGATATAATTCCTGAGGAAATATCACCGTTAGAGATTTGAAATCTTCCTTCTGTCCTATCCAAGTCTAAACCTATAGACTCGAAAATCGTTTTTATTCTTTTTCCATGAATTTCATTTTTTGATGCTATTATTATCCTGTATCCTTTTTCTATTAAATTAATAAAAATTTTTTTAATTAATGTTAAATTTAATCTTCCGTCTTTATGCTTTAATTTAGAAATAAAATCGATATTATCGGATTCTATGGCGGATAATAAGCCTCCTATATGATTTTCTGGATTTTTGACGCCACTATATACTGCAGATCTTTTATAATTAAAATAATAAAATTCATCTAAATTATCTAAAACTGAATTTAAAAGACTTTCATTAATTGTGTCGCGTTTAAGGATGTTTAAGAGTTCTGTTTCAGGTTCTTCTATATATAAAACAGGATTTTCTAACACATTTAAAATATTAAGCTTCTTTTCGTAATAATCAGGCCTTACCGGAAATATACTAAAACCGTCTATATTCTTAAAACTTATTTGAGTATTTAGATCAAAATACCTTATATCTTCGGCGATTTCATCGAAAAAATCTATCCTGACCGGATAAGGATTATTTTCGTTAAATATATCTATGATGCCGCCTCTTACCGAAAATTCGTTTTCATTTTCTATTTGTATTGTTTTCTCATACCCATAAGAAATTAAAGTTTCTATAAGTTTTTCTCTTGAAAAGCTTAATCCTTTTTTAATATTTACAAAAGAATTTAAAAGGCCGCCGGGCTCTGGAACTTTCGAGAAAAAAGAAAGCGGGGTCAAAATTACGATGGCATTATTATTCGACCTTAAATTATACAGGAGACTTATCGGTATTATTTCTTCGCAAAAAAATATTTCTTTATTGGGCAAAAAAAATGAAATATTTTTATATAAATCTTTAGCCGAGGAGTAGTTGTCGCATAAAAAAACATATATTCCGTTTTTATCTCCTATAGATAAGGAAATATCTAAAGAAAATACAACGGGCATTTTTAATTTTTTCTGGTTCAAATAAATGCTCTATACTTAATTTTGCATTAGAATCGAATTTGCGCGTTCAAAACTTGTGCTAAACTAAAAACTTATATTTTAGGATTAAACTGGCTTATAACCGTTGCGCACAAGTTTTGAACGCGCAAATTATATATAGCCAACGGTTATATTTTTCTATTGCGAAATCAATGCTCCATAGTAATTCCAGCCAGTAGCTTAAGCGAAGAAATATTTAAATATTCTATTTCGCGGAATTAAATTGCCGGTTTAAAGTTTTGCCTCATTAATAGAAGCCTGCGCTGCAGAAATAATTGCAACCGGAACCCTATAAGGAGAACAACTGACATAGTGCAGATTTAAATTGTGACAAAATTCTATTGAACTTGGATCTCCGCCGTGTTCCCCGCAAATTCCTAATTTAATATCCGCTCTTGCGGCTTTTCCCTTACTTACGGCAATTTTCATAAGTTCTCCTACGCCGTTTCTGTCTAATTCCATAAACGGGTCGGTCTTAATTATGTTTTTGTTTAAATAATCCGGCAAAAAAGAACCTATATCGTCTCTTGAGAAACCGAAAGTGGTTTGAGTAAGGTCATTTGTCCCAAACGAGAAAAACTCAGCCTCTTTTGCTATTTCATCTGCAATCATGCAAGCTCTAGGAAGCTCTATCATCGTTCCGACAAGATATTTAAGTTTTAAGCCATATTTTTGCATTACCTCGACGGCTTTTTTATCGACGAGTTCCTTTAATAATCTTATCTCTTCATATATACCTACTACGGGAATCATAATTTCCGGCATTATCTTGTTTCCGCTATTATGAAATTCACAGGCAGCTTCCATAATAGCCTGCACCTGCATTTCATAAATTTCTGGATAACTTACTCCAAGCCTGCAACCTCTGTGTCCAAGCATAGGGTTCACTTCATGAAGCGAATTAACTTTTGTTTTTAACTTTTCATACGAAATTCCCATAATTTCAGAAAGCTCTTTTATATCCTTCTCGGTTTTAGGAAGGAATTCATGAAGCGGCGGGTCGAGAAGCCTTATATTTACCGAATATCCTTTCATCTCTTTATATAATTCTATAAAGTCGGATTTTTGCATTGGAAGAAGTTTAGCAAGAGCTTTTTGCCTATCGTCAACATTATCCGAAAGTATCATTTCCCTAACAGCTTTTATCCTGTCTCCTTTAAAAAACATATGTTCAGTTCTGCATAACCCGATACCTTCCGCCCCATAGCCCCTTGCGACTTTAGCGTCTTCAGGCGTATCTGCATTGGCCCTGACGTGAAGTTTTCTAAATCCGTCCGCAAATTTCATTATAGTTCTAAAATCTTCGTTAATCTCAGGCGTAATCATTTTTACGTAGCCGGAATAAATTTCACCGTTAGAACCATTTAACGTTATAATGTCGCCTCTTTTTATTTCCCTGCTTCCAACTAATATTTCTCCTTTTTTTTCGTTTATTTCAAGAATTGAACACCCGGTTACGGCGCATTTACCCATTCCTCTGGCCACAACTGCCGCATGGGACGTCATTCCACCCCTTGCCGTAAGAATTCCCTCTGATACGCTCATTCCGTGAATATCTTCCGGGGAAGTTTCCATCCTAACCAATATAACTTTTTTGCCTTTTTTTACCTCTTCTTCAGCTTCCTCAGCAGAAAAAACGACTTCACCGCTTGCCGCACCCGGAGATGCGGGCAATCCTTTCGCAATAACGTCTTTTTTGGCTTCAAGATCAACAGCCGGATACATAAGCTGGGCAATTGAATATGGGTCTATTCTTAATATGGCGGTTTTTTTGTCTATCATGCCTTCTTTTTCCATGTCAACTGCAATTTTTACCGCGGCTTTTGCCGTTCTTTTTCCTGTTCTGACTTGAAGCATATAAAGTATATTTTCCTGGATAGTAAATTCTAAATCGAGCATATTTTTATAATGTTTTTCCAATAGCCCGGCGTACTCCAAAAGGTCTTTATAAACAGCGGGCATGGCCTTTTCTAGCGAAATATCAGCATGGTTTTTTTTGGAAAACTCGTTTAGAGGCTGAGGAGTCCTTATTCCTGCCACGACATCTTCTCCCTGAGCATTGATAAGATATTCCCCGTAAAAACCATTTTCCCCGGTAGAAGGATTTCTTGTAAAAGCTACGCCTGTAGCAGAAGTTTCCCCCATATTTCCGTAAACCATAGAAACCACGTTTACAGCTGTTCCCCAATTTTCAGGAATTTTGTTCAGTTTTCTATAGGTTATAGCCCTAGGCACGTTCCATGATTCAAACACTGCAGAAATGCCCATCCACAACTGCTCCTCCGGGTCATCCGGAAATTTTATGCCTTTTTCTTTTTTGACTATGTTTTTGAATTCCGTCACTAGGGTTTCTAGATCTGTATCAGTTAATTCATTGTCATTTTTTACCGATTTTTCTCTCTTTTTGTTTTCTAAAAGAGATTCCATAATACTTGAATCTATTCCAAGTACTACGTTTGAAAACATCTGAATAAATCTTCTGTAAGTATCGTAGGCAAATCTTCTATTGCCAGATTTGCTTATAAGTCCTTTAATAGTATCTTCGTTTAGTCCAAGATTTAAAACGGTATCCATCATTCCCGGCATAGAAACCCTTGCTCCGCTTCTTACGGAAACTAAAAGCGGATTTTGGGCATCTCCGAACTTAGACCCCATTGCGTCTTCCATTTTTTTTATATTATCTCTTACCTCTTTTTTTAATTCATCCGGGTATTTTTTATTATGATCATAATAGTATGTGCAGACATCCGTAGTAATAGTGAATCCGGCAGGAACTCTTATGCCAAGATTAGTCATTTCGGCAAGACCCGCACCTTTTCCTCCAAGAAGATTTTTCATAGAACCGTCTCCGTCCGCATGCTTGTTACCGAAAAAATAAACATACTTGCCCATAATTGGCATCCTCCAAGTAAATAAAATAATATAAAATTTAAAAAATAATTATAAATCTAAAAAGGAAAAATCACAAAAATTTTTAAGGATATTCAGCATATTATTTAATAATCCAATTCTTGAATTTTTGATAGATTCTTCCTCTGCTAAAACCATAACTTTATCGAAGAAATCGTTAATAGGACTTACTAATTTATACATTTCATCCACCGCCGCATTAAAATCGTTTATCTCAAGTAAGTCAAGAGTATTTTTTCTTACAGGTTCAAAAACGGAAATCAGCCTAACTTCTTCTGTCGAAGTTAATTTATTTTTATCGAAATTAATTATATCTGAATATTTATAGGTGATATTATTTATCCTCTTAAATATTTGAGCAAGATCGAAAATTTTTTCATGCAGTTTGAATTTTGAAAGAAAATCTATTTTCAAAAAAGAGGAATAAAAGCCGCCGGGGGTTTCTACTGCAAGCGCCGATGTTATTTCGTCAGATTTATAACCTTGAGAAAGAAGAAAATTTTTAAATCTTACATCGGCAAAATTCATGAAAGTATTTTTTAAATCAACTATATTTAAATTGCGTTCTTTAAAAAAAATATTAAAATAAAAATCAGATATATCCCTTAAATTAATTTTATATTTTTTATTCAGGATAATTTCTATTATGCCTATCATGGCTCTGCGTAAATAAAAAGGATCAGATTCTCCTGTAGGCAGTTTTTTTAACATAGTAAAAGAAAAAACAGTGTCTAATTTATCGGATAATGCGCAAAGCGAAGATAAATCGTTTGAAGGCAGAACCCTTTTTTTTACTTTAGAAACCGGATAATAATGTTCTTCTATGGCTAAAGATACGGTATTATTTTCTTTTGCCTCTTTTGAGTAAATCCTTCCCATTATTCCCTGCATTTCAGGAAACTCGAATACGGCGTGAGTCGCAAGATCGAATTTTAACAAACCGGCGGCTGTTTTAAAATCAGACAAAACATCTGGCGAAAAATTAAGCTTTTCTGCTATAAAAATTCCTAGTTTTCTAATCCGCGCCATTTTATCGAAATATGAACCCAGACCCTCGTAAAATAAGATATTTTTTGTTTCCTCTACAAAAAAAGACGGGTGCTTCTTAATATCTTCTTTGAAAAAAAATTCCGCGTCAGAAAGACGGGCTGTTAAAACTTTAGAATAACCTGATTTTATATTGTTTTCCAAAGAATCTTTAATCGCAGGAACAGGATTAACGTCGGCTACAGCTATAAAAAATGGCAATAATCCGTCCGCACCGTTTAAAGGGAAAAATCTCTGATGTTTGCGCATAACCACTGACAACAGTTCTTTAGGGACAGACAAAAATCTTTTGTCAAATCCACACAACAAAGCATGAGGGGTTTCGGTCAGACCAGTTATCTCGTCTATAAAATCCTCGTCGTATTCTGGCATATCGGCGTTTATTTTCTTTGACAAAGTTTCTAATTTACTTTCTATATATTTTTTTCTTTCGCTATTTCTCAAAATAATCCCGTTGGAAGAAATAATGTCAAAATAATCCGTGGAATTAGATATTTTAACAGATTTCATTTTATAAGATAAACGGTCTTTAATATAGGTTCTATTGGACGCCTTAATGTTTCCAAAATCGAATGATGCAGTTTTACCGTCAAATAACGATAAAATCCATAAGACAGGTCTCGGAAAACGTATTTCTCTATTAAGCCAGAACATCGTTTTCCTGAAAGGAACCTGCTTTATGAATTCATGAATATTGGCAGTCAGCATTTTTTTTACCGGCACGCCTTTTACCGTTTTTTTGTAAGCGGTATAAGCCCCTTTCTTTTGATTTACTACGTATATTTTTTTATGGTCGGTAATTCCATTTTTTTTCATAAATTGAACAAGCGGAAGGGTTGGAACTCCCCCATTATAAGATATGCCAACAGGCGGACCGATTATTTCAAATTCTCTGTCAGGCGTTTTTAAAGGCAGCCCTTTAATAAAAACAACGGTGCGTCTCGGGGTAGAAAACACTTCTAAGTCCGGTTTTTCGTGAAGCATTATTTCGCTTTCTAAAAAGTTTTGAAGAATATTCTTCAATTCGACGGATATCTTTCTTACCTCGTCGTATGGAAGCTCCCCAGAACCTATTTCCAATAAATATTCGCTCACCGTAAATAACCTGATTTAATATAAATATGTTTCAAAATAGAAAATTTTATTCAGCTCTTAGCTTGAACCTTTTCGTCCTCACCAATATAAAGTCTTGCACAACCTTCTGCGAGGGACCTTACTCTTAATATATAATTCATCCTTTCCGATACGCTGATAAGACCTCTTGCATCTAACAGATTGAATGCGTTAGAACACTTAAGGCAATATTCGTAAGCTGGTTTTACAAGTTCTTTAAGCTTAAATGAAAGCAGTTTTTTAGATTCCGCTTCGTAGGCGTTAAATAATTTATATAAGATTTCTCCGTCTGAATATTCAAAATTATATTTAGAAAATTGGAATTCGTCGTTCTTGTGTATATCGCCGTATTTAAAGGAATCGTTCCACCTTAGTTCGAAAACATTGTCTTTGTCTTGAAGAAACATGGCTATTCTTTCTAATCCGTAAGTAATCTCTATTGCCGGCTTTGAAAGTTCTATTCCGCCTATCTGCTGAAAATAAGTAAACTGGGTAACTTCCATGCCGTCAAGCCAAACTTCCCAGCCTAGCCCCCATGCTCCAAGCGTGGGAGATTCCCAATCGTCCTCCACGAATCTTATGTCATGCATAACGGGGTCTATGCCGAAACTTTTAAGGCTGTCTAAATAAATTTCTTGAATTTTATTAATATAAGGTTGTATAATTACCTGAAACTGGTAATAACGCCCTAACCTATTAGGATTTTGACCGTATCTTCCGTCTGTAGGTCTTCTTGAAGGTTGAACGTAGGCAACTTTCCAGTCTTCGCAGTCAAGGCATTTGAGAAACGTGTAAGGCGCAAAAGTAGCAGCCCCCACCTCGATATCGTATGGTTCTAAAATTAAACATCCAAAATCGGACCAGAACTTTTGGAGTTTGAATATTAATTGCTGAAAATCCGGGGTTTCGATAATTTTTCCTCTTTCTCAAGGAACAGGTTTGAGCCCGTCCTCTTTTTATATTTGTTTAGGAAGATTTATTATACTAAAGGGAAAGCATATTTTCAATAGATTTTCTTGCTTTAATTCTAATTTCTTCAGGAATTTTTATAATATTTTTCATATTCTCTAAAGAATCTATTACGTCGTCCAGATGGGTTTTTTTCATATTAGGGCAGACGAGCCCACTATTGGAAGAAATAAAAACCTTATCGGGATTTTCTTTTTTCATTTTATACATTATGCCTCTTTCTGTTCCTATAATAAAATATTTCGCAGCCGATTCCTTTACAAATTTATACATTCCCGAAGTAGAAGAAACATGATCTGCTACGTCTATAGCTTCTGGCGTGGACTCTGGATGAGCTACAAATAAGGCTGCCGGGTATTTTTCTTTAAGTTTTTTTATATCTTCTGGAATTGTTCTTTTATGAGGCGGACAATATCCTGGCCAGCTAATCACATCTTTATCGGTAAATCTTTGTACATAGTTTCCGAGATTTTTATCAGGAACCATAATAACCCTTTTAGCCGGCAGAGAATTCACTACTTTTACAGCATTTGCAGAAGTACAGCAGATATCTGAAACGGCCTTGCACTCCGCCGAAGTATTAACATAAGCGACAACCGGAGCATCAGGATAGTCTGCTTTCAAATTAATTATGTCCTTTGCGGTTATCATATCGACCATAGGACATCCGGCATTTTCGTTTGGAAGTATAACTGTTTTATATGGGTTCATAATAGCCGCGCTTTCAGCCATAAAACGAACGCCGCAAAATACTATAATATCGGCATCTGTTTTATTAGCTTTAATGGAAAGTTCTAAGGAATCGCCTTGGAAATCGGCGATTTCCTGAATTTCATCTCTCTGGTAGTTGTGAGCAAGCAGTATAGCGTTTTTTTCTTTTAAGAGTTCTTTAACTCTTCTTTGTTTTATTTCTATATTTTTGTAATCGATAGCCATTTTAGTTTTTTATTGCGCCTAAATTCATTAATTATTATAAAGTTAAAACCGGCAAAGTTGTTAACGCTAAGACAATGATTTATAAATATTAATCTTTTTTAACTTGTTTATAATATTATAACATATTATAATTAAAAACTGAACGCAAAAACGCACAAAACGGCATAAAGCTATGGATTTAAAAACTGAAAATACGGCTATAGCCGACGAATCGAAATTCAGCTACAAGAGAATATTAACTGGAGACAGGCCGACCGGACCATTACATTTAGGTCACTACGCCGGCTCGCTTAAAAATAGGATAAGGCTTCAGGATAAATATGAAACTTTCATTTTAATAGCCGATATTCAGGCTTTAACGACCAATTTCGAACATCCAGAAAAACTTAAGGAAAACATACTCCTGGTTGCGTTAGACTATCTTTCCGCTGGAATAGACCCTGATTTATCTACCATAATTATTCAATCAATGATACCGGAAATCGCAGAGCTTACCACTTTTTTTTCAATGTTTATTTCTATAAATCCTTTAAAGCATAATCCTACGATTAAAACCGAAGCAAAAGAAAGAGGATACAAGGAATTAACATACGGTTTTCTTGGTTATCCGGTAAGTCAGACAGCAGATATATCCGTCTTCAAAGCTGATTTAGTTCCGGTGGGAATAGACCAGCTTCCGCATATAGAACTCTCACGAAAAATAATTAGGAAATTCAATGAATTATACGGCGGTAAATTAATAGAACCATTTGCCCTTATAGATAAATTTCCACGTTTAGTAGGGCTAGACGGAAACCTTAAAATGAGCAAGTCTTACGGAAACGCAATTAATCTTTCCGATGATTTCGACCTTATAAAAACTAAAATAAAATCGGCTTTGACCGACAAAAACAGAATACATCCCAGCGACAAGGGGAATCCCGAAATATGCACTATATATTCTTATCACATGGCTTTTTCTAACGAAAATCTTGTAGAAGAAACTGAATATAATTGCAGAAACGGAAAAATTGGATGCGTAAAATGCAAAGACAACCTTTTCTCTGTTATTAAGAATTTATTAGAACCAATGAATGAGAGAAGGGCTTATTACTTAAAAAATACAGATGAAATATGGGACATTCTGATTGCCGGAACTAAAAAAGCTGAAAAAATAGCTTCGGAAGTCATCAAAGAAGTTAAAGATTCTATGAAAATATTATATTTTCCAAGGTCATGAATTCTGCAATATAAAAAATTATATAACCCATTGCTGATATAAGATTATTATGCAAAATTAAGGCAAATAGATTGTCTATTGCAAGTAATCCTTTTTTAATGTTATTCTATATTTAAAAACAATGGAGGAATTATTAAAAATGGCGAACAAACTTTTTATCATGCTTCAAAACACTTCCCCATCAAATCCACACGCACTTGGAGCCCCATTTTTTCAAGCTGCGGCGGCTGCCACTATGGATTACGAAGTAGAAGTCGTACTTACCGCTGATGCCGGTCTTTTAATGAAAAAAGGCGTTGCTGAAAATCTGAGGGTTAAAGAGGGAAGTCCTAAATCGGTATATGATTTTATTAAAGACGCTTACGAAGCAGGCGTAGTTTTTAAAGTATGTACTCCAGCTTTAGAATTAAACAATTTTAATAAAGACGAACTTATAGAAGAATGCAGCGGAGTAGTTGGCGGGGCATACGTCGTGGAGATGGTTATGGATGACAACGTAAAAACGTTGTCGTATTAAAATACTAACTGAAAAATGAAAAAATCAGTTTTTTATAAAAAGGGGCCAAATTTAAAATTTGACCCCTTTTTATATGATTTACGTAATTTACAATTTACGCAATAATTAATTTAACGAAAGTGCATATTCCTTAACTCCTTCCAATAAAGTAAACCTATCCAACGTAATTGTTTCGCAAGGCATAGATTTAATAAAAAGACTGTTTTGGACAAGCCCTCCCGTAAGATATATTTTTTTTGGTTTTCTTGTAAACCTGTACATCGAAATACACACGCCTTTGATTAATCTAGCGGCGGCAGTTTCCGGTTCGATGCCGCCGGCTACCATATCAAAAACATGACCCATCCCAAGAAGTCCGCACGTCGCAGTTATAAATTCCTTTTGAGGCTCTACTTTAGAATAATCTACATTTAAATAGTTACCTAGAATTTCTAATGCTTGCCCTGTAAATGCGCCGCATTCAGTATTCCAGTCGGAATGAACAAAATTTCCACCCTCAAATACTACGAATTTAGCGTCTCTAGAACCGACGTCCAAAAGAGTAAAAGTGTTTTCATTTATAAGACTTCTGCCGGCGTTCGCAAGCGCTATAATTTCATTTATCGAACGTTTAGAAAACCTGCTTATATTATGTCCAGTTCCTACATCTGCCCGGAAAGTTTTTTCAAGTTCGGATATCCTTTTAACAGTTCTTTCATCTGTTTCGGTATTTAATATTTTCGCATAGGTTGTTCCAGCATCGAGTAATATCATTTTTTTTTAGTCTTCAATCCTTAACAGGCATTAATTTTTCGCCATAATATATAAATAGAATTTCAAATAACATTATTTAATTGCAAAAATGCGGTAAGTTTTGCAACAGTGCTTCTAGTCAGCCCTATATCCATATCTATAAAAATCCCTCTAGGATGCTTGCTCGCAAGATATGATGCCAGACCTGCTTTTGGACAAAAACTCTGTGAAAAGAAAACCGTAGGAATATCCGGATCAAATTCCAACTCTAGTTTAAGGTCGCCGGGCGTAAGATTCTCTACGCATCTAGTCCAGCCATATATATGGGTTTCGTCAGGAAAATAATTAGATATAGAAAAATCCCCCCATGGCGGAGTTCCCCAAAAAGCGCATTTAGGTTTAACATATTCCGGTTTAAACGGCTTTTTTCTTTCAATATCGCGGTAAAAATAACCGGCTATTTTGCCGAACTTTTCGTCTAAAGGAATACCGCTTTTACAAATATAATCGCCCTTTCTTTCGATATCGTTATTTTTTACGCGCCTTAATTTAATTTTAAGTTCGTTTTCGATATAATCTGCTACAAAGCCCATTTCGTTGCATCGGCAAATTTCAGAATCCTCGATTATTATTTCCGATATAGGATTCCTTCCCACTAAAACTGAATCCATAACGTCTTCGTTCCAGTAATCCGTTACTGATAAAATATTTGCTATTATTCTCTTAATTTGTGCGCAATAAGCCTTTGGAAGAATATTTTCCGTAGGTTCCGTAATAAGTTGGTCTACTTTATACATATCTAAAGAAAGTATTACGGCGCTTTCTTGAATCAGTTCTTCCATGACTTCTTTAGGAGGTATCCCGATTATTCCGACAAAAGGTTTGTCTTTAGGATTTTTAAGAAAAGATTTGTCTTTACCTTTTACAAATCCGTGCCTTGTTAAAACCATATCCTGCATAGAGTTGTAATTATTGTCCGGATTTCCGCCGTTTCCCAACTTATACACACCTCTCTTAATAGCCGTCTTGAATTATTGATAATTTATATTACCGGATTCAAAAGAATTAATAAATGACTTTTGTCACAAAAATCAACAAATATCACATACGAACTCTTCAGCGGATGTGGCCGCAAGAGCACCTTCACCTACCGCGGTAGCTACCTGAAGTAATTTTTTGGAATGAGCGTCGCCTGCGCAAAACACGCCAGGCATTGATGTCATCAATGTAAAGGGGTCAGTTTTTATAAAACCGTATTCATCTTTATTGATATTTTTTAAAAAAGATGTTTGGGGATTGATTCCTATAAAAATAAAAACTCCTGTAACTGGAATAGTTCTCCTTTCCTTGGTTTTAACATTTTCTATAGTTATAGACTCCACCGCCTTACCGCCGTTTATCGAAACGGGCGAATGTTCCAACTCCATAGTTATATTTTTTGCGTTATGCAGTTTTTCCTGTATTATTTTTTCTGCTCTGAATTCTTTTCTTCTATGAACCAAAACTACGGATTTAACGATTTTAGTAAGATAGTTGGCTTCTTTTAAAGCAGCGTCGCCACCGCCTATAACAGCAATGTCATGATCTCTAAAAAATGGTCCGTCACAGGTAGCGCAATAAGACACGCCTCTACCGGTAAACTCTCTTTCGCCTGGAATATTGAGTCTTTTAGGTGATGCTCCTACCGTAATTATAACCGTCTTTGCCTTATAGCTTTCGTTAACGCCTCTTAATGTTTTATGTTCTCCATTATCAATTATATCTTTTATTTCGTCATATATAACATTCAAACCCAACCCTTTTGCATGTTCTTCAAATTTCTGCATAAGTTCTACACCTGAAAGAGAAGGGAATCCTGGGTAATTTTCTATATTGTCTGTCAGGGCTATCTGCCCTCCTACTGCCATTTTTTCTATTAAAATTATATTAAGACGTGCCCTAAGAGCATAAATTGCGGCAGAAAGTCCGGCAGGTCCGCCGCCGATTATAATTAAATCATAAATCATCCGATTTGCCTCCTTATAATTTTAGGGTTGTTTTATATAGAAATGATTAATATAATACATTAAATCATATATATATGCATTAATCAAATCTCTTAATTATGAAAAAATCCTTAAATATTTTACAGCTCACATTTGCTTCAACTAGCGCAATTATAGGTTCTGGATGGCTTTTAGGTATTTACGAAAGCGCAAAATATGCCGGTCCGGCATCTATATTTTCATGGCTTATCAGCGGATTTGCCGTTATACTTATAGCGCTTGTTTACAGCGAGCTTGGAGCAATGATTCCGGCTGCGGGAGGCTTAGCAAGATATCCAAAATATACCCACGGAGCGTTTTTGGGATTTATAACTAGCTGGATATTAATAATAGCCGGAGCAGCCGTAAGCACAATAGAAACTATAGCCACCGTCCAATATCTTAATTTTTATATAAACGGCCTCTTTTTAAATAAATCGCTTACCGCGTGGGGGATAGTCCTATCTTTCTTTATTTTAATTTTTTTCTTTTTGCTAAATCTCTTCGGTGCAAGAATATTTGCAAAAACCAATACTTTGCTTACATACTTTAAAATTTTCATAGTTTTGGCGACTTCTGCGGCGCTTATTTTTATTTCTGTTAAAGACGGTAATATAAAAAATATTTTTGTTTATAATTTATTGCCTTACGGATACGACGGAATTATGAAAAGTATATCCATGGGAGGCGTAATATTTTCATATCTTGGCTTCAGGCAAGCGATAGACCTTTCCGGTGAAGCAAAAAACCCCGGCAGAGACGTTCCTATAGCAACTATAATATCGGTCGTAATAGGAATAATAGTTTATGCTTTGCTTTCTTTTAGCTTTGTAATATCGGTTCCTCTTGTTCATAACAATTCTTGGAATTTGTTAAATTTATCTTCTCCTTTCGTAAATTTATTAAATTTATACGGGTTCCCGGCATTCGCCTTAATGGTAATAATTGGCGCGGTTATTTCGCCTTTTGCGACAGGGCTGGTGTATATGGGAACAACTTCCAGGATTACCTTTGCTATGTCTAAGATGAAATTTTTGCCAAAAAGTTTTCATTTAAATTTTAACCGTTACGGCACTGCCTATATATCATTGACCTTTACGTTCGTTCTTTCGGCGTTGTATCTTCTTCCTTTTCCAAGCTGGCAGTCTTTAGTAGGCATAATTACTTCGGGAATGGTTTTCACATACATTCTTGGACCAATAGGACTAATGACCTTCAGAAAATTAGACCCTAATAGAAGACGTCCTTTTTACCTGCCTTTTGCAAATATAATATCTTTATCAGCTTTTATAGTGGGTACTATGATTATTTACTGGTCTACTTTTTCCACCTTATGGAAATTATCCTTGGGCATATCTGCTGGAATAATTATATTTATTTTAACTAATATTAATAAAATTAAGACTAAATTTAAAGAAACTGTAAATCCTGGACTTTGGTTTGTATTTTACATAGCGGTTATCTTGATTATATCTTATTTCGGAAGCAAAAATTTCGGCGGCAATAACTTCATTAGAGCTCCTTACGATTCAATAGCGGCAATTATAACCGCAATATTATTTTATTTCATTGCGATTAAAACTTCTATAAGCAAAGAAGAGATGCAAATGATAATAGAAGAGGAGTTTATAGGGGAAGAGTTTTAAGTATAATTATTCGCTTTCAGCTTTATCTTTAGCGCCGGTATCTTTTATTATATCTTGCTCCGTCCGAACTTTATTATTTTTATCGACAGATTCGTCGCAACCGTGTCTGCCGTCACAATAAGGAAGTCTCTTTGATAATCCACATTTGCAAAAGTACAACGGTCTTCCTTTTACTTTTGATTTTAATTTGGCTAAATCTACCTTATCTATATTTTTCATTTTCTAATCCTCGTTATTAAAATATAACATACTATGGAAGATATAATTAAAACCACAGGCATTAAGCCATAATAACTTTTGTACAAGAAACCGGCAATGCTTCCGCCAAAGAAACTTCCGGAAAATTGTAGAGTATTATAAACTCCCATAGATGTTCCAACCAAAGATTTATCAGACGACGATGCTACCAAGGAAGGCATTATGGGCTCTGTAATGGAAAAACCGGTAAAAAAAATAATGCCTCCGATAATTATTGCAGGCAGCGCATAATTACCGAAATTGGAAAACATGAAAATACTTGAAATACCCATTAATATAAAGCTGACTTTTAAAAGATGAACCTCGTATCCCATATCTGCTTTTTTTGACGCTTTCATCATGGCAAAAAGCGAAAAAATCACCATAGGAATTAAAACTTTATAATAGTAACCCGTTCCGAGTTCGCTTTTAACTATTAAAGGCAAGCCAAAAAAGAAGACCGTCATAAAAAAAGAAAGTAAGAATCCCTGAACAGAAAGATTTGCCAACGTTTTATTTTTAAGTACTTTCACGGCATCTTTTAATGAAACCTCGATTTCTTTTAACATTTTTTTACTCTTTGGTTCTTCCACCCAAAAAAGAATCAAAAACGCTGAAATTACGCCAAGAATGCCAGAGAAGTAAAACAAAAAAGAATAACCGAAATAATAAGAAAGAAGAGGTCCTGCTACTATCCCCACAACAAAACTGAGCCCTATCGGTATACCTAGAAATGCTAACGCTTTAGCTCTGTCGTTTTCGGAAACGGTATCTGACACCAACGCAAACGCCACCGAGCTTTCAGCAGCAACTCCCTGTAGAAACCTCAATAAAATAAGTTCATAAATATCGGAAGAAAACCCAATTATAAAAGTTAATACTCCGAACAATAACATCCCAAAAAACAAGATGTTTTTTCTTCCAATCTTGTCCGAAAGATAGCCGAAAGGTATTTGAAATATAGCTCTTGACAAACCGTAAATCCCAAAAGCTACGCCAATTAAAATAAAATTAGACGAGAATTGTTTGGCAAACAGCACAAAAACTGGCAGAACAATAAATACGGCAAGCATCCTTAGCCCCACCACGGAACTCATAGCTGCAATGGTCTTTTTCTGTGTTTTATTAAAAGCCATCTTACTTTCCCGCCCTTATTTTTCTAGATTGATAACTTCTAATTGCCCTAAGAAAATCGATTTCCCTGAACTCCGGCCAGTAAGCGTCGCAAAAATAGAATTCGCTGTATGCGCTCTGCCATAACAGAAAACCGGAAAGCCTTATTTCTCCGCTTGTCCTAATAATTAAGTCAGGATCTGGGGAACCTTTAGCATAAAGATATTTTGATATGTTCTCCACGGTAATAATATTAGACAAATAATCGTAATCGTCAACAAAGCTATTAGAACAGATATGTTTTGTATTTTCAGGTGAAGATAAAACGTCGGAACAATTTTCTTCAGCATCTTCTTTAAATACGTCATGTTTTTGGCTCAATTTTGATTTTATAAAAGAACTATCAGAAATGAAGTTTATAATGGCATCGCATATTTCCTGCCTTCCTCCGTATCCCAAAGCTATATAAAGCCTTAGATTATGATAATTTTTTGTTTTATTTTCAAGTTCGTCTATTACAGCTAATAAATCGTCTGGCAGAAGCTCTCTTTTGCCTATAACCTTTATACTTATCTTATTTTCGTTTATAAATTTTGAATTTATATAAAATTCAAGTTGAGATTTTATTATATCTAATAAGCCGTCCACTTCGTACTTTTCTCTTTTGAAATTATCGGTAGAAAAAGCCCACACGGTAACGACTTTAATATTTAATTCTATACACCACGATAAAACTTTATAAAGCTTATCCGCTCCTTTTTTATGCCCCCTAAAAGCACCTTCTAAACCGAGTTTTTTTGCGTATCTCCTATTGCCGTCAAGTATAATACCTATATGACCGGGTATTTTATTTTTTAATACTTCTTTTTTAAGCCCTTTTTTATAATAAAAATATATTATTTTTTTTAAGAACGTCATTATTTCTTGTGTTATAATAAATTAATTAATATATATAATTTCTGATATTTTTTACTTTTAATATATCATAATTTGCTAAATTTTTGAACCTGCGCCGTTAAAAGTTCTCATTATCTATGCCATATATCAAATCAAGCGACGTCGAAATTTTTTACATACTTCATAAATCTTATTTACCGGAAAAAACAGAATCCATAATTTTAATTCACGGAGCCGGTGGGAATCATCTTTCAATGCTTTCAATTTTTAATAACTTAAAAAAAAAATACGGCACAATTTTTAATATATTGGTTTTTGACCTTCCGTTTCATTTTAGATCGTTTGCATCAGACCTAGAAAACAGCTTAAATCAAGATTTATTCAAAAAAAATATTTGCGGCATAACTTATTATGCTGAAATTTTGAACTCAATTTTGTCAAAAATTTTTGATGATAATAACCATTATATATTAATAGGACATTCTATGGGGGCGCAAGTTTGCCTCAAATACGCGTCATTATTTCCATATAAAACCAAAAAGGCAATGCTTATTGCAGGATGTCATAATACCTTTATAAGCGATAGTTTTATAAAAAGCTTAGAAAAATCTTTCGAAAGAACTATTATTCTTTTTTTAAAAGATGCGCTTGCATCAAAAAATAAAAGTATTATAGATAAAGCATTAACAGATATAAAAAGAACCAATATGCAAGTAGTGATAAACGATTTCAAGTATTCTAAATATTACGTCGAAAATTATGAAACAGATATAAATGTTATTAACAGATTCGGAATTTTTTTTAATCTTATATATTCCAAAAACGATTTAATTATACGTGAAGAATGCATGATAGAATTACATAGAAAAATAAACAGTGCGATAATATTGCAAATACCTGTAAAAAACCATGTAGATTTTTTATATGACAATTATCTTATGGAAAAAGAAATAGATAAATTTTTATTGACATAAGCAACACTAAAATTATAAACTTTAAAATTGAACTAAAATTCAACCATGTTTATTTTTAAAATTTGGAGAGAATATATAAATGCCTCAAAACTTAAATAAAACCTTAAGAACGTTATGTGAAGATATTCAGGAATCCGACATAGGTAAAAAGTTTACCTTTAAAGGATGGGTAATGCATTATCGCGACCACGGAGGCTTAATATTTATCGATTTAAGGGATTATTCAGGCATATTGCAAATAGTTTTCGACGAAAACATAGATAAAGAATCTTTTAAAATAGCCAAAAAATTAAAAAATGAATATGTCGTTTCTATCACCGGAACAGTAAGAAAAAGACCACAAGGGACTGAAAATACAGGGTTAAAAACAGGCAGCATAGAAATTATTTCAGAATCTGTTGATGTTCTTAACACGTGCGAAGTCCTACCATTTCAAATAGATGAAGAAAACGACGTTAACGAATTCACGCGGCTTAAGTACAGATATCTAGATTTAAGAAGTAAACGGTTAAAGGAAAATTTAATATTCAGGTCCAATTTTACCTATCTCATTAGAGATTTTTTAAATAATAAAGGTTTTTTCGATATAGAAACTCCTTTTTTAACAAAAAGCACTCCAGAGGGTTCCAGAGACTTTTTAGTGCCTTCAAGATTAAACGAGGGGCATTTTTTCGCCCTTCCTCAATCTCCTCAGTTGTTTAAACAAATCCTTATGGTCAGCGGATTCGAAAGATATTACCAAATAGTCCGTTGTTTTAGGGATGAAGATTTAAGATCGGACAGACAGCCAGAATTTACCCAGCTAGACATGGAAATGTCTTTTGTAGAAACCGAAGACATTATTTCAATTACTGAAGATTTATTTGCTTTAATATTCAATAAGCTTCTTAATATAAAATTAGAAAAACCCTTTAAAGTTCTGGATTATGATGAAGCAATGGACAAGTACGGCAGCGATAAACCTGACACAAGATTTGAACTGCTTATTAATAATTTGACGGATACTTTTACAAACTCGGCATTAAACGTATTTAAAGATAATATTCAAAAAGGCGGAGTAATTAAAGCAATTTGCTTGCCTAACGGGTCAAATCTTCTTTCTAGAAAAGATATCGATGAACTTTTAAATATTGTTAAAGATTTTGGTGCAAAAGGGCTCGCATGGACTAAAGTAGGTGAAAACGGGCTACTTGAAGGGGGAATTGCAAAATTCATATCTGACGACGAAAGAGAAAAAACTGTTGCTAGGCTTGGCGCTAAAAACGGTGATATAATTTTTTACCAGTCAGATTCAAAAAAAACTGCAGAAAGTGTCCTTGGCAGACTTAGGCTCCACCTTGCAAAAACATACGGCCTTATCCCCGAAGGCAGATTCGATATTTTATGGGTCGTTAATTTTCCTTTATTTGAATATTCCGAAGAAGAAAAAAAGATTGTTTCCGTCCACCACCCTTTTACCTCACCGGCAGAAAAAGATTTAAACAAACTTGAAAATAATCCTCTTTCGGTTAAATCGGACAGTTACGACCTTGTTCTTAACGGAGAAGAGATTGGCGGAGGCAGTATAAGAATCCACGATACTAAACTGCAGGGTAAAATTTTTGAAATTCTTTCCATATCGCCTGAAGAAGCAAAGGCTAAATTTGGATTCCTTCTTGATGCTTTAAGCTTTGGAGCGCCTCCTCACGGAGGCATAGCCTTCGGCGTTGATAGAATATTAATGCTGTTAAAAAACGAAAATTCTATAAGAGAAGTAATAGCTTTCCCTAAGACGCAGAAAGCTTATTGTCCTCTTACCGATGCTCCTTCTGTCGTAAAAGACATTCAACTTAGAGAACTCGGAATAAAATTGCGGGAAACAGCAGGTAAAAATTTAAAATCCGAATAAAAACTGGAGGAGTATTAAATTGGAAAAAAAATCTACATTCCCACATCCATACTTTGAATCTCATCCTAACTGGAAGTGGTTTATTCTTACAACGGTCCTCGTCGGAGCAACCATGTCTGCTTTAGACGTCAGCATAGTTAACGTCGCGATGCCGACTATGCAACACGGCTTTGCAGTTCCTATGTCTACAATAGAATGGGTTGCGATGGCATATATGTTAACATTGACAGTTTTTTTACCTCTATTCGGCAGGCTTGCTGATATGTTCGGAAGAACAAAGATGTATAATATCGGATTCGTAGTTTTTACTGTGGGCTCTGCACTATGCGGAATTTCCCCTAACGCAAATTTTCTTATATTTTCACGCGTGCTTCAGGCTGTAGGCGCAGGCTTGCTTCAGGCAAATTCCGTTGCTATAATAACGCAGGCTTTTCCTTCAAACGAATTAGGAAAAGCCATAGGTCTTCAGGGTTCCATACAAGCTATAGCAATGTCTGTTGGCCCATTTGTCGGCGGCGTGCTTATAGCAGCCGTGAACTGGCGATTAATATTTTACGTAAATGTCCCGATAGGAATAATAGGAACATTTATGGCTCTTTTTATACTTCCGTCCAGCAAAGCCAAGATATCCGCGAAAAAGGAGAAAATTGACTATTTGGGCATATCTTTTTTTGCTGCCGGCTTAGCTTCATTAGTTTTAGCAGTTAACCAGGGAGAAAAACTTGGATGGAGTTCTCCGGTAATCCTCATTTATTTCTTTATTGCTATGGTATTATTGCCGCTATTTGTATATACGGAATTAAAAGTCAAACACCCTATGATTGACCTGAAAATGTTTAAAAAATGGGGGTTTTCGGCTGGCAATACTACAGGTCTTTTATCTTATTATGTTCTTTTCGCAGTTTTATTTCTTATGCCTTTCTATTTAGAAGAAGTACTACATTATAATGCCGCGGTAACCGGTTCTATTCTAACCCCTATACCGCTTTCTATGGCTATTATCGCTCCATTTGCAGGAGCGATCTCTGATAAATTAGGCTCGCGTATCATGACTACTACCGGAATGTTTATCTGCGCAATTTCAACATTACTTTTAACATTCATAACTCCGGCAGTAAATATATATCTTTTAATTTTTGAATTTATTATACTAGGAGTCGGAATGGGTATTTTCACTCCTCCAAACAACAGCGCGATAATGCTGTCCGCACCACCTGAAAGACTTGGAGTGGCCGGAGGGATACTAAATATGATGAGGGCATTAGGTCTCATTTTCGGCGTCGCAATATCCGGACTTATCTTTACATATCTCAAACACGGATACGAGATGTCCCATACCGGCACTACTGTACATTCGGCTATACCTGAACATATTTACATTTCTGCATTTATGCATGGATTTGCAATAGTTATGATTTCACTCGTTGCCATCAATATATTCGCGACCATTATATCCGTTGCTAAAAAAGACGTAAAATTAAAAAAAATAGAAGGCGCGGAACCCATAGATTTAATGTAATTAAATTAAAAATTATGAGGATTCTTAATAGAAATAAAAATATTTTATATAGAGATAAAGGTTATAATATTACCGGCGGTATAGAATTTATCCTGAAAAGAGCCTCAAATAACGGTATCAACAATACTTTTTTGGACGCTAATCTCACGGATAAGCTTGCTGAAATCGATAAGAATTTTTCATTAAAAATTCAGCCGGATATGGATCTTTTGTGGACTGAAGTTTATTCTCTTTCAATAACTAATCGTAGAGCCATGGCATTTGTCTATGATCAGTCTTTTCTGAATTTTATATTTTTAGAAAAATATTTTATATCCAATAAAAATTTAAACGGGGGTATTGTTTTATTCCTTTTTAAAAAACCTGGGATTAATAAATTTTCCTTATCGTTCGAAAGTATTTTTCCAACATACAACTATCATAAAATATCAGGTTTCATTGATCACCTTCCTTATTATTTTGAACTTTCTGAGAAATTAAAACTACCTGTTCTTATTTATCTTAACGACTCAATTATAAATGAATATAACATTGAGGAAGAAAAAGAATATACGGAACGAACCGCGTCTAAACCTAATTTTTCTTTAATGGATAACGGTAAGGAAACTGTTTCTTATGAGTTAAGGAATAATATTCAATTTTTTAAAAATACAGGGAAATATATAGAATTGTTTAAAGGAAAAACTCAAAATAATCTTATTTTAACAGATGCCGAATATTTTAATAAAATAATAGAAAACAAAAATTTATCTGACAATTCTGATATTATTTTATTTAATCTTATTAATCCTGTTGATTCTATCGGTTTTATTGAATTAATTAGATCCGACGGCGGCAATAATTATGAAAATATATTTATATTTGACAGCAAAGGTTTATTAGGACAATCGGTAAAAGATATTTTAGAAGACGATAAGACCTTATTAACATATAAAAATATAAAGTTTATTGGAGCGGATAACAATAAAGCCATAGAATTTGGATTTTGTACCGATGACTTTGTTATAACAGAGATAAAGTCACCTAAATCTTTTTGCGCTGGTTGCACTTTATTTACTTTTTTACAGGGGCTTGAAAAAAAACCAGAGGCTTCCGAAGATTCCATATTAATAGGCGGAGAAGGGTGTTTTTCACTTTTGAATTCAAGCGCATTAAGGTTTTCATTTCAAAACATAATGCTCACGGAAAACCCTCTTTTTTTATCATTTAATTTATATTCTAAAGATTTAAATAAAAATTTATACATTTTTATTCCATCCTTAAGATTTTCTGAACAGATAGATAAGTTTAATAAAATAAGCAACGAATTAAATCTTAATCATAAAATTGTATTTGTCGTTTATAAATCAATACATGATTTTGATTATGCCATAAAAACTTTATTTTCCCATCCGCTTTTAAAATCTTTCAAAAAAATGATAGTTAAAAAAGCGACCCGCTTGAAAGATTTAAATATTAAGAACAGCGCAAACCTTATATTTATCGATAATGACTGTAATAATATCGCGCAATCAGGACGAAATTTAAATTATACATCATATTTATACATTAATAATTCTATATGTGAAAAATTTGAGTGCAGATTATGCTATCAAAAAACAAGATGTACCGCAATTAAAATTACAGATAATAAAAATATATTTATAGACGCTGAGATATGTAATTTCTGCAAACTATGTATAGATATATGTCCCAATAAAGCTATAAAATCAAAAAAAAGAAAAAAAATTAAGTTTAAAAAATCTTTGGAAAGCAGGATTAATCTTTGAATAATATGGAAAATATAAACTATAACCTGATATTAAACGGTGCCGACTTTAAAGAAATTAAATATTTAAGCAAATTTATATACTCTTCTTTAAAGAGCGAAAATTTTAACGTTTCACTTTTAATAAAATCTGCATCAAATATATCAAACTACAGCCTTACATACTCGGTTATAAAAGTAGGGAAATTTGAATCATTAAGCTGTATGCAAAACATAGATGCAATTATCAGTTTAGATTATCAATCTACGTTAAATTTTCTTCCTTATATAAACAAAAATACTTTGATATTGTCTGACTATTCCGCGTTTAACGTTTGCGATTATTGGCTTACCGATAACGATACTGTTTCCAGTAAATTAAATGAAAAGACTGCAAACGTTTATAAAATACCTCTTAAAAACATAATTGATATGGATGCTATGGGAAAAAACAAGGTAAGCGCTTATATTGGGCTAGTTGGGGCTTTTATTGCAAAAAGCAATCTCTTAGACGTTGATTCGGTATGTAGGCAGACAGCATTGTTTTCTAAAAATGACGCGGAAAAGAAAAATGCTATTCAGGTAATTTTAAAAGGATATGATTATGTTAGTGAATGATTAAAATATGTTTCATATTTATTAGCCTACAACACTAACTGCTTTTTTTCCGCAACCTGCGCACAAACCGTAAAACTCGATCCCGTAATTACTTATATTGTAGTTCTCTGTTAATTTTTTCTTTATTTTAGTTTCAAAAAATCCCTTAAAATCAAGCTCGTTTATTTCAACATCTATTATTTTTCCACATTTTTCACATATTGCATGTCCGTGTAAAGAAATATCTCCGTCATAATGTACTGAATTTTGCATTGTTTTAATTTCTCTTACTTCATGCAGTGATGCTAACATTGAAAGATTTTTATAAACAGTATTCAAAGAAACCATCGGGTACAATTTTTTCAGCTTATTATATACATCTGCAGCGGACGGATGGTTTTTTGACTCCGAAATAATTTTAATAATTTCAAGTCTCTGTGGAGTAAGACTATAACCCATTTTTTTAATTTTTGAAACTATAGCTTTAAATCTTGTTTTTAAAATCATACCAAGTAACTCCGGATAAAAATTAATTAAAGTCAAAAGTTTCAGGCTTAAAACTTTCTATGCTGTCAAAAAAAGCTTCTAACCTTGTTATGTAGCCCGCATCTGCATTATGTTCATCTATTTCTATTTCAAGATAAGGCTTATATTTCATATATTCTGCAAAAAAAGTTTTAATAAATGAATCTGGACCGCATGCGTAATTAGTAACGTAAACGACATTAAGTTTCGGATTATTCATTATTATCTTCGCCGCGGATAAAATTTTATGGCCTGAATGCCAGAACATATTATCATGTTCTTCGTAAATAGACACTTCTCCTATATCAAGGAAATCCATCGGAATAACGGTTATACCTAAAGACGCTATTTTACCAGAAATAGCCAAATTAATACCATCGTCTTGGGTATTATAAGGTCTGCCGACTAATACGGTAATATCATTGTATTTTTCTATAACTTCTTTTCCTTTAATTTTTAATTTTTCAAAAAAACTTTTTTGTTTTTGAAAAGCCGAGTTAAAGGCATTAACAATCTTATTTTTTGATATGCCAAAATTTTTGAGATTTTTGTATAGATTATCCACGGTCAGGTTATAATCCGAACCATCTCCTAGCATCCTTAATTCAGGTGAAATAATTTTTATCCTGTCAAACTCTAAAAGCGACTTTGCTATATATGGAACACCTTGAATATAAGGACATTGATAGGTATTTTCCTGAAATTCGTGATTTTTTTCTCTGTTTACTAAGGCAGGTAGAAAAACTGCATCAACATTTTTGTCTATCAAACTTTTTACGTGTCCAGTAAGGACTTTAACTGGGAAACAAGTATCTGTTACGGAAAGCATATTAGAAGTATTAATAATCTGTCTGTTAGTTTCGTCAGATAAAATTACGTTAAATCCTAATTTTGTAAAAAATTCGTTATAGAACGGAAAAAGATCGTATGTTTCCAAACATAACGGAATACCAATACGCGGCTTTGAATAATCAGTCTCATTCTCAGTTGAATATTCATCGAATAAAAGCTCTTTTCTGAATTTAAAAAAATTTTCTCCTTTCCTTATTTTAGTTTTATCTATTTCAAATATATCACATCTTGCACCATAATAATGCGGGGGTTCGCTTTCAACGCTAACTTTATTTACGTCACATAAATTAGAGCATTTTTTACATTCAAAGGATTCTTGAAAATATTTCCTGTTCGTAAGATCGAAGCCGGCAAATTTTGATTTTCCAGTATTTTGAAAGGCTATAATAGCGCTACCTATCGCCCCTGTCACTTCATTATGTTCGGGAACGACTATTTTTTTACCCAAAATAGTTTCAAAAGCACTCACGACTGCTTTATTTAATGCCACGCCGCCTTGAAAAAGAATCCTTTCGCCAACGGGTTTTCCTAAAACCACTTTATTTAGATAGTTCTCGACAATTGAATATGCTAGTCCGGCGATAAGCTGGTCTTTATTTGCACCTTTCTGCTGATGTGACACGAGATCGGATTCCATAAATACTGTACATCTATCTCCAAGATTACAAGAACTAGAAGCGTTAAAAGCTTTATTCGCGAATTCCTCGATAATGTCTATATTTAGTTTTTGCGCCTGCTCTTCCAGGAATGAACCAGTACCGGCGGCACATGCTTTATTCATTTCAAAATCTATTACCACGCCATTTTTAATCCTTATATATTTTGAATCCTGTCCGCCTATTTCAAAAACCGTATCTACATTTTCGTCTATAAAAATAGATGCCGCCGCCTGTGCCGTTATTTCATTTTTTACTATATCTGCCCCTATATAATCCGCAATTAAATATCTTCCTGAACCAGTAGTGCAAACTCCTTTAACTGAAACATCCACGTTAAATTTTTTTAATTCCAAATGTATTTCGCGCAGGGTATCCCTGACAATCTCTATCGGCTTACCTTTTGTTTTCTTATATTTTTTAATTAAAAGCCGCTTATTCTCATCCATTAATACTACATTAGTAGAAACAGAACCCGTATCAACGCCGATATAGACTGGTACATTAAGACCAGAAAAACATTTAACGGCAGTTAAATTATCTTCGGCTAAATTGTCTTTTTTTTTGTCTTCGATTGAATAATTCTTGAGCTTATCCCTATATCTGCCGGTTAATTTGTTTTTTTCTATAAATTCTTTAAGATGCTCTAGCCCTTTAAATTTAAATTTTTTTTCATTCTGCGATATAATGGCAATTCCTATAGCGGACATAACAGTATGATGTTCCGGTATAATAAGCTCATTGTCTTCAAGATTCAAAACATCTTTAAACGCCCTTATCATGCCTTGATTAAATGCCACTCCACCTTGAAAAATAACCGGCTTCTCAAATTTTTTCCCTTTAGCGATAGTCCCTATAAACGTTCTTGCGACGGCATAACATAATCCAGCAACAATATCGGGAATAGGCGTTGAAACCTGTTGCAGATGAATCATATCGGACTTAGCGAACACGGTGCATCTTCCGGCTATTTTTGCAGGATTATTTGATTGCATGGCAAGACGCCCAAATTCATCCTCTATGTTTATACTAAGTCTTTCCGCCTGTTGGTCTAAGAAAGAGCCCGTCCCTGCCGCACATAAATCATTAAGCCCAAAATCTTCCAGAAAAATCTGGCCGGTATCCCGATTTTTTCTAAGCATAAGAAATTTGGAATCCTGCCCGCCCATTTCTATAACCGTTCTGACATTCGGATAGAAATATTTAACGGCTTCTGTCTGAGCTACGAGTTCATTTATATTAGGAATGCCCAGCACTTCCCCAAGCACCCGGGAACCTGAACCGGTAGCACCTATTCCGGCAAAAGAATCTTCAGAAAATTCATTAAAAATATCTCTTAAAACATTATAAGCCGTCTTAAGAGATTCACCGTTAGACCTTATATAATTTTTTTTAATAACTTTCAGGTTTTTATCTAAAATTGCAAATTTAACAGTGGTTGAGCCTATATCTATTCCTAAATATAGCTCTTTATTTGTTTCTTTCATTATATGCAAACCTCATATTATTCTTCTCATAATCTTTTCCATCGACTGCCATCTTCAAAGGCTTCCTTTTTCCATATAGGCACAGTTTCCTTTATATTGTCTATTAAAAATTTAGACGCCATATACGAATCTTCCCTATGCGGGCTTGAGATTCCTATTGTGATTGAAACTTCTCCGGTATTTATTTTACCTGTTCTATGAACTATGCAGATTTTTATAATATTATACTTGCTAAATGCGTCAGCAATTAATTTATTAATTTCTTTAACCGCCATTTCTTCATATGCCTCATAGTATAAATATTCTACCGGTTTTCCGTCGTCGTTATTCCTAACGGTTCCATTAAATAAAAGAACCGAACCCGCCAAAGGATCTGAAACAAAATCTAAAACCTTATTTGAATCTATTTTTTCTTCGGTTATTTCTACGCAAGCTTTATCTTCCAAAATATTATAAGTTCCTCCACTAACCGGCATAATAATAGTTATTTCATCTCCGTTGTTCAAGTGTTTTCCATCGTTTATATCTGTATATTCCATATTTACCGCGTATTTAGAAATTTTGATTATTTCTTTTACAGAGGGATAAGCCTCGATTATAAATGAAATAACATCTTTTAATGAGGGGTCGCCGTTAAACTGTAAATCCAAATGATTTTTCCCTATTATTTCCTTAAGAGCCGCAAAGAGTCTTACTTTTATATTTATCATATCGATCTTACACTGCTACAATTTTAAAACAACATATTTTTAAATATTATGCTAATAATTTAATAGAGATGTTTAGAAATTTCATAATAAAGATGTCCAATTTCACTTAGAATTATCTTATCCATAGCTAATTTTACGGCATTTAAAGAGCCGGGGATGGAAAATATTATCTTACCGTTATATATGCCAGCGGAAGCACGGGACATAATTGCGGAAGGTCCGATTTCATTATAGCTTAAATTTCTGAATAACTCTCCGAAACCGTATATCTCCTTATCATATAAATCTTTTAACGTTTCGTAAGTTATATCTTTAAAGGAAACTCCGGTTCCACCGTTTATAATTAAAGCATCAGTTTTTTGTTTTGAATCTGGAAGGCAAACTTTTACGATAAGATTTTCGAGCAAGCCCCCATCATCTTTTATAATACTGTAACCGGATACTTTATGGGAAACTGACAAAAGTTTATCTTTTATATAATTACCACTTTCATCTTGTTTTTCTTTTCTTGTATCGCTTAATGTTATAATGTAAATATTTAAAAGTTTGCCGGCTTTTATATCTTTTTTGTGCTCCAAATGCCCCATAATAATTGAATTTTAAACTATTATGGCAAAAAAGTCAATCTTGCGGAATATCTTATAAAGTAAAAACACAGAAAATGCTGCGATTAAAAAAGTAAAAGGGAGCGGATTTAAAATCCGCTCCCTTTTTTTTCTTCATTATGAAGCTATTAACAAGTAATTTATTTTAATACATTCCGCCCATTCCCTGAGGCATACCGCCGCCTGGCATACCGCCGGCCGGTTTATCTTCCGGCTTATCGGCAATCATTGCTTCAGTCGTAAGCATAAGAGATGAGACGCTCGCCGCATTTTGAAGCGCAGTTCTTTCAACCTTAGTCGGGTCAATAATACCTGATTTGATAAGGTCTTCGTATTTGTCCGCAGCCGCGTTATATCCGTAAGAAGCTCCGTCATGGCTAAGAACTTTATCTATTACTATAGAACCTTCAACTCCTGCGTTCTCCGCAATCATTCTTAAAGGCTCCTGCACGGCTCTTTTTATTATTTTAATTCCTGAGTCTTCGTCATGATTTGCTCCCTTAAGTTTATCAATTACTTTTGCCGCTCTTAACAAGGCTACTCCGCCTCCAGGGACAATTCCCTCTTCAACAGCCGCTCTAGTAGCATGAAGTGCATCTTCGACTCTGGCTTTCTTTTCTTTCATTTCTGTTTCTGTAGCAGCGCCTACGTTTATAACCGCAACTCCGCCTATTAATTTAGCGAGTCTTTCCTGTAGTTTTTCTTTATCGTAATCTGAAGTAGATTCTTCTATTTGAGCTCTAATCTGCTTAACTCTTTTTTCTATATCAGTTTTTGAACCAGCACCATCAACAATCGTCGTGTTGTCTTTATCAACTGTTATTCTTTTTGCGCGACCAAGATCTTTTAGGGTAATAGATTCAAGTTTAACTCCTATATCTTCGGATATTACCTGTCCGCCTGTCAAAACAGCTAAATCTTCAAGCATAGCTTTTCTTCTGTCGCCGAAACCAGGAGCCTTAACCGCGCAGCAGTTTAAAGTACCTCTTAATTTATTTACTACAAGTGTTGCAAGCGCTTCTCCCTCAAGGTCTTCCGAAATTATAATGAAAGGACGTCCAGATTTCGCAATTTGTTCTAATATAGGCAACAAATCTTTCATCGCAGATATTTTCTTTTCATTAATTAATATATACGGGTCGTCCAAAACACATTCCATTCTTTCGGAATCTGTTACAAAATATGGCGATAGGTAACCTCTGTCAAATTGCATTCCTTCTACTACTTCAAGCGTAGTTTCCATGCTTTTTGCTTCTTCTACAGTAATTACGCCTTCCTTGCCTACCTTGTCCATTGCTTCAGCAATAATAGAACCTATCGTTTCATCATTATTTGCAGAAATAGTTCCTACCTGGGCTATTTCTTTTTGATCTTGAATAGGTTTTGATATTTTTTTAAGTTCTTTTACGATTTCTTCTACTGCTTTATCTATTCCTCTCTTTACATAAATTGGACTTGCGCCTGCTGTAACGTATTTAACTCCTTCTTTGTAAATAGCCTGGGCTAAAACCGTAGCGGTTGTTGTTCCGTCTCCAGCCGTATCTGAAGTTTTTGACGCAACTTCTTTTACCATCTGGGCTCCCATATTCTGGAATTTATCGGATAGTTCAATCTCTTTCGCAACGGTAACACCGTCTTTAGTGATTGTTGGCGAGCCAAACGATTTTTCAATAACTACATTTCTTCCTTTTGGACCAAGCGTAACTTTAACGGCGTCTGCAAGGGCATTGACACCACTAAGAATTTCGGCTCTGGCTTCCGATGAAAACTTTAATTCCTTTGCCATAATTATTTTACTCCTTATAATTTAAATTATTTAATTTTAAAAAATGTTAATAAATTCAAAAAGCTTTTTATTTCTCTACAATTGCAAGAATATCGTCTTCTTTCATTATGAGATATTCCTTATCGTCTATCTTAACATCATTTCCTGAATATTTTGCAAATAAAACGATATCGCCTACTTTTAATTCCATAGGTATTTTCTTTCCATCTTCGGTCATTCTTCCGCTTCCCGCTGCTACAACTTTACCCTGCATTGGTTTTTCTTTAGCGGAATCAGGAATAAACAAACCGCCTTTAGTTTTTTCTTCTTCCTGAAGCCTTTCTACTAAAATTCTGTCCTGTAATGGTTTAACTTTCATAAACTTCTTCTCCTTATTTGTTATTAATTTATTTTTATAATAATTAGCACTTATAATGATTGAGTGCTAACTCTCTTTAATATACACTTATGTTTTTAAAAAAACAATAGCATAAATCTTTTAATGATTACTGGAATTATAAAGCATTTTTTAAAATAAATCAATTTAAATTAAATTTTCTTTATTTTTTAAAGTTTTTCATAAATTTAATAATTTTTATTCTATTTTATATTTTTTAATTAGTCACTTTTATGATTATATTTTAAAGGCAAAAATAAAAATGCTATAATGTAGCAAATGGAAAATTATATTTTAACCGTGAAAGACCTAACCAAAAATTTTGGACATATCCATGCTTTAAACAAAATTACGTTCAATATAAAATATGGCGATTTTTTCGGACTTATAGGACCAAACGGGGCTGGAAAATCTACTCTTTTAAAGATACTTTACGGAATAGTAATTCCTGAAGCGGGAGATACATTTATATCAGGTTTAAATCTTCAATATGATTATAAAAAAATTAAGTATGGCCTAGGTATTGTTCCTCAGGATGATAATTTAGACGAAGATCTTAGCGTTTATGAAAACCTTATTATATACGCAATGTATTTTGGAATACCAAAAAAAGAGTCTATAAAAAAATCTGTCGAGCTTTTAACTTTTTTTAATTTAGAAGATAAAAAAAATTCGAAGGTTGCTGATTTGTCAGGCGGACTAAGAAGGCGGCTAATGATCGCAAGAGCTTTAATAAATAATCCTTCTTTAATCATATTAGATGAACCTACAAGCGGATTAGATCCTGAATACAGGCAAAATATTTGGTCAAGATTGAGAGCGCTAAATGAAAGCGGTGTTACTATTCTTATGTCTACCCACTATATGGAAGAAGCCGAAAAACTATTCAAAAACGTGATAATATTGAACCATGGAAATATAGTTCTTAACGGTTCTATTAAAGAAATAACTTTAAATAAAAAATCTTTGGAAGAGATTTTTCTGAATATTGCTAAAAATTAAGTGAAAATAATAAGAAAAATAAAAAATATAAATTCAAATTTAAGCCTAAGGTCGTTTACCGTTTTTTATAGAAACTATATGGTATGGCTTAAATATTATAAACCTGGCGTGATTGGCGATATCCTTGAGCCACTTTTATATCTGGCAGCACTAGGATTCGGCGTTGGCAAGTTTATACACAACATAGACGGCATATCTTACCTCAAGTATATTGTTCCTGGAATAATAGCATCTTCGTCTATGTACGCAGCTGCATTTGAATCTACGTTCGGCGCATACACGAGAATGGTTACCAACGGAATATACGAGGCCATTCTTCTGACCCCGGTCGGGATAGAGGACATCGTTTTGGGGGAAGTTCTTTGGGGAACTGCAAAAGCATTTATGAGCGGAATGGCTGTTTTAATAATTGGAATAGCTTTTAGATGGACTATCTCTCCTTTCTCATTTTTTATTCCAGTAATTATTATACTTAACGGTATTTTATTTTCTTCGCTGTCTCTTTTGATAACTTCGTTTTCTCCATCTTATGATTTTTTTTCTTATTACTTCACAATTGTCGTATCTACGATGTTCTTGTTTTCTGGAGTATTTTATCCTATTTCTTCACTTCCTTATTTAGTAAAATACTTTGTCTATATTATGCCTTTATATTATACTGTCAGCATAATAAGAATGCTTGATGAAGGCATAATTCACCCTTTGATTTTGTCATCATATTTATCGGTAATAATATTATTTGCCCTTATATTCTTTTACGCTTCAGTTTTTTTTATAAGAAAAAGGGTGATAAAATAAAACCGTTAATTTAATATTTATTTAATTTTAAAGACGTGGTAGGGTTATGCCAACCTGCGACTGATATTTACCTTTTTTATCTTTATATGATATTCTAGGCTCTTCTCCTTCAAAAAAAAGAACCTGCGCAATGCCTTCATTTGCATAAATTTTGGCAGGAAGAGGTGTGGTGTTCGAAATCTCCAATGTAACATATCCTTCCCATTCCGGTTCGAACGGCGTAACATTTACCACTATGCCGCATCTTGCATATGTGGATTTACCCAGACAAACTGTTACCACGTTTCTTGGGATTTTAAAATATTCTACAGATCTGCCTAGTGCGAAAGAATTTGGTGGAACGATGCAAATATCTGATATTAAATCAACAAACGATTTGGGATCAAAATTCTTAGGATCGACAACAGTGCTATTTATATTGGTAAATATTTTAAACTCGTTAGATATCCTTAAATCATACCCAAAAGAAGATACCCCATAAGATATAACGCCATCCCTTACCTGAGAATTTTCAAAAGGACTTATCATGCCGTCCTTAGCCATTTTTTCTATCCACTTATCGTTCTTAATCATCTTTTGCCTTTATTTTCACTTAACCGCAACGGTTACAAATTAAAATTTAATATATAATTAATTATTTCGTCAGGATCGTCCATTATCTTAATTATATTAAAATCTTCCTCCGAAATGTAAGAATTTTGTAAGGTATTCCCTTTAATCCAGTCTATCAAACCTCTCCAGTAGCTTGATCCAAATAAGATTACCGGAAACGGCTTAGTCTTATTTGTCTGGATTAGTTCTACCGTTTCAAAGAGTTCATCTAAAGTACCAAACCCTCCTGGCATCATTATATATGCAGAAGCATATCTGACGAGCATTACTTTTCTCACAAAAAAATATCTGAATTCCAAAGTGACGTCGGCAAACTTATTAAGCGTCTGTTCATGTGGAAGCTTGATATTTAAACCTACCGAACTTACGTTTAAATTATGTTGCTCCTTAGCTTCCCTGCAACCACTGTTTGCCGCTTCCATAACACCAGGTCCACCTCCAGAAATTATAGAAAACCCTTTTAAGGCGAGTTTATAAGCAATATCTTTAGTATTTTGGTATACTATGCTGTCTTCCTTTACTCTCGCGCTGCCATATATAGTGACGGCAGGACATATAGAAGGTAGAATATCAAATCCGTCAACAAATTCACCAATAATTCTGAAAAGTCGCCAAGGCTCTGATTTATCTAAAGAATTTAATTCGTATCCTTTTATATTTTCTCTTTTAATGGACATATATTGTTCTAAAATTTTAGCGGCAATTTATAAGGTAGAGACAAGTATAATAGCAAAGCGACTTACCTCTACCATTTAATCTAATAGAGACTAAAATTATTAGAATTTCCAGTCTTTTTTATCTGGATGCGCCTTCATTGCTTTTGCTTTAAGTGCGTCTTTAGATTCCTTGTGATTTTCATCAGGAATACAGCAATCTACCGGGCAGACAGAAGCGCATTGTTGAGTATCAAAATATCCGTAACATTCTGTGCAAAGGTTGGGGTCTATAATATATATATCCCCTTCGGCAATAGCGTTGTTTGGACATTCTGGAATACAAACCCCGCAAGCAATACATTCATCAGTAATAATAAAAGCCATAATAGCCTCCTCGTTTTAGTTTTATTGTTATTTTTTTAAAGCGAAAACTTAACTTAACTCAAACGGTTTCCGGCACCCTTAAATGCCTTAAGCCCTTTATATAAAGAATTAGAACCCAACTCTTCTTCAATCTGTAAAAGCCTGTTGTATTTTGCTACCCTTTCTGAACGTGCAGGCGCGCCGGTTTTAATTAATCCTGAATTTACGGCAACCGATAAATCGGAAATAAAAGTATCTTCAGTTTCTCCGGACCTATGGGAAATAACCGCGCTCATGTTATTTTTTTGCGTTAATTCTATCGCGTCTAGTGTTTGCGATAAAGAACCTATTTGATTTAACTTTATTAAAACAGAATTTATCGAATGAGAATCTAATGCCTTAATTATGCGATTAGGATTTGTTACCGTAAGGTCGTCTCCCACTATTTGAACTCTATCTCCAAGCTCCTTGAGCAATAGAGAAAATCCGTTAAAATCGTCCTGAGCCATGCCGTCTTCTATTGATATAATAGGAAATTTTTCGACATACCCTGCATACATCGCAACCATCTCGTCGGCTTCAAGCACAGTTTTTTTGCCAGCCTCTTTCAGAACGTATTTGCCGTTTGCATAAAATTCGCTTGCCGCAGGATCTAAGGCAATAAAAATATCTTTTCCGGGTTGATATCTTGCTTTTTCTATAGCTTCCATTATTAATATTATCGCTTCCATATTGTTTTGGAGCTCAGGAGCAAATCCGCCTTCGTCGCCAACTGCCGTAGGCATATTCTTGTCATCTAAAACTTTTTTAAGCTTCTGATAAACCTCTGTTCCCATTCTTAGTGCTTCTTCAAAAGACTTAGCTCCTGCAGGGACTATCATAAATTCTTGAAAATCAAGCATATTATTTGCGTGTTTTCCGCCGTTTAGGATGTTCATCATAGGAACGGGCATGACATGAGTGTTTAAGCCACCCAAATATCGATAAAGGGGTATTTCTAATTCGTTTGCCGAAGCAACGGCAGCTGCAAGAGATACAGCCAAAATAGCATTTGCACCTAAATTAGACTTATTTTGAGTACCGTCTAAATTCATCATAATATCGTCTATAAGCCTTTGCGAATAACTATCTACACCGTTTAAAGACTTTGCGATAATATCATTAATCCCTTCTACTGCCGAATGAACTGATTTTCCGCCATAAACTGAACTGTCGTTATCTCTTTTTTCGTATGCTTCGTATTCTCCCGTGGACGCTCCAGAAGGAACGCAGGCAAAACCGCTCATACCGCTCTCTAATGAAACCTTAACACTAATCGTTGGGTTTCCTCTAGAGTCTAAAATCTGCCTTCCTTTTACATCTACAATTTCACTCATTTTCGGTTTTCCCCTGAAAAATAAAAATAATTAAGTTTAAATTATTAAAAATAATTTATGCATTATAACATTTTTTTAAGTTTCTAAAAATAGATTTTTATTTTATAAGCTTTCTATCTCGCGCCTGACTTTGTTTATAAGTTCGCCAGGTTTTTTTTCATCTTTGCTTTCCGCATATATTCTTAAAACTGGTTCCGTACCAGAAGGGCGTATTAAAAGCCACGAGCCGTCTTTATATATATACTTAAAACCGTCTTTAAAATTAGTTGAAACAACATTGTTTTTAAAAGGTACAAAGCTACCGCTTTTTAATTTTTCTATTAAATGTACTTTACTGCTTTCTTTTAAATGTAAATCCTCCCTTATATAATAATAAGGGTATGGTTGGTTAAAAATATCTGACAAAAGCTCGTTTAAGTTTTTTTTAGTTTTAATTATAATCTTAAGCAGCAAAAGAGCGTTAAAAATACCGTCTCTTTCGGGTAAATGTGATACTATGCCGATTCCTCCTGATTCTTCACCGCCCATAAATACATCGCTTCCTTTCTGAGTCATAAGTGCGGCGATATTTTTAAATCCTATAGGTACTTCATGTATTTTTATATTATGTTCTTTACAAATATCGTCTATAGAACTGGACACAGAAACGGTTTTGACTATACTCCCGCGATATCCATCTTTAATAAGATAGTTTAAGATTATTGAAAAAATTTTATGGGAATCTATAAAATTACCTTCATAATCTACGGCTCCTATCCTATCAGCATCCCCGTCTGTAGCAAAACCTACCGCAAATTTATTTTTCATTCCCCTCTTTTTTAAAAAAGCTTTTAATTTATGGAGGTTGCTGTCTATAGGTTCAGGATTTAATCCCGGAAAAGCTGGATTAACGGTATTATTTATTGAGCTGTGTTTAATAGAAAAATTTTTCAATATTAAAGAAAGATATCCAATGCCTGCTCCGAACATTGGATCGATAATAATATCTAACGATTTTAATAAACTTTTATCCGATTCTTTAACTGCTTTATCTAACTCAGTTAAATTAATTATATGACTTATATAGTCTTCTTTAAAATCTGCGCGTTTTAGATTATCATTAAGCATGTAATCTATTTTAGGCTGATTGACATTGCAACTTTTTGTATTAACTAGTTTTTCTATTTTTTTTACTTCAGATTCCGGCATAGAAGAGCCGAACTTGCTCTTAAATTTTAATCCATTGAACATATAGGGGTTGTGACTTGCGGTTATCATAATGCCGGCGCCGCATTTTTTGTTTTTAACAAAATATGATAAAACGGGGGATGGGCAAAAATTATCGCTCAATATAACATTTATTCCTGCAGATTGAAGCACTTTTGCTGCATTATAAGCAAATTCTTTGGACAAAAACCTTGTATCATAACCTACCGCAACTGTTTTTAAAGGGTTATCCTTCAAATATTCGGCTAATGAAGAACTAATGCGACTAACAGCGTCGAACGTAAAATTATCCCCGATGACGCCTCTGAATCCGTCAGTGCCAAAGTTAATAAATATGGGCTTGGATACCGAAATCATTTATGAATTAATAAATTTAAAACGATAATTTAATATCAAAACGTAAGATAAAATTAAAATAGGCCATAAAAAATTTTAAAAAATATCGAGTCAAAAAGCAAGCTATATTTATTTGTGATTTATATCTTGGCTGGTGTGTCCGGCGGGATTCGAACCCGCTACCTCAGGAGTCGGAGTCCTGAACTCTATCCAGATGAGCTACGGACACTTATATAATATAAAGTAAATCATATATATTATATAATATATATATGGAAAAAAAATATAGAAAAAAAATTGAAAAAAAAATTTTAAATTTAAAGATATTGGAATTTTCGAATGCCGTAGAGCAAAGCCTTGAAGAAGTCTTAAACGAACTGATAACTAATAATTATAAAAGGCATAGCAACAATCTCTATAATATTATTAGAAACAAAACGAATAACGGTATTTTATACAAAGAGATTAACGAACTATCTAGGAAGATGCTATATTCTTCAAAAAAAATAAACATATCTTATGTAAAATTTTTATGTAAAAAGGATAATTTACATTATAAAAACTTTATCGATGAAATAATGCGCACAATAAAATTTACTAATCACTTACAGGATATTAGCAATAGCATAGAACTGATAAAAAATAATATTGACGAACTTTATAAATATCCGGTATTTAAAAAGCAGACTTATATCACAGAATTTTGCCTTTCATTAAGCTCTTTTTTTAAGGAAAATATTGATATATTTTTTATGCGATTGGCTGAAGATGAGAATATAAAAAACAAAACGGCAGATGATTTATCTAAAATAATATCTTTAGGAAATAAAATAATAAATGAATTTTTTATAAATATAGCTTATGAAAACCAAGGTAATGTTAAAGATCCGGCAAACCAGGTTATTTATTACTCTAATATAATCTCTCTTTTAGAGTTAATTTCTATAAACAGTATTCAATTTACATTCATATAATAACTTATTTGATTCGTATTTAAATTAAATGACTTTTGGGTCATTTAATGATACACTGTTGGAATGTATTCCAAAGAATATAAAAACCTTATATTAATTTTACTTGTAGCTTTTTTCTTTATGGTAATGCTTGATATGAGCATTGTAACCATAGCTATCCCTAAAATTATGTCCAGCCTAGGCGTTAATCTAGAAGATGTAGACTGGATTATGATTGCTTATAATGTCGCTACTGCAATAATAATAATGCCAATTACGTTTATAATTAAAAAAATTGGTCTTAAAATCCCTATAATATTAAGCATTATATTTTTTACCTTATCTTCAATAGCATGCGGTTTTGCCACGTCTATAAATATGCTTATATTTTTTAGAATTATTCAGGGATTATCTGGCGGAGGTATTGCGCCGCTTGGACTTGCACTTCTGGGTAAAGTGTTTGAGCCGGGCGAAAGAGGAAGGGCAATGGGAATTTGGGGCATAGGTGCAATGGCGGCACCAGCTATTGGTCCAACACTAGGAGGATGGATCACAGACCATTTAACATGGAGGTGGGTTTTTTTTGTAAATGCTCCAATAGCCATTATAACGCTTATAGGAATAATAATTATAATGGAAGACGACCATATGACTCAGGATTTTAAGGCAAATTTTGATTTTATAGGTTTCCTGTTCTTTGCAATGGCAATATCATTTATACTCGTCGCATTTAATGAAGGACAGAACAAGGGCTGGGATTCCAGCTATATTCATATTTGCGAAATTTTAAGCGTCATTGGTTTTGTTATGTTTTTTTTATTAGAACCTTTTATTTCGCACCCCCTGATAGACTTTAAAATCTTTAAAAATTATAATTTTACCATTATTACATCTATTAACGCCGTAAGAGCAATAGCTCTTTTCGGCTCTTTGTTTATAATGCCGGTTTATCTAGAAAATATTATGAATTTCACTCCATATACCACGGGTCTTATTATGATGCCTTCTGCGGTTTCTGTCGCACTTTCCGCTCCTGTTTTCGGAAAATGGGCTGACAAATGGGGACCAAAGTATTTTATAGTATTCGGCATGGCCTTAACAGCTTTATCTCTATTCTTATATTGGAATTTATCTGTGCAGTCGGACCTCTATGATATAATATATCCCTCAATTATTAGAGGGATAGGTCTTGGAATGCTATATTCGCCTATTATGAGTACTGGTCTTAATTCAGTCAGAAAAGAACAAATTCCAGAAGCTTCCGGTCTTTTACCTGTTACGATGAGACTTGCTTCCGGCTTCGGAATCGCATATTTTGCAAATTATCTTGCGACTAAAAAGGTCTATTATCTTACAAGATACGGGGATAAAATTAATTATAAAAATTTTACTTTTATTAAGACAAAGTCTTTTTTCAATAGCAGCGTGCTGTTTAAGACAAATTTGGGAGTTATAGCTAACTCGGCAAGAATTAACCCCGGCCTTGGCGTTATAGACAGTATTACTAAAATGTTTGCTACGGTTCAATCGTATGATGATGTATTCGTGGTAGCCGGCATAATATGTCTTTTAGGTATAATTCCTGCAATTATGTTAAAAAATAAGATACACCGTTGATCTATTCTTTAAAAATTTAAATATTTTATTTTACCATCGTCAGAATAGCTAATACCGTTTAAATCAATTTTCAATATAAATATCCCCCCAATATTTTCACCGGTACGAACGTAATAACTTTTTCCGCCTATTTCCAACAAAGCGGTTTTGCCGCTTATAAATATTAAAGATAGGGGGACTTGCGTCTTTTTATGAAATCCTTTAAATTTCAACTTCTTAATAAAATAAGGCAGTTCTTCGCCAGTTGGAATTGTACTATTAAAATAATCGCCGGTTTTGCCGGACAAGTTTATTTTAGTCCCGTTATTGTTTATTTTCACAGGATAAATAAACAAGGTGTCTAATTTTTTATATTTCTTATCGGGAATATTAAAAATATCCTTTAATCTTAAATTATTTTTTGAATCATATATATTTGGCTTTATAAATTTTTTTCTATGCTTAGAAACTATACTAAAAGTTTTTTTGTTTTTTACTCTATAATTAATAGCAGATTTATTTTTAGAATTTTTACCTAACCAATTTAATAAAATAACAAATAAAAAAATACCGATAATAAATAATAAAATCCATCTTGTCGATTTTTTAAAAATATTTATAAAATTTTTGTCCGACATAATTGTTTCACCTATTTATGATAAACCTATTAGCCTCTCTTTAATAACAACATTGATGCCGTTTCCAGATTTTATTGACAGTTCATTGAGCTCAGATGGAAAAGACATAAATGTTTTCAATATTGAAAACACAACGCCTATATCTGAAATTTTATTAAGCGTAATTATTATATTTTTAGATTTCAACAAAGACTTTTTGTTTATAATTTTTACTTTAATATTATAGCCCCTTTTCTCTAGATAATTGATATAAGATAATATTGTAATAAAATTGGTAGAAAATCTATGGTTTCCAGAATTAAATTTTAATGGCTTTAGGTTTCTTTCTTTATATAGTCTAATTTTTAGTAATTTTTGCACATTTGATTTTTTGATGTAAATCTGCTTTAATTTATAAAAATTTTTTAATGAAGGTGCTAATCTAAAGCAAAGAATGTATCCCGATATTAAAAACAATACAAACAATATCAATAATTTTTGGCTTCTATATTGTCTCATTTTAAGTTTCCGTAAAATTTAACAAAAGGTTTTCCAAAATTATTATAATTATAAGAAATTTTAGAAAAGCCTAACGGCCGAGATTTTTTTAAAATTAAATCATAGCTCTTTGCAAATTTTCTATATCCTCCAGGAACAATAGCTTTTCCTCTTATAAAATATGTATTTTTTAATCTTTTTATTTCGATATTTTTAATATTAACGCTGTTAGGAAAAATCGGAACAATTCTTTTAATATAACCGACTACGTTAATAGGTATAAAATGTCTGTTAAATAAAATGATGTTTTCTTTTTTTTGATTTTGTTTTGATAAAATATAGATGTTTTGATTTAACAACTTTATTTTTTGTTTTTCTGTGAACGATTCATTACTAAAAAATAACACTGTAAACTGCATAAAAACTACAGTTATTGCCATAAGAGCTATATAAATATTTATCAATCTATTTTTTTTGAGTTCTATTTTTTTAAATTTTATCTGCAGATTCTCGAAATGATGGCTTGAACTTTTTATATCGTCAAAAAATTTAAAAAAATCATCTGAAGTAAAGTTAATAATGGAAGCACCTGTAAAAAAAATATTAAAATCTACGCTACTATAATTTGTGATAATTTTATTTATCTTAATATTTTTTGAATTTAATTTTGTTTTTATAATATTTAAATTGTCATTTAGCATATCTTCCTTAAAACTCACCACAGGAAAAAGGTTAAATCCGTTTAACAGAACCATTAACTTATATATGTCTTCAGTTTTTTCTATAAACATAAAAGGTTCTAATTGTTCAGAAATTACCAATTTTTCATTCAAAAACAGTATCACTAAATAATCGTATGGTATAACAAAATCAATTCCGTTTGTTAATGAATAATATTTTTTTATATTTAAGGGGAAAGTATGATAAACTCCATATTCGTTAAAAGAATTACTAATATAAAAATAAGATTCATTTTTGTAGTATTTAGAAAGATATTTATTTAGACCTGATTTTTTTATCGATTTAAAACCATTTTTTGGAATAACTGAAAAATTAATATTTTTAGATATTACAGCAAGCGACCTCTTAGTTTCAGAGTCAGACTTAATTTCGGAATAATCATGTGAAAATATTGATTTTTCTCCATCAAATTGCTGATATATATCATATTCTTCTATATAAATTAAATTTTTATACATAATAATGTTTTTGATGATTAATTAAAGGTAAAGGTTAAATTTCCTTGAAAATCAGAACTATTGGCCGATGAAGCATTACCGTTAAATAAATCGGTCAAACAAGTTTGACCGCTACCGATATTAAAAACGGCATTTCCATTTGAGTCGACTCCGGATATAGAATTTTCTAAAGAATTACATATATTTAAAGCCTGCGCATTCGTCATCTGCGGAGCATTGATACCTATTATATACTGATATTGTCCGGGGTTAGAATCAGTAGATATAAAATAGCTCTGTACAAAGCCTGGATTTGGAGGTACGACATTATTTCCGCTGACCGTCCACGATGCAGGAAGAAGATTATCTTCCTGCATAGCATATGGAAGAGACACTCCGGAAGGCGGCATAATACTTCCCCCGTTTACTTGCATATAAGAATTTACTGCAGATTCTATTTTAGTAACAGATTGAACGGTAGCAGTAACATTTGAAGAGCCTATAAGTCCATTATAAACCATTAAACCTCCCGCGGACAGGATACCTACAACTATCATTGCTACAATAATTTCCATTAAAGTGAAACCGTCGTTGTTATTTTTCAATTTTTTAATCATTTCCTGCCTCCAAATTAAATTTTTATATTATAAATTCGTCATTTTAGTTTTATTAATAATTAATAGCTTACCGATAAACCTACCATTCCCTGTATAATAGGTAAAAATAGAGAGAAAAACATTAAAAGTAAAAAAAATACTACCAAAGTTATAGCTAAAAAAAATAATCCTTTTGTAAACAATCCCATATAATGATTAGACTTTTCTTTAAACTCACCGGACAGCCTTAGCACCGTTTCTGGTAAAAACCCGCCTACTTCAGCATAACCGATTGATTCTACGGCGTCTTCCGGTAAAAAATTTGCGTTAATAATAGCATCTCGTAAAGTAATTCCGTTCATCAAGTCCTTATAAATTAATTCAAATTTATCTTTAAAATATATTTTGGAAGTGTTTTTACTAAAATAATTAAATACGGAATTTACCGTCATACCTGATGAAATCATTATGGAAAATTGATAAAAAATCCAGTTCAAGTAACCATAATTTACAATGCTTCTTATTTGAGGAATATCCAAAATAAAAGTCATAAACTTAGTTTTAATATGAAATAAATCTACGGAAAACGCGGTAAAAATAAATACTGCAAAAATTACGCAATATACAAAGATATTTTTTAAATAACTGAATAATTTTATTACATCTTTTGTGGATTGCGGTATATGAGGAAATTGACTAAAAAACAGGGTAAAAGTCGGAATTATATAATATAAAAATATTGAAAATGCAACAAACAATAAAAAAAATAGAAATAATGGATAGGATAATGTTCCAATTATGCTTTTTTTATAAGTACTTTTCATGTCGAAATATTCTGATATTTTTAAAAAAGCTTGAGGGTAATCTCCGGTTGAATCCGCCAAATCTATTAACGAAAGAACAATTTCTTCAAAATTATTTGAAATGAAGATTTCTTTAAGGGTTTCGCCTTTATCTAATAATAAAATACAATTATTAATAAGTTTAAACCGGTTTCTTGATTTTGATAACTTATGATTATAATGAAGCCATTTTGCTAAATATAATAGTTTAAATTTACTGCCTAAAATTGGCTTTTTATGCTCTTTTTTCATATAGCTTAATGCTTTGTTAACGGAACCTGAAGATTTTGTAAGTTGACAAAATTCCATAAAAAAAATAGATAGCTCATTATTATTTAATCCTCCGTTGCGAACGGGATGTAATATATTTAGAAATATGTTTGGAATGATAATGCCTGGCATGTACCCTTCAAGCATTATTGCAGATTTTGCTTCCAAAATGCTTGCTGCCTGTATATTTTTTATGAGGCTATTGCCTTCCGGTGTATAAAATTTTATTAGATAATTTTTTATCATCTTAAAAACTAATTTGACAGGTTAAAATAGGTAATTGGGTCTATTTCGCCATTAAATAACTTACGAAAAGATTGAATTTTTAAAGATTCAAAATTAGACAAATTTATTAAAATTTCTTCAAGAGACAGAGGATTTAAAAGTGACTCTACATCAGCGTATATTCTTTCCTTAACGGTATCGTTGAATTCGGCAATTTCTATTATTGGTTTTCTTTTAACATAACCTGTTCCACCGCATTTATCGCAATTTTTTTCGCCTCTTACATAGACAGAATCAAAACCAGAAATATCCTTTAAATCTAAAAACTCACGACATATATTTGTCTTTGATAGCGTTAATTTAATAAATCTTAAATTTTCCTCTAAGGCATATCTATACAAAGACGGCAATTTTGAAAAACTTATTATTTTTTTGCATTCCTGACAAAGCGGATTATAAAGCCTTTGAGCAGTGACAAACTTTAAAACTGAAAACAATTGGTTTAAATCGGTTTTGAGAGATTGAAACCTGCCGAATATCGAAAGTGAAGAGTTGGCGTGCAAAGTTGTAAGAACGAGGTGTCCCGTTTCAGCGGCAATTAATGTATATTTTGCGGTTATATCGTCCCTTATTTCCCCTATCATCATAATATCAGGTTCGCTTCTCAACATTATACGCACAGCTTCTGAATAACCAAAATCTTCCGATATATTCATCTGGGTAATGTTTGATTCTCTAAGCTCTATTTCTACCGGATCTTCTATTGTCATAATAGTACTTTTCTTTTGCGATAAGAGTTTTAACATAGCGTAAAAAGTGGTGGTTTTACCGGAACCGGTAGGTCCCGTAGAAACAATCAAGCCTTGTGGATGAATATACGGTTTTTTTAATAATTCGACTTTATCGTTGGTAAATCCAATATATTTAAAATCAAAAACCTTATTTAATCCGTGAATTCTTAAAACTGCTTCAAAAAGGGTTGACTCTTTATCTAATTTTGAAGAAATAGGCAAAAAAGCAACTCTTATATTAACGCGGACGCCTTTATAGAAATTAGAATTAAAAATAAATTTAGCATCCAACCCCTGACCTTTTTTTAATGTTACCTGGCAATGTCCGGCTATTATATTTATTATTCTTCGTCCTGATTCTAAACTCAAAACTCTGATATTTTCCTGGCTTAGCTCGGTATCCATTATTATCATATAAAAATCTTCGGATCTTTTAATTCTTAGATTAGGAGAACCTTTTAATAACGCTATTTCAATTGCTTCATCTAATATCTCTTTTTCAGAAAACAATGTTTTGTTTATAAATATTTGATTAAGTGCTTCGTAAATTTTTCTTTTCGTCGAAAATCCTATTTTAAATTTTTTTAAATTTTCGTCGAAAGCCATTTTTTCTGAAAGGCTTGCGGTAATCTCACTGCAAATTATGTAAGTTATGTTTTCTTTACTTACAACTATAGCCGGGATTTCATAAAGAAAACTAAAGCCAAGTTCTTCATTTTTATTTTTATCTATAAATAGATACGGGGTATTCAATTCATTAAAAAATTCCCTGCCTGAATAGTAAGCGAGATAATCTGCAACATCTGAATCAGAAATATAACCATTTTCGATTAAAATTTCGCCAAGTCTTTTTTCGCTTATAGACTGAACAAAAAGAGCATCCTTTAGCTGCGATTCCGTTAATTTTCCTTTGGATATTAAATATTCGCCTATTTTCATAAAATTTTATAATGTTATTTTAGGGGTTAACATAATAAGCAAGTCTTCTTTTTGACTGGAATCGTTTATAGAATTAAATAAATTTCCTATTAAAGGAATTTTTGACAATATTGGAATACCATAGGTGTTTTTTGTTTTATTCGCCGTTAATATGCCGCCGACAAGTATAGTAGAGCCTGATTGCACGTTAACTGTATCTGAAAAACTTTTTGACTCTATTATAGGGTTGCTAAAACTGTCTCCGCTTACTGAAAAAGATTGATATCCTGTTATAGAATTATCAATCAGGCTTAAAGTAACTGAAACCGAATTGTTTTTAAAATTTATATGCGGTGTGAATGAAATAGAAAGGCCGGTTTGTACTTGTGATATAACAGGATAAGTTTCAGTCTGTGACAAACTTAAAGCCATAGTCTGTATGCTCGAAATATATGGGGTTATCGTTCCTGATGAAATCAGCCTAGTCTGTCCGTCCATTAAAACAAGTCTTGGTTGGGATATTACATTAACCGCACCCTGAGTCTTAAGCGCATTTAAAATTGCGCTGCTGTTTCCTGAACCGGTAAATCCGATATAAGGCGTATTGGATATATTATTACTTGAAGCAAGCTGCGCCGAAAACAATACTGAATTTGCGCCGAAAGTATTAGATTTAAAGGCTTGATTAAATAAAAGATTCCAGTTTATACCGGTTTGAAATCCCTTATTCAAACTTACGTCTATTACCTCTACTTTTAGAAAAACCTGTTTTGAAAGAAATTTATCGATTCTTTTTATATAACCGGAAACTTCATCAACATTAGAAACCCTGTCTTTGACCCATATTAAACCTTCTTTAGGATTTATAAAATATTTTCCTTTTTTTGTAAGCATTTCATGAATATTCTTAGAAATGATACTATAGAGACTTTCTGACTCTGAAAGAGTCAAAGAAAGAGATGATGAAGAATTAGGAGAAACAGCGCCGATTTCATTATTATTACCTGAGCCGTTAACAGAATTTACTGATCCTGATGAAGCAGCTTGCTGGGTTATTCCAGCATTTTGACCGTATGACGACATGCCGGACGAAGAGTTAGAACTACCTATATTATTATTGCTATTATTTGTTCCGGTCATTCCAACCGTGGACGAAAAAGAAGAAATTAAATCTGAAACTGGAATATGAAATGTTTTTTCTTCAATGGCATAAACATATAGCATGCGGTTTTTATAGCTGTACTTAAAGCCGTTAGAAACTATTAGGCCTTCTAATACCTTATATAAAGAAACATTATTGTAATATGCGTAATTCTTTAATTTTTTTGGAAAACCTCTGTAAAGCACTATTGGAATTCCTATTTCACGCGATAAAAGCATTAATGCCGATTTAACGCTTCCGCTGCCCACAAGAGAAACTTTCTGCCTTAGAAAAAGAGATATATGATGTTTTTTGATTATATTATATCCATATCTGTATTTAATGATATGATTAGGACTGCTAATTTTCTTTTTAAGCTTTGTTTTACTAATATTTACAGAAATAATTTTCTGTTTAGCAAGTCTGATATTGTATTTTTTTAGCAAAACATTTAGATTCCCACTTTTATTCTTATAAGCCGAGCTACCGTAAACAAAATTAATATTTAAATATAGACACTGGGTAACAAATAATAAAATGAATAAATGTTTACTTTTCATAATTTTTTGTTTTTTATAATTAAATTAATTTTTAATATAATTCAATTATATTTTTTTAATGTTTCTATATTATGAAAGTTTTGTTTCGATTATATTAAGTTTTTGTTAAATTAATGTTACAAAATAGATTTAAGGGTTTATATTGGTAGGTTTAAAGAAGTTTTATCTTTAAAATATAAATACGTGATAATATGAAATTGAATAACTTTAGGATAGTTAAAGGAAAATAAGGTTAATAATAAATCTTTGCCGGTCACCCGCAAATTATTTTAATTTTTCCTTGGCATAAGTAAGGTTATAGATTTGACAGAAATAAGGATAAATGGTATCATTAAAACATTATATTCCTTCTTTATGCGTTCATAGCTCAGTTGGATAGAGCAACAGCCTTCTAAGCTGTGGGTCGGAGGTTCGAATCCTCCTGGACGCACCATTTTTTCTTTATAATTAAACTTTTAAAAATATATCTTAATATCAATAAAAAGGGCAACTGAAATTGATGTTTCAATTTGCTGGATAATTTTTACCAACCGCCTCCGTCGTCAAAACTTGAGTCGTTTCCGCTAGAATCAAAGTCCCCGGAACTGTCTGAATCAGAACCGCCAGAAGAATCGTCCCACGAATTATTTCCCCCATTATCAAAATCGGAGTTGTTTGAATTATCGTATCCTCCGCCGTTATTGAATCCGCTGGAAGCGTAACCGTTATTACTGGCATTATTAAATAAATCATTATAAAGCATATTTCCGGCTATCACACCTCCAGCGGTAGCCGCAAGAGTGCCCAAAAAACTCATGCCGCCGCTTCCCCCGCGATATTGTTGCTGATACTGGGAATTCTGAACGCTTTGGTTAGGATAGTTCCCCTGCTGGTTATAGATATTGCTTTGATAATATCTCTCTATTTCGTTTAAAAGGCTCTTTATCTTTACTTTCACGTTCATCGCGCAATCTTGATCTTTGCAATTACTTATTTCTGCTTTCATATTTGAACATTCTGACGCATAATTTCTTAACGCGGAAACGATGAACTCATTTTGCGTGACCCCGATATCGGAATTCAGTTGTGCCAAAGCATGGTCTAGTAAAGACACAGAATTTGATATCTCGGTATTTAAATCCATTGCCGTATTTGAAGACATATAATCCTGACCTTGTTTTTTTCTTTTAATAACTTTCAATATAAGGAACAATATTAAAAGAATAAAGACGGCTGCTATTATGTAGGAAAAAATATTATATTTAGTTTTATGTTGATAACTATTCGGGGTTCCTTCTATGCCGCGCAATTTTTTATTTATGTTGGATTTTAATCTCTGATAAAATTTTTTGTTCGCAAATTTTAAAGACGGATCTATGCTGCTCGCCTTATCAATATTAGATTTAGCAGCTTTATAATCGTGCTCCATATAATTAATTTGCGCAAGCATATAATATGCCTTAGCCGCCTTAGGATGTTGTATTATTACAACATTTAAATCGCGTTTTGCTTCATTCAGGTGATGTTGCCGAACAAGTTTTCCGATTAATTGCGGAGTAATGTTTTGCGCGCTAGAAGACGCAACGTTAAATACCGTTAACAAACTAAAAAAAAGAAATGTTGAAAATACTAATGTCCTGAAAACTCTTGAATACATTAAATAAATCTCCTTAAATTTTATTAATATCTTTTTTATATTTTTATTTTACTATTATTATATAATCAATGGCGATTTAAATATCAACGGGATTTAAGCGACAAAATATATTTTTTTAACGAATCAAAACAATTTTTCAAAGTTTCTTTACTTTGGTTGGATTTAGACATCATTATACAACCCTCGAAAGATGCTATAATAAAATCACTCAACGATGAGATATTGCAGTCTGCCAGTATTATCTCTTTTTTTTTGGCTTTTTTAAAGCCCGATTCTAAAAAAGAACGCCATAGCCTAATTACACCTTTTGTGTGATTTGCAAGAACATCGTCTTTGGATGATATTTCCAATATTAAGTTGCCTAGCGGACATCCTGTTTTAGAAAGCCTGTCAGCGGCACTGTCAAATATCTTATCTATAGTCGAACACAAGGCTTCCAGCGGATCATGTGATTTGCAAAAATCTCCCCATATAACTTGGTAATGAGGTTTTATAACCTCTTCTATAACGGCAACAGCTATTTCTTTTTTAGATTTAAAATAATAATAAATACAGCCTTTAGTTGCGCCTATTTTAGACAGTATGTCCTGTATGCCGGTATCCTCGTACCCTTTTTCAAGCATAAGCTCAAAAGCTGCGTTTATTATTTCTTCCCTGCAACCGTTTTTATCTTTTCCGTTTTTCTTATTTTTTTTGACAGCCATTCCTATAAGTTATATTTTTCCCAAAAATAATTCAATCCGCCGGGTAAGGATTAGATGAAATATTATTACTATTCGACAATTTTAATAACTTCATTAACATCCATTCTTGAAGTCTTAGACTGTCTTTCAACCGGTTTGCCAATAGGAATTAACGCGACAAGGTTGTCAGGGCTCTTTATGCCTAGAATACTTTCTATTTCCGGCTTAGCTATTAATGGACCGGTCATCCAACATGTCCCGAGTCCTTCGTTGTGGGCAACTAGCAAAATATGCGTTATAAAGCTAGAAACGCCTTGTAATCCAGGGTTCACTATGAACTTTCTATCGTGACTTCTACTTTTATCTGCATTTTCTATTATAGGGTCAAGGCTTCCTATATAAGGTTTTTCGACTACCGCTAGCACGACCGGGGCCTCGTTAAAAAACGCATAGACAGCCGGAGCATCTTTACCGGTTATTTGTTTATAGACAGTTTCGACCTCATTTCTCATCTTATCAAGGATGCTCTTATTTTTAATAATATAAGTAAACCAGTTCTGAGCATTGCCTCCGCTGGGAGAGTTAATTGAAATTTCAATAATTTTTTTAATTTGATTTAAATCTAAATCGTCTTTTTTAAATTTTCTGATGCTTTTTCTTGTTTTTACTGCTTCTATTATGTCCATTTTTAATCTTCCGCTCAATTAATTTTTTTATAATTTCTTTAATACTAGTATAGCATTATATTGATAAAACTTTATCTAAATAATTTGACATACAAATGCAGCGCTTAAAATGTCATCGGCTGATAACCATCAGCCATTAACTCCGCAATCCTCTGTCCGGCGCGGACAAGTTCGACCTTTTTTTCCTGAAGAACATTTGATATACCGAAACCTTCGGCAATTGCAACGCATGCCTGAGGAATTATATCGTTTTTAAGCACTTCGGAGTATGCTTCAAGAATCTCTTTATCGTCCGTTTTTGCTATAAAATCCTCTCCTGGACCAAAAAATAAAAGTTTTACGTCCTCGAACGCACCGCTGTTTTTAGTCCTCCAAGCAACGTTAAGACCTAATTTCAGTTTAATAGGACTGTCAGCTCCAGATAAAATAATAATTAATGCCTTTGCCTTTCCCATAATTGCCTCCTTACAATTTAAGTTTTAATACATAAATAAAAAATTATTCTTTCCAAATAAAATACCGACTGGTTTGTATTTTAATATATTAAAAAATATTTGTCAAATTTAAGTTGTTTTTACCACGTTTTTGAAAAAATAAAAAAAGGAGGTTACATTAAAACTATTATTGAATTTTAAAAGTATTCTAAATTAATCGTAAAATTTAACAATTTCGCCTAAATCGTTCCTGAAGGTTTTTATGGTGTTTATCTTACTGTCCATTTTATAATAACCTATGGAAATTCCCAATATGAATTTTTTATTTTTGGCAAGTCCGAAGGCCTGCCTTAAAACATCAGGATATGCAACTAAATAAGCCTGCGGACAGGCTCCTATGCCGGAATCATGGGCAGCAAGCAATATATTTTGAATTAACATGCCGCAGTCCAGAATAGACCACAAGCCTAAGCTTTCTTCTATATAAATAAATATTGCCGTTTGGGAATTAAAAAATTTATAGTTTGCCAAAGAAAATTCTTTTCTTTTTTGGGCATCGTCTCTTCCTATACCTATATGTTCAAACCTTTCTTTTCCGGTCTCAAACATATTGAATTCCTGCTTTTTCGGCCATGAATCAGGGAATGGAAAATCCGGATTTATAGCATCGCCATTTTTAGCAAGCTCATACAAGCTGTTTTTTATAAATTCGCTTGTTTTGCCATTAGAAACAGCTATTTCCCATGGCTGTGAATTTGCCCACGAAGGTGCCCTTAAAGATGCGAACAGTATTTTATTTATTAATTCTATTGAAACTGGCTTATCAAGAAAGTCCCTTTTAGAAGTTCTCGAAAGCAAAGCATCAAATAATTCCATTATAACCCCCTTTTATAAACTTTTAAATCACTTAAAATTTAAATTCAAAATTATGAGTATTATAATACTTACGCGTCCAGATAATCGTATAGCGATATGTTTTTAACCGGCGCAAAAAATAATGTAAAAATAAGCAATAATAAGATTTCTTCAGAAATTCCCCATAGACCGTATATACTTTTTTATATATTATATCCTAACCTATGACATGAATAAGATAGAAAACGTTGAAAATTTAAACGGCTGCTTTGATCTAAAAAATACCAAAAACTTATTAGCTGATAAGACAATCCTCCGATGCATTTTACTCATAAATTTTATTACCTCATATATAAAATAAAATTGAATATTAATAGGAATTTATAATATAATTAAATTTAATATATAAATTATTTTAATTCTATACTAATAAAGTTTAAAAATAAACTTTTAAGATAAAATGGCGCTTTCTTTTAAATTATCAGAAATTAAAGACGTTGTAATCAAAGATATAAAGAAATACGTCGACGAAAGAGGGTGGCTTGCTGAGCTTTACAGAAACGACGAATTAGAAGAATCCATTTTCCCCCAGATGTCTTATATCTCCTTAACTGTTCCGGGAATCAAAAGAGGACCCCACGAACATAAATACCAAACCGATTATTTTTGCTTTATAGGCCCTTCAGATTTCAAAATCATACTGTGGGATAATAGAAAGGGTTCGCCGACTTATCTTAATAAAACCACATTGTTTCTTGGAGAAGGCAGACCATCTGCGCTTATAGTTCCGCCTGGAATTGTCCACGCTTATAAAAATATAGGCGAAAAAAACGGGCTTGTTATCAACGCCGCAAATAAATTATTCGCCGGCAAAATGAAAAAGGAAGAAATTGACGAAATTAGATATGAAAACGACCCCGATTCCATTTTTATTTTTGATTAGCAAAAACGGATACTGCCATAATTTATTGCTTAATCTATGCCGCCTATATTATACCTTTCCTCTACTCCGCTAAATTTATATACCGCCAGCGATAAAAGCCAAGCCGAAGTTAATATTGCGGCTATGCCGCCTCCTAAAGCCGCAAAAGATACATTATTAAAAAAATCCCATGGCTGCCCCTTTAGATTATATTCCATTCCTATAACCTGAAGCCATTCAAGAGTTCCTATGCCGAAAGCCAGAAAAACAGAAATACTTGTTATAGAAATATTATAAAATATCTTCCTTATTGGGTTTAAAAAAGCCCAGCTATATGCAAACTGCATAATAACGCCGTCTGTAGAATCTAGTAGAACCATTCCCGAGGAAAACACTAAAGGCAATATCATAACATCTATCAACGGCCTTCCGGCAGAAGCAAATACTGCAGACATAGAAAGTATAGCTACTTCCGATGCGGTATCGAATCCTACGCCAAATAAAATCCCGACGAAAAACATCTGCCAACTTGATGTTATAAGTTTCATGATTCCGTTAAAATAGCGGAACATAAAACCTCTTTTTAAAAGTTCTTCTTCTATTTTCTTATTTTTAAAGTTTTTAAAATCCTTCGCAATTTTAACAATGCTGACTAAAATTACTACGTTCATAAATGCAATAAGATACAGAAACAAAGCAGATATTCCTGTTCCTAAAGCATTGCTCAAGCTGCCTAATTCAGGATAAGCTTTAACGACGAATTTTCCAATTATAACGGTTATTATGGTTAGGATAAAAACCGACAAGGAATGTCCGATGGAAAAAAAAAATCCAACACCTAAAGGTCTTTTACCATCATTCATTAATTTTCTGGTAGTATTGTCTATCGCGGCAATATGATCGGCGTCAAGCGCATGTTTTATGCCGAAAAAAAAAGCAAGGGAGCCTAGGCTTAATAATACTGGAAATACTTTAGACCTGTCGATTAATAAAACTAATGAGATTAATAAAAAAGTAAATAAAAAAGAGTAAAGAAGAACAAGCCTTTGTTTAAAACCAAAGGAAGATATGCTTAAAGACATAATTAGACCTCCCGCTAATTAAAATTAAATTAATTTTCATATCTTAAAAGTAAGGTATTCCGGCTTAAACTTGCGGATATTCCACCTTCCCGGCAAATTAAAACTGCGCCAGTGGCATATCGAAATATCCTTAATAGCAGACTTTAATATTAAACTGCCTGCTATAAGTTTTTACGGCTGCGGGAACAGCACAGGAATTAAACCTGTTTCCCTTAAACCTTTTAAAATAAATTTTAAATAACACTTTTGTTAAAAGTCTATCATTTGAAATATAAAAAGTCAAATTATTGGTTAATCTTAAATTTCATTATAATCCGGATTTGCAATAGTTATGATTTTTATATTGCAAAATAAAAGTTAATCACACCCTTAACAAATTTGTATTTCTGTAATTTAATGCCTCTAAAACCGAACTGTCATCGATTTCGTCCTTTGCATCCAAATCGGCTATAGTCCGCGAAACCCGTAATATTCTATAATATCCCCTTGATGATATATTTAACTTTTTAACAGCGCTTTGAGCTAATTCTAAGGCAGTATCCGAAACAGCAAAATATTTTTCTATTTTCGAGCTTTTTACCCCAGCATTAAATCTTATTCCTGAATCTTGAAATCTTTTTAGCTGTATCTGTCTTGTTTTTTCGATTAAATTTTTAATTTCCGAAGAGCTTGCCGTTTTTTTATTAACTATTAACTTGTCTAAGCCCGCTGAATAGACTTCTATGAATATATCGAATCTATCGAGAATAGGTCCCGATAATTTCGTATAAAATTTATAAATTTCGGCGCTCGAACATTTGCATTCATGCTTTATATCCCCGTAATAACCGCAAGGACAGGGATTCATTGCCGCAACTAACATAAAATTTGACGGTAAGACTATTGAAAATCTGCTTCTTGACAGGTTTATCGCCTTATCTTCCATGGGCTGCCTTAAACTGTCAAGTGTTTTTTTGCTTAACTCAGAAAACTCGTCTATAAATAAGACTCCGTTGTGAGCCAAACTTATATCGCCTGGAAGCGGATTTGACGCGCCGCCCCCAATTAATCCGGCGATAGATACGGTATGATGTACAGGAATAAAAGGCCTTCTTATAATGAGTCCGGCTTCGTTGCTTATCTTTTTATTTGAAAAACTGTAAATATTAGATGTTTCAATGGATTCCTCAAGCGATAGATTTGGTTGAATCCCTTCAATGCTTTGGGCTAACATTGTTTTTCCGCTGCCTGGAGGCCCTACCATTAATATATTATGATGCCCTGAAACTGCAATGACAATGGCCCTTTTTGCTAATTCCTGCTCTTTAATATCGAAAAAATCAGGATAATTTTCTCTGTCTTTTACGTTATTATCTATATCTTGTGTAATGCCTTCTAAAAATGCTACGTCTTTTACTTCTATTTCGCTTTCTTGATATTCGCGGACAGCTTTAATATTATGGATATAAACTGAATCCTTTTCGGCCGATGTTTCATTAAACCTACTCCCGGAAATAAAAGCACATATATCTTTTAAATGGCTGAAAGCAATAAAATCAACTCCTAAAAATTTTGCGGAATTAATATTTTCACACGGAATTATAAGTTTTTTATTTATTTTTTTGGCAAGTATACTTAGAGCTATTATACTGTTTACTTTTTTTATATTACCATTTAAAGAAAGTTCTCCTGCAATAATATAATCATTTAGATTTAATACGCATTTAAGCAGTCCTGCCGATATTAATATTCCAATAGCAAGGGACAAGTCGAATAAGGGTCCTTCTTTTTTTAAATCTGCCGGAGCAAGATTTATAGTAATTTTTTTTACTGGATATTCAAAACCTGAATTTTTTATTGCAGCTTTAACTCTGTCTTTAGCTTCTTTAGTAGAAACATCTGGCAAACCAACTATCATAATCCCCGGTATGCCGTTAGCTATAAAAATTTCAACATTTACTAAAACTGCGTCGATACCTATGAAAGTAGCGCTGTTAAGCGATGTAATCATAAAAACAATATCCTCCTATAATAATATTTTTGCTTAACTATTATTATAGGAGGATATTGTTTCAGAATTATGAAAAATATATTACAATTACGTTAAGTTTTTGTTTCATTAATATGAATCTATACTTGCCAGCCCTTATCCAATGCAAGTTTATCTAGCTCCGATAATATATCCTTTACGCTTTTTAAATCCCTTAGTAGAGTTGCGGAAACGATATAATCGAAAGTGTCCTCGTAAAATTCTTTAAAATCGCTGATTATATTCATAGAACCTTCAAAATCAGTCCCAGGTAAAAATAGATAAACTAGGTTGTTTTTGCTTGATACGACATCAGACTCTCTTAATACTCCGCCTATAGTTCTTATAAAATCGTCGTTGTATTTTTTTATGTTTAATATTACTAATCCTATATAATCTAAAGAGGCAATATCTTCAGCAAGCCTTAATTCTTTTTTGATTCTCTTCATATTGGAAACTGAATGATCCAAAACCATTTCAAAATACTCAAACGGAATAATTTTTGCCATATTTACCCCCACCCAATATTTATATGTTCCTTAATTTTATAATTTTCTTATATTATTATATCAGAAAAAATATGCTAAAAGTGCTTTTTCGGCTACACCACCGCCCTCTATCTTCCAAACTGGATTTTCTATGACAAGAGAGGAAAGCGCAATTTTTTTTCCTTTCATTTCCCCAAATCCGGCAAACCATTGATAGAGACCTTTGGGATTATTACCGGATATAGTACCCGTCTTGCCTCCTACTACAACACCAGGAAGCATATATCTGCCGGATGTGTTATAAAAATCAGCATGGGCAACACCTTTAGTAATAGTTGCAATCATCATTTGTTTTAAAATATGCGCCGTCTTAGCAGTTATGGGATTGTTTAAAGTTTTTGCGCCTTTATGTATATATAAAACTTTTCCTGATGAAGATATGATTTCTTTTATTATATAAGGCTTGACAATTTTACCCCCATTAATCGCGGAGCCAGCGATTAGAGCAGCCTGAATAGGCGTCATCTTTACGTTTTTAAAGCCTGCTCCTGTAAGTTCTAATTGGTAAAATTTTCTGGGAATATATGCTTTGCTTTTATGAAGATCTAAAACGAAAGGTATTTTCTTATTAAAATAAAATTTATTAAAATAATTTATTAATAATTTCCTGCCTAAATAATATCCTGCAACTTTACCAAAAGCAACGTCGCATGATTTTGCAAATGCCTGTTTAAAAGATATCTTATTAGAGCCTATTCCTATATTCTGTTTCCAGTAAGTTTTATCTGTCCCATACATCGTTCCGCTAAAACATATATTAAATCCTGGATAAAAGCCCTTAGATTCTATCGCCGCTGACGCCGTTATTATTTTTACAAGGGAACCAGGGGGATAAGAAATAAGTGGAGAAATTTCATCAGATTGGCTTTTATTATAGGAATAAGACGCAAAACCTATTACTGCTCCTGTATCCGGGTTTACGGCTGCCAAAACTCCGAAAGGAACGGCATATTTTTTAAAAACATTTTCAGCTTCTTTTTGTACAGTTGGATCAACTGTATATACCACAGTATAACTACCTATTTTTTGAACATAATGTCCGTCAATAATAGTTTTAAAAATAGGAGGATTATATTTTAAGTATTTTTTTAAGGAACTTAACGATTTTACGTCCGAAATACCAAACCCCGAAGAATTCTTGACTGTTAAACCGTCTTTAATAAAAACAATAGGTCTTATTCCCGTGCCTTGCACCTTTTTACTCTCAACACTAAGAATAGATTTTCCATAAAAATAAAGTTTTGAAGAACCGTAAAAAAATAAAACAATAAATACAGTTATTGCTATATATTTTATAATACTAACAAATTTATTTTTTTTGCCTTTTCTTTTATTTAATGTTTTTTGGTATGATTTCCAGCCTTTTATTCTTTCCATTACTGTTTTCGTTATTTTGAATTTTTACCGCCTACTATTATCGACGGGATTCTGAGCGTGGGCTGAGCATCGGCAACAGGAACGCCTTGCCCGTCTTTCCCGCATGTGCCAATACCAAAACCTAAGTCATTTCCAACCATATCTATATTTTTTAGTATCTCTGGCCCGTTTCCCATAAGTGTTGCACCGCTGACAGCTTCGCCTATTGCTCCATTCTTTATTAAATAACCTTCCATAACATCGAATACAAAATCTCCCGTAACTGTATTGACCTGACCTCCACCCATTTTTTTTACAAATATGCCATCATCAACGCTTTTTATAATATCTTCGGGATTAGATATTCCTGGAGCAATCATAGTGTTAGACATTCTTACTATTGGAATGTGTTCGTAAGACTGCCTCCTGCCGTTACCGGTTAAGCCGTATCCATATTTTATATAAGATAGCCTGTCAGACATATATTGCTTGAGAACCCCGCTTTCAACAAGAATATTCTTATTTGAGTAAGTTCCCTCATCGTCGAACCTGTAAAAACCACGTTTACCAGCTAAAGAAGAATCGTCTATAACGGTTATCAAATTTGATGCAACTTGCTCTCCTATTTTATCGGAATATACGCTTAAACCGCTTCCGGCAATATCTGCCTCTAATCCGTGTCCAATCGCCTCATGTATCATAGTGCCTCCTGCTTCGCTTGATAACACGACTGGCATAGTTCCAGAAGGCGCAAATGGGGCTTCAAGTTGTGTCAAAGCTCTGCTTAAAGCTTTTTTAGCTATATTTTCGGGAATATTCTCATCAAAAAATTCAAACCCTGTAAATCCTCCAGCTACTTCGTATCCTACTTCAGTCCTTTCACCGTTTGTTACTACTACATGGGCTAAAAATGCCAAATTTTCCCTTAAATCTTTTACAAAATCTCCTTCTGAATTTACTATAATTACGTTTTGTTTATAATCAGAGTATGTGATGTTGACCTGGACAACCCTTTTATCATATTCCCATGAATATTTAACGGCAGGCTCTATTTTCTTTAATTTATCGTCGATAGAAGTATTGTCAATATCTTTTATTATCTTAAAATCGATTACAGGTCGTTTTTCGTTGAAATTTAAATGTTTAAAACGGCTGTCATTTATATTTATTTTATTAATATCATTACCGGCTGCAGATTTTAATTCTTTAGCAATATTTATTAAATTATTTTCTTCTAAATTGTTAGTATAAGCATAATATGTTTTTTTATTTGAGATAAGCCTTAAACCGGCCCCTTGAATCATACCGTTAATGGCTTTCTCAAGTCTTTTGCCTTCGTTTGACAATAAAGTAGAAATTTTAGTTTCTATAAAAATATCTATAAAATCTTCTTCATTATAGCGTGCAATACTAATAATTTTATTAAAATTTATATCACTTATATTCATTTTTAACCTCTTTAAAGTTATATATCACTTAATATAATATCAAAAACCGCGTTTTCAGACAAGGATGAATATTGTAAAATCTTATGAAATTGACTTTTACGGTTTTTTTTCTTAAAATAAATCTTATGAAAGATACCTTTCTTTATATAAATCTTGAAAACCTTAAAAATAATATAAAATTTATAAAATCTCTTGATACCGTAAAGAATAGGACCATTATAGCCGTCATTAAATCAGATGCATACGGACATGGACTTATTCCCGTCGCCGAAACTCTTTTTAACGCCGGAATAAATTTTTTCGGTATTATAGGAATGGACGAGGCAGAGAACATACTCAAAAAAATCCCACAGGCTAAACTGCTTATGCTTAAAGGGATTCACCTTAAAGATTTAAAAAAGGCTGCTGAATTAAATTTAAGAATCGGGGTTTTTAGCCTTGATTATTTAAAAATAATTCTTGATAAAGCAAAATCCGCTAATCTAAATATACCTCTAAATATTCACATAAAATTAGATTCCGGAATGGGAAGGCTCGGATTAATTGAAGATGAGATTCAATCCGCGGCGTTAATCATTAATGAAAATAAAAAATATTTTAACATAGAAGGGTTCTTTAGCCATTTATCGTCTGGAGGAAGCGCTTTAGATTATACTAACTTTCAGATAAATAGTTTCAAAAAAGCGCTACGCCTTTTGAATAAAAACGGCATTAACCCTTTATATACTCACATAAGCGCTAGTTCGGCGCTTTTAAACGACAAAATAGGCGAGGATTATTTAAATGCAGTTAGGCCCGGAATTTCTCTATATGGATTTAATCCTAATGTAGACATAAACGAAATAAAAAATTCTACCTTTTTAAGCGATGGAAAAAGCTATGCTGCCCATACCGAATATGCTAAAAATCCATATTGCATTGAAGAAAACGGAAACATCGAACTCAAACCTCTTATGACATTGAAATCAAGCGTCTTACAAATTAAAAAAATTAAAAAAGGGGGCTTCGTTTCCTACAATAATACTTTCAGAGCGCCAAAAGATATGCATATCGCTATTGTTTCCGCAGGCTACGACAACGGTATTCCGCGGCTTTTGTCAAATAAAGGAAGGGTCCTAATTAACGGAAAATTTGCGAATATTACCGGCATAGTAACTATGAATATGACTATGGTGGATATTACCGGCATAGAAGGAGTAAAAACAGGTGAAGAAGTAATAATAGCCGGAAAAAGCGGCTATAACGAAATTACAATTCAAGAAATTGCTTCCATAGCCCAAACAATTCCTTATGAAGTATGCCTCAATTTTGGAAAATCTAACAAAAGAAGGTATATTTAACTATAAATGCAAAGTCGTGAAGTAACAGCATATTATAAAATATATGCACCTTTTTTTAAAATAAAAACCCGCCAAAAAAGCGGGTTTTTATTTTAAAATTTATTTTCGTCCTATAATTGATTTAATTATTATTGAACTGCGTTAACTTCCTTAACACCTGGAATACGCTCTTTAAGCAGGCGTTCTATCCCGCCTTTAAGAGTCATTATAGAACCCATGCAGTGTGCGCATGCTCCTTTAAGCCTTACGTCAACAGTTCCGTCGTCGTGTATATTTACAAGTTCTACATCCCCGCCGTCATATTGCAGTGAAGGTCTTATTTCATCGATAACTTTTGATACCTCTGTTTTATCTAAAGCCATAAATCCTCCTGTTTTATGTAAATTGACCATATATAAAAATACACAGTATATTTATATTATAACTTCAAACATATTTAATGTCAATAATCTCGAACTCTTTAACTCCGTTAGGAACGTTTATCTTGGTATCGTCGCCGACACATTTTCCTATAAGTGCTTTGGCAATAGGAGAACTGATAGAAATTTTTCCTTCTTTAATATCCGATTCGGTATCTCCCACTATTTTGTATAAAACTTCCTTATCTGTGTTTAAATCCAATAATTTTACCGTTGCGCCGAATACTACCTTTTCTTCGCAAATTTTAGACACATCTATAACTTGGGCTCGTGCTATTTTATCTTCAAGTTCCATGATTTTTCCGTTGATAAACCCCTGCTTATCCTTTGCATACTGATATTCAGCATTTTCGGAAAGATCGCCGTGCGCTCTCGCTTCTTCTATAGCCTTAATATTTGCAGGTCTTTCTACAGATTTCAACCTCTTTAGCTCTTTAATTAAATTATCGTGCCCTTCTTTCGTAATATAAAAAGCTTTTTCGTTTGCCGCCAATTAAAACACCTCCAATATATATTAAACTAAGTCCTTGCCTCAATATGATTTTTTTATCATATTGATTATTTATCATATACCTTTATAATAATCCTGCAAAGCGTTTACAGATAAATTATTTTCTTTAAGCGCCTTAATCGCCATACAAGCAGCAGTTGCACCTCTTATTGTCGTATAATATGGAAGAGAAAATTCTATTGCGCTTCTTCTTATTATATATGAATCCTCGAGAGATTTTTTGCCCCTCGGCGTGTTGAAAATCATCGAAATTTCTTTGTTCTTAAGGGCGTCTATTATATGGGGACGACCTTCTTTTACTTTATTTATTCTTTGATTTTTAATACCTATCCCATTTAAATATTCTGATGTGCCCTTAGTGGCAAATATATTTAGGCCGGAATCTATAAGGGAACCGCATAAATCACTTAAATATTTTTTATCTTCATCTTTAACGCTTATTAGCACATTTCCGGTCAATGGAAGGTTTTGTCCGGCAGCAATCTGCGATTTAGCATAAGCCATTCCAAAACTTGCGTCTATTCCCATGACTTCTCCAGTAGACCTCATTTCTGGACCAAGCATAGGATCGACGTTTGAAAATTTAGAGAACGGAAATACTGCTTCCTTAACACAGTAATATCCAATATCAAAAGACCGCCCAAGCCCGAACTGCTTAAGTTTTTCTCCAAGAAGAAGTTTAGTTGCTAATTTTGCTACCGGCACGCCGGTGGCTTTTCCGATAAATGGAACTGTCCTGGATGCTCTGGGATTAACCTCTATTATATATATTTCATTATTTTTTACGGCATACTGAATATTTATAAGTCCTTTGACGTGAAATTCCATGCATATTGTTTCAGTAATATCTTTTATCTTCTCTACTACATCTGTTTCTAAAGAGAATGCGGGGAGGGAGCATGCGCTATCTCCAGAATGAACCCCTGCTTCTTCTATATGTTCCATTATTCCGGCAATATAAACTGATTCCGTATCGCTTAAGGCATCTACGTCAACCTCTATAGCATCTTCCAAAAATTTATCTATCAATATAGGGAATGAAACATCCTGCTGAAATATTTTCTTAATATATTCCATTAAACCGCTTTCGCTATATATTACTTCCATAGCTCTTCCGCCAAGAACATAAGAAGGCCGCAATAAAACAGGGAAGCCTATAGCTTTCGCTTTTTCGTATATCTCTTCATCGTTAAACGCCATATCGCTTTCAGGCTGTTTAAGATTTAATTTATTTATTATATTTTTAAACTTTTCCCTGTCTTCAGCTATATCTATATATTTAAAAGGAGTACCTAGTATTTTGATACCTTTTGCGTCAAATTTTTTTGCTAACTTCAAAGGTGTCTGTCCGCCGAACTGTAGTATTACCGGAGGGTTATTCTCGGCTTCGCATATTGCCTCAGCATCCTCAAAAGTCAAGGGTTCGAAGTAAAGCCTTGAAGAAGTATCGTAATCGGTTGAAACAGTTTCAGGATTACAGTTCAACATAATAGAAGAGTAGTTATTCTCTTTTAAGGCAAAAGAACAATGAACGCAGCAATAGTCAAATTCTATACCTTGTCCTATCCTGTTAGGACCGCTACCTAAAATTATAACTTTTTTGTTTTCTATAGGTTTAATTTCGTTAAATTTATCGTAGGACGAATACATATAAGGAGTAGCAGCTTCAAATTCTGCGGCGCAGGTATCGACTTTTTTAAATACTCTTGCTATATTATTTTTTCTACATGCCTCGCCCACAATTTTTTCTGTTATTTCTATTAAAGCGAATGCCTCTTCATCTTTTTTTAAATATTCCTCCGGAGAAACATGGCTGCCGTCATCTTTTTTTGCAATTAATTTTGCGATTATTCTGTTTGAAAACCCCATTTCTTTAGATTCTCTTAAGAGTTCTATATCATTTAAAACATCGTCTGCAATAAAAAGTTTTTTCTCATGATCAATTATCAGTTTAATTTGATTAAGAAACCATTTATCAATTTTGGAAAATTCGTTTATTTCTTCAACGGTAAAATTTACTCTTAAGGCATCGGCTATTAAAAACAATCTTTTGAAATCGTTATTTTTTATTAAAGATTTAATCTCTTCTTTAATAATTTCTATATCTTGCTTTTTCTCAGTTGTATTATAATTTAAATCAAGACCGTAAAGAGATTCTATGCCATAATACCCGTTTTCTAAAGACCTTGCCGCTTTTTGAAGCGATTCGCAGAACGTCCTGCCTATAGCCATTACTTCGCCAACCGATTTCATATGCGTTGTAAGAGTGCTGTCGGTCTGCGGAAATTTTTCAAAAGTAAAACGCGGTATTTTTGTCACAACATAATCGATTGAAGGCTCGAAACATGCAAGCGTTTTTTTTGTAATATCATTTGTAATTTCGTCAAGCGTATATCCAACTGCAAGCTTAGCGGCAATCTTTGCTATAGCAAAACCTGTAGCCTTTGATGCGAGGCTGGAACTTCTCGAAACCCTAGGATTCATCTCTATGACATAAACTTCGTCGGAACTCGGATTCAGGGCAAACTGTATGTTAGACCCACCTGTTTCTACGCCTATTTCAGACATTATTTTAATAGAATAATCCCTTAGTTTTTGTAAATCATTATCGTTCAAAGTCTGAACCGGCGCAACGGTAATGGAATCACCTGTGTGAATCCCCATGGGATCCAGATTCTCTATTGAACATATTATAATTGTATTTTTATCTTTATCGGTCATTACTTCGAGCTCTACTTCTTTAAACCCTATCGCAGATTTTTCAATTAATATTTCGCCTATAGGGCTCAAATTTATGCCGTTTGATGCAATATCACCGAATTCATATATATTATAAGCTATTCCTCCCCCGCTTCCGCCAAGAGTAAAAGAAGGTCTAATTATTACAGGAAAACCTATGCTTTTTTGCACTTCTAATGCCTCTTCCATATTTTTTGCAAAACCACCCTGTAAAACTGGAACTCCTATTTTTTCCATACTTTTTTTGAAGTATTCCCTGTCTTCAGCTTTTTTAATAGCGTCTATATTCGCTCCAAGGATATTCAAACCGTATTTTTGTATAATGCCGGCATCGAAAAGTTCTAACGTAATATTAAGCGCGGTCTGTCCGCCAAGCGTTGGCAGTATGCTGTCGGGTCTTTCTTTTTCTATAATTTTGCCGACAAAATCTTTGGTTAGAGGTTCTATATATGTTTTATAAGCATAATCGGGATCGGTCATAATTGTAGCAGGATTAGAATTTACAAGAATAACTTCGTATCCTTCTTCGGATAGGGCTCTAGCTCCTTGTGTTCCTGAATAATCGAATTCTGCCGCCTGCCCGATAATTATTGGCCCGGAGCCTATTATTAAAATTTTTTTAATATCTGTTCTTTTAGGCATATTTTGTTTTAAATATTAATATTTATTTTGATTTGATTTTATATGGCTTCTAAAGCTCCTAAAGCATCTAAATTAACTTCTGTATCGTTCTGAAAAAAACCGGTTAAATTATCATCGATTAATTCTTTGACAGCGTCGGAATACTCTATTCCTGTAATTTTTCTGTTTAACCTGCTATCGTATTCCGCTTTATAAGCTGGAAAATACTGGCTCATAAGGCTCACAGGAATGTCTTCTCCTAGTTCTTCTGCTATAAATTTAAAGGAATCCTTGTATCCGCTAATATTATAAGGCAAAACGAGATGTCTTATTAAAAGACCTGATACTGCTATTCCTGTTTTGCTTATTCTAAGTTCATTCACCTGGTCATACATAATTTTTAAAGCCTTCCTGTTTATTTCTACATAATCGTCAATACCTGAACAACTTAAGGCATATTTATTGTCAGAATATTTTATATCAGGTAAATATATATCTATGATTCCGTTTATTATACTCAATAAGTCTGAATCTTCATATCCAGAGCTATTATAAACAATAGGTATTGTTAGCCCCCTTTTTCTGGCCAGAAATATTGATTCGGCTACAAAAGGCATATAATGCATAGATGTAACAAGATTAATATTAACTGCCCCCTTTTCCTGAAGTTTAACCATACTGTCGGCAAATTCAGACGTATCGTAATAACTTCCGGCACAATATCTGCTAATAGGATAATTCTGACAAAATTTGCACTTTAAAGAACATCCGCTAAAAAAAACGGTTCCAGAACCTGTTTTGCCTGAAATAGGCGGCTCTTCACCAAAATGTAAATTTATACTGGCTATCTTTAATTTATCATCAGCTCCGCAAAGCCCTTTTTCCCCCTTAAGTCTTTTAGCTCCACAGTGTCGAGGACATAACCTGCAGTCTTCCATTAGACTGTAAAGGCTATCTATTTTTGAAACAAAATCGGCTTTAGACAGGGTTAAATAAGATGAAGCATGGTTTGCGATGCCTATAGACCTCTTTTGACATTTAAACATAATTCTTTAAACTCCGAAAAAAGATATCTTGAATCTCTCGGTCCTGGCGAACTTTCAGGATGATACTGTACTGAAAAAGCTTTCAACCTTTCATTTTTAATACCTTCCACAGTGTTATCGTTTAAATTTATATGGGTTAACTTTGTATCGTTTGATAAATTTAAGTTATCACTAAGTAAATTTACGCAAAAACCATGATTTTGAGAAGTGATCTCTACTTTTCCCGTTTTAAGGTTTTTAACCGGCTGATTTATTCCGTGATGCCCAAATTTCAACTTATATGTATTAAAACCCAGAGCTAAAGAAAGCAACTGATGGCCTAAACAGATACCGAAAATAGGCTTTTCACCCAGAAGACTTTTTAAGGTCTCGACTGCTGCAACCATTGTCTTGGGGTCTCCTGGTCCGTTTGATAAAAGAATTCCGTCTGGTTCTGTATCTAATATATCATTCTTGGAAAAATCATGCGGAACAACTGCGACGTCAGCCTTAATATCGTTTAAGCATCTTAAAGTATTTAATTTAACTCCATAATCTATAACAGTTACTCTAAATTCAGGAAAATCGACTTTATTTTCATAAACTTTTTTAGTTGAAACTTTTGGAACAAGATTTAACCCTTCCATTTTTGGTAACGCATCCAATTTACTCTTAATATGCTCTATCCCTGCTTCTTTAGGGGCTATATAAACATTAGACTGTCCGTCGTTCCTTAATTTAATGGTTATATCTCTTGTATCTATGCCTGATATTACCGGATAACCGTAATAATTAATAAATTCTGCCAAACTTTTTGAAGCGGCATGATGAGAAAAATTTTGAACGTAGTTTTTTGTTACCAGACCCGAAACTCAATCATTTTTTGATTCAAAATCAGTATCGTTTATACCGTAATTACCTATCATTGGGTAAGTCATAACAACAACCTGTCCGTTATAAGAAGGATCAGTAATAAGCTCCTGATAACCGTTCATAGCGGTATTAAAAATTGCTTCCCCTCCGGATTCTATTATTTTGCCTTCATAAAATCCCTCATAATAAGTTCCATTTTCAAGCATTAATATGGCTTTTTCTTTTTTAGAACAGGTCATTTTATATTTTATATATTTATTTTAAATTAATTTATTTCTATAAGCCTTCCGTCAACTATCACTGCGGTAGCAGCACCCTTAAACTTTTCTCCTATGAAAGGGGAGTTTTTGCTTAAAGATTTAATCATGCTTTTTGTAAATTTCCACTCTTTTTTAATATTCACAATAGTTACGTCAGCTAAATATCCATTTTGCAATGAACCTCTTCCACTCAATTTTAAAATTTTTGCCGGATTGAAAGACATAAGTTCGGCTATCTGCATTAAAGAGATTTTTTTGTTGTAAAAAAGTCTCAAAGTTAATGGCAGAGAGGTCTGTAAACCAATAATTCCGAATGGAGCGGCATCAAGCGTGGCATCTTTTTCGTCCTCGCTGTGCGGCGCATGATCTGAAGCTATTGCATCTATAGTGCCGTCATACAATGCCTTTACAATAGCATCAACATCTTTTTTTGTTCTTAATGGGGGGTTCATTTTTGCATTAGTATTGTAATCAAGCAAGGCGTCTTCTGAAAGTGAGAAATAGTGCGGACAGGTTTCACACGTAACATTTATACCTGATTGCTTCGCTCTTTTTATGATATCCACCGAACCGCTTGTAGAAATATGTGCTATGTGAATATTTACTCCATAATATCCCGCAAGCATAATATCCCTGGAAACGCCTATTTCTTCAGCAATACTAGGAATACCGGCTATTCCAAGCCTTTCAGATATAACCCCTTCGTTAATAACTCCTTTGCCGCGCAACTTAGCATCTTCGCTATGGGATATAACCGGCAAATCGAAAGTTCTTGAATACAACAACGCCCTTCCCATAAGTGCAGCATCTTCTACCGGATTACCATCATCGCTTATAGCAACCGCCCCTGATTCCTTTAATTCTCCTATATTAGCGAGAGAAGTTCCCTGCAAACCTTTAGAAATAGCGCCTATTGTAAATAAGTTTATTAAATTAAGATTTTTAGCCTTGTCTGATAAAAAACCGGTTACAATATTTGAATCATTTACCGGATTAGTGTTTGGCATACAGCAAATAGAGGTAAAACCACCAGCTATTGCAGCTTCCATTCCAGATTTGATAGTTTCTTTGTATTCATATCCCGGCTCCCTTAGATGAACGTGCATATCTATTAAACCTGGAAAAACGATCGAATTTTCGGCGTCTAAAGTTTTAAAGCCGGTTTTTTTTTGCTTTAAAGGAATATCTTTTATTATGCCGCCCTCGATATAAATATCCCTCTTGACTTCAGTTTTAGTGAGTGGATCTACGACTATACCATTTTTTATTAAAATCTTTTGCATATCGTAATCATAAATTAATTTATTAATTATTTTTTTTCTGGTAACTCATTAGTATATAAAGACATGCCATTCTAACAGCCACCCCGTTTTCCACCTGTTTAAAGATACTGGTTTTACCACTGTTTATGATGCTCCCGGCTATCTCTATGTCTCTGTTTACCGGCCCGGGATGAAGAACGGTAACTCTTTTGGAAGCCATCGAGAGAAGTTCGGGCGTCAATTGAAAGAAATTTCTATATTCCTCTATAGACGGTATGAAATAATAACTTGCTCTTTCTTTCTGTATTCTGAGCATTATTACGACATCGGCATCTTTAAGCGCTTCTTTCATATTCTTTGCAATCTTCACGTTTTTAATATCAATTAATCTGGGTAAAAGTGAATGAGGGGCATATAAATAAACATTTGCTCCTAATTTAGAAAATCCGTAGATATCAGACCTTGCAACTCTGGAATGATAAATATCGCCTATTATCGCTACTTTAAGCGATTTAATCTCTTTTTTTTCTTCCATTACGGTCATAATATCTAAAAGGCACTGCGTAGGATGTTCATTTATACCGTCGCCTGCGTTTATTACCGAAGATTTAGTCCATTTAGACACAAAATGGGCCGCTCCCGATTCCGAATGCCTCAAGACAAAAGCATCCGGCTTCATAGCTTCAAGATTGAGAATAGTATCTTTAAGACTTTCTCCTTTTGTAACGGAACTTTGCGAAACAGAAATACTTAAAGAGTCAGCGCTCATTCTTTTCTGCGCAATTTCAAACGATGACCTTGTTCTGGTAGACGGTTCGTAAAAAATATTCACGACCGTTTTACCCCTTAGAGTAGGCACTTTTTTTATATCTTTAAGCGATATTTTTTTGAATTCATTTGCAGTTTCAATAAAATAATTAATGTCGGATGCGGAAAGGTCTTTAATGGAAATGAGATCTTTTTTATTGAAGCTCATATTTTTCTACAAATTTTTTATCGTTTAAAACATCTACATTAATTATTTCTTTTTTGCCTGCTTTTATTTTTTTTCCCGTAAAATCCGGACATATAGGCAATTCTCTTCCGCCCTTATCTATAAAAACGGCAAGCCTTATTTGTTCAGGTCTACCAAAATCAAAAATTTCATCAATTGAAGCTCTTACCGTTCTGCCGCTGCTTATGACATCATCAACTAATATAACTTCTTTATTATTTATATCAAAAACAAGTTCGGTAGCATTTGTCGATTTTTTTACCGAAAAAGGATCGTCTCTATAAAGAGTCATATCTATATAGCCTATCTCGCAATCAATCATAAAATGCTCGCGGACCGCTTTTTTTATTAACCCAGCTAAATGAATTCCGCCGTTTTTTATCCCTATAATAACTGCATTGTTAAAATTAACGTCAGATTTTAAAATATCATTAATAAAATTATATAAAATTAAATTAGTTTCTTTATCATCGAAAATAATTTCTTTCTTCAATTATGTTTATCACCCCATATTTTTATTAAAAGAACAATTCGGGATTGTTTTTAAAAAACGTTTCCAATAAATGTCAAAATGATTCTTAGGGTTCCAAGAAAAATAAATAATAAATGCTTCTCCGGCAATATCCTTGTACGGCACAAAACCCCAATATCTGGAATCAAAACTGTTATCCCTGTTGTCTCCCATAACAAAAAGTTCGTTCTTTGGGACGACTACCGGTCCATAGTTGTCTCTAGGAGAATTATAAGCAGGCAAAATTGATTTTGATTTCCACTTTGCATAATCGCATTTATAAATATGACCGTTAATATAAACTCTGTTATTAATAATCTGGATTTTATCACCGGGAGTCCCAACAACTCTTTTAATAAAATCTATTCCACTATGCAGATTATACTTGTTTGCGTAAGGAAATTTAAAAACTATAACCTGACCGGTCTTTGGACGGGATACCCGAATAAATGAACTGGAAAAAGGAATATGTATGCCATATATAAATTTATTAACAAGTATGTGGTCGCCGGGAATTAATGTTGGTTCCATGGAACCGGAAGGTATTTTAAATGCTTGGACGACAAATGTTCTAAAAATTAAAGCAATAAAGATGGCTATGACTACAGCCTTAAAATAATCCCACAAAGTATGCTTGCTCATATTTTATTTTACTTATAAGTTTTTTTTATTATACCAGTTTTTTTCTCTTAAGTCTAATAAATAACCGAAAAATATCTATACTTTTAATATAGACAAGAAAGCTTCCTGAGGAATCTCAACGGAGCCTATATTTTTCATTTTTTTCTTTCCTTCTTTCTGTTTTTCTAAAAGCTTTCTTTTTCTTGTAATATCTCCACCGTAACATTTAGCAAGAACATTTTTTCTTAAAGCTTTAATTTCTTCCCTTGCGATAATCTTAGAACCTATTTGCGCCTGCAGAACAACCTCGAACATCTGTCTTGGTATTAAAGTTCTGAGCTTTTCGACTATATTCCTACCGCGAACATATGCCTTATCCCTGTGTACGATGACGGATAGGGCATCTACCGGGTCTTTATTCACTAATATTTCGAGCTTTATCATATCTGCCGGTCTGTATCCGCTAAATTCGTAATCAAAGGAGGCATAGCCTTTTGATAGAGATTTTAACTGATCATAAAAATCTAAGACTATTTCCGACAAAGGAAGCTCATATACAAGCTGAACCCTGCTTTTAGTTATATATTTAAGCTCAACCTGCTGACCTCTTTTCTCGACGCACAGGTTAATTATCTTACCTAAAAATTCAGATGGAACGTAAATATTTGCTCTTATGAAAGGCTCTTCTATATGGTCAACCTCCTGCGTTGGTATCTCCTTGGAAGGTGGAAATTTCATAGGATTAAGCGCGGTTTTTATTTCTCCCTTAACTGTAGTTATATTGTAAAGAACTGTCGGAGATGTAGATATAAGGCTTAGGTTATATTCCCTCTCAAGCCTTTCTACTATTATCTCCATGTGCAAAAGACCTAAAAACCCGCATCTGAATCCAAACCCAAGCGCAAGGGAATTTTCTGGTTCGTAAGAAAATGAAGGATCATTGAGCTTTAGTTTCTCTATGGAGTCTTTAAGCTCAGGGTAATCATCGGAGTCTATAGGATAAATACCCGCAAAAACCATAGGTTTTGGCTCTTTGAAATCCGGCAGTGGCTCTTTAGCCGGATTATTTTTAATAGTAATGGTATCGCCTATTTTAAATCTGCCTGAATCTTTTATATTTGCAATAATAAACCCGACTTCTCCAGCGGTTAAAGCGTCAAGTTCCTTCATATAAGGATTGTAAATCCCTACTTTTTGGACCTCGTAGGAAACCCCTGAATTCATCAATAAAATAATATCGCCAGGGGAAACCTTACCGTCAAATATTCTTATTAGGGCAATAACGCCTTGGTATGAATCGAACCATGAATCAAAAATCAAAGCTTTTAAAGGGGATGATGGATCTCCGTTCGGAGAAGGAATTTTGTTTATAACAGATTCAAGTATCTCCTTTATTCCTATGCCTTCTTTTGCGCTTGCTAAAATAGCGTCACCGGCTTCAAGACCGACTACTTCTTCTATTTCTTTTTTAGTTTTTTCAGGATCTGCGCTTGGAAGGTCTATTTTATTAATAACCGGAACAATTGCTAAGTTCATGTCTGAAGCTATATAAACATTTGCAAGGGTCTGGGCTTCTACCCCCTGAGTCGCATCGACGACAAGAAGGGCACCCTCGCATGCTGCTAATGATTTTGATACTTCGTAAGAAAAATCTACATGTCCTGGGGTATCGATTAAATTAAGAATATATTCCTTCCCGTTATAATTATAATTTAACCTCACGGTCTGCGCCTTTATAGTAATTCCTCTTTCCCGCTCAAGTTCCATATTATCTAAAAATTGGGAAACTTTTTCTCTTTCGGTGATTGCTCCTGTAAAGTCGAGAAATCTGTCCGCAAGCGTAGATTTTCCGTGGTCTATATGTGCTATAATAGAAAAATTCCTGATGTTTTTGATTTCCATTTGGACTTAAATTAATATAGTTAAAGGTGGGTTGCAGACGCAAGCAAAAACATAAGCCGGGTTCTGTCTAGGTCGGTCATTTCTCTTTGCGAACAACCCGAAGGCCATGCAAGACGAGCAGTCTCAAGCCTTCCTATTTGTTCTTGCTCCTAACGGGGCTTGCCATAAACACTATTTGCATAATGTTCAAGTGAGCTCTTACCTCGCTATTTCACCCTTACCTTATTAAATTGTATATTTTAATTAATAAGGCGGTATATTTTCTGTTGCGCTTTCCTTAAAGTTTCCTTCACCGGTATAAAACGGCGTTATGCTCTTTGGAGCCCGGACTTTCCTCAAAAAACATAAAAGTATTCTGCGACCGACTGTTTTTGCCTGCGGCTACAAAAATATTGTAGCAGTTTAGCGCCTGTTCGTCAATACATAAATATTTATCAGATGCTGGACGCATCTATGGCCATATTTGCGAGCCTGTCGGCAGCCTTGTTAAATTCTCTTGGAATATGACGGAAAGTAATTCTCAAAAATCTTCCGCTATGTTTTGAAAGTGCCTTTATATCTTTAATTATTTTTTGCGCTTTATTATGAAGAGGTAAAATATTTGCACTTTTAACCGAATAAACCCCATTCATCTGATTTACTAGCAATTGTGAGTCCAATAAAAAAAGTATCTCGCTTATTTCTCCGGCATTTGGTATATCTACCAAAAATTCTAGCGCGATAATTAGGGCTTTATATTCGGCTTCGTTATTAGTCGAGATACCTAGATATTTATTTAAGGAAGCGGTCTGCTCCTTGTTTTCGTTAAGAATCACAACTCCCGCTCCAGACTTTCCCGGATTTCCGCGAGACGCGCCGTCGGTATAAACTGTTAAGTTCATATCTTATTCTTACTGTGTTTTTTTGAAATTTTGCCGTCCGAAGGTACTGGTTCCGTTATAGTCGTATCAATATAAAGTATCCTTGAACACACAGGACACTGCATAAATACGCTTTCGGAAATAAGCTCATTAAATTGTTGTGGCGGCAGCATTCTATAACATCCGGTGCATGCGCCGGATTTCATTACTGAAGCAATTGCCGGAAATCCTTTGTTTCTTTTTACTGCTTCGTATACATCGATATAGTCTTTCTTAATTTTATTTTTGACAACTTCCCTTTTATCTAGAATATCTTTTTTAATCTTCACTAATCCTTTTTCACTTTCCTTATATTCCTCATTTTTAGCCGATAACCCGACGGAAAATTGTTCTATTTCTTTTTCTATAATAGCTATTTTACTGTTGATAGAATCTTTGTTTTCTAAAAATTCCAATTGTTCGTCTTCAGATTTCTTTTTTAATGCCTCATTATCTTTTATTGATTTTTGAATAGCGTTATATTCCTTGTTTGTTTTAATCAGTTTCTGCGTATCTTTCATCTTAACTATTTTATCTTCGTAAGATTTTATGTCAAGTTCGCAAATGCCTATTTTTTTATTAATCTCCGTCAAATTCTCCTTGAGTTTTTCAAGTTCCAACTCCTTTGAGCTCAGGTTATTTTGAGAATCCTCAATTTCGCTTTGAGTTTTTTTAAGAGATTCCTCAAATTTTAACAACTCCACGTCGATATTTTGAATTTCCACTATAAAAGAAATCTGTTCGTTCAAAGTTCTCCTCCTTTGTATTTAAAAAACGGGTTATTTTCATGGGTATTTTCAATAACTGTCACATCGAATTTTTTAGACAGTATATCTTTAGTTATTGAAGTAAAATATTTTTCGGTGTCAAAATGGGACATTTCTACTAAACATATCCCGCTTTTGTTTGCTTTTAATGCTTTGCTATGAGTCAATTCGGATGATATTAAAACATCGCAACCTGATTTTAGCGCGTTATCCATATAAGAAAAACCGTTTCCTGAAATAACAGCAATATTTTTTATTTTTTTATTTAAATTTCCGCAATAATTTATAAAAATAGGAGAAAACAGCCCTTGTATTTTATCTAAAAGATTACCCAGGGTTATTTTATTTTCAAGATTTCCTACGGCACCCATGCCTTCTGTTTTATTGCCGCCAAAATCGTCTAATGGATATAAATCAAAGGCGACCTCTTCATAAGGATGAATTTTCTTCATTTCTTCTATCGCCTTTTTTATAAATTTTTCTTCTATCAGAAGTTCGAGTTTTGATTCATTAGTGAAGGTTGTTTCCCCAGATTTTCCTATAAAAGGGTTTGCGGATTCTAAAGGCTTAAACGACCCCTTTCCTTTTGTTTCAAACGAACAGTTTTCGTAATTGCCTATTATAGGATTTCCATATTTAAAAAGGATATCTCTAACGACGCTTACATAACCCTTAGGAATAAAAACAGATAACTTATATAACTTTCTCTTGCTGGGAATTAAAGGTAATGTTTCTTTTGTTTCAAGTTTATTTAATATATAACGGCTCATCGAATAAGACGACGAATCAAAATTTGTATGCATCGCATAAACGCAAATTTTATTTTTTATAAGAAGTTCGAGAAGGTTTCCGATATTAGAATCTAAATCAATGGAACTTAAGGGGTGAAAAAAAAGGGGATGGTGAATTAATATAAAATTATAACCTTTGTTTATGGCTAAATCAACGGACTTATCAGTAAGGTCTAACGATGTTACGATGCCCGAGAGAGGGGCATTGGCAAGTTTTATTTGGTAACCTGAATTATCCCATTCTTCCTGTAAACTAATTGGTATCAGGTTTTCTAATTGACTTACCGCATCTTTTATAAATAATGACATTTTTAAAATGGTGGGCCCACCCGGGTTCGAACCAGGGACCAACCGGTTATGAGCCGGCCGCTCTACCAGCTGAGCTATAGGCCCTAAATCCACTACTTTACAAATGTTTTCAGCCTCTTGGAACGACTCGGATGTCTAAGCTTCCTAAGGGCTTTTGCCTCTATCTGTCTTATCCTTTCTCTTGTAACACCAAATTCTTGACCAACTTCTTCCAAAGTATGGTCAGATTTTATACCTATGCCGAATCTCATTCTAAGAACCTTCTCTTCTCTTTCAGTGAGCGATGATAAAACTTTTCCGGTTTGTTCTTCAAGATCAGAATTGATTGCGGCTTCTAAAGGCAAAACCGTTGCCTTATCCTCTATAAAATCTCCCAGATGCGTATCTTCTTCTTCTCCTATTGGCGTTTCCAAGGAAATAGGTTCTTTAGCTATTTTTAAAACCTTTCTTACTTTATCTATGGGAAGATCCATTCTTTCTGCTATTTCTTCAGGAACCGGCTCTCTGCCTATTTCCTGTACTAAAGCTCTGGAAGTTCTTATTAATTTATTTATAGTTTCTATCATATGAACAGGAATTCTTATAGTTCTAGCCTGATCAGCAATCGCCCTAGTTATAGCCTGCCTTATCCACCATGTCGCATATGTGGAAAATTTATATCCTCTTTGATACTGAAACTTTTCCACCGCCTTCATAAGCCCTATATTACCTTCTTGAATAAGGTCTAGAAATTGAAGTCCCCTGTTAGAATATTTTTTTGCTATAGAAACCACAAGCCTTAAATTTGCTTCGACAAGTTCGGTCTTTGCAACCTTTGACTTTTCCTCGCCTATTTTTATAGCTTCGACTATTTTTTTAAGTTCGTTTTTAGAAACGCCTACTTCTTTTTCGGACGCCGCTATTTTAGATTTGTATTCGCCGATAATTTTGTTTATGCTTTCTAATCTTTTATGCTCTTGAGATTTAGACTGTTCACTTCTTTCATTTTTCTTTTTATATGTAGACTCAAGTTCTTTTATATTTTCTTCGAATTCTAAAATTTTCGCGTTTTGGTTCTTAAGCCTCATTATGACTTTGTCGGATATTTTCTTTTTTAGCCTTAAATCTTTAATATAACCAAGTATCTTTTTTTTTGTTTCCTGAGTTAAGTTTTTCGGGGTAGCCCATGAAAAAACTTTTGTTATATGTCCGGCGTCTATATATTCGATATTGTCTTCAATATTGGATTCATCGGCATTAAGATTATCTTCTTCAACCTTTATTTTCTCTTTTTTACGCTTCTTATCAGATAAATCTGGTTTAGATTTATTTTCAGTAAATTTTACTTCTTTTTTTATTTTTTCTATAATGGAAAGAAATCTGTTAGTAGCTTTTTCTATATCTTTGTCGCTTGGAAAATCAACGTCATCAAAATCAGAAACTATACCTGCAATGTTAATCTCCTGACTTTTTAACTTATCTCCTATAGATATAATCCATCTTATCAAAATATCAGAGTTTAAAACAGAAGAAAAAATCTCTTCCTCTCCTTCTTCTATGCTCTTTGCTATTTCTATCTCCCTTTCTCGCGTCAGCAAAGAAACCGACCCCATCTCTTTTAAATACATTCTAACAGGGTCGTTTGTTTTAAGGGATAAATCCTCTTCTTCGGTCTCATCATTAAAGGATTCGTCGACATGAAACTTTGAATGTCCTGCTTTAGTAAAGATGGAAGACCCGTCTCTTCCAAGGTCTATATCTTTTTCCCCAAGCATGCTTATCAAATCATCTATCTGGTCAGGGGATACTATATTTTGAGGCAGAATATCGTTAAAATCGTCGTAGCTTAATCTGCCCTGCCTTTCTTTTAATTTTTCTACACTTTTATTAATGATATGATTTTCTAATTCCTTGTCTTTTAATATACCTGAATCAGAATCAACCTGCTTCGATTTGGCGGCAGAAATAATCCTTTGCGTTGTTTTTACGTTTTCTTTATTTTTGTTAGTTATGTTTTTTTTATTCATATTTTAATATAAAATTATTATCCCTATATCAGGATATATAACCGCATATTTTTCTCTGAAACTCTTTTGAAATATATTTTAACCTGTTGAGTTCTTTAAATTTAACAAGTTTGCTATTTTCATCCAGCAAACCGCTTCTGATGTCGGTCAAAATTTCTTTACAGGTTTTATTTATATTATCTACTTTCAGCTGAATAAGAAGTTTTTTAAAAATATCTTTCTCGCTTCTAGTTTCAGAATTTTTGGTTTCGCTTAATATACTTGAATAATATATTTTATTCCACTTAAGACTATTTTCAGTTTTTAAAACTATTTCTTCTATTTTTGCTTTTATATCAATGTTTTTTTCCTTCTCCGCGCTGTTTTTCAATATTTCTTTTATCTCTTTAATTATAAAAACGGCATTTTTATCGGAAAATTCATTTATTATATCATCGCTAATATATTCTGTCAATAGCATATTGCAAAATATTTTACCAACTATCAAATCTTCAATATTTAAATCGCTGCTGCCGCTGGAAAAAATATTACTTTCATGGTAGTCCTCATTATTTTTAAGCCTATCGCTGCTTTCTTCATTTTCATTTAAGTTTATATATTTCCTTACTTCATTCTCTTTTAATCCAAGCCTATTAGCCAATACGTTCACGTAATGCGAAAAGATAATGTTGTCACTAATTTTTTTTAAAAACGGAACTACCTCCCTTATCGTCGATATTTTTTCCTTAATATTTTTTTCGTTTTCCTTATTTTTGATTATACCGTTGTTTTCGCTTTTTTCAATATAATAATCTATTGCAAATTCCACCGGCGTTTTTTTGCCGTCCCTAATTAATTTTACAAGGCTATCACATCCGTATTTTCTGACATAACCATCCGGATCGGTGCCGTCGTTCAAGCATACCGCATAAATATTTTTATTAGGGGTTTCCATAAAACTCCTGAATAATTCCATGCCCCTGCTAATTGCATTTATACCTGCCTTATCTCCGTCATATATTAGAATAATTTCATCGCTTAATCTGGATAAATTTATTATATGATTTTTTGAAAGAGCCGTGCCCATCGTAGCAACAACATTTTTAATGCCTTTTGAATAAAGTGTTATCATATCAAAATAACCCTCTACAACGAAAACAGCATTTTCTTTTTTAATATAAGGCAGGGCTTTGTCTAAACCGTATAATGTGTTATTTTTTACAAAAATTTCGGAATTATTTGTATTTATATATTTCGGGAAATTAACAGGAGATTTTTCTCCCTCTTTCATTATTATTCTTGACGCAAGTGCAACAGGTTCTCCTGCCCTATCCATTATCGGAATAATAAGCTTATTAACGAACCTGTCCGAAAATCCGTCTTTGCTGTCTGATTTTTTAATTAATAATCCTGCACTTACAGCAATATTTAAATCTGCTTTATTGTTGAACAAAAGTGCGGTTAAACCGTTTCCATATCCGGCATATCCCAGCTTAAAATCCCTCGCTGTATTTTCATATATGCCTCTATCTTTAAGATATTTAATAATATGCCTGCTGCCGGACATATAAACAAAAAGACTTTCGTAATAATAATTTAATGCTAGATTTAATATTTTTTTAAGCGGGGATTCGCTCACAGTCGATTTTTCGAGTTTGAACGATTTCGTATCTTCTAATGGTATATTATATTTTTTCTTAAGATAATCAATTACTTCTTTGAAAGATTCTCCTTTTATATCTTTAAGGAATCCTATAGCGTTTCCGCCTTTTCCGCATCCGAAGCAGTAATAAAGACCTTTTGATTCGTTAACATGGAATGAAGGAGTTTTTTCTGAGTGAAAAGGGCATAATCCTGAATAATTCTGACCAACTTTTTTAAGCTTGACAAACCCGGACACTTCTTCGACTATATTTACATAAGACAATATGGTTTCTATATTTCCGTCCATAATTTTTAATAAAAAACGCTTAAAAAAATTAATGCTAATTGAATATTAATCGTCTTTTGGAAAGAAAAATTTTAATAAAACTTACCTATATATGGGGATAAAAATTTGCCGGTTTTGAGAAAATAAGGTATAAAACTTTTAGATTTGTAATATCCGAAACGCTTATTTACAGACGGTAAGGAAAAAAGAAAATACAGAACAAGGCCTAACAATAAAAAAGTTTTAATTCCGGCAAAAAAAAACCGCCTAACCTATTGCAAAATCCAAGCTTAAGCAAGTTTATTATTTTAGTAATTATAAAAGAAATTAAAGCGAAAATAATTATAATGAATATAAAAATACCTGAAAAGATGACGATTTTTCCTATCTCTTTACTATGAAACAGTCCGCTTATATAATAAAAATAATAAGTCCCGCCTGTTTTAGAGCTAACGTATATTGCCCCGAAATAGGCAACAAAAACTCCGAACAAAGATATAGCCTCTTTTATAAAGCCCCTAAAAAAGCCCCTTATCATTATCGCGACAAATAGAACTAAAAAGGCTATATCTATGTAGCTCATAAAGTTTTTATTAATTATTAATATTAATAACTAAAATAATTCTTTTTGGAATTTCTTTTTCTGGAAGCCGCCGCTTTTTTCTTTTTCTTAACGCTCGGCTTTTCGTAATGCTCTCTTTTCCTGATTTCTGAAAGGATTCCAGCTCTTTCGCAGGATTTTTTAAATCTTCTTAAAGCATTCTCGAAAGATTCGTTCTCTTTGATTTTTACGATAGACAAAACCTAAATTCGCCTCCTTTTTTGCTTTTTTATTTTTTATTTTTACTATTTATATATAGTATCATATATTTTCTATTAATTTGTCAACCGATAAATTTTAATTATATTTTTTGCAATAAATTTGGATATTATTTTAACGTGATTTTTTTTCGTCCAATCCTGAAATTCCTTCTCGTTTTTTTAATTCATCTATGACTTTAAAAAAATCTATCCCGGAATAAATTAACATAACGATATAAAAAAACATTAAATCAGCAGATTCATAAATTATTTTATTCTTATCGCCTTCAATGGCGGATAGAATAACCTCAAGAGATTCTTCTTGAAGCTTTTTCCCTATTTTTTCAGGTCCTTCGCTTAGAAGCTTTGCTACGTAAGATTTTTTAGGATCAGAACCTCTACGGCTAGCGATAAGGTCGTATAACATTTGAAGCGAATAAAATTTTTCCTTATATCCGCTGATATTTTTATTATTTATTTCATTATTATCCGCATTGTCGATATTTAGAGATATAAGATTGTTTACTCTCGAGTAAAAACATGACTTGTGTCCAGTATGACAGGCAGGACCTTCCTGTTCTACTTTTAATAAAATACTGTCGTTATCGCAATCGAAAAAAATTTCTTTTATATGTTGCGTATGACCCGAGGTCTCTCCCTTTTTCCATAGTTTATTCCTCGACCTTGAAAAATAATGGGCATAACCGGTTTCCAAAGTTTTTTTTAATGCATCTTCGTTCATAAATGCAAGCATTAATATTTCTTTTGAAAAATAATCCTGCGTTACTGCAGGAATAAGCCCGTTAAGTTTGGAAAAATCTATTTTTTTCAAAAATAAACCCAGGGTATTCTCGTCAGAAACGTCAAATATTATATCGTTAAAATTATTTTCTTTTTTGCTCATTTTATAATTTTTATAATCTTACGCTAATACCTTTAGATCTTAAATATTGTTTTATAGGAATAATACCTGAATTTTCGTAATGAAATATAGAAGCGGCAAGAGCGGCGCTAGCATCTGCGTCTACAAATACCTCTTCCATATCCTTCGCGTCTCTTGCGCCTCCGGATGCTATTACTGGAATTTTTACGCTTTTAACTACGGACGATGTAAGTTGTACCTCATAGCCGTTTTTTGTTCCGTCTCTGTCCATACTTGTAAGTAGTATTTCTCCGGCTCCTCTGTTATAAACCTCGTTTGCCCAATATACAGCATTAATACCAGAGTTCTTTCTTCCTCCATGCGTAAATACAATATAATCGTCTCCTATTTTTCTCGCGTCTATCGCTATTACTATTGTGGACGACCCGAATTTTTTTGCAGCCGCGTCTATCAAGTCTGGATTAAGTACCGCTGCGGTATTAATAGAGACCTTATCTGCCCCGCTGTTCAGCAAATCTCTTATATCTTCTATTTCAGAAACGCCTCCGCCTACGCTGAATGGAATAAAAATATTCTCAGAAATCTTACTCACGAGTTCTAAAATAGTTTTTCTTTTTTCATGCGAGGCCGTAATATCTAAAAACATAAGTTCGTCGGCAAGTTCTGCGTCGTACTTTTTTGCAAGTTCTACCGGGTCGCCCGCGCTACGCAAATCTTCAAAATTTATACCTTTAACAACTTCGTTGTTTTTAATATCCAAGCATGGGATTATTCTTTTTGCAAGCATAAGTTTACCTTATAATAAATTATTGGCGGCTTTTAAATCCAGCCTTCCGTCATACAAAGCCTTTCCGACTATTACGCCTTCGATAGCAGGAATATTGAGTTCTTTTAATTTAAGAATATCTTCAGATCCAGAAACTCCCCCGGACGCAATAATATTAACGCCCAATTTTGCAAGCCTTGACATAAGTTCTAAATTTACTCCGCCTAACATTCCATCCTTTTTAATATCGGTAACTATAAAAGTTTGTATTCCATAGCGTTCTTTTAAATTTTTCACGGCTTCTTCAAAATGTGTCGCTGAGAATTCTCTCCAGCCTGAAATTGCTATTTTTTCATCGTATAAATCTATTCCGGCAATAATCTTGCCTTTATAATTTAATAAAGATGCTTCTACGGAACTTATATTCTTAAATAATATAGAACCAAGAATAATATAAGATGCGCCTGCGTTAAAATAATATTCTATCGTTTTGTCGTTCCTAATGCCTCCGCCTACTTCCACAGGAATTTTGACTGATTTTATAATATCATTTATAATATTTAAATTATCGGGGGTTCCTGATCTCGCACCGTCAAGATCTACTAAATGGAGCCTTTTGGCTCCTAGATTCTGCCAGTTTAAAGCAGCTTCTAAAGGCGAAAGTTCATACTCCTTTTTAATATCGTAATCTCCCATAGTGAGCCTTACGCATTTTGAACCGAGAATATCAACTGCTGGTATTATAATCATATTGTTGATTTAACTATTTATAAAATTTTTTAATAACGCCAATCCTGCGGTATGACTTTTTTCAGGATGGAACTGACAGGCAAAGATATTATCCTTTTTTACGCAGGCGGTGAACCTGCCATAATAATCGCAAACTGCTGTGCTGATATCTTCTTCGGGAACGCAATAATAAGAATGTAAAAAATAAAAAAAACTGTTATTTTTAATTCCGTTAAATTCTTTTGTCTGTTCTAATATTTCTATATCGTTCCAGCCTATATGGGGAATAAGAGGGATAACGCTATGGTCAAATTTTATCACTTTCCCTTTTAACACCCCTAACCCTTCGGTATATCCAAATTCTTCTGAAGTTTCGAATAAAAGCTGCATTCCTAGGCATATTCCTAAAAAGCGCTTCCCTGCTGCAATAGTATCTTTAATGGGCTCGATAAGTTTTTTTTGTCCTAGCGTCAGCATAGCGTCTTTAAAGCCTCCTACGCCAGGTAAAATTAAATAGTCTGCATTTTCGATATTTTTATAGTTTCCGGTAATTTCTGCATCATAACCCAAAAAATTAAAAGCATTGCGGACATTTTTTAGGTTGCCCATTCCATAATCGATTATTGCTATTTTCTTTTCCATTTAAGGTTTTTATCCTTATATGTTTATCTTTTATTTTTAATGAAATATTTATAAATTGAATTGGCGATGCCGTCAGCAATCAACTGTCTAAATGTGGAAGAGCCTAAAAGATGTTCTTCGTAAGGATTAGAAATAAAAGCATATTCTATAACGACTGCCGGCATTGTTGTAAACCTAAGAACGTAAAGGTCGTCTTTTACCACGCCGTCATATTTCAAATTTAGCTTGGCGGAAATATAATGCTCTAAATAATTTGCAAAACTGTATGAATTCCCGTGAAAATAATAAGTTGTAGTTCCGTAAAGATAAGGAACCACAACGGAATTACAGTATAAGCCTATAAATAAATTAGCCCTGTCCCTGTTTGCTTCTTCCGCTCTTTGCTGTAAACTTACGTTTATATTAGACGTTCTGTCTATTTCTGCCCTTATACCTTTAGATTCTAAAAGTTTTTTAAGTTTTAATGCTATGCTTAAATTAACAAAGTCTTCGGGCAGACCCATAGGTCCGATACCTCCAGGATCGCCGCCGCCATGACCAGCATCTATAAAAACATTAAAATTAGTTGAATAATGTTTTGCGGGAAGAGGAAATGTTTTAATGTTTTTAATTTTTGAATTATTAACAGAAGCATCGTAAATGGTTATTTTATAATGGCCGCTTCCGAGGTTTGTCTTGCTTATTAGCAGTTTTGCCTTCGCGTTCTGTCTTAGAACTATATGGACAGAATAATTGGGTGAAGCACTGAATTGGGAATACGAAATAGAAAATATATTATTAAAAGGCCTCGATATCTTTTTCCCGCTACCGTATAAAATTGAACGCGCAAATGCTAAGATAAAAAAATTTTTTTTATCTTTTTTAAATAAATACGATTTATAATAAGGCCTGCCTATGGTATATACATTTATTCTTCCGTTTGCTTTATTTATTGAAACTCTTGTAATCCTAGTTATGTTAGGGCCGCCATAAGCATAAACATCTACCGTTAAGTAACTTGTAATGCCGGATAATAATAAAACCGCACCACATAAAAAAAAAATTAAATTTTTCATATTTTTAAATTCTTCCTTTTGTTGATGGTATTCCATAGCTATCTACTACTTTAAGCGCATCAGATACGGCTCTACCGGTAGACTTAAATATTGCCTCTACCATATGGTGGACATTGGAGCCGTATTCGATATTTATATGTAAATTTATAAGGGCATTTTTACATAATGCTTCAAAAAATATATTGGAATAAACATAAAAAAATTTATCAACTAGAATTTCTCTTGATTCTTGCTTTGAAACTTGAAAAAGAGGCGGAATATATTCTTTTCTGGAACGGGACATATCCTCGCCCATAAATTTATAAACAAAGAAAGACCTTCCGCAGAAATCTACGGAAGACTGCACAAGGGCTTCATCCATAGGAACGGAAGCAAAGCCAAATCTTTTAATGCCTCTTTTATTTCCCGATAATTTCATTAACGCACTGCCTATAACTATTCCGGTGTCTTCTATAAGATGGTGAAGGTCTACTCCTATATCGCCTTTTGCGTTAAGAGAAATATCGAAGCCTGAATGCTTGGAAAACTGCTCTAGCATATGGTTAAAAAACGGTACTCCCGAATCTATTTCAAACTCGCCCTTTCCGTCTATGTTAAGTGAAAGCTTAATATTGGTTTCGGTTGTTTTTCTTGAAAAATTTCCTTTGCGTATTTTCGCTATATATTCGTCAACCTCAATATCTTTGATACTTTTCAATTTTTTCATGTTTTTATATTAAATGTAATTAATTATTATAACATATTCCTTATATTTTAACATTTATCTGTATTTTTCCAAATCCTTACTTATAAATATATATTATCTTAAATTATTTATCGAAATCCTTAAAATATTCCGTCAATTTTATATTTTCTTCTTTAGTACCCACGGTTATTCTATAAAATAACTCCATACCGCCTGTAAAATTTCTTATAATTATATTATTTCGTTTAAGAAATTTGTCGAATTTATTTTTTATTTTTTTATCCTTAAGCCTTATCAGTAAAAAGTTGGCATCTGACGGATAAACATCAATAAAATTAAATTTTTTTAAAACTGAATACAGTTTCTCTCTTTGTTTAATCGTTTTCTTTATATTCTTATCAAATTCACCGAAATTATTTAAAAAAAATTCTATGGAACTTAAAGTTAAAGAATTTATATTATAAGGCAATTTTATTTTTTTGAATTCATTTATAAGCTTATCTCCGGAAAAAAGCATTCCAAACCTAAGTCCAGCAAGACCTATTTTAGAGAAAGTCCTTAAAATTATTAAATTATCATATTTATTTATATATTTTATAAAAGATTCCCCGCTTGAAAAAAATATATAAGCTTCATCTATTACAACAATGTTATTATTATTTTCTAAAAGACTTTCTATAGTGTTGCGGTTAAAATGATTTCCTGTGGGATTATTAGGATAACTAAAGAAATATATTTTTCTGGAATTTTTATCTTTATTTTTTATTATATTTTCCGGCAAATCAAAATATTTTTCATCAAGTTTTATAATTTCTGTATTTAAGTCGTTGTATTTGGCTATAATGTCGTACATAGAAAACGAAGGAGAAGGAATATTAACTATTACGTCTTTTTTAAGACTTAACATAATAATAGATATAAGTTCGTCAGAACCGTTGCCAAATATAAAATTTTTAGCCGGCGTACCGTAAAATTTTTCAAGCAGTTCTATAAGGTTTTTAGAACCTGAGTCGGGATAAAGATTTATCAGGGTATCTTTTATAAAATTTGCGTATCTTTTTTTAATATTTTTACCGAGAGTGTAATTTGATTCGTTTGCATCTAATTTTAGGGTTTCTTTAGGCTCAAACCCGTTTACTTTATATGCGGACAATTTTATAACGCTGCTTTTAATAAAATTTTCTACTCTTAACAATGACATAATAATTTTTTATTTTTTTAGCTTTTTAACCCTAAAGCTTACAGATTCGCCATGGGCATTAAGGCCCTCTATATTAGAAAAGAATTTCACGTCACCTGAAATTTTTAATAAAAAATCTGGGCTTGAGGAAATAACGCTAGTTCTTTTAAGAAAAGATAATGTATCCAAAGGAGAAAAGAATCTCGCCGTACCACCGGTTGGTAGAACATGGCTTGGTCCGGCGACATAATCTCCTAATGCCTCAGGAGTATTGCTCCCTAAAAATATAGCACCTGCATTTTTTATTAAGAACATTTTTTCAAACGGATCTTTTATATATAACTCTAAATGTTCAGGAGCAAGTTCATTGGCTATATCTATAGATTCGTTTACCGAACCGGTTAGAATCAAAGATGCGTTAGAGTTTATCGATTTTTCTATTATATTTCTTCTTTTTTCGCTTTTAATTAGTTTTGGTAAAATTTGTCTTATATCGTCTATAAATAACTTGTCATTACTTATAACTGTAGAAATTGCCATTTCATCATGCTCGGCTTGGGACATCATATCTATTGACACAAGTTCAGGGTCGGCAGATTCATCGCATATTATGGCAATTTCACTTGGTCCGGCAATCATATCTATATCTACATCGCCGTAAACCATTTTTTTTGCCGTCGCAACGTAAATATTTCCAGGACCAGCTATTTTATCTACCCTCGGAATTGTTTCGGTTCCGTAAGCAAGGGCAAATATGGCATGGGGGCCTCCTACTTTAAACATTTTTTGTATTCCGCACAAAACCGCCGTTGCTATAACGTAATCGTTTAACTTACCTCCTGGAGGCGTAACCATAACAATATCTTTAACCCCTGCGGCAGACGCAGGAACCGCATTCATAATGACGGAGGACGGATAGCTTGCCTTACCTCCTGGAACATAAATACCAACTCTTTGCAGGGAAGATATAAGTTGTCCAGTGATTAATCCGTTATTATTGTCGGAAAACCAGGTTTGTATTTTTTGCCTTGAATGATAATCATAAACTCTTCCTATAGTGTTTTCTATGCTTTTTCGTTCGCTTTTTGTCAAAGAATCGACAGCTTTTAATTTTTCTTTTTCTTTAATTAAAAAGTCTTCGGGTTTTAATTTTATTTTATCAAACTTTTCCGTATAATCAGATAACGCTTTGTCTCCATTAGAAATAACGTCTAAACGTATAGATTTAAGGTCCTGCTGAATTTTATCAGAAAGTTCAAACTGTCCAAATCTTCTTGTTTTGAGGAATTCCTTAAAATTATTTTTTTTTAAATCAAATACCCGCATTTTTTTGAACCTGCTCTTTTAAACTGTTTATTAAAGATGCAATATTTTCAGAATTAATTTTAAGGCTAGCCCTGTTCACTATAAGTCTTGAAGTAACAAAAACTATATCTTCCAATGGCATTAAATTATTTTGTTTTAAAGTTTCACCGGTTGAAACTAAATCCACTATAAAATCACACAGGCCGGAAATAGGGGCAAGTTCTACGTTGCCGTATAGTTTTATGATTTGAATGTTTGAAACGCCTTTTTTATTAAAAAATTCTCTGGTAATTCTAACGTATTTAGTAGCGATACGAAGATTGGATCCCGAATAATAAATTTTTTTTTTAACGTCTTCTCCTATAATCGATAAGGATTTTTCTAATGCGCCTGAAACTGCATCGGTATTTTTACGGCAGCGTTTGTTTTCTTTATTTATTATATCTCTATCTGCCGCTACAACTACTCTGCATTTTCCTATGCCTAAGTCCAAAGGCTCATATACATTTCTGGGTTTTTCAAGCAAAACATCTTTACCTGAAATTCCTGCATCGGCGGCTCCATATTCGACAAAAGTAGGCACATCCCAAGGCTTTACTATAAGCAGGCTAACATCGTCGTCTTGATAATCGAATATAAGCTTTCTTGAATCGTAGTCAGCATCCGGATGATTGACATATCCTGATTTTCTGAGAAAATCAAGGGCGTCTTTGAGTACTCTTCCCTTAGGAACAGCAATTTTAAGTTTTTTATTCTTATTTTGTTTTTTATTTTTCAGTGTATTCATCTTTTTTAAGCGCTCTTGCTACAGGCGGCATCGTTGAATCCTGTATCGTCGTTTTCTGTGGCGGATGAATCGTTTGCCTTAACTCTTGAAATTATTGCACCTAAATCAGCCAATTTTTTTTCCATTTTCTCGTAGCCTCGGTCTAAATGATAAATTCTGGAAACTGTAGTTAAGCCGTCTGAAGAAGCCAATCCAGCCAAAACTAAAGAGGCGCTTGCCCTTAAATCAGTAGCCATGACCTCTGCTCCTGAAAGCTTTTTTGAGCCTTTCACTATAGCGAAATTATTTCTAATCTTTATATTGGCTCCAAGCCGCATAAGTTCGGCTACATGCATAAACCTGTTTTCGAAAACATTTTCGGTAATAACGCATAAACCGCTAGAAAGAGTCATTAGGGCCATCATTTGGGCCTGCATATCAGTAGGGAAGTCAGGGTAAGGCGATGTAGAGATATCAACGCTTTTGATGACTTTGGAACCTTTTACTCTCATGGAAGACGATGAATTTATAATAATCTTCGTACCGGCTTCCGAAAGCTTTTCAATAACAGATTTAAGATGGCTTACGTTTATATTTTTAAGGACTATATCGCCTTTTGTTATTGCAGAAGCCACCATAAAAGTACCGGCTTCTATCCTGTCAGGAAGAACGCGGTGGTGTAAACTATTCAATTTTTTAACACCGTTAACTGCAATTACTGCAGGCTCTATTCTTTTTATTTCTGCGCCGCCGTTATTAAGGGCGGTAATTAAATCGTCAATTTCAGGTTCTCTCGCGGCATTTTTTATAATAGTCGTACCTTCCGCAAGTGTTGCAGCCATAATTACGTTTTCTGTTCCGGTAACTGAAGGTATAGGAAAATTTATAACCGCTCCTTTAAGTTTATCGGCATAAACCTCCACATATCCATGGTCCACTTCAACAGTCGCACCTAGTAATTTAAGCGCGTTTAAATGAAAATCTATCGGCCTTGCGCCTATAGCGCAACCGCCTGGCAAGGAGACCCTTGCTCTCTTATATTTTGCAAGAAGAGGTCCAAGGACTAAAACCGAAGCTCTCATTGTCTTGACAAGGTCATAAGGAGCATCGCAATTATTTATATTTGAAGTATTTATGATCAGTTTATCCGGTTCTCCAGATTCTTTAATTTCAGCTCCTAAACTTACAAGAAGTTTTTTAATAGTTTTAATATCTTCTAAGTCTGGAACATTGTCGATTTCGTTGTCGGAACCGTCGAACATAATAGAAGAAACTATTATAGGTAGAGACGCATTTTTGGAGCCGCTTATAGAAACTTCCCCAACTAAAGGAAAGCCTCCTTCGATAACCATTTTATCCATAAGTAATTTTAACCGCCCTTTCTTTATTATTTAAATCGTTAATAAAAGTTATATTCTTAAATTTTATGTTTTTATTTTTAAATTTTTCTTTGAATAAAGAATATATTTCAGATTTTTTTCTGTAATCTATTTCCAGAATAAGCGTTTTGATTTTATTAGTTTTAAGAACTGCAATATCAAATATTTCCCTGTAAAATTTAAGGCCGTCCTTTCCCCCGTCCAAAGCCTTAAAAGGCTCGTAAAGTTTTATATCGTCTTCAAGAACTTTTAATTCGTCTGTTTCTATATAAGGAGGGTTGGAAAGAATCAGGTCGAAATTATCAAAATCAGCTATATTAAAATTTAAATAATTATTAATAAAAATTGGACCGCCGGATTTTAATTTAAGCATATCAAAATAAACCGGCACAACTTTATCCTCGACTCCATTTGCAATTATATTTTTTTTTAAAGCTATCAGGCTCCTTTTGCTGTTATCGGCAGCATAAATTATAACATTATCAGAATTCTTTGCAATAGAAATTGCGATTGCTCCAGAACCGGTACCTATATCTAAAACGGTAATCTTCTTTTTGCACTCCTGAAAAAGCCCCTTTATTTCTTTCAAAGCTTCGTCAACTAAACACTCCGTATCCGGCCTAGGAATTAAAACCGACCTGCCTACAATAAAATCCAAAGAATAAAATTCCTTTTTTTTTACGATATAGGCAAAAGGTTCCTTGCGACTTCTTCTTTCAATTAATTTTGCGTATAAATTTATTTTGTTAGCAGAAATTCTGTCGCTATAAGAAACAATAACTTCTTCTAAAGTTTTGCTCAAAACATGTTTCATTATACCCGCAGACTCGTTAAACGGGTTGCTGATGTTTTCATTTTTAAGACATGTTTCACCCTGCTTAATTAGTTCATAAACAGACATGCCTCTTTTATAGTTGCTATTATAATTGTTTTTGAGATTCAAAATAATCGGTTAAGGGTATCAAAAGTTCGTCCAAAGCCCCGTCCATAAAAGAAGCCAATTTATGTATTGTTATTCCGGCACGATGGTCGGTAATTCTGCCCTGTGGAAAATTATATGTTCTTATTTTCTCGCTTCTATCACCGCTTCCGACCATATTTTTTCTGCTTTGCGCCTCTATGCTTTTTTTATCAGCTTCTATCCTGCTTAAGATTCTTGATCTAAGTATTCTAAGGGCTTTCGCTTTGTTTTTATGTTGTGATTTTTCGTCTTGGCACGTAACTACCAGTCCGGTGGGAATATGGGTAACTCTGACCGCGGAATCGGTCGTATTCACACTCTGTCCGCCGTGTCCGGACGACCTGTATACGTCTATTCTTAAATCCTCGCTGTTAATTTTGAGATCTACCTCTTCAGGTTCGGGCATAACAGCTACGGTTGCCGCCGAAGTATGCACTCTTCCCTGCGTTTCGGTGGCTGGAATTCTCTGAACTCTATGAACCCCGCTTTCATATTGTAAAAGCCTGTATGCATCCTTACCTTTTACGGACACTATCGCTTCTTTAAGTCCTCCGGAAGAAGAAGGGCTAAGCGAAATGGCCTCGAATTGAAAGCGCTTGCTTAAAGCGTATTTATTGTACATTTTAAAAAGGTCAAGGGCAAAAAGGGCTGCTTCTTCCCCTCCCGTTGCGGCTCTAATTTCCAGTAAAATGTCTTTGTCCTGTAGATTCTCTTTCGGGAAAAAAAAATCTTTTATTTCTTCCGACAATTTAGAAATTTTGATATTTAAAGAATTTATTTCTTCATTTTCTAAATCTATCAATGCCCGGTCTGACTCGTTTTTAAGTAATTTCTCTAGATCGGCTATCTCCTCTTCCATTTTTTTATATTCAGAAAATTGTTCTGCCGTCTTTTTGATTAAATTATACTGCTTGGATAATTCTTTTATTTCCGCACTGAATCCCTTTGAACTTTCTTCCTGAATCCGCAAATATAATTCTTTTGATTTATCTGATAATTCCAGCGCTTTTTTTATTAAATTTTCATCAAGCATTTAACGACATACCTTTATAAAGAATAAAAATATAGAAACTTTTTTTAGGTTAAAAGTCAAAACTGCCTTTCAACCATGACATTCTTACTTCTGACGGTTTTCCGCAAGAAAATTCCCCTTCCGAGCAATTTCCTCTGACGCATGCGGGACCCGCCCCGTAAAAAACCGAGGGGGCTATAGGATAAACAAGTTTAAACATTTCTTGGGCCACAGCTCTAATTTCCCATTGTGCCCTGCTGCATCCCCTTAGCCTGAAAAAATGCAAAAGTTCCCTTGCGTTCATAGTAAAAATAATCTGTGTTTCCGTTGCATTGGGAAGCAGGTATCTGGCGTCTTCGGCTGGAATGCCTTTCTCTAAAAGATAGCCGTAAAGCAAAAAAATTTCTTCGACTGCCTTGTTGTATTTATTCAAAAATTCTTCATTTTGCGCTATGGAATCTGGAATAACATATTTGGGCTTATCTTCCTTAACATAACGCTGGCTTCTTTGGGAATATGACGCAATGCGGTGTCTTACTAATTGATGCGAAGCACTCCTTGAAAGTTTCTCTATGCCAAATGTAAAATTAGAATGTTCCAGGACGGATTCGTGCCCCGATGTCCTGATTCTTTTAATTAATTTCCTTGCCTTTTCTAAACCTTTTTCTCCGTCGTTAAAATCGGTTTCTATTTTTGCGATACCGAAAGAACTATAGCAAAGCCTCGCTGCTATTGCAATAGTAATTTCCGGTTTAGAAGTGTAATTGATAAGTTTAACCATTCAAACATATAAAGAAATATTATAAATGCTTATTTTTTATTGTTATTTGTTTTGGCGTATTTTTTATTGAATTTGTCAATCCTGCCGGCGCTGTCTATAAATTTTTGCTTGCCGGTATAAAACGGGTGGCATTTTGAACATATATCAACATGTATCTCCTCTACGGTGCTACCGGTAACGAATTCTTCGCCACAGGCGCATTTTACCTTTGCCTGAAAAATTTTTGGATGTATTCCTTCTTTCATCTTTTTTACTGCTCCTTTATTTTAAAATTTTTTAAATATTTAAGTTAACCATTATAAGATTTTAAAATAAAATTTTCAACCTTTTTTATATCTTCTGGAATATCGACTGGAATAGTAGAAATATTAACGGTTTCTACTTTTATTTTATGACCGTTTTCTATAGCCCTCAACTGTTCTAACATCTCTTTTTTTTCTAGATAAGACATTTCCGTTTTACCGAATTCCAGAAGAAATTCTTTAGTGTATCCATAAAAACCAAGATGTTTGTAACCGAATACTCCTTTAAAATCCTTAAGGTTCGAAGCACTTTCCCTGTCATAAGGAATAGGGCTTCTTGAAAAATAAATTCCAAAATTATTTTTATCCACAATAACTTTTACGTTATTCGGATTTATAAATTCTTCATAAGAAAAAATAGGTGTTTTTACGCTTGTATATGATATGCCGTCCTCTTCATTAAATGGTTTTACTAAAGCATCTATTATTTCTGTATTTACTAAAGGTTCGTCCCCTTGAATGTTTAATACGATATCCGCGTCAATACCGCTTACCGCTTCTATTATCCTGTCGGTACCGGTTTGATGTGTGTCTTTAGTCATAACCGCATTAGCTCCGAAATCCCTGCAGGCATTGTATATTCTTTTGTCTTCCGTAGCTATTATAACGTCTGAAAGTATTTTTGACTTTATAACTCCATCATAAACATGTCTTATCATGGGCTTACCCATAATTAATGCAAGCGGTTTACCCTCGAATCTGGTAGATTTATATCTGGCAGGTATGACTGCAACTATTTTTTTAATTTTCATATTATTATTTTATTATAAATAATTATAAATTTAAATCTCTAATTTAGTTTTTGGTTATATAAATGTTATATCCATATTTTGCGATAATTTTGGCGAATCCGTAGGCGGCTTTTAAGTTTTTGAATCTCCCAAACACCACCTTATAATAAAATATGCCTTTTACGTTTTTTGTCGTCAGGCGAACGCCAGGGACGAATTTTTTAATAATAGAAATCTTCCGCAATGCTTTGACCTTTCTAGTATATGCGGCAAACTGAAGAGTATAACCTGAAACCGGAGGAATATATTTTACGCTACGATAAACATTAAGACGGCTTTTGCTGCTATATCTCCTGCATTCGGATAAAGGTAACGGCTTATGGCCTAAATATTGTACTCTAACTAATGCGGTGCCAGGTCCTACAATATTTAGCGCCTTCGCGGCGGCATAAGAAAGATCCATAATCCTTCCGTCAGCGTAAGGCCCCCTGTCGTTAACGCAAACCTCTACGCTCCTATGATTTTGTAGGTCTGTAACGTAAGCATAGCTGCCTAACGGAAGCGTCAAAGATGCGGCGGTCAAATCATACATGTTGTAAATCTGGCCGCTTGCCGTAGGTTTTCCCTGAAAACCCGGTCCATACCAAGACGCTACACCTATCTCGACATTGCGTGAAATTTGTTTTGCGGGATAATATCCGGGCGGCTCATGGGTTTCCCCGCTTGAATATCCGCCTATTATATAAGGAACGCATCCGGAAAAAATAACGGCAGGTATCAAAACTAAAAAAAACAATATTAATTTGAGAAAACTTCGCATAAACAAGCCTTCTCTTTTAAAGTATTTATTTAATAATAACTTTTTCTTCAACTGGCTCCGAAATTCTATCAGCCATAAGATAACTTCTTATATCTATGACGTTATCGGGACTATTGCCTTTTAAAGAAATAATGACGTAAGAATAAAAAGGCCATGATGCATTTATATCGAAATTAGAAGGAATAGCAGGATGGTTTGGATGCGTATGATAAAAACCTAATATATCTAGATTTTCTTTAACGCATAATTTATCCATATTTAAAATATCATTGGGTTCAATTTCGAAACTATCCCATGTAATTTTACCGTAACGGTTTTCAGCTGGATAAGCCTTAACGACAATTCTAGAATCTCCCTCTATTCTTCCTAGAAGCCCGCCGCATGCTTCGTAAGGAAATGTATCCGCCGCATGCTTTTTTATTATTTCAAATTCAGATTTTGTAATTATTATGGACATTTTAATATAAAATTAAAGTAGCATAAACAACATATATTATAACATCGTGTTTGATATTATATTATATAATTAATTTCTATGCTACATTATCTCGTTGAATACCCTAGTAGAAAGATATCTTAAACCAGTGTCAGGAAGCACTGTAGCAAAATTTCCCCTGTATTTTTCGGTGAGTTTCTTAATCCCGTAAACGTTTGCTCCAGACGAGAAACCGCACAGAATTCCCTCTTCTTTTATAATTTTTTTAAGCATTGAATAGCTACCTTCTGTATCCACTTTTACAAAATCGTCTATTATTTTATTTTGGTCAAAATCTTTAAAATTTAAAGCATAATTATATTTCCAACCTTCTATCCCATGCATTTCGTTATCCGGCACTACGGCAATAATTTTTATATTATTGTTGTATTCTTTAAGTTTTTTGCCAACCCCAAGAATTGTTCCTCCAGTACCTATTCCGGTCGCAAAATAATCAATATTGCCTCCCGTTTGCTCTAAAAGTTCAACTGCGGTGGTTTCGTAATGAGCAAACGGGTTAAAAACGTTGTTGTATTGATCAGGCATGTAATACAGGTCTTTTCCACCTCTTTTGTATTCTTCCTCTGCTCTTTTGATTGCCCCATCATGACTTTCTTCCGCCGGAGTAAGAATTAATTCTGCGCCGTATAGACGCATAACTTTTTTTCTTTCCTCGCTCATATTGGAAGGAGCATATATTTTAACTTTAACTCCTAGTAAGGCTCCTATCATAGCATAAGAAATACCTGTATTGCCGGAAGAGGAATCTATTATGACCATTCCTTCTTTTAAATTACCGTTAATGATGGCGTTTTTTATCATATAAAGCGCAGGCCTGTCTTTTACGGAACCTCCAGGATTAAGCCCTTCAAGTTTTGCGTATAATTTGGAACCGCATAAATATGGATTGATAATTTTATTTAATAAAACTGCGCCCGTTTTACCTATATTAGATAATGCGGAGAACGAGTTTAAAAAATTAAAAGAACCTGAGTTACTTTTTACCATCTTTTTCAACAATTATTTCATAATCTGTTTCGTTAATTTTGTTAATAGATAAAACTTTATGTCCTTGTTCCTCCATAGAGCGCGGGACATTTCTTATAGCCGGTTCATAATCGACAACTACCCGTAAAATTTCTCCTTTTTTCATTTTTTCTAATGCAAGTTTTGACTTTACGAAAGTAAAGGGACATATCTCCCCTTTTATATTTAATTCGCTTTTTTCTTTATATTCGGACATTTAGTTCGTGCCCTCCAATTTTATTATCTTAGCTTTTAAACTCACACAAGTCGCCGTATTCTATTAATTCAAAAATAGTTGGGGTTTCTCCGCATAATGGGCAAGTTTTATCCTTCCTAAGTTTCATTTCCGTAAATTTCATATCTAGCGCATCGTATATAAGAAGCCTGCCGTTTAAAGTCTGTCCTATGCCTAAAATTATTTTTATAGCTTCGTTTGCCTGAATTGCCCCTATTATACCGGGGAGAACCCCTAAGACTCCAGCTTCCTGGCAGCTCGGAACCAAACCTGCGGGCGGTGGAGTCGGAAACAGGCATCTATAGCATGGACCTTCTTCTGGCAAAAATACCGTAGCCTGTCCGTCAAATCTAAAGATAGAACCGTAAACAAGGGGTTTTTTCATAAAATGACAGGCATCATTAATAAGAAATCTGGTGGGGAAATTGTCTGTAGCATCTATGACAACGTCATAATCTTTGATAATTTCTTTAATATTAGCGGCATTTATTCCTTCTTTATAAGTTACTACTTTTACGTCTGGATTAATACGCTCTATTGAATCTTTTGCAGAATCAACCTTATATCTTCCTACGTCAGATGTTCCGTGCCAAATTTGCCGTTGAAGGTTAGATAAATCTACGGTATCGTAATCCACTATGCCAAGCGTTCCTATTCCTGCAGCGCCAAGATAATATCCGCATGGAGCACCGAGTCCTCCAGCGCCTATAAGAAGAACCTTGGACGCAAGCAGTTTTTCTTGCCCTTCTCCGCCAACTTCAGGCAAAATAATATGCCTTGCATATCTTTTTATTTGTTCTTCGCTAAAATCCAATTTAAAACTCCTTTCTTTAAAAAAGTTATTTAAGTGCTCATTCCACCACGTCTAACACGATAGGCTCAACTATTACGTTTTTGGATTCTAAAAATTTGACTGCGTTTTCTATGTCCTTAGATTCGCCTTCCAACTCTATCGCGATTATACCTATATCGTTTGATATGCTTGCGCTTCTAATGTTAGTAATTACGTTGTAATTTTTTCCAACAAGGTAAATTAAAGGTTCCTTAATTACTTCCTGCGGATAATTGAGATAAAATTTTTTTTTTTCGGGTGCGCCGCCCGCTATAGCCGGTATTATGGATATAGTATCGCCGTCTTTGACTTTAGAGTTTATATTGTCGATAAATCTGATATCCTCATCGTTAAGGTACACGTTTACAAATCTCCTGACTTGGTCGTTTTGTTCGCAAATACGTTCTTTAATTCCAGAAAAATTTCTTTCCAAATCGTTTATAATTTCAATTATGTTAGAACCATTAGATTCTACTTCGGCTTTGCCTCCGGTTAATGTTCTTAAAGGCGTTGGTATTCTGACTTTTATAGACATAGTAACCTCCTGATTATATTTAAATTATTAAAATTAATTATTTTTTGGTTTTAATTTTAGCAAGTACCGATTCAAACTCTTCTAGGTTTGCTTCGATTACCGGCGCTTCTTTCAACTTTCCGGTTACGGCTTCAAGCGTTTTTAAGCCGTTTCCCGTAATAGCTAAAACAGTAGTTTCCTTTTTGCTTATATGTCCCTTTTCTATAAGTTTTTTTGCTACTGCTACTGTTACGCCGCCGGCAGTTTCTGTAAATATACCTTCCGTAGCGGCTAAAAGTTTCATTCCTTCCACTATCTCTTCATCTGTGGCGTCTTCGCCGTAACCGCCTGTTTTATTCATAAGGTCTGATGCGTAATACCCGTCGGCGGGATTACCGATTGCAAGAGATTTTGCAATAGTATCTGGATTCCTTACCGGTTTTATAAATTCTCTTTTTTCTTTTACCGTAGATGTTATAGGATTACATCCTGTTGCCTGAGCTCCGAAAATTTTTGTATGGGGTTTTTCTTCGAGTAGGCCGCAGTAATTGAATTCGTCTATCGCTTTTCCGACTTTTGTTATTAAAGAGCCTCCGGCCATAGGAACTACGACATTGTCGGGAGCCCTGAATCCTAACTGCTCCAGCATTTCGAAAGTAAGCGATTTCGACCCTTCGGCATAATACGGTCTTAAATTGATATTTACGAATGCCCAGCTGTGTTTTCCGGCTATTTCAGTGCAAAGCCTGTTGACCTTATCATAGCTGCCGTTAATTTTAACTAAATTGGTATCATATATTAAAGTTCCTAGAACTTTCCCTACTTCAAGATTGGACGGTATAAATACGAAACTCTCATATCCTGAAGAAGCAGCTAAAGCTGCGACGGAATTGGCAAGGTTTCCGGTAGAAGCGCATGCTACGGTCTTAAATCCAAATTCCTTTGCCTTTGCTATTGCTACTGAAACAACCCTGTCTTTAAAAGATAAAGTAGGAAAATTTACTGCATCGTTTTTAACGTATATTTCTTTAACGCCTAAAGCTTTTGCAAGATTATCGGCTTTTACTAGAGGAGTATATCCAACGTTTTTGCCGATTTTTATTTCTCCTTTTATAGGAAGGAGTTCCTGATATCGCCACATATTCGCATCACGCGATTTTATCTTTTCCCTGGTTATTTCTTTTTTTATTTTATCGTAATCATAGTCTACTTCCAGCGGACCGAAGCAATAATCGCAAACATAAAGCGGACTATCCGGATATTCCTTGCCACATTCCCTGCATTTTAACCCTTTAACAAACATTTTCTCTCCTTTATTTAAAATCAATTTAAAAAATAAAAAACCTCTTCTTCCCGTAAAATAAGGAAGAAGAGGTCTAAGAAAACTCATCCTTCTTATCTTTCAGGAATAAACCTGCGGGAATTAGCACCGACTTTAAAATTTAATCGGTTGCTGCGGTTTCATAGGGCCCGTCCCTCTACCGCTCTCGATAAGAACTATATTTATTGTGTATATTATGAGATAACTGTAATAAAACTTACTTAATAATAGTATATAGAAGATATTTACTAATGTCAAATAAAAATTTGCGCCAGTTTTATCCTATAACTTTATTTCTACCTAAGTCCTTAGCTTTATACAAATTATCGTCTGCCATTTTTAATAGAATGTTTAAAATTTCTTCTGTATTTTTGTTGTCTTTTATTTTTTTATTTACCTCTTTAGATATTAAATTTGCTAAACCAATGGATATGGTAATACTTAAACTTAAGTTATTTTGAAATTTATATACTTTGTCTTGAATGTTAATTCTTAATTTTTCCATTAAATTAAAGGCATTCTCTTTATCTGTATCCGGTAAAATCATAACAAATTCGTCGCCGCCGTATCTAGTAATAATATCCTGTTTTCGCATTAAAACATTTTTTAAGTCACCAACAAATTCCATCAACATAAGATCGCCAATATGATGGCCATAATTATCGTTTATGTCTTTAAATTTATCTATATCTAATATAACTATTGAAAGATCTGTAGAATTCCTTATAGCCCTTGATATTTCCCTTTTCGTGAATTCATACATAAATCTTCTATTGTATATTCCGGTTAGAGAATCAGTAATCGCGAGTTCCTTATTGGTTTCTATTAATATAAGTTTTGCAAATACCGGAGAGGCTATATTAATTATTTCTCTTATTAAATCAGTTATTTCCAAGGAAAAGAAATTTTTATCCTTTGATTCTACTGAAACAGTGCTTGCCACCTCGTCGCTGATTTTAAGAACAAAGCATCTATAGCTTCCGTCCGTTCCCCTAAATTCGCAATTATCCGTCATATCTATCAAATCAGATTTTTTCCTTCTTTTTAAAAGCTTGCAGTTTGAAATGTAATCTTTATAATTAATGTTATTGACCGTAACAATTATTTTAGAGGAATTATCAGAATGTTTTAGTGCCGGGTCATCCCATGATTCATTTTCATTCCTGTAATAAATCAACGAAGTAACTGTTTTTTTATTAACCGAATCAAAAATGTTTATATGTATAGAATCTACTATTCCGTTACCCTCCTTTTTTATGGAATAAATACCTTCGGCAAAAGTTTTTATGGCATATTCAATAGTAAAAACATTGGAAAGCTTATAAGATAGATTATATAATATATTTAATCTATCTTTAGACCTTTCCATATCTTTTAAATAATTTTTTATGTCCGTTACGTTTTCAAAAACTAAAAGCCTTATAATCTCTCCTTCTTTAGTTGAAAAAAGGTTAGACTTCATGCTCAATATAATGCCAGATTTAAGGCTTATTTCAACACTGTCTATTGTCGAAACATATCTGTTTTTTACATAAGTTTGAAATATTTTTTCTGCAAGATATTCGTCTTCGAATGATTTTTTAATGTTTTCATAAAATTGGTTTATTGACAACGTAGCATTGAATTTATCAAGTTCAAAAATAGAAGCGAGGTAATCGTTGTAAATATCCACAGTTTCTTTAGTAATATTTACCGAGACAAGTCCAAATGCAGTCATTTTATTTATAAGTATTTCCCTGTTTTCGAGAATTTCCAAAGATGATTCCAACTCTTGGTATAATTTGTTTATCTCATAATAACCTGCAAATAAGGTCATTGCGTCCCTGAAAAAATATATGTCCTGCTCCTTAAACAATATTCTCCTATCTTTAGCACCGGAAACAGCTAAATATCTGTGATTTTTAGAACCCTTAAAGGCAAATAATATTATATCTCGGACATTCATATTCTTAAATTTCGGCGTCGTTAATTCATCTTCAAGGTAATCGTAGCAATCCAGCCTGTTTTCTTTAACTCTTTCTCTTATAAATTTTGTAGGTTCAGGAGCTATAGAACTGACGCCTATATTATTATTCCAGCCTTTAGAAAACAATGCATCCGATATTTCATCCCTTACAGTATCGTAAATAATAAATTCTACAAAATCTGCACTCAAGTTTTCTTCTACACCGTTAAAAAACTTGTCTCTTTCAAAAAAGTTCTCATGTTTATCTTCTAGGCTTCCGGTTTCCCCCTGCGAAGCGATATAACGGAGCATGTCCTCAGCCATATCTGACAAAACTTTAGACCTCTTTAGATTTTTAAGATATTGAATTATATATGCGGCATATCCGGCAAGGTTAAAGATTATTTCAGGCTCTATTCCGGAAAAAGCGTTTTTTTCCTTGGAATAAACCCCTATAATACCGTAAATTTCGCCGTTTGCAATCAAAGGAAACGCTCCTAAAGAATTGAAGTTATAATTCATAAGCCTTTGCTTATATAGTGGTATGTTTTCATCTGTCGAAACATCGTTAATTACCATATAATTCATTGACTTTAAAGCTTTTCCGGTCAAACTTTTCATATAGTTCGAATCGTCATATTTTATAATAAGGTCCTTCGCATAGTTAAAATCAGAGTTATAAGAGGTTTTAATTTTTATTTCCTTATCTAATTCATCCGGTATGCCGAACCAGCCGTAATCAAATCCCATTTTTTCGACTATTGCCGAAATAAGTTTGTCGGCGATTGTGTTTATATCGTCTTCAACTGTTATCTCCATACCAAAATCGTTTATAATTGATACTATTATTTGATTTTCTTTACGTTTTTCTATTATTGCATTATTAAGTCCATTAATAGCTTCATATAGTTCCAGCAATTCTACTTCTATGCCACGTTTATTTTTAAAGGAGGAAGGATGTTCCAATTTTTCAGGATTATTAGGATTTATTCCGTTAATTAATCTCAGGAGTTCGTAAAATCTGTTAATAAATCTTTTATTGAAATATAAGAAAATTAAAGATGATGTCGCCAAAATTATTAAAAATACCAGTATTAGCATATAAAACTTAAAAATATACTTAAACCAGCCAAATTCTTTTATGCCTACGCCTGTTATTCCTATTATTTTACCTTCGACATTATAAATGGGGCTATTATAAATATAAAAAGGAATGCCTCCTAGCCAAAGAGATTCATATACATGTTCCCCTTTTTTTAATACTTTGTACTGCTTTAAATTTGTGCGCTGCCCTACTCCTATGAGCTTATTATTTCTAAATACGGTAACTGCCGACCTCCTGTTACCATAATAAACGCCTATATTTGCAATCATATTCTTTTTTTTGCGAATTCGTAACAAATAGCTGCTAGTAATATTCTTATTTAGAATCAAAAGATAACCATTTCCTTTTCTTAGCAATCTATAAACAATTCTCAAATCAATAAGCTTTTCGTGTTCGTCCCTACCAAACCCGTATAATATGTGCCTGTGTTTCATTGATATAATGTATAAAAACCTTGAATATTTTGTATTTTGTTCTGTTTTGTACCCGTTTTGGTTAAACCTTTCTAAATCTAAAATTTTCCCGTTTTTAACTTTAATCAAATATACACTGGTTATTTTTTTTGATGGAAACATGCTTTGTATAAAATTCTTTTTAAAAGCATGCGCTATTATATTATTGGCATTTTCAAGCATACGCCTTCTGCCGGCAATGAATCTCATAGTAACGTCCATAAGTTGAGATCTGAGTTTTTCGCGCAAATATTTCTGCTCATATGAGTTTATGCCTTTTATTATAAAGAAAGTGCCGATTAAAAAAATGACGAGGTTGGAAATTATAAAAAGGATGTATATCTTGAATCTTACGGAATTTATATTTTTGCTTTCATTCTTAAGCATTTTTCCCTGTAATCATAAAACCTATTTTAAAAGGAAGATTCTTTATCTTTATATCTTCAAAACCGTTATCTTTTAAAATATCAATCATCTTTTCCCTGCTAAATTTCATTATGCTTCTGGTTAGCCACCAATAAGCTTTTTTGTTGATTAAAGAGCCTGTAAGCCTTATGACGGCAAAATAAGCTCCATATAAAAAATCAAGAAATTTATCGTCGGTTTTTCCCATTTCAAGTAAAATAAATTTCCCGCCGCTTTTGAGGACCTTCTTTAATCCCTGAACGAAAACTATTGCATCGTCAACATTTCTAAGCAAGAATCCAGCCGTAACAACGTCATATGAAGAACCTGATTTTTCTAATTTCATAGCGTCATCCAGCTTAAGATTTATTTTAATATCGGAATATTTTGCCTTGTGGTCTATCTTGGCATCGATTTTCTTTTTTGCTATTTTAAGCATATCTTTATTGAAATCAACACCGGTAATACAAACGCTTTTGTTGTATTTACAAGCTTTTTCAGCAATATCCAGTACTAAAGAACCTGTTCCTGTAGCTACATCAAGAACGGCATATTCCGAGCTTTCTATTATTGCCTCGTTTGCTGCAATTTTTCTCCAGATTCCGTCCACCCCGAAACTAAATATATGCCCCATTATGTCGTATTTATCAGCTATATCCGAAAAAATTTCTTCTACGATTCTAGACATTGTGTTTTTAAAATTTTTTTTTTGAGATTATAGATAAGACGCACGCAATACTTTAAATTATAATAAAAAATTAAAATTTAATGCAAATTTAAAATAAGCAAGCGTGCCAATTTTTTTTTAGGCTGCCTTTCAAATTTTATTATGCCTCCGTTATTATCCATCAAGAATCCTTCGTTCTCGTCCGAGCCTATAACGTCTTTAGACACGTCGTTTACGAATATAAAGTCTAAAGACTTTTCAGCAATTTTTTTCCGTCCGTTTTCTATTAAATAGTTAGTTTCTGCGGCAAAACCGAATATTACCTGTCCTTTTTTTCTTAAAGTAGATAAGGATTTTAGCAAATCTTCATTTTGAACAAGTTCTGCTTTAAATACGGTAGATTTTTTGTCACCGGCGTCCGCAGCAACTGTTGTTCTGCTTTTTTTAATTTTTTCGGAGCTTTTTTCTTTAAATCCATAATCCGAAACCGCCGCCGACATAAATAAAATATCGCTTTTTTTAAATTCGTCCTTCAGTGCCTCTTTAAAATCCATAAAGCTGATACGGTTTATTATTTTAACTTTTTTGTTTATATAAAAGGAAGCTCTATCGATATTAAGGGCAATCAATACAACGTCCGCTCCTTGCTTCACAGCTTCGTTTGCAAGGCTTATTCCCATTTTACCGCTGGAACCGTTCGATATAAACCTGACTGGGTCCATATATTCTCTAGTAGCTCCGGCAGTTATTAAAACTTTTTTACCTTTAAGTTTTTTTTCGCTAAAAACGGACTCAACCTCAAATATAACGTCTTCAATTTCCGGAAATCTGCCTTCTCCAAAATCGCCGCAGGCTGCGTTTCCAGTTTCAGGAGAAACTGCATAAAAATTATACTCGCTTAATTTATTCAGGTTATTCTTTAATATTTTATTAGCAAACATATTTGGGTTCATAGCGGGAACTAGAATTTTGGGCTTTTCCGGAGAAGCTGCAACCACAAGAGTTATTAAGGTATCTGCAATACCTGCGGCAAATTTGTTAATAGTATTATATGTTGCCGGAGCAATCAAAATAACGTCTGCAAATTTAGACAAAGATATATGGGACAGCGGATTTTTAAAAGCGTCGTCGTAAAAAGCTTCTTCGCCGAAAGATTCGAATATATAAGGCGAAATAAATTCTCCGGCTGCACGGCTCAATATTACCTTGACATCTGCGCCTTCTTTTTTAAGTTTTCTGTATAAATCGACGCTTTTATAGCATGCAATCGAACCGGTAACGCATAATAAAACCTTCTTATTTTTTAAATCCATAAAATTATTTCAATCCTAATTAAGATATAAAACTCAGGCGTTAAGTTAAATAGGGATTATACTTTCTTTCGTATCCTATAGTCGTGGATTCCCCGTGTCCCGGGTAAACTTTCACTTCATCTTTCAAAATCATAAGTTTATTCTTTATAGAACTTATGATTTGCTCAGACGAACCTCCGAATAAATCGGTCCTGCCAATAGTACTCTTAAAAAGTGTATCGCCACTGAAAAGGTGTTTATCGTCAACTAAAAATGAGGTACTTCCGGGGGAGTGTCCCGGCGTAAAAATCGGCATCACTTTAATTCCTTTTATATTTATAATTTCTCCTTCTTTCAAATACCTATCTATTGCAATATCCCCCGTATATTTAAAACCGAGATACTCTGCCTGTTCTTTTAAATTTTTAATTATATATTCTTCCTCTTTAGCCGCAATTATGCCTATGCCGTATTTTTCCTTAAAATAGTTGTCCATAGCTACGTGGTCTATGTGACAGTGGGTATTTAATATAAATTTTAATTCTATATTCTCATCCCGTATTATTTGATCTATCTTATTTTCCTGTCCTCCAGGGTCGATTATAAAACCTTCTTTTTCCCTTAAAGATTCTTTTGTTTCATCGTTAAACACGATATATGTATTTACCTCGAAAGGTCCTGCTGGGATAGTGTAAAATTTCATTTGTCGCGATCGTCCTTTTTTCTTTATTTATTAATCAAATATTTTTTAAATGCGCTAATTAGAACATCAAGATTGCTCTCGGTGTCGGCTTCGCAGTATATTCTCATTAAGTCTTCAGTTCCAGAAAGCCTGGCCAAAAGCCACGAATCGTCGTCAAAAAATATCTTATAGCCGTCTGTTATATTTTTAGCCATAACTCTTTTTCCTTCAAAAATTTTCGGAAATTTTTCCATTTTTTCATCTATTTCAGCCTTAAATTTTTCTTTATCTATAGGAACATTAATTCTTTTGGTATAAATTGGACCATATTTTTCTAAAATATTTTTAACCAGGTCTTTTAATGGTTTTTTATAATACGAAATCATTTCTAAAACCAGAAGGCAGGTATAAATGCCGTCCTTGTCTGGAGTATGTCCGCTTACGGTCAAGCCCGAAGATTCTTCTCCCGCCATTACGACCTTGCCTTCGGATATCAATTTTCCCAAATATTTAAACCCAACGGGGGTTTCTATTGCCTTAAATCCTTGATATTTTGCTATCCTATCTACTAAGGCCGTCGTAGCTACGCTTCTTGCGACATCACCTTTTATTCCTTTACCTTCTATATAATAATTATAAAGAAGCGGAAAAATTATATTAGGCTCTACGAATTCGCCGTCTTCGTCCAAAATTCCGTATCTATCGGCATCTCCGTCCGCCGCAAGTCCAATGGCGGATTTTTCAAAATCATATGCTTTTTTATTTTGCATATTATATTTTTTAATTAATTCACCCATCTCTTTTAAATTTTTTGCGGAGGGGTCCGGCGCAAAACCCGGCGTAAAGAAGGCATCTCTTTCTGCGTATAATTCCTTAAACTCGTAACCGGCTTCTCCTAAAATTTTTCCAATTATACCTTTTGAAGTTCCGTGCATGGATGTAATAAAGGGATAAATACGGCGGCTGTTATCTTCGATAAGCTTTAAATCCAGTCTAGATTTTACGAGGTCTACATAATCATTTATGAAATCTTCCTCTATCAATAAATTCTGGCTTTTTGCCTCTTCAAAATCCATAAAATTATATTTAGTAGATTTAAGAAGCTCATTGGATTTTTTTGTTAAAATTTCCGTATCTTCAGGTAGTGCCGGGCCTCCCCAGTCAGGCGAGAACTTTATCCCGTTATAATTATATGGATTATGGCTTGCGGTTATATTTATCGCTCCAAGCGCTTTTTCTTTTAATATTTTAATAGAAATAACCGGCGTGGGAGTAAATGTATTCGCAAAAATAACTCTAAAACCGTTTGCACAAAATACCGACGCGCTAACCTTTGCGAACTCTTCGGATAAAAAACGCGTATCGTATCCTATAATTATCGTTTTAGATGGAAACCCTCCTACGTATTTTTCAGTCAAAAAATCACATACTGCTTGAGAAACTAATTTAACGGATTCATATGTAAAATCGTCGGCGATTTTACCTCTGTAACCTGACGTCCCGAATTCTATTTCAAAAGTTTTTGAGTTATTTTTTTTTGTGGTCATATTATTAAAGAATTTATCATTTTATTTTATTTTAAGATAAGGCGCTTAAGTCTCTTTCGTTTTTCCATGTTTCCATATCACGGTTGAATTGATTTATAAGAGCTAAAGATTCATCTTTTTCCCTGCTTTCCGCGAATATCTCGAAATGCGCCCCCTCAGACGTAGGGTAGGCAAGAACCCAACCGTCGGGCTTTATAAGCTTTATTCCGTCGATAAGTAAAACATTTTCTCCACCGTATTTCTCAAAAAATTTTCTCATTATAAAACCTTTTAATTCAGTAGGGCAAGGAACCTTTTTATATTCAAAATAAGTAGGCTCAATAAACCTCATTTCGTTTTTAATCGATGTATTAAGTTTTGCGAGCATTTCTAAAAGCTTTATCGCCGAATACATTCCGTCGAATGCCGGCATAAACCTCGGGTAAATATATCCGCCTTCGTTATCTCCGGCAAAATAGACACCTGAATTTGCGGCTTTCTCCATAAGACAGCTAGATGAATTTTTTGCAAAAAATATTTCGAAGTTATAATCGCTTGCTGTTTTTGCTATATTGAAAGATGAGTTGACCGGAACAGTTATAGACTGGAAATTCTTTTCGGTCTTCATCACTAAAAGAGCCATTAAAGTCAAAGCGGTATTCCCATCTATGTTATCGCCGTTCTCGTCGCAAATATAAATCTTCTCTCCGCCGTTATCAATAAAAATGCCTAAATCGGCATTAATAGACCTCACTATGCTAGACAGTTCTTTTAGCGATTTTTTAAATTCCCTTTCGGTCTTGGTTATCTTAGTCTGGTCTAAATTTGCGTTAAGATGGACAGAGTCTATTCCGAGCTTTCCAATTATTGCTGGAAAAATCTTAGACGAACTTCCGTAAGAATAATCTATAACTATTTTAAATTTTCTTTTTATTATTTTTTCGGCATCTATCGTGGCTAGAAAACCGTCCGTATAATATTCAGTTCCATGAGTAGGATAAAATATTTCCCCGGTATCTTCAGAACCTACCCTGGCATAATCTTCCCTAAAAAACAATCTTTCTATTTTTTGCTCTCCGAGCGTGGATAAGTCTAATCCGTTTGAATCGAAAAATTTAATATTTAAAAGTTTTTTATCGAAAGGATGTTTTCTGACATGTATGCCTCCGGAACTTTTAAACTGTTTAGCCTGATACCTGACTATAGATATAGGGGTATCGCTAAAATCGTTTACATTTACTCCTACCGAAAGCACGCCGGACATCATTGCCCTTGAAAAAAGGCGCGAAGTTTTATGGCTGTCCCTAGATACAGAAATAGTCCTGTTTCTGCCTATAGTCGCTCCAAATGCCGCCCCGAGTTTCGACGCAAATTCCGGTGTAATTTCCAAATTCGCAAGAGCCGTTACACCGTATTGTCCAAATATTTTTGCACTCCATTTGTCTGACCAAATAAGACTTTCGGATAATATGGCTCCGTCTTCTACATTTTTAAACGGCCATATCTTGACGTTTGGATTAATAATCGCTTCTGCACCTATATGACATACATCCGATATGACTGCGCCGGAACCTATAAAAACATTATTTCCCACGCTTGATTTATATCCTAATACGGCTTCCTGTATATCGCAGTTTTGACCTATCTTCGAACCTTTTCCCAAAACGGAACCGTTCATCTGGGTAGATTCTCCTATAGTGCAGTTATCCCCTATAACACAGTTTTTTATTTTACAATGTTGCAATATATGTACGTCTTTTCCAAGAATAGAGTTTTCTATATCGCAGCTTATATCTACTATGCTTTTACAACCTACTCTTAAGTTTTTGCCTTCGAGAATTTCTCCGTCTATATTAAGGTCTATTTTCCCAGATATAATATCTAGATGGCTCCGTCTGTATTCGGAAAGAGTGCCTACGTCTTTCCAGTATCCCGATGATGTATGCCCGAAAAGATTTTTATTTTTTTTTAAAAGTATGGGGAAAAGGTCCTTAGAAAAATCAAACTCGCTTTTTTCGGGAATAATTTTTAATACTGATTTATTTAAAATATAAATTCCAGTATTTATAGTATCGCTGAATACTTCGGACCATGTAGGTTTTTCGAGAAACTTTGTTATCCTGCCCTCGGCATCAGTAATAACTATGCCGAAAGACAGTGGATTTTCAACTCTCGTTAAAACTATTGTTGCCTCACTTTTACGGTCTATATGAAAATCTATAGGTTTTTTTAAATTTATATCGGTTATAATATCCGCGCTTATTACAATGAAATCTTCGTCTTTAAGTATATTTTCGACATTTTTGACAGCTCCGGCGGTTCCGTAATCTTCCTCAGCAAGAACATATTCTATTTTTACCCCGAAATCTGTTCCGTCTTTGAAATAATTTTTAATCAGTTCGGGCTGGACATATAAAAGTACAATTAAGTCTGTAATGCCATAATTTTTAAGAAGGTTAACCACATGCTCCATCATAGGCTTGTTTGCAATGTGTATCATAGGTTTTGGAGCATTATTAGTCAAAGGCTTAAGCCTTGTTCCGAAACCGCCAGCCATTATGACAGCCTGCATAAATATTTACCCCTTCTTATTGTTGCCGTTTTCTGATAATCATAGTTAATAATTATTGTTGCGCTCGGAGGATTATTCTATTAAAATTATATCTTAATAAACAATAAAATCAAAACTAAAATTTATGCTCTCATACATCCTACATCTTGACACATCTTTTTTTCTTTTAATAAACGACAACTTTCATTTTTCTTTATTGAACGATAATATGAGGGCGGTTACTTATCTTGGCAACGGATGGGTTGCTTACTGGCTGGTTCTTGTCTATGTCTATTTCTATAATCGTTTGAAATTTAAAGAATCATTTTTTTTGCTTTTTTTAACCCAAATAATACCCGGCATATTTGATATTATAATAAAAAAAGCCGTCAACAGACCTCGGCCCGTAGTTGCTCTTCATGCCCTTATAAAAACCGGAGCAGTGCATATAAATCTGCTTGGAAGGCATCTTACCGAACGATCATTTCCTTCGGGTCATTCCGTGACCGCTTTTTCTTTGGCAGTAGGACTTTCATATATATTTCCAAAACATAAAAAATTATTTTATATACTGGCCTTTATAGTAGCTTTTTCGCGCGTTTACGATGGCGAACACTATCCTTTAGACGTAATTACAGGAAGTATCTTAGGTTATTTTATAGCAAAAATAACTCTTATCGTATATAAAAAAATAAGAAAATTTACAGATTTCAACTTTGAAAAAGCTTAAGGCTGGCAAGTATTATGAAGTTAATTTTTTAGACTCTATATATATTATTATTTTTCGCGCAATTCTTTTAGATACGGTTTCAATGGCAATTTTCTCCTGTTTATGGGCAACGAGCGGGTTAATATAATTATAATAAGTAGCGTCCGAAGAAAAAATCACATCACTAAAAATTATCTTTCCATCAGTTTTGTACATGCTTACTTTAACGCTCGCCGTTATCATATAATCCACCGCAGCTGCAACCCCCGTGTAAGACATTACGCTATTCTGGATTGAGATAATTTTTCCGGTTAAAAAATAAAGCGCATTGTTTTTATTTGAGGTAAACATATCGGTCTGAGTATTGAGGTAATTTGAGATATTATTTGAAAAATAAGACCCTACTCCACTTTTATATGTTAAATTTTTAAAAGGCAATATATATACATGGGAAATATTGCTATACGAAATATTGTTATATCTGCTGCTAGCCGAATTTTCTTTCCCGTTTAAAATCCTAAAACCGCATGATGAAAGCAAACCTGCCGTAAATAAGATAAAAATAAAAAGTATGAATTTATTCTTCATATTATTATACTCAACAGTTTATTTTTAACATATATCGTTTTTTTAATTAAACTTTTGTCCTCGATATATTTTTTTATTTTAGCGCTGTTCAGTGCAATCTCAATTACGGCAAATTCATCAGAATTTATATCGGCAACTATAAGGTCCCGCATTTTACCATTTATCTGTACTGCAATATTGCAATTTTTCGGAACATATCCGGTATCTATTATTTTAGGCCACGACTCGTTTTCTAAAAATGATCCGTTTAATATCTCAAACAATTCCGAACAAACATGGGGAATAAAAGGTGATAACATTAAAACAACGGAATTTAAGAAATATTTAATCAAATATTGATCGGCTTTACTCAAAACTCCTTCTTTAAATGACTTTAATGTTATAAAATCGTTAAATTCGTTAATTAATTCCATGGATGAACTGATTATCGTGTTAAAATGATAACGGCCTTCCATTTCGGTTTCAGTTTTAGATATTATAATGCCAAGCTTATAAATAATTTCTTTGATATTATGATTTATATCGGATTTTAATATTTTATCTTCAGTAATTAAAATATCGCCTTCGTCTTCTAAGAGTTCATAGCCCGCAATAACGGTTTTGTAAAATTTATTAATGAATCTAGATGCGCCTTCAACTCCTGAATCGTTCCATTCAAGGTCTTTTTCCGGCGGTGCTGCAAAAAGGACGAACAGCCTTACAGTGTCTGCTCCAAATTTTTTAATAAGCCCGTCAGGATCTACTATATTACCTTTCGATTTTGACATTTTTGCACCGTTTTTTACGACCATTCCCTGCGTTAAAAGATTTTTAAAAGGCTCGTTTAGCTTGAAATAACCTAAATCCCTTAAAGCTTTAACGAAAAATCTGGCATATAAAAGATGCATAACTGCATGTTCTACTCCGCCTATATACTGATCCACAGGCATCCAATAAGAAGCATCTTCTCCTTCAAATGGAATATTTTTTCCTCTATCTAAAAGAGTGTATCTCAAAAAATACCATGAAGATTCCACAAAAGTATCCATAGTATCAGTTTCCCGTTTAGCATTGCCGCCGCATTTAGGACATTTTACGCTAACAAATGACTCTAGCTTTTTTAAAGGCGAAACCCCCTCGCCAGTAAACGCTACATCGTCCGGGAGCAACAAAGGCAAGTCTTCTTCATTTAAAGGAACTATTCCGCATTTCTCGCAATATACCACTGGAATAGGACATCCCCAATATCTCTGTCTAGAAATTCCCCAGTCTTTAAGCCTGTAATTAATAACTTTTTTGCCTATCCCCATTTTTTCCGCATATAATGATATTTTCTCTTTAGCCTCTTCAGAAAATAGTCCGTTAAACTCTTTTGAATTAATCAGAATTCCAGATAATAAAAAAGGTATTTCATCATCTTTTCCTTCAACCGATTGTTTAATTACCTTTTTTATTTCGATACCATATTTTTGAGCGAATTCGTAATCACGCAAATCGTGGGCAGGAACGGACATTATTGCGCCTGTTCCGTAATCTATTAATACAAAGTTTGCTATATATACCGGTATCTTGTTTCCAGTAAAAGGATTTATTGCGTACGAACCTGTAAAAAAACCTTCTTTTTCGGTAATATCCTTGGAAATTAAGGAATTATGTATCATGATCTCAAGTTCGGATATTTTTTCTTGATTTATAATTAATTTTTTTGCAAGCGGATGAAACGGAGACATTGCAATAAAAGTTGCTCCAAAAATAGTGTCTGGTCGTGTTGTAAATATTTCAATTTCGTCGCAGTTATCGGTTCCTTCTATCTTAAAAAACAAGCTTAAACCTGAACTTTTACCTATCCAGTTTTTTTGCATAGTTTTAACTTTATCCGGCCAGCCTTTTAAACCGTTCAAATCATTGAGCAATTCTTCAGCGTAATCTGTTATCTTAAAAAACCACTGCTCCATATTTTTTATAGTCGCGTTGCTCCCGCATCTCCAACACTTGCCGTCTTCTACCTGCTCGTTAGCAAGAGTAGTATGACAGGAGTCGCACCAGTTGACGTTGGAAATCTTTCTATAAGCCAGTCCTTTTTTAAACATTTCGAGAAAAAATAACTGCTCCCATTTATAGTAGGCGGAATCGGACGTTACGACGAGCCTTTTCCAATCGTAGGAAAAACCAAGTTCTTTAAGCTGCGACACCATATAATCTATGTTATTTTTTGTCCAAAGTGCCGGATTTGTTTTATTTTTTATTGCGGCATTCTCGGCCGGAAGCCCGAAACTGTCGAATCCAATCGGATGAAGCACATTAAAACCTTTTAGTCTTTTAAAACGGGCAACGGCATCTCCTATGGCATAGTTCCTGACATGACCCATATGAATTCTGCCCGAAGGATACGGAAACATCTCTAAGCAGTAAAATTTAGGCTTATTTTCTACGGTATTATTTGCGGCAAATGTATTTTCTTTTTCCCAGAATGACTGCCATTTGCTTTCTATGCTATTAAAATAATAATTTTTATCCAACGAAATTTTCATATAATATTTACGTCAATTTTAAATATATTTTATAACGGATATAAAAAGCAGGATTGTTCCGACTACGACAGAGCTGTCCGCCAGATTGAAACTAGGCCAATGATAATCAAATATATGAAAATCAAGAAAATCTATGACATATTTTTGGAAAATTCTACTTAAAAGATTTGAAAACGCGCCTGAAATAATTAAAGAGCATGATATTGCAAATAAATTGGAATTAATTTTAGCCTTAAATAAAAAATAAGTTATAGCTCCAATTATTAAAGCCGTAAGAAAAATTAAAAATACATCGGAATAACCGCTCATAAATCCAAACGCAACACCGGTATTGTCAATATGGACTATATTAAAATAATGGTTTATGACAGTTATTTTGCCCGTCAACGGTATACGGTAATTTATAAAATCTTTCAATAACTGGTCCAATAATACAATTGGTATAAAAATAACGTTAAATATTATTAATTTTTTCTTCATCAAGTCGTAATTATTTTATAATCTGCTGTTTTAAATTATTTTTTTTGGAACAGTCTATAAGGGCTTCTATACCTGGCAGCTTCCTCCCTTCCAGAAGTTCTAAAAATGCCCCTCCGCCAGTAGAAACATATGACATTTTTGCAAATTCACCAGCCCTGTGCAAAGCAACATCAGTATCGCCGCCTCCCACTATTGTTAAAGCATAGGCGTTCGCAACGCTTGAAACCAGAGCAAAGGTTCCCCTGCTGAAGGCGTCCATTTCAAAAACTCCCATAGGTCCGTTCCAAACAATAGTTTTAGCATTCTGAATAGCTTCGGTAAAAAGGGTAACTGTTGCAGGGCCAATATCTAAAGCCATCCAGCCTTTTGGTATTTCTTGAATAGTAGTAACTTTAGTTTCAGCATCCGGAGCCAACTTATCAGCAACGACAGCATCAACAGGCAGGTAAAGCTTTATTCTTTTTTCGTTTATTTTATCAAGGGTTTTTTTAGCATATTCAAGCATTTCATCTTCTACCAAGGAACTACCAACGTCATGACCCAATGCCTTAAGAAACGTATTTGACATAGCGCCGCCTATAATTAGTTTATCTACTTTATCGGCTAAGTTAGACAAAACCTCTATTTTACCTGAAACTTTTGCACCTCCGATGATTGCCACAAAAGGTTTCATGGGATTTTCTATTGCTCTGGTAAAATAGTTTAATTCTTTCCTGATAAGAAAACCTGCCGCGCACGTATTCACGAATTTTGTAACCGCAACATTTGAAGCATGAGATCTGTGAGCTGTGGCAAATGCGTCGTTGACGTAAATATCGCACAGGGATGCCAATTTTTTACCGAATAAGTCGTCGTTATTAGTTTCTTCCGGATAAAACCTTAAATTTTCGAGAAGAATTATATCGCCTAATCCTGAAGACTTGACGGTATTTTCCGCCAACTCGCCTACACACTCCCCCACAAATTTAACATCTTTGTCTAAAAGCCTGCTCAGTCTTTTTGCTACAACAAGCAATGAAAGTTCAGGGACTTTTTTGCCTTTAGGCCTTCCCATATGGGACATTAATACCACTTTGGTATTTTCGTCCAAACAATAATTAATTGTAGGCAGAACTGCCCTGATACGCGTATCATCCGTAATATTGCCGTTCTGGTCGAGAGGAACGTTAAAATCGACTCTTATGAGCAGGGTTTTATTTCTTATGTCTATTTCGTCTATATATACAATATTATTCATTTTATTTCATCATGAAAACCGCTGCTTCCGCAAGTCTCGTAGAATATCCCCATTCGTTATCATACCAAGCAAGAACCTTTACAAGATCGTCTCCGATAACTTTAGTGCTTAAAGAATCTACTATTGAAGAATGTGGGTCCCCAAGATAATCTATAGAAACTAATGGTTCCTTGCTAAATGCCATAATCCCTTTAAGATAAGATTCAGAAGCTTCCTCTAATTTTGAATTAACTTCTAAAACGGATGTTTTTTTTGATACCTTGCATACAAGGTCGTTAATTGAAACATCCGGCGTAGGCACTCTCAATGACATCCCGTCAAGTTTATTCTTAAGTTCCGGCAATACCTCACAAAGCGCTTTTGCGGCGCCGGTCGTTGTCGGAATAATAGATAGAGAGGCGGCTCTCGCCCTTCTTAAATCTTTATGAGGTAAATCCAGTATTCTTTGGTCGTTAGTATAAGAATGTGCCGTAGTCATATTGCCCTTTTCTATAACAAAGTTTTCATGCAATACTTTGGCAACTGGAGCAAGACAGTTTGTAGTACAAGAAGCCATAGAAACAATAAAATGCTTGTTTTTATCGTAAATTTTATCGTTAACTCCAAGTACTATCGTAACATCTGGATCTTGAGCGGGAGCCGAGATTAAAACTTTTTTAGCTCCTGCCTGAAGATGTTTTTCGGCATCGCCGCGCTTTGTAAAAAGTCCCGTGGATTCAATAACCAAGTCAACACCTAAATGTTTCCATAGAAGTTCCGACGGGTCTTTTATTGCCGTAATTAACGTTTCCCTGTTATCTGCAATTATATGGTCTACATCATATCCAACGTAAAAACAAGCTTTACCGTGCACGGAATCGTATTTAAGAAGATGCGCAAGCACCTGCGGATTCGTAATGTCGTTAACAGCAACTATTTCAACCTGTTCTCCTTTAGCAATCATGCTTTGGAATATCCTAAAAACGTTTCTGCCTATCCTTCCGAACCCGTTTATCGCAATTCTTAAGTTTGCCATAAATCTCTCCTATATAAAATAATAAAAAATTATAAAATCAATATTTTTACCCTTAATATATTGCCCAGTTAATCATATTATATATGACAACCGCATATGATTACAATATATATTTATAATAAATCATTATACATTAATATGCCAAAATATTTTTAGTTTTTTAACAAATCGACAAAATTTATGATAAAATTATTAAAATAACTAAAAATTTATATAAGGAGGCTAATATGTATAATTATAAAGGACTTGAGATAAAAAGATTCTGCCACGACAGCTTCTTAGTAAGCGACGGTAAAATAAATATATATTTTGACCCTTTTAAATTACACGGCGACGAACCTAAAGCGGATTATATATTCGTTTCACATGAACACTTCGACCATTTTTCTCCAGACGATATTCATAAGATTATTAAAGATTCCACGGTCTTATTTATGAACGAAATGACTAGCGAAGAAATAGACGGATTATATGATAATAAAATCGTAATTGTTAATCCGGGAGATTCAATAGATTATAAGGATTTACATATAAAAGGTGTTCCTGCCTACAACATAAACAAATTTAGGGAACCGGGCAAAGTATACCATCCCAAAGAAGACAAAAAACTTGGCTTCATAGTAACTTTAAAAGGCGTAAAAATATATCACACCGGCGATACCGACCATATACCAGAAATGGACTCCCTTGCATCCGAAAAAATTGACCTTTTATTTATTCCAGTTAGCGGGACATATGTTATGACCCCTTCCGAAGCAATAGACGCCGCATTACAAATTAAAGCCGATATCTCCATCCCGATGCATTACGGAACAATAGTCGGGGAAAAAAAACAGGCTGAAGAATTTATGTCGGGTATCAAAAAAAAAGGCATGAAATCGGAGATTATTTAAAAATTCATAATGGAAAAAATTCAATATACACCTATTATAATTGAAAGTTTGATTTTTGGAAAAAATTCCGACTATCCCCTATATATAAAATCAGGCGAAAATTTCATACTATACAGGTCTAAGGCTCTAGTTTTTTCCCAAAACGATGCTTTAAGACTTAAAAACAACGGGGTTGATAATCTTTATATAGAGCTAAAAGATAAAGAAAAATACGATAACGATATCCTGGAACACATTGAAACCATAATAAAATCAAATGACACTAATTTTGAAGAAAAAGCGGTAAAAATATATATATATTCCAAAGTTTACGCAGAATACGTCGTTACCACTGGAAATCTTAGAGAAAATCAAGAAAATGTTAAAAAATCCATAGAAACAACTATCGAATATCTGCTGATGAGCGAATTTGCCTTTATGAATCTTCTAAACCTTTCAAGTTACGATTATAATGAAGTAGGGCACGGAATGAACGTAAGTATTTATTCTATGGCTTTGGCGAACAGGCTTGGCTTTTCAAATAAGATATCGCTTTATGAAATAGGTCTATCAGGTTTGACGCACGATATAGGAAAGTTAAAAATCCCTAAGGAACTTTTATCTAAAAACGACTTATCGGAAAGAGAAGCTCATGAAATTCAAAAGCATCCCATATATTCAAAAGAAATTTTAACGGCTAACGGTATAGATAACGACAATATAATTAACGGAGTATTAGAACACCATGAGGCTTCTGACGGCACTGGCTATCCTTTCGGCAAAATGGAAGAAGATATTTCGACATACGGCAAGATATTAATTATTACAAACAGTTTTGATTCGCTTACAAGAAACAGGCTTTACAGACTTAAATTAAGCGTTCCGGATGCGTTAAACCTTATGGAACAAAACTCAAATCTATATAATAAGGCTTTTTTAAAGGAATTTATACTGCTTATGTCTAAAAAAGCTTTATAGAATAAAACGGTGGTGCCGAAGGCCGGAATCGAACCGGCACGGATATTATCCGCCACCCCCTTAAGATGGTGTGTCTACCAGTTCCACCACTTCGGCATCATATGAATATAATAAATCTAAAGTTAAAACTGTTTTGATTTTATTTGGCGGACGGCCCAGTAACTGCTTTTGTCTGCTTTGAAGCTGTTATAGGCAAAGCAGGCTTTGCTGCCGCATTAACATTCTTAGAAATATAGCTTTTAATCGAGATAGGGTTTTGTTTTTTTGCCGAAATATAAGATATAAAAAAAGCCGAACCCATAAAAATTATAGCGATAACAGCCGTAGCTTTAGTTAAAAAATTACCGGCTCCGGACGCTCCGAAAATCGTCTGCGAACTTCCGCCGAAAACGGCGCCCATCTCCTGTCCTTTGCCCTGTTGCATAAGAATTACTATTACCAAAAACACGGCGGACACTATCAATAAAATCGTTAAAAACGTCATCATAATAAATTATATTAATAAAATATAATTAAAATGTCAACCAGATAAATCAAAAACTTTTAAAAAAATCTTTTTTATTATAAAATTTATTATATATGAAAAACGAAGTTTTAATTTATTTTTTTTACGGCGAAGACATATTCAGGATAAAAAAAGAAATAGAAAAAATAAAATCCTCAATTTTAAAAAAAGAACAGTTCGATTTTAATTTTGACAGGCTTATTTCCCCATCTTTATCCGAATTTTTAAATATTGCGGAGAGTTATCCCGCGTTTTCCGAAAAAAGAATAGTGCAGGTGGAAGATTTCGATGATTCGTTCCTTAACAACGAAAATATGCTGGAATATATAAAATCCCCTTCTCCAGATACAATAGTCATACTCTATTATAAAAGCTCTAAAGTCAATGAAAATACAAAATTTTTCAAGGAATCTAAAAATAAAGATTACTTCAGGCTAAATAAAATAAGACTATTATACGATAACGAACTGCCGCCTTATATAAAAAAATTGTCGGAAGAAAAAGGCATACTGCTTTCCGATGAAGCCGCATACTACATAATGCGATATACCGGAAACAATATTCAAAATATCGATTCGGAACTGGATAAATTAACCTCGGGGCTTAATTTAGGGAAGGATGCGGTTGGCATCAGAATGGAAATACCATTAAGTAAAATTAAACCGATTATTTCTCTTTCTAAAAAATTTAATATATTCGACTTGACTGACAAGATTTTAGACCGCGATTTAAAAGCCGCATTCTCTATATTTAATATCGTTTATAGCGACGGGGAAGAACCTGTGAAAATTATTTCCGTATTGTATAACGAAATAAGAAAACTCCATAGAGCAAAAATACAAGAGCAGTCGGGCATGGATTCTGAAACTATCTTGAGCCTAAACTCCGTCCTGCCTTTCCTCAAAAAGAAATTTATGAAAAACCTTTCTTCCTTTAAGATACAAGAATTAGAAAATACTGTAAAACTTTTGCAAGACGCAGATTTAAAGCTTAAGACTACGTCATATCCGCCTGATTTAATTTTCGAGGAATTTATATTTAAGTTCGCTATTTTATAAGGTAAACGAACTTACTATAATTATGTTAAATGGTATTTTTAAGTTTTGCGAGCGCCGCTACTTTTCTAGAAGCATTATTTTTATGTATTATTTTCTTTGCGGCTAACTGCATAATATAAGATACGTTTGAATTAAAAAGCGAAGCGGCTTTTTCTTTGTCGTTTTCGACAACGGCTGCTTTGAGCTTTTTTATTCCCGTTTTCATTTTTGAAATACTTCCAGTATTACGCTCTGTTCTTTTTTTTGTCTGCCTTGACCTTTTTTCCGCAGATTTATGATTTGCCATAAATAATTAACTCCCCTTAATTTTAAAATATTAAAATAAAATAGATTTTTAAATATATCAGATTTTTAAATATAAATCAATTAAAATTTTCACTCCAAACCAAATTCCTTCCGCCCTCTTTTGCTTTATATAGAGCAGAATCAACTCTACTGATAAAACTATCTTGAGATTCTTTTAATGCCAGAGAAACCACGCCTAGGCTTATAGTTATTTTCCTTCCTATTTTAAAATCGTGGTTCTGAACATTTAACCTCAATCTTTCGGCAAGACCCAATGCTGTTTCTAAAGGCGTTTCAGGAGCTATTATCATGAACTCCTCGCCGCCGTATCTTGCAAAAAAATCCGTAATCCTTAGGTCCTTTTTGGCAACCGCCGCAATTTCTTTAAGTACTATATCTCCAATTCCATGCCCCAGGGCATCGTTAACGTTTTTAAACCTGTCTATATCGAACATTATAAGAGATAACGGCCTGTTATATCTTTTAGCTAAGTTAAAAAGTTCTCCAAGTTTAGCATCCAATGCCCTCCTGTTATATATTTGCGTTAAGGAGTCTATCTCCGAAAGTTCCTTATATATATCCTTCTCTACTATTATATTCTGTTCCCTGAATATCTGGTCGGTTACATCGGTAAAAATGGCAAGGCCTGTTTCCTCGCCCCTGTAAAAGACTACTGTTCTGAATAAATCTATATAGCGAATACCGAGCTTTTTATCATTATATTTATAAATAAACCGCGATGAAAATTCTTTAGTATGATGCACTTCAAATAAAGAAACTTTTGAGGAATAAATCTGATTTTCGTCCATGTCAAAAAAATCCTGCACCTTCTTATTTAAAAAATCGTCCTTAGTAAAACCGAATAAATTGAGCAATCCAGAATTAACATATATAAACTTTTCTTTTCCGTATAAAGCTATTCCAGAGTGAATATTTTCGATTAATGTTTTAAAAAGGTTCTTTTCCTGTTCTATAGAATCCCTTAAATTTACCATTTCGGTAACGTCGATAAAGCTAGCAACTCTTACCACTTCGCCCTTGTATTTAACTGAGTTAGTGTAAATATGCATCCATAATTTTTCGCCTGATTTCTTAATCCCTTGAAGTACTATGTCGTATTTGTCGTTTATATCTTGAAGTCCTCGCTCAATTCTTATTTTAGCGGCATCCCTGTATTCGTCGGCATCTACCTCCCATGCATTAAGATATTTCAAATCATTTTTCGTATAGCCGAACATTTTAAAAAACTCAGGATTTGCGTAAATATATTTGTCTTTATGCATGCCAATGCTAATAGGAAGATTGTCAATTAGAGTCCTAAAGAGTTCTTCCGACTCTTTTAATTTTCTCTGAGACGACTCTATTTCTTCTTTTGCTTTTTTAATAACATCCATTTCTGAGATAAACTCGGTAATATTTACATGGGATTCTAAAAATAAAAAATCGTCTTCATCGTCCCTGTATGCTTCTACTTTATATATATTTCCTTTGTGGTTATGCTTTACTAATACAATGTTTTTATCCCTATCATTTATAAGATCCCTTACCGGACAGTCTTCGTCTAACTCAAAACACGGCCTGTCGTATCCATGGGATATTTTATAGCACTTACAGTTAATACCACCCGAATGCTCTAAAGCGGCGGGACCGTAAATATCTTTAATATCGGCGTTATAAACTTTTTTTGCGGTATTATTTAAAAATATTACGTCATATTTATAGTTTATCGCTAATATCGGAAACAATAGCTTATTAAAAGCCGTATAATCTTTTTTAAGTTCGTGGTTCATATATATATTATATATCCCAAGTTTTTAATTATTATGCACTGTCAAAAATATTTTTTACCGGTTTATTTTGTGATTGTAATTTTAATTAAAAAGTAACTATTATTATATCTAATAAACTATCTGTCAAGTATTTTTTTATGTTATTTTTATGCATAAATTTTAGTTAATTGCAATTTTATCGTTTTTATGGTAAAAATAAACTTTATGGCAATGGCAGATTCGATAAAATACAAAATCGCTGTGTATCCTGGTTCGTTCGACCCGGTTACATACGGGCATCTAGATATTTTAAAAAGAAGCCTTAATGTATTTGATAAGGTTATCGTAGCGGTAGCATGCAATAAAAAAAAGCCATATCTATTTCCCCAAATTACCCGCATAGACCTTATAAACAGAATTTTAAGTGAAGATCAAGAAATAGAAGCTGACAGGGTTTCGGTAATAGGCTTAAAGGGGCTTCTCGTAAAATATGTTGAAAGCATTAAAGCAAAAGTAATAATAAGAGGATTAAGGGCTGTTTCAGACTTTGAATACGAGCTGCAGCTCGCAACTACCAACAGGACTCTTAACTCTGACATAGAAACTATATTTATGATGACTGCCGAAAAATATTCGTTTTTAAGTTCCACCATAGTTAAGGAAATTTCAAGACTTGGAGGGGACGTTTCAAGTATGGTTCCGGCTATTATTTCTGAAGAACTTTTGAAAATTTATTCCAAAGGAGAAAAAGATGAAACTCTCATGTAGAGCTTCTTTAATTAAACCGTCGGCAACCCTAGCCATAACGGCAAAAGCCAAAAAACTTAAGGTGGAAGGAAAAAACGTCGTTAGTTTCGGAGCAGGCGAACCTGATTTCGATACGCCGGATTACATAAAAAATGCAGTTAAGAATGCATTAGATAAAGGGCAGACAAAATATACGCCGGTTTCGGGAATAGACGAACTAAAAGCGGCTATAGCGGAAAAATTTTTGGGAGATTACGGCGTCAGATACGAAAACTCGGAAATAATCGTATCCTGCGGCGGCAAACATTCTTTATACAATCTTTTTTCCGCAATGTTAAACGATGGGGACGAAATCATAATACCATCCCCTTATTGGGTTTCATATACTGAAATCATAAAGCTTTCCGGTGGAGTTCCGGTAATAGCGGATACTTCTAAGAACAATTTTAAATTTAATTTAAAACTCATGGAAGGCGCTTTAACCGCTAAAACAAAGGGTGTAATATTAAACAGTCCTTCAAATCCTACAGGCGTTTTAATGGATGAAAAAGATACAACAGATATTGCGAATTTTGCAAAGAAAAACGGTTTATATATTATAACCGATGACATATACGAAAAAATTATATTCGACGGTAAAAAATTTTTTAACGCTTTAATGGTAGATAAATCTATGAAAGAAAATACCATTGCCGTTAACGCAGTTTCTAAGACTTATTCTATGACCGGCTTTAGGATAGGCTATACGACGGGACCCAAAGACTTGATATCTGCTATGAACAACATTCAATCACAAAGTACTTCAAATCCTACTACTTTTGCGCAATACGGAGCATTGGCAGCTCTTAAAGGCGGATACGAATTTACGGTTATGATGCGGGACGAATTTCAGAAAAGAAGGAATTATATGCTAGATTTTTTCGATACAAATATTAAAAGCATGATTCCTATAAAACCTGACGGCGCTTTTTATTTATTCGTAGATATATCTAAAATTTTTAGTAACGCAAAAAAAGAGATTAAAATTAATTCCTCGACCGGTTTTTGCGATTATCTTTTAGATAAATATCTTGTCGCGGCAGTTCCGGGTATTGAATTCGGCAACGATAATTTTATAAGATTATCTTACGCAACAGGATTGGACGTCATAAAAGAAGGATTAGACAGAATTAAGGAAGCTGCAAATTCATTATTATGAAATTTTATAAACATATACTTAATTTTTTGACTAATAAGAAAGAATACGGGCAAAAAATAAGCTTCTTAAAACTAGCTTTGAAATTGCCGCTCATTTTATCGTCTTTTGTCGTAATTTTGTTTTCAAAAATAAAAAGAGTCGCTTTCAGTAGCGTAAATACAAAAGATTCCGGTTTGTTCGTAGTGAGTTTCGGCAATATTAATATGGGAGGGGCCGGGAAAACCCCCTTTGCGTTAAGTTTAGCCGAATATTTATACGAAAAAGGCTTAAGACCATGTATTATAAGCCGTGGATATAAAGGCGGTTTAAAAAAAAAGTCTATATAGCTGGCTGGGAATATGAAATTCCTGTTTCCAGAAAAAAGTTGCCGGATGAAGCAATCCTATTAATTGAAAAATTCCGCTCTAAAAAATTAAATATTCCGGTAATAATATCTAAAAACAGACTGTCTGCGGCAAAAATTTGTTTAAACAACGACGAGATATATTATAATCTTGCCGAAAGTGCAGCGACAGGCGTATCCGGATTATTACAAACAGATACTGAGGATATATATATATCGGGAAAATGTGCATATAAAGACGCCCATAAAAAATCGGAAGGTTTCAAAAAAGCGGTAATTTTAGACGACGGTTTTACGGCATTAAATATAAAAAAAAATGTAAATATATTAATTATAGACGCCAATATTGACATTTTTATTCAAAACGTCCTTCCGGCTGGAATTTTAAGGGAGCCCCTTAGCGCTTTAAAATATGCCGACATTATAATTGTCAACAAATGCAGTGCTGAATTATTGGAAAATAATTCAGGATTTAAAAACAGCATTGAAACCAAAATAAAAAAATATAATAAGAACTGTCAGATATTTTATTCTTATTACAATCCGAATGAACTTATATCCATGCACAACAATATTTCGGCGGCGAATTTAAAAAGTAAAAGAATAATAACCGTCTGCGCTATAGGGAACCCCGATTATTTTTACGAAAATTTAATAAACTGCGGCGCTGAAATTGATTATAAAATAGAATTTAAAGACCATCACGACTATAGCAATAAAGATATACTTTATATAAAAAAAATGTTAAGTAAAAACAAAGACTTAATGGCAGTTACAACTTTTAAGGATTATGTAAAATTAAAAAAATTAAATGAATTCAATAACTCCGATATAATCAGTAAAATTTATTATTTAGATTTTGAAATAATTATCGATAAATCTTTTTTTGAATATATTTACAACAAAGCCTAATGAAAAAAAACAAGTTGTTAGCATATTTTGAATTTATTTTGGTATATTCTTTTTATCTCTTTTTAAATATCCTGCCTTTAGGTGTGTCCTTAAAAATAGGCAGGTTTCTTGGAATATTATTTTATAAGTTAGACAAAAAACACAGAAATCATACCTTAAACAATCTTAAAATCGCCTTTCCTGATAAAACCGAAAAGGAATTAACCGATATTTCGGTAAATTTCTATAAAAACCTCGGGATGGTTTTCATAGAAATTTTCAGGCTAGATAAATATAATAAGGATAATATCGACGATTTTGTAGAGTCTAATTTCGACTATGTAAAAAATATTTACGGCAAACAGGGCATACTCCTGCTTACGGCGCACTTCGGAAACTGGGAGCTATTGGCAAAAACTTTCGCGCTTAAAAGCTTTAGGGGCAACGTACTGGCAAGACCGTTAGATAATCCTTATATAGAAAAAATCCTATATAAATTAAGGAGCGGGGCGGGGAACAAGGTGATTTATAACAGGGAAAACGCCGTAAAAAGTATAATTTCTGCGTTAAACGGCAATGAAATAGTCGGATTCCTGCCTGACGAAAATGCCTCCAAACGCATAGGTGTTTTCGTAGATTTTTTTGGAGTCAAAGCCTGCACTATGCCGGGTATGGCAAATATTGCCGCAAAAACAAAACTACCGGTAGTGCCGGCTTTTATGGTCAGGCTTAATGAAGAAAGCATAAATAATGGCGGAGGAAATTACGCTAAACACAGGCTTATAATAGAACCTCCGCTCGATATAAAATATACCGGAAATAGAAAAATTGACACGATTAATATTCTACGGATGTTCAATGAAAAAATAGAAGATATAATTAAACAATATCCCGAACAGTGGTTCTGGATACACAACAGATGGAAAACGAGACCGGATGAAAATAAATAAAAATAAATGCGTTTTTTTAGACAGGGACGGTGTATTGATTAAAGACGTAGGTTATTTAAAAAAACCTGAAGATATAATAATAATGCCCGATTCTATCGATGCCTTAAAGTCTTTAAAAGCCTGCGGATTTTTGCTCATAATAGTCACTAATCAGGCGGGTATAGCAAAAGGTTTTTTTAATACTGAAGATTTGATAGCTGTAAATAATAAACTTCTTAAGATATACGAAGATAAGGGGGTTATAATCGACGATTTATATTTTTGTCCCCATCACGAAAATGGAACGGTCGAACCTTATAATATAAAATGCTCCTGCCGGAAACCGGAAACAGGGATGGTTCTTAAAGGCGTCGAAAAATTTAATATCGACACTGATAAATCCTATATGGTCGGCGACAAAGACAGCGATATTATGCTTGCAAAAAACTCCGGTTTAAAATCTTTTTATATAAGAAATTTCATGTACGAACACGACGAAAACATTGCTCCTGATTTTTACGTAAAAGATTTGAAGGAAGCATATGAGATTATAATAAAAAGCTTATTATAAATTTTAATTTTCAAGCCTGCCAATTTGTTCACAATGTGATATTATAAATATATGGAAACGGCAAACCCTCCTTATAAAAGCTACAGGTTTAAGATAAGCAAAATGGACTGCGCCGCCTGCGCCGCAACTATAACCGATACAGTTAAAAGAATGGACGGCGTAAGGGACGCTAAACTTAACTTCATAAACGAAACCCTTTACGTCGATACGGAACAAGATACGCCCGCTCCTCAGGATATATTAAAAATGATCGAGTTTGCAGGCTTTGGGGCTGATTTAATAGAAACGGGCGAAACAAATCCGGTTAATTCCGCTACATCGACAAACGCGGACAATGCTGAAGGCATCAAAAATATTAAATTCAAAATCGAAGGGATGCACTGCACTAACTGCGCAAAAGCCATAGAAAAAGACGTGGGAAAGGTAATAGGGGTAAGCTCGATAATCGTAAACTTCGTAGGAGAAAGCGGCTCGGTATCCTTCGACCCTTCAAAAACTTCAAAAGAAGAAATATTCAAAGCGGTAATAGAAAGCGGATACACGCCGGTAGATGAAGCCGAAGACCGCGAAGGAAAATTAACAAAAGAAACGGAGGGAAGAGAAGAAATTTTAAAGTCCGTCGGGGAAACTACTTTTATAGCACCTTTATCTAATTTATTCGGTATATTCGGAAGACGCCGCAAAATACCCGACTGGAAAAAAGACCTTTACTGGTTGATTTTTACGCTAATAATTGCTGTTCCCGTCGTCATACTTACGTATATCGATATATTCGGCATATACAGGATATTTGCTTTATTTGTACTGGCGACTATAGTCCAGTTCACCGCAGGACTGACGTTTTATAAGGGGGCGTATTACTCTTTAAAAAGTTTTTCGTCCAATATGGACGTGCTGGTTGCCCTAGGCATTTCAGCCGCATATTTTTATTCCGTCGCTTCCGTGTTTTTATTTAGGGGCGAACTTTACTTCGACACTTCGGTTTTGCTTATTCTTTTTATAAGAACCGGGAAACTGCTGGAAAAATTATCGAAACAAAGGGCGGCTTCATCTCTGAAAGCCTTGTTTAAACTTCAGGCAAACAAGGCTAATCTCGTCCTTGCTGACGGAACAATTAAAGAAATAGAAACTTCCGCTGTGAAAATCGGCGATATCCTGCTTGTAAAAAAAGGGGATAAAATTCCGGTTGACGGCGTAATTACGTCCGGACAAACCCAAATAGACGAATCCATGCTGACTGGCGAACCCGTTCCGGCAGAAAAAGGCATAGGCAAAGAGGTAAGCGGAGCCACTATAAACAGAGGGCAGGTTATTAAAATTAAGGCGTTAAGGGTAGGGAAGGATACCGTGCTTTCACAAATAGTCAGATTAGTCGAAGATGCTCAGGCGGATAAGGCTCCCATTCAACGCATAGCAGATGAAGTTACTAATTATTTCGTTCCTGCCGTAGTTATAATATCCTTAATAACTTTTTCCGTCTGGAAATTTATATTCCATTCAAATTTTTTATTTGCCCTGTCAGCCTCCATAGCCGTTTTAGTTATAGCATGCCCCTGCGCAATGGGACTTGCCACGCCGATGGCTCTTATGGTCGGAAGCTCCATAGGTTTAGAAAAAGGGATACTGATTAAAAAATCGTCGAGCCTCGAAGAAATCGCAAGAATAAATGCCGTAGTTTTTGATAAGACCGGAACCATTACCTACGGTAAACCCGAAGTTATAGATATTATATCTATTAACGGTTTACCCGAAAGCGAAATCTTGAAAATTGCGGCATATGCCGAAAGTTTTTCATCGCACCCCATAGCTGCCGCAATCGTAGACAAATTTAATGAACAAAAAACCGCGTCGAATAATATCATTCTACCGGCAGAAAACATTGCTGCGCCGGAAAATTTTGATGAAATCGGAGGCTTCGGCATAAAATTAAATTACGAAGGTAAAAAAATAATAATCGGTAAAAAAGAAATATTCAAAAACGCTGGAGATGCAAACTTTGATATGTTTAAATTTAACGAATTCGAAGAAAAATTTTCAAAGGAAGGAAAAACTGTTATCGGAATATCGGTAGGTTCCAATATTGCAGGAATTATTTCTTTATCGGACAGAGTTAAAGAAACAGTACAACCAGCTATATCAAAATTAAAATCTATGGATGTTTCAATATATCTTTTAACAGGGGATAACCGAAATTCCGCCATAAACGCCGCAGTCCAAGCCGGAATAGACGAAAAAAACGTCATAGCAAACGTTCTACCTCAAGACAAGTTTAACGAAATAAAAGAACTAAAAAACGCCGGATTAAAAGTCGCCATGGTGGGCGACGGTATAAACGATGCTCCCGCGCTTGCCGCCGCAGACGTTGGAATTGCTATAGGGAGCGGAACCGACGTCGCAAGAGAAACGGGCGACGTTATTTTAGTAAAAAACGATATTAAGGACGTTTATAAAACTATATCTCTCGGCAGAAAAACACTGTTTAAAGTAAAACAGAACCTTTTCTGGGCTTTTTTCTTTAACGGTTTAGGCATACCTTTAGCAGCCGGAGTTTTCTACGGCCTAACTGGTTTTTTAATACCGCCTGCTTTTGCCGGAGCCGCTATGGCCGTTTCCAGCATAACCGTTTCTTTAAATTCGATATTGCTAAGAGGTTTTTCCTTAAAAATAGACAGACTGTAAAATATATTTTAAAATGCGAAACGTTATGCCGAAAATCAAAAACTGGAAATATAACTTGACGTCGTAATTAATTCGCGCTGTAAAACGATAAAACCGATTTGCCATGCGGTTTTTGGTTTATTAATTTATACGGCGGATATTCGGTCAATAACGCTTCGCGTTTATCGTGTTGTACGATTATATTGCTTGCGGCAGCGGAACATTCCTTAATTCTATTAATCGTTTTTTCGCAAAGCCCCGAATCGTAGGGCGGGTCTATAAAAATATAATCGGGCTTATATTCATTCAAAACCCCGCTTTCTATGGCTCTTAAAACGTCTTTTTTAATGATTTTGACTCTTTCTTCTACGCCGAATTGTTTCGACAGTTTAATAATGACGGATATTAACTCCGGAGAAGTTTCAACGAAAATACATAAAGCCGCCCCTCTCGAAAGTGCCTCGAAACCTACATTGCCGGTTCCGGCATATAAATCGGAAAAAATTTTGCCTTCTATCCCGTTTCCTATTACGTTAAACAATACCCCTTTTAAGAAATCCGACGACGGGGAAACATTTTTTACGTTAAATACGTTGGGGATTTTTCTTCCCTTCAGTAAACCGCTTATAATCCGCATGAAATGAAGTTTATTCGCCTAAGTCCTGTAATTTTTTCTTATCGAGTATAATAATATCTCTTTTGTCCAATTTTATGATATTTTGGGATGCAAAATCCTTCAGCGCCCGTGAAACGACTTCTCTCGCCGTTCCGGCAATATCTGCAATTATTTTCTGACTAAGCTTCTTGCCCTCGAATAAAAGCAGTATTTTCGCAATTCTTTCCTGCGTATGTTTTAGCGAAAGGTCTTCTATGGCATTTGTCAAATACCTTAATTTTTCGGCCATACTTCTTATTATATTCAAAGATACTTCGGGATGCTTGTAAATTAAACCCACCATACTTTCGCGGGATAATAAATATAATTTAACGTCCGTTACGGCATCGGCGGAAGCGGGATTAACGTCTTTTACGAACACCGTAACGTCGTTAAACGAATCCCCTGGGTAGATAAGTTTAAGAATCTGCTCTCTGCCGTCTTTTGAAGACTTGTAAACCTTAACAGTTCCGTCGGCTACGAAATATATGCCCTTTGATTTATCGCCTTCTATGAAAATATTCTTTCCCGCCTCGTGGTCTTCTTCTTTAAGCAGTGTCTTAACTTCGTTTAAAATATCGCCGCTTAAGGATTTGAAATAATCCGGAATTTGAATGTTTTCCATAACGCAATAATTTTCGGATAAGTTTATATAAAAATAAATATATATTTTATTATATTATAAAATTATGTAAATATGTAAACTATGTAAAATCATATTCAAAGATTTCGATATTTATGTTATAATTAAAATAATGATATATATTTTAAAGGAGGTAAAAAAATTAAAATGCCTATCAGGGAATACAAATGTAAAGACTGCGGAAATTATATCGAGGTAATTCAGGGTATTAACGAAAAACCGTTAGAAAAATGCGAGAAATGCGGCGGAAAATTAGAAAAGCTTATTTCCAACTCAAGTTTCGTGCTAAAAGGTTCCGGCTGGTATAAGACCGATTACGCAAGTTCCGGCGACGGGAAAAAAGCCAAAAAGTCTAAAGAAGAAAACAAAACGGCTGCTGCTCCGGCTGCTGCTACTTCATGCTCCTGCGCAGGCAACGGTTGCGGGCATTAAAATAATATTAGGATTTTGACTTAAAGCATGTATGCTTATATTTTTAATGCAAAAATATCTGGTTTAGATATAAGTTTAGAAATAAATGCTTCCGAAAATCATATCGAAAAAATAGAAATTATTAGCGGTAAACGGATAAAGAATAATCAAGGTATAACTCTTTTATCCAAAAACGATTTAATCCGCTTACCGCACTTGCATAAATTAATAAATCTATTAGACGACTATTTTTCCTATAAACCGGTTAATTTCAACAAAATTCCAGTTAATTTTTCTTTATATTCCAATTTTTCTTCCAAGATACTAAAAACCCTGCAAAACGTAAAATACGGCGGAACATTAACTTATAAAGAACTTGCGTTGAAAGCCGGATACAGCGCTAAATATGCAAGGGCATGCGCAACCGCTTTATCTATAAATAAAACTCTTATTATTCTTCCATGCCACAGAATAACAGCCTCCGGCGGCAAACTAGGCGGCTGGTCAGGCGGAGGCGGAATAAAGCTTAAAGAAGCAATGCTGTCCCTCGAAAAAAACAATGGTAAGTTTTAGCTTATCGCATAAAGACCTTCTTCAGCCGTCCTTATCCTCTCGACAAGTCTGACGGGTAGAACAAATATTTTTCCGTCGCCGTAATGACCTGTTTTGTTCACCTTTATTATAATTTTTACTGCTTTACTTAAATCGTCTTCTTTTACCGCCAGCGATAACATTCTTTTAGGCAGAAAACTATAGTCGTTATCCGCTATATCTGCTTTATTATTAATTAAATTTAATCCCGGGTCTAGTTCGTTAGCAAGCCCCCCTCTGCCTTTTTGCCTTCCTCTTCCGTGAACCGAATAAAAAGTCATCTGATCAAAACCTTCTTTGCTTAAGGCTTCTTTTGTTTCTTGAATCTTATGCCTTCTTATCACAGCAATAATCTCTACGACATTTTCTTCAAATTTTGATTCCATAAAAATCCCCGTTAAAATTATATAATAATTTATTATAGTCCTTCAGCGCCTGTTCTTACGGTGTAGGTATTTGATACCGGTATCACGAATATCTTGCCGTCACCGATATGTCCCGTTACAGCATTTTCCTGAATAATATCGCAAACCTTGTTCGCGTCTTTTTTATCCACGACAATCATTAACTCCAGTTTCGGCAGTTCATCGTAAACTACTTCGCCTACTTTAATGCCTTTTTGTTTGCCTCTCCCGAAAACATGCATCTTTGTAACCGAAACAAATCCATTTCCCTCAAGCGCGTTAAGAACGTCCTTTTCTTTTTCCGGCCTTATAATAGCTCTTATCATTTCCATAAACTGTCTCCTTTTTATATTAATTTTTTATGAATCAGTTAAAATAATCGCTTTCGCTATTTCTCCTATAGGTCGTCCGCTGTTCATGCTTAATTTTTGCAATCTGTTATGTGCATCTTTTTCAGAAATACCCTCATTTTTTATTAGTATATTTTTTGCTTTGCCTATTAATTTCCTATCCTCTATATAATGTTTTAAGTTCTCATTCTCTTTTCTGATATCCTGAAATTTCTTGAAATTTTCTATAGCAATTATAGCTTGTGCTAAAACTTCGCTCTTTCTTGCAGGCTTCATTATATAAGAAAATGCCCCGGAAGCTTTCAATTCATCCATATAATCATCATAATCTTTTATATCGCCAGCCCCTGCGGTTAAAAAAATAACCGGAACCGGATTTTTTTCCATAATCTTTTTGCAGGCCGTAATTCCGTCCATCGACGGCATCTTTATATCCATAAATATAATATCCGGTTTAAATTCTTCAGCTGCTACTACTGCCGCCGCTCCATTGTCTGCTTCATATATATTTGCAGTAACGGAATTTAAAATTAGTTTAAGCTCATCCCTTCTTTCTTTTAAATCGTCGACGACTAAAACTTTTATATTTAAATTTAGACCTTTCTCTTCTTCCATAGTTTATAAATATGCAAGGTTTGTGCCAACAACTATTTGTTAAGTTTAAATTAAATATTTATTTCTGCAGTGTCTCCGACTTCTTTAAGAATAATCTTTTTCAGCCACGGAGGAGGGTTTTTCGATAAAACCGCCTGAAGTTCTTCCATAACCTCTTCTATCTTCACGGGAGCAGGCTTAAGTCTGTCCCCTTTTTTTACGACAGGATGGATGCCGGATTTTACGACGCGGGCGGCCGCCGTGCCCCCTATGCTCTCTACAAAAACAATCTTTAAATCACGCAACCCTTCTATTTTTCTATCTACCTTATTGAGCTCTTCGAGTTCTTCTTCAAAATACCTGTTTTCCAAAAATTTAAATCCATCCATGTTGATTTCATATATTGCAAAATTTTTAGCCCATCCAAAGTGGTCATTGATTAAAATATTATCATTTGTCGCAAAACCTACTTTCATTTCGACCTCCTTATCAAATTTTTGTAATAATTATTATTCGTTCAGCAAATCTGCGCTTTCAACTGCAAGGTTTATAGCTCCCCCGTAAAGTATATAGTGTTTATAATTATGCGCTATTTCGTCTATTATCGGGAACCCTGCTCTAAACAATGGTATGCCTAAATTTTCGGCATAAAATTTAGCGTTGGAGTTTGAAACTATCATATCTATGCTACCGCAGTTATAAAGCATATCCAAATCGCCTTCGCGCAAATTTAAAAACCTGTATTTAATATCGCCTATAACCTTTGTCGATATTCCTATCTTAATATTTGCTCCTATTTCAGAATAAACAGAGGAGAAAGAGTCTAAAAGATCTACACCTAAAGCCAGCGCAATTTCTTTTCCTGAAAAATAAAAATGCGCGTCTAGATATGCATCCATAAGGCGGCTTCTCTGCCTTTTATATTTTTCCGGAATTTCTTTACCCGTAGTTTTAGAAAGAAGATTGAAAAATTTATCAGTATTTTTTAGACCGCATATATTAGGAAGATAATACGTCTTTAAGCCGGTTAGCCTTTCGATATTTCCTACGGCATCTTTAAGGCTTAAACCTATTATTAAATTAAAATCGCTTTTATAAATATCCGGCAAATTTTTTGCGTCTAACCCGCCAGACGTGGTTTGCAGATATCCCCTTCCATCCAGATTGCCTCCTAAAGACAAACCTAAATCCGGTATCATAAGGGGTTTTAAGTTAAAATAATCTAAAGCTTCCCTAAGTTCCAAAAAATCCTGAGGGGTAAATGAAAACGGACAAAAAACATTTACGCTCTTTGCCGTTTTATTTAATTTTTTATACGATTTACCTTTTTTATCAATTTTATTCTTCAATATTTTCGCTTCGGTTAAAAGCGATAACATTGCATTAATATAACCGTCTTCAAAACCGCCTTTGTAATCCGGAGTGCCTGCGTAGATAACGTTCGCAAATGGGATATCCTGCCCGCCTTTAAAATCTTTAATAATGCCTGCGATATCTTCGCCGTTCGTTTCCGTAAGACCCGACGATGCAACCCCTATGAAATCAGGCTTCATTTTTTCGTAAACGTTTTTAATTCCGGATATTAAAAAATCTTTTCCGCCCAAAATCGCACCCGATTCGTTTAAGGCAGTGGTAACTATCGGAATATTTTCGCGAAAATGCTTCGTCAGCGTTACCTTGTCGAAACTTGCGCAGCCGACTGCTCCGTGCATAAGAACGACTGTATTTTTAAGTCCTAGAAAAAAGACCGCCGCGCCCAGCGACGAACTTGTTTTTAGCGGATTTATTTCGATATTTTTAATTAGATTCGTCATAATTTTATTTTTATTTTTATATTGATTCTTTCAATAATCTGAACAGCGGATTTTTAATTTCCGAATAAATCAACCTTGCCATAAATTCCATGCCTTCATAAGATACGTAAGGTTCTAATCTTTCCTGGTTTACGTCCAAAAACGGAATAAGGGATTTTATTGCCGTATATTGATTCCTCCCTCCCGCAAGTATGATATCGGCATTGTTTTCTTTTGCTATTTTAATAAGATTTACCGGATTGCCGTTATCAAGCATTATTATATTTCCGTTTTTATCGAATTCTTTCATTATCCTTAACTTATCTTCATCGGTACTTTTTTTAATGCCGGTGGCGATAACCCTCAAACCTAAGTCGTTTAAGGCAGAAATCAGAGACCAGCTCTTAACCCCGCCCGTATATAAAAGAACTTTTTTGCCCGTTAAAAATTTCTTGTATTCGTTAGTCTTTTCTTCTGTTTTTTTCGTCATAATTTTAATATAATCTTTCGCCTTTTTTACGAGTTCCATATTTCCTATGGAATTTACTATATCCATAACTGCCTTATTTGTAGAGGTCATGCCGAAAAAAGATTCTTCTATGTAAGGGATGCCAAATTTCTCCTTCATTTTTCTTGCCAGATAAACCAAAGCTTTAGAACATATTACGACGTTAAGCTCGGCTTTATGAGAATACATTATTTCCTCAATAGTTGAATCGCCGGTAATAGTCGAAAGAACATTTATCCCTATAGATTTTAAGGCTTTTTTTATTAAAAAAAGCTCTCCTTTTATATTATATTCACCGATTAAATTAATATTGAAATCCCCCAGCAAATCTATCGAAGGCTCTTTCCTTCCTATAAGATGGGTAAAGAGGGCGTCGCCAGCAATCTTATTCCCAAGATTCTTGTTGCCGGAAAATCCCTGAGAAAAAACCGGAACGACCGGAATTTTTATTTTATCCGAAAGCTCTTTTGAAACACCTTCAACATCTTCGCCGGTCAGCGCAGGTACGCATGTGTTGTAAACAAATATTCCTTTAGGTTTAAATCTGTTATTAGTATAAATTATGCCTTGCCTTAACTTGTCTTCAGAGCCGAAAATAAGGTCGTTTTCATTCATTGCGGTCGTGAGACCATACATATAATATTCTTTACCGCTAACGGCTTTGGACGTCCTCTGGTTATAGCTGTTTCCAAGACAGTTTATCGGGGCATGGATTATGTTTAGCGCGTCTTTTATAGGGCTTAAGACAATATATGCCCCGTCAAGCGCGCATCCGCCGGTCGAAGACCCCGGGGTTGCGGTTTTACAAACCTTTTTTTCCTTATTATGTTCGCATGTCGGTTCGTCAAAGTATTCTTCTTTTACCGCTAAGCGCATTTTAAGTTTCCTCCTTATTATCCCTTCTGATATTATCTCATAAGCTCAAAATGAGCATCGTCTGAAATATCGTCGAGAACGTCTAGAAACTTATTGACAATCCACGTAGTAAGATTGATAACGCCCGTATAACCGTAAATAGGATACCTGTGAATATTAACCCTGTCGAATATCGGATAGCCTATCCTGATGTGAGGGACCTTTGCTTCTCTTGCTACAAACTTGCCGTGCGACGGCCCTAAAAGCATATCTACGGGCGAGGTCATAACCAAAGACCTCAAATGCCATAAATCTTTATCTATATAAACTTCGCCCTCGTTTTCCGAATAAGCGGCAAACAAAGCTTCTATTTCTTTTTTAAATTCTTCGGTGCCGTTCGAACATAATACGTATTTCGGAATTCCACCCATTTCGAGAAGATAGCCCGTAAGTCCCGTAAGCATATCAGGGTCGCCAAATATCGCAAATTTCTTCCCGTGAATATACTGCTGGGCATCGGTCATAGAATCTATTGCTTTTCCTCTTTCGTCTTCTATCTCTTTAGGAACTTCCTTGCCGGAAATTTCTGAAAGCGTCATTAAAAATTCATCGGTATAGTTTATTCCTACGGGACTTTTAACGACCCTCACGTCCTGACCGAATTTCTCGGCAAGCATTGCCGAAGTCTTTTTTGTAGAATATTTTTGCATAGCGATAGTAGCTTTATTGTTTACGCAATTTTTAACGTCTTCGAGTTTCGTAGCGCCGTCGGGATAAAGTTTATACTCCCCGTTTAAAGGACTGTCCAGGGTATTTGAATAATCGGCTAAAACAAGATAATTTATTCCAAATATTTTCAAAATTCTTTTAGCCTCGTTAATATTTCCTACGGTAGTATCGAAACCCGGAATTATATTTATAATGTCGGTTCTAACGGCATCCGTTTTTTTGCCGAGAGTTTCGATTATCGCGTTAAGCATATTATCGTAACCTTCGAGATGCGAGCCGACAAAACTGGGCGTATTTGCATACGGAGCCAATATATCTTCGGATAAATGACCTTTTTCTCTCGCATTACCTACTATAGAGCCTAAATCGTCACCTATAATTTCCGACATGCACGTCGTCGATACTGCAAACATTTTTGGTTTATATAAAGCAGTTGCATTTTTAAAACCCTCGAATCCGTTTGCCTGTCCTCCGAAAACCGCTCCGTCCTCCGTTAACGACGTGCAAACAGCCGCAATAGGTTCCCTGAAATGACGGGATAAACTATTTCTATAATAAGCGACGCACCCGTGGGAACCGTGTACAAAAGGCATAGTGTCTTCAAAACCTGCAGCGCACAGTACCGCTCCAAGCGGCTGGCATGCCCTTTCAGGATTTATCACTATGGACTTCCTGTTGAAGTTTTTCTCTTTATATTCCTCCGTATTCATCCAATCTTTTATCTTTTTAACCTCTTCTCTTTCCATAATAAAATCTCCTTTTTTATCTGTTATTTTCGTTATTCCTTCCACGACGGCTTAACAAACTTCCATGACGGGCTGTTTACGGCCAGATCCATATCTCTCGCGAATATTTCAAATCCGTCGTAACCGTGGTAAGGTCCCGAATAATCCCATGAGTGCATCTGCCTAAACGGTATTCCCATTTTCTGGAAAACGTATTTTTCTTTTATGCCAGAAGCTACCAAATCGGGCTTTAACCTGTTTGCAAGTTCGACGAATTCGTATTCGTTCATATCGTCTGCAACAATAGTTCCATTTTCCAACTCCTTAGTCGTCCTTTCGTAATCGTCGTTATGCGCAAACTCGTAAGCGGTCGAAACGACTTTCATTCCTAAATCCTCGTATGCGCCGACTATATGGCGCGGCCTTAACCCTCCTACAAGCATCATTACCTTTTTACCCTCCAATCTTGGACGATATTTGTCTATGACCTCCTGCATTTTAGGCTCGTAAGCTTTAATGACCTCTTCGGATTTTTCCTGTATACTTTCGTCGAATAATTTAGCTATTTTCCTTATACTCTCCTTTATTTTAGTAGGACCGAAAAAATTATATTCTATCCAAGGAATACCGTATTTTTCTTCAAAATGGGTCGCGATATAGTTCATCGACCTGTAACAATGAAGAAGCATATAATTTACGCCGTGGGTTATTTTCATTTCTTCAATAGAGCCGTCCCCCGACCAGTGGGCGACGACATTCAAGCCCATTTCTTTAAATATTTTCATAGATGACCAGACGTCCCCGCCTATATTGTAATCTCCCAAAATCGCTACATCGTACGGCGTCTTTTTGCTGTTGTCTATTTCTCCTTTACCGACTACAAAATCCCTTATAGAATCGTTCGCTATATGATGCCCCAAAGACTGGCTCACACCTCTGAAACCTTCACACCTTACCGGAATAACCGGTATGCCTATCTCGTCCGTCATTGTCTTTGCTACGGCTTCTATATCGTCGCCTATCAATCCTATTGGACATTCGGATTCTATAATAATCCCTTTTGCCGTCGGAAAAAGCTCGTGCAACTCTTTTATAGCCTGTTCTAATTTTTTATCTCCGCCGAAAACTATATCCCTTTCTTTGAAATCCGTCGTAAACTGGAAAGACACGAAATTTTCAACCGCGGGCTCTCCTGCGGCCAAATTTCTTCTTGTTCCCCAGCTGTAATGACCGCAGCCTATAGGACCGTGGCTTATATTAATAACATCCTTGACCGGGCCCCAAACAACGCCCTTAGAACCCGCATATGCGCATCCTCTCGGGGTCATGACGCCGGGCAGGGATTTTACGTTAGACTTTGCAACACAAGTACCACACGTTTCTTTATCGTTAATGCCTATATGTTCTTTTCTGTTTTTCTTTGCCCTTTCGGAATAAATGCTTATAATGTCTTCGACTATTCCTTCTTGTTCTTTAAAATTAACGGCCATTTTTAGACTCCTTTTATTTAAAATTAGGATTATTATTTTATTAATTTTTTGTAAGCGGCGAAAATTTATGAAGATGCATCGTCTTGTTTTTAGGGCATACCTTTTCGCAACAGGTATCGCCTATGCAGTTATCCAAACTGCCTACTTTAACTATCATCTTATCCCCTTCGTCTTCGAAGATATATACTCCGCCCGGACAGACCTTTATGCATCTGCCGCAAGATATGCAGTTTAAATGGTCGAATTCTATTAAAAAATGTGGGACCCATTTTTTTCCGGAACGCCGCGGAGCATTGACGTAATTATCTATCTCGCCCGAAAACCCTTCCATGATACTCATTATTATCTTCCCCTTATTAAAAATTATTAACAATTTTTATATATTCTTATTTTCAAATCGAGTCCATCGGCTTCTATATTAGAAAATCCGGTCAATCCTGTTTCCAATAAATATTTTTTATATTCTTCCATATCTAAAGAACAGTTCAATTTGCGCCTTAGCGATTTTACCTTTTGGGGGTTCATTTTTTTTGTAAGCCAGACAAATTCATCCTCGGAAATATCTTTCCTGAACTCGTATATAAAAATTTCCCCGCCGTGACTCAAAACCCTGTACATTTCTTTTAATGAATCCAGCTTATTTTCTAAACATTTAAACGTTCCTTTCAGTATAATTAAATCAAATTTATTATTGCAGAAAGGAAGTTTTGCGCTGTCGGCAATAATATATTTAAGCCTAGGTTCATAATAATTCAAATAATCGGGTTCTTTTCCTAACATTTCTATTGCCATGCCGTTAATTTCAAATTCCGAATGAAAAACATAATTACTTTTTAATGCTTTATCCATTACTTTATTTGCGTGATTTATCATCGTTTCAGATTTATCAACTCCGAAAACCATAGCGTTCGGCAGAACTCCGGTTATTCTTCTGGCGATATAACCCGGACCGCACCCTAGATCTAAAATACTTTTAGGAATATAAGAAATATCGTTTAAAATTTTATCCACAAAGGGCGCATAGTCTTCCTTCATTTTGATTTTAGTATCGCTAGTCGCGATATAAAGCTCTTCATCCTCCGAAAAACTGAGGCTTTTAGACAGTTTACATCCTAATACGGCATCTTTTTGAATTCGCATATTAAATTCTCCTCCCGTTCGCTAACCTCTTTACTTAAATCATTTTCCAGAAGTCCCGCGGCATCGGAGCGGCACTGTCTGCAATGCTCCATTATGTTTATTCCTTTTATGCCCTTCATTATATTAGCAACATCTTTTCTGTTTGCTCCACTTACGCCCATTTTATAAAAGTATGACTCTTCGGCCGGAATCATAGGCATAACGTTAAATAGATATACTCCAAGTTTTTTTGCCTTATCCGAAATATCTTTTATATGAAAATCGTTAACACCCGGTATAAGAACGGAATTAATTTTTATCGTGAATCCCATTTTCACTGCATTTTCTATGCCGTTTATCTGTTTATCCAATAATATTTCCGCCGCATCCTTTTCCGTATAAACAATGCCGTTATAATTAACATATCTGTATATTTTGCGGGCAATGGACGCATCTGTCGCATTAAGCGTTACGGTTATGAAGTTTACCCCTTTTTCCCTGAGTTCTTCAAGATTTTCCCTTAAATTAAGACCGTTAGTACTCATACAAAGTATAATCTCCGGAAACTCTTTTTTAACGAGTTCGAATGTCTTCATCGTATTCAGCGGTTCAGCTAAACTGTCTCCCGGACCCGCAACGGCAGCTACGCTTATATCTTTAAAAAGCTTCTTTACCTCGTATATCCTGTTTACCGCGTCTTCCGGCAAGAGCAGACCCGATGTTACGCCCGGTCTCGATTCATTCGGGCAGTCGTAATCCCTATGACAGTAGTTACAGGAAATATTGCAGGACTTGGCAACCGGCAAATGAACCCTACCATAATGTTTCGAGGCTTCTTTGTTAAAACAGGGATGTTTTTCTATGCCCGCACTTAAATCCGCCGTAAAATCTATCGAAGAAAGTTTTGTATTCATATTATTTATGTTACTAATATTTAGTTGCTTTAAAATTAAACCGCTGCGCTTTTTCCGTCCGTAGTCCTTTCATATTCTTCCATGAAACCATATTCCATCATATGGTCCTCGAGATCCTGCATCGTCATAGGTTTAGGTATTACAAACATCTCGTTTTCTTCTATGTTTTTTGCAAGCTGTCTGTAGACATCCGCCTGCGCACAATCTTTATCATGCTCTATAACCGTTTTCTTTTTAATTTCGGCTCTCTGGACAACGTTATCTCTTGGAATAAACTGTATCATCTGCGTTCCTATTTTTTTTGCAAAAGCTTCTACCATTTCTCTTTCGTTGTCCACGTTCCTGGAGTTACATATGAGCCCGCCTATGCGCACGCCACCGGTATTGGCATATTTAAGGACGCCCTTGCATATATTGTTAGCGGCGTAAAGCGCCATAAGTTCCCCTGAACAAACCACGTATATTTCCTTCGCATATGCTTCTCTTATAGGCATTGCAAAACCTCCGCAAACGACGTCGCCAAGAACGTCGTAAAACACATAGTCAAGTTCTCTTTCGTAAGAGCCCAACTGTTCGAGAGTAGTAATAGACGTAATAATGCCTCTGCCGGCGCATCCTACTCCCGGCTCCGGCCCTCCGGATTCGACGCATCTTACGCCTCCGAACCCTATCTTAAAAACATCTTCTTCCGTAACGTTCTCCTGCCCGACTTCTTTCACGGAATTTAGGACCGTTTCCTGACTTTTTCCGCCCAAAAGAAGCCTCGTGGAATCAGCTTTAGGATCGCATCCTACAAGCATTATTTTATTTCCCCGTTCCGCTAGAGCCGCCAAAGTATTCTGGGTCGTCGTGGATTTTCCGATCCCGCCTTTTCCGTAAATAGCAACCTGTCTCATTTTCTTTTTACCTCCAAAAAATTATTTTTAAAATAAAAAGCGCCATAATTTAAGGGGGTAGATTTATCCCTCTAAATTATGGCGCCGTTGCCAAAAACACCCAATCGTGCTTTATTAGAATATATTTGTTTTATTTAAAGCATTCAATTTTCCCATTCCATATTGATATTAATAGCAATTGTTGTGCCAAAAACAATTTTTATATTGAATAAACGGTAAAACGGCTAAAAATAAGCGAATGGTATAAAATATTTAAAACAAACGTCAACATTTAGATTAAGCCGATATTGCCTACTTTTTAATTAATCCTGATTAAATAAGAGGCATTGTATTATAGCGATGTTATTTTAATAATTAAAGAAAGTTGTTTGCCTTGATTTAAAAATTAGTTTATAATTTTAAAAATATAGTAAGACGGGGTTTATTATTGAAGCTATTATTAATTGCTTTAGGCGGAGCGGCTGGAACAATTCTTCGCTATTTAGTCGCGGGTATTGACTACGGGTTTTCGAAGAGTTTTTTCCCTGTAGGCACACTAGTGGTGAATCTGTCAGGCGCATTTGTAATAGGCTTGCTATGGGGTTTATTCGAGGAATCCAACATACCGCCCGCAATCAGGATGCCAATTTTTATAGGAGTTTTAGGCGGATATACGACATTTTCGACATTTGCGCTAGAGAGTTTTAACCTTATGCGGGACGGGGAATATATAGCCGCCTTAATAAATATTCTTGCCTCTAACATTCTTGGAATAGCATTAGTATTTATAGGCTTTATATTAGCCAAATTTCTTATACTAAACTTTAAGGGGGCGCTTAGATGAATCTTCCGGAAGAGGGTATGCTTTTGAGAATATTTATAGGAGAATCCGACAGCCACAAAGGAAAAGCTCTTTATGAACAAATTGTTATAAAGGCTAGAGAACTCAATCTTGCTGGGGCTACCGTTATCAGGGGCATTATGGGCTTTGGAGCGCATAGCAGGATGCATACGGCTAAAGTATTGCGCCTGTCCGAAGATCTCCCTGTTATAATAGAAATTGTTGATACTGAAGAAAAACTTAATCTCTTGATGCCTTTTCTGGACGAAATCGTCGAAGAGGGAATGATAACCGCAGAAAAAGTCCGCGTAATCCGATATCGTCACGGTTAGCAAAAACGGTTCCCTATTTTTCTTTCCTCATCAATAAATATAAACGGATTCCCTTCCAAAAAGGTATCTATAATACCCTATGACGATATCGCCGCCGAATATACCGCCGATAACCAAGAAACCTTTTATGATACCCGATTTTACCGCAAAATAGAAGAATATGATTAACGTATAACCATATTTGTTTAAAAAAACGGCAAACCCTATAAATTTTAATATGGCTTATATTATGCCCCGTATATCTTTTATAACGTAAAGATATGGCATAAATTATGCTTTACTAAATATTTATGACAAACTTAAAGAACCCAATTATAAACGATACGACGTTAAGGGACGGCGAACAGACTGCAGGGATAGTATTCTCGGCAAGAGAAAAATTGCTTATTGCCGAAATACTAGATAAAATCGGCGTGGATGAAATAGAAGCAGGCATACCAGTAATGGGAGGAGATGAAAAGCTTGCCGTTAAAATGATAAACGAATCAGGGCTTAAAGCAAAAATCGTCGGCTGGAACAGGGCAAAACCGGAAGATATTTATGCATCTTTAGACATCGGTCTTAAATTTATCCATGTATCTGTCCCTGTATCTAAAATCCACATCGAATATAAGCTTAAAAAAGATTTTAAATATGTTAAGACTAATCTTATAAACATTTTAAAAATATTAAACAAAGAAGGGGTGAAATATTCAGTAGGAGGTGAGGACTCTTCAAGGGCTGATTTAGAATCGGTTATCGAGTTTATTAAGATTGCGGAAGGCGAGGGGGCTTATAAATTCCGTTATTCGGATACGGTAGGCATATTAAATCCATTAAAAATATATGAAAATATAAAAAAAATAAAAAATGATCGAAAATTGAAAAATATAATGTTCGAAATTCACACGCACAACGACTTCGGAATGGCCTCTGCTAATTCGGTTGCCGCCATAAAGGCAGGCGCGGATTCTTTATCCGGCAGTATTTCTGGAATCGGCGAAAGAGCAGGAAACTGTGCGTTGGAGGAGGTAATCGCTTATTTTAACTTCATTGAAAATCAAGAAATCAAATTCGATTTCATAAGAGCAAAAAATCTGGCAAAATTTATAGCAAGGATAACCAAAAGACGGATTCCGATATCCAAACCTATATTCGGCAAAAATATTTTTTACCACGAAGCGGGTATTCACACCGACGGGATATTGAAAAATCCCCTTAACTATGAAGCTTATCCGCCCGACTATGTCGGGATTAAAAGAAAACTTTTAGTTGGAAAACACGGGGGGTCTTCCGCAATTAAATATAAACTTAACAAAATGGGTATTCAAATAACAACCGAAGACGCCGGTTATATCCTTGCCGCTGCAAAAGCAAAATCTGCCGAATTAAAAAGGTGTTTAAGCGATAAAGAACTGCTGTCTTTATATCACAACCTGCGAAATTTAGCTTAATTTCGGCTAATATCTCAAGACAACAAGACTACATATAAAATTTCTTTTGCTATCATTTCAAATCAAAAGGTATAAACTATCATCGTATTTATAGTATTTTGAAAGCTCTTTCCGTCGCCGTAGATTTTGTGGTTTGCAATCTGGTTCTCGAATTCCACCCTAAACTGTACATTTTTTAAAATTTTTGAAGGCGGCCTGTATCCCAGGGTAAAAGTAGAATCAAAATAATGATATGCTGTTCCCGGAACGCTTTCCTCTTCCCACATGCCTTGCGGATCTGAAACCGAAGTTTCCCTTATAGTTTGGGAAAATCTTCCGAAGTTAAAATTACCGTAATGATGGAGATAAAAGGCAATCCCCGAAAAACGAGATTTATTAAAAGTAGAGTTTGACGTAGAAGTCAAAACCGACGGATAAATATTTTGGGAATCATTAAACTGTTCGGGGTTTATTCCGTTGCCATATGCTATAGACTTGTTTATTCCTCCGTTTAAACCGACCTCGTAATCTAACGCCGCAGTCCAATATTTTAAGAATCCATATTTTGCGTCTATGAAATTATAAAAAAATTTGTTTAAATTATCCTGATAAAGGTTATTATTGTATATAATGAAATTTTCTGCGCCGTAGACTATTCCTTCGTGAAATTTTAAAAATGCTACAGGTTTATAAGAAGCTATATACTCTAAGGTCGGATATCTGTTTATCGGCGATAAGGCGTTATCGGTCATAGCAACGCCAAAAACCATATTCAACCGTTTCGGGATAAACGAATATTTAAAAAAAATTCCGGTAAGTTCGCCCGGCTCTATCGCCGTTATCGGAGAATAGGTATTAGTCCATACTCTCGATAGGTTATAAGATTCAAAACCTATTAAATAGTTTTTTTCGCCTAGGTCAACTTTTAATCCGTTTCCTACCGGAATGCCCAAAGAAACGTAAAACTGCCTGAATCCGTATAACTGGCGGCGATAAACTGATTCCGTATAATAATTATAGTTTCCGGTATAAGGTCCTACAGCCTGAATATTTTCGCCCGTGTCTAACGTTATTTTAAAACCTACGCCGAAATTATTTATACCATTAGAAAAAGCATTTTTTGAAACGGTTAAGTCAAGTTCGTTTACCGTGAAACCGTTAACTTTATAATTATTTATATAGTTTCCGTTATAATTGCCGTCCGGAAACTCATTATTCGCGACGGGATTTTCAAGATTATACGTATAAGACGAAGCAAAAGTACCGAATAGTTTTATTTGGGATAAAAAATAATTTTCCTTTGCATATGAATTAACTGCGGAAGCAAAAAAAAATAAAGCGCAGGATAAAATTAAAATTATGTTTTTCATTTTCACCTTATTCTTAATAAAATTAACAAGCGGCTTAAAAATAATTAAATATGCATAAAATTTAACCAGCTCTGCGGGAGCACCGTTATTATTCCCAGAATCACCATTGCCAATCCGAGTAAGCCTACCGCCGCTATGGATTTTTTAGAATACGCATATTCTCCGAGTATTTTTTTACTGCCGGCAAGGGCTATCAAAAACCCTAGTACTATCGGAAGAATAAACCCGTTAAATGCTTCGACGTCAACCATAATAGTTACAAGTGGTATTCCGGGTATAAGAACCAGCATGGCGGATACAAAAATTAACGCTATGTATATAAAATAAAAAAGTTTTGCCTCCTTGAAACGGTGGTTTAAGCTGTGCTTATATCCCCATGTTTCTCCCGCCGCCCACGTAAACGCCATAGAAACGACAAAAGCCGCCAAAAGACTTGAACTATAAAGACCTACGGCAAACAAAGCTCCCGCATATTTTCCGGCTAAAGGTATTAAAGACCTGCCTATAGCTTTCGCGGTTGACGGAACTACATGAGCTTCATATAGGGTCGCAGCAGTCATAACTATAACCGCTATCATCAGGACCTGCGTTGCGATGCTGCCGATGAGAGTATCTGTTTCCGCCAGTTTGACGTCTTTTTTGCATAAATTTTTATCTACGGTAGCGCTTTGCTGATAGTAAATCATCCACGGCATTATAACTGCTCCGGCGTTAGCCGCTACAAGCCAGATATAATCTTTGTTGCCGAGAGGCTGTGAACCGAATAATCCGTTAAAAACAAGCTGATGATAATCCGGATGCGCAAAAAAAGCTGCCGGTATAAACACAAATCCGGTAAGGGAAAAAATAAGGGCAATGTTTTCAGCTCTGCGGTAACTTCCCGTAAAAACAACAAAAAGCAGGATTAAAAAACTTATGCCTACGCTATAAACTTTATGAATGCCGAATATCTCCCCGCTAGCCGCAATTCCGGAAAATTCGGTAATAAGAGCCGAAAATACTACAAAAAATAAAGTGATAGTTGCAAATGCCGCCCATTTATTGCCGTAATATTCTTTTATAAGTTCTCCGTGCCCTTTTCTGGTAACGCACCCTAGCCTAGAAGTCATAGACTGTATTAGATATAAAACAGGTATTAGAAGTATTTGTAAAGGTATAAGCTTATAGCCCCATTGCGCCCCAGATACTCCCGCCGTAGTAACGGAACCTGCATCCATGTCTGCAATCATAACTACAAAACCGGGACCTAATACCTTGAAAAAATGAAGTCCCCTATATAGCGAACGTTTGCTAAACAGGCCAGACCTGCCTCTTCCGCTCCTCCTGTGTTTCCTTTTGGTATCAGTTAAGTCTTTCTCCCTAAAACCAGAAGTTTGGACATTGATGTTTTTCATAAAGTTTATACCTGTTTAAGTTAAAATTGTATGATTAAATATTATAATGATATTGATTTTTATTATCAATAATATAACAAAAAAATCATTTACCGTCAAGTTTTTATAAAAAGCTATTTATATGTTTTTAATTATTAAATTAAAGGGGGGATTATTGTCATTATAATTTTTTTCCATTTACTTGCAGTTTCCGCAAATTCCATATATTTCTAATTTGTGCTTTATGGGAATAAAATTATTTGCTCTGGCAAGTTTATCCTGCAGTTTCTCGATTTTTTCGTCGTTGACTTCTATAAGCCGTCCGCATTTTACGCAAATCAGATGGTCATGATGCTTGCTTCCGTATTTCTGTTCATATCTAGTTTTTTGTTTTCCTATTTTTATTTCTTCGGCTAAGCCGCTTTCGCATAATAAATTTAAATTTCTCTGCACCGTTGCATAACCTATTTCGGGATTTTTCTTTTTTACTATATTAAAAAGCTCTTCCGAAGTAATATGGCGCCCTGCAGAAAAAAAAGAATCTACGATTAATTCCCTTTGTTTAGTGTGTCGCATTCCTTTGTCTTCTATATATTTAATAAAAATTTCTTTGAATTCAGATTTTTCTTTTTTCATAATGATTAATACGTTGCGGTGGTTTAATAAAATTAAGGTTTTATAAAAGCATACCCCTGGTCTTCTTTTTCGACTATATATGATAGTATTCCGGGATATGTTATTTTTACGAAAGGAAACAGCATTTTAGGCGTTATTCCGGCTTCTTTCATTGACTCGCCGCATACAACAATTTTAATTCCTTCCTTATGAAGCGTTTCAACGACTCCGGCATATTTTTTATTATCTTTCATGACAAATGCTTTTAATCCGGGACCGTAAGCGGCAATAATTATACTGTATTTTATGTGTCTTTGTGTAAGGAAATATCCCGCTTTTGCCAGGCTCTTTAAGGCAATAGGCCATCTCTTTTCGTTCTGGGTAAGCTGTTCGATAAATTTGACCGGCCTGTGTTTAAAAAAAACTAACGGGTAGATATATCTGGAATTCTTCTTAAAATTTTTTTCATTTTTGGCAAAGCTGGGGTTTGCAAAAAAAATTAAATTTAAAATTAAAATCGATGCGGCAACGATAATAGAAGTAATTTTCTTCTTGTTATTCATTTTATTCTCCATGATAAAGATTTATTTAAACTGCTTTTAATTTACATAATGCAATTTGTTATATATTACCATATCTTATGGTAATATATAAATATGAATTTATTTAACAATACTGAAAATACATACGAAAAAAATACGGGCGTTTTTTTACCGCCGCTTGCGGAAAGACTGCGACCTAAAATCCTGTCCGAATTTATCGGCCAAACGCATATTCTCGGTCAAAGCAAACCTTTAAAGAATATGCTAGATTCAGGCTTTATCCGTTCCATGATACTATGGGGTCCACCAGGAAGCGGAAAAACTACGCTTGCCGGTATTATTGCAAACGCCGTGGGTTACGAATTTTATAAAATTTCGGCTGTTTCTTCCGGTGTAAAAGAGCTTAGGGAAATTATAGACAAGGCAAATATCAGTTTTAAACATTACGGAAAACCGCTGATGATTTTTATTGATGAAATTCACCGGTTTAACAAATCCCAGCAAGACCTCCTGTTGCATTCGGTAGAGGAAGGAAGTCTCATATTAATCGGCGCTACCACCGAAAATCCCTCTTTTGAAATAAACTCTCCGATTCTGTCGAGGGTAACGGTATTTACTTTAAACCCTTTATTTAATGAAGATTTAAACTTAATTATCGACAGGGCGCTTAATACGGACGACGTTTTAATAAAAAAGAAAATCATACTGGAAAAAGAAGGCAGGGATGCGCTCGTCAGGTATTCCGGAAGCGACGCCCGCATAATGCTGAACGCCCTCGAATTAGCCGTAAATCTTACAAAACCTAATGATAATGGAAATATAATATTAGGCGCAAAAACTATCGAGGATGCTTATTTAAGAAAATCAAGATACGATAAAACCGGTGAAGAACATTACAATACTATTTCAGCTTTTATAAAAAGTCTAAGGGGGAGCGATCCCGACGGAGCGGTTTTCTGGCTTGCCAAGATGTTGGACTCTGGAGAGGACGTTAAATTTATCGCAAGAAGAATGATAATTTTAGCTTCGGAAGATGTAGGAAACGCCGAACCGGACGCCCTTAATTTAGCGGTAAGCTGTTTTAACGCCGTAAATACCGTGGGCATGCCCGAAGCCAGGATTATTTTATCCCAGGCGGCAACATATCTTGCAGGATGTCCCAAGTCTAACGCAAGCTATCTCGCAATCGAAGAAGCTCTAAGCGACGTTAATAAATTTCCTGCGGCGGTTGTTCCGCTCCACTTAAGAAACGCGCCTACAAAATTAATGAAAGATTTAGATTACCATAAGGGTTATAAATATTCCCATAATTATAAAGACCATTTTGCCAAGCAGACATATCTTCCTAATGAACTTTCGTCGCGAATTTACTACCGGCCGGAAAATATCGGCAAAGAGAAAGAGATTAAAATCCGGCTTAAAACATTATGGGGAGAGAACAAAGATTACGGTGAGAACGAATGACGCATAGAAAATTTTATTCAAATCTTCCCGTCGAGTTCTTTATTTTTAGTTTCCGGCAGAAAAAAAGAAAGGAAAAATGCCGTAAACATTAAAGCCGCAACGGAATAATAGCCTAAATCTTTATTTTCCTTAACGAAATACGTCATTATTAAAACTCCGCATACCGCACCTATTTTTCCTGCCATAGCTGAAAATCCGTAAGCGGACGACCTGAAAGAAGTATGGGAAAGTTCGGCTGGAAAAATTCCTACCGTTAAAGACGCCAAAGAATTAAAAATTTCGGCTATAAAAATTAAGGCGGCAAGGCCGGTTAACGTCCCGTACGCGAAAGGAATAAAAAAAAGGGCGGCGCCCATCCCTGCAAAACCGGCAAGCTGTATCTTTTTTCTTCCGATTTTATCTATTTCTAAAAGCCCGATTGAAGAACTTGCTATGCCGGTTAAAAGAATTAAGGACGTTATAAGCGCATTATCTTCATCTGAAATCAGTCCGCTTTTTTTAAAGATTAACGGAATTAACAGGCCGATTCCGTATGCTCCGACATCATATAAAAACCATATAAAAGAATACAGGGCGGTATTTTTTATATGCGCTTTGGAAAACATTCCTTCGGCGTATAGCTTATTTTTTTTATATTCGTTTTTAAGGCTTTTTGCGTCTATCCATCTTTTAGATTCCGGCATTGAAATTCTTAATAGCATTACTATAAATGCTGGAATTACGCCGATACCGAGCATAAGCCGCCACATCTCCGGTCCGAAAGGAAAAAGAACCGCCGCAGTCAAAGAAGAAAATATGGAACCTATACCGAACGACAGGCCTGCGAAAGAAAGATGTTTGCCCCTTAGCGCCTCCGGCGCGGTTTCCGCAATATATGAATTAGATACCGGATAATCGGCCCCTACCGCTATTCCCAGAATAAACCTTGATACAAACAGCATTAAAAAATTAACCGAAAGAGCCGATACGGTGCCGAAAACGACAAAAACCGCCATATTTAAAATATAAACCGATTTTCTTCCGAAAATGTCGCTGAAATATCCTATTAATAACGCCCCTATGATACTGCCGAATACTACGGAGGCGATTATTAAGCCAGATTCCGCAACATTAAGATGAAAATATGGATTTATAAGTATTATAGCAAATGCAATTACGGTCAAGGAATAGCCGTCTAAAAACATTCCTGCGGAAGAAAGCAGAAGAGGCCCGGTAAAAAAACCATTTTTATATTTATATTTATAGGAGGAAGGCATTCTTAAAGTTTTTAAATGCTTCTAGAACGCTTAAGCGTTTAAATTATTTTAAATAAAATTACCTAGTTTTAAATAATCTAAAGAAGAAATTAAATCTTCTCTAGACCTGTTCTCTATCACTAATGGCCCTGAAAATTGCCTATTTTCGATAAGGGAATTAAAAAATCCGCCCGGATTTAAAACGCCCGTTCCTAAAGGACGGTGTTCGTTTCTTACCATAGTCCTTAAATCGGTTCTTTTTTCCGTCATATCCTGAATATGCATCTCGCCTATGCGGTTAATATTAAATTTTTTCAGGAAATCCTCCGGCATAAAACCGTTAAGTCCCCAGTGTCCCATATCGAAACATATGGAAACGCCTAATTCACCGACTATAGGATATAAATAATCGAACGGAAAAACCTCGAGGTTTTCTAGAGCAAAAACAGCGGGCGGCAGTTTAGTCTCATTTAATATATCCGACATACTTTTCTTTGCCTGGTTTGCCGCAATATTTATTAACGACTTTTTTGCCTTTTCTTCGATTGGAAAAAATAGGATGGAATCTTCAAACTCGGAGGTCAGATGAATAACGAATTTTTTAACGTCCAATCCGTGGCAGGCGTTTATTACTCTTATAATCGCATCGACCGAAATACGCCTGTATTCTTCTATAGGGCTTGCCGGATTAAGCTGAAGATAAGGAAGATGAACGGAAACCGAAAGCGGGATAACAGATTTTTGAGAAAAAGATGTTATTAAGGGGATAATAAATTCTTTTAATGAGCCTTGGTTTAGTTGTTCTATTTCTGTATTTATCTCGATATTTCCAATTTCGTATGAATCTAAAAGGGAAAAAAAACCGTTAAATTCGGCCATTAAACCGTCTAAATTGTTGCCGCCTAAAAGCCCGAAGCCTATGCCGAAAAACGAATCGGTATTTACCCCGAAATTAAGCCTGTTTTTTTTACTAGAATTATCGATATGCATAAATATTCTATTATTTAAAAAGTTAAGATTATACTATTATCTTTTATTATCAGGCATAATTGATTAGGGCAAGACATTTGATTTTGCCTAAAAGATCGAAAGCTTCGATTAAATTATTTAAAGGCATTGCGATGTCTATAAGTTTTACCCCTTTTTCATAAAAATCTTCTTCTTTATCGTGAATATTTATACAGCATGCTTCCTTATTATTTTTACCGTTATTTTTAACTCTTGAAATTAAATAATCCGCAAGATAATTTTCATCGTTGAAAATATCATATTGGAGCTCGTAATTAACGGTCGCAAGAAAAATATTCAAACAGTTAAGCCCGGAGCCTGCCATTCTATTGAACCCATCTGATATGTATTTATAAAACTTGTCAGACGTCTTTATAAAATCAAGATGACCGGTAAAGCTTTCTTTTATTGCCATGTCTAAAATAGGCTCGCTTTCCGTAAAAAAATAATCTACGCCGTCTTTTTCGAACAGCATATCTTCTTCTTTTACATTTATATTTAAAACGGTGAATTTCCTGTTTGAGAGCCTGTTTAAAATGATTTTTATTTTACCTTCGGCAATATAATGCGCGGCGGTTATACTTAAATTTTCGAATTCTTTATAAATTGCTTTTTCTATAATTTCGGCCTTTTCGTAATCTTTTCTGTTTACTTTCAGCATAAACGAAACGCCGTCTTTTTCGAATTCTATGGGAATAGACGCTTTATTATAAAAAGTATATTCATCTGAACCTTCAGAACAAAGGGAGCCTCTTACGTTTTTTGTATAAATTCTCTGCCTTTCGTCGCCGGTCTGTCCTCCGAAAGATTCGTTATTTAAAAGATATATCTCGTCACTGAATTCTATGTTCCAGGTTACAGTAGGATGTTCCGTATTACAGTCGTATCCGTAACGAACGCTTATAGGATGCATCGTAAAACTGACGCCGTTACATAGATATTCTACGATACTTCTGCTTTTAATACCGTCGCCGTTTTTCTTATTCATTTATCAATATACTTTTTTCCAATTCTTTATGCCATATTAACGTTTTTTTATGGAATTTTTATATTATATCAGATTTTTGAAATAAAAAGCCCGCTTTTTAGGGCGGGCATTAAGGGAGGTGCGTTACTGCTTTATGTATTAACTTAGGAGAGAAAAGTCTTAACTTAAAGTTTGGTACTGTTTTAAAACGCTATCCTTGCCTGTATAAAGTAAGCGTTAGTGTCTCCCATCCACTGGCCATACGTATAATAAGCGGCCGGGTCGGAACCGTACTGCGCATCCATATAATTTTTTTCATGCAGGAATTGGTAGTTCTGGTCATCTATCGTTAAAGTTATATGACTGTTAAGATGATAGGCTACGCCAATAACTCCTCTTTGAAAGTCGAAAGGATTGCCGTAAGGCATTGCGTTTGCGCCCGATAAAACCGGCGTTTCATAATAAAACCTTTGAATAAGCCCAAATACACCGAATTTACTGTTCGGAATATTGTAATATCCGAATGCATCTAATCCATGTTCGGTATTGTGCCCGATAACACCGTTCGCACCTGTAATACCTAAAAGAGCAGGATTTAAGTTAAACGGATAGGTCGCACCGGCATAGTTGCATCCGTAAGCCGCAGGACCGGTTGTGGATTTATACCCGCACCAGCTTCCAGCATCCTGGCTTATAGAACCGGCGCCGCTTGCAAAGCCGCCGCTAGTAACGTTTAAGCCGTAATCGTACTGAAAGGCAATTAATCCCTGCGGGGTTTTATAATCAAGAATTGCGGAGGCTCTTGCCGTCGGAAAATTATTTTCGACATTGCTGTAACCGTCAAAATTATTTGTTTGCTCGGACCATGCATAATACCCGCTAATTCCAAGACCGTCTAGACCGGCATCAGCACCAAAAGGATAAAACGATACCCTTGCCTGAGGAGATTTCTGGTCCACGTTTTCGCCCTGATGAAAGGTCGCGTTATCAAAAAAACCTGCATTATACGCCATATATATTTTTCCGTTTGCCCTGAACTTTCCAGACACGCCTATACCGGTTTGCGTGGAAGTCACCCCTAGAAAACCCCAAGGTGTCCTTTCCGCGACGTGATAACCCAATAAACCATCTTCCCAAGCAATCATAGGGGTTGGAAACTGTCCTAATTTAAGATTCATGGTTAAGCCGTTTGCAGCGTAAACATGGTTAAACTGCAAAAATGCATATTTAAGTCTGAAATATTCGTTGCCGAAAGTAGTGCCGGAAGATGAAGCCCAGCTGCCGGGCGTTGTTCCCGATGCCCACCATTCTCCGGCTGCTGCTGGCGATGGGGGAACTCCCGTATAATTGTTTGACTTATTAATGTTCGGGGTAATCTTTAAAAACCAGTTGTCTTGATGGTATAGGAATATTAAATATGCCCTGTTAACGTTAAAGGCATTATAGCCGTTATGACCTGGTCCTGCCGGGTTCTCCTGTAATTGAAGTGCCGGAGTAAAACCGGTATTATTATAATACCCGTAACCCATATAAACCAGCGTTCCAAGCGTTATATGCTTCGTCCATGCCGGAAGGGTTTCGCCCTTGACTGTTTTTAACGAAGCTTCTAGCTTTTTCTCCGTAGTTTTCAAATTGTTAATTTGCTCGGTCGTTTTTTTTGTGTTTGGTTTTAAAAGTTGATTGATGACGCCCTGTCCTACTTTAACTCTTCCCTGTCCGGGTTTTAAGAATATCTCGCCCGTATTTGGGTTTTCATAAAGCACTGCACCTGATGCGCTAGCCGTCTTTGTCCCGCCGAACGCAAAAATTAAAGCCAGTGCTGCGGCTAAGGCAAAAACAAAAGCCGTCAGCGAACCAAGCCGCATCTGACTCTTTGTCCTGCTAATTTTTTCCATAACTTCCTCCTCTCTTTTAGTTTGATTTGATTTTACTCGTTTTCTTAATTTTTTAATTCCAAATCCCCTTTATAAGGATCTAACCTTTTTTATCTTACATTTTTTCTTACAACCCCATTTTAACAAATAAATGTTACATAATTATTACAATTATGTTAAATTTTTGTAACAATATTATTATAATCCCTTTGCTCGCAGGCTATAAAGCTGCGAATTCACGCAAAATTGCCGATATAATCTTTAAAACAGCTTGAAAGTTAAATAAACACCGAATTTTATTTTCTAACGGCAATTTTATGATTAATGCGATTATGGCTATTTTTATGTTAAAATTTACAAAACTGCCATATTTCAATATACGCACAACCTGCAATAAGTTATATAATATACAATCCGTCCGCTTTATTTATAAAAAACGCCGCTTTATTCATTTTACCGTTCTGGAGGGGGGTGTTATTAAGACGAACGATAAAATTAAATAAAAGCGGCGAAAAAGGTTTAAATATCTTACCTTTTATTCTTCTGCCGATTTTTTAACCTGCAAAAGTTTTTTAGTTATATCTATGAAAAGAACCAAAACGCCTATGCTGAAAACTATATCCCCGGGAACTCTTAACCAGAGCCACATGTCGGTTTTGTCATAAAAATAGATGCTTCTCGAATACCAGTAGCCGTGCTTAATCGAAGCCGCAAACTGCATAAAGCCTTCCGGCAGGAAATTTAATATAACCCACAGAATCATGCCTACGTTAAAGCACCACAGCGCTACCCTTCCTGCGCCTTCCGTCCATTTGGAAGGTTCAACTATCATCCTTAAGACATAATAGGACAATGCGATGCCCAGAAGGCCGAAAACTCCGAATAAAGCCGTGTGCCCATGGTTTATGGTTAAATACTGGCCGTGTTCGTAATAGTTCATTAACGGAGTATTGATTAATGCGCCGAAAACGCCGGCTCCAATGAAGTTCCAGAACGTCGAAGCCTCTAAATATTTAAACGATAAATCCTGCGGAAATTCTTTGCCGGCTTTTACAAGGATGTTTTTCTCGTAAACAGCCTGCATAGTTAAAAGCAGCAATGGAATAACCTCGAGGAACGAGAACATAGAGCCGAGCGCAATCCAAATGGAGGCGTCGCCTATGAAGTAAAAATGATGCCCCGTTCCTATAATTCCGCCTAAGAATATTAGGATTATCTCCAAGAGCAGGGTATTTTCGATGGTCGTCCTTTTTACTAGACCTTGCGAAAGGAAGAAATAGCCTATAACCGCAACGGCAAAGAATTCGAAAGTTCCTTCGACCCATAGATGAACGACCCACCATCTCCAGAAATCCGTTATGGTCCAATTTTTGAGAACCCACGCAAGCGGAAACATTCCGAATACGTACATCAAACCTATGGTAAAGGCGCTTATTAAAAACAGCCTTTCAATGCTCCATTTATCTGTGTTTTTTATAAAATGAGGTTTTAGAGCTCTGTAAAGTATTATTACCCATAGCAATAAACCCACGAATACGATAATCTGGTTGAGCCTTCCCAACTGCAGATATTCAAGGCCCTGATTCCCGAGGAAAAACCATAAGCCGTTATGGAAATAGCCTTTGGCTCCAAGATACATTCCGACTAATGCCGCAACTCCGTCGATTAATAAAGCCCACCACAGAAAATCGATAAAAAACGACTGCCATTTTGCTTCCTTGCCGCCGCCTATATATTTAGAAACGAATATGCCGGCGCCGAGCCAAGTCGATGCGATAAATAAAATCGCAAGCTGAATGTGCCATGATTTAACGATATTAAACGGCAAAGCGGTAAGGGTGTGTATCCCGAAAAATGATGCTCTTTCCGCATAATAATGCGCCAGGAGCATACCTGCTATTATCTGCAAGCCCAGCAGGAAAACGCCTAAGAAAAAGAATTTAGCGGATTTTTTCATCGAATGGGTAATTTTAAAATTATCCAAATCAACCATGGGTTTCCAGTTTTCGAGCAATGCCGGAGCTTCCTGCCATCCTGGGGATATATAATTGAGGAAAAACCAGATGACAAGACCCGCAAGAGCGATAAAAGTAGCAAGAGATGCAAAGGTCCATGTATATAGATACGTCGGCGGAGTATTACCGGCGCCCCTGCTGTAAGGCCAGTTATTCGTATATGTATGGTTAACGCCGGGCCTTAACGTAGAAGCGCTCCAAGCCGCCCACGAATAAAATTCCGCTATTCTTTTTATATCCTGTTTAGAAGCCACCAAATTTCTTCCTATTCCAAGATTGCGGTCGCCTTTCGTGTAAAGATTTTCGATTCTTTTTTGAATCTTATCGAAGGCATATATTTCTCCTGGAGTATAAGTCAAGAGCCTGCCGTCTGAAGAAAACCTGTTTTTCTTTATCTTGGATATTACGATGGACTTTATATAATCCTCATCCCTCGGTGAGATTTGCGCGTAAGGCTTTTTATAAAGCTTCTGCGCCTCGAAATCCCTGTAGTATTTAACCTCCCTGTGAATATACTGGTCTGTAAAATCGGGGCCGAAATATGCGCCGTTGCCGTAAATAGAACCGTAATCCATAAGGTCGAACTCCTGAAACCTTGCTTTGCCGGCAATAATATCTTTTCCGGTAAAAACGGTTTTGCCTTTTTGAGTTACGACCTGCGCCGGAATAGGCGGCGCTCCGTAATATACCTTGAACGTTCCGTAAACCAGTATTGCTACGAGAACGATAACAGTAAGCGATAACGTAATTTTTAAAAATTTGTTTACCGCTTTTTCGTCATAATAAATGCTTTTTTCCATAAACTCTCCTATTTTCATTTATTACAGTTAATTAAAATAAACTAAAACTTCCTTTTACTTAAACACTTAACGCTTATAAATATTAAAATTATTCAACGCCGCTGTCGGCTATTAAATATTTTCACCCCCTTTTATATGCTTTTTTATTTTTCATTTTATCTTGAATATTCTGCGCCTTTTTTAATTCCGCCGTTATGATTTTTCTGTCTTCTTTGCTTAAACGATTGAGCAGCAATACAAAATACATTGTTCCGGTAGGATTTTTAAGAAAACTATTTACGTCTTCTTTATAAACTTTTTTTACATCGGAATAAGCGCCTGAAAGGTCGGGGCCTACATGCCCGCCCTTAATGCCTAAGGCTCTTATGTTATGGCATCTGACGCATCCTAATTTATAAAATATTTTTTTTCCTTCCGGAGTGCCTGCTTTTTTAGAATTCAACCCGATTCCGTCAGATATTTTCAAGGAATAATATAATTCTACAAAAGACAGCGTAATTATAATAATCAATCCTGCAATGGCGGGCGCCCATAAGGTCATGAATCTTTTGGTAATTTTCGGCATAATAATAATATTATTTAATAAATTTAATAAAACTCCGTTATAAATCCAAATTAATTTGAGTTTATTAAATTATAAAAAAATAAAAAAATAAACGTTATGACTTTTGTCACATTTTTATTTTTTATAATTTTGTTTTTAAAAAATTATTTTATTAATGTGACAAAAATCATATATTAAAAGTTAAAAATTTAGGATAATACAATTAAAGTTAAAAATTTAACTGCTAATTTAAAATTAAATTAATAATATTAAAGGAGAAACTGCTATGGAAAATAATGCGGATGTTTTACTTTTAAAAAGCGTCGGCGAAATTGCATCGGAAAATCCTGAAAAAATTGGGGTATTTAAAAAATACGGGGTTGATTTTTGCTGTGGCGGCTCAAAAACCTTAAAAGACGTATGCGAAGAAATCGGCATAGACAAATTTCTCATAGCGGATGAATTAAACAAACCTTCGACTGCGACGACCGAAAAAGACGAAAATTATTCATTAACCAAAAACGCTAAAGAATGGGATGTTAATTTTTTGATAGATTATATAGTTAACATACACCATACGTTTTTAAGAGTCCATATTCCGGAAGCAGAAAGCTACATTGAAAAAATTGCTAACGTTCACGGAAACCGGCACCCTGAACTCCTTAAAATAAGGGAGCTTTTTACTAAAATGTCGCAGGCTATGATTCTTCATTTAGACAAAGAGGAGGAAGGGCTCTTAACTGCTATAAAAACCGGAAAAACCGAAAACATAAAAAAAGAAATCGAAGATGCGTTATATTATCATGAATACGTAGGACATATACTTAAAGAAATGCTGTTTTTAAGTTCTAACTATTCGGTTCCACAAGACGCTTGTGCATCTTATAAGCACGCGTACGAACTGCTTAAAAATATTTCGGACGATATAATGATTCACGTCCATATGGAAAATAACATTCTTTTCAAAAAAATTTAGAAAAAATTCAAATAGGATTACGATAATTTATTTTTGAAAGTATTATTTGCAAAATCTGCAATAGAATATGAACTTAGCGCTTTAGTCAGCATTTTTTGAATATCAAGCCACATAAAATGCACGTCGCAATTACCAGAGTTTTGACATGAACTTTTATCAACTACGCATCTGTTTAGAACTATAGGTCCGTCTATAATTTCTACTATCATTTTTATTGTAATATTTTCTGGCTGCGCATTAAAGGTAAATCCGCCTTTGGTTCCGATAAAAGAATGTACAAGACCGCTTTTTGCTAAAGTCTGAAATATCTTAGACATAAAAGAGGACGGAGAGTTGGTGTTTTTAGCTATATCTTTTACGAAACATACCGTCCCCGCAGGTTTTTTTGCCATATATACCAGCCCCCTTATAGCATAATCGCTGGCTTTTGAAATATTCACTTAAACACCCCTAATTAAGATAAAATTTATCTTATATTATTATATATTATACGGCAAAAAAATGCCCTATAAAAAATTAAGGGGGGTTAATTTAATTATAGGGCATCAGATTAAGGTTAAAATAAAATAGAAAAATTGACTAATAACTGCTGTCGTCAATTTTTACCTTTAATCCAAACTTTTTATAAGCATAAAAAGCATATATTAAAACAAGCGGCAAACCTATAAGCGTAGCTATCAGCATAACTAAAAGCGTAAGATGATTAGAAGCTGAATTATATATATTAAGACTGTACTTTGGGTTAATAGATGAAGGAACAATATCGGGAAATATTCCAACAGCGAGACTTGCTACCGCCCCCAGAATACCTATTATGGAATAGGCGAACGGCTTAATGTCGCTTGCAGAGCCTGCTGAAAGAATAACGCCTATCCCGCCTATAAGCATTATAACTGGCACTATGTCTCCTATAATACCGAGACTATTGTTTAGAAGCCTCGGCGCAAATATTGGAGAAATCAGTAAAAACAGCAAGGTAAAGACTATATATGCCACAGCAAAACGTTTTGTAAAAACCCTTGCCCTTTGCTGGACTTCCCCTTCTGTTTTCATAATCAAATAAGCTGAGCCGTGCATTAAAAACATTGAGAGCGATATAAGTCCTCCGGCTAATCCGAAAATATTTAACAGGCTAAACAAAGACTGATAATCCACATGGTCTTTATTAAGCGGAATCCCCATTAATACATTTGCGATTGCAACGCCGAGCAAAAGTGCAATACCAAGACCTGTAACGGTAATATCTGCATCCCAAAATTTTCTCCAGCCTAAACTTTCGACTTTACTTCTAAATTCAAATGACACCGCCCTAAATATTATCAGCCAGACTACCAGCATCATTGCAAGATAAAATCCGCTGAAAATCGACGCATAAACTAAAGGAAACGCTGCAAACACGGCGCCGCCTCCAAGTATGAGCCAGACCTGATTTCCCTCCCAAACTGGACCGATTGCATTCATTACATACCTTTTTTCTTCGTCGTTTTTAGCTATAAAATTTAATAATCCGCCTACGCCGTAATCAAAACCGTCCATAACCGACCATCCAAAAATAAGAACAGCTACAAGAATAAACCACAATATATTTAAATTCATGATAAAGCCTCCTTATTATTTGAATCGGCTTTTGAGTTTGATTCGCCGGCAAGCTCGTCTTTGCCTCCAGCTCTTTCCTTTAATTCTCTTTTAAACAAGAAAATCGCAAAAGAAGCCAACGTAATATAAATCAAAGTAAACATTAAAGTGGATAGTCCTACGTCTAACGCGCTGACGTTAGGAGAAACTGATTTTACGGTAGTTAAGAGTCCATAAACTGTAAAAGGCTGGCGTCCTATTTCCGTAGTAAACCATCCAAACTCTATTGCTATTAAAGGCAAAAAAGTGGAAAACCAGAAAACCTTAAGCATTTTCGGACTTTCATACAATTTGCCTTTAAATAAAAGATACAGTGCAATAATCATAATTAGAACAAAATAAAACCCAAAATACATCATAATATGAAACGACCAGAAAACCAACGAAACTGGAGGAAACATAGCGGCCGTCAATTTCAAGTTATATTTATGGTTAATATAGCTTATAGATTTGTTAAATCCCATAACTTTTGACGCTGGATTCATATATGCCAGCATACTTAACATACCTGGAATTCCTATTTGCGGTCCGTTTGATTCTGTTGCGTTGTTCGGAAGGGCAAAAAGCGTCTCGGGAGCATACCTTTGAGAATGCCATTGCGCTTCCATCATAGCCAATTTGGTAGGCTGGTACTTAACTACTTCCCTTGCGCTTATGTCGCCTAATATAATTTGAACGCATGCGACTATTACACCGGATATGACGGCTATTTTTAATGCCTTTCTCATTATCATATCTTTATTGTTTTTTATTAAAAACCATGCCGCTACGCCCGCCATAAAGAAAGCCGAATATTCCCAAGCGGCGGCTATAACGTGAACAAATTCCGACGGGAAATAAGGATTGAATACTACATGCCAAAAATTAGTCATTTTGGGTATCCCGTTTGAACCTATTTTATATCCGGCCGGACTCTGCATCCAGGAATTTGCCACTAAAATCCACACTGCCGATAAAGTCGAACCTAAGGCTACAAATATTGTAGATATCCAGTGCGCTTTAGCCGAAAGCCTGTTCCAGCCAAGGAGCATAACGCCTACGAAAATGGACTCCATAAAAAAAGCAAAAAGTCCTTCTATAGCGAGAGGCGCTCCAAATATAGCACCTACATAAGAAGAATACTGTGACCAGTTGGTACCGAACTGAAATTCCATAACGATTCCGGTTGCAACTCCTACTACAAAATTAATAGCGAATAATTTAGCAAAAAAACGGGTAATCCTTAAATACTCCTGATTTTTAGAAAAAACGTAAATGCCTTCTGTTATAACAAGAAGAGTCCCAAGACCTATAGTCAAAGGCGGATAAAGAAAATGAAAAAAAGCAGTCATTCCAAATTGGAATCGCGCCAATAATAAAGCCAGATTATCCATAAAAATACCTCCGTGAAATTAAATTAACATAAAAGATATTTATATTCTAATTATATCCTTAAATTTATAATTGTATTATATTTTTAATTTAAGATTAATTTAATCTTATTTATCTTATTTATATCATTTGTGAAAATTTTGTCAAGAAAAAAATGATGGAAATGCGGATTAATGCCCTTCCGCCCAGTTTTTTGCGACGCCAATATTAACAGCCAGCGGAACGCCGGACAGGAGTGTTTGAGCCGTCATTAAAGGAGTTACGATATTTTTAATATCGTCTATTAGTGGTTCAATGACTTCAAATATGAGTTCGTCGTGGACTTGAAGAATCATTTTTGCGGATTCTTTTAATTTTGGACTGTCTTGAAGTTTTTTATAAATATTTACCATTGCAATTTTTATTATATCGGCGGCGGTTCCCTGAATAGGAGCATTAATAGCTGCTCTTTCGGAAAACGACGATAAATTTTTTATTCCGGAATTTATGTTTTCTATATAACATTTTCTGCCGAAGGCGGTTCTGACAAATCCGTTAGACCTTGCCTCTTTCACTATTTTTTCCATATAGTATTTAATGGCAGGGTGATTTTTAAAATATAAATTTATATAAACTCTTGCCTCTTCAACGGAGATACCTAGTTCCTTTGACAGTCCGAAAGGGCTCATGCCGTAAATTATCCCGAAATTAATTACTTTTGCCTTTCTTCTCATATCCTTATCTACGGCATTCACAGCGACCCCAAAAATTTCCGAAGCAGTTTTTGCATGAATGTCTTCGTTTTTTTTAAAACTTTCTGTTAGCGCTATATCTCCCGAAATAGACGCCATAACTCTTAAATCTATCTGCGAATAGTCCGCCGAAAGCAAAATATAGCCTTCTTTTGCAATAAAAGACTGCCTTATTTTAAAGCCCTCAGTCCCAGAAACCGGAATATTCTGAAGATTGGGACTCTGACTTGCAAGCCTGCCTGTCGAAGTGGTTGTCTGGGAAAAAGACGTGTGTACCCTGTCGTTTTTATCGATTTCCCTTAAAAGCACGTCAACGAAAGAAGTCTTAAGTTTCACCTTGTTTCTGTATGCTATAAGACTGTCTATAAATAAAAGATAATCTTTTAATGTCCTGTCATCGTTGCTGTTTCCTATAATTATTTCTAATTCAGTTTTTAGCGCCTGAAGAACCTCTATATCAGTGCTGTTTTTTTTAATCCGCTTAAATTTCATTTCATCGAACATAACCGCGCTTAGCTGTTTAGGTGAATTAATATTTAATGCCCTTCCGGCTATTTTATGTATAATGCCCGTAAGTTTCTTCGTATCCGAATCTAATGAGGCGGATAAAGACATTAGCATATCTTTATCGACTTTAAACCCTGTTTTTTCCATTTCAAAAAGCACCGAGGAAAGGGGCATATCTACTTCATAAAACAGATATTTTAAATCGGCATCTTTTTCTATTTCTGTTTTTAATATTTTATACAGAAAATAGACCTTGAGTGCATAGTTGTCAAAATCCTCGCATTTTAAGGCAAAAAGCCGGTCTTTAAATTCGGTTTCTATATCGGTAAAACTATGAGAATGTTTTATAGGATTTAAAAGATAGGAAGCTATTTTTATATCGAAATAAAGCCCGTTAACTTCTATTCCGTTAAGTTCCAAAAAAAGCTTCACGGCGTTTAGTCCAAAGCCTATCTTTAAAACCGAATTATCTTTCAATAAATTTATAATAGTTTTATCGTCTGCGATATTTTTCGGATTAAACGATGCCGGACCTGTTTCTTGCGAATGAATATATATAGTATTTGATTCTCCATCGAACAATTCTTTATTTTTTTCGCTGAAATCGACATAAATCGAAAGGCATGTCCCGGCGGCCGCATCGTCCTTTGTGTCCTCGTTTATTTCATATTGTTTATCGTCCGGTTCATTATTTATAATACCTGAATCTCTTATTAAAGAGTTAAATTCAAGCTCCTTAAAAACTGTGTAAAGTCCTTCTTTGTTTTTTTCTTTTAAGGCAAAATCGCTAAGACAATTAAATATTTTAGTGGATTTTTCCGAATCAGGCGTAAAATATGCTTCAGTTAAATCTATGTCTTTATAAAAGGAGGCGAGTTCCAAACTTTTATAGGCGTCTTCCTTATAATTTACTAAAAGTTCTTTAAGTTTAGGCTTATGTATAGAGTCTATATTACTATAAATGCCGTCCAAATTATGATAATCCTTAATTAAAGCAAATGCCGTTTTTTCTCCTATTCCTTTAATTCCAGGTATATTATCGGACGCATCGCCCATAAGCGCCAAAACGTATTTATATTCCTCGGGCTTTATCCCGTTTTCTTCTTCAAAAATTTTGTTTGTTATTATCCTATTTTTAAGTGCATCGTATATAAAAACGCTGGATGACAACAACTGCTTTAAGTCCTTATCGCTGCTTACTATACAGATAGATATACGGCTTTCTTCGAAGATTTTAACCGTACGAGCAATTAAATCGTCCGCCTCATAGCCTTCAAGCTTAAATGTTTCAAAACCGAGCAGATAAGAGATATCGGTCAGATAACCTACCTGCGAAACTAAATCGTCAGGCATGCCTTTCCTATTGGCTTTATAGGCTTCATAAGACTGTTTTCTTAAGCTTTCTTTAGAATCGAAAAGACAGGCGCCATATTTTATATCCGCATCTTTAATAAGTTTCATAAGCATTCTGGTGTATCCGAGCGATGCGCCGGTAGGTTTGCCCTTGGAATTTGTAAGCGGAGGAAGGGCATAAAATGCCCTATAAAAATATGAACTTGAATCTATTAAAAAAAGATCGGCTTTAATGCTGTCTTTTTCCATTTTTTACTTATGTCTTCTTATATCGACCACGCGGGTAAAAGCAAATCTATCGCCAATTCTTTCGCCTTCGGGGCTCTTTATAATAAAATAAATCTCTGCGGCATATATAACTATTCCAATAGTTACTAAAAGAAAATAGCCGACGAACGGAATGAACGCAAACAGCAAAGGAATTCCGAGAAATGAGTTTCTTATTATTGATTCTTTAAATTCCGGTCTTTTCTCGTCAAGAGTTGTAACCACCTTTAAACCTATAAGTCTTTTGCCAAGACTTGCGCCGTCAAAAAAACCGTCCGAAATTAAAATATAAAGTACTCCCGCCAAAAAACCGTAAGGGTAAAACATCTCGCTTAAAAAACCGAAGATTAGCAAATCTATAGCTTTGGCTATAAACCTGTGAAGAACATTTGCCTTTTTATCCATAAATCAATTTATCAATAAAATTATTATTTGCCGGCGATTCTTCCTTTTATCGGTTCATAGATGCAATAAGGCTCTTCTTCCATATAGTCGCCTTTTTCGTAATAAGCCCTTGCCCTGCATCCTTCGCAAACTTTTTTATATTCGCAAATTCCGCATTTACCTTTTAAAAGCCCTGTATCCCTTAAATTAAGAAAGACTTCCGAACCGCTCCATATTTCTTCCGCAGACTGTTTCGTAACGTCTCCAGCTTGAACCGGCAGATAGCCGCAAGGCTGGACTATACCTTTTCTTGAAATAAACATAACGCCGCTTCCGGCAAGACAACCCTTAGTAACTGCATTCATGCCGTGCGTTTCGGGAGTTATCGTTATGCCTTCGTCTTTTGCCCTTTTGTGCATTATTCTGAAGAAATGAGGCGCGCAAGTTGCTTTAAGCTCTATTTTACCTCTTAATTCCATAGTTTTATCGTAAAACCAAGAAAGTATATCTTCGTATTTTTGTTTATCCAGCATTTGGGAATCAGCTATCTGAACTCCGCATCCTACCGGCACGAGCATAAATATATGAAGGGCTTTTATGCTATTTTGCAGTGCCAATTCTAGAATATCTTTGACTTCATTTTCGTTATGTTTAGCAATAGTCGTATTCACCTGAACTTCTATGTCTTCGTTACGCAAATTTTTAATACCGTTAAACGCGCTTTCAAAAGAACCGGGTATCATCCTGAAAGAATCGTGCGTTTGCGCGTTTGCGCCGTCAAGACTTATAGAAACTCTTTTAATTCCGCTTTCTTTAATTTTTATGGCAACTTTTTCGTTTACTAATGTTCCGTTCGTAGCAAGTGCTACCCTTAAACCTTTTTTTGTTGCATAGCCGGCTATTTCAAAAATATCGTCCCTGTAAAGGGGTTCCCCTCCGGTTAAAATAAGGATTGGACTGCTAAATTTGCATAATTCGTCTATTACGTTAAAGCACTTTTCCGTGGAAAGCTCGTCTTCCTGCCTTTCAGTCTGTGCTTCAGCCCTGCAATGTATGCATTTTAGATTGCATCTTGCGGTAAGCTCCCAAAAAACCAACCTGAGTTCGTTTTTTTTGGGCATCGCACCGCCGCGCATAACGCCTGCTGGATGTCCGTGAGGAGATGACATATGGTTATTTTGCATTATATATCTCCTCGTCGGTTAGATAACAAGCAGGGTCCGGTGCCCATAAATCGTCTTCCTTTGCTTCGGACCTAACCCTGAAATTACCGTTGCAGATATCAAGCCATTTGCATTCTTTGCATTTTCCTTTTACGTATTCTTTCTTATTTTTAAGCTGTTTCATTAAGGTATTAGAAGTGTCCGTCCATATTTCGCTGAACTTTCTTTCTTTAACGTTTCCAAATGAATAGTGCCTCCAGAACTGGTCGGCATAAACTTCACCGTCCCAGCTGACGCATCCGATGCCTACCCCTGAACTGTTCCCACCATTCATTTTGAGAAGGCTCATAACATTTGCGGCTTCTTCAGTCTTTCCTTCTTTTAAAAGTTTTAAGTAAATATAAGGTCCGTCTGCGTGGTTATCCACAGTAAGAACTTCCTTTTGGTTATCTCTTGAATATACTTCTTTCGTAAGCTCGAGTATAGCATCTACCGTCTGCCTAGTTTCTTCGTGTGACAAATCTTCTTCTATAAGTTTTGTGCCTCTTCCGGCATAGACAAGATGATAAAAACAGACCCTGGGGATATTTTCCTCTTCTAAAAGCTTAAAAATCCCAGGAATTTCTTGAGCATTTCTTTTGTTTATAGTAAATCTTAAACCGACTTTTATTCCTGCTTCTTTTGCATAGTTTATACCGTCTATTGCTTCTCTGAAGGCACCTTTTTTACCCCTAAACCTGTCGTGAACAGATTCAAGTCCGTCAAGGCTTATGCCTACATACGACAAGCCTACTTTTTTTAATTCTTGAGCAAGTTCTTTTGTTATGAGCGTTCCATTAGTCGATATGACCGCTCGCATGCCTTTTGATTTTGCGTAAAAACACAAGTCGAGAAAATGCGGATGCATTAATGGTTCTCCTCCTGAAAAAAGCATAACCGGAGAACCGAAAGCGGATATATCGTCAATAAAAGCTTTTCCCTCCTCGAGAGTAAGCTCATTATTATATTGAAGATTTTTAGACTGTGAATAACAGTGTATGCAGTTTAAATTGCAAGTTCTAGTCATATTCCATACTATTACCGGCTTTTTATCCTCGGAAAACTGCAAAAGATGCGAAGGAAGTTTGCTAGACATACGCCCGTATCTAAGAGCGTCAGAGGCATGAACACCGCCGCAGTAAAGTTTTGAAATACCTATCATTTATATTTTCTCCTTAACGGACAGACCTAGAGGGGTCCGGCCGCATTCTATTTTATTTATTTTTTATAAAAACCTGCTATCTCTTCAACCAGTGAATCTATATTGACATCTTTAGATATTATATCAGATTTTATGCCAAACCCCAACGCATAATCGGCTGTCTTCTTTCCTATGCTTGCAAACTTGACGCCGGAGCGGATTACCTGTTTTAGAAGCCCTTTTTTAATGTCTTCCAAAGCATTTACAAAATTTTCCACGGTAGAATAGCTTGTAAAAGTAATTAAAAGATTTTTTAAGTCCATGTTATCCGGCAGCCCTATGTTTTTTCCGGTCTTTTTAACGGAGCCAAAAATTTCACCCATAGCTTCTTTGGATTCCCCAGGCACTATGGTTTCGTAAACGGGCAAATTTTCAGTGTTTGCGCCTTTTGATTTAAAAAATTCAGGAAGCTCCTTGTTTATCTTTAAAGCCTGCGGAAAGAGAATCTTTTTACCTTTCAAATCGGCATTTTTTAAAATATCTATTATTCCGGTTTGCGAAGGCTCGGACGGAACTAAGTCGGGAAGTATCCCATATTTTAACAGTTCCGAAGAAGAAACCTTGCCTACGGAAACTATTTTCATGCCGGTAAGCGTTCTAACATCGATTCCTTTAGAAAAATAACGTTCGAAAAAGGCCGAAACGGCATTAGCGCTCGTAAAAACTAAATAATCGTATTTTTTAATATTCTTAAAAGCTTTATCTATTCTAGCGTTATCTATTCCTTCAGCGTCCCTTAATATTTTTATCAGCGGCAAATTAATAACGAATGCGCCGAGTTTTTTTAGTTTTTCGGACAAAGTTCCGGCCTGCCCTTCTCCTCTAGTAACCATAACTCTTAAACCGTTTAACGGTCTTTTTTCAAACCAGTTTAAAACGCTTCTTAATTTTACTACATTGCCCACGATTAATATCAACGGGCTTTTTAATCCTTTTTTTTCAACTTCTTCGGCTATCGTGCTTAAGGTCGCAACTGCGGCTTTCTGATTTAAAGTTGTTCCTTCCTGAATAACTGCGCAAGGCGTATTCTTATCTTTTCCAGCTTTAATTAAATTTTTCGTGTTGGAATCTAAATTTTTATACCCCATTAATATAACTATAGTATCGGCTCCAGCCAATCCCTTCCAGTTTATCGTGCTTTTTTCCTTATGTTCTCCTTCATGTCCGGTAACTATGGCTACTGTTGAAGCGTAATCTCTGTGGGTCAACGGTATGCCCGCATAAGCCGGAACGGCAAAGGAAGAAGATATGCCGGGGATTACTTCAAAAGGTATGCCGTCTTTAAAAAGTCTTTCTGCTTCTTCGCCGCCCCTGCCAAAAAGATAAGGATCTCCACCTTTAAGCCTTAAAACAATCCTGTTGGTTTTTGCTTTTTCCGAAAGAAGCTCATTTATGGAATATTGCGGTAGGGTATGATTTGAAGACCTTTTGCCTGCATAAATTATTTCGCATCCTTCTTTTGCGTGTGATAAAATCTCCTCGGAAATAAGGCTGTCATAAACAATAACGTCTGCTTCGCCTAGAACTCTTTTGGTCTTAAGAGTGAGCAGTTCCGGATCGCCTGGACCGGCTCCCGCAAGATATACCTTGCCGATTTGTTTCTTTTTGCCTGTTAAGGTATCTTTTTTAACCCCTTTTGTCTTCATTTAATTTTTAATCCCTTTTAATAAATTTATTATATGTTTATTATTTTATTAATTTTATAAATTATTTTTACTTAATATTTGAAAAGCGCCTTTATCTATAAGTCTTAAGGCTAAACTTCTGCCTATTTTTTCGTAATCATCTTTTTTGCCGTTAAATTCATCTTCAAGATATTCTCCTTGAATGTTCGAAACAAAACCTTTAATATACAAAACACCGTTTTTCAGATAAGCATATGCCCCTACAGGAGAAGCGCATCCGCAGTTTAATTCTTTTATGCAGGCTCTTTCGGCAAATACGGCGGCGTAAGTATCTGAATCGTTCAAAGGGCTAATAATTTCTTTAATATCGTCCCTGCCGGTCTTGTGTTCTATCGCTATTACCCCTTGTCCGCACTGGGGAATGAATTTTATGGGGTCTAAATATATATCTATGAGATGTTCAAGATTAAGCCTGATAAGTCCCGCCGAGGATAAAACAATGGCGTCGAAAAAACCGTTTTTGAGTTTTTCTAGCCGCGTGTCTATATTGCCTCTTAATGGCTCAAATACAAGGTCGTTTCTTAACCTTGCCATAAGCGACCTTCTTCTTAAACTCGAAGTTCCGACGATTGCACGGCTTTTCAACAACGAGGCGAAGTTTTCAGAATAGGCTTCTCCTAAAGTTTGAGGTTTGTCTTTTAAAATTACGCAGTCTCTCGGATCGTCTCTTTTTAAAGTCGCGCCTAATATTAAGCCGTCCGGTATTATCTGCGGAACGTCTTTCAGGCTGTGAACCGCAATATCGATATCTCCGCCGAAAAGGGCTTCTTCTATTTCTTTTACAAATAAACCTTTTCCGCCAAAACTGCTTAAAGACGCATTTAAAATTTTATCTCCTGTCGTCTTTATGGTTATTATTTCAATGCTAATATTTTTTGAAAGTCCTTTGTAATATTCCGACAGCCTTTCTTTAACGAGGTTAGCCTGATATAAAGCCAGTTTGCTTCCCCTGGTTCCTATTTTAATTTTCAAAATTTACCTTTATTTTATAAGTTTTATATATTTGCCGGGGTTTTCATTTTCTATATCTTTGTCCGTATCGCTTAAATCTGTAGATTCAAGGTTAAAAAGCGCCTTTATCGTTTCAATAGAACTTACTCCTTCAGGATTAGCTGATGCCCTTTTTATAAGCATAGTCGGCTCATGGAGAATTTTATTTGTCAAAGAATTTATTATTAAATCTTTTTCCTTTTTATCTCCGATATACTTATATAATTCTATTTCCAATATATCTTTCACCTTGTTTCTAAGAGAAATTATTACAGGCACGGCATTTAACGATTCTTTCCAGTTCATAAACTCCTTGACTGATGATTCTACAAGCTCATTGGCAGCGGCGGCTTCCTGCCTCCTTATTTCTATATTGTCTTCTATCATCTTTCCTATATCGTCTATATCAAACAGATAAACATTTGATATTTTATTAATTTCAGGATCGATATTCCTGGGCATAGAAATATCGATTAAGAATAAAGGCTTCTGTTTGCGTATTTTTATTACGGGTATTATATCGGCATATTTTAAAACATAATCTTCGGAACCAGTGGAACATAAAACTATATCGGACTGCGGTAAAAACTTATAATATTCCGAGAAATCTATAACGTTTAAGCAATCTTTTTCTGCAGTTCCGAAGGATTCTTCGATAAATTTAAGAGCATTTTTTTTTGTCCTGTTTGCTATATAAATATTTCGCACCCCATATTTTATAAAATGTTTTACGGTAAGTTTTCCCATTTCTCCAGCCCCTAGCAAAAGGACTTTTTTCTCGTCTAGACCGTTAAATATTTTTCTGGAAAGCTCTACAGCCGCATAACTGACCGAAACGGGAGACGAAGCTATTTTAGTTTCTGTCCTCACCGATTTTGCACAATTAAATGCTCTGTGAAAAAGTTTATTTAAAAACTGTCCGCTTGTTTTAAATTCACATGCTTCGTTGTATGCCTCTTTAAGCTGTCCTAATATCTGCGGTTCGCCTATTATCATGGAATCAAGGCTTGAAGCAACGCTGAATAAGTGTCTTACGGCATCTTCGTTAAGACGCATATAAAAAATATTTTCTTTTTCGGTTTCACTAAAAAAATATTTTGCTATGTAATTTTTAATTATATGTCCGCCTTTACCTTGCGCCCATGAAGATAATCCCATTATAAACTCAGACCTGTTGCACGTGGTAAGGATCGCAACCTCTTTAATTAAAGACCTGCCGTCTTCATTTTTTAAATCAAGTAGTTTATTGGCAAAATCATGCCTTAATTCAACAGTAAGAAGTTTCTTTGATACTGTTTCCCTGTCGCAAATTTCCGCAGATTTATGATTTAGTCCTATTATTAAAATATCCATATTGTTTAATTTTAAAATTACTTTAATCCGTGAAATGCCGGAAATAAATAAAAAGAAAAACTTAAACTAAAAAGTATAAGTAAAAAGCCGGCAACGCTAAAAATAGCCGCTCTTTTTCCTCTCATGCCCTTTGCCATCCTCTCGTGAAGGAGAACAGCGTAAATTAACCAAGTTATTAAAGATATAATCTCTATGGGTTTTATTATTATGAAAGTTTTAAATAAAGTGCCTGAAAGGTATATGCCCATTATTATGCCTACAGTTATAAATGGAAATCCTATTTTTAAACATTGATAATTAATATTATCTAATAATTCTAAATTATATCCGCCTCCCTGATGCAAAGCTGTAGAAATCTGAACATCTTTCTTGTCAAATAGCTTAAGGTTCTTCTTGTTCTTAATTTTTCTTTCCTGAAAAATATATATTAAAGAAACTATAAAAGCAAGAGCAAAAAGAGAATCGCCTATCAATATAAGCAATATATGCGTGAATAAAATCGCTTTATCAACATTCAATATAACGGGCCTTAAATGAATATGAGGAACGAAAAAACCTACCAACAAATTTATTGCTACTAAAGGCGTAATGTATAGAAGAATATATTCTACTTTATAAAAAAGGCTGAACAGCACAACTATAAACATTAATATCCATGCATTAAAAAATACAAACCTGTCGATATGGACTGGCAGTGTGAGTCCTTTTATAATCAAAAATATAAAAAATATTAACGTTTGTAAGACAAAACCGGTATAAATTATAGAAATGAAGGCTTTGTACGTTTTCTTTTCCTTAAACAAAAGGAGAGCGTAAGAAAATATATATACTGCTGCCGGGACTAAATATAGCTCTTTAAGCATAATTTGATGCCCTCTTAAGAAAATCGCTTATAAAAAGACTGACATCTGAAAATTTTTTATCTTTCACAAGTTCAAAAAGGTCGGAATTTATTAATTCGTCGAATATTTTTTCATTTATTCTCTGAGAATATTTTTTCATTTTAATTTCTTTTCTAATAAATCCTAGAATTTTAACATATGTATTGTATTCTTCTCCGTAAACCTTTTCCAGATCTTCCCTTATTTTTCTGGCAAGCCTTGGACTGTGTCCGCTTGTAAAAACTGCGATATCAAATTCCCCCCTGGAAACTAGTGCCGGAAGTGTGAAAGTGCAAAATTCAGGTTTATCTGCAATATTGATTAAAATATTTTTTTTAACGCATCGCTTAAAAAGTCCATCTTCCATCTTTAAGTTCTTTTTTTCAGCAGAAACTGCGCAAAAAACTGCAAACATGCCTTTTTCGTCGCCAACCCTATATGTCCTTTCAGTCCATTTTAATTTAGATTTTTTAATGAATTCTTTTATTTCGTTCGATATTTCAGGAGCAACAAGTATTATGTCCGCTCCTCTTTCTAATAGTCTTTCGACTTTTCTCGTAGCGACCATACCGCCTCCTACTACAAGAACTCTTTTGCCAGAAATATTAAGGTTGACAGGATAATATTTCATTAATCTTCTCCAAATACTATAGCTGAAAACGTGTATATATCAGAACCTGTTTTATAGGCGTCAGACGGAAGACCTGCTTTATTGGAAACCGCTTCTAAAAAACCCTCTTTGTTCATATTGAATTCAGTAGCCACTTGAGGAAGCAGTACTCCGTGGTACGGTCCTTTTATTAAATATAAACCGTGTTTCCCGATTTCTATATTGTCGAAATCATATATCTTTTCAAGAGGCGTTAAAACCGATATCTCGATTTTTATTTTTTGAAGTTCGTCGCTATTTAGAGGCATAAATCTCGGATCGCTGAAAGCCGCTTCTTTTGCCATATTATAAACATTTTGATAAACCGGGATGTCGAAATTAAAATTGCCTATGCACCCCCTTAGCTGTTCCACTACGGTTTTAAGAGTTACAAATACACCCGCTTTGGTTTTAAGGTTATCCGTCAGAGAAGATGTCAGCTCTTTAGAACCGATAAACTGGTCCGCGCTTTTATTAAAGTTGTCTTCTATTGATTTCCTTGCTATTTTTAAGAGGATAGATTTTTCATCTTCCGTTAAATCAAAATGCACCATATTAATCGCCTCTGTAATTTTATTTTATTGAGACAGACCTAAGTAATTCCCCATATCATATTAAATTATTAAATTATTCTAACAATTTTCGATTTTATATGACCATTCTATATCTACTGAATTTTTTAACATAGCCCATACGCTGCAATATTTGTCTTTAGATAATTCCACGGCTCTTTTTACCGCCTGTTCATCTATATTTTCGCCTTTAATTTCATAAATTATAAAAATTTTTGTAAAAACGCGCGGGTGACTTTCTGCCCTTTCACCTGTAACATTAACTTTATAACTTGTTATATTCTGCTTTTTCTTTTTTAATATAGAAACTATATCCATTGAGCTACACCCTGCAAGCCCCGCAAGTATTAAATCGGTAGGCTTTATGCCTTCGTCGCTTCCACCGACTTCTTTAGAAGTGTCTAATAAAACCGAATAGCCGTTATCTTTGTCCGAATAAGCTTTGAATTGCAAATCTTTTATATGCTCCAGCTTTATTCCCATAATAATTCTCCCATTAGACAAACTCGTCTTTTATATCTCTTTCTAAAAGTTTAATTATAGCATCTTCGGGTTTGAGTTTTTCGTAAATAACTGAATAGACTACATCGGTTATAGGCATATATATATTTTTTTCTTTACTTATTTTATGAACCGATTTAGCCGTGGCAACACCTTCGGCAACCATCTTCATTCCGCTTAAAATTGAACTTATGCTTTCGCCTTTTCCAATTCTTATTCCAACTGTCCTGTTTCTACTTAAATCGGATGCGGCAGTCAGCATTAGATCGCCGAGACCGGAAAGCCCTGTAAAGGTTAATCTTTCAGCACCTAGGGCCTCACCAAACCTTGTTATTTCAACAATTCCGCGGGTTAAAAGAGCTGCCCTTGCGTTATTTCCTAGTCCAAGTCCATCGGATATGCCGGCGGCAAGAGCGATAATATTTTTTAAAGCCCCGCCTAATTCTACACCCTTAACGTCGTTTAAAGTATATATCCTGAAGTTTATTATATTTTTAAAAAAACTTTTTAATTCTTCTAAGATTTTATCGTTAAACGATGCTACGCAGACAGCGGCAGGGAGATGTCTAGAAACTTCAGCCGCAAAACTCGGACCGCTTAAAACCGCATATCTTTGAAGCATGGGGGCGCCGAGTATACTTTCAAAGACCTCGTTGGGCAAGTTCATAGATTCATCGCCCAATCCTTTTGCAGTATTTATAAATATAAAATCATTGAGGTTAAATTTATCCTCATATTTTTTTATTTCCATCAAACAGGCTTTCAGTCCGAAAGATGGAACCGCAAGGAATATAATGCGGCAGTTTTCAAAAACATCATTATAATCATCAGTTATTATAATATTTTCATCTAAACGAACACCTTTTAGATAATACTCGTTATATCTCTTCGTTTTTATTTCTTCGGCAAGTTCTTTGTTTCTGCATTTTAAATAAACCCTCTCCGCAAATTTTGAAAAATTAACGGCCAGGGCCGTTCCAAAACTTCCAGAACCTATTATACCTACGGATTTATTCATATTTATATTCTCCGGTTCTCTTCGCAAACACTCATTCTTCAATCATTTCATTTGCCGATATCATCGCGCTGACGACTCTTTCATTTTCGTCAAGATTAACTAATTTTACGCCCATAGTATTCCTTCCGATGCTTCTTAAGTTCGACTCGTTAATGCGGATTATTTTCCCATTCGAAGTTATTAATATTATATCATTATCTCCCGAAGCTTTGAGCACCGAAACTACAAATCCATTTCTCTGTCCGGTTTTAATGGCAATTATTCCTTTTCCGCCTCTGCTTTGTTTTCTGAATTCCGTCATTATAGTTTTTTTGCCGTAACCTTTTTCGGTTATAGCTATTAGATAGTCGTTTTCAGAAGAAAGTAGATCCATGGAAACAACGGAATCGTTTTTAGAAAGCCTTATTCCTCTTACTCCCATCGCCCCCCTGCCAAGCGTTCTAAAGCCGTCTATGCCAGCGCAAATCGATTTTCCCATTTTTGTGGCTATAGTAACGAGCTGATTTTTAACTTTATTATCGGCGATACGCGTACTAATTACTTCATCGCCTTCCTTGAGCTTTATAGCAATAAGACCGTTTTTCCTGATATTAGCAAATTTGTCTAGCGAAGTTTTTATAATCTGCCCGTTTTTCGTCGCAATAAAAATAGAGCAGTTTTCATCAAAATTTTCTATCGGAAGCACAGACGAGATTGTTTCTTTTTCTTTTAAATTAAGAAGATTTACTATGGGCTTGCCCTTGGAGGTTTTAAGTGTTTCCGGAATATCGTAAACATTTAATTTATAGGCGCTTCCAAAATTTGTTATAAACAAAATATTATCATGGGTATTTGCGCAAAAAGAGTTTGCTACAAAATCTTCTTCTTTAGATTTTATGCCAGTTTGCCCCTTGCCTCCCCTATTTTGGGCCTTAAAGATAGAAAGCTTGGTTCTTTTAATATATCCGTTCTCCGTCATCATAACTATCATGGCTTCGTTAGGAATAAGGTCTATAAGAGCTGTTTCGTTTTCTTCCTGAACTATTTCTGTTTTTCTGGAATCTCCGAATTTATCCCTGATAAGTTTAAGTTCTTCTTTTATTACGTCTTTTATTAACTTCTCGCTAGCGAGAAGTTCCCTTAGTTTTTTCACTTTGTCGAGTATTTCTTCGTATTCTTTAATTATATGTTCACGCTCTAAATTGGTAATTTTTTCTAATTTTAAATCTAGGACCGCGCGAGCCTGAATATCAGAAAAACTATATTTTTGCATAAGCCGTTCTTTTGCGACGGACGGGGATTCAGAAGTCTTGATAAGCTCTATGACTTCATCAATATTTTGGGCGACGACTTTGAAAGCCTCCAATATATGCAAACGCGCTTCAGCCTTTTTTAATTCGAACATCGTCCTTTTTATAACTACTTCTTTCCTGAAATCAACAAAAAGGGACAGCATATCCTTGATGTTTAATATTTTTGGTTGGTTATTCACTATAGCAAGAAAAATTACTCCAAATGTTTCTTCCAGCTGCGTATGCTTAAAAAGGTTATTCATTACTACAGTTTCGTTTGCGTCTCTCTTTAATTCTATAACTACCCTCATCCCTTCTCTGTCTGATTCGTCCCTGAGGTCGGATATTCCTTCTATCTTTTTTTCCTTAACTAATTCGGCTATGCGTTCAAGTATCTTTGACTTGTTTACCTGATAAGGTATTTCCGTAATGATTATTTTTGCTTTTTCAAAGTGATGCCTTGCCCTTACCTTAACAAGTCCTCTTCCTGTATTAAAATAGTTATTTATTCCTGAATAGCCGTAAATTATTCCTCCGGTAGGAAAATCCGGTCCTTTTATTATGTTTTTTAATTCATCTATACCGCAATCCGAATTATCTATAAAATGAAGGGTTGCATCTATGGATTCCGTAAGATTATGCGGGGGTATATTAGAAGACATTCCTACGGCTATACCCGATGAGCCGTTGACAAGCAGGTTCGGAAACTTGGCCGGCAAAACCGAAGGTTCTTTTAACGAGCCGTCATAGTTAGGAATAAAATCAACCGTTTCAAAATCTATATCGTCTAATAAAAACGATGAAAGCTTGGTCATCCTGATTTCAGTGTATCGCATTGCTGCAGGCGGATCTCCGTCTATAGAGCCGAAATTTCCTTGTCCGTCCACAAGCGGATATCTCAAGGAGAAATCCTGTGCCATTCTGACCGTCGCATCATAAACCGCTGCATCGCCGTGCGGATGATACTTGCCTATAACGTCTCCGACGATTCTTGCTGATTTTTTATAAGGCTTGTTAAAATCATTGCCGATATCGTTCATGGCAAAAAGAATCCTTCTATGAACCGGCTTTAAGCCGTCCTTGACTTCTGGAAGCGCCCTGCCTATAATAACGCTCATTGCGTAGTCTAAATACGACTGCCTCATCTCGTCTTCGATATTAATGTTGATAATGCTCTTTTGATCCAAAATTTTTCTCCTTGTCTTATTATATTTTGAGTATTGTTATGGTTTTTTATCCGCCTATCCCGTTCATAAAATCGTTAGCCCATGATAAACACTCCCGGTTATTAGTTTTCATATCAAAGTTATGCTTAAAAAGTTTTAATTTTATAATATCTGAAATCTTTTCAAAAACTTCATCATCATCATTGTTTTCTTTTAAAATGTTTTTAATATTATACTCATTATCGTAAAAAAGGCATGGCCTCAAATTACCCGATGCCGTAAGCCTCAACCTGTTGCAGTCCCCGCAAAAATGCTCCGACAAAGGGCTTATAAAACCTATTACTGCTTTGCCGTCCTTGAAACCGAATGAACGGCTTACCCCGTCGTAAGCAGTTGTTTTTCCTGCACTAACAGGACCAAAATCGGTAAACTTAGACTTAATTTTTTCTATTGTTTCCTTAGACGATACCGCTTCGGCAATATTTCCGCCTATAGGCATATATTCGATAAATCTTAAATTAAGCCCAAACTCTTTTGCAAAATTAACGAAATCTATTATTTCGTCGTCATTTATTCCTCTTATTAAAACGGTATTTATTTTTATCGGATTAAAACCTTTTTTTTTTACAAGTTTTATGCCGCTTAAAACGTCTTTTAAGCTGCCTGTCCTAGTAATACGGAAAAATTTTTCCTCGTTTAAAGAATCAAGGCTTATATTTATTCTTCTAAGCCCGATATTATAAAGTTCCAGAGCATATTTTTCCAGCAGGACTCCATTTGTGGTCATAGAAATATCTTTTATGCCTTTTATGCCGCTAATATTTTTTATAAGACCGGTCATGCCTTTTCTTACCAATGGCTCTCCTCCGGTAACCCTTATCTTATTCACACCGTGCTTCGAAAGAATATTTACCAGCCTTAAAATATCCTCGTAAGAAATTACCTCATCGTGACTTAACGGCGTAACCCCGTTTTCGGGCATACAGTAAACGCATCTTAAGTTGCATCTGTCGGTTACGCTTATTCTTAAATATTTTATCTGCCTGCCAAAATTATCAATTAAGGGTTTATATTTATCCATTTATTTATACGTAATCCTAAAATAATCCAAAGAAAGACTGTGGGTTATTAATCTTTTTATGTTTTTTAACGATTGTCGGCTCGGTTCCGGCAACATAAGGCATAAGCACCGGGTCTTTATAGGTTGAATCCGCAATGAGACCGGTTTGCGGATTAATTTCTGCAAAAACAACTCCTTTAGGTATTGCGAATGCTTCGGGAGGATAAATATTGAGGGCTTTTGACATATAGGCGTCCCATATAGGTGCAGCTGTGATAGCGCCGACCATAAATCTGCCCATTGAATGAAAATCGTCTAAACCCGTCCACACTCCGGTTACCAATGAAGAAGTGTAACCCATGAATATTCCATCCCTGTATTGGCTCGAAGAACCCGTTTTCCCGGCTACGTAAGGGGTAATCTTCCTTATGTTGGAAATAGTGACTCCGGTTCCGTTAGTAATAACTCTTTCAAGCATATTCGTCAGAACGTATGCAACTTGCGGAGATAAAACCTGTTTGCATTCCGGCTTATAACCATATAAGATTTTACCTCCAGGAGTTAAAATCTTAATAATAAAAACCGGCTTGCATTCTTTTCCAGCGTTTGCAAAAGCCGTGTAGGCATCCGTTAAATCTATAAGACTGACGCTAGACGACCCCAGTGCCATAGTTAAATTTTTTACAACATGATGTATTCCCATTTCATTAGCCAAATCTGCTACTTTATTTACACCGACTTTTTGCAAAAGTTTAACGGCGACAACGTCTATAGAATGCGCAAGTCCTATCAAAAGAGTCGTTGGTCCTGTGAATCTGCGTGAAAAGTTGTGCGGCTTGTAATATTTGCCGGGAACTCCGGTAGGATATATTACAGGAGTATTATTAATAATAGAGGATGGGGTATATCCAAGGGTTAATGCCTCTGCGTAAACTATAGGCTTAAAAGCCGAACCAGTCTGCCTTTTTGCGTAAAGCGCCCTGTTAAACTGAGTTTGACTAAAGCTATGCCCGCCAACCATTGCTTTAACAAAACCGTTTTTAGGGTCTAAAGAAATTAAAGCGCCTTCTATAATATTCTTTTCCTCTAAAGAAAAAACCGGCGTACCGTTTTTGTCGTAACCGTCAAATTTAACCAATATTTCATATCCCGGCTTTAAAACCTGATTAACGTCACTAATAGTTCTATACGTGTAATAAACATAGCGCTGAAAATGCGAAGCCCACTTCATATTTGATAATGGCAATATTCCCCTGAATTTTCCTACCGCTACGTAAGCTTTATGCCCATTTTTAGAAGTTCCGGTAACAAATCCTTTATAAAGACCGTCTTTATATAAATAATTTATACGGCTTTTTTCATCATTAATTTTATTAAGCATTTCACGATAATTAAGCTTTTTTATAGGTCCGGCATAACCGTATTTGTGGGAAAGTTCTGTCAAGCCGCTTTTTACAGCTTGACGTGCGTAACGCTGGGCTCGCGCGCTTAAAGCCGCGTATACCCTGAGTCCACCCTCTTTGTAAACTGCTTTGCCGTATTTATTTATAATATCCTGCTTTATATAGGCAAGATAATAAGGGGCTACGCCGTAATATTTAAAAAAATTATGAAAAACAAGCTTTGTATCGTATGCGGTTTTAGCCTGCGTTTTTGTTATAAAACCATCGTTTGCCATTTGTTCAAGTACATATTTCTGCCTTCTTTTTGCGTCTTTAAAATGAATATACGGGTCCAAAAAGGATGGCGCCTGCGGAAGCCCGCCTAGCATTGCGGCCTGAGATAAGTTTAATTTCCAAACGGGAACCCCGAAATATGTCAATGAAGCTGCCTGTATTCCATATGCATTGTTTCCGAGATAAATTTGATTCAGATAAATATCTAAAATATCGTTTTTAGATAAATTATCAGCAACCCTGTAGGCTAAAATAGCTTCGCGCAGTTTCCATATATAGGTTCTTTCATAAGGCACCAGAAGTGTTTTTGCCACCTGTTGGGTTATCGTCGAGCCGCCTTCAACGATGTGTCCAGACATAAGGTTGACAATAAAGGCTCTTGCTATAGCTTTATAGTCAAGCGGGCCTTGATTATAAAAATTTTTATCTTCCGCCGCTAAGAACGCTTCTCTCACCTGCAGCGGGATATCCGAAAATGGAACCACCTCCCTGTTGACGGACCCAAGATAACCAACTAATTTACCGCTGGACGAATAAACGTAATTAACTTCCTTTGGGTGGTAGTCTTTAAGTGAAACTATATTTGGAACGGAAGAAGCAAGAAGAAAGTATAATATTACAAAAATTACTATCGGGGCAAAAATTAATATAAAAAGACCGGCAAAAATTAATTTGAATAATTTATGTTTATTTTTTTTTGGTTTATTTTTATTATCTTTCTTATTATACGTTCTATTGTTTGCTGTCATAAGTTTTGCTGATTAATTAAAAATATAAATTAAATTTTTACACATTTTTATATTATACAATATTAATTTTAAGTTTAAAAGTTTAAGGGGAGAAATGGCTTTATTCAAATTAATTATATGAAATTTTATAACTCGGCGGATGCTGCAATCTTAATAATATATTTTTGCCTATATAAGGAAAAATATTTTACAATTGTAATAATTTTTTTATTTTTTGTGGTATATTATATTTAAAAGATGTTCTATTTTAATTATTTAAGCTAATGAAAGAGGTAATTTATTATGAAAAAAAGTTCATTGATATCGGCTATTGTTCTTACAGCCTTTGTTCTTAGCGGGTGTGCAGCATATTATTCTCAACCTGCTTATTCTCAGGGATACTATATAGGCGCCTCAGGTCCTAATTTCGCTTTTTCGATTGGCGATGGGATAAATGCATATTTTATGAATTCTATCGGCGCATATATATATGGATATAATGGATATTATTATAGATGGCAGAACGGCGGTTGGCTTTATGCCAATGGTTATGGTGGTCCTTACTATCCTGTTACATCAGGAATGTTTATTCCTCAACAATTACTATATGGACCGCCTCCTCCAATTTACAATAATGTTCCCTATTTTAATTGGTGGAAATCTAATGTGGGTCCTTGGTATAGCTCTAATCACCCTGGCTGGTGGGGCAGACATCATCGTTTCTTAGGTAATTATAATACTTGGCAGGAACATATGCATAATTACAGAGGAAACATGAATGAATATCAGAACGGCAGGCAGATGGGAGGACAAGGCAGGCAGATGGGAGGACAAGGCAGGCAGATGGGAGGACAAGGCAGGCAGATGGGAGGACAAGGCAGGCAGATGGGAGGACAAGGCAGGCAGATGGGAGGACAAGGCAGGCAGATGGGAGGACCAGGCAGGCAGCATGAAAGTTCAAAAAATAATCATAAAAATAATCACTAATTGTATTAATAAATAATTAAGCATGTCTTATAAAGCCGATACAGTCGCTTTTTCTGGTCTTCTGGAATGGGACGATGTTGAACAACTTATAAATAGAGTAAAAAATTCCATGGAGCAGTGGAGTTTTGTATATACGCAGGATGAAGACGAAAAAGGAGAAATGAATGCCGACTCCGCCGCCGATTTTTTAAGGGCAAGGATGTCGGAATTAAAAAAATTAGATAAGATTTGCGGATGGTTTTACGTTCATACTAAAGAAGAACCTTCTATAATAAAAATTTACCATCCAAGAATGTCAGGAGGGGGGTGCTCACGCACTACCCCTCCACCATGGATTATCGTTTCCAAAGAAAAACCAGAGAGCATAGCAGACTTAGAATCATATAAGCCTGTCATAAAAATGCCAAAGAAAGGATTATTTAACCGAATTTTTATTTTTTAAAAACTCAAAATCAGGTATTATAGAAATCTTTTTATTCCGAAAGTCTTTCAGATATAATATTTCTTACGCTTTCGCTTTCGTCGTTTTGCATCAAATAAAGATATTCTTTAGGAATCCTTTTTGCGACAACTTTTCTTACCAATGTTTCGTCGTCTTTCATCATATCTTTTAAATATTTCATATCTATTCTTTCGGCCACTTTAATTCTAACTATAGGCTCTTTATCTACAATTAAAGAAGAAAGATAAGATTCGTCTATTCTTTCGGCCACTGCATGTCTTACCCAAAAAGATTTATCGTTCATCATTTTAGGCAATTCATTTGCACCAATTCTTTTTGCAACTATTAAGCGAACTTCCTTGTATGGATCGTTTATAAGAAGCATTAAATTTTCAGGCGGGATTCTCGAAGCGACTTTATATCTTACGTTTTCATCTTTATCGGTTAAAGCGTGTATAAGGTAAGCTGGTTCTGTCCTGCTTACGGCGTCAAAACGTTCTTTAAAATCACCGTTTTTTAAAATATTTATAAATTCATCTTCCGTCATTTTTTATTAAAATAATCACAATATTATCTGTAAATTAATTTCATTACTAAATTCAAAACGGGCTTTCGAGGATATAAATTTTATTATTTTTATATTTAAACAGATATAGTGGTTTTTTAAACATATTCCCCGTTAATTTGCTGATTCCGCAAACTCCTTTAAATGTTTTAACTTTAAGGATGGCACGGTAAAATTGCATTACTTTAATTTTTTTGGGTTGCCAGCCGTTTAAATTTGGATAGCCATACGGGCTTTTAGAAGCCGCGGTCGAGGTCAAAATGGAAAAGTGCATATGCCTTGCTGCATTAATTATTATTCCTCCTATATCGTATCCTTCGGCGCTAAGTATGTTGGGCATTTCGCCATATGTATCTTTATAATCCGAATTGAATTTCTTAACGGTTTTATTATCGTCATGCTTGAAAAATCCATCGGGAAAAATCGCATCTTGCATATAAAAGCCGTATTTTTCTATAAAAGACCTTGAATCAAAAGAACTTAGACCAAATATATGAAATCCTGTAACGTTATAATAAGCAAGTTGGGTAAGAATCAACTCTAGCTTTGAAGGGTTCCCTATTACAAAAAGACCTTTAAAAGGTATTTCAGGCTTGGACTTAGTTATTCCGTGCATAAGATTATAAGGAGTAATGCCTAATTGGGCCTTTTCAGCTTTCGATACGTGAGTATTACCCACATTGTTAAATTTAACTATAGAATTAAAATTATAAAAAAAATCGACTGTTTTATTGCTATATTTGGTGGTATTTAAGATATTTACGCCGTATTTTTTTGAAAATAAGTTTATATAAGAAATTATTTTTAAACCGTATCCGCTATCGGGATAGATTACTGAAATAGACCTTATTCCGGCATACGCCGCATATTTCATTTCTGTCCTTATTTCTTGTTTTAAAGTCATGCCGTAACTAAAAACAAACGGGTATAAATCCTTTTCTGAAATAACAGGTGAAGGGGTAATAACAGGAATTTTAAATTTAGCGGAATTCTCCCCGAAGTATTTTAACTGACCCTCAAACAGAGGTCCTATAACGGCGTTTATCTTTTTTTTAGAGAAAGAATCAAATATATAACCTACACTTTTGCTACCCGCACTTATTGGCAGGTTTATTATTGAGTATTTTATATTTAAACCTCCTTTTTTATTAAGGCTAAGGAGAAGTCCGTTTATAAACTGCTTCGTGAAAAATGCAAATCTTCCTGTTGTCGGAAGCGCTAAAGCCACTCTAACCGTATTGTTTTTGCTTATAATGTTTTTACTAACAATAGTTTTTCCTATAGACAAAGAGGGAAACAAGAAAAAGGTAAGAATAAGTATTATGGCCGTATTGGCAAAATGAATTTTAGCTTTAAGCATTTCGGTAATATTTTTTATAAATTTAACAATATTTTATTTATACAACTAATCTTTATAACAGTCAACCTGAATTACCCAAGGCTTAAATAAAATAATTATTTTATTTTTTTTTATTTTATCTTATTATTGAATTTATGACTATTGAGGATCATAGACTATACCTAAATTACAGGATTATTTTAAAGGCCAAAGCGGAAGGTCTTAAAACCGGAGGCAGTCAAAACAAAATTAAGAAAAATAATTTCGGAGATAACGATTTTCATTCAATATATAAAACTGCGGCGGAAAATGAAATTAATCTGTTAAATAAACTTAAAATAAAACCGGTAAGGACCGATAGTATAATAAATTACCGTGGAAGAAAAAATCTTTCTCCTAATTTGCCTCAATTTTTACACATATGCGACCGAGACGACTTATTAGATACTGGCGGCATATTGGCATCGAAAATAAAGTCGGCTAAGGGTATTTTTTTAACATCTTCTAGATTTGAAGGGACAAAAATTTTTAAGGCGGAATCCGATATTTTGAATAACTTGAATTCTTATATGTACGATTACGCAGGAAATCCAAAATTTGATTTTATATGTATTGGTACAAACAGTGAAGCTGAAATAGAATTTATTAGAAAATTTTCCGGAAATATTTTACTAATAATTTTACCATCAAACCCGTTAACTAATCCTAACTTAAGCGCCATAAATAAATCATCAGTTAATTTTTTAGAAATTTCCGCATTAGATCCTTTTTATAAAAATTCAAAATACGGATTTGCTTTAAGGAACAAACTTGCTTTTCACCTATCAAATGAAATAGGTATATTATATTTGTCCCAAAAAAGCTCTTTATCTAGTTTAATTAAAAAATTTCAAAATGCAGGTAAAAAAATAAAAATATTTAAAAGTTCCACTATTAAAAAATCAGATATGAATAAAGATACTTGCAATATTACTAGGCATAACACAATTCGGCAATTTATATTAGACTCCTTAGAAAAAGAAAATATTGCTATTGACAATTTATTAAAACTAAGCAATATTAAATTAAATGCCGAAGAAAAAGAAACAGCAGAGGCAATTTCGATACTTGAAATGAATTCCGAAATAGAAAGATGTCCTGGAGGGATTATAAAAAAAATATGAAAAATCTTGTTCTTGTCGAATCTCCGTCTAAAGCCAATACTATAAACAAATATTTAGGAAATAATTATACCGTTAAGGCTACCGTTGGACATATTAAAAATTTACCTAAGAATTCCATAGGCGTGGATATAAAAAACGGGTTTGAGCCTAAGTACGAAACTATAAAAGGAAAAGAAAAAACCGTTGAAGAAATTAAAAAGCTTGCAAAAAACGCAGATACGGTTTATTTGGCTCCCGACCCTGATAGAGAAGGGGAGGCGATAGCTTGGAATATAAAAGAGATTATAGATGAAATTAAAGGCAAAAAACCTGAAATAAAGAGAGTCCTTTTTCACGAAATAACCAAAGATAAAGTTTTAGATGCGATAAAAAATCCTACAGCGTTAAATAAATCCATGTATGAATCGCAAAAAGCGAGAAGAATATTGGATAGGCTGGTGGGTTACAATCTAAGCCCGTTCCTGTGGGAAAAAATAAGAAGAGGGCTTTCGGCTGGTAGAGTTCAGTCTATAGCGCTTTATCTTATAGTAGAAAGAGAAAAAGAAATAAACTCTTTCACAAAAGAAGAGTTTTGGACCGTTAAAGCCCTATTTAATTTACAAAGCAAAGATAAGAGTTACTCGGCAATCATAGAAGGCGACCTCTTTAAAATAAACGGAAAAGAACCGGTAATAAAGAATGAAAAAGAAGCGGATGATTTGAAAGAAAATCTTATTAAGTTGGGTAACTACTATGAAATTAGCGATATTATTAAAAAACAAACCTCTAGAAAAGCGCCTCTTCCTTTTATAACAAGCACTCTTCAGCAGGAATCGGCAAAAATATTGCGGTTTCCTGTTAAAAAAACAATGTCGGTAGCCCAAAAACTATATGAAGGGATAGAACTTGGCGCAGTAGAAGGCGTCAGCAATAAACCCATAGGTCCTTTGGGTCTTATTACATATATGAGAACTGATTCAACAAGAATTTCGGCTGAATCAGAAGGCCACGCTAAAGAATTTATCATAAATACATATGGCTCCGATTACCTTTCTGACAAATCTGGCATAAAAAGAAAAGGCAAGTCATCCGACGAAGGAAAAAAAGTTCAGGACGCACATGAAGCCATAAGGCCTACAAACATTCTTTTAACCCCAAAAAAAATTAAAAACTATCTGACCCCTGACGAATATAAGCTCTATAATCTTATATGGACTTATTTTACAGCTTCTTTAATGAACGAAAGCATTTATGACCAATATGGTTTAACTATAAAAGGGGTTCACAAAGAACAAAAAAAAGATAAAACGGACGAATATGTTTTTAAAACAACGGAAAGCATTTTAAAATTTGACGGATTTCAAAAAGTTATTAACGAAAATCTAAAAAATAAAGAATATTTGGATGAGGAAAACGAAGTTGCACAAAGTTCAAATGAACAGACGACCGAAAAACCTTCATCTTCGATAATAAAAATATTTGAACTCCTATCAAAAGGCGACTCAGCCTCTATAAAAAAAGTTGAAACCTTACAGCATTTTACTTCTCCTCCTCCCAGATACACGGAAGCAAGTCTAGTTAAAGCTTTAGATGAAAATGGCATAGGCAGGCCTTCAACGTACCAGAGCATAATAACAAACATAAAAACCAAAGATTACGTTATTATGACTACCGAATCTGCCGATACGTCTAAAAAAGGCGGTTCAACTCAAAAATTTAAACCGACCGAGTTAGGAATGACTGTTTCTGATATTTTAAAGGAGGGATTTTCCGACATTATAAATTTAAAGTTTACTGCAAATATGGAAGAAAAACTAGATAATATAGAAAATGGTTTATTGGAAAAAAACGACCTTTTAAATGATTTTTATAATAAATTTATGAAAAGCTTTAAGGAAGCTAAAGTCAGTATTAAAAATATAAAGGGGTCGTCAGAACCGACAGATATAATTTGCGAAAAATGTGGAAAACCTATGGTAATTAAAATGGGCAGATACGGAAAATTTCTTGCCTGCAGCGGATATCCGGAATGTAAAAATACAAAAGAGCTTCCTAAAGATAACATAGCCAACGGAGATAAAGATTCTGGAACTGAGGCTGAAGAAACCGGCGAGATCTGCGAAAAATGTGGAAAACCTATGGTAATTAAAATGGGCAGATACGGAAAATTTCTTTCCTGCAGCGGATATCCGGAATGTAAAAATATAAAACCAATTCCGGCTAAGCATAATAAATCAAAGATTCCTTGTCCGACCGGATGCGGAGGTTATCTTGTTGAAAAAAGAACAAAAAAAGGCAGAAAATTTTTCGGATGCTCTAACTATCCTAAATGCGATTATGCCTCATGGACATTGCAACCTGAAAAGGCAAAATAAAGATTGATTTAATTTAAGTTCTAAAATATTATGAATAAATATTAAATTAATTAATATTAATTAAGGGGTGTTATTATGTCAAAAGGCCTTTTTCAGTCTATTAAAGACGTATCTATCAAAACAAAAATTATAGTTCCGCTCTTATTATTAGTAATAATTCCGATTGCGCTAATTGCTTACAATACATACAACCTTCAAAAACAGTTAACAATATCTTTGACTAGGCATGATGCGATAGTTACAGCAAAAACTACACTTTCAAGTTTAAACGCTATGATGCTTAACGGAACTATAATGAAAAAAATAGACAGGAAACAGCTTTTTTCTATTTATAAAAAAATTAAAGGCATAAAGGGATTTAAGGTTATAAGGGGAAGTATTGTAAACATGGAATTCGGCAAAGGACTCAGCGAAGAAATGCCAAATTCAAATTTTGACGATAAAATATTAAAGTCACGTAAAACTCAAACAAAAATTGTTTCTAAAAACGGCATGCCATATGAAATTATAGTGGGGGTCCCTTTTGTGGCAAAAACAAATTCCAGAGGCATAAACTGCCTTATGTGCCACACCAAGGCTTCTTCCGGCGATATTCTCGGCGGCGTTAAATTAATATATTCACTTAAACCTTTAAGGGATTCCCAAAAAATTTTCACTAAAGAAACTTTAATTATCGCATTAATTTTTATAATCCTTATAATCTTATTTTTATATTTCATTATAAAAAGCGCTATTATTAAGCCTATAGCAAAAATGTCTAAACTTGCAGACGAAATATCAAAGGGTCATTTTGAGGAAGAAATAGCGCATACCAGGAACGATGAGATAGGCTCTCTTGCAAAATCTTTTAACCGTATGGAGATAAGTTTAAAAAAAGCTATGGAACTTTTAAAACGAGGCAAAGAATAAATATTATAATTTAACAAAGGCCTAGTTTAAAGGGGTTTATTACCCCTTTAAACTAGGCCTTTCGCTCTTAAATATGCGGCATTTACCGCGGAATCAAGAACGTATTTAATTCTTCCTTCTTCGAGCTTTGCAAGTCCAAAGGCAGTTGTTCCGCCAGGTGAAGTTACCATATCTTTTAAATCTTTCGTTGATGTATTGAAAAACTCCGGACTGCTTAATAATTCCGCGGAACCTAGAAGTGTCTGGACCGTTAAAGTTTTTGCAATGTCGCGCGGAAGACCGAGTTTTACACCTGCTTCAATTAGTCCCTCCGCAATAAGAAACATATAGGCAGGTCCGCTTCCGCTTAAAGCCGTAACAGCATCGAAATATTTTTCGTTCATAAATAAAACTTTTGATGATGTTTCAAGTATTTCCGAAACAGTTTCTGCGTCTTCATTGGTAATATTTCCGTTATAACACATCGCGCTCATTCCTTTTCCGACTAAAGAATTTATGTTTGGCATTATCCTAAATACCTTTATTGGAAAATTATTATTAATAGACCTGTTTAAAACTTCTTCTATAAATCCAACCTTAACGCCCCCAGCAATAGAAATAAACATTGGAAAATCCTTATTTTTTTTAAAATTATTTAAAGCTCTTGCGGCAACTTCAAGAACACTTTCCACGGAATAAGGCTTAACGGCTATAAAAACTAGCCTGCAATTTTCTACGACTTCTCCTATACTATTAAGCGGTTTTACTCCTAGGGAATCTTTTACAAAATCAACCCTTGAAGGATCGGTATCATAAATAAAAATTTTTAGGTCGGAACCGATTGTATCGGCCATCCCCTTAATGAGTCCGTAAGCCATATTGCCTGCACCGATAAAACCTATAGTAGTTTTTTGCGACGGCATATATCCCCCCTTAACTTAAAAACAGGTTAAATTATTAATTTTTATTCTACAAAATTTCAATAATTTAGGCAATTTTTAAATTTTACTATAAAAATAAAAAGGTCTATCAATGCAATTTTTAATGCAAAATAATAACTTATTGTGCTATAATTTTTTTAAATTAAGGTGCTTATTATGGAAAACCATACCCATTCACACGACCACTCGTTAAATTTAAACGGCGAATCTTTTAAAACTGAAAAAAGCTTAAAATTTGCTTTTTTGTTTACCTTAGTAATACTGATTGTGGAATTAAGCGGGGCGGTAATGTCAAAAAGCATGGCTTTATATTCAGAATCGGGGCATGTTTTAGTAGATGCGTCCTCGCTTCTTTTAGCTTGGGTCGCACAAATTCAGGTTAGGAAAAGCCCTTCTATAAGAAAAACTTACGGTTACCACAGGATAGGAATACTCGCCGCCCTTTTAAATTCGCTTTTGCTTCTAATATTGTCCTTAATATTGATTTATGAAAGTTATTTACGGCTAATGCATCCAGAGAGAATTAATTCAGGTATTATGATTATTTTTCCTTTCATAAGCCTTATTATAAACTCAGTCATAGGTATAAAAATACACAAGGGCATAGGGCATAATTTAAATCTTAAAAGTTCTTTTTTTCATATAGTCGGAGATTCTTTAGTTTCTATTTCAATTATAGCCGGCGGAGCAATTATATATTTCACCGGAATTTATTATATAGACCCCGCCATAGGCTTAATAATATCACCTCTTATAGCTATAGGGGCATTCTCGGTAATTAATGAAACTATAAACATATTGCTTGAAGGGGTTCCAAAAGAAATTGACTTTAGCCTTGTAAAAGATGAAATACTTAAAACGCCGGGCGTTAAAAATGTTCACGATCTCCATATATGGAGCATGTCAAAATCTTTTAAACTATTGAGCGCTCATATTCTCGTTGAAGAAACCGCGGTTAAATCAGCAGATATTTGTTGTATTATAAATAATATTCAAGACAGGCTATCGGAAAAATTTAAAATAAATCATGTGGTAATTCAACCTGAATTAGCCGCTTGCAATATGACTGATAGTTTTTGCGTTCATAAAAATTTATAATCGCGGTTTATTTTTTTGCTTGAATTTATTTTATAAATCATTATAATATTTATAACGTAAAAAAATAACTAAAAAGAATATATTGCCGATGAGGGTTATAGCATCCGAAGAAATTTCAAACGCCGTTAAAAATTTAATAATTAATTCGAGCGTTAACTTGCCTGAAGACACTTATAAAAGTCTTCAAATGGCTTCCGAAAAAGAAATTTCCGAATCTGGGAAAACAGTTTTAAATCAATTACTGTTAAATGCCGGAATTGCTAAAACTGAGCTCAAACCATTGTGTCAAGATACTGGACTTGCAGTTTTTTTTGTAGAAATAGGAAAAGATGTTGCGATAGCCGATAAAAATTTAACTGATGCAATTAATGACGGCACTAGAATGGGTTATTCAGAAGGTTTTTTAAGAAAATCGACCTGTGATCCTATTTCTAGAAAAAATATTGGCGATAATACTCCGGCGATAATACATTACGATATAACTAACGGCGATAAAATTAAAATAATGTATGCGGCAAAAGGCGGGGGAAGTGAAAATATGAGCAGGCTTAAAATGATGCGTCCTTCAGACGGAAAAGAAGGGGTTATTGATTTTGTCTTGGAAACTATGAAGGAAGCCGGACCTAACCCTTGCCCACCTAATATTGTTGGCGTTGGCATAGGAGGTAATTTTGAAAGGTCTGCTATTATAGCAAAAAAAGCTCTTTTTAGAAAATTAGGACAGATAAACAACGATTTTGAGCTGGCAGAAATGGAAAACATTATATTTGAAAAAATAAACAATATAGGAACAGGGCCGATGGGTTTTGGCGGAATATGCACAGTCCTAGGCGTTCACATAATTAAAGAACCCTGTCATATTGCCAGTTTTCCGGTTGCGGTTAATATCGAATGTCATTCGCACAGGCATTCTGAAATTATTATTTAAGTTTAAGTATATGAAAGCAATAAAAATAACTACTCCTCTTACGGAAAATATTATATTAAACCTTAAAACAGGGGATGAAGTTTTAATTAGCGGGACTATTTACACCGCAAGAGACCAAGCTCATTATAGGTTGGTTAAGCTTTTAGAAGAAAATAAACCTCTGCCTTTTGACCTTGAAGGTCAGATTATTTATTACGTCGGACCTACTCCAGAAAAACCCGGGGAGATAATCGGTTCTGCAGGGCCTACCACAAGCTACAGGATGGACAAGTATGCGCCTTTACTTATGGAGAAGGGCTTAAAAGGAATGATAGGAAAAGGCAAGAGATCTGTTGACGTGAAAGAATCTATCAAGAAATATAAAGCTTTATATTTCGGCGCTATAGGGGGAGCAGGAGCTTTAATATCGAAAGCCATAAAATCAAATAAGGTTATCGCATATGAAGACCTTCTTTCAGAAGCCGTCCGCCGTCTTACGGTAGAAGATTTTCCAGCTATAGTTGTCAACGACGTTTACGGCGGGGACCTTTACGAAGATGGAAGACGTAAATACGAAAATAAATATAATAACATAAAGTAAATAAAACGGGAAATATTATGGATATTCATGAGTATCAGGCCAAGGAACTTTTAAATAATCATAGCATAAAGACTTTGCGCTCTATTTTATGTCATAACGGAGAAGAAACATATAGGGCATACCAAACTCTGGCTGCTCCAGTTGTCGCTGTTAAAGCACAAGTTCATGCCGGAGGCAGGGGGAAAGGCGGCGGAGTAAAAATTGCAAAATCTGCCGATGAAGCTAAATCAATAGCAGAAAAAATGATTGGAATGAATTTAATAACAGCGCAGACTGGAAAAGAAGGTAAACTGGTAAGAAAGGTTTTGGTTGAAGAAGGCGCAGAAATTATTAAAGAATATTATTTATCACTTACTATAGACAGAAAAAATGCGGGTGTTGCTTTTGTTTTAAGTGCGGAAGGCGGAACTGAGATAGAAGAAGTTTCCAAAAACAATCCAGAAAAAATTTTAACAATGTCAATAAAGCCCCTCAACGGCTTAAAATCGTTTCACATACTTGAAATGGCTTTGTTTTTAGGAATAGAAAAAAGTCTTTATTCTGAATTTTCAAATCTAATAAATCTTTTATACGGCGCTTTTATAAAAGAAGATATGTCGATGCTGGAAATAAATCCGTTGATTCTTACAAGCTCCAACATATTTATTCCTTTGGACGCAAAAATAATTTTAGACGACAACGCTTCATTCAGACACCCTTATTTTAACGATTTTATTGACGAAGACGAAGAAGAGCCTTTAGAGGTCAAAGCAAAAAGCGTCGGATTGAATTACATAAAATTAGATGGAAACGTAGGTTGTATGGTAAACGGCGCTGGACTTGCAATGGCTACTATGGACACAATTAAAGAATTCGGCGCAACGCCGGCAAATTTTTTAGACGTAGGCGGAACTGCTGACGCTAAAAGGGTTGAAACAGCATTTAACATTCTTCTGTCAGATAAAAACGTTAAGGGTATATTTATTAATATATTCGGTGGGATTGTCAAATGCGATATGGTTGCCGAAGGGGTCGTAACCGCCGCTAAAAATATTGGGTTAAAATTGCCGGTCGTCGTAAGACTAGAAGGCACAAATGCAGATATAGCCGCTAAAATAATAGAAAATTCCGGAATGAATTTTGTATCGGCAATAAGCCTTGCCGACGGAGCAACGAAAATTTCAAATATCGTTAACAGTTAACTTTAAATTTTAAGGAAATATACATATGAGTATTCTTGTAAATAAGAACACTAATGTTTTGGTTCAAGGGATTACCGGGAAAGAAGGGTCGTTTCATACTCAAAAATGCATAGAATACGGCACTAAAGTTATAGCCGGCGTTACGCCTTTTAAGGGAAAAACATCATTTAACGATTCAGTTCCGGTCTACAATACAATAGTCGAAGCTAAAAAAGAACACCGGATCGACGCTACAATGATTTTTGTTCCGGCCGGTTTTGCCGCTTCTGGAATTATTGAAGCTATAGAAGCTGAAATTCCTTTAATTGTTTGTATTACTGAAGGGATACCCGTTATGGATATGCTTAATGTAAAAGCGGCGCTTAACTGTTCAAAATCTATAATGATAGGGCCTAACTGTCCTGGGATTATTACAGCGGACGAGTGCAAAATAGGTATAATGCCAGGATTTATTCATAAGAAGGGTGGCGTAGGTGTTTTATCTAGAAGCGGTACGCTAACCTATGAAGCAGTTAATCAGCTTACAAAAGCAGGATTAGGCGAAACCACATGTATAGGTATTGGCGGCGACCCTATTATAGGCTCTCCTTTTATTACTTTTTTGAAAAAATTTGAGGAGGATCCTGAAACAAAAGCCGTTGTCATGATAGGAGAAATAGGTGGAACAGCCGAAGAAGAGGCATCCGAATTTGTTAAGAACAACATGAAAAAACCCGTAATAGGTTTTATAGCTGGAAAAACTGCACCTGCCGGAAAGAGAATGGGGCATGCTGGGGCAATAATATCTGGCGGAAAAGGAACTGCGTCGGAAAAGCTTAAAACTTTGGAAAAAAATGGAATTCATATAGCGGATAACCCGTCAGTAATTGCGGAAACCGCAAAGAAAGCTTTAAATTTATTTTAATTTAATATTTTAGCAGGAGGATAACGTGCCTGAAAAAGAAAGTAAAAACTCGGATAATTCTACAGTTGCTAATGCGCCAACTAACTACAAAATTTGCGAGATTATAGAAGCCGAAATCAAAACGGTTAATAACCTTAAAATAAAAGAAGTTTCCGGAAAAGGCAAAAAGGAAGATGTTAAAATCGATATTATCGTTAATTATTGCAAGGGATGCGAAATTTGCGTAGCATTCTGTCCGGAAGGAGTGCTTGCAATGAATAAAGAGATTGCGGAAGTGGTGGATATTTCAAAATGTACAAAATGCAACATTTGCGAGTACCTATGTCCTGACTTTTCCATTAGCATAGAATAAATTTAGATAATAATTAACGGAGGAATATAAGTTTATGAGTAAAGATATAAAATTAATGCAGGGCAACGAGGCAATAGCTGAAGGTGCGGTTATTGCAGGATGTGATTTTTTTGCAGGATATCCGATAACGCCGTCTTCCGAAGTAGCAGAAATTTTATCAAATAAACTTCCTAAACTTGGAAAGGTTTTTTTACAAATGGAAGATGAAATTGCCGCATTGGGGGCTGTTCTAGGTGCCGCGCTAGGCGGTGCAAAAGCAATAACGGCATCATCCGGACCCGGGATATCACTCAAGCAGGAACATATAGGCTATGCTTCAATGTGCGAAATTCCTTGCGTAATTATTAACGTTATGAGAGGTGGGCCTTCTACCGGGCTGCCGACGCTTCCTGCTCAAAGTGATATTATGCAAGCAAGATGGGGAACGCACGGTGACCATGCTATTATAGCAATTACTCCTTCGGGCGTGAACGAATCTTTATATGAAACTATAAGGGCATTTAACCTAGCTGTAAAATATAGAACTCCCGTAATGCTTTTAACTGATGAAATTATAGGCCATATGAGAGAGAAAGTTGTAATTCCAAGTAAAGATGAGCTTGAAATTATTGATGTTAAACTACCGGATGTTCCTGCGGAAAAATATAATCCTTACAATTTTACTTCGGGAAAGGTTACGCCTCTTGCTCCTATGGGTGAAGGATATCGCTATCACGTAACAGGACTTATCCATGGAGAAACTGGATTCCCTTCGCAAAAAATCGACGTAATACAAAACGCAGAAAATTGGCTTATAGATAAAATATATAAAAATATTAAAGATATTGAAAAATTTGAAGAATTCATGCTTGAAGACGCAGAAATTCTTATAGTTGCTTACGGCTCTACTTCAAGATCGGCAAGGCAAGCTATAATGATGGCCAGGGCTGCCGGAATTAAAGTAGGAATGTTCCGCCCCATTACAATTTGGCCATTTCCGGAAGAACAAATATTAAACCTTTCAAAAAAGATAAAAAAGATTTTAGTTCCTGAAATGAATATGGGGCAGGTAATTTTAGAAGTACAGAGAAACTCCTGCGGCGCTAAGGTGTATGGTTTAAACATTGTTAACGGTGAACCTATTACGCCCGATCAGATTTTCTCAAAAATAAAAGACGTGTCGCAACTTTAATTAATCTTTAACTTGATTTAGGAGATTTAGCAAATGATAAAAACAAAATTCGATTACGATTATTATCTGCGAAAAAATACACTTCCGCATATCTGGTGTCCGGGTTGCGGTGACGGAATCATTCTTAAAGCTTTATTAAGGGCGATACATAAATGCGGATATTCCAAAGACGAGGTAGTTATTACCTCTGGTATCGGTTGTGCCTCAAGACTACCTGGATACGTCGATTTTAACACTATTCATACAACTCACGGAAGGGCATTGACTTTTGCTATAGGAATTAAAATGTATAAGCCGAGGCTTAAAGTAATTACTATTTCTGGCGACGGAGATGCATTGGCTATAGGCGGTAATCATTTTATTCATGCTGCCAGAAGAAATATTGATATGACTCTAATAGTTTTTAACAATTACACGTATGGAATGACGGGCGGACAATATTCACCAACTCAGCCTTTAGACAGTTATTCGACCACTACGCCTTTCGGAAATATAGAATCTCCTTTTGATGTTTGTAATCTTGCACAGGCGGCAGGAGCCACCTGGGTTGGTCGTTCAACTTCATATCATGCAGTTCAGCTTGAGAAATTTATGGTTAACGCATTGAGCCATACCGGATTTTCCGTACTTGACGTTATTACAAACTGCCATATTTCATATGGCAGAAGAAATAAAATGAAATCTCCAGTGGATATGGTTAAATATCAAAAAGAAAAAGCCGTCCCGGCGCGATCCGCTGAAAATATGTCGAACGAAGAGCTTATGGGAAGATTTAAAACCGGTATATTGTTTGAAAAAACCGATAAGCCGGAATTCAGCTCTGAATATTATAAAAAATTAGAATCTATAAAAATAAAATAAATAATAAGAGGTAATTAAATATGAGCGATAGAATTGAATTCAGGTTTTCTGGTTCCGGCGGTCAAGGATTAATTTTAGCTGGAATTATACTGGCCGACGCCGCGGCAATTTACGAAAATAAAAATGCGGTTCAAACCCAGTCTTATGGACCTGAGGCAAGGGGAGGCTCAAGTAAATCGGAAGTAATAATATCTGACAAGCCGATAGAATATCCTAAAGCTACGAAGGTCGATTATATGGTTTCTTTAACACAGGAATCTTTTAATAAATATATAAATGACGTTAACGACAATGGAATAGTCATAGCCGATAAAGAACTTGTAACTGATTTGTCTAAAGCAAAAGGAAAATTATTTGCCATAGATATGGTAAAATCTGCCCGAGAAGAACTCGGTAAACTTTTGGGATTAAATATTATCGCCCTAGGAGTTTTAGTCGAATTATCAGGCGTGGTATCTCATGAATCCATTGAAAAAGCCTTAATGAAAAGGGTGCCAAAGGGTTTTGAAGATTATAATAAAAAAGCCCTTGAAATTGGCTTCAGATTAGGCAAAGAAATTAAAAATAATAAATAATAAAAAGGGGTATAATAAAATGACGGAACAAACGCTTTCAATTATTAAACCGGATGGTGTAAAAAAAGGGATTTCCGGAAAAATAATTTCAATATTTGAAGAAAACGGCTTTGAAATTAAAGCAATAAAAAAAATACACCTCACAAAAAAACAGGCCGAAGGATTTTATTATATACATAAAGAAAGACCTTTTTTTAACAGTTTAGTTAGCTTTATGACAGAAGGTCCAATTGTTCCTATGGTTTTAGCCTGCGAAAACGCTATATTAAAAAACAGGGATATAATGGGTGCCACAAATCCTAAAGATGCCAAAGACGGCACGATTAGAAAATTATTCGCTGAAAGCATCGAAAGAAACGTTGTCCACGGGTCAGATTCATTGGAATCTGCAAGATTTGAAATTTCATATTTCTTTAATATATTTGAAATATTATAATATTTTGAAAAATATTGAAATATTACGAATTAGAATACATAATAAATGAGTTTGATAAAAATTACGGCGATTTAAAACCTTTTTTAAAGTTCAACAATGTTTTTCAGTTATTAATCGCCGTTGTTCTTTCCGCGCAGTGTACTGATAAAAGGGTTAACATAATTACTGATAAGCTGTTTAAACAGTATTTTAAACCATCCGACCTGGCATCAAAAAAAATAGAAAATTTTGAAGAAGAAATTAAAACCTGCGGTATGTTTCACAATAAAGCTAAAAATCTAATCGCAGCTTCAAAAATCCTTGCTGAAAAATATAACGACGTTGTTCCGGAAAATTTTGATGCACTCTTATCCCTACCCGGCGTAGGAAGAAAATCTGCAAATGTTATACTTGGCACATATTTTAATGAAGATCGGTTTCCGGTAGATACCCATGTTTTTAGGGTTGCAAATAGGATAGGCTTGGCTGACTCTAATACGCCTGAAAAAACTGAAAACCAACTTACAGAAACAATAACGCCTAGCCTTTGGATGAAAATGCACCGATGGCTAATACAACATGGAAGAATTTATTGCACGGCAAGAAATCCAAAGTGTCCGGAATGTTTTTTGAAAAATTATTGCAAATATTATAAAAACTTAAAGCATAAATAAACGTGATATTTATCATAAAAGCTTTTAAATTAATTTGATATAATAATAGTATTATGAGTCCGATAATAAGATATTTTACACTATCTTCGCTGTTTTATCTCGTAATAGGCGCGGGTTTAGGCTTAATTATGGCGATATATCCCTACTCCATAGGATATTTGCTTCTTGCGCACGTGCATTTTCTTTTGCTGGGTTTTATCGCAATGATGATTTATTCCGTAGGCTACCATGTTTTACCGAGATTTAGTGGATTTAAGTTATACAGCGAATTTATTATAGCCGTTCAGTTTTACTTGACCAATATAGGTTTAATAGGAATGGCTTTAACCTGGATTATTTTTAACGATGCAGTATCAGGATTTTACCCTATTTTAATCCTTGGCGTATTTGCTTCTATGGAATTTATAGGGATTTGTCTTTTTGTTTTTAATAATATTATGACTTTATCCGGCAGGGGCGGAAAAATAACCATATAAACAACCTGCTTATTATTTTGCTGCAATGTTAACAAGCTATTTTAAACGCAAAATTTTATGTAGCTGTATCCCCAATCTAACCTTTAAACCGTCTTTTAAAATTTTATCCGCAAGTTCTTTTGAAGAAATAGAGCCTTCAAATTCGACCGCAGAAAATATTAATTTATCAGTTTTAATTTTATTTGCTTTTAAAAAATCTTTTGCAAAGCAGTAATCTTCTTCTGTTCCTATAACAAACTTTACCTCGTCCGAAATACCTATATATTTTAAATTTTCATAATTAAATTCTTTTGAAAAACCGCTTGAAGGACATTTAACATCAACAATTTTAACAATTTTTTTATTCACTTTTTTTAAACTTATGGTTCCATTGGTTTCCAATAAAATATGATAGTTTAATTTAATAAGCTCTTCAAAAAGGCTAAATATATCTTCCTGGAGGAGAGGTTCGCCGCCTGTTATTTCTATGAGCTTTATATTATTGCCGCCTCCTATCGAATATAAAGAGCTTATTATTTCGCTAATGCTTAAATGTTTGGAATTTTTAATATCTAATGCTTCTTTAGTGTCGCAATAACTACATTTAAGATTGCAGCCGGCAAGCCTTACGAACTTGCACGGATATCCTGCGAAAGAGGATTCACCCTGAATGCTGTAAAAAATATCATTTACGTATAACATAAAAGAAATTTGAATATTTAAATAAATTATTATATAATTTATTTAAAAGAGAGGCAAAAAATGTTTGGAATCGGAGCTCCGGAATTAATTATTATCGCAATAATAGCATTGTTAATATTTGGACCTTCTAAGCTACCTGAACTTGGAAAAACCATAGGCAAGGGCTTAAGAGAGTTTAAAAACGCTTCGTCTAATTTAAAAGACCAGATTAATCCTCTAAGCGAAGACAATGATCAACATGCGCAACTTAAAACAAATAATCTAATAGAAGATAAAAAAACCTATTCAAATAAAACGGCGAAAAGAAAAACAACAAAAAAAATTAATAAAACACTGGCTAACGTCGAAAAACCCGTTAAGCTTAAAAAATCTAAAACCGCTGTAAAATCAACTGCTAAGAAAACCTCTAATACAAAAAATTAAACATCCAAATTTACCACGTTTAAGGCATTGTCCTCTATGAACTTACGTCTAGGCTCAACCTTGTCGCCCATAAGAATATCGAACATACCGTCTGCCTCTATAAGGTCGTTTATATTAACCTTCCTTAACATTCTTGTTTCTTTGTTCATAGTCGTCTGCCAAAGCTGGTCGGGATTCATTTCTCCAAGCCCTTTATACCTTTGAATAGAGATATTCTGCGGGGCTTTTGATTTAATAATATCATAAAAATCGTTCATATTTTTGGCTTCGTATCTTTTAGAATCGGCAACTATAATTACATTTGAGAGCTCGAAAGATTTTATTTCTTTGTCTAAATTATAAATTGTTTTATAATCTACGGATTCTAAAAACTTTTTGTCTATATAGGCGGAAGATATGAAATTTTTAAATCTAATGCTAATTTTATTATAATCCTCAAAATCTTCATCGTTGGCTAAACTCACTTCATAATTTTCATTATTTAAAAAATCAATAAAGCTGTTTAATTTATCAGTTGCTGTTTCTTTTAATAAATCCTTAGGCGTTATTTCGTTGTCTAATAAATATTTAATTATTTTTTCGCTTATATGGGTTTTGTTTAATTTGTTAATCAAATTCATATAGGTTTTTATTTTATCAATGGAATCTTTAACCAATTTTTTGTCTAAAATTATGTCGGCATCATTATTTTGTTTTCTGTAAACGCTAAGAGAATTGAGGGATTCGTTTACAAGAAAAGCGTCTAATGTTTCATCGTCCTTAAGATATGTTTCGCTGTTTCCTCTTTTAACCCTATAAAGTGGTGGAAGAGCTATATATAAATAACCGTTTTCGATAACTTCTTTCATGTATCTATAGAAAAAGGTTAAAAGCAGCGCTCTAATGTGAGATCCGTCAACATCTGCATCGGTCATTATAATTATTTTATGATATCTTAGCTTTTCAAGATTAAAAAAACTTTCTTCTTTTTTTGAAGCTCCGGAAGTAATGCCTCCTCCCAACGCAGTGATTAATATTTTAATTTCGTCCGAACCCAGCATTTTTTCTAGCCTTGCTTTCTCAACATTTAATATTTTACCTTTTAAAGGAAGAATCGCTTGATATTTTCTATCCCTTCCCTGTTTAGCACTGCCGCCGGCGGAATCACCCTCTACTATATATATTTCGCATTGCGACGGGTCTTTTTCCTGACAATCCGCTAATTTTCCGGGTAAAGACGAAAAATCCAATAAACTTTTTCTTCTTACAAGTTCTTTGGCTTTCCTGGCTGCTTCGCGTGCTCTTGCCGCATCCAATGCTTTCTCGACTATAATTTTTGCGGTCTGGGGATTTTCATCAAAAAATTCTGTTAACTTTTCATTTACTAATGATTCTACGATACCTTTAATAAAACTGTTGCCGAGCTTAGTTTTAGTCTGTCCTTCAAACTGCGGATTCGGCATTTTAACGCTTACAACAGCTATCAGTCCTTCTCTTACATCGTCTCCTGATATTTGGATAGTTTCATTACGCTTTCCGCCTTTATCTTTAAAATTATTAGCGTTGGCAACATAATAATTATTTATAACTCTGGTTAATGCGGATTTAAACCCGACCAAATGGGTTCCGCCTTCCCTGGTATTTATGTTATTTACGTAAGAATATAATATTTCCGAATATCCGTCGTTATATTGAAGAGCTATATCAGTTATAACGTCATCCTTTTTTGCCGTGATAAAGATAGGTTCTTTAATAATTGCGTTTTTGTTTTGATTTATATATTCTACAAAAGATTTAATACCACCGTCATATTTAAAATCATGTAATTTACTATTAATTTCGTCCGTTATATTTATGCGTATTCCAGCATTAAGAAAAGCAAGTTCTCTTAATCTATTTGATAGAATATCAAAATCGAAATTATTATATTCCATAATTTCATAATCGGGGATAAATGTAATAGAGGTTCCTCTTTTATTTGTCTTTTCGCTTTTTTCAAGCCTTCCTAATGGTACTCCCTTGCTATAGCTTTGCCTGAAAACATATCCGTCGCGATATATTTCCATATCTAATCTTTGCGACAAGGCATTTACAACAGAAATACCTACTCCGTGTAACCCTCCTGAGACTTTGTATGATTTTTTATCAAATTTACCGCCTGCATGAAGAACGGTAAGGACTACCTCAGCGGCTGAAACGCCTTGTGGTTGATGGATATCTACAGGGATACCTCTTCCATCATCTTCAATTGTAATACTGCCGTTAATATTAATCCGAACGAATATATTTTTACAAAATCCCGCAAGAGCTTCATCTATGCTGTTATCAACCACTTCATAAACCAAATGGTGAAGGCCCTCTATTCCTGTTGAACCTATATACATTCCTGGTAATTTCCTTACCGCTTCAAGACCTTCCAAAACCTGAATATCGGAACTTTTATATTCTTCTTCAACGCTCATTATAAACCTCTCGTTTTAATATTTTAGCTTTAAACTTTTAATTAAATTTAATACCGCATCGGCATAAATATTCCTATAACCTGCATCGGAGTTGCCATATTATCATTTCCGCTTTCAGCACGTTCTGGAATTATATATGGTTCAATAACAAAAGGCGTATAAATAGTATTAAACCTTATGCTTAAATTATTTTCTGTAATATTTGAAATAAAATCCATAATATATCTTGAATTTAATTTAATACTTATAGGTTCGCCTTTATAATTAATTTCTAATTCATCGCTTCCTTCGCCTATATTAGTATTAACTGTTTTAATTAATAAATTATTTTCACTAAAACTTAGCTCTATAGAATGGCTTTTTTCTTCGGCAAGTAATGAAACCATTTTAATGGAATTATAAAATTTTTTAGTGTTGATTATAGAAGTTTTATAGCCATCTTTGGGAAGAACCGAATTATAATCAGGAAATTTTCCTTCTATAAGCCTTGATATGAATTTTGTATTTTTATTTTGGTCTTCCGATTTTTTTTCTAATTCAAAAATTACATTATTAGAATTTATTAAAATATTAATAAAACCTTCTTTGTCTAATTTTAAAACTTCAGTTAATATTTTTCTTGGAATAATAACGCCTGTTTTTAGTAAATCATAAATGCCTTCGGTCTTTTTACCTTTATAATTAATTTCAGATTGAGCTAAAGATAATCTATGTCCATCTGTTGCGACTAATCTAAGATAATCCTTTCCGCCTGTCTCTTCTAAAACAAAATATACTCCCGTAAGATTTCTTTTTGTATCTTCTGATGCCGCCGTAGAGAGTATTACTTTACTAATAAGCGTTTTAAATGTTTTTAATTCGATATTAAAATTATCCTCGGAGTTAAAATCTATTATAGTAGGATAATCACTTGCCGGTACAGTGGTTAATTTAAAAACTGTTTTTTTATAACTTATAGTAACCACTCCTGCTTCATTCTCAACAAATTTTATAAATAAATCTTCATCTTCCTTTCCTTTTATTTCTGGAAATTCTTTTATAATATTATATATTTTTTTTGAATTTACCGTTGTTTTACCTTCGGATATAATTTCAGCGTTACAATAAGTTACAATGCTTATCTCTAAATCCGTAGCGCTTATTTTAATAAAATTATTTTCCACGCTTTCTATAAGCAGATTAGATATTATTGGGATTGAGCCTTTTTTTTCAGAAGCTCCTTGAACTACAGATAGACAATTTAAAAAAAATTGTTTTTTAATTTTAAAATTTAACATAATCAACAGGCCTTTTATTATTTTTATTATTTTATTTTTAAAATATTAGTAATAATAATGACGTTTAAAAAGTTTATAAATACTTAAGTGTATATAATTATAAATATATTAATGTTTATAAAACTGTTTAATTTTTTTATATTTTTTTTATAAAACTGTTTAATTTTTTTTAATAAAAAATATTAAACATAAATTAAACATAGTTATATACTTTATTTTTTTATCATTTTAATAATATTATTTATTACTTTTTCTATTTTTTCATTGTTTTCTAATTTTTTCTTAACTTTATTAACGGCGTAGATTATAGAAGAATGATCTTTACCGCCAAATTTATCGCCAATTTCCGGAAATGACAACTCTGTATAATTTCTTATTAAATACATAGCAATCTGTCTTGGTTCTACAAATTCTTTTAATTTTTTATTTGATTTAATATCACCAATTTTAATATTAAAATAATTACATACGGATTTTATAATATTTTCAGCTGTTATAACTTTTTCATTTTCTTTAAGTAAATTCGAAGTCGCTTCTATTGCAAGGTCGATATTAATCGGTTTCCCTGTAAAAGAAGAATATGCGGATATCTTAATCATAGCCCCTTCTAATTCCCTTATGTTAGAGCAGATTTTATTAGCTAAAAGGTTTAAAACATCATCTGGAAAATTGATATTATTCAATAAAGCTTTTTTCTTAAGAATAGCGACCCTGGTTTCAAAATCAGGAGGTTGAATATCGGCTATTAATCCCCATTCAAACCTTGACTTTAATCTTTCTTCCAAACTTACTATATCTTTTGGAATTTTATCACTTGATACAACTATTTGTTTTTGATTTTCGTATAAAGCGTTAAAAGTATAAAAAAATTCTTCCTGAGTTCTTTCTTTTCCCGCAATAAATTGTATATCATCAATAAGTAGAACGTCTACATTTCTATACCTGTTTCTAAATTCCACCATCTTATCGTCCCTGATAGACGTAATCATTTCATTAGTAAATTTTTCAGATGAAACAAGGTATACCGTTAATTTTTTTTCTTTTATTATTTTATTAGCTATTGCATTAAGCAGATGCGTTTTGCCGAGACCAACGTCGCTATATATAAACATAGGATTATATGTTTGACCCGGCAGGTTAGCAACCGCAAAACTTGCAGCGTGCGCAAATTGATTACCTGAGCCTATAACAAAATTTTCAAAAGTATATTTAGAATTAATATTTAAATAAGTTTTTTTTAAGTTTTTTTTATTTTCTTGTATTGTTTCGATATCAGCAGATTTATTAAAAACAAAATTATTAAAATTATCATTTTTTATGTCGGCAATTTTAATATTATTTTCTGAGACGTTTGCGTTCAACGATTCAGATCCCTCGTTAATATTATAAATAAAATTAAGCTCTTCATGGTTATCTAAGCTTTTCCAGATATTTAAAATCGTTTCCTTGTAAGATTCGTTAATAATATCTTTAAAAAATTTATTGGGAACGGAAAATATCAAGGTATTATTGTTTAAACATATATCGGTAGAATTAAACCACATATTAAAATTACTTACGCCTATTTCTTTCTTTAATTCTTCAAGCAGAGGTTCGACTTTATCCATAAAATATATAAGTTTGAAATTTATATTTTTATTGCAAGATGGGATATTAAAATTAAACAAAGTTATCAACAATTGTTGATAACTCAAATAGTATAATAATTACAAAAAGTTATACTAAAATTTTATAATAAATTTGCTTTGATTTTTTATATTTTTTTATGATTTAAATCTTATATAGAATTAGACAAATCAACATTATCAGATTTTAAAATATATTTCAATAAAATTTCAATAAATTATTTCTAGTAAAATCAATATTTTAATTAATAAAAGATTGCCTCCTCCCATATAATATCATAAGTTATGAGCTAAAAGTTAAAATAAAAAAAGCTTGACATCCCTACATATATTTGCTTTAATAAAAATTTATCATAATTTTAATATTTTAGTTTGGAGCGAATCTAATGAAGCGTACATTTCAGCCGAGTAAATTAAAGAGAAAAAGAACCCACGGCTTTTTGAGTAGAATGAGCACAAAGAATGGAAGATTGGTTTTATCTAGACGCAGGAGAAAGGGACGTAAGATACTTGTTCCAGTTATTAGCTCTAAATAAAATTTATAAATTTGTTAGATGCCCGAAATAAAATTCAAGTTAAATGAATTTATTAAACTAAAAGATAAAGAGTTAATAAATTATATCTTTAAGCAGGGAAGTAAAAAACCTCAAAGAGTGTCGGTGATATTTTACGTTCAATCCCCCCGGTTTAAATTTTTAATTACTTTTAAAAAAAGGCTCTTAAATTCGGTAAAGCGTAATAAATTAAAAAGGCAAATTAGGGAATTTATAAGACTTAATCAATATAGTCTAAAAAAAATAAATTGCGCAATATTAATAGTTAAATTTCCTGCTTCCAGGGTTCAGCTATTTAAAGAGCTTGAATTCCTGTTAACTATATGAGAATTTTAAATAAATTTTTTATACTGCTGATAATTACTTATAAAAAATTTTTATCCCCATTGCTGCCACAAAGCTGCAGGTTTTATCCTACCTGTTCTGAATATGCTGTCGAATGTTTTGAATCTTTCGGATTCATTAAGGCTTTACTTATGTCTATTTACAGGATTATTAGATGCAATCCGCTGTCTAAGGGCGGATATGATCCGGTACCAAGGCATTTACATTAATTCTAATATTTAAATTTTGGAGATTCTTTGGAAAAAAGGATTATTATAGCTTCTGTATTATCAGTAGTTTTAATTCTAGCATGGGGTTATTTTATGCCTCACGCGGCACGCAAACAAACCCCGGTTAAAAAATTGCCGGTTGTTTCCAGCAATGTAATTGCCCCTAAAGTTACACTTTTAAAAACAAATAAAAATATTCCGGCAAAGCAAAAAAATTCAATTTCGTTATCTAAATCCGTCGAAAATATTAAAAACGTATCTTATGAAGGGAAAAAAATTTATGCGGGGTTTGATAAAACTACCGGAGCAATCTCAAGCTTAAAACTTTTAAACTATTCTTATACCGAAAAAGATTTAACAAATAAAATTAATCTTGGCAATGCAAAAAATATTTCTGAAATAATTAATTTTATTCCCAAAAGTGATAACCATTCTATAAAACTTATAAAAATAATTAAAGAAAGCGGCATAATAAAATTTATTTATGGCATAGGTAACAAGTTAATTCTAACGAAAGAATATAAATTTTCTAATGGAAATTATCTTTTTACGGACGCAGTTTATATTAAAAATCTCTCAAATAAACCGGTTACGTTTAAGGGTTATTTTGTTGTTTCTGCGGGCGTAAAGCCTTCTTCATCAAAGAGCTCTAATTATATTAATTTTACTCCAGCCTTATATCTGAATAAGAATTTAATAACCCCGGTTACTAAGGAAAAAACAAAATATGCCGGGAATATTTCATTTGCGGGGTTTAACTCTAAATATTTCCTTCTTTCGGCTATATCTCCTGGTACTGATGTAACAGTCAAAAAAAACGGCTATGTTATTTCTTTTAAGATACCTAAGACTTTGTCTGTCCCATCAGGAAAAACTGACGAAACTTCTCTTAAGATTTACGGAGGTCCGAAAAAATTATCATTGCTCAATCCCATGAATCATAATCTTAACTCTACCTTGAGTTTTGGATTTTTCGGATTTTTTTCAATAATACTTCTTCACATACTTGAATTTTTTTACGGATTTGTACACAACTACGGCATTGCTATAATACTTCTAGTTTTAGGTATAAGGATAGTATTTTATCCGCTTACCTATACCGGATTTAAGTCTATGAAGCAGATGCAAAAATTGACCCCTAAAATCAATGAAATGCGTGATAAATATAAGGATAATAAGGCCGAATTAAATAAAAAAATTATGGAGCTTTATAAGGAAAGCAAAGTAAACCCATTCGGCGGATGTTTGCCGATGCTTCTGCAAATTCCGGTTTTTTACGGCTTATATCAAACGCTATTGATGTCTATACAGCTTCGAAATGCCCCTTTTGTTTTCTGGATACATAATCTTTCCGTTCAAGATCCTTATTATATTTTGCCTATTTTAATGGGTATATCAATGTTAATTTCACAAAAAATGAACCCTATGGTAGGAGATCCCGCCCAGGCTAAAATTATGCTTATACTTCCGGTGGTTTTTACTTTTATTTTTATTCATTTTCCAGCCGGACTTCTTTTATACTGGACGGTCAATAATATTTTGACTATTACCCAGCAATACATAATTAATAGAAAATTTGCATAATTAGCGTTATGTCGTCATGTCTTCTTTAACATATGAAATTGATACTATTTGTGCTATCTCTTCGCCTCCGGGGGAAGGGGCGATAAGCATTATAAGGGCATCAGGGGAAGACAGCATAAATATATTAAAAAAAATTTTCAAGCCTTATAACGATAATTTCTACGAAATAAAATCTCGCCGCTTATACACAGGAAGAGTTTTTGATTTTCAAACAGAATCGTACGTCGATGAAGCAGCATGCATTTTTATAAAAGGACCTGGTTCTTACACGGGTGATGATATGTTCGAATTATATCCTCACGGTGGGATATTTAACACAAAATATATTCTCGAAATTATTCTTAAATTGGGAGCAAGGCTTGCGTATAACGGGGAATTCACTAAAAGGGCTTATTTAAATAACAAAATAAGTCTTGTAAAGGCCGAAGCTATCCTTGAAATAATCAAGGCAAATTCTTTAAGAACACTTGTTATAGCCAATAACGAACTTAACGGTGCATTAGAAAAAAAAATAAATACAATAAAAGAAGATTATGTTTATCTGCTTGCCTCCGTTGAGGCTTTAATTGATTTTCCCGAGGAAACTTTTGAAACCATTAATGAAGATTTTTTTAAAAAGGCAGGAGAAGCATCTCTTCTAATCGGAGATTTAATAGATTCATATCAAAACTACGAACTTAATAAACATGGTTTTAGCGTTGTAATAACAGGTGCTCCTAATGTAGGCAAATCAAGTATATTAAACCGGATGACGGGTAAAAACAGGGCAATAGTTTCGGAATCCCCGGGTACTACGAGAGATTATATTGAAGAAAACTTGTTCTTATCTAATAAACCAATCAAAATAATCGATACTGCAGGTTTAAGGGAAACCGCTGAAACATTAGAGCATGAAGGCATAAAGCGTAGTTACGGGCAAATTAAAACAGCCGATTCTGTTTTATATGTTTTTGATATAAATGATTTATCGGAAAATGAAATTTTAAGAAACATACTTGAAGAGAAAAGAGAAATTCTGATTCCGATTATAAATAAAGTTGACTTACTTAAAGATGAGGACCTAAACCAAATAAAAAAAAACATTATGAAAGCATTTAAATTTGCCAATAGTCCAATTTTTATCAGCGCCAAGACCGGTTATGGTTTTGATGAGATGAAAAAAGCTGTGCATGATGTTATTTTAAAAATGGAATCAATGGTTAAGGATGATATAGGCATTACGACTATTAGGCAGAAAAATTTATTGGTAAAATCTTTAAATATTTTATCTAAAGCAAAAGACAAATTTATGGAGGGTCAACCTCTTGAATTAATATCAATTGATTTAAAAGATGGAATTAACGCTCTTGAGGAAATTATCGGAGGCGTAACAGGCGAGGATGTTCTCGACCTGCTTTTTAAAGAATTCTGCATAGGTAAATAGATATGATTAAAAAATACGGCGATAATTTTTTTGACGTTATAGTGGTAGGAAGCGGTCATGCGGGAATAGAAGCTTGTTTGGCCACTTCCAGAATGGGCTTAAAAACCGCCGTTATTACTATAAATTTAGACAATATGGGTCAAATGTCTTGCAATCCTGCGATAGGAGGCTTGGCCAAGGGACATCTTGTGCGTGAAATAGATGCGCTTGGTGGAGAAATGGGAAAAGCTATAGACAAAACGGGCATTCAATTCAGAACGCTTAACACTAAAAAGGGTCCTGCGGTAAGGTCCTCTAGGGCGCAAGCCGATATGTTTCGCTATAAAGCTTATATGAAAAACATTATTGAATCCGTCGATAATCTAACAGTCATTCAGTCTATGGTAGATTCGCTTATAGTCGAAAATGGGAAAGCGGCAGGGGTAACTTTATGGACAGGAGATAATATTTATTCCGATGCGGTTATTTTAACCACGGGCACGTTTTTGAGGGGGCTTATACATATAGGACTCTTTAATTATAATGCCGGAAGAGCAGGAGATTTTGCTTCTAATAATCTTTCTTTGAGTTTAATTGAAAACGGTATTGAAATTGGAAGGCTTAAGACAGGTACAACTCCTAGATTAGATGGAAGAACTATAGATTTTTACGACCTTGAAGAGCAAAAAGGAGAAGACGATTTTATTCCTTTTTCAATAGCCGATAAAAATATAACCAATAGTATTAGTTGCCATATTACATATACCAATAAAAACACCCATAATATAATCGCAAACGATTTGGATAAATCGCCTTTGTACTGCGGTATTATTAAAGGAGTGGGTCCAAGATATTGTCCTTCAATAGAAGATAAAGTTGTTAGATTCAAAGATAAAGAGCGGCATCAGATATTTTTAGAAAGAGAAAGTCTTGAATCGGTTGAATATTATCCAAATGGTCTTTCGACAAGCCTCCCGCTACAAACCCAGCTTAATTTTTTGCGTACAATAAAAGGACTTGAAAACGTAAAGATTATGAGGCCAGGATATGCGATAGAATATGATTATGTTCTGCCTACGCAGTTAAAACATTCTTTAGAAACTAAAAAAATTGAAGGTCTTTTTTTAGCTGGGCAGATTAACGGCACTTCCGGTTATGAAGAAGCGGCGGCTCAGGGAATCATTGCGGGAATTAACTCCGTTATGAAAATTAAAAACCTTGATCCTTTAGTTCTTGGGAGAGACGAAGGGTACATAGGAGTCTTAATCGACGATTTAATTACGCTTGGAACAACAGAGCCTTATAGAATGTTTACTTCCCGTGCCGAATACAGGCTTTTATTGCGCGAAGATAACGCAGACTTTAGACTCTGCGAATACGGAAAAAACATAGGATTGCTCGATGAAGTTAGATATTCCGCGTACAAAGATAAACTGACTAAATTCAACGAATTAAAGGTTTTTTTAGAAACTTATGAAAATGGAAAATATTATGCTTTATTAAAGCGTCCGGATTTTTCTATAGATGATATTATGCCCGAATTTAAAAAAAATATTAAAAAGTTCAATAAAGATATCATAAGTAGAGTCCAGCTTTTTGTTAAGTATGAAGGTTACATAAATAGGCAAAAAGAAGAGATAAGCAGGTTAAAAAAGTTTGAAAATGTTAAGCTTGGTGATAATATAGATTTTAATGCTATTCCGGGACTCTCACTTGAAGTTGTTGAAAAACTTAATAAAATCAAGCCAGGTACTATTGCGGAAGCAAGCAGAATTTCCGGTATAACACCTGCCGCCGTGAGTATTCTATTAATGCGTTGTCGTAATTAATTATATTTAATAAGTTTCCCGTGAAACATATTAAAATATTTTTCTTGACATAATTTTTTTAAAATTGCATACTTTTAATAATATATCAATTTAAATTTAACAGGAGATTATTTATGCGAAGTGAACCGGACAGTAGTAACTATTACTTAACAAAAATAGAAAATGACTTTAATTCTTTATTAAAGAGTATGATATTAAACGGTAAAAAAAATAAATTCTACTCATTTTACCCCCCCTTCTTATAATCCATTTAATATTCTTCTCTTTCTAAATTAAGTAATTAAAGTTATTTATTAAGAAGGAGACAGAAAATGAAAGATTATAAAGATAAACTTGAAAACCTTCCCGTAGACATAAAACTAAGAGCAGCTGATAGACTTAAAATTCATCTTATGAGGCAAAAATACGGGTATTTTTCGCGCCTTTGTCTTTTAATGGCACTGATAGGTCCAGGAATATTGGTTATGATTGCCGACAACGATGCCGGCGGAGTTATGACTTATGCCCAGACCGGTTCAATATTTGGAATAGGTTTCTTTATTCCATTTATGATAATAATGCTTCCAGTTGCATATATTGTTCAGGAAATGACAGTAAGGCTTGGCGCCGTTACGCACAGAGGACACGCCGAAATGATATGGAAAAGGTATGGAAAATTCTGGGGCGCGTTTTCGTTAATTGACCTTGTTGTGGCAAATGTGCTAACTTTAATAACGGAATTTATAGGAATAACGCTTGGAATGCAGGTTTTCGGAATACCGCCGGTCGTATCATCGATAATCGCTATTGCTATTATTGCTTCAATTCAGTTATTTTTACGATATTTTACATGGGAATGGATAAGTTTGAGCATAGCGGCATTTAATTTAATATTCGTTCCTTTAGTATTTTTTATCCCCCACCTGCATTGGGGAGCAGTTGCTAGAAGTTTTATTTCATGGCATATACCAGGAGGGGTAAATTCCCTTTTTATATATGTAGTGCTTGCAAATTTAGGGACTACTATAGCTCCATGGATGCTTTTTTTTCAACAATCGTCAGTTGTCGATAAAGGGCTTACAGTTAAAGATATAAGAGACGGGCAGATAGATACATTTATAGGTTCGTTTTTTATGGTAATAGTTGCTATTGCTATTATTTTGATTGCAGCCGGAACAGTTTTCGGTTTTACTCATGTTCCTAATCTAGATATACAGACCATTCTTTCCGCCATTTCAACAAAAATGGGACCATTGGCAATGAGGCTTTTTGCATTAGGTCTTGTAGAAGGCGGACTTATTGCGGCTATTGCTATTTCGGCAAGCACCTCTTGGGCAATGGGTGAAGCATTCGGATGGCCTAAGAGCATTAACATGCCGCCTTTGCAGGGTTGGAAATTCTATCTGCCTGGAATTATAAGCCTGCTTATAGCCGGTGGAATAGTTTTGATTCCGGATGCGCCTTTAGGATTTTTAAATTTAACAGTTCAAGTCATTGCTACTATTTTTATGCCTGCGGCAATGATGTTTTTGTTACTTCTTCTTAACGATAAAGAGATAATGGGAGCCTATGTGAACAAGCCTTGGCAAAATATATCCGCGTTTTCCATAGTTGGGTTTTTGATAATTATGAACGGAATATACGGATTAACAGTAGTTTTTCCGCATATATTTGGCTAAATAATTTTTTAAATAACGTGAGGAATAAAAATGAAAACGGAAAATAAGATTTCAAAAAAAATAAATCTCGATGAGGACTGGGAAGATTTTATCAAAGAAGAAGGTTTGGTGGATTATAATAAGATTCCTGTAGAGCGTGCCGGAGTCAAAGGATGGATACAGATAGCTTTCTGGTTTTTAAGAATTTATATACTTGCCATGATTATATTGGTAATTATAGGATTTTCAAGGATTCATTAAGAGGATTAAACCGATGGAAATACAATATTCCGTCTGCCCGCACGACTGTCCAGATACCTGCGCTTTAAAATTAGAAATAGTAAACGGGGTAATAACAAAAATAGACGGCGATCTTTCCCATCCCGTAACCCGCGGGGTTATTTGCGAAAAAGTCAGGGCTTATCCAGAACGTATTTATAACAACAGGATACTCTATCCTTTACGCAGAGCAGGAAAGAAGGGAAGCGGCAAATTTAATAGAATAAGCTGGAGCGAAGCAGTAGATGAAATTGCTAGCAGCTGGAAAAAGCTTATTTCCAAGTATGGTCCGGAAAGCATTATGCCTTATTCTTACGGCGGAACAGAAGGAATAGTTAATAAATCAAGCATGGACAGGCGTCTTTTTAATAAAATAGGCACTACGGCTATAGACCGTACTATTTGTTCAGCGGCTGGAAGTTTGGGCTATCAGCTTGCTTACGGCGCATCAAAAGGTGTAAATCCTCTAGACGTTGTAAATGCTGAATTAATTATATTTTGGGGCATTAACGCCTTAGAAACCAATATACATCAGGCTATTATATCTGATGCAGCACGTAAAAACGGCGCTAAAATAATTTCCATAGATGTTCATAAAAACAAAACGGCAAAATGGTCAGACGAATTTTTTATGATATTGCCAGGTTCAGACGGGGCGCTGGCTTTAGGCATAGCCCATATAATATTAAGAGATAAAGCTGAAGATAAATTATTTTTAGATAAATATTCACTCGGGTTTGACGATTTTCGTAAAAAAGCCATGGAATATCCTCCAGAAAAAGTTGCAAAACTGACGGGTATGCCCGAAGAACGGATAGAAAATCTGGCAAAAGTCTATGCGGAAGCCAAGCCGAGTTTCATAAGAATAGGAAACGGTCTTCAGCATCATAGAAACGGCGGTATAAATACCTGGGCAATTTCTCTTCTGCCTGCATTAACCGGAGCATGGAATTATAAAGGAGGAGGGGCGTTAAAATCTAATTCCGGTTATTTTCCTTTAAACGAAGATGCTTTGAAAAGGCCGGATTTAATTAAAAATCCCACAAGAACAGTCAATATGGTTCAGCTTGGAAAAGCTCTTTGCGATCTTGAACCCCCCTTAAGGTCGCTTTATGTTTATAATAGTAATCCCGCAGTCGTAGCTCCCAATCAAAACTTGGTTATTAAAGGACTTGCAAGGGAAGACCTATTTACGGTAGTCCATGAACAGACTATGACCGATACGGCAAAGTTTGCCGATATTATTCTTCCCGCAACCACGAGTTTTGAGCATGCCGATCTCTATATTAGCTATTGGCATACCTTAATTCAATGGGCAAATCCGGTAATTTCAAGATTAGGCGAAGCAAAACCAAATATAGAAGTATTTAAAATGCTCTCACGTTCATTAGGCTTTAACGATGCATGTTTTTTAGATACGGAAGAAGATATAGCACGACAGGCATTAGACGTTAATTACTGGAAAGAAAGAGGAATAACTTTAGAAAGGCTAAAAAAAGAACGGTTTATAAATATTAATACCGGAAATTCACCTTTTGAATTCGGCAGGCTTTCAACTCCTTCCGGTAAAATCGAGTTTAAGAGTAAAAAGGTTTTATCATATGGATTTTCAGATATACCGGAATATAATCCAATTAATTATGTTAATAATAATATATTAAAGGCCGAAGAACATGGACCTAATTTAATTTTCATTAGCCCTCCTAATCACTTTTTTTTAAATTCATCTTTTGCAGGTGTTTCTTCTTTAAAAGTTAAAGCGCTTGAACCTTTTATAGAAATTAATCCAAAAGATGCGGAAGACAGGGGGATAAAGGACGGAGATTTAGTTATAGTTCAAAATGTTCGCGGCTCTTTAACTATAAAAGCAAAAGTTTTGGAATCTGTTTTACCAGGAGTAGTCGTTTCTGCAGGCTTATGGTGGAAGGACGCTTATTTAAACGGTTCCGGAGTAAACGCTTTGACACCCGATGATTTATCTGATATAGGAGGTGGAGCTACTTTTTTTTCCGCGCAAGTCGAAGTTAAAAAAATCTAAAATTCCGCTTGTAATTCCGCTTGTAATTTTTTATAATATGATAATATTAGAATCTATTTCTATAAAAAGGAATTAATTTAATTAATATAATGACCCATGATAAACCTAATATTATATATAGGCACTTTTTTAGCTATCTCTCCATTTTATCCGCAGCGTTTTTTACTTTTTTAAGCTTATACAATTATAATAACGAATTTATCCTGCAATCATCTTTAGTTGATTTTTCGTTCAAATTTAGCCCTTTCTCCATATTGTTTGTAATATTTATATCTTTAATTTCTATATTCATTTCAATTTTTTCCGTTAAGTACGGGGAGAAATACGATAAAAGACCGTCCCTTTTTATATATGCTTTTTTCTTTATATTGTCTATGGTAATTCTTGTTATAAGCAACGATATGCTGACTTTTTTGATTTTCTGGGAATTAATGTCTATTTTTTCTTTTCTTTTGGTAATTTATGAGGGAAACGAGGAAGCGAGAAAAGCTGGTTTTTTGTACTTTTTAATGACGCATATAGGAACCGTTCTTATCACTGCAAGCTTTATAATGCTGTATTTAAAAACCTCATCTTTTTCCTTCGACTATTATAAAGGCGCAGCCGGAATTATAATATTGGCTGCTGCAATAACTGGGTTTTCAATTAAAGCCGGCATTATGCCATTTCACACATGGCTTCCTTATGCCCATCCGGTAGCTCCGGCAAATATTTCGGCCGCTATGTCCGGTATTATGGTTAATATGGCAATATACGGTATCTTAAAATTCTTATTTGTCTTTAGTTCCGGCTCCGGCTCTTTCTTAGGAATTATACTTCTTATTATAGGTGCTTTATCGGGGCTTTTCGGTATTATGTATGCAATGGCGCAAAAGGATATAAAAAAATTGCTGGCATTTTCCACAATAGAAAATATGGGCATAATTTTCATGGGGATAGGTTTGTCTTACTGGGCTTTGGTTGAGAATTTCAAATCCCTGGAGTATCTTGCAATGCTGGCTGTTTTGCTTCATATAGTGAGTCATGGATTAAGCAAAAGTTCGCTGTTTATGGGTTCTGGATTGATAGACAAATATACACATACAAGAAATATGGAAAAACTCGGGGGTCTGTCTAAAAAAATGGGACAACTTTCGGTTTTGTTTCTTATAGGCGTTATGTCAATTTCCGCTATGCCTCCTTTAAGCGGTTTTTTGAGCGAGTGGTATTTATATATTTCGCTCATAAGTTCGGTTTTTACAGGAAATCTTTATATGGTATATTTTTCGATTATAGCTATTGCTCTTCTTTCCTTGACCGGAGCTGCGGCAGGAGCTACTTTTACAAAACTGTTTGGAATTACTTTTTTGGGCAGACCGAGAACTGAAAATGCTGAAATTGCCGTCGAACCGCATATCATTGAAAGAATAGGAATAGCGCTACCTGTTTTATTGTGTATTTTTATAGGAATTTATCCCTATAAAATAATTGCAAGTTTAAATGCCGTAATTTTTTATCTGACCGGCGGAACTGTAAGTCCATATCCGCTTTCTGCTGTTCATATTATTAACGCCCGCCCGTTTTCTCTTTATCTGCCAGCTTTAGTCATAATTGCTTTTGCGGCGATTTTATCGATAGTTATTTTCTACTTAAAAATATATTCTTCCAATAAAAAAAGAATATTTGAAACATGGGCATGCGGTCTTGACGAAAAAAATTTAAAAGCCCAGTATTCCGGTGGCGGATTTTCATCAAGCATAATGAAAGTTTTTTCCTCTTTTTACTCATCGGTTTCCGAGATTAATTTTGAAAAGGATGTAAAAAAATATTTTAGGTCTAAATCTGTTTATACTGAAGAAATTAACGATATTTTTGAAAAATATATTTATATTCCTATAGAAAAATTATATTTAAAAGTATCCGAAATTTTTAATAAAATGGTTAATTCTGAAAATATAAATATTTCTTTGGGTTATTTATTTTTATCGTTAATAACCTGTTTTATTCTATATATTTTTATAATAAAATAAAAAATAAGAATTATGAATTATAATGCGGAACATTTGGCTTTAGGTTGTATTCAATTTTTTATAATTGTTCTTCTTGCCCCTTTTTTCGCCGGTTTCATTCATAAATTAAAACAGCGGGCAAGAGGACAGAAAGGAATTAATATACTGCAGTTTTATATAAATTTTAATAAATTATTAAAAAAAGAAGTCGTCTTATCGAAAGATGCAACTTTAATATCTAGTTTAGCTCCTTATATAGTTTTTGTTTCATATCTCTTAATATTATTAATGCTTCCAGCTTTTTACAGGTATTCTTTGCTAGGCGTATCTTCCGACGTAATATTGATAGCATATTCTCTCGCACTTGCGACTTTTTTTATGACTCTTTACGCAATGGATCAGGGTAGTGCTTTCGGAGGTTTAGGAGCGAGCAGGGAATGGTTTTTAACAGTTCTTTCAGAGCCATCTTTAATATTTATTTTTATATCCCTTGCTATTTATACAAAGCAAGGCAGAATAACCGATATTTTTTATTTTATTCAGAATGGAGCTGAAAACGCTTTTTTATCCGGAGCCCATTCTAGTTCTGTATCTATTGCTATTCCTTTTTTACTTTTTATCTCGCTTTTTATAGTAAGCATATCCGAAAATGCAAGGATTCCTATAGATAATCCAGAAACCCATTTAGAACTTACCATGTTTCATGAAGCAAATATTTTAGAGGCAAGCGGGAAACATCTTGGAATTTACGAATATGGCAGTTACTTAAAACTTACCATATTCTTAACCATAATGTCGCTCATCTTATTTCCTTATATGGCGGTAAATATTTATCAAGTACCTCTTGCCTTAACAACTTATTTTATAAAGATGATAATTTTGTGCGGTCTTATCGCCGGCGTCGAAATTGTTAATCCCAAGATGCGCGTATTCAGAGCGCCTAACGTACTTTCAGTTTCTTTTATTTTGTCTTTAATAGCGATGATTTTATCAATAAGAGGATTTTAGTTTATTAATTAATTTAATAACGTTAAGTTTAAAAGATGATAATGGAAAAAATTGCCGAACTTTTTATTATTTTAATACTTGTTTCTGTTGTATTAAACGTAAGCTCGCCTTTTTTAAAATTTGCAATTAAACTTTATTCTTTTCAGTCTCTTATGCTCGCATTTTATATTTTTATGGGTGCCATTCATTTTAACTCTATAAATTTATACGGGTCTTTTGCTATTACAGTTATTTTTAAAGTTATTTTAATACCATACTTTTTATTTAAAACACTTAAAAGAGTTAAAATGGATAAAGAAATCGATATGTACATAGGAATACCCGAGGCAGTAGTTTTTGCCGGTTCTTTAACGTTACTTTCGAATTTAATAGCCCAAAAAATTATTAAAATTGGCTTAACATTTGGCTCATTTGTGTTTACTATTGCACTTGCGACTTTTTTAATAGGCGCAATGCTTATGATTACACGAAAAACGTTATTTTCTCAAATTATAGGGTTTTTGACTATAGACAATGCAATATTTTTAGCCGGAAACAGCATTACTCACGGTATGCCCCTTTTAGTCGAATTAGGAGTGCTTTTCGATCTTTTTGTAAGCATACTTATATTATCTATTCTTATATTAAATCTTAGAAGAAACGTTGCTTCATAAATATTTTAAATAGGATTAAAACTAAAAATGTATGAATTAATATTAATTTTACCCGCAGTTGCTTTAATTATTTCGATTTTTGCAGATGTTTTATGGATGTCTTATTTGCAGTTGGTAATATCTGTTCTTATATTTTCCACGGTTATAACAATAGCCATGACTTTTAGTAATATAACGGTTTTTTTAGGCAGTTTTTTCTTTATCGATTATATCAATTTGGTTATATTAATAACAGTTTCGACGCTTGAAATGTTTGTGGCATTTTATTCATTTGGATATGTTAGAACAGAGATTGCTAGCGGCATATCTAAAAGAAAATTTAAATTTTATTATTTTTGGAAGAATTTATTTGTTTTAAGTATGATGATTTCCATAGTGTCTAACAATCTTGGAATATACTGGACGGGTCTTGAGGCAACTACACTTGCCACGGCATTATTAGTTTCTTTTAACAGGACTAAAGAATCCTTTGAAGCCACTTGGAAATACGTAATTATGTGTTCGGTAGGTATCGCTATAGGGCTTTTTGCGATAGTCGTCTTATATTTTACGACTTCGCAAGTTTACGGAGAAAGTTTACAATCCTTATCTTTTGTAAGTATTATGAGGGCTAGTTCTGAATTAGACAAGAATTTTCTTATGCTTGCTTTTATTCTTGCGCTTGTGGGATTCGGTACAAAAGTAGGATTTGCTCCTATGCATAATTGGCTGCCGGATGCGCATTCGCAGGGTCCGAGTCCCGTAAGTGCATTGCTTTCCGGCGTTTTGCTTAACACCGCGCTTTTGGGCATTTTAAGATTTTATCAGATAAACTGGGCGGCGGGCATATATTACCCGAGATATTTTTTAATAGGTTTCGGATTTTTAACGATTATGGTTTCGGCGCTTTCAATTATAAAACAAACTGATTATAAACGTTTGTTTGCATTTTCTTCAATGGAAAATATGGGTATTATAGCGTTGGGTTTTGGCATAGGCGGAATTGCTATAATAGGTAGCCTTTTGCAGATTTTTTTTCATGCTTTAAATAAAGGTCTTTTGTTTTTATCTTCGGGCAACGTGCTTGCGGTAACACATGAAAGAAAAATCGAAAAAATAAAAAACTTGTCTAATAATTTTCCGATTACCTCATTAGTACTGCTTTTTGGAGTTATGGGAATAAGCGGAATGCCTCCTTTTGCAATGTTCCTGGGGGAAATTTACATTATGACGGGCGTGTTTAGAAGCAACATATTGTTAGGTTTTTTAGTTTTTATACTGCTGATTTTTATATTTATAGGACTTTTCGGCAAGGTTCTTAAAATGTACACGGGAAACATGGACAACGCGGAAAGAATGAATGAACTTCAAAGTGAAAAGGTGACTCATAGAGGGATTAACGATAATAAACGTAAAAAAACCGAAGGGTCGGTTCACCCTTTTATGATATATGTTCCGTTGATTCTTTTATTAGTATCGTCTTTATTATTGTTTTATGTCCCTCCACAGTTTTTAAATATCGTAAAGTCGGCATCTTATGAATTTCAAGGCAGGATAATTTTTTAAATGGATAAAATTTTAATTAACAAAAATATTGTAGAATTAAATGATTTCTTAAGTTTGGTAAATAATCTTAAAGAAACTGGAAAATATTTGCTTGGCATAGTTGCTTCCGACGAAAGAAAGTTTGATTCTAAATTCAACATTAAGTATTTTTTTGGCGGAAACGGCATTATAGATGAATATTTAGTAAAGGTTGACGAAAAGTTTCAGTCTATATCTAAAATATGTCCTGCCGCCAAAATGTACGAGCGCGAAATACATGATTTATTTGGACTTGTTCCAGATGGGCACCCCGATTTAAGGGCTTTAATGCTTTATCCAGAAAATTGGGATTTCTCAGTTCAACCTTTAAAAAAAGACTATGATAATTTAGTTCCTAAAGTTAAGGAGTACGGCAAATATAAATTTAAAGAAGTTTCTGGTGAAGGAATTTTTGAAGTGCTTGTCGGACCTGTACATGCCGGAATTATAGAACCAGGACATTTCAGGTTTTCTCTTGCCGGAGAGCCGGTGTTGCAGCTTGAAATAAGACATTTTTGGAAACATAGGGGAATTGAAAAAGTTTGCGAAGGTAAAGATTTTAATGAAGTCATGAATTTAGTTATAAAAATTTCTGGAGACAATAATGTAAATATTGCAATAAGCTATCTTCAGGCAGTCGAAAGTATTTTAAACATTGAATTAACCGAAAGGGCTAAATATATCAGGATGATATATGCCGAGATAGAAAGAATATGGAACTATGTGCGGGATGTTGCGTGGATTTTTATGGATATCGGTTTTGCCCTGCCTGCACAAAACCTTTTTTCACTGCAGGAAGAATTAATGAGGCTCAACAAAAGTCTTACAGGGCAACGTTTTTTGTTTAATTCTTTAACCGTAGGAGGCGTAAATTTCGATATTGATTCACTAAAAATTAAAGCAATAGCTGAAACAATTGAAAGAGTTGAAAAGGTTATGAAAGAATGCGAAGCATTTATTTTAAATTCATCGACCGTTTTAGACAGGCTTGAATTTACCGGAAAAATTAATAAAAAAACGGCTGAAGAGCTTTCTTTGTGCGGTATAAGTGCAAGGGCGTCCGGACTGCCGCGTGATACCAGAATCGAGTTTCCCTACCTGATTTATGGTAAGTTTGATTTAAAGCCAGTTTTATTCGAAAGCGGGGATGTTTTTGCTAGAACTGCTTTAAGAATTAAGGAAATTTACGTTTCCAAGAAAATAATAGGCGATTTATTATTTAATTTGCCCGAAGGAGATATCATTGTTGCCTACGAAAATAAACCCGAAGCGTATAAATATGCTGTAGGCAATTCAGAAACGGCGAGAGGCAACGCTTTTTTCTATGTAATGGCAGACGATAAGGGAAAAATTTTCAGGCTTAAATACATAGATCCGTCGTTCAGAATATGGCCGTCCATCCAGTACGGCGTATTGGGCAATATAATCGCTGATTTTCCTTTAATAAATAAAAGCCTGAATTTATCTTATTCCGGCAATGATATGTAATTACAGGATGGTAATGTAATATATGAGCTTTCTGAGCAAATTATTATTTAAAAGTAAGGCGCAAGATATTGTAGACGACAAGAGTGGTTCTGCTTTAATCAAAGAGGATGAATTAAAACGCTCGGTTGATGAAGTGTTAGGCAGAAGTTTATTTGTCAGGCTTGTGGACAGCGGCTCCTGTAATGCCTGCGAAAACGAGCTTGCCGCACTTTCCAACCCTTATTACGATTTAGAAAGATTCGGCATAAAATTTGTCGCTTCCCCAAAACATGCCGACGTTCTTATGATAACGGGTTGTGTAACAAGAAATATGCTTAATCCGCTGTTAAAGACATATGAAAATATCCCTTCGCCTAAGTTTGTTATTACGGTCGGAGATTGCCCGGAAACCGGAGGACCGTTTAAAGATTCCTATTCAGTCTGTGGTCCAGTTTCAAAATATTTAACGGTTGCAATGCATATTAAAGGGTGTCCACCCGAACCGGAGGCTATAATATTGGGATTTTTAAAATTTATGGATATGATAAAAATCTCCCATAAAGTATCTTTTGGAAGTTAATATAATATAAGGATATAATGTAATTAGATTTATATGTTTCACGTGAAACATATAAATCTAAATTTAAAGGGAAAAATATTGAGAATAAATAATGATTGATGAAAATATAAATATATTAGAGCTTTGTAAGAAGCCTAGTCGCTTTGAAACAGTAAAAAGAGTTTCTTCTGAGTGGTCAGGAATGGATTATTTAGGCTCCATAAAATGCAGAATAAGCAATTCTTTCAGGATGAAATATAAGATTGAACCTGGACTTTATGCTGTTGGCGAACCCAACGAAAATTCCGACGTATTTGCGAGCGCGAATTATAAGTTAAGCTTTGATATTCTTAGAAAAGCGTTAAAAGGCTTGAACGCATGGATATTAGTATTAGATACGAAAGGAATTAATGTATGGTGCGCCGCAGGAAAAGGAACTTTCGGCACTCAAGAATTAGTTAAACAAGCAAATAAAGTTAAGCTTAACAGTATTTTAAGCCACAAGCGAATAATCGTACCCCAACTAGGCGCCGTAGGAGTTAATGCTGATGAGGTTTTTAAAAAGACAGGGTTTAGGGTTTATTTCGGTCCTGTTTATGCAAAAGACATTAAAACTTATTTAAATGCCGGAAGAAAAAAAACTTCCGAAATGAGGAAGATTAAATTTTCTATGTTCGATAGGATAATTCTAACGCCGAGAGAGATTATTCCGGCAATTTTTAAATTTTTTATTTTTGCTTTTGTAGTTCTGTTATTTTTCGGTATTCAGCCTAAAGGCATTTTATTTAAAAGCGCATGGTATTGCGGAGAGCCCTTTTTATTGCTTGGATTAACAAGCATATTAGCAGGTTCGTTTATAACACCCGTATTTCTACCTTTTATACCTTTCCGTCCATTTGCTTTAAAAGGATGGCTAATAGGAATGTTACTAACTATGTTTTTAATTTTTTTATTTAATTTTCAAGAACAAAAAAATATTTTAATTCTTGTCATAGAAATCCTTTTCTTCCCGATGGCAAGTTCTTATTTGTCATTGCAATTTACAGGTTCTACCACGTTTACCAATATGTCCGGAGTAAAGAAGGAGTTAAAGATAGCCTTGCCCGTTTATTTAATATCGTCGGTAATATCAGTAATTTTGTTAATAATTTATAAACTCCATAAATTGGCACTTATATGAGATATATCAAAAATGTTGCAAGCCTTAAATTTTTTGCCGAAAAATGCACAAACTGCTTAATATGCATCGATGTGTGTCCTCATGGAGTATTTTTACTGAAAAATAAGAAAGTCGAAGTTTCCGATAAAGATTTATGTATGGAATGTGGCGCCTGCGCTCTTAACTGTAAATATGGGGCAATTTTCGTAAACTCCGGCGTGGGATGCGCGTCTGGTATAATAAAAGGAATGCTCACAGGCGGTGCGCCTTCCTGCGACTGCGGCGGCCCGTCGTCTACTGAATGTTGCTGATTTATGAATGTTGATTTTGCTGAAAATGGGGCTTATAATATAATTAATTTATAAATTTTTTATGGAAAAGCCCGATAAATTAATTTTGCGTCTGATCGAAGAAGCTAAAGGCAGACAAGGCACTTTGTTTTATATATTAAACGGCATAATCAAAGAAATCGGATACATACCGGAAGATGCCGTGATGCTTATAGCTGAAAGCCTCAATATCTCTAAAGCTGAAGTTTACGGTTTTCTAAGTTTTTTTAAAAATTATAATGCAGATGTCGAAAGCGATAGGGCTTATCGCAAAATTATAGTCTGTAAGTCCGAAAGCTGCGAAGCCTCAGGTTCCAAACAATTATTGGAACATATCAAAACAAGCCTTAATCTTGATTTCGGCAAATACAGCTTCGACGGAAAATATTTTTTGGACTATGTTTATTGCTTCGGGCATTGCTCCTCTTCTCCTGTAGTTAAGGTTGACGGTTTATTATATGAAAAAGTAACACCAGAAACGTTCGACGAAATAATAAAAAAACTTCCCGAACCCGATGTTAAAAATTCTGATTTTATAAATATTGCCGATTTAAAAAACACGAAAAATTACAGAAAATCTATTATATTTAAAAGGTGCGGCAATATAAACCCGTTATCGGTGGAGGATTACGTAAATGCCGGCGGGTTTAGCGCGCTAAAAAGGGTCGTCGCCGAAATTAAAAGCAGTGGGGACGATGGCAAACTATTATTTATAAATGAACTTAAGCGGTCTAAGCTCAGAGGCAGGGGCGGGGCAGGGTTTTCCGCAGGCATTAAGTGGGAAACCGTATTTAAAGAAAAATTCGGCGTAAAATATATAATATGTAATGCAGACGAAGGGGATTCCGGTGCTTATGCCGACAGGATTATACTTGAAAACGATCCTATGTCCGTTATAGAAGGAATGATTATTGCAGCCTTAATAACCGGGGCCGAATACGGTTATATTTATTTAAGGTCTGAATATGCAAGAACTAAGTCAATATTAGAAAACGTTCTTAGTTTATTGAAGAAAACTGATTATCTCGGTAAAAATATTTTAGGTTTAGGCTTAGGATTTGATATAGATTTAATAACGGGTGCCGGAAGCTATCTTTGCGGTGAAGAAACGGCTCTTATGGAAAGCATTGAAAATAAAAGAGGCACAGTTAGAATGAGACCGCCCGTTCCAGCAGTAAGCGGTTTATATGGACAGCCTACCGTATTAAACAACGTATTGACATTTGCTTATGCCGCATACATTTTTAAAGATAATTCAAATTTAGAATATTTTTTATCTTTAGGCACTGAAAATTCTAAGGGAACAATGCCATTCCAAGTTTCCGGAGCTGTTAAAAATTCTGGAATTTTTGAATTGCCTTTCGGCGTTACCCTTAAAGAAGTATTAAATCTTGCCGAAGCTTATGAATCTGCAAAAATGGTTCAGATAGGCGGACCCCTTGGAGCTTATTTTTCATTGAATGACGAATTTCTTAATTTAAAACTTTCATATGAAGACGTATCCGAAAAAGGAGGCATGCTGGGTCACGGAGGTATCATAGTTTTCGATAATAAAACGGATTTGAAATACAGACTCTTGAGTTCTTTAGACTTTTTTATAGACGAGTCCTGCGGCAAATGTGCGCCGTGCAGAATTGGAACGGTAAGGGTTAAAGAATTATTTGAAAGGGTTTTGAAAAAACAAAATATCGAAGAAAATTTAAAGATAATAGACGATATTTTGGAATCCATGAAAAATCTTTCCTTATGTGGTTTTGGAGCCGGTATCCATATGCCTGTTAGGAGCCTGCTAGCTTTTTATAAAAATGAGATTAAAACATAAGCTTTAAAAGTTAATTTAAAGACAAAAATGCAAAACGAAAGCTTAATTAGTAATGACCATATAAAAATTGAAATTGACGGAAATATTGTTAATTCCGTACATGGCAACACTGTACTTCAGATTGCAAAACAAAACGGCATATATATTCCTTCCCTTTGCGATTATAAAGGATTGATTCCTTTTGGTTCATGCAGGCTTTGCGGAGTTATAGTAGAAGGCAAAAAAGGCTATATTCCGTCGTGTTCGTTGAACGCGGAAGATGGAATGAAAATAAAGACTGTATCTGATGAACTTTTTTCTTTAAAAAAAACTTTAATAGAGTTATATCTTTCAGACCATCCAAACGACTGTCTAACTTGCTTTAAAAACGGTATGTGCGAACTTCAGACCGCTGCGTCTTATTTCGGTCTAAGCGGAATAAGGTTTAGAGGAAAAAGCCATTTAAATCTTCCGGTTGACGATTCCAATCCATATTTTTTATTCGACGCCAAAAGGTGTATAATCTGTGCAAGATGCGTCAGAGCTTGCGCGGAAATTCAGGGTAATTTTGCCATTACGGTAGCAGGCAGAGGATTTAATTCTATTATAAAAGCAGGCTGGGGCAAAGAAAACAGTTTTTTTAATTCTGAATGCGTTTCCTGCGGCGCCTGCGTAAAAGCGTGCCCTACGGGGGCACTTATTGAAAAAGGCGTTGCGGAATACGGCAAGCCTTTTAAAAAAACAAGGACAACCTGCGGTTATTGCGGAGTAGGATGTTCGTTGAACATCGAAACAAAAGGAAGCAACATTGTAAGGGTAGTTCCCGCAGACGAAAGCCTTTCAAATTTTGGACATTCTTGCATTAAAGGCAGGTTTTCTTTCGGTTATGCTAAAAGCAAAGACAGGATTAAATATCCGCTTATAAGGGAAAATTCCGCTTTACCGTTCAGACAGGTTTCTTGGGAAGAAGCTTTCGCTTTCATTGCGGATAGATTTAAAAAAATTCAAAAAAATTACGGAATCAATTCCATAGGCGCAATAAGTTCTTCAAGGTGTACCAATGAAGAAAATTATTTAATGCAAAAATTAGTCAGGGCAGTTTTTCATAATAATAATATAGATACGTGCGCCAGAGTTTGCCATCAGCCTACAGGATATGGACTTGGAGTCGCTTTTGGCGCGGGAGCCGGAACGCAGGATTTAAGCTCTCTGTTTGAATCCGATTTAATAATGATAATAGGTTCTAATCCTACCGAGGCCCATCCCGTAGTCGGTTCTTTTGTAAGGAAAGTTGCGCGGCAAGGAACGAAGCTTATAGTAATAGACCCAAGAAAAACAGAGGTTGCAAAATCACCACATGTACTGGCAAGTTTTCATTTAAGACCTATTCCTGGCACCAACGTTATACTTCTAAACTCAATGGCTAATTATATTTTAAAAGAAAATCTTATTAAAAAAGATTTCATAGAGGAAAGGTGTGACGAAGAATCTTTCAGGTTGTGGAAAGATTTTATACTTAATGAATCTAATTCAACCGAAAAAGCATCTAAAATAAGCGGCGTGCCAAAAAAAGATATAGAAGGAGCAGCACGTTTATATGCCGAGGCAGGTAACGCTTCGATATTTTATGGGCTTGGCGTAACAGAACATCTGCAAGGCTCTACAGGGGTTCTTGCAATAACAAATTTAGTTATGGTAACCGGAAATATTGGCAGAAAAGGCGTAGGCGTAAGTCCGCTGAGAGGACAGAATAACGTTCAGGGTGCTGCGGATATGGGAGCGGAACCTTCTTCTTTGCCAGGTTACAGACATATTTCCGACGAAAAAGCCAGAGTGTTTTTTGAAAAAATCTGGAACGTAAAATTAGATGGAGTTCCCGGTATGAGGCTTCCTGATATGTTGAGGGCTGGTTTAGACGGCAGGTTTAGGGGAATATATATTATGGGCGAAGATATTGTCCAAACAGACCCTGACTCAAATCGTATTATCGAATCTTTAAAAAAAATGGAAATAGTAGTCGTGCACGATTTATTTAAAACGTCAACCGCCGAATACGCGCACGTTATACTTCCAGGTTCGTCTTTTTTGGAAAAAGACGGAACTTTTACCAACTGGGAGAGACGGCTGCAGAGGGTAAGGAAAGTTATAGAGCCTGTTGCGGGTTTGCAGGACTGGCAGATTATTGCTGGAATCTCGCAAGCATTAGGCTATAAAATGCATTATTATCATCCGTCGCAAATAATGGATGAAATTGCGCTTACTACGCCGCAGTTTTCAAACTCAAGTTATGATTTGTTGGAAAAAATACGTTCTGTCCAGTGGCCAGTTAACATCGAAAATCAAACAGGCACGCCCATTCTTCATAAAGATAAGTTTGTGCGTGGTAAAGGCAAATTTACTATTACTAAGTTTATAGGCTCGAAAGACGCAGTTTCGGAAGAGTATCCTTTTATTTTAACTACCGTAAGAAACCTTTATCAATATAACTGTTCAAATAATACGCGAAAGAGTTTTAATAGTTTATGGTATGAACGCGACGTGTTGGAAATATGCAAAGAAGATGCGGAAAAACTTGATATATCGGACGGCAGTTTAGTTATTATTAAAAGTAAAAAAGGTACTGTTACCCTTAATGCAAAAATCAGCGATAGAGTTATGTCTGGTGTTGTCGCTACCACTTTCCATTTTCCTGAATTAAAAACCAACGTTTTAACAAGCGAATATGCTGACTGGTCAACGGAAACGCCGGAATATAAAGTAACCGCTGTTTCTATAAATAAAGCTGAAACTCCTTTCGTCTCAAGGGATTTCAAGCCTCTACTAAATGGAACCAATGAAATTAAATCTATGTTTTTAGATATTTGCAGGATTTTTTCACCTTATCCTATTGATGCGGCGGCGGATGAGGTGAAAAACCATATAGAAAAATACTGGGAACAAGGTTTAATTTTAAAATTATTTGAAATTTACGGTATTAATAAAAATAATTTTAAAACCGTTATAAAAGATGTTATCGGCAGTATAAGCAATTAAAATTCAATGTTTCACGTGAAACATTGAATTTTGTAAATACAATTTATCTAAATTAAAATTAAATTTATATTTCTCTGTCTGGGACCGTCAAATTCGCACAGGAAAATCCCTTCCCATTTTCCAAGATTAAGCTTGTTGTCTGAATAAGGTAACATCCTTGAGTTACCTATTATAGACGCTTTTATATGAGCATCAGAATTTCCCTCGGTATGGCGGTAACTATTATTTTTAGGCACCAGATTATTTAAAAAAAGATTTATATCAAAAGCGACATCAGAATCATATGCTTCGTTAATAATAACGCCAGTAGTCGTGTGGGGTGAATAAACCAAACATAGTCCGGCTGCTATAGGAGATTTTAAAATAAAATCAGAGATTATTTTGGTGATATCTAATAATTGAGTTCTTTTATCGGTCCTTACCGAAATATTATAAATTTCCATAGACTTTATACTTTTTTTTTACGATAGGAAAAAGAAAATTTTTTAGAAAAGACGGATTATAATTTCGTTTAAGAAAATTTAGCGGATTTCCTTCAGCAAACTTTTTGGCTATATATCTATATCCAAAATCTCCAAATTTTTCTATCAGGTATCTGTTAACAAGAGATGTTTTCATCATCGGCCTTACCTCTTTTTTCCAAAGATAATCATAATCAGAGCCGGTAATTATACTCATCGCGGCTAGATATCCTGACAATATAGCATATCTCAAACCGAACCCCCATAGATAGTCCTGAAATCCGGCCGATTCCCCTATATATATTTTTTTACCAAAGACATTGGTATCTCTAATTAAAAAATTTCCATATCCACCAAATTTTTTTTTATTTTTGATATCTATATTTTTTTTATTATTAAAAAAATCAATCAAATTTTTAAAATATTTTTTTGCATTTTTAAAATCCTTATAAATAACAGTTGCCATAGTTCCAAAACCATTATTTATAAGGAGATATGCATAACCTTTAGGCGCAATTTCATCGTTGAAAATTACCGATGCCAAATTTTTAGTTTCTGTTTCAAATGTTATACCGACAGCAATAAAACCAGCCCTTTTGGGTCCGCCGGCAATAATGGTTTTTCCTTCGAAAGAATCGACGCGACGGTTAAAAAATATTTCGGCGCCGCAATAAACAGCTTGTTCTTTTAGACCATTATCGAGAGAATCGTAATTATCGGCACCCCTTTTTACAAGATAAAAAATAGGTTTTTCTGACTTTATTATAAGCGGAGCTATTTTTGGAGCATATATATCTCCTCCGTAATAGGGGATACACATAAAATTAATATCAATGCCTATATCTCTTAAAAGTACAGTAATATCACTATCTGAGCTCCAATTTTCTAACCCTTGAAAATCACCGTTCATTCTATGCCCAACATTAGGCGACATTTCGTAAACCCTTGGTTTATATCCATGTTTTGCCAGAACAATAGCTGCAGTTAAGCCAGATGGTCCTGCTCCGACAATATTTATATAATTTTCCTTAGTTTCCATACCTATAATGCTATCATAATTAAAGGTTTTTTCAAGCAAAGTAACAATATTATTTTATTAAAGATCATTATTATAGTAAAATTAAATTTTAAATAAACTTTAAAAGTAATTAAATTATCTGTTCAAAATAGCAAGAATTTAATATATATGAATATGCCCTATTTTATCGATACTATTAAATTAATAGACGGACGCTATAATCTTATAGATTTCCACAATAACAGAGTGAACAACACTATAAATCATTTTTTTGGATTCAATCCACAAATTGACTTAAATTTATTATTGCCAAATCCGGATAAATATAAAACAGGAACTTATAAATGCAGATTAACCTATTCCAATTATATTGAAAATATAGAAATTACACCTTATGTTATTAGAACGATTAAAAAATTAAAAATTATCGATTTAGACGGTCCAGATTTTTATATGAAATATAAGTCGTTTAATTATGATTTTAAATACAGAGATAGAACGCTTATTGATTCTTTTTTAAAGGGGATAGGCGATAAATCCGATGTGCTTTTTATAAAGAACGGCTCATTAACCGACACGTCTTTTTCTAATGTAGTTTTATATGAAAAAGAAAAATGGATTACTCCCGCCACATTCCTTTTAAATGGTGTAAAAAGACGCTATCTTTTGGAAAATAATTATATAATGGAAGAAAAAATTTCGCTTGACAGCATTAGCCGTTTTATAAAAATATCTTTAATAAATGCAATGCTAGATCCTGGCGATATCGAAATAAACATACACGACGTAGAATTATAATAAATTCAAATAGTCATAATTTTTTAGATGACCGAAAATCCACAAAAAGACGTAACTGTAGCAAAATACGATCAGGTATGATTTTAGACTCTAATTCCGTGGAAAAAATGAACTTTTATGGAATAAACGGGATTAAATTCCTTTTTATTATAGATTTTGAAATGAAATTTCCGATTATTATGGAGTTGTCGGAAGCAAAAAATTTTTGTTTAAAATATTTCATAGACGGCGCTAAGAATTACATTGAAGATGTCGATAGTATGCCGTATAAAAATGAATTAGAAATACAAAAAAATCCAGTTTCGTTCGAAATTTATGAAAAAGCCTTTGATAACGTCGTTAAAAATGAAAGGGAAGGCAATTCATATCTTGTGAATTTAACCTTTAAGAACCATATTAATATTAATTTGAGCTTGCTGGAAATTTTTTATAGAAGCAAATCTAAATATAAGCTTTATTTCAAGAATTTTTACAACGAGTTTGTTTTATTTTCCCCCGAAACTTTTATCAATATAACCCGCGGAAAAATTTATACCTATCCTATAAAAGGAACCATTGATGCCGGCATTCCGGACGCAAAAAAAATTCTTTTAAACGATAAAAAAGAACGAGCAGAGCATTTAACTGTCGTTGATCTTTTAAGAAATGATTTAAATATCGCCTGCAATAATGTAAGAGTTAACAGATTTTGTTTTACGGAAACTGTCAAAACTAATTTTGGAAAATTATTGCAGATGACTTCAGAAATTGAAGGTAAAATTAAACCTGAATTTAATAACCGTTTTGGAGATATCTTTTATGGTATGCTTCCTGCAGGTTCTATTTGTGGAGCGCCTAAAAGAAAAACTTTAGAAATTATAAAAGATACGGAACTGCAAAACAGAGGTTATTATACCGGTATTTTTGGAATATATGACGGGGAAACCTTAAAAAGTTCCGTTATGATAAGATTTATAGAAAGAAACGGCGAAAACTATTATTATAGAAGCGGAGGAGGAATAACGGTTTATAGCGACGTTAAAAGAGAATATAACGAAATGCTTGAAAAAATTTATATTCCCGTATCTTAAAACTATAAGCGTTACGAGAAACATCCAGCGGATAGGCAGAAAAACTTACCCTCAACATATTCACATTCTAAAAAGAAGATTGAGCATAATTTTGCGATATTTTTATTTTATAGCGAGCATTTTTAGCATTATACCGCGCTTTTCATTCTGCGATAATTGAATATCTGCCATATTGAAAAGTATATTTTCTTCTTTATCTATATGTTCCGAAAGAAGCTTAATAAAAGAATTTCCGATGTCTGTTATAGGCTTAAAATCCTTGCTTTGCTGATATCCGTTAATTTTTAATTTAAACTCCGACGAAAGTTCCCTGCTATTTTTGTGTTCTATAAGCATTACATGAACAGGACCGGTTTCTGTTCCAATATAATTGCCCAAAACTGGGAATAATGCCTCCTCCTCTTTTTTGAAGTGTATTTCCAAGTCTCTATCGATAAAAGCAGTTATTTCATTAAGCTGATTTATTAGATTGTTTCTAAGACCGTCAGATGAAACAGAACTTATTTTTTTTAAATATCCGCCGAGATTATTCAAAACGGCTCTTACGGCTTCATGGTCGCTTTTTAAAGCGGTAATAGGGTCTAGGTTTGTATCCATATATGAAAAACCTCCAATTTATTTTTATAAATTGATTTTATCAAAATATTTGATTTAAATCCTAAAAATTTTTTTGCTAGCAAAAGGATAATCAATTAAATTATGTTATACTTATAATATATAATCCTAAAAAATTTTAATTTATTGATTTTCAAATATAGGGGATAAAAATGGCCGAGGTGCAGGGTTGCGAACTTCCAGAGGATTTATATTACGATGTAGAAAAAGACACTTGGGCAAAGCCGCTTGAAAATAATATCGTTATGCTCGGAATGACCGACGTTGCCCAAACACAGGCAGGAAAGATTTTACATGTAACGTTTAAAAAAATAGGAAGCAATGTCCAGAAAAGAGGAAATACCGCCACAATAGAAAGCGGCAAATGGGTAGGACCTATTCCTTCGCCTGTATCCGGAGAAATCGTTGAGGTTAACGATGCCCTCTTAAAAGACCCACTTCTTTTAAATGTATCACCTTATAAGGATGCATGGGTGAGTAAGGTTAAGGCTTCGGATATGAGCGAGTTGAACAGTTTGCTGACGGGAAAAGAAGCAGTTGAAAGATATAAGGAAAAAATTATGAAAGGCCAGATTCAATGTATGAGATGCTCCAGCCAATAATATCAAATAGGAAAATCTGCGTAAAATAGAGCTATGCAAGGCAAAAGACACGAAGTTATACTTTTAGTTTCAAAATGGTGCGAAGAGTGCATTCCGGCAGATAACGCATGGAAAAGGCTTTTTGATGAGCGCAAAAATTTTAACTACAAGTCTTTAGATGTTGCCGAACCTGAAGGCAGGAGATTGTCGATTGAATTATATATTAGAAGCGTTCCTTCAACAATTATCGACGGAAAACTTTCATTCGTCGGTATTCCTACCAAAGAAGAAGCCTCGGAACTGCTAGACTTTTCATAAACAAAGAAAACCTAGGCTCAAACTTATCTGCCGTTGATTATTCAAAAATACGCTATATAATTTTATTAAAGCTATTATTATATATTAGCAGGACAACTATTTATGGATGCCTACGATAATATAAATAAAGATTTAGAGTTTTATGTTCAGTGGCATTTTATAGATTCATGCAATCTAAGATGCATACACTGTTATCAGAGCGACTATAGCCATAAAAAATTAGATTTAAACATCTTAAAATCAATTTTTTTAAAATTAGACGAAGCGATGGCAAAGTGGAAAATGAAATGTTTTGTTTCGCTTACAGGAGGAGAGCCTTTTTTGCAGCCCGACGGACTTTTCTATTTAATGGATTTAATCGAAAAGTCCGATAATTTTAAGAATATGGCTATTTTAACTAACGGAACCCTTTTAGATAATAGCTTAGTCGAAAAGCTTAAAAACTATAAGAAATTAGCAGAAGTTCAATTATCGCTTGATGGACACGATGAGGAATCACACGATGCGGTTAGAGGAACTGGAACATTTTTGAGAACCACTGATTCAATTAAAATTCTTAAAAATGCTGGAATTAAAACAGTGGTTATGTTTACACTGCACAAAAAAAATATAGAATCTGCTGAAAAAATGCCTAAATTAGCTGATTGTTTGAATATTGACGCTTTAACGGTTGAAAGAATGACGCCTATGAATGATATCGAAAAAGATGAATTTTTTATTGAAGCTTCTGAATTAAAAAAAGTTTACTCCAATGTTTATAATGCCGCAAAAATTGCATTTGACAATAAAGACATAAAACTTGCAACTTCAAGACCGTTATGGAACCTAATAGATGAAAATGCGGGCGGCTATTGTCCTATAGGATTATCGTCCCTTTGCATTCTTTATGACGGCACTTTGCTGCCGTGCAGAAGGCTTTATCTTCCGCTCGGAAACATATTAACGGACGGTCTCTTTAAAGTATGGTATAACTCGGAAATTTTATGGAAGTTAAGAAAAAGAAGCGACGAAAATGAATGTGCCGGTTGCGTACATATAGATAGGTGCGGCGGGTGCAAGGCCGTAAGCTATTATGTCAGTAATGATTTAAATTCAAAGGACCCGCAGTGCTGGATTTAATAATAATAATTTCGTTATTTTAAAACTTGTGACTTATAGCATTTATGAGGAAATTTAAACTTTCCGACTCCATAGGCATCAGAAACGAGAAAGGAAAATATTTTCTATTCGATAACGTTAATGGTAATATCTTTAAGCTTAATGAGTTATCGTATGAAATTTTATCTTTATGTGACGGTGTGTGGGACGAAGAAATGATTCTAAAAAAAATTTCTGGCATTTTCGACGTTTCGTCAGAAAATATTTATAACGATTTTAACTTCTTAATAAATACTCTTTTAGAAAAAAAATATATATTCATTATATGACTTTCAACCAAAAAGGAGGTGAAAATTCATGAAAAAAACTTATGAAAAACCACTACTTCAGGAAATCCTCGCCGAAGAATTTTACAGCATAATTGTTGAAGGCTATGGGATGAAGGATTCGTGCTATTCCTGAAAGGAATGTAAAAAATAGCGCAGGTTGCGTTAATAAAATCACCCGCCATAATTTTTAATAATATTGAATTATTTGAAATTAATAACGGCGGGTGATTTTTTAAAAAAATCAAACAATACATTAAGCAACTTAAATCGTTAATGTGAGTGCGAACAACCAGAACCAACATGTTTGTTATGCGATGAACAGGTGTGACCATATTCAAAGGTTGAAAATTTATTTTCTTTTACGTCATTAAGTATATCGGAAATTAAATTTTTATCGGTCTTATAAACCTTAATATTGTTATACTCCAGATTTCTAATTGCTCCTTCGCCTATACCGTAACAAACGACCGCATTAACATTTTTTTCTGTTATTGAACCGACTGGATTACACATATTATGTTCGTGGTTTTTATTTGAATTTGTAATTACTTCAGATGTCCCTGTTTCTGTGTCGTATATAAAAAAATAGGGAGCGCTGCCAAAATGCTTGCTAATTTTTACAGCTTCAAAATTTAATGTTGGAATACATAATCTCATAATTTATCTCCTTGTAATTTAAATTAGAATTGTCTTTATTAATATTTAAAAATCCTTTTTAATTTCTATTTCACCCCCTTCTATTTTTAAAGCTTTAGCGTTAACTATGCAATCTGCTATCTTATAATGAGCAGAATTTATTATATTGCCAAACGTTTGACGTGATATATTCATTTTTTTAGCAGCTTCTTCCTGATATAAGCCTTTTAAATCAGCTAGTCTCAGGGCTTCAAACTCGTCAACCGTCAATACTACTTTTGCTAGCAGTTTAGATGGAATCCCATTAGGCTTAAAAAATTTTATTTCAGGTTCTTTTCCTATTTTTCTACACTTATAAGGTCTCATAATTATGGAAATAAATTATATTATTAGCATATGCTAATAATTATATATTAAAATAAATATATATGAATGTCAATATATTTTTTAATTGGCATCATATAAAAAATAATCCGGTGTAAATATACCGTAGTATAAATTTGTATTATTATAAATTTTGTTGATATAATTAACGCTAGATAATTTAAAGGCATTAAAACATTATAATAACAAAAATTATTTAACGCATATATTTTAAAGGAGTAAATTTTGGCAAATATTGCCGTATTATCTCTTAATCCAGCATTAGACGTAACTTATAAAATTCAAAAATTAGTGGATGACGAAAAAATTCATTCTTTCGAAACGAGGTTTGATCCTGGCGGAAATGGAATAAATGTTTCAAGGGCATTTAAAAGATTAAATGTAAGAGCAGCCACATGCTGTGTTTTAGCTGGAAAAATAGGCACGCTCATTTCCGATATCCTTAAAAACGAGTTGGATGACCCGCATTTTATATGGGAAGACGGCGAGACCAGAATAAACTGTGTTATCCAGCAAAGCGAACCCGTTTCCCAATATGAAATAAACGGTATGGGTCCCTCAATGGGTTTTTCAATTCTCGATAAATTAGAAAAGGATCTTTATCTTTATTCAAAGGAAGGTTACGCAGTTTTGACAGGCTCACCACCCTTAAATCTTACATCTGATATATATAACATATTGTGTACGCGCTTGAGTAACGCAGGGATAAAATGTCTTGTGGATGCCGACGGCTCATTGTTAAGTAGTGCCGTTAAATCAAAGCCCTTTATTATAAAGCCTAATATTCATGAACTCGAAAGGCTAGTTAAAAGAAATTTAACATCTAATCTTGAAATTGCTTCCGTGGCGGCAGATATTTATAATTCAGGCATAGAATATGTATTTATATCGCTGGGACATAAAGGTGCTATGCTTGCATCTAAAGAAGGCATTTTTTATGCCTCCGCTCCAGAGGTCCCCGTGGTTTCAAGAGTAGGAGCCGGTGATTCAATGGTTGCCGGCATTTTAAGCGTTATTGCAAACGGAGGCGGCTCTGAAGACGCTTTAAGGCTGGGTATAGCATGCGGTTCCGGAACTGTTCAAATGCCCGGAACGGAGCTTTTTACTATGGAATTAGTAAACGGGCTTATAGACAGGATTAAAATAGAAAGAATAAACCTTCCGGGGCGCTAAAGCTTAACAAAACAGACTACTATTTATTAATTTATTCGATAATAGCTATAAAAACATATTTAAAAGGATATTTTTACATATGGACGTTATGTTGGGCGCTCATGTTTCGATTGCCGGAGGATTAAATAACGCCTGCCTGAACGCAAAGGCAACTTCTTCAAACGCTATACAAATTTTCACAAAAAATCAACTTCAGTGGCATGCTAAAGAACTCGATCAGAACGAAGTTGAAAAGTTTAAAAACTGCATAGCGGAGAAAAAAATAAAAACCGTATCCCATCTTTCATATTTAGTCAATTTAGGAAGCACCGACGAATTAGTCCTTAAAAATTCCATAGACTGTTTTATTGATGAAATAAAAAGATGTCATAGGTTGAATATAAATCTTATTGTTTTCCATCCAGGTTCAAATAAATTTCTCCCTGAACGCAAAACAATAAAAAGAATTTCAGATAATTTAAACTATATTATCTCATCGACGTCATCTTTTTCAGAGATTATGCTTGTTATTGAAACTACATCGGGACAAGGCAGTCAAATAGGTTCTAAAATTGAACAAATAGCTAAGATTATTAATCTGGTAGAATACAAAAACAGAATCGGCGTTTGTATTGACACATGCCATATTTTTGCTGCAGGTTATGATATAATACAAAAAGAAGGTTATGATAAATTTTTGTCGCTTTTTAACAATGTCATAGGTCTTAACAGGTTAAAAGTAATACATCTTAACGATTCATTGAAGCCTTTAGGGTCTAATGTGGACAGGCATGCTTCAATAGGACGAGGTTATATTGGACTTGACGCATTCAGGCTTATAATTAACGATAAAAGACTTAAAGACGTTTTATTTATTGTCGAAACGCCCGGTGGCAATTCGGAACATAAGTCCGATATAGAACTGTTAAGAAGCTTGTTGGTAAAATGAAATATAAAAAAATATAAAATATTTAAATTACTGGAGGTGCCATGAAAGGAAACAAAGAAATTATTAAAAGGCTTAACGCAAGACTGGCTGAGGAGTTAACTGCTATAAATCAATATATGGTTCATTCCGAGATGTGCGATAATTGGGGATACGGCTTGCTTCATAAAGAAATAGAAAAAAGGGCTATTGACGAAATGAAACATGCTGAAAAACTTATTGGCAGAATTTTATTTCTTGACGGAATTCCTATTGTGTCTAATTACAATAAACTTTATATAGGCTCAACAGTTGATGCGATGCATAAAAACGACAGGATTGCCGAGGAAGGCGCTATAAAAGCGTATAACGAAGATGTAAAATTCGCCTCAGATGTTAAAGATAACGGTACAAAGGATTTACTGCAATCTATACTCGACGATGAAGAAGCCCATATTGATAAGATTGAAGAATATCTTGACCAGATTGAACAGATGGGTCTTCAAATATACCTTTCGACTTACAAATTATAAAAACACAAAATATTTAATAAATTTTAAAAAACATAAATAACATGAAATCGATTGATGGTATAAATATCTATGAAAATCTTAAAGAAATAATCGAACCTGGACATACATGTTTAGTAGTATGGGACGTTCAAAACGGTCTTGTTTCAAGAATTTTCAATAATGACGAGTTTGCCGTAAATTTAAAACATCTTATAGATAAATTAAGAATTAAGATGCCGGTAGTTTATACTTTAATTACTCCTCCGGCTAAGCGGTTGAGGTCGTCATGGTCTTATTATGCAATGATGAAGCGTTTTGGCACCGATGATCCTTATAAACTTCCTGATTTTATGGCGAAAGGAACGCAGGAACGAGAAATATTTCAAGCGGTTAAGCCTAGCGATGACGATATAATTATAGAAAAGCCCTCAGCTAGCATATTTATAGGCACATATTTTGAGTATATATTGAGAAACATGGGGATTGAAACTATCATTTTTACCGGAATAGCCACTGAAATCGGCGTAGAGTCGTCCGCAAGGGATGCCGCCAACAGGGGGTTTTATCCCGTTATTGTTTCTGATTGCGTTTCTTCAATGGATAAGGAAGCGCACGAAAGGTCGCTGAAGAATATGAATAAGATGTTTATCTGCGAAAATTCGGAAACTATAATTAAAAATATATAAACATTCAAATTATTTCAATCTTTGCCAGTTTATATATGATATAATTATTTAAATTTTTAACAATATCAATATATTAAATTTTATAAAAACTTTAAATTATGATAATAATTACAGGAGGAGCCGGTTTTATAGGCTCTAATATAGTCGAGGCGCTAAATAAAAGGGGCGAGTCTGATATTTTAGTAGTGGATAATTTAACTAACGGGCGGAAAATGCATAACTTATCCGATTTAAATATTTTAGATTATATGGATAAAGACGATTTTCTAAACAAAGTTATATCCCGTTACGACTTTGGAAATATTTCCGTAGTTTTTCACGAAGGGGCATGCTCTTCGACAACGGAGTGGGATGGAAAATTTATAATGAGAAACAACTTTGAGTATTCTAAAGAGCTATTAAAGTGGTGTCAAGATATAGGAGCGCAATTCATTTATGCTTCATCGGCTTCGGTTTATGGAACAGGAAATAAAGGGTTCATAGAGAATAGAGCCTGTGAGCTTCCAATAAATATGTATGCTTATTCAAAATTTCAATTTGACCAGTATGTCAGAAGCATAATTGATAAATCGCGTTATCAAATTGTAGGATTTCGCTATTTTAATGTTTACGGTCCTCGAGAATCGCATAAAGGAACAATGTCCAGTGTAGCATTTCATTTTAATAATCAGATACTCGCAACCGGAAAAGCTCTGTTGTTCGAAGGTACTGCAGGATACGAAAACGGAGGTCAGGAAAGGGATTTTATTTACGTAGAGGATTGCGCAAATGTCAATTTATGGTTTATGGACAATCCCGATAAGTCTGGAATATTTAATCTGGGAACCGGACAGGCAAAATCGTTTAACGATGTGGCTAATGCCGTAATAAAATATCACAGGAAAGGTAAAATCGAATATATCCCTTTTCCCGAACACCTTAAAGGTGCATATCAAAGCTTTACTAAAGCGGATATTACAGCACTACGAAACGTAGGCTACGGCGAACCTTTTATGTCCGTTAGCGAAGGAGTTGAGAAGTATTTAAAACGGCTAAATAATTCCTAAAATTAATTTAATTAATATCTATATTTGTCTTTCTGTCCCATATGTGATAGAAATTATGCAGAGCAATATTAATTGCCGTTTTATTTGTTATATATAAAGCATCATTATCCTGATTTTCAAATGAACCGCAATTATAATGAAAACAAGATGCGCCTTCAGCTGATTTCGACCAATTTGCCGAGCCTTCCCTTAGAACAACTCCTGGGATTATAAATATTTTTTCATGCATAATATTCCAAAATCCTCTATCTTTTTTAGCCTTTATATGAATATTTTTAACGTTTTTAAGCATATAGGTCCTATCTGTTTTATCACTCATTTGCAAATCATCCCTGTAGACGTAAATTTCAACTCCTTTTTTAGCAAGGTAAATAAGTTCTTTTGCAATCTTATAATCAGTAAAAGAATACATAGCTACATAAAGCCTTTTCACTTTTAAAGATTTGTTAAGCCACTTTATATCCACATTTTGAATATTTGTTTCTGGTGAAAAATATTCTGCGGTACCGGCATAAGAAAAAGAAAGAATAAATAAATTTAATGAAATAGACACAATAAAAAGCGCAATAAATTTCATCATAACATATTAAAATAATTAAATTAATCTATTTTTGGCGCAATTAAATTATACCATATTGTATGGTATAATTTAAATCAGACGATTTAAAGAGGGAGGTCATATGAAGTACACAAGACTTGGAAATACTGGGTTGAAAGTTTCAAGGCTATGTCTCGGCACAATGACGTTTGGATTCAAATTTAGGAATATTGGGGCAGTTGGACAGGATTCCGCCGATATTATGGTTAAAAAAGCATATGAATCTGGAATAAATTTTTTTGACACGGCGGATATGTATTCTTTTGGACAGTCCGAAGAAATTTTAGGAAATGCATTAAAAAAACTAGATGTGCCGAGAGAAAAATTTGTTATAGCCACAAAGGTTCGTTCCCCTTTAAGCGATGACGCGATGCAGGGAAGCGGAGATTTGAATAACGCGGGGCTTTCGAGGAAACATATTATAGAAGGATGCAATAACAGTTTGAAAAGGTTAAAAACGGATTATATTGATCTTTATCAAGTTCACGGCTGGGACATGTCATGCGGATTAGAAGAAACTTTGGAAACATTGAACGATTTAGTAAGACAGGGGAAGGTTTTATATACCGGGGTTTCAAACTGGACCGCAAGGCATATAATGAAGGCACTATATTTAACAAAAGCTAAAAATTTTAATAATTTTGTTTCTCTTCAGGCATATTACTCGCTGGTTGCACGCGATTTAGAGCAGGAACTTCTTCCGTTGTGCAACGAAGAAGGCTTGGGAGTCCTCCCATGGTCGCCCTTGTCCGGCGGATTTTTAACCGGCAAATACACTAGACAAAATCCAAAACCGGTAGGCGCAAGAAGAAGCGAATTTAATTTTCCTCCGGTTGACCCAAGGGGCTATGATGCAATAGACGTGTTAGCGGAAATATCAAAAAACAAAAATATTTCTATTCCACAGTTATCTTTAGCTTGGCTTTTGGCCCAAAAAGGAGTAACTTCTGTTATTATCGGTGCAAATAAGATGTCACAGCTTGAGGACAATTTGGGATCGGTAAATATCAATTTAACTGACGATGAAATATTAAAGCTTTCGGATGTTACTATGCCTAAAAAATTATATCCGCAGTGGATGGTTGAATGGCAGAATGATAGAAAATCGCTTAATCCCGATGAATTTTAAATTTAAGAAACAGAAGCAGACAATTAAGTCTTTATTTGTCCACTCCTGTTTCTTAATAATTCACTGTAAAATAAAGGGCACGTCTTTTTTAACAAGTCCCGTAAGCGTATATTCTCCGGGTCCTATTATAAAGATACCTAAAGCGATTATGAATTCTGTAAGAGCATATTCATAGCCGTTTTTCATAATATTAAACCCGTTAGGCAAATGGAGCATTAAAATAGCGCCCAGCATTACTAGCATTATATTAAGTGCGCCTATTCTCGTTAAAACTCCGCTTATCATTGCAAGACTGCCGGTAGTTTCCGCAATGCCGACGAGTACCGCGATTATTAAAGGGAAATGCATGTATCCAGCAAATCCACTAATTCCAGGTCCGTCAAACCAGTTAAATAAAATTCCGGTTCCATGGTAGAAAAAGCTCAAAAACAATACAAATCTTAATAAGAATAAAGCAATTGATTCTTTTTTCATAATCTGAAGCCTCCTTTTAAAATTTAACAGGTTAAATTAACAGTAATTTAACGCTTATTAATAATAATAATTTATTAAATACATTTAGTCAATCAGGGAGTTTAAAATTATTAAGTATATATTATATACTTAATTGACATAATATATTTAAAATGATATAATATAAACATTATGGAAAATAATAAAACTTTTTGTCCTGCACAGGAAGCATTTAAAATACTTGCCAATAAATGGTCTTTAATGATAATTAAAGAGCTTTCAGATGACAAGTTAAGATTTAACCGCATAAAAAAAAATATAGAAGGTATTTCCTCTAGAGAACTGTCTAAGAGGCTCGAGGTATTAGAAAAAGTAGGAGCAATTTATAGAAACATAATTTCAACTAAGCCCATAATGGTTGAATATAGTCTTACCGAAGCTGGCAGGGAGTTGACCTATGCAATTGAAATACTACATAACTGGACGATTAAGTATAAAAAAAGAACCAGATAAATTTAAAAACCCTGATTGACAATATATATCTACTGATTTAATATATAAATAATAGGTTAACCTAAAAAATTAAAGAAAATTAACTAATTACAGGAGGTATTATGTCAAGAATAGTAAAACACGAAAAGAAGTTGCCGATTGCCATAGAAGAAAAAGACGCTAAGTTTCCTATTTACGTATGTGCATGCGGTCTTTCAAAGAATTTTCCGTTCTGCGACGGTTCTCACGACCACGCAAAAGACGAATCCGATAATGGGGTTTATGTTTATGAAGGCGATAAAAGAGTCAAAATATAATTAAGCGCCTCAAAAAATCTAAATTACAGCCGTTATTTATGTATTGCATAAATAACGGCTTTTTTTGTTTTGTTAAATTATTAGTAATAATATTATTTTGATTTTGAGGCAGCTGTAATTTTAACAATAAGCCTGAAACTGTTTTTATTATTTTTATAATCTAAATAGTCTGTTTTATAAAACAATACGCGGTCTAAAAATAAAATTTTTGATTTAAACTTAAAATCTACAATTTTTTTAACTTCTTTCATATCGGATAAAAATAAATATAAATCCATATCTTTTTTAAAATCCAATTTCTCAATTAAATTTATAAGATTGTTTCCGTTGAATGCAGCTCTCGTAACTATTGCCTCTATGTTTTCATTAAAGCAGTATGAATAAATATTTAAATTTGCGCAATAAAAATTTAATAGATTCAATCTTCTCGAAATATTTTTTTGAAAGGCGCATTTTTTTGAAATTGACTCTACGGAAGTTATATTTAGAGCTGGATTCAAAATATCCATAACTATCCCCGGAAATCCAGCTCCTGAACCTATATCCAATATATATTTTGTTTTTTTGTCCAGGATTTTAAATAAAAAAGCACTGTCTATAATATGTTTTTTTATAAATTCGTCTTCACCGGTTATAGCTGTGATATTTATTTTTTTATTCCATTCTATAAGTTCCTCATAAAAAATATAAAACTTTTTAAGTTCCATATTTTCAATATACTTAAAAGTGGACATTACTTCAAAATTTTTTAAATACCCTGCAATTTTATCTATAAATATTTCCTTAACATTTTTTTCATCCATTTGGTTAATGATTATATTATTAAATGATTTTATTGAATAACTGATTTTATTTATGTTATTCTATGATAATTATAATATAATAATTTAAAATTTTTAAAAATAAAATAAACTAAACGCTTAAATTGAAAGAAGATTTAACAAAAGCCGTAAGAGTTCGTTTTGCGCCAAGCCCAACAGGTAACCTTCATATAGGAGGGGTAAGAACAGCCTTATTTAACTATATATTTGCGTTGAAATACAACGGAAAATTTATTTTAAGGATAGACGATACAGACAAAGTCAGAAGTAAAAAAGAATATGAAGATTCTATCCAAAATGATTTACAGTGGTTTGAAATTAATTGGAGCGAGTTTTACCGGCAATCCGAAAGAACTTTGATTTATGAAAAACATTTAAGTGACTTAAAAGAAAAAGGTCTTGTATATGAGTGCTTTTGCACAGAAGATGAAATTTTAAAATCTAAAGAAATTGCCATTAAATCTAAAAGACCTTATATATATAACGGAAGATGCACAAATCTTTCGGCAGAAGAAAAAGAAAAATTAAGTTTAAGTTTTAAACAAAAAGGTTTATATCCTTCTATTCGTTTAAATGTGGCTCAGGTATTAAGAATCAACCCCCGTTTTAACTCAATAGAATTTAATGATGCGGTTCACGGGCATCTTTCTTTTAATCCAAAGATTATCGGCGATTTTATTCTAAAAACGGAAGATAATAGATTTGCGTATAATTTCGCTTCCATTATAGATGATTATGACATTGGTATAACCCATGTTATAAGAGGAGAGGACCATATAAGCAATACGCCTAAACAAATTCTCATTCTTAATGCTTTAGATAAGAAGCCGCCGGTTTTTGCACATATTTCTCTTTTGTACGGCAAAGACGGAAAAATTATGTCCAAACGGGATGCGTCGTCTAATATCAAATATTATAAAGAAGAAGGATATCTTCCGGAAGCCGTATTGAATTATCTCGCTGTAACCGGTAACACTTTTTCTTCATATGAATATAAAGACGGCAAAGAACAGATATTTGAAAAAGAAATATTTTCTAATATATTAGAAATGTCAGACTTTTTCGAAATTAAAAAAGCGAAAGGTTCTAGCGCAATTTTTAACGAGGATAAATTAAGGCATATAAACGAAAAGCATCTGAATACAATGTCCGCAGTTCAATTTATAAAAGTTTTAACCGAAAAATTTCAAGGCGGATACATACTTGAAAAACTTAAAAAAGAATACGGGGAAGTTATTTCCTTGGAAATACTTGATTTTTTGAAAAATGAATTTAAAACAGTAAAAGAGATTCTAAGAGAATTGGAATTGTTTTTCGAAGACTATAAAATAAATTTAGAAGGAGTTAAATACGACAGCTTATTAAAGCAAAGTCTTTTAAATAATCTTTTGAATACTGAAGATTTTAGCGAAAATTCGATTAAAAATATTATAAAAAAAACGTCTTTAATATCCAATAATTCAGTAAAAGAGTGTTATGAAACATTAAGGCTGCTGATTACCGGAAAATTAGACGGTCCGTCAATTTTGAAATTAATTAAATTTTTAGGTAAAGGCATAGTGATTAAAAGGCTTTCGGTTTAATCTTAAACATAGGGGATTATATTTGGATCCGTTAAAAAGATTTCATAATGAAGACTGGCATACACCTGAAGGAAAACTTATAAGGGAGTTTGTGTTTGGGGTAAACGACGGACTGGTTACAACAGTAGGATTTATTGCCGGTGTAACAGGGGCATCGATAAACTTAAGAATAGTGCTTATGTCGGGAACGGCTGAAATTATAGCAGGAACAGCCTCAATGTTTTTTGGGGCATACCTGGCTACAAAATCCCAGAATGAATTTTATCAAAAAGAGATTGCAAGGGAAATGATGGAAATTAAAGAAAATCCAGAACATGAAATAGAAGAGATTTATGAAATATACCAGGAAAAAGGTTTTACCAAAACTGAAATAGACCCGATAGCTAAAAAACTTATGTCCGATAAAAAAATATTGCTTAATTTTATGGTTCAGGACGAACTCGGTATAAGTAAGGATTATTATGAAAAACCTTTAAGAATTGCATTATACACCGGTTTATCTTTCTTGGCTGGAGGCATACCGCCGCTGATCCCTTTTTTCTTTATTAGAAATTCGTTAACGGCTGTTGCGGCCTCAATTTTTTTATCAGTATCGGTTCTAATATTTACAGGACTGGCTAAAGCAAAAGTAACTAAGACGGGCAAATTTAAAAGTTCCCTTGAAATGGTTTTAATAGGTGGAACTGCCGCCGCCGCAGGATTTATATGCGGAAAACTTATAGCATTAATGTGAGGAAAAAATAGATTATGATAGTTTTGACATTTTCTTGTCCGGATAGAAAAGGAATAGTGGCTTCAGTTTCAAAAATACTTTTCGAAGGCGGCGCAAACATAATAGAATCTAACCAGTATTCCACAAATTCAAGCACTAAGGCTCACTTTTTTATGCGTATTGTTTTTGAACCTGAAAGTTTAAAAGGATTAAACGATATAAACCAAAAATTAAACGGATTTTCTTCAATTTTTAATGCGGAATTTAAATTAACCGATACTTCTGTTAAGAAAAAAGCAGCGGTATTCGTTTCAAAAGAAGACCACTGTCTTTATGAACTACTTTGGCAAAAAAGTTCCAGCGATTTATTTTTAGATATCGTTTGCATCGTTTCTAATCATAATATATTACTGCCGGTTGCCGAATCATACCGGCTTCCGTTTATATATGCTCCTTATAGGGATAATGCAATTGAACAGGAAGAGTTAATAAAAAAAGAGTTCGAAAGATTAAAATTACAGATAGATTTTGTAATATTGGCAAAATATATGAGAGTTTTGTCAAAAAATTTTATTAATTCCTTTTGTCAAAACATAATTAATATCCATCATTCTTTTCTGCCCTCGTTTCCAGGCGCCAAACCTTATGTGCAGGCTTATCAGAAAGGCGTTAAATTAGTAGGTGCTACGGCACATTTCGTAAACGAAAAATTAGACGACGGACCTATTATAGAGCAGGATATTATAAGAATAAACCACGGCGACGATATAAATGAAATAAAAAGAAAAGGTAAAATAGTCGAGAAATTAGTTCTTGCAAAAGCCGTTAAGCTTTTTACGGAAGACAGAATAATAGAGCATGATAATAAAACCATTATATTTGAATAAGGTTTCACGTGAAACAAAAATTTTGATTTATAAATTTAATTAATGATATAATTAGCTTTATAATTTTTAATACAATAATTACTTAGGTTGTTTTTAATGTCTAAAGTTGTCTGTATTTCAAACCAGAAAGGCGGAGTAGGAAAAACCACTACGGCAGTTAATATTGCGGCATGTCTTTCGGCATACGAAAAAAAAGTTCTTTTGATAGATGCCGACCCGCAGGCTAATGCTACGAGCGGCTTAAATATTGCCGTTGAAAGGTCTAACCCCACGATTTACGAGTGTCTTACCGGCGAATCAGAAGTTTTCGACTCAATATATTCAACGCAAATGAAGAATCTTTACGTGATGCCAGCGAATTCTAATCTTGCGGGGATAGAGGTCGAACTTGTAAATATGGATGAAAGAGAATATTTTTTTAAAAAGAATATAATAGATAAAGTTAAAAACGATTATGATTATATTTTTATAGACACACCCCCCTCTCTTGGTTTATTGACTATTAATGCCCTTACCGCATCCGATAGCGTTTTAATCCCTATGCAATGCGAATATTATTCACTGGAAGGCATATCGCGGCTGATGCAGACAATTAAACTTGTCAACCAGCGTCTCAATAAGACATTGCATATAGAAGGCGTATTATTTACTATGTTTGACGGAAGAGCGAACCTTACAAATCAGATAGTTGGAGAAGTTAAAAAATATTTCGGGCAAAAAATTTATGAAAACGTTATACCAAGGAATGTTAAACTTCCGGAAAGTTCAAGTTTTGGAAAACCGATAATTTTATACGACATAAACTCGAAAGGTGCAGTCTACTATCTTGAGTTAACTAAAGAATTTTTGTCTAAGGCGGCATAAAAAGAATAAATATGGAAGAAAAAGAAAAACACATCAAAAAAAATGTATTAGGCAGAGGATTAGGAGCCCTTTTAACTGACGCATTTAATCAAAGCGAAGGTCAGCCGGATTTAGATAATGCGTTTTCCGTTTTTGATATTGACATAAATAATATAAATACAGGTGTTTATCAACCTCGGCAGTTTTTTGACGAAGATAAGCTCTTGGATTTAAAAAATTCCATTAAAGAAAATGGTATAATTCAACCCTTAATAGTCGCTAAATCTAAAAATGACGGCGAATACGATTTGATAGCGGGAGAGAGAAGATATAGGGCGGCCAAAGACCTTAATTTTAAGAAAGTACCGGCAATAATTAAAGATATCTCAGGAGTTTTAGCCCTGGAGATTGCGCTTATAGAAAATATACAAAGGCAGGATTTAAACGTTATCGAAGAAGCAAACTGCTATTTGAGGCTGATAGACGAATATAAATTAACTCACGAAGAGCTTTCCGTTAAAGTTGGCAAAGATAGAGCCACCATTACTAATATGATAAGGTTGCTCTCTTTACCAGAAGAAATTAAAAAAGAGCTTATTTATGGAAAAATTACTCCGTCTCATGCCAGAAATCTTATTGGTCTTTCTGATGACGAAGCGGGTATGTTGCTTAATACGATTTCAGGTGAAAAATTAAATGTAAGAGAAACGGAGCGCAAGGCCAGAGAGCTTAAGTTAAAGAAAAAACAAAAGAAGTCTAAAAATGATTTATCCGTATCTTCCCAAATTAAAAATTACGAAGATGAGTTATTGGAAAAACTTCAGACAAGAGTTAAAATCGACTATAAAAGTAATGGTTCTGAAATAAAAGGTAAAATAGAAATAGAATTTTATTCTAATGAAGAACTTGAAAGGATAATAGAATTTATTAATAAAAAATAAATTATTCTTTTTCTAAATTGGAGTTGATATTCTGTCTTTCTATGTTTAAAATGAAATTAATAATCATATCCCTGTCTTTATCCGATATTTTATCTATCCGGCATCCTATTCTGAATTGTCCGTCTTTGTAAGTAGAATGAATAATTTTTAAATCCATGTTAACGGATTTGCCTGAAAATTTTACAATAGTATTTTTTAATATTAATCCGGCTTCCATTGTTTTGTCGGCGGTAAAAGATATGCTGTTCCAAGATAGGTCATAAACGGGATAGAAAAAATCGTTATAATAATAAGAGCCTAAAATAAAAGCTTCGTTAAATTTATTGGTTGAAACCCTTAGGACGCTTCTTTTTTCGACAATAATTATCTCGCTTGGTTTGTAAATTATAAAATTGCTTTCTTCGGCTGTTATTATTTCATCTTTATACTTTGAAAAAAAATACTTGTCGGTTGCGTGATTTTTTGAATCTGCGTTTATCTTTAAATATTCGGTCTTAGGTATTATTTTGTTCCCATAAAATGGCATAAGGCTATCAATTACTAAATATTTCGACCTAATCTCAATCAAATAAGTTTTAAAAAACTGGTTGTATGGAAAAATTGTAATTCCTAACTCGATATTAGATTCATATATGTTATTGATTATCTGATCTATTATTTCATTTTTTTTTATTCGTATGGTATTTACGGTAAAATCTGAGTTGTTATCGACAATATTTTGATTTGAAAACATAAAAACCTTATTTATTTATATTCAAACTTACTTATATAAAATATTAGCATAAAAAACAAAAAAAAGTGAATAAATTAAAATTGATATTTTTTCCTGTTTTGATATAATTAAACATTATAAAAAATAAATATTAAAATAAATTTCGTATGTCCGAATTAATTATCACGTGGCAGGGGCTGCTGTTTGAGGCCGCCGCATTCTTGATATTCTCCTATCTTTTAAATCTCTTCTTATTCAAACCCTTAAGAAATATTTTAAAAAAAAGAAATGAAATTATAAATTCCAATTACGAAAATCAAAAAGAATTAGAAGACTTAACTAATAAGTTAAATCAAGACTCCGAAACGGAAAAAAGGAAATTAAAACTTGAAATCAACAGAATAAAAGAGGCTTATCGGAAGGACGGTTTAGACGAAGCTTCTTTGATTATTTCTTCGGCGAAAAAAAATGCATCTTTAAAATTAGACGATATGATTAAAGATTTTGAAGAGAGAAAAAAAACGGTTAAAGATTATTATGAATCAAAATCAAACGAGCTTGCAAATTTAATTAGTAAAAAAATTTTAGAGTAAATATATGAATATTTTTTGGAGAATATTCGATACCCTACTGCTGGCGATAGGAATTACCTATATATATGTAAAATACGGTGCGTCGTATTTCTATGGCAGAAAAAAAAATATAGAAGCGTCTTTAGCTAAAGCCGAAGCATATGAAAAAAAAGCCAAGAAGCTTTATGAAGAGGCTAAAATAAACCTTGCGGAAGTCAAGAAAGAAATAGAAAATATTAAAAAAGAAGCGATTAAAGAAGCCGAAATTGAAAAGAACAGCATTATAGAAAATGCAAGGGTATCAGCCGATAAAATTTTAGATAATTTTATCAAACAGGCTGAATCGGAAATAGACAGTCAAAGCAAAAGGTTATTTGAAGATGCTTTAGATATGTCTTTTAAAACGGTTAACGATATTTTACAAAAAGAAATGACCGCAGAAATTTATTATAAAATAAACGATAATTTTCTTAAGCTTCAAGAGGACGCATTTGCAAAACAATCAAATAAGTAAGCGATATGCCGCCGCCCTATTTGAAATTGCCACGGATTCCGGCACAATAGAAGAAATTTTTAACGATCTCAATAATTTTATTAATTTTTGCTATCATAAGTTATGTCTTAAGGAATTTCTTTCGCAGACGTATATAGGCAAAAAAGAAAGATTTGAAGTTATAGATTTATTAGGTAAAGAATTATCTTTAAGTTCGCATTTTGTAAATTTCATTCATATTTTAATAGAAAATGAAAGAACCGGATATCTTCCAAAAATTTTAGAAGAATATTCGGTTTTTAGGAATAATTTTTTAAATATATTAAGAGTAGAAGTCGTTTCTGCAAAAGAGTTAAAGTTGGAAGAAAAAAACAAAATAAAGAATATTATAGAAAAAGCTTTAAACAAGACCATTGCGATATCTGAAAAGGTTGATGAAAAAATAATAGGCGGTTATATAATAAATATTGAAAATATATTGTACGACAGCAGTATAAAAACGCAGATGGAGAATCTTTATAATTATTTAAAACAAGGGGCGTTTATTTATGGCCATTAAGGCTTCAGAGATTACGGATATAATAAAAAGCAAAATCGAATCTTATACTAAGAATGTCGACATAAGCGAGGTAGGCGTAGTTTTGTCCGTAGGGGACAACGTAGCAAAAATATACGGTATTAAAAATGCTATGATAGGCGAGATGCTTGAATTTTCTCCAGACGTATACGGTTATGTTCTAAATTTGGAAGAAGATAATGCCGGCGTTGTTATATTAGGGGAGGAATTCTTAGTTAAAGAAGGCGATATAGTAAAAAGGACAGGTAATATTGCCGAAGTGCCCGTTGGAATGGGAGTTTTAGGTAGAGTTCTTGATGGGCTAGGAAGGCCAATAGACGGAAAGAACCCTATTGAAGCAGATAAATACGCAGCTATAGAAAAAAAAGCTCCCGGCATAGTTCGTAGAAAAAAAGTTAATGAACCTTTATATACAGGAATTAAAGTAATCGATGCATTAATACCCATTGGTAGAGGACAAAGAGAACTTATAATAGGAGACAGGCAAACAGGAAAAACCGCGATAGCGATAGATACCATAATAAACCAGAAAGGTTCGGGAGTTTATTGCATATATGTGGCAGTAGGGCAGAAACAGTCAAGTATTTCATTTATATATGACCGGTTAATGAGTTCCGGAGCTATGGAATATACGACTATAATAGCTGCTAACGCGAGCGATCCAGCCGCACTTCAATATTTTGCTCCATATACTGGAGCCACTATGGGCGAATATTTTAGAGATAACGGCATGCACTGCCTTATAATATACGATGATTTATCTAAACATGCGGTTGCATACAGAGAACTTTCACTGCTTCTTAGAAGACCTCCCGGCAGAGAAGCATATCCAGGCGACGTGTTCTATCTACACTCAAGGCTCTTGGAGAGGGCGGCAAAATTAAACGATGCGCAAGGCGGAGGGTCATTGACGGCCCTGCCTATAGTCGAAACGCAGGCTGGTGACGTTTCCGCATATATTCCTACAAATGTTATATCTATTACCGACGGACAGATATTTTTAGAAACCGACTTATTTTACGCAGGGGTTAGACCTGCCGTAAATGCAGGACTTTCCGTATCAAGGGTTGGTGGCGATGCACAGATTAAAGCCATGAAGCAGGTTTCAGGCGGCTTAAGACTTTCTTTAGCTCAATATAGGGAACTTGCGGCATTTTCACAGTTTGGAGCCGATCTTGATAAAAGCACCCAAGAAATGCTAGCCCGTGGTAGAATGATGTCCGAACTTCTTAAACAGGCCCAGTACGACCCTATGCCTATAGAGAAAGAAGTTGTCATATTATATGCGGCTAATAACGGATATTTGCGTGAATATAATCTTTCCTCGATAAAAAAATATGAAAAAGAACTTTTGACATATATCGAAAATAATAGTCCTGAGATATATTCAGGCATCAGAGAAAAGAAAGTTATAGACGATACTATTAAATTAAGCATTACTGACGCATTAGATAAATTTAAGAAGATTTTTATGGAAGACTGATAAATATATAAATATATTATGCCTAATTTAAAATCTATAAAAAGAAAGATTTCTAGCATTAAAAATACGAAACAGATAACTAAAGCTATGAAAATGGTGGCGGGGTCTAAATTAAAACGGAATCAGTCCTTGATGAACGAGTTTAGGGCATATGCTCTGACATATGATGAAATTATTAAAAATATTTCAGATAATACGGTATTATATTCGCATCCTTTTTATTTTAAATCAAGTGGAGATAATGACAATATCGGCATAATAATAATCTCTACTGACAGAGGGCTTTGTGGTTCTTTCAATATGAACCTGTTTAAACTTTTATTTGAAGAATTAAAAGCTAAAGGAATACAATCAAGCCGTATAAAATTATATATTCTCGGGAAGAAGGCTTTAGATTTTTTTAAAAAAGGTAATTATGACGTCGCATTCAGTAAATTTTTTTCTGAAGGAGAAACGCCTACTAATCTTTCAGATTTATTGGCACGCGATATATCTAAAGATTTTGTTGAAAATAAAATGTCCGAAGTTTATATAATATCGAATACTTATATTTCGACCCTTCATCAAAAAGCAGTTATAGAAAAGATTTTACCTTTAGATACTAAATCCCCGGACAAAAATAAAAACAACGGAGGATATTTGATAGAGCCGGTTAGTTATGAAGAGGAGATATTGGATAAAATTTTAAAAGATTATATACAAATCAAAATATTTTTTAAAATTCTCGAATCGTTTGCCGGAGAGCAAGCTTCCAGAATGAATGCCATGGATAACGCTACAAGAAACGCCGAGAAGCTTATCAGCAAATTAACAGTATCTTATAATAAAGCAAGACAAGCGGCCGTTACACTTGAAATTTTAGATATTATAAACGGCGTGAATGCCATAAGATGAATTTTTGGAGGATATTAATTTAATGAATGAAGGTTTTGTATCTCAGGTTATAGGCCCTGTAATAGACGTTAAATTTGAAAACAAGAAACTGCCGTCTATTTTCAATGCGTTGACGCTTACCAATCCAGCTATAAACGATAAGGAAAATAATTTAGTTTTAGAAGTTGCCCAGCATCTTGGTGAAGATATAGTCAGATGTATTGCTCTAGACTCTACCGACGGATTATATAGAGGCGTGAAAGTAATAGATACCGGCAATAAGATAACGGTACCTGTTGGAAGAGAAGTTCTTGGTCGAATATTTAACGTTATTGGAGAGCCTGTAGACGAACTGCCGTCTGTCCAGTTTAAATCAAGATTACCAATTCACAGGCCTGCCCCGACCTTTGAAGAACAATCGACTAATGTCGAGATATTAGAAACAGGCATTAAAGTTTTAGACCTTTTAGAACCTTATTTAAAGGGAGGAAAGGCCGGGTTGTTCGGTGGTGCCGGAGTAGGTAAAACTGTTTTAGTTATGGAACTAATTCACAACATCGCGATAGAGCACGGCGGTTTTTCGGTATTTGCCGGTGTAGGAGAAAGAACTAGAGAAGGAACTGACCTTTGGGCGGAAATGAAAGAATCGAAAGTTTTAGATAAAGCCGTATTAGTTTACGGGCAGATGAATGAGCCGCCAGGTGCGAGGGCAAGGGTAGCTCTTTCCGCTCTTACGATGGCGGAGTATTTCAGGGACGAAGAAAGGCAGGACGTCTTAGTTTTTATAGATAATATTTTTAGGTTCGCGCAGGCAAATTCAGAAGTCAGCGCCCTTCTCGGAAGAATACCTTCCGCAGTGGGTTATCAGCCTACGCTTGCAACGGATATGGGCGAACTTCAGGAAAGAATAACAAGCACAAAAAAGGGTTCTATCACCTCGGTTCAGGCGGTATACGTTCCTGCCGACGATCTGACGGACCCAGCTCCTGCAACCACGTTTGCTCATTTAGATGCAACGACGGTGCTTTCTAGGCAGATTGTGGACCTTGGGATCTATCCGGCAGTTGACCCTTTAGATTCGACGTCTAGAGCATTGGATGCCAATATTATAGGAGAGGAACACTACGGAGTTGCAAGGAAGGTTCAGGCGGTTCTTCAAAAGTATAAAGAACTTCAGGACATAATTGCGATTCTTGGAATGGACGAACTATCGGAAGAAGATAAACTTATAGTAAACAGGGCAAGAAGGATACAAAGGTTTTTATCGCAGCCTTTTTTCGTCGCGGAAGTTTTTACAGGTTTTCCGGGGAGGTATGTTCCTTTAAAAGAAACAATACGAGGCTTTAAAGAAATTCTCGAAGGAAAGCATGATGATTTGCCGGAGCAGGCATTTTATATGGTCGGAACTATAGATGAAGTCGTGGAAAAGGCAAAAGGGTTGAATAAATAAATGCCTTTTAAATTAAAAATAGTAAATAAAAAAGGATTGATTTTTGAAGGAGAGGTTGATTTTTGCGAAATTCCTACCGGGGCCGGAATAGAAGGAATTATGCCTAAACATGTAAATTTTATTGCCGATATAGTCATGGGAAAAATAAAATATAAAATTGGCGAAAAAGAAAATGAAATAGATGCCGCGTCAGGGGGGTTCGTAGAAGTAAGCGGAGATAATTTAAACATTCTGTTTAATTCCTGATTGATATTTAGTTTTAAAAATATTAATATAAGACAAAAATAATATAATTAAATTTTAATTAAAAAAATGATAGACATTAAACTTATTAGAGAACAAAGAGAATACGTTAAAAAGGAGATGGAAAAACTTTTCGTTTCGGTTCCTATAGATGAAATTTATGAACTTGATGAATCTAAAAGAAAACTTTTATACGATTCTGAATGTTTAAGGAATACTAGAAAAACACTTTCTAAAGAAATAGCTTCGGAAAAGGATGAAAAAATAATTTCGGCAAAGAAAGGAGAAGTTAACAAGGTAAACGAATTAATTAAATTTCAGGAAGACGAGTTAAGTGTCGTAGAAGAAAAGCTTAATTCGCTGATGCTTAATGTCCCTAATTTACCTGATCCAGATGTGCCTGTCGGCAAAGACGAAAGCGAAAATACTGCCGTTTCTTATTTTAACGAAAAGAAAAAGTTTAACTTCCAACCCAAAACTCATTACGAGATTGGTCAAAAAAGAAACTTAATAGATTTTGAAAGAGGAGTCAAAATTTCAGGCACAAGGTTTTATATTTTAAAAAAAGGACTTGCAAAACTCCAGAGGTCGCTTATTAATTTTATGCTTGATGTCCATGTCAATTATCACGGGTATGAAGAAATATACCCGCCTTTTATGGTAAACAAAGAGTGCTTGGTAGGAACGGGTCAGCTTCCAAAGTTTTCCGATAATTTATATAAAGACGAAGATTCTGGTCTTTGGTTTGTCCCCACCGCAGAGGTTCCTGTCACCAATATGTACAGGGATGAGGTCTTCCCCATAGAAAAGCTTCCCGTAAAACACGCCGCCTATACAGCATGTTTCAGAAAAGAACAGCTGTCTGCCGGCAAAGATACGAAAGGAATAAAAAGAGGACATCAATTCGATAAGGTAGAGCTTGTAAAAATTACGTCGCCAGAAACGGCAAAAGAAGAATTATTAAGTCTTATAGCCGATGCCCAGGATATATTAAACAGGCTCGATATTCCACACAGGCTTGTTCGGATATGCACCGGCGATCTGAGTTTTACTGCGAGCGAAAAATTTGATATCGAAGTTTATGCACCAGGAATCAACGAATGGCTAGAAGTAAGTTCATGTTCCAATTTTGGTTCTTTTCAGGCAAGAAGAGCAAATATAAAATTTAAAAGAGATAAAAATTCTAAAGCGGAATTTGCCGCAACTCTAAACGGTTCGGGACTTGCACTCCCAAGGGTTATGATTGCAGTTATTGAAAATTACCAGACGGATGACGGATACATAAAAATTCCAGATGCATTGAAGCCTTATTTCGCTACGGAAGAGTTTATTTAATTATGTCAAGCCATAAGAGGACAATATGGGGAATATTAATTATATTTTTTTCCGTATATTCCATGCTGTCCCTTTATTCATACAGTATACTCCAGCAAACTTTTAATTCATATTCTATTTCTACGGTTCATAAAACAAATTTAGGAGGTTTTTTCGGCGGTATTTTATCGAATTACCTATTAACCGCATTTGGTCTTTTATCGTTTTTGATAATACTCTTTATATTATTAGTCGGTATTGTATTAATATTAAATAAACCTTTGATTAAAAGATTTTATGCCGGAATTTTAATAGCACTCCTTGCCCTGTCTATTTTTTTATACCGACTTTTTCCTACAATTTCATATCACGGATTTATTATATCAGGCGGAGGACTGGTAGGAAGAGGTGTTTACAACGGTCTTTTCAAATTTTTCGGCGAAGCCGGAACTATAATAATAACACTACTGCTTTTTCTCTCTTCGTTCTATATATTTTTTAAAAAAATAGGTAATGAACGTGCAAAAGGATATTTTAATTATATCTATAATTTATCAAAGATCGATATAAAAAAAATTAAATGGTTAAATATACGTTTTCCATTTATTAAGGCTGCAGGTTTTTTTTCTTCGTTAAAATTAATGTTTGAAAAAAAGAAAGGACTCAAAAAAAGAAAGAAAAGTTTTGTTATAAATAAAGAGTTATTTGGAGGAACAAGAGAGGAACTTATAAGCGATTTAGAAAAAAAAGAAGAAGCTGAAGCCGTAAGTGTCGAACCTATAATGGAAAAGACTGGAACATTTGATTTTATCGGCGACAGAGATTCAAAAATACCCTTGATTTCATTAATAAACCCGGAAACGGTTGCGAAAGACATTCAAAAGCCCGACAAATTGTCTCTTTTGGGAAACGCGACTTTAATAGAAAAAAAGCTTATGGATTTCGGAGTCAAAGGAAAAGTTACCGGAATAAATCCAGGTCCTATTATAACCATGTATGAGTTCGAACCGGCAAGTGGGGTAAAAATAGGAAGAATTATGTCCCTTTCGGAAGACCTAACGATGGCTTTAAAATCAAAACCTGTCAGGATAACTGGAGTTATTGAAGGCAAATCGGCTGTCGGCATCGAAGTTCCAAATAACAAAAGAGAAACGGTTTTATTTTCGGAAATTTTAAATTCAAAGGATTTTGTAGATTCAAAATCTCTTCTTACAATTATTCTAGGAAAAAATACTACCGGAGGCAATGTACTCTTCGATATTGCTAAAGCCCCGCATTTATTAATAGCTGGAGCTACAGGGGCTGGAAAAAGTGTTTTTATAAACACTTTAATAATAAGCCTTATTTTTAAAGCAAGTTATGAAGAATTAAATTTTTTAATGATTGACCCTAAAAGATTAGAATTAACGCCTTTTGAAAATCTCCCGCATTTAATAAGCGACGTAGTTTACGACGCTAAAAAGGCTAGTATTGCACTTAAATGGGCAGTTTCAGAAATGGAAGCAAGATATAAAAATATGCAGTCCGAAAGCGTTAAAAATATTGAACAGTATAACGAAAAATATAAAAAGCGCGGTCTAAAACCCATGCCTTATTTAGTAATTATAATCGACGAATTAAGCGATTTAATGCTTTCAAGCCCGAAAGATGTCGAAACATCAATAATAAGACTTTCCCAGATGGCGCGTGCCTGTGGTATACATCTTATAATAGCTACACAGAGACCTTCGGTTAACGTAGTAACCGGAGTTATTAAAGCAAATATGCCGTCGAGGATATCTTTTTTAGTTTCATCAAAGGTAGATTCAAGAACGATACTTGATTCCAACGGCGCAGAGGAATTGCTTGGTAACGGAGATATGCTTTTTATGCCGTCCGGTCAAGGCAGGCTTGTAAGAATTCACGGCTCTTATGTTTCCGAAGAAGAGATAAAAAAGGCTTTGAATTTCATAAACGAAAAAAATTTTCCGACCCAAAAAAACGAATTATTAATAAATGAGTTTGACAATACGGGTAATTTTGATAGAATAATTACGGATGATGCAGATGACGAAATATACAACGAAGTGTTGAATCTCGTTCAGGCGGGGGATGATGGAGAAAATATTTCAATATCTTATGTGCAGAGAAGATTTAGAATAGGTTTTAACAGGGCGGCAAGAATAATGGAAAAACTGCAAAATGAGGGAGTTTTAATTAAAAAAAGGAGACAAGGCAGATGAAATCAAGATTTTCTAAATTATATATATTTCTTTTAAGCTTATCTTTTTTCGTTTTAATATTTCTTGTGCCTCGTTCTTATGGTATATCCAATAATATTATAAATAAAATCGAAGCTAGATACCAAAATATTTATTCAATAAAAGCAAATTTTTACCAGAAAGAAAATATATCGGGATATTCGCAGAATATGATTTTTAAGGGTCGTTTTTATTATAAACGCAATAATCATAGCGACAATGCATGGGGTATGACATGGGTTTACGAATACCCGTTTCATAAAAGGCAGGTTTTAAAAAATAACAGACTTTATATCATAAACAATTTAATTAAAAAGGTTACTATAATTAACGTAGGTAAAGAAAGGGGCGGGTTTCCACCTAACGTTGTCCAGGTTATAGGAAGTTTAACTAAATATTTTAATGTTAAAAATATCCATAGAAACAAGGCATCAGGAGATATAATTCTTGAATTAAAGCCGATTGCGATGCAGAGGGCAAAAAAGATTTACGTCGGTTTTGCTAGTAATAACCTGAAAATAAAATCGCTTAAGATTATTACGCATCAAGGGCAGATAATAAATTTTATATATAAGAACGTTAAGTTCAATATGCCTATCGATGGCAGCGTTTTTAATATTAATTTTCCATCGTATTATAGAATAATAAAAGAAAATTAAATTGATTTTACGGAGACTAAAATGCCTTCTTTCGACATAGTATCCAAAGCCGACCTCCAAGAGGTTGATAATGCAATAAACCAAACAGTTAAGGAGATAACAGGCAGATATGATTTTAAAGGCACTAAGAGCGAAATAAAAAGACAGGATAATATACTTACGCTTCTCGGTGACGACGATTATAAACTTACCGCTTTAATAGACATACTTAAGGGAAAACTTATAAAACGTGGTGTTTCCATAAAATTTCTGGATTTTAAAAGAAAGGAAGAAGCGTCTAAAGGAATGATGAGGCAGGAAGTAGAAATCAAAGAAGGCGTTGACAAAGAGTCCTCTAAAAAAATAATTCAGGAAATAAAAAAAATAGCGCCTAAGGTGAGCGTTGAAAATCTTAAAGACCATTTGAGAGTCAATTCAAAGTCTAGAGACGAACTTCAAGGCATAATTTCCCATTTAAAAGCTTTTTCTTTAGATATTGAGCTTGTTTATATAAATTTCAGGGATTAATTATTGCCTATTTTTCAGGCATTAATTTTTTTTATTGCATATTTTTTATGCAAAAGATATAAATAATTTATAATTTTATGCATTTATATATTAAATAATTATTGGCATATTTATTGCTTTTAATTTTATACCGGAGGAACGATGAAAAAAGTAGAAGCTATATTTAAACCATTTAAACTTGACGACGTAAAAGAATCTCTAAGCAAGATAGGTATTCAGGGTTTAACAGTAACGGAGGTCAAAGGATACGGAAGACAGAAAGGACATACAGAACTATACAGAGGTGCCGAATACGTCGTGGACTTTATACCCAAAGTGAAAATTGAAGTTATCGTTTCAGACGACAGACTTGCTTCTGTAATTGAATCTATTACTGTAAGCGCAAAAACGGGAAGAATAGGGGACGGAAAAATATTCGTCCTGCCCGTAGAAGATGCTATAAGGATAAGAACCGGCGAGAGAGGCGACGAAGCGCTTTAAAAAGTTGACGCTTTTAAGCGCTTTTATATATAAATTCAATAAATCTTAATTTTTAAATTTTTTGGAGGAGAAATGACGGAAAATGAAGTAATTCAGTTTATCAAAGAGCAAGAGGTTCAATTTGTTGATGTTAAATTTTGCGACCTCTTAGGAACATGGCAGCATTTTACTGTACCAGTGAGCGAAGTCTCAAAAGATACTTTTAAAGACGGTTTTGGATTCGACGGTTCCAGCATAAGAGGATGGCAGGCTATAGACGCTTCCGATATGCTTATGATACCGGATGCTTCTACAGCCGTAATAGATAATTTTATAGAAGCAAAAACTTTGTCTTTAATATGCAATATTAAGGACCCTGTTACCGGAAAATTTTACGACAGGGATCCCCGTTATATAGCTCAAAAAGCTGAAAAATATTTAAAATCCACCGGTATTGCCGATACCGCTTATTTTGGTCCTGAAGCCGAGTTTTTTATTTTCGACGATATCAGATACGACCAGACTGCAAACAGCGGATATTACTACATTGATTCAGAAGAAGGCACTTGGAATACGGGAAGAGATGAAATGCCTAATCTTGGGCATAAGCCTAGACATAAAGAGGGTTATTTCCCGGCTTCTCCAATAGATACCCAGACGGATATCAGAAATGAAATGGCATTGGAACTTCAAAACGTAGGAATAAGAGTCGAAGCCGCGCATCACGAAGTTGCTACCGGCGGTCAGGCTGAAATAGATATGAGATTTGATTCTTTAACTTCTATGGGCGACAATTTTATGTGGTTCAAGTATGTAATTAAAAACGTTGCAAGAAGATATGACAAGACGGCGACCTTTATGCCTAAACCGCTTTTCGGCGATAATGGTTCCGGCATGCATGTGCATCAATCATTATGGAAAAACGGACAGCCGCTTTTCGCGGGCAAGGGCTATGCCGGTCTTTCTGAAATGGGTCTTTATTATATAGGCGGAATATTAAAGCATGCAAAAGCTTTATGCGCATTTACCAATCCAACCACAAACTCTTACAAAAGATTAGTGCCCGGTTTTGAAGCTCCGGTGAACTTTGTTTATTCATCAAGGAACAGAAGCGCTGCGGTAAGAATTCCTATGTATTCAACTTCGCCAAAAGCGAAAAGAATTGAATATAGAACGCCAGATCCTACCGCAAACGGATACATTGCTTTTTCGGCATTGCTTATGGCAGGATTGGACGGAATTAAAAATAAAATAAAACCTGGCAACCCAGTCGATAAAGATTTATTCACATTGTCTAAAAAAGAACTCAAGAATATTCCAGTTGCTCCGGGTTCACTTGAAGATGCGCTAAAGGAGCTTGAGAAAGACCATAAATTCCTCCTTGAAGGCGGAGTATTTACCGAAGATTTAATACAGACATGGATTGAACGCAAAATGGAAAATGATGTTAATCCAGTCCGCATGAGACCGGTTCCTTACGAATTTGCCCTGTATTACGACGTATAATTAATATCTCGCAGCTTTTACATTTTGTTATATGCCGGATTTCCGTTTTTAAGACGGAAATCCGGCATATTTTTTCAAAATATTCCATTAATATTCCATAATAAAATTTGTGATATAATAAATCAATATAATAAAAATTATATATTAAATTAGGCCGGTGACAAATTATTTATGTATATTAACTGAATAATTACGGGAGTCAGGTCGGCTTCCCCATAAAAAACTTTTGATTAATGCGAATTGCACTAAAAATGCAATATAAAAACGTTAATCGGAGGAACATCATATGGGGCATTTAATTTTTTATATTTCCGGTTTTATATGGACATTGTTTACCGGATTTGTTTTTTCGACGGTAGGTGCTGCCGGAGGCATTCTTGCAAGCTTTGGTTTTATAACTGTCTTGCATATTCAAGCGGCTAATTCCGTAAAAGTAATGAACCAGATTATTATCATAGTTTCTCCCGTTATAGCTCTCCCTATATATTTAAGGCAGGAAAGGGCTAAGCAGATAAAAAACATTTTATTTTATCTGGGTTTTATTATAGCGGCGGGAGCTATTTTTGGCGCTTTATTGGGATCGTGGTTTTCAAAAAACTTTCTTTTTGAATTAAAATCATTTAAATATTTATTCGGCTATCTGACCTTCTTGGTCGTAGCAATGATGTTTTATAATATTTTAAAACAAAGAAAAAAGAAAGAACCGGATCAGAATAAAAAAAATAATAACGAAGAAAAACATAATCTTCCTTCGAAAGTAAAATTTTCATTTAAAAAAATCGATTTTAAATGCCAGCGTAAAGATTATTCGGTATCCCCCATAATGCTGTTTATAGCCGGGTTTGTAATAGCGACTTTATCGTCAATTTTTGGCGTTGGAGGGGGATTTTTAATTGTTCCGTTCCTTATTGACGCAATAGGGCTTCCGGTTTTTCTAGCGGCGGGAATAAGCATTCTCGTGGTTTTTATTTCGTCCCTTACCAGCGTGTCGAATTATATAAGGATGGGGGTTCCAATTATTTTCCCCATATTGCCCATAACGCTTGCCGGAGTTATAATAGGTTCGATTATAGGCCCAAAAATTTCCCAACGTCTAAACGAAAAAATGTTGAAATTTATGCTAATGGCTTTATTAGTTGTTATAGGGGCGTTTTACGTGTTTAAACCCTAATGAAGAATTATTAATTATAATTTACAGTTAAAAAAGGAGAAAAAAATGGAACCCGTTGAATTAAGAATTATAACAAAGTGCCCTCCGCACGGCAGGTGTAAAATGTATTCTTCAGTTGTGTGGCTTATTATTTCTACTTTTAATAACGTTAAAATTTTAGTAATCCCTTCGGAATTTAAAAACGAAAATGATCCCGACGGTCCCTGCGTTATAATAAAAGGTAAAGTTATAGAGCCTTCAAACACAATTTACGTTTCCGGAGAAGATTTTGTTAATGCCCTTAAAGAAGCTGGAGCCGTCGCATATGAAGGCGTTACTCCAGATATCTCCGCATTTGATGATGTAATAGAAAAATGCATAAGTTAAGTTGTTCCGCAGAACAAGAAGCAGAGTATAGAAACAACTGCTTAATATGCGGACATCCGCTTGAATATTTATCGGAATCTATAGGCTTGACCTGTTTTTACTGTGGCAAAAAAGAAAAAGGCAGTATCGTTTGCTCGAATGACCCTGGGCATTACGTCTGTGATGACTGCCATAATTTATCTTCTTATAATTATATTAAAAACTTTGTACTAAACACGGACAGTAAAAATCCTTTTGAAATTGTTTTAGATATATTGAATAATCCAAATGTAAATATCCCTATGCTGGGTTGCCATCATGCCTATATTTTAACGGGCGCTGTTTTAGCCTCGTTAAAAAACGGGAAATATATAAATATTGCGAAAGAAGTCATAGAAGAAGGTTTTTACAGATTGTCTAAGCAGGCAGTAGGAGGCTACTGCGGTCTGAGCGGAGTTTGCGGAATAGTTCCTGCAGGCGGTATAGTATATTCTATTTTAACAGGCTCGGTTTGCGGCAGGAACGAAGAACAAAAGATAACTATGAAAATTACAGCCCTTCTTTCCATGGCAGTGTTTAATTTAACTGGACCTTCATGCTGTAAGGCTTATCTTTTTAAAGCGCTTGAAATACTAACCTCCTCTTTAAAAGAAGATTTTAATTTTCTCTTAATCGACGGCGACATAAGCATAAAATGTAATTTTAAAGAACTTCATCCTCACGGTTGTAATTTAGAAAGGTGTCCATATTATTCGGGTTCATATGTCTTAACGGCAGAAAAATTAAAAAAAAATTTAGAAGATACAACAACGGAAGGAATATTTAAGGTCGCACCAGTCGAAATTGGTATTAATCAAGATAAGTCCAAACTTGATGGCAAGAATAAAATACCGCCTGCGCCCTGCTGAAAGTAATATGCCTTAAGTTTTAAGGTATATTACTTTATAAGCATTTTATCCGTTATAGGGTATGTTATAATGAAACGTATTTCCGAAATACAACGATATTACGGAAAGATAATTGAAAAATATCATTATGCCCACGGCAATTAAAATAATCCCGTTTATTACCGAAATAATTTTAATAAAAGGCTTAATTTTTTTAAATGCTGTTAAAAAATAATTTATCGACATAGAACTTATAAAAAAAGGTACCGCAAGACCCATAGCATAAACGAAAAGCAGTTCCGCCCCTGCGCTAAAGTTATGGAGAGTAGAGGCGATAAAAAGTATAGAGGCGAGTATGGGTCCTATGCATGGCGTCCATGCAGCCGCAAAAAAAATACCCACTAAAGCCGAACCCATTAGCCCAAGCGGTTTATTTTTCAAATTAACCGCCGCATCCCTGTTCATAAAAGATAAAAATTTAATTTTATTGAACGCGCCGAGTATAAATAATCCCATAATTACGATAAAAATACCGGCGATTCTCAAAAGCCATAAAGAATGTAAAAGATTTCCTACCGCACCGGAAAATACGCCAAGCAGCACAAAAATTAAGGTAAATCCTATAATAAACATTATCGAGTGTTTAACGGCGGTAAATTTTGCTCCAGGGTTTTCTTTAATAAGTTCGTCCATAGACAAACCTGATATATAAGAAAGATAAGAAGGTATTAAAGGAAACACGCAAGGACTTATGAAAGAAAATAATCCAGCCAGAAAAGCAACTAAAAAGGAAACGTTAGGCGTAAAAAAAGAATTCATATATAAAACTCCAAAATTTAATAACATAAATCCAAATCCAGATTTAGAAATTTATTTTCTGGATTTAGGTAAATAAAGTAACTTCTTATTTACAAGAGTTAGGAATAAATTATTTACACATTGGTATCAGATAAACCTCAAAACGGAATATCGTCGTCTTCTCCCGGCTGGTTTGACATACCGCTATTAAGGTTTCCTGCCCCGTATGAATTATTAGCGTTCTGTCCGGCATAGCCGTAATCGTTGGATATTTGACCGTAATCAGCGTCTGACGCTTCGGGGCTGCCTCCTCCGCCTTTAGCTCCAAGCAGAACAATATTATTTGCTACTATTTCTGTAATATATTTCTTATTACCTTCTTTATCGTCGTAGGAACGGTTATTAATTTTGCCTTCCACAAATACTTGTTTTCCTTTATTTAAATAGTTTGCAAGAGTCTGACCCATTTTTCCGAACACTACTATATTGTGCCAAATAGTTCTTTCTGTTTTTTCGCCAGATTGCGTTTTAAAATATTCCGACGTCGCTAAAGAAAACTTTAAAATTGCCATACCGTCCGGAGTGTATCTTAGCTCAGGATCTTTCCCTAAATTACCTATTAATAGCGCTTTGTTAAGACTAGCCATAAAACCTCCAAAATTTAATAAATATTAAATGTTTCAATAAAAACTGAGTTAAATACAAAATGCGAAATTTACTTATAAAATTATGATAATTTAAGTAATTTATTTTGGCAAGTTATATTTGTATTAAATTTATGTTTCATTTATGTTTCATTTATGTTAAATTTTTGTTACAAGACATTCCTAAATTTATCATCGTATAATCAAATTATAGGAGTATATATTCAACAAGCCCGCGTTTTTTGACTTTTTTCAGGATGATGATATAATTGAATATATAAAATAAAAATAGGATTTTTAAAATAAAATTTTATGTTTAAACAAACCGTATTTCCGACGCGAAACATTAACGGTGCTTCGCTTTTGGAAGTTATGATTGCAATGATTATTCTTGCCATAGGTTTTTTGGGCGTTATGGCCCTTGCGGTTGCTTTAACCAACAATAATGCCACGGCAAGCAAGGTAAATACTGCAACGACTATTGCTCAGTCTCAAGTCAGCCAGTTGAATTGTCTTGGAGTTAGCGGCATACAGAAGGACTTTCCGCAAATAAATCCTTGGACATATACTTATAAGGTAAATCCGACGGTATTAACCCCAGATTCTAGAAATACGGTTAAATTTTGCATAAATCCAGCTTTGGCTATAGGAGGTCCTGCGCCGGATTCCCCGTCGCCTACGGGACTCGGTGTTACTCTCCCTTATACGGTTACGATTAATTTTTCTTATAACCCGAATCCGACATCTATGACCGTTATAAACGCCCAGATAGAAGTAAGTTGGCAGGATACGCAACAACATGTTATCGAGATGGACGATTTAATATCATAAATATTTAAATTTTTATACGATAGGGATGTTATGAATAAAGAAAAGAAAAGGAATATTTTTTATAATAATCTGAACTCTTCAATTCATAGTGTAGATTTTTGTAGAAGTAATACCTGCGGTAGTATTTTAAAGAACAACAATAAAGGCTTTACATTAGTAGAATTAATAATAGCTCTAGCAATTTCTTTAATAGTAGTTGCCGCGGCTGGATTCATCCTTCTTACGCAATCAGGTGTAATAAGGCTAAGTAGGTCTGTTTCCACTGAGCAGCAAAGATTAAATACAGCGTTTAATACCGTAAGATATTCACTGCGTATGGCAGGGTTTGATTACGGAAATGGTTACTACGCGCTGGCAGGTTCGGTTCCTCCTGTTCAGGTCGTTCAAGCGTCTTATCCAAATAACCCGTACGAAGTTTTAGTTAGTTACAGCTCCGTTATTAACGGTTCCACCCCATGCGTTATAACCCCTAACGCAAATTCAAATTCCAACTCTGCGTCGGCCAGGTTTAATTTATGCGCCAATCCGAATGTTCCATGTAGCTGCAATATTAATAATTTTTATATCGGTCAAATTATTAATATTGCAAGCGCGGTAGCTTTAGGTAACAATGCTTTGCCTCCCAATCCTATAACTTTTTGTGTTACCAACGTGTTGGTAAGTTCTAACGCAATCGTAGTAAACCCAGGAAATGGAAATAATCCATGCGGAACCAATAATCCTGTGCCGCCTAAGAGTATAGGCGGTGGAAACATCTCATCTATAAATCAGGTACTTTTTTACTGGGGAAATACAAACTATAATTTCAATGCACCTTTTAATGTACCTGGCAACTTATACGAGTGTACCGTCAGCAAGATAGTTAAAGAACCGCCAATAGTAAGCGTATCGTATACCTCCCCGTCATGTGCGGGAACAATTATTTTAAGCGATTATATAAATAATTTTACGGTTATACCGAAGGGGTATAGTTTTACCAGTCCATTGCAGTCATATTATATAACTTCGACTTCGCCGGCCGGACAAATTCAAACATATTATAGCAACGGTTCAAATCAACAGGTACCCCCGTATTTAAATTTGTCTATTACGGGCGAGTCTAATGTTGCGCTTTCAGATTCTCCTGCTTACAGCGTTAATGTTCCATTCAATCCTAATTCTTCAGGTGCAAATGCCAAAGGAAACGCGGGACAGACAGTCGGAAACAACGTGTTAAAAACTCTAACTTCAGGTATTTTTTTGAGAAATATATATTACGGAAGTTAATTTGTCATAATTTTAATTACATATTAAATAATTATGAAAAATATAAAAAACAAAAATTTTACAAATATTATAACAGCAAATAATAAAGGTATAGCTCTTGTGACGGTAATATTAGTTATCGCAATTTTAGGGATACTTGCTGCTGTGGCAATAGAAACGACCGGTTCCGATATTATAAATGCGGGAAACTACACATCTTCCGAACAGACCTTAAATATATCCAATTCCGCTATAAATATAGTATTGGCTCAACTTAACACAAGCCAGCAGACCAACGCCGGCATAGGCATGCCATCTGTTGGCATATATTATTATACGCTTTCCGGTAATAATACTATTCAGAAAAGTCCCACTTATATCGGTCTAACCTCTTTAAATATCAATACTAATTTTTCAAATATTTTAGGTTTTAACAATAACAAAGGTTCATTTGGTTTTGAATACGAAGGGGTTTACGGAGCCGTTCCGGGCTACGGCCTTAATTATCATTTTTATAACGGTCAGGTTAATACTATAACCCAGAATCAAAATGGTTCAAAAACAGTTCAAACCGGAATGACTTTTAGTTACGGTCCGCTGCAGATTGGATATAACCAGCAATAAAACGTTGAAAAATTTTTTATGATATATTTAATATAATAGGTCAAATTAAAAACTATATAGAGGAAGAAATGAATAAAATAAAATTCTTAATAAAAATTTTTTTTGTTATTTTTTTTCTATTGATAATTAGTTCTGGCGCATCTTTTAAGAAAGCTCATGCTTCCGATATCTCTTTGCTTACGAACCTTAATAATCCCAATGTATTAATATTTCTTGATACCTCAGGTTCTATGATGTGGAACGAGGGAGTAGATTGGCAAAATGCGACTTCAAGCGGTTACGATGTTCCAGAAACTTGGAGCGGCGGCGGTAATTCTTTCGTATGGGCGCCAGGGTCGAACAGCATATTTTCCAAAATATACAACGCAAAAATGGCTATATCCCAGATAGTAACCGACTCATCTTTTTCTAATCTAAATTTTGCATTCGCGACATTCGACCAAATAGATGCTAGTCATACAAGCGGGACGGCTGACCAGTGTATATATTCGAACGATGAATCATTCCAAAATCCATCTAATGCTTTATATTTTTCATACAGCGGAAGTACCGGAACAGGAATTCCTGATGAAACCGGAGAGTATGGGTATTATTCAGGCAAAACTTTTTATTATAACAGCAAATATCCATTTACATATAATGACTGCAGCAGTAATTCTAATGCTAATGCTTACTTTTTAATTAATTATAATACTGACGAATGGCAAATCGAACAAGGATATTTTATTTCTTATGATTATAAAAACTACATAAACGACATTGCAAACGGCAACAGCAATTCGCCTTGGACCTTGTATGTTCCTTTGACTACAAATGGGAGTTTGACCCAGTCGACTACTACTACGATTAGTTCTAATTCAAACAATTCCACCGACCCTTATTTCGACCCTGCCAATATTGCAGGACCGGCAATTAATTACATTTTATGGAATGCCAATGATTACGGCAGTCTTAAAGACCCTGCAGGAAACTATGTAACCGGTTTAAAGGCCGGTGGCGGAACGCCCACTTATTCGATAGTTGAAGAGATGATAAAATATTTTACTAATTCTCTTACTTCGGACAGTGCGGCAGCATGCCGCAGAAATTTTAATATAATTATTACCGACGGAGAAGCAAACGACCCGCAAGCCTCGGATACTCCTAAGGAACTGTATAATTTATATGCCAATGTCGATGTCACCAATCCTATTGAAACATTTATAATAGGCTTCGGTTATAGCAACGGCGTAAGCGGTCCAAGCTATATACAGCAGATGGCAAACGCCGGCGCGGGTATTAATCCGAATACATATTTCGTTACTAATACGTCAGGAACCTCAGTTTCTAATCCATTACAATTTCAAGCTTCTCAAGGTAGCTCTATAACTACGCTTGTTCTTCCGTCCTCTGCATTTTCTGCGGAAAACGGCGTGCTTATAGGAGATACTATTTCCGACAACGGCAATCAAAGCTCTGACTGCGAAGCTGCTAATAACAATAGCGGCATATATGCAAACGGATTCGACTGTGCCGTAGTTACCGGAATATATCCTAATACCGACACAGTTCTGCTATCAAATTCGTTAAAAAACCCGAATGGTACCGTAACGGTTTCCGGAACTGTTTATTTGACTTTTAATTATAATGAATTAATTAATTCACTTACTTCAATATTTGACCAGATTGAAGCGCAATCTACATCTTTCACTTCGCCGGTCGTTCATCAGGTCAATGAGCAAAACGGAAATGTTTATTACGCAAACTTTAAAGCTTTAAACCAGCCTTTATGGGGAGAAGGCAATATATTTTTATTTAATTTAAATTCACAGGGGCAGTTAACAGGACCAAACGGTCCTGCCGTAAGCGCGAATGGACAGATAATAACAAGCGATTCTTATTGGAATAACGGCGAAGGTTCAGGAGGGGCATTACAGGCAGAATCTCCGTCATCCAGATTTATCACTACAAGCGAAATAAACCCATCTACCGGCTTAAGCCAAGAAATTTCTTTTAATTCAGGCAATGTTAATAACTTGGAATCGCTGCTAGGCCTAAATTCTTCAAATTATTCTACTGTCTGTCCGGGTTCTTCTTCTGAAAGCGTTTGTGCCGGCGACATTATAAATTTTGTATTGAATCCCGATAGTGTCACGGATAACTGGAAACTTGGGGCAATATTTCATTCAGACCCCGTATTGATATCAACCCCCTCATATCCTTATTCAAGTACATCTTATACGGATTTTAAAACGCAATATTCAGAAAGACAAATGGTTTTAGTTGTGGGTGCAAACGATGGGATACTTCATGGATTTAATGCAGGAACATGGAACAGTTCCACGAGTTCTTTTAATAACGGAACGGGAAGCGAACTATTTGGATATATACCGCCAGATTTTTTGGATATTAACGGTAGTTCTTCTTTACCTAAAATTACTGCTTGGTTTGGAACATCGGTTACGCAGCCCTCTATTTATGAATTTGTAGATTCGACTCCCTCTATAAACGATGTTTTCTTCGGTAATATTTTTAACGGGATAACCAATAGCGTAGATGCCTCGGTTTATCCAGTATCTGCCGGAACGCCGGTTAGCAGTTGGCACACCTTGTTAATAGGAGGGGAAAGAAACGGTGGAACAAGTTATTACGCGGTTGACTTAACGAACCCGGCCAATCTTGGAAGTGATTACCCAAATGGATTATGGGATTTTTCGGATGCTTCGGCATCGACCGCGCCAATGGGTAACACTTGGTCTGAACCTTTAATAACATATGTTTGTCTGCCAAATCCTAATTATAATTCTGCAAATGGTGGAACTGGAGTTTGCGCAAATAATCCTAATCCGCAAAGCCCCCTTGTTGCACCTGAATATATACAAACATGGACTGCTTTTATCGGCGGCGGATATTCTTCAGATAATACTGCTGGACAGGCGATATATGCATTATACGCCGAGCCGAATCCTGTAAATACTGGAACCACGTCTTCACCTGATTATGTTGACGAACAGGAGTTGTGGAAGTTTGATAGTGCCAACGATTCTAATATGAAATATTCAATTCCCTCTGCTATTGCACCCGTTGAAAGTTCCAATTTTATATTGCAATCTTTTTATGTAGGAGATTTGGGCGGACAGATGTGGGCGTTTAATATACCGTTTGGAGAGACGCCTCAAGGAAATGGGAATACTCAAAATTGGACTGGATGCAGAGTTTTTGCATCAAATCAAACGGCCACCCCCTTAAATATATTTTTTCCGCCGGTAATTTCTTATGATGGAAGCGGAAATTTATGGCTGTTTTTTGGTACGGGCAACAGAGAAAATTTAAGCGAAGTTATTAATACAAGAAATAACGAATTAATTGGATTAAATACAGTTAATACCCAGGGTATAGGGATGTGTTCTTCTAAAGGCCCTTATGACGAAACTGACCTAACCGACGCGACAGGAACAAGCGGAATAGGAACCTTGCCAAGTTCTAGCGATGGATGGTATATAACATTAAGTCAGGGAGAAAAAATGGTAGGTACTGCCCAGGTATATGACGGCATTGTATATTTTGTAACTTATACCCCTTCCGCGACCTCTAATGCATGCGGTTACGGAACTACCAAACTGTATGCCGTTTATTACTTGAACGGCGGTGGAACAATAATTACAAGTAACGGAAACATTATCGTCTCCAACTCGGCAGGTGCAGGAGCTTCGCAGTATTTAACTATAGGAAGCGGTGTCCCCTCATCTCCCGTAATTTCAAACGGCAATTTAATAATAACTACGTCGACAGGGGCAGTTTTAACCCAAAAAATACCTTCTCTTTCATCAAAATTATTGCCGACATCATGGTTTCAATTGCCGTGAATATATATATATATTCATAATTTATTATGATTTTATTTAATTTAATTTAAAGGTTTCTATTTCTGGAGAAAACCTATGAATATTAATAAAAAAATAATTATAATTGTTTTGTTTTTTTTGTCTTTTTTTGTCTTTAGTCCTCTAAAATATGTTTTAGCGGAAAGTCAAAACATCGTAAAACCTTCATTATCTTCTTATTTGTACGGCGGTATGATTAAAAATATCTCCCCTTCCTCCATAACTTTTTATAATGGAATAACTATTTATATTACAGGCGATACAAAATGCACAGTACTGAAGACTTCTATTAAAGGCATGTCAGATGTTTCATGCTCCGATATACTAAAGATAGGTAAAACGGTTAGGGTAGATGCTATTAAAAATAGTAGCGGAGAACTTAATGCTGTTAAGATTGAGGAAGTTTTTTATTGATTAAAGTTTCGATGGAAATAAAAATAAATTAATGCTATTCTGCATTAATGTTAAAAATATTTGCTTTGTTGTCAGATTTCTTTTTAAGCCTATACTGTTGGACTGTCATTTCGATATTTACGGTAATTTTTGGTATATTCTCAGTAATAGTTTCCTTTTTTAGCGAAAACTTTTCTCATAAGATTGCAAAATTATGGGGAAGTTTAATTTTAAAATTATGTATAGTAAAAGTAAACCTTAAAAATTTAAAAAACATATCGGTTAATAATAAAACATCTTATATTATTACATCGAACCACCAGAGTTATTTTGACATATTTATACTTCTTGCATATCTTAACGTAAATTTCAGGTTTATAGCAAAAAAAAGCCTTTTTAAAATTCCTTTTCTGGGGCAAAGCATGAAAAGGCTGGGTTATATTCCCATAGACAGGGAAAATTTAAGAAGCGCCCTTAAAAGTGCTAAGACGGTGGCAGAACTTCTAAAAAATAAAAAAACATCAATACTAATATTTCCAGAAGGCACTAGGTCTTTGGACGGAAAGCTATCGAGCTTTAAAAAGGGCGGGCTCAGTATGTTTCTTAAGCAAGGCGATATGATACTGCTCCCTGTCGTCATCAAAGGCAGTATCGATATTTTAAAAAAGAACAGCCTTGTTGTTCATCCTGGCAAAACCGTCGAGCTTCATATATTAGAGCCGAAGACTTCATCCGGTCAAAACGTTGGAGTTTTAATTGACGAAATCGAGCAAGAAACCCGCATTGCTTTAGAAAGCTAATATTTAATTGAATTGATATTTATAAATGTTTCCCTTGAAAAAGACTATATCTGATGATAAAATTATTAATAATTATCTTAAAAAAATGAACGCTTTTTCAAAATAATTAAATAAGTGTCCATGTTAAAAGTTATACCACTCGGCGGTCTTGGCGAAATCGGTCTGAATATGATGGTTTATGAGACCGAAAAGGACATTATAATCGTTGATTCGGGCATTATGTTTCCCGAGGATTATATGCTCGGGATAGATATGGTTATTCCCGACATAAAATATCTATACGATCCCGAAAAAAAGAAAAAGATTAAAGGAATAGTTATCACCCATGGTCATGAAGACCATATAGGCGCTATACCCTACATACTTAGAGAATTCAACATCCCTATTTTCGGCACGCCTTTCACTTTAGGAATACTTGAAGAAAAATTAAAAGAGCATGAGTTGCCTTTTAAAGTATCCCTATTTACGGTAAAAACTGGCAATACAATTACCCTCGGAGATTTTGAAATAGAGTTTATTAGGGTAGCGCATTCAATAATAGACGGAGCTAGTCTTGCAATAAAAACCCCCGTCGGCACAATAATACATACTGGAGATTTTAAACTTGACCAGACTCTCGAGAAAAATGCCGTAACCGATATCAACAGACTGGCTCATTACGGAGACAATGGGGTTTTAGCACTGTTTTCAGACTCTACAAATATCGAAAAAGAAGGATTTACTATTTCGGAAAATGATATAAAAAAGACTTTCAGAAATATTTTTAGAGACAACAATACTAGAATAATAGTAGCCCTTTTTGCCTCTAATATACACAGAATTTCAGAACTTCTTTCATTAGCTAAGGAATTTGATAAAAAAGTTATATTCAGCGGAAGAAGCCTTATGACCTATACAAAGGTTGCAAGAAAACTTGGTTATCTTAATATTCCCGAGGAAGTTTTAATAGACGAGGAAACTATTGGTTATTATAAGCCCGAAGAACTTTTAATATTAACCACCGGCACACAAGGCGAAGCAATGTCCGCACTTTCAAGAATTTCTGTGGACGACCACAAATATGTTAAAATTAAGCCTAACGACCTTGTATTAATGTCTTCCAAATTTATTCCCGGAAACGAAAAGGCAATTTCTAAAATTATAAACAATCTTTATAAGAGAGGTGCGGAAGTTTATTACGAAAATATTTCCGAAATCCACGTGTCCGGACACGCAAGCAAAGAAGAACTTAAACTTATGATGAATATCGTTAAACCGAAATATTTTATTCCGGTTCACGGTGAATTAAAGCATCTTTACCAGCATAAAAAACTTGCTATAAATTCCGGCATCCCCTCCTCCGACATTTTTGTTATTGAAAACGGTAATACCCTTATATTTACAAAAGATAAGGAATGTCATACAGGTGAAAATGTTTATGCCGGCAGAATATTTGTTGACGGCAAAGGAATCGGTGACGTCGGCACCCATACGCTTAAAGAGCGGGCACATCTTTCGGAAAACGGAATGATAATAGTACAGCTTGTGGTTGATTCCAAGACGTCCGGCATAATTTCTGGTCCGGATATAGTTTCCAGGGGATTCGTCTTCGAGGATTATTTTAAAGAATTAAACGACGTTCTCCATAAATTGGTTATGAACGTTATAGAAGAAAATCAAAAGAAAGAAAAAGACAATATTGATTGGGTAAAAGTTAAGGACGATATAAGAAAAGCATTAAAGAAATATTTAAATAAAACTATAGACAGGCATCCTTTTATTTTTCCTATGATTACCGAAATTTAATCTGTTTAATAAGAATAATTTTTATTATTTTTATTATGGTATACTTTATATATTATTAAAGTAATTATTAAATATGCCGTTTAATTATTAAAAGGTAACGGAGGTGATTAGAATGGCATGCGCAACTAAAAAATCAGCATCGACATCCAAAAGCAAACCCGCAAAAGCAAAAAGCAAATAATGAAATATTGCGGACATTAGGGAGTTTTTCGGTAAAACGTTTCTAATTAAATTTTGCCGTTTTAAACTTTTAAAATTAGAAACGTTTTACCGTTATTTGAATAGTTATTCTATTCATCTTCATCTTCTGAACCCGATTTAGATACGTCCCCTGTTTTAAGTCTACGTTCTTTTGTTTTTGCAATTCGCTGATCAATTCTTTTTACAAAAACGTCAAAAACGCTTTCGACAGCTAAAATTATTTCTTTATTTGCGTTTCCTAAATGTTCAACGACATCTACAGGAATTTTATCGTATATTCCATCAACTATTTTATGTCTAAATTCCGACCTTTTTTCCCTAAAAGATTTTAAGTTGCTTCCATTTTCGGATTCTTCTTTTAAAAGCATTTTTACCTCCATTGCCAAATATATTGCAAATAAAACGCAACATATTAATTTAAATTATATGTTCCATATAATTTATTATAAACCCGTAATTTTTAAAATTCAAATTTTATTCAGAAAATTTTTTGCCTATTTCATAACCTAATTTTCCAGAAATAGCATTACTTGCTTCAATTGTAAGGGGTATAATAACATTTTCAAGTTTTTCCGGAGTAGTTCTTATTAATGGAGCGGAAATAGATATACCTCCTATTATATGCGTTGTATAATCCCTTAAAGGTGCGCCAATGCAAATAATGCCTTCATCTAGCTCTTCATTGTCTATCGCATAACCTTGCTGCTTGATTTTAGCCAATTCTTTAAACAAAGCTTCCTTATCCGTTATCGTATTTTTGGTGTAAGGAGCAAGTTTTTCTGGCAAAAGTTTTTCAACATTCTCTCTAGGCTCGAAAGCTATTTGTGACTTTCCAATTGCGGTAGCGTAAACAGGAAGCATATTGCCTACTCTTGAAGCGACTTTTAAAACCTGGTCTGCTTCTACTATATCCAGGTATATTACTTTTTTTTCCCTTATTACTCCTACATAAGCCGATTCTTTTAACTTAGATACCAGTTCCTTAAGAACGGGTTTAGCTATGCTTAATAACCTTAAATGATGAATAAAAGATTGACCGAGTTCAAGGCTTTTTAATCCAAGGCGGTAATTTTCTGTAAATGGATCCTGCTCTATATATCCCATATATTCTAAAGTTGCAAGAAGCCTGAATATTTTATTTTTATGAAGCTTAAGGATTTTACTGAGTTCGCTAACGCCAAGCTCAGGTTTCTCGCCTTTAAACGACTCTAAAAGGTCAAGCGAATTTAAAACTGTTTTTATTAGATAGTTTGTTTTATCCTTTTTTTTAACAGGCGTTCCTTTTTTATTTTTCGTCTGCATTTTTACACCTTTAGTTTTTCAGATTATAATAGGATGCTCACTTTAAATTAATTTTACATAAATAAAAAATAAAATGCAATTTTAAAAATATCATATAAAATATAAAGTAATATTCTATAAAAATATAAAGTATAATTAAATTAAATATAATTCGTTGTAGTTTAAAACAGGCTATATGAAATAAAAAAGGCAAAAGAAAGAGAGCACTGAATAAAATGAAAGCAATTAGGCTTTTCAGTAAAGAGGAAGGATTCACACAATGTCTTATATGCGCCCACAGATGCAGAATTAAAGACGGTAAGTTAGGCGTATGCAAGACTATCACTAATAAAGATGGAGTTTTATATAGTATAAATTACGGTATTTTAGCTGCCCAAAGCATTGACCCTATAGAAAAAAAACCGCTTTTTCAGTTTTTGCCCGGAACTTTCTCGTATTCAATAGCTTCGCCAGGATGCAACTTCAGGTGTTTGGGGTGTCAAAATGCCGATATATCTCAAAGTTACAGGGATGATAATTATAAGACTTATGTTGAATATTTTGAGAGCTTAAAGAAAACGTCCCCCAAAGACGTAGTCGAAAGCGCTTTAAAAGCAAATTGCCAGTCTATCTCATATACATACACCGACCCTGCCGTTTTTTTTGATTATAGTATAGATGTTATGGAACTTGCGCACAAGAAGGGGCTGAAAAATATTTTTGTTACAAACGGATACTATACGGAAGAATCGATAGGTGCGGCCAAAGGACTCTTAGATGCGGTAAACGTAGATATAAAATTTTTTAACGACGCAAACTACAGAAAGATATGCGGCGGAAGGCTCGAACCCGTGCTTGAATCGATAAGGTTGCTTTATAAATACGGCGTTCATATAGAATTAACAACTCTTTTAATAGATGAATATAATAATAACAACGAAGAAATAAAAAAAATAGCTGATTTTATAGTTTCCGTTGATTTAAATTTGCCGTGGCATATTTCGCGGTTTTTTCCCTTATATAAGATGCAGGATGGAAAAATTACATCGGAAAAAACCATAATTAATGCCTATAATATAGGAAAGAAGGCGGGATTAAAATATATTTATGCCGGCAATATCCAGTTGGATGGTTATGAAGATACGCTCTGCCCGTCATGCGGCAATCTTTTAATAAAAAGACGTGGATATAATATTCTTGAATATAATATTATAAAAGGAGCTATTGGCGAAGGTAAATGTAAATTTTGCGGATATTCTATTTACGGGATTTTTTAAAGTCAAATTTTTATTAGCAAAATTTTCTTGAATTAAAGCATTGCAATATTATATAATCTATCATCAATATATTTTATTAAATTCATTCATTGGGGGATCGTCTAGCGGCAGGACCTGGGACTCTGACTCCCATTACGGAGGTTCAAATCCTTCTCCCCCAGCCACTCTCAAAACCGCAGTAAATAAGCAACTCTGAGGGTTTTTCCATGATGAAAATTTATGCACAAAAATGAACCAAAATGGTCGTTTATGCAAATTTTTTCCTATACTATTCCTATACTTTTGATATAATGTCCTATAGTAAACATTTATAGGAGGATGTTGCTATGGCGAGCATTTACAGGCTTAAAAATTCCAAGAACTGGTATTACTGCATTACCTATGACGGCATTAAATACCAGGGAAGCACGAAGACGACGGACAAGCAGTCCGCGAAGCTTATTGCCGAGGCAATGCAGACGGATATAGCTAGGGAAGAAAATAAAATCCCGGTTATAAAGAAAAAAAGTATAGGAAACTTTCCTATACTATGGGAAGAATATTTGAAGGTCCAGGTTGTCCCGGACGTCAGGAAAAGGACTGCCTCAAACCACTTCCTTCCAGTATTTGACAATAAGCGCCTTAACCGTATAACGATGCCGGATATAAGAAGCTACCAGCTCGAAAGGAAACTCGAGCTTATGTCCCTCGAAAAAAACGATGGGAAAAGAGAAGCCGCAATAAATTTCCGTTCCGTTAATTACGAAATTGCAATACTAAGGAATTTTTTCAATTACTGCATAGAAAAGAAGTATATCGATAAGAATCCTTGCGAGGGGATTAAGAAATTAAACGAACTCTCCAGGTTAAAGACCCTTTCCGACGACGATATAGCGAAGCTGGTTTCCGGAGCCACTAACAAGCTTACCAAGGACATAATATTTTTTTTAATATATACCGGTTGCAGGAAAGGAGAGGCGCTTGATTTAAAATGGGACGACGTGGATTTGGATAACGGCGTAATAGCTATTAAGGCCACCAAGACGAGGCATGACCGATACGTGCCCGTTTCCATCCCTTTAAAGGGGCTATTGGAGGGCATAGAGAAGGTTGACGGCTGTTCGCAAGTGTTTAATAGCGGAGGCAAGAAAATAGTCGATTTTAAGCATTCCTTCAAGACGGCCTGCCGTAACGCAGGATTAAGAGATTTGCGCATCCACGATTTGCGGCATGTTTTTGCGTCTAAAATGGTAATGAACGGCACGTCGTTATACATAACCGGCGAACTCCTGGGCCACCGGACCCCGAACATGACCAAACGGTATTCGCATTTAGTGCCGGACACGCTAAGGAAGGCGGTCAACGATGTGTGGGATAAGGGGAAATAAAGCTTGAATTTTGCATTTAATTATGAATATTTGTAATATGATATAATATTACAAAGTCAGTTATTCAATTAATTTTTCAACTTTAACATTTATGGAGGCTCCGGTGAAAAAGATTCTTGAGCATATCGAGCTTAACCCGAAAATCATGCGGGGAAAGCCAATTATTAAGGGCACCAGGCTGACGGTTCAGTTCATTTTGAACCTGCTTGCCAACGGTTCCACTTTTGAAGAAATAGAGAAGGAATATGAAGGCGTAACCAAAGAAGATATCCTTGCCTGCCTGTTGTACGCTTCGGAGGCGCTCGACAATTCCACATTCATGCCGCTGGAAGAAGCCGTGTAAATGAGATTTCTCGTAGACGAATGCACAGGCCATGCCGTTGCCAAATGGCTAAAGGACAACGGGCATGATGTTTTCTCCGTATATGACGAAAGCAGGGGGCTTGACGACGAGAGTATAATAAATAAGGCGGATTCGGAAAACTTTATAATAATAACTAATGATAAAGACTTCGGCGAATTTGTTTTCCGATCGGGGAAAAAACACAAAGGAATAATACTGTTGAGACTATCCGATGAACGCCCCAAAAATAAAATCTTTATACTTCAAACATTATTGAAATCCCACTCAGACAAACTTGCCGGTAATTTTACCGTGGTTACGGAACGCACCGTGCGCATAATAGAAAAAAAATAAAATTGATATGGCAAAAGAAATAACGGTATATTACGACAAAGAAGGGGATTATTTCGAAGTAATGTTCGAAAAAAGGAAAGGATACTTCAAAGAAACCGCGAACGACGCGGTAATGGAAAAGGTCGATGAAAACGGCGCGGTTATAGGATTTTCCATTTTAAACGTAAGCGCGTTGGAGAATAAACCCCTGGAAGTATCCCTCAATTATAACGCCGCATAAAAAAACAAACAAGGTTTGAAGCCAAGCTCGATGGAAGATAATATAGCTGCTTCCTTTTATTAGGATTTAGCATTCCGTGTCATTTTCCCAGATAAACCTTCGTCACGTAAATTCTTCCGTGTCCAAGCTCATTGGAAACGACCTCCCTGGCTTCCTTGTCCGATTTGCCCCCGGCAGTTAATTCCCTATACCTTTCCTGGGCTTCGGAGTGCCTTACGGCATGCATATTAAATCCTTGAGATTTTATCGAGTTCGACAAATGGTCTTTTTCCTGCTTTAAATTTCTGTTCATTGTGTATTTACCTCCTTGCGCATATTTTTGGAGTTCTTTAATTTCTTTGACTTTTTCATCCGAAAGCGTAATGCTCCTTGGTCTGCCGTTCTTACACCAGCTTCCTTTAAGTTCCAATGCGTTGCCTTTCAGAACTGCATAGCCCTTAGCAAGAGCAAGGCCGGCATGTACGCTTTCTTCCCTTCTTAATCCGGCAATTTCAGCAAGTTTTAGCTGGACGTAAACATTTACGTCTTTTTCTTTGAAAAAGATAAGCTTTTCGTTTATATCAACTCCTTTTGCATTAAGGCTTTTATCTTTATACTCCATCTCCCTTTTAAGCCCTAGCTCCCCGTTGGATATATTGATATTAGTCCTGCCGGTTTCATGCAGGAATGACCGCAGAGAAGAAACATAATTTATAATCGTCGAGTCTTTTAGCCCTTGAGCCTTATAATAGCTAACCATTTTTGCAACATCCGCATTTGTCCATTTCTCGATGTTGCACTTTTTGTGGGTAGCCCCTATATCGAAACCCCGGGCGTCTTTTGCAATCATACGCATATCCTTCCTTATGTCGTGGTCGGATTTATTAGAAACAACGGATAAGGGAGAGTCCATTTTATGGAAATGATTTATTCCATTTAATTCTTTGTTAATATTGTATTCGATTTTCGTCATTTATATTATCCTCCGCAATTAGGTAAAATTCAGCTATTGGCATTTATATCTGCCATATTTTAGCTGCTATTAAATTTTAAGGTCGAAAAATGTCTTTTTGAAATAATGGCTTTATGACTGGAAAGACAATACCAGCAATTTAATAAGCTAATCTTTGGGGGATAAGCCAATAATCCCTGTATGTTTTTTAAAGTTATTTCCGGATTTAAAGACCCGGCAAGTCTTGGAAGGTTTTTTAGAGTTAAACCTTTAAGGAATTGAAAAACTGTGCAAGATTTCGGCTTGCATTAGAAAGGATATTTGCGTAAGCCGCAGGAATTAAATTTTTTTCCGTGCAGCTATCGTAAAGTTTAAGTTTAAGAGGTATTTTCATCGCCTGTTAAGAGGCTTAAAAATCACCAGAAACTTGAAAATTTACAATATGGCTAAAGCAAATACTTACAGAATTAATAATCCGCCTGTTCGGATTGGAAAGTTTTTGATCTTCTTTCGAAGATAGGCAAGTTTGAATCTTTTGCGAAGATAAATGATTCTTTTTAAGCGCCGCCAATTAAAGCGCGGAATCATAAGATTGAATTGACTAATAATTTAATAATATCATAATTTTAGAAAAAATCAAATTTTAAAATAGTAATCACTTTTGCGAAGCATAATATTTTAAGCCTTTAAATCCCCCTCCTTCAGTTTGTAATTTTTACTTCGTAAAAATTAGCGCTACCGCTCAAACTGAAGGAGGGGGATGGTAGTTTGTTTCTTGCTCCGTTTGATTTTGCTTTCCAAACCGGCAAGCGGTTTGAAAAGCGAGCCTTTCGGCAAAATCAAACTCTGGCGAAACAAAAGGTTAACGGCATTATATCGGACTTTCCGCCCGAACCCGACAAGCGTATGCACGCTTGACCGCAGGGGGTGTTAGGAAAATCGAAGTCACCAGGCGTTCCCGATCCCGCTGGTCGCATGCGCTTTATTTACCCGTTTTATATAGATTTTTTCTTTCACTTCTTGCGACAGAATTTTCAGAGCAGTTTTATCTATTATTTGACCTGCCGTTCTAAGCTGCGCTACAGTTAGCTTGCCAGGTATCTTTTTAATATCTTAACATCTAAACCCAACTTATCTTTGATAATGTTCCGCATATATAACCAATGAATCTGGGAAACATAAACGCGTTTATTTATGATATCTATTTTCTCGACATAAACGCTAATATCTTGCCCCTTGGCAAAATTGGTAAAGTTTGTCTTTTTCCAAGGTAAAACGTAGGTGTAACCGTTATATTTGGTATCAGATTCGTCATAACCCATAATTTTTTCGAACGGAACAAGAAAGCATAGCCCGCCAGAAGAACTCATAGCGCGTAAATTAATATTAGATTTTAACCTTATATTCATTTGATATACCTCCATAAAATATTATTATTCGATAGGTTTTGTATAATTTTTATTGATAAATTCATTTAAATCTTCCGGGCGGAATTTATAAATCCTGCCGATTTTAACAAAACCGATAAGCCTCTGATATACTAAATCCTGCATAGTCCTATAACAGACACCCAATTTCTGTGCGGCCTGATGCATATCCATTAGCAATGCTTCTTCTGAATTATTTTTCATATTTTTATTATGCCCACTTTTTTATTACCAATCAAAGGCCATTCGTTACATTCTTAGAATTATTTTGGGGGCCATTCGTTACATTTTTTATTTTTTTATATATAATGATGGATAAGATATTGCTGTGAAGAATTTATGGAGTAAGAATATGATAGCTAATACCAAGGATATAATAGAGTGTTTCAAGGCCGGGATTACTAAAAAAAACATAGCTGCCTATTATCGTATATCCCGTCCGAGATTAGACAGAATTTTAAAAGGTATTCCGAAGTCTCAAAAAACGAATTATGAGCCTATAGAAAAGTTATCCATTGACGTTGTCATAAACCAAGTTATGATTTCTGGTCTGGCGAAAACTGCCAGAATGTTTAATGGTTTTGACATGAATGAAATTATTAAACATGATAAATTCGCCGAATTATTGGATCCAGCAATGCCACCAATAGAAAATATTAATTTTTTCAAAAATATTTCATTTTTATTGTTGCAGGGCGTTAGGATAAGTGAGATAGTTAGATTGCAGTTAAATGACGGGAGTTATTACTTAAGTGAAAGAAGCTTGCTAAGGCTTATAAAAAGGAATGGTTTGATACTTCCCCCGACTTCAAGCCGTTTGGGAAAATATCTTAGAGAGCAACGTAAAGAAGATAAAATGGACAAAAAGGAAAAAGAGTTTTTAGAATCACTATATAAAAAGCATAAAATATATCCAACCCTGAATAATGCCATTGCCATAGTTAGAATACTGGATAATAAAGTGACGCATGACATTAATTTATTGCCATGTTTTCTGAGAAAAAGCTATCCGGCCGTGGCAAATGACTATATTCAGGTTTTAACGAGCATAGTGCCCGGAAACAAAATATTTAAAGATTCATATTGGCTCAATACATTAGAGGTTATGGATAAATTTATAGATTTTACAACATTAAAATCAACTTGCAATGAAAGGTAAAAATATAAAATTAAGCGATAAAACAACCCATGCCTTAGGAGCTATAGTTTTTCTTGATGCTCTGGGAACTAAAATGTCATGGACAAACAAAGAGCCAAAAAAGTATATAGATACTTTTGAAAATATTTTGAAATCCTTTAAATCCGGGAAAAAGGAGTATGACGGCGTTGCCGAAGAATTTCAAAACGACCCTGAAAGTAATTTCTTAAAACTGGAGATTAGGTCTTTTTCCGATACTGTAATAATGTTTCTTTACGAACAGTTCGATAGGGTAAAAGACAAATATGATCGCCTTTATGGATTGTATCAATTGGCTAGTTTAGGCATAATACTTTCAGAGTCGTTTTATAAAGCAATTAAAAAAGGAATATATTTTCGGGGAGTGATAGGTTTTGGGGAATATCATTTTTCAAAGAATATGATAATAGGGCCGGCCGTTGAAGAGGCGGCGGAATGGTTTGAGAGGCCGGATTGGATTGGAATATCAACGACGCCGAGTGCTACCTATGGGCTACAACTGTTAAAAGAACGCGGTAAATTTCCTCCGGAATATATGCCATATGATGTTCCAATGAAAGACGGTAAGAATATAGACAGTTTTGCTCTTTTATGGCCGCTGCAAAATTTATCTTGGAACAAAAAAGTAAATCCAAAAGAAGCCGATAAAATGTTAAAAAAAGTAAGAAAAAAAGTGCTTGAATCATTTTCTTTAGAAAAATCTATAGGTATATCCTCAGAATCTAAATATAATAATACCCTTAGATTTATTGACTGTGTTAAAGCAAGGTATGGTTCTGATAATAAATCTAAAAATTGTTAATGGAGAATAGCGATGGCAAATAATATTAATGCAACCAAGGAGCAAGAACGCGCCGAGTTGCACCGCGCCATCTGGCAGATGGCCAACGATTTGCGCGGAAGCGTGGACGGTTGGGACTTTAAGCAATACGTCTTAGGAATGCTCTTTTACCGCTTTATTAGCGAGAATCTCGCCAGCTACATCAACCAAGACGAACGGCGTAGCGGCGACAAAGATTTTGACTACGTCGGGCTTTCGGACAAGGAGGCGGAGTTAGGCCGTGCCGATACGGTAAAGGAAAAGGGATTCTATATATTGCCAAGTGAACTTTTTATCAATGTCCGCTCTAATGCCCGGCAGGATGCCAACCTCAACGAAACGCTTTCCAGCGTATTTCGCAACATTGAAAATTCCGCAAAAGGTTCGGACAGCGAGGACGATCTAAAGGGTTTGTTCGACGACCTTGATGTAAATTCCAATAAGCTTGGCAATACGGTTGAAAAAAGAAATCAAAAGCTTGTAAAGCTTCTGGAGGCAATAGGCGATTTGCGGCTGGGCAATTACTCCGACAACACGATAGACGCCTTCGGGGACGCCTACGAATATCTTATGACCATGTACGCTTCCAACGCCGGTAAATCCGGAGGAGAGTTTTTTACGCCCCAGGAAGTAAGCGAACTGCTGGCCCGCATTGCGACCGTCGGGAAAACCGAAGTCAACAAGGTATACGATCCGGCGTGCGGTTCCGGCTCTCTTCTTTTGAAGTTTGCAAAAATTCTCGGCAAGGAAAACGTTAGGATAGGATTTTTCGGCCAGGAGATCAATCTTACCACGTATAACCTTTGCCGAATCAATATGTTTTTGCACGATATCAACTACAACCATTTCGATATTGCCCACGGCGACACGCTGACAGACCCAAAGCACTGGGATGATGAGCCGTTTGACGCTATTGTTTCCAATCCGCCCTATTCCATCAAATGGGAAGGCGATAGTAATCCTCTCCTAATAAACGACCCGCGCTTTTCACCGGCGGGAGTATTGGCGCCAAAGAGCAAGGCCGACCTTGCATTTACCATGCACATGCTATCTTGGCTATCCACCAGCGGCACGGCGGCTATAGTAGAATTTCCGGGAGTACTTTATCGCGGCGGAGCGGAACAAAAGATACGCAAATATTTGGTAGATAATAACTATATCGATACCGTGATTCAGCTGCCGCCCGATCTATTCTTCGGTACGACCATCGCGACCTGTGTTATCGTTCTTAAAAAAAGCAAGACGGATAATAAAACCCTGTTTATCGACGCCTCAGCCGAATTTGTGCGAGGGGGGAACAAAAACAAACTGAGCGATGAAAACCGCGCCAGAATCTTAAAAGCGTTTATAGAGCGTAAGGACGCAGACCATTTCGCCAAGATAATAGACAATAAAATAATTGAAAAAAACGACTACAATATCGCTGTATCGACCTACGTGGCGCAAAAGGATACCCGGGAGGTTATCGATATTAAAAAACTAAACGCCGAGATTAAGGACATAGTTGCCAGGCAAAGCGAATTACGTATAGCCATTGATGAAATCGTTGCAGATATAGAAGGTAGCCATGAATAAGCCTATGAATAAGATAGAAAAACTTATAGCGGAACTCTGCCCGGAGGGAGTTGAGTCTAAAGAGTTGGGAGATATATTAGATTACGAACAACCAACTAAATATCTCGTGCAATATACTGAATACGACGATAATTTTACTACCCCAGTATTAACTGCTGGCCAAAGCTTTATTCTGGGTTATACGGATGAAGACATGGGAATATATAAAGCAAGCGAAGAAAACCCAACTATTATTTTTGACGATTTCACTACATCATTCCATTGGGTTGTATTTGATTTTAAGGTTAAATCTTCGGCAATGAAGATGCTCAGACTTAAAAATAATAATGGTGTTATTTTTAAGTTTATTTACTACGCAATGAAATGCATTGAGTATTCACCCCAAGATCATGCACGTCATTGGATTTCCAAGTATTCCAAATTTAAAATCCCTCTTCCACCTCTTGCCATCCAACAAGAGATCGTGAAAATTCTGGACACCTTTACCACGCTGGAGGCGGAGCTGGAGGCGGAGCTGGAGGCGGAGCTGGAGGCGCGAAAAAAGCAGTATGAGTATTATAGGGATAGTTTGCTGACGTTTAGGGATGGGGTTGAGTATAAAACGTTGGGAGAACTTATATCGTTAGAATATGGTAAGTCTTTAAAGGAAAATTATAGAACTGGTGGCGAATTTCCGGTATTAGGTTCAAATGGCCGTGTAGGATTTCATAATTTATACATAACAGAAGGCCCATGTCTAGTTATTGGCAGAAAGGGTAGTGCTGGTGCGTTGGTGTGGGAAGAAAATAATTGTTATCCAATAGATACAACATTTTATGTAAAAATTGAAAATAAAAACCTACTTTTAAAGTACTTGTTCTATAAATTAAAAACTTTGAAACTGACTATTAGAAAACAAGATGGCGGTGTTCCCGGGCTAAATAGAAATAGCATATATAAAATTAAAATTCCCCTTCCGCCACTTGCCGAACAAGAACGCATCGTCGGCGTTCTGGATAAATTCGACGCCATGGTGAATGACATTTCTGCCGGGTTGCCGGCGGAAATAAATGCCCGGCGTAAACAATACGAATACTACCGCAATAGGCTCCTTATCTTTAAGCCGTTGGAAAAAGAATATGCCGACCAATAACAGATATAATTTAGTGGCTGAAAACCCGCAGAGTACGGTTGTGGCGGAATACACTCCCGATAAAAAGCGCCCAACCAATTACCAGGGCGAAGCGGAACTGGAACGCGCTTTTATTGAGCAACTAAAGTTGCAGGCATACGAGTATCTGCCTATAACAACAGAAGCCGACCTAGTGTTAAACCTGCGCCGCCAACTGGAAAAGCTCAATAACCTTACCTTTTCCGACGCAGAATGGGACGCTTTTTTTACCGGAGATGTCGCCAATCCCAACCATAGCATAGCTGATAAAACGGCTACTATCCAGGAAGATTACGTCAAAAATCTAAAACGAGATGACGGGACTGTTAAAAATATCTACCTGCTCAGAAAAGACAAAATCCATGAAAACAGTTTACAGGTGATTAATCAGTATGTCACCGAAGAGGGTCAACGAAAAAACCGCTATGACGTAACGGTGCTGGTAAACGGCCTGCCGCTCGTTCATATCGAACTTAAACGCCGGGGGGTAGCAATTCAGGAAGCGTTCAATCAGATAAACCGCTATCAGCGGGAGAGCTTCTGGGCCGGTTCCGGGCTTTTCGAATACGTGCAGATATTTGTCGTTTCCAACGGCACCCATACCAAATACTACAGCAACACCACGCGCTCGGAGCATATCAAGGAATCAAGCGAGGGACCCGTCAAAAAAGGCAAACGTTCGAGTAACTCCTTCGAGTTTACCAGCTGGTGGGCGGATGCGGCCAATAGGCCCATCACGGACCTCGTTGATTTTGCCAAAACCTTTTTCGCCAAGCACGTGCTTCTCAACATCCTCACCCGTTACTGCGTATTCACCACTGACAAGCAGCTTTTGGCTATGCGCCCTTATCAGATAGTGGCGACCGAGAAAATACTTAGCAAAATCGAAGTCAGCACCAATTATAAAAAATTGGGCTCTTTGGATGCCGGCGGCTACGTCTGGCATACCACCGGTTCCGGCAAAACCCTCACCAGTTTCAAGACCGCGCAACTGGCCAGTAAATTACCCTACGTCGACAAGGTGCTTTTTGTCGTTGACCGCAAAGACCTTGATTACCAGACCATGCGCGAGTACGACAAGTTTGAGAAAGACTCGGCCAACAGCAATACCAGCACGGCTAAATTAAAGGAACAGCTTGAAGACCCAAGCACCCATATTATTATAACGACCATTCAAAAGCTAGGTAGGTTCGTCGGCCTCAATAAAGGGCATACTATATTCGGAGGACACGTCGTGCTTATCTTTGACGAATGCCACCGTTCCCAGTTCGGCGATATGCACTCAGCTATTACCAAAGCGTTTAAAAACTATCATTTGTTCGGCTTTACCGGCACGCCCATCTTTGCCGTGAACGCCTCTTCAAACGGACGACCAGATTTTAAGACCACCGGGCAGGCTTTCGGCGATAAGTTGCATACGTACACTATCGTGGACGCAATAAACGACAGAAATGTTTTGCCGTTCAAGGTGGATTATGTTTCCACCGTTCGCGAAGCCGAAAACATTGAAGATAAGAAAGTGCGCGACATCGACCGGGAAGCGGCGCTAACCGCGTCTGAACGCCTGGCTAATATCATAAAATATATCCGAGGACACTTTAATCAGAAAACCAAACGCAACAGCTTTTATAAACTCAAAGACCGCAGGCTGGCGGGATTTAACTCCATTTTTGCCGTTTCTTCCATAGATACCGCAAAGCAGTACTACGCGGAATTTAAAAAGCAGCTTGCGGACGAGCCGAGCGACAAGAGGCTTAAGGTGGCGCTTATTTACAGCTTCGGCGTAAACGAGGAAGAAATTGACGGAATGGTGGATGAAAACTCCGAAGATACAGGCGGACTGGACAAAAGTTCAAGGGATTTTCTTGAAAACGCCATAAAAGACTACAACGCGATGTTCGGGACGTCCTTTGACACGTCTTCCTATAAATTCCAGAATTACTATAAGGATGTAAGCGAACGGGTAAAAAACCGCGAAGTCGATATTCTTCTCGTGGTAAACATGTTTTTGACCGGCTTTGACGCGACCACGCTAAATACCTTATGGGTGGATAAAAACCTTCGTCTGCACGGCCTACTTCAGGCGTTTTCGCGTACCAACCGCATATTAAACACCGTCAAAACCTTCGGAAACATTGTCTGTTTCCGTAATTTGGAGAAAGCGACCAATGAATCCATTGCCCTCTTTGGGGACAAGGAAGCCTGCGGGATTGTACTGCTAAAGTCCTACGAGGAGTACTACAACGGCTACAAAGAAGGAGATAGGGAAGTTCGTGGATACGCCAGCCTGGTTGAAGAGCTATTGTCAAGATTTCCGGTCGGCGAGAGGATTGAAGGAGAGCAGAATCAGAAAGATTTTATCAGGTTATATGGCAAAATTTTGCGGTTAAGAAACATCCTGGTTTCCTTTGACCAATTTATCGGCAATGAAATTCTAACCGAGCGGGATATCCAGGATTACCACAGCGCCTATATCGACCTTTATAACGAGTTTCGGAAAACAGACGGCGGCGAAAAGGAAAACGTCAACGACGATCTCGTGTTTGAAATGGAGATGATTAAACAGATTGAGATTAATATTGATTATATACTAGTTCTCGTCAAGAAATACCACGAGGACCACGTTAATAACCGCGAACTGCTCGTTGACATTAACAAGGCAATCGACTCAAGCGTCGAACTGCGCAATAAAAAGGACCTGATAAACCAGTTTATTAATTCCCTCGATGTCAATTCCTTAGTGGATGAGGACTGGAATAAGTATGTCGAAAAGAAAAAGACCGAGGAGCTGGATGAGATTATTAAGCAAGAAAACCTTGACCGCGACGAAACCTATAAATTTGTGCGGAATGCTTTCCGTAACGGAAGCGTCGCGGCCACGGGTACTGCTTTGGCAAAGGTGTTGCCTCCGGTATCGCGTTTTTCTCCCGGAGGAGAGCGCTCCAAAAAACGCGAGACCGTTTTGAATAAGTTAGCGCGATTTTTTGAGCGGTTTTTTGATATTTCTAACGGGAAGCTTTAGGGTTATTAAAGGGTTATTAAAATTTGGATTCCGTATATGCTTGCGCTCATTGTTTTTAAGTTATACTATTCAAGATAAAATAAATCGGTATGTTTAATATATTATGCAGATATTCTTAAAATTTCTCAGCTTCACGCAAACGTATTCGGGTGCTATTACCGCATTAGCTACTGTTGTTTTGGCGGTTTTAACTTTTGTTTATGTTTTCTTCACTAAAAAAACTTTATCAGAAACGATTAAACAATCAAAATTATCTTTAGTGCCAATAATAGGGGTTAGTATTACTAATAGCGTCATTCTAAAATCAAATAATTTTTTAAGTATCGATATAGAATTGGCTAATTTAGGAACTGCCGCTGCTTTAGATATCGTTGTGGATTCGGAAATACAATTAAAATACTCCGAAATATCTGGACGAAAAGTAATTCCTATGAAAAATAGGGTATTAATCCGTCAGTTTATAAGACCAAACTATTACATTAAAGATAAAAAGGATAAATACGGGACTACCGTTGAATACGGGTTTAATCTGTTTTACACAAAAGACCTAGTGGAAGCTCTCAATAAGGATTTCAATGAATTGGTATTTTTAGACTCCAAAGCAGGCTACAACACTTTTACGCCTATATTGAGTCCTTTTCACACTACAAAACTGATTATCTACGTATATTACAAGAATAGCCTTGACCAGTATTTTTATAGCAGGTATGAAACAGAAATTGCCTATGCTATATCAGATATCAATAGCGAAACGCAAGCAGTATTTCATTCGAGAGAACGAAATAAATCGTCATTTAATACTTCTACTATCAATAAAGCGGATATAGGAAAAGAAATAAAGAAAAGGGATGAATTAAGAGAACTTTTTCCATGGAAATAATTCCATTATTCATTCGTGCATATTTTAAAATTGCCGATAACAGGAAGACCGAAAATAGTATAAAGTTCTATAAGCATAGACTGAGGAAGGTTTAGTTAAATAAGTTCTGAATATCTCTGAGGAAAAGGGCTGCTGTTAGATTATTTTCCTATACATTTCCTATACCTCTTTTTACTCATTAAATAAACCCTCTAATATCAACCACTTACAAACCGCATTCTGGGACTCTGACTCCCATTACGGAGGTTCGAATCCTTCTCCCCCAGCCACTTCCAAAAATATTGAAGTTTTCCGCCATTCTGTCTTTGCGGACGGATTTAGGAATTATAATCACATTTCTTTGGATTAGCCAGCGCAATATAACCTGAAAAAGAGTCTTATTATGCTTTTTGGCAATTATAGAAAGAACTTCATAAAGCTCTTCCATGGTCCTCCATGAACCATAGATTGCTCCGTTTAATGGCTCTGCCGACTTCTTCTTCGTTCATATATGAAGCAGCCGTATCGATTAAACGGTATCCTGTTTCAATTGCGTCCAATACGCATTGTTCGCATTGGGATTTGTCTATCTGGTAAACTCCGCAGCCCAAAATGGGCATTTCAAGTCCGTTATTTAATTTTACTTTCTGCTTATTTGCCTCTTTAGATTAATTTGATATTCCTTAAAATACTACATAGCCTCTTCTAATATTTTTTGGCTTATATCCGGCGTAAGGTCGTGTGTTTCCGAAAGCGCGGTCATTCCGTGCTTTTTTAATTGCTCTATAATGATAGGAATATCCTCAACCTTGACTCCATAATCCGATAAACGGGTTTTTATGCCGAGGCTTTCAAAAAACTCTCTCGTTTTTTGAATTGCAGCGTCTATCTTTTCCTTTTCTGTACCTTTTTCTATATGCAAAACCCTTTCTGCGTATTGCAATAGTTTTTCACGTTTTTTATCGCGCCTGACATTTAACATAGAAGGAAGCACTACCGCCAATGTCTGAGCGTGATCGATTCCGAAATAAGCCGTAAGCTCGTGACCTATCATATGCGTCGCTAAGTCTTTCGGAACCCCTGAACCTACTATACCGCATAACGCCAGTGAAGCGCACCAAATATGGTTAGCTCTCGCATTATAATTATTTTTTTCCGTAACGGAAGTTTTTCCAACTTCTATTAACGTTTGCAAAATACCCTCGGCTATACGGTCCTGAATTAAGGCTCCTACAGGATATGTAATGTATTGTTCTATTACATGCACAAATGCGTCTATTACTCCGTTTGCAACTTGAACCTGCGGAAGCGTGAAAGTGATAGTTGGATCCAATATAGAAAATTTAGGAAATGATAGTTCGCTTAAAACTGGAAACTTCCCGTCCTTATGGCTTATTACAGCGCCGCTGTTCATTTCTGATCCAGCCGCAGGCAATGTCAATACAGTACCGAATGGAACGTGTTTTTTTATGGCATCAGAAGGAACTAGCTTAAATCCGTAATTTAAAAGTTCAATAGTATCGCCTTTGTAATATGAAGCCAAAGCTATAAACTTTGTTGCGTCTATAACAGAACCTCCGCCGACCGCAAGCAATAAATCTATATTTTTATTACGCACTATTTCAACGGCTTTCATTGCGGTTTCATAATGCGGATTTGCCTCAATACCTCCAAATTCAAAAACATTTCTATTACCAAGCGCAGTTTTAACTTTATCGATCAAGCCGTTTCTTTTTGCGCTTCCACCTCCATAGATGATTAATACGGCAGAGTTTAATGGAACATATTTATTAATTTCTCCTATCCTATCCTTGCCGAATAAAATATGTGTAGGATTATAAAAATCAAAATCTAACATTTTAAATTCTCCTTAATTAACATTATTTAAACATTATTTTATAGCCCGCTTCTTTTTGCAAGTTCTTCGGGATACCTGTTTCCTTCAATTTTTATATTTAAAGAAGCTTTATCTATCTCGTTAAGTTCTTCGGAAGACAGTTTTATATTTACTGATCCTATATTTTCTTCCAAGCGCGATAATTTAGTTGTGCCAGGTATAGGAACTATCCACGGTTTTTTTGCTAAAAGCCATGCAAGGGCAATCTGGGCGGCTGTAACTTTTTCGCGTATGGCTATATTATTAAGAATATCAACTATAGCGTGGTTTGCTTTCCTCGCCTCGGCAGTAAAACGCGGCAAAATATTACGAAAATCAGATTTTTCGAATTTAGTATTTTCGTCAATTTTTCCGGTAAGATAGCCCCTGCCTAACGGACTGAAAGGAACAAGCCCTATTCCTAGTTCTTCAAGCGTCGGGATGAGTTCGTCTTCAGGATTTCTCCACCAAATGGAGTATTCGCTTTGAATAGCTGCTACCGGTTGGACGGAATGTGCACGTCTTATAGTATTAATTCCAGGTTCTGAAAGTCCAAAATATTTCACTTTACCTTCTTTAATGAGAGTTTTTATAGTTTCTGCTACTTCCTCTATTGGGACGTTTGGATCTACTCTGTGCTGGTAGTATAAATCTATATAGTCTGTTTTAAGACGTTTTAAAGATCCTTCCACGCTGCGTTTAATAGTTTCCGGCCTACTGTCCTGGCCTTGTTTTCCGTTTGCGTCAATATAAATACCAAACTTTGTCGCTATTACGACTTTATCCCTCAATGAGGAAAGTGCGTCTCCTACAAGTTCCTCGTTTATATAAGGACCATAAACTTCTGCGGTATCGAAAAACGTTATTCCCAAATCGATAGCTTTATGAATTAGATTTTTCATCTCGTTTTTATCCGGCAGGGGTAAATACCCGTGCGACATACCCATGCAACCGAGTCCAATGGCTGAAACTTCAATTCCACTGTTGCCCAACTTACGCTTTTTCATTTGTTTTTCTCCTGTAATTTATTTTTTTTAAGTTAATTTTTTTATATCTTTATTAGCATAATTACATACTAAGATTATATCCCCGAAAATAGATAATGCGATATAACAATCCTCCTTGTTTATTGCCTAATAGTCCATTAAATAGAAAACTTTGTTGAATGATTAAATAATATCTGATATATTAATCCTAATAAAACAGTATTAATAATAATGGTATTTAGAAGATAATATTATGGAAGCCGAGCTTTTTGCTTTAAGGAAAATTATTGCCGAATTAACCAAAAATAATGAACGTAATATAACTGCAATATCCGGTTTATCCCTTTACAGGACTAATAGTCCGACTAAGCCCGAAAATATATTGTATGAACCTCGTATTTGTTTGATAGTTCAGGGGGCAAAGAGGGTTGTTCTGGCGAATGAAACTTACATATACGACGAAAACCGTTTTTTGTTAACGTCGGTAGATCTTCCTGCCTTAGTTCAGATTACCGAAGCAAGCATGGAAAAACCATATCTTGGATTAGTACTTAAGTTAGACTACCGTGAAATTTTAGAATTAATCGCTGGCAACAATATTCCAAACCCCCGCCGTCAGCAGCCCGAAAGAGGTATGGCTACGGGAGAGATTACTTTTTCGCTGCTTAACGCATTCAGGCGCCTAATAGAATTACTAGCAGAGCCCGAAAATATAACGGTTTTAGCGCCTATAATAAAAAGAGAAATTTTTTATCGACTGCTTATAAGCGACCAGGGTATGCGTTTGCGGCATATTATTTCGGCTGGAAGTCAAGGCCATCAAATTGCACAAACAATAAGCTGGATTAAAAACAATTTTACCAGACCGTTACAAATTGACGTCCTTATAAAACACGCAAATATGAGCAGGTCGGCATTTCATTATCACTTCCGAACTATTACAGCTATGAGTCCCCTGCAGTTCCAAAAGTGGCTGCGGCTTAACGAAGCGCGAAGGCTTATGTTGGCAGAACGAACCGATGCTGCTACTGCAGCTTTCCAGGTAGGCTACGAGAGTCCGTCGCAATTCAGCCGCGAATACAGCCGCCTGTTCGGCAATCCGCCGTTGCGGGATGTTGAAAATTTGCGCAATATTGAAGTTGCCGCTATATAAATATTTAATAAATTAAATAGATGTTTATATATAACTTTATATCTTGCAAATTAGTTTTAGCTTTTTAAGTACTCGATAATTTCTATCATGATATCGTTAGGGTCGGCAAGGAAGGCTATTTTCATACTTTTATCCATAGAATAGAAAGGCTCTCTTAAAAAATTTACACCTGCATCTTTCATTTTTTTTGCGTCTTCGTCGATATTGTCCGTTTGAAATGCTAAATGTGCAAAAGAATTTTCACATTTAGCAAGAGGTTTTGGATTGTCATCCGCGATAAGCTCTATTTCGCAGTCTGTTTTTAGATTATTTAGGAAAACCAAAGTTGTTTTATGGGCTTCGATATAACGTTTTTCTCTTATTGCAAAACCGAAAACATTAACGTAAAAATTTATGGATTTATTTAAGTCGCTTGTTCTTATTGCTGAATGTATTAATTTCATTTTGCACTTATAATAATTAAAATAAACATTAATAGACTGAATTTATTATATATTCTTAATATTATAATTTCAATAAAATAATGATATAATTTAAAAACACGCCTAAGCAGTAATTAACTTATGCAACAATAAAAACATTATGAATCAAAAAGGTTTTACTCTGGTTGAAATAGTAATGGTTATAATACTATTAGGCGTTCTTGGCATTATCGGAACGATAGGGTTGAATTCGGCAGTTTCCAGCGATAGGGGAATGTATGAAAGGCAGCTTCAATCAGCCGTAAGGTATGCGCAAAATTATGCCATGAGCCATTTTACCTATACCACAGTTATATTTTCGCCGGCCGGTTCAAGCCCTTCGTGCAACCTGGGTAACAGCAGCGCGGCCTATTCCGGTTACGCAGTATGCGCCTGCAACGGCAATTCAAATAGTTCCTCGATACAGCCGCTTGTTAATCCGTTGGCGCAAACAGCCGATAATTTTTACGTAACTATGAATTACGGCATAAGTTACAGCGTGCAGGGGCAGGGTTTCATGGCAGACTATATCGCCTTTAATTCGCAGGGCGAGCCGGGGACGTTTAAAAATAACGGCAATCCTTGTCCATCCATAGGCGCCGCATTTCAGCCGTATGGCTATAATAATAACAATATCCCGCCAATATCTTTATCTTTTGGCGTTTCATTGCCGCAGCTTACCTTTTATATCTATCCGATTACAGGACTCGTAAGTTATATCGGTTCTTTATAGCATATTTCATTTAAAAATATTCACAAATTAAACCTTTGATGTTATAATAATTAAAATTAATTTTAAAATTGGGGGGTTTAAATTTATGAAAAGCTTTAAATATTCAGCTTTTAAGACACTATTTTCTTTTTTTGCAGCAGCTTTTATTTTATCTTTTTTTTCAGCGGTATCTTTTGCAAAATTCTATTGCCCGTTAGGGTATTCTTATAATTCTAAAATTCAACTTTGCGTAGGAAAAGATAGCCTTAAAGGTTATAATGCTTTACCTGCTACTAAAATTAATGTGTTTAAAGGAAAAAATCACATATATATTTGTCCCGATAAATATATATATTCTAAAAAAATGCAGCTATGCAAGGGAGAGGGTTCTTTAAAAGGCAGTACCGCTCAGCCTACCGTTAAGACTGCAATCGCTGCAAAGGCTTCAAAAAAATCTGTAAAAAAAGCCCAAAAAACTTCAAAAAAAGTTAAATCGTAAAATATAAATATAAATATTCTACTTTAATCAAATAATATAATGAATATTGCGGTGATATTAAGGTCAAGGGAAATGTTTGCTATTTTAAAGCCTTTTCTCGAAGGTCATAACATTACGCATTATACAAGCAAAGAGGATTTTTTAACAGAGATTAAAAAAGCCAGAGAAGATAGCATAGATAAAGGCGGACAATGTTCGCAATCTTTTTTGTCAGAAAATATTGCATTGATAGTAAATGCCGGAATTAATATAGGAGAAGATATTTTATCGTTTGATAATATCAAATTAGTGCAGCAGTTTGGCATAGGCTATGAAAATGTTGACGTGGATTATGCTTCAAAAAAAAATATTTTAATATTTAACGTTCCTACGGTGGGAACATACAATGCTGTTTCGGTTGCTGAATTATCCCTGTTTTTTATTCTTGCGCTTGCAAGGGATTATAACGGATGCGTAAATTCTATTAGCCACGGAATCGCTAACCAGCCCATGGGGCATAGTATTTCCGGCAAGAAATTTGCTATAGTAGGACTTGGCGGAATAGGGCAGGAATTAATTAAGGTATTGAAGCCGTTTAATCCTGAAATTTATGGATTAAAACATAACAAACCGGAAAAGGATTATGCGGAAAAGCTTGGAATTAAATTTGCAGGAACTGTGGACGACGATTTTAAAAGAGTTTTGCCTTTAGTCGATTATGTTATACTCGCAGTTCCTTTAGAAAAAAATACGGAAAATTTAATCGACTGCTCAACCATAGATTTAATGAAATCTGGTTCTTGTGTCATAAATGTAGGGAGAGCAGGCTTAATTAAAAAGGAGTCGTTGGTAAAAGGTCTAAAAACCGGCAAAATAAAAGGTGCCGGTCTTGACGTATTCTGGAAGGAACCGGTTCATATAAGCGACGAGATATTCCATTTTAACGTCATAGCCACTCCACATATAGGAGGCGCGACATATGAATCTATCGCGGATATTTCGCGTATGTGCGCACAAAATATAAACCGCTGGATAGATAAAGGAGACTTGACTAACTGCGTAAATAAAAAATAAATGATAGAAAAATAAAACTGAAAATAATTAAATAAATTAACCGCAATTAAATTAAACGGGATTAGCATGGAATATAAAGACACATTAAACCTTCCAAAAACCGATTTTCCAATGAAAGCAAATTTAAAGGCTACTGAAGAAAGATTTCTCAAAGATTGGGAAGAAACGGAGCTTTATAAAAATATAATAGAAAAAGCAAAAGAAAGAACTAAAACTTTTATTCTTCACGACGGACCTCCTTATGCCAACGGGCATATTCATCTTGGTACGGCTTTAAATAAAATATTAAAAGATATAATAATTCGATTTAAACTTATGTCCGGATATTATGCTCCGTTTATTCCAGGATGGGACTGCCACGGTCTTCCTATAGAGCATAACGTCGATAAAACTTTAAAGTCTAAAGACTCTATTTCTAAAAGCGAAAAAAGAAAACTGTGCCGCGAGTACGCGCATAAATTTGTTGATATTCAGAGGCAGGAATTTAAAAGACTGGGAAGCATTGGAAGATACGGTGAACCTTACCTCACCATGAATTATGCTTATGAAGCAAATACCGTCAGGAAACTTGCTGATTTTATAAAAAACGGAGGTCTATACAGGGCAAATAAGCCCATATACTGGTGCTCGTCATGTAAAACTGCTCTTGCGGAAGCAGAAGTGGAATATGCCGAAAGGACGTCCCCCTCAATCTTTGTTAAGTTTAGAATAAAATCTAACCTTGAAGGCATTATAGATTATTCCAAAGTTGGAGAAAAAGATGTTTTTGCAGTAATCTGGACAACGACGCCGTGGACTATACCATCTAATTTAGCTATTTCTTTAAATCCTGATTTCGAATATGTATTTATAAATAACGGTACCGAAATTTTTATAATAGAGGAGAGTCTTTCCGAAGAGCTTATGAAAAAATTCGGCTTCGGAGAATATGAAATTATAGGAAAAACAAACGGGAAAAACTTAGAAAATAAGATTGCCCGCCATCCTTTTATAGACAGAGATTCCCTGCTTATACTCGGTTCTCACGTTAAAAAAGACGCTGGAACAGGTCTTGTCCACACAGCTCCAGGTCACGGCGACGACGATTACGCCGTCGGGCTTAAATATAATCTTCCGGCTTATGCTCCCATAAATAACGAAGGAAGATTTTTGAAAGACGTTGATACGTTTGCCGGCATGCATGTTTTTGAATCTAATCCGCATGTTATAGAAAAACTTAAAGAAGTTGGAGCCTTAGTCCTGGAAGAAAAAATAGAACATTCCTATCCCCATTGCTGGAGATGTAAACATCCAGTAATTTTAAGGTCGACTAAGCAGTGGTTTATTTCTATGGAGATTAATAATTTGCGTGATAAGTCCCTTGATGAGTTGGAAAAAGTAAAATGGATTCCTAAATGGGGGATAGATAGGATTTCCGGTATGCTTGAAACGCGTCCTGACTGGTGTGTTTCCAGGCAGAGGTCTTGGGGTGTGCCTATAACGGCATTTTACTGTAAAAACTGCGGAGAGGCATATATAGATTATGACCTCACTCTCAAAATCGCCGACGAATTCGATAAATACGGCGCTGACGTATGGTTCGATAAGCCCGCCGAATATTTTATAAACTTGAACAAAAAAGAAGTAAAATGCGAAAAGTGCGGTTCAAAAGATTTTGAGAAAGAAGAAGATATACTCGACGTATGGTTCGACAGCGGTGTTAGCTATTACTGTGTTCTTAAGAATGATGCAGAGATTAAATCCGTGGGTTTCCCAGCAGATTTATATCTAGAAGGCTCAGATCAGCACAGAGGATGGTTTCATTCCAGTCTTCTTATAGGCGTGGGAACAGAAAATGCAGCGCCCTATAAAACTGTCTTAACTCATGGTTTTGTCGTTGACAGTTCAGGCAAAAAAATGTCAAAATCTATCGGCAACGTTATTAGTCCGGATGATATTATAAACAAATACGGCGCTGATATTTTAAGGCTTTGGGCGGCCTCCGAAGATTATAAAAATGATATGAGAATATCCCAGGAAATAATACTAAGACTTTCCGAAGGATATAGAAAGATAAGAAATACCATGCGTTTTATGCTCGGAAACTTGTACGATTTTGACGAAAATACGGATTCGGTGCAATATGAAAACCTTGCCGCATTAGACAAATACGCATTACATAAAATCACCATTATTTCAGGGGATATCTTAAGACACTACGAAAATTTTGATTTTCATTTAGTTTATCAGGGTATTTATAAATTTTTAATAGAATTTTCTTCTTTTTATTTAGATATAGTCAAAGACACGCTTTATGCGGAAGGAAAAAATTATGTAAAAAGACGCGCAGTGCAGACCGTATTTCATTACGCATTAAACATATTTATAAAATTTCTTTCGCCTATTATTCCCTTCAGCGCATCAGAAACTTGGGGATACTTTAAGAAGTCCGAAAAGCCAGATAGTATTTTTTTTGAAAATTTCGAAGAAATTAACGAGTCGTTTCAAAATTTTGAAGTGGAAGAAAAATTCGATAAATTAATCGAAATTAGAAATGTAGCATTAGCTGTATTGGAGAAAGCAAGGGTAGATAAAATTATAGGGAGTTCTCTTGAGGCAAAGTTAATTTTAAAAGCAAACGATGAAGATTACGCCTTATTAAGTAATGTCAACCAAGATGAATTAAAAGATTTATTTATAGTTTCGGGGGTCGTTCTGCAAAAGAAAGAACTATCTGAAACTGCCATAACCGAAGTCGAAGTTGAAAAAGCTGACGGAGATAAATGCGCAAGGTGTTGGAAATATGAAATTACCGTGGGAAAGCATGAAGATTACCCCGATATTTGCGAAAGATGTTACGGCGTAGTTTCGCATTTGTAAACCTTATTAGAAAATTATTAAAATGAAAAAAAAGATAATCGCGGCAAATTTTAAAATGAATAAAACTGCCGTAGATATAAAAAAATATTTTGCCGTTTTCCTTGATAAAGCTAACGGGTTTAAAAACAAAAAATCTTTTAATAATTTAGATGTAGAGCTTATATTTTCACCGCCCTTTGTGTCTCTATGTGAAACTTATGAAATTATTAAGCCCTATTTAGATTTTGCTAAACTATCTTCGCAAAACATTTATTTTGAAAAAAGTGGCGCTTATACGGGAGAAATTTCTATCGATATGGTTAAGTCTTGCGGTTGTACCCATGCAATTTTGGGCCATTCCGAAAGAAGGAATATATTTAAAGAAAATGACGAGCTGATAAGTAAAAAAATAGAAGCAGTGTATAACGACGGTGAATTAACACCTATATTATGCGTAGGGGAAAATTTGGATAAAAGACGACAAAACGGTCAGGAAAAATTTGTAGCTAATCAATTGTCTATAGGGCTTAATCTTGTGAAGCAAAAAGTCATCCCCTCTCTAATAGTAGCTTACGAACCTGTATGGGCGATAGGCACAGGCATGCCCATAAAAGCGGATGACGGGGAAGTAATGCATAAGTTTATACGCAGTTATCTTAATTCTAACTATTCAATACGGGAGTTAAGGGTTATATACGGCGGAAGCGTTACCGAGGCAAATATTGTAGAATTAATGTCAAAAACACATATAGACGGTGTATTAGTAGGAGGTGCAAGTCTAGACCCCCTTATTTTTTATAATATATTTCGACTCGCATCTGAACAAGATAAGTAATTTTAATCGAAATAAAAATATAGAAATAACAGGAATAACGATTAAAATAAAAAATTAAAATGGAGGCATTATTATGAAATACGTTATTCAAACGTCTAACGGCACTATCAACCCCGGTCTTTTAATGAATGTAATTAAAAATATTAGCGCAATAAGCGAAACTGAAGAAATCAACGTTGTGGTATTCGGTCCGGCCGTGGTTTCGTTATTACACCATTCACAGCTTAAAGAGCAGCTTAGGTCGGCACTTAACAATAAAGTGAATATTTTCGTCTGCCGAAATGCTATGAATATGTTCGAACTTAAAGACGGCGACATTCCAGATTACGCTAAAATAGTTCCTGCAGGCGTAGAAAAAATAGCTAAACTTTCAAAAGAAGGATGCGCGTATATTGCGCTTTAATTCTTATAAAATATGAGCATACTTATACAGCCGCCAAAAGGCACAAGAGATTTCCTACCGGAAGAAATGTTGTTAAGGAGAAGAGTTATAGAAACCATACGGGAATGTTTTGCTCTTTACGGATTTATAGAAATTGATTCTCCCGTTTTTGAATATTTCGAACTGCTATCCAGAAAATGCGGAAGCGAAATAGAAAGAGAAATATATGTTTTCGAGGATAAGGCAAAAAGAAAGCTCGGTTTGAGGTTTGAATTTACGTCTCCTTTAGGCCGTTATTACGCAAGTAACTCAGAAAAGCTTACCAGACCTTTCAAGAGATATATAATAGGCAAAGTTTACAGATATGAAAATACTCAGGCTGGTAGATACAGGGAATTTTATCAGTCCGATGCCGACATAATAGGTTCCTATTCTATGAACGTAGAAAACGAACTGCTTGACCTTGCCGGTTTTACTTTAGAAAAATTAGGAATGGGCAATTATGAAATTATAATAAATAACAGAAAAATATTAGACGGAATAATTCAAGCCGCAGGTATAGATGAAATCAAAAAAGACGCAGCGCTCAGGGCTTTAGATAAAACTGCAAAAATAGGAGAAGACGAGGTAATTAAAGAATTTAAAGAAAATGGCATCTGCGAAGAAAATTATCGTTCATTTATGCGACTAATAGATTTAGACGACGGACTCGACGATTTAAAAAAGCTGTCCATATTAAAAGAACGTGTGAACCAATCCGTAAAAGAAGAGAAAGTTAAAAATAAAACTAACGAAGGCATAGAAGAACTTTCTTCCATAATAAAAAATATACTAAAAGCTGAAGCAGCCGCAGCCTTTGGTTTAAACTCCGGTAACGCCGTTAAATTTGATCCGCTTTTAGTAAGAGGTTTGGGTTATTATACCGGACCTATTTTTGAGATAAAGTCTAAAGATATCGCCATAGGAAGTTTTGCCGCGGGAGGAAGATACGATAACTTAGTCGAACTATACGGAGTACGCCCGGAAGGAGCCTGCGGAATATCGTTCGGCGTAGAAAGGATAATAGATATTATTACCAAAAGAGACGAAGACATTTTAAAATCGGTTTCTTCTCCCGTGAAACTTTATATATTATATTTAAGCGAAAAGGAAAGAACATTTGCAATGCAAACCGCAAAGTTTTTTCGCTTAAAAGGTATCAATACAGAATTATCTGTTTCAATTGAGCCAAATATAGGAAAAGAGATAAAATATGCCGGAAAAAAAGGGATAGAATATTTTGCCGTTATAGGCGAAAGAGAAATATTTGAACAAAAACTTACATTAAAAAATCTCAAAACGAGAAAAGAAATATCTGTTTCCGTAGAAGAAGCCTACGATTTATTTAAAATTTTCTAAAATATATATGTTTGGATTTTTAAGAAAAAAGTTTGATAAAACCGTTATAAAATCTGAAATTATAATAGCAAACATTGTAGTCGTAGTTGTAAAAAAAGATATAAAAAACCTTCATTTGAATGTTCTGCCTCCCGACGGCAGGGTTAGGGTTTCCGTTCCAATTAGAATGGATGACGACTCAGTCAGGCTATTCATAATATCAAAACTTCAATGGATTCAAAAACACGTTAATAAATTTAGAGAACAGCCTATCGATGTCCCAAGAAGATATATTACGGGCGAAAGCCATTATTACAAAGGTGAAAAATATCTGCTAAACATTATAGAATATGATGGTAAGCCGCATATCGCAATAAATAATAAAAAATATATCGATTTTTATGTAAAACAAAGCGCAGGTCTTGAACAAAAAAAGAAGATTTTTTCGCATTGGCAGAGAGAGGAATTAATAAAAGAACTTTCCATATTTTTTATTAAGTGGCAAAAAATTATGGGAGTTACGGCAAATGAGTGCAGGATAAAGCAAATGAAAACCAAATGGGGCACTTGCAACATTCGTGCAAGAAGGATATGGATTAATTTAGAACTTATTAAAAAGCCTGTTTATTGCCTAGAATATATTGTAATTCACGAATTAGCCCATCTTATCGAAAAAAATCATAATAAAAAATTTGTGGCAATTATGGATAAATTCAGCCCTCAGTGGAGAAGTTATAAAAAAGAATTAAATAATTTATTGCCTTCCGATAACTAAAATATTTTCCTCTTAATTTTTCTTATGCGTTTTATATATTAAATTACTTGGCGGCCCTATATTTGATTGACTTTTTTAAAATAATGGTTTAAAATTAATAATCAACCGCTGTTTGTAAATATTTAATCACCGTTTGTATTTGTTCAAATTCAATAATACAGACTGTTTCCGCCAATATATTTTGTCTTAACTGTTAAATAAAAAAACATCGCTATAAGTCTATAAATTTTATGAAACAATTTAAAAAAGTATTGATAGCTAATAGGGGCGAAATTGCTTCGAGAGTTATAAGGGCATGTAAAGAGCTCGGCATTAAAACAGTGGCGATTTATTCTGAAGCCGACAGTCAGGCTCTTCATGTTAAAAAAGCAGACGAGGCTTATCTTGTAGGACCCGGACCTATATCGGGTTATCTTAATGTCAACAGGATAGTAGATTTAGCTGTAAATACAGGAGCAGACGCCATTCATCCAGGCTACGGTTTTTTATCCGAAAATCCAAAATTCCCGGAGATATGCGAAAAAAGAGGCGTAATATTCATAGGGCCTTCTTCCAAAACTATCGCTATGATGGGAGATAAGATAGAATCCAAAAGGTTGATGAAATCAGTTGGGGTTCCAGTGGTTGAAGGATCCGAAGGCGGGGTAGAATCTGAAGAAGAGGCTGTTGCCATCGCCAATAAAATTGGCTATCCCGTAATGATAAAAGCTTCCGCCGGCGGCGGAGGTAAAGGCATAAGAATTTGCTTTAACGACGCAGAACTAATTAAAAACTTTTCTTTATCACGTTCAGAAGCTGAAAAATCTTTCGGAAATCCTGAAGTTTTTATAGAAAAATACATAGAGAAACCCCATCATATAGAATTTCAAATACTTGCTGATAATTATGGCAATATTATACATCTCGGCGAAAGAGACTGCTCTATTCAGAGAAGGCATCAAAAACTTATTGAAATTGCCCCTTCGCTTATATTAGATGAAGAAAAGCGTAAAAAGATGGGGGAATCTTCCATAGAAGCCGCCCGCGCCTGTAATTACCAAAATGCAGGAACTATAGAATATATAGTCGATAAAAACGGAAATTATTATTTTATGGAAATGAATACCAGGATACAGGTCGAACACGGCGTTACGGAAATAGTTACCGGGGTCGATATAGTAGGGGAGCAGATACAGATAGCTATGGGTAAAGAACTCGACATTAAACAGGAAGACGTTTCTATGAGAGGCTATGCCATAGAATGCCGTATAAATGCTGAAAACCCTAGAAAAGATTTTATTCCTAGCACCGGAAAGATTACGGCTTATTATTCTCCCGGAGGAATAGGCGTAAGGATAGATGGAGCAGTTTATAAAGATTATATTATTCAGCCGTTTTATGATTCAATGATTGCAAAGTTGATGGTAAGCGGCAGAACATGGGAAGAAACCGTCAGAAGGGCGCAAAGAGCGTTGGACGAGTATGTTATAAAAGGCATTAAGACGACCGTACCGTTTCAGCTAAAAATAATTCAGGATGAAGATTTTTTAAAAGGCAATTTCGATACGCATTTTATCGATGAAAGACTTTATTTAAGAGATTATAAATTACAGAAGGATCCTTTCGACAGGATACTTGCAATATCTGCGGCTATATCAGCTTATTACGGAATTTAAGCATTTTTAATATTTATGAGGACAGACACACGTGAGTCTGTTCCGCTAAAGGGTATAAATATATGGAAGAAAAAAGCTACATAAGAAAAATAGGTGTTACTGAAACGGTACTAAGGGACGCTCATCAATCGCTTTTAGCTACCAGGATGATTACTCCCGATATACTTGGAATAGCAAGCGTTCTCGATAATATAGGATTTTGGTCATTGGAAGTTTGGGGCGGGGCTACTTTTGATTCATGTTTGAGATTCTTAAAAGAAGATCCGTGGGAGAGGCTTAAAAGAGTCAGAAAGGCATATAAAAATTCCAGGCTCCAGATGCTTTTAAGGGGTCAAAACTTAGTAGGGTACAGGCATTATGCGGACGATGTCGTTGAAAAGTTTGTTTCGCTAAGTGCAGATAACGGCATAGACGTGTTCAGAATATTCGACTCCCTAAATGATTTCAGAAATATAAAAAAAGCGGTAGAAACGGCAAAAAAGAAAAAAAAGATTGTTGAAGCTACTATATGTTATACTACCAGTCCCGTCCATACTAATGAACTGTTTACTCAAATGGCTCTTGAACTTGAGAATATGGGGGCGGATACTATATGTATAAAAGATATGGCCGGTCTTCTTTCTCCCACAAACGCATATAATCTAGTATCGATGATTAGAAAAAAAACAAGTCTTCCAATACACTTGCATTCTCATTCAACAAGCGGATTTGCTTCGATGTCTTTGTTAAAGGGTGTAGAAGCCGGAGCTGATATCATAGATACAGCTATTTCGTCAATGTCGTGCGGCACGTCCCATCCACCAACCGAGTCAATGGTTTTTACTTTATCAGAGATGGGTTACGATATAGACCTTGATCTAGAAAAACTTAAAGAAGTTGCCGATTATTTTAGAAGAGTAAGAAAAAGGTACGGTTCTCTGGAAAGCGAATATACTAACATTAATGCGGACATAATTGTCACTCAAGTTCCCGGTGGAATGATGTCTAATCTAGCGAATCAACTAAAAGAACAAAACGCGCTTGATAAGATGGAAGAGGTGCTTTATGAAGTTCCTCAAGTAAGGGAAGATTTCGGTTTTCCTCCTTTGGTAACGCCGACCTCCCAGATAGTAGGGACTCAAGCTGCGCTCAACGTAATAACAGGCGAAAAGTATAAAGTGGTAACAAGCGAAACTAAAAATTATCTAAAAGGCTATTATGGCAAACCGCCCGCTGAAATTAATTCTGAAATACAGAAAAGGGTTCTTGGAAACGAAGAAGTCGTTAGCGTGAGACCTGCAGATTTAATTGAACCTGAGTTATCCAAAGAATATAAAGACGTCATAGAATTTAATATAAATGGCGAAGACTTACTATCGTATGTTTTGTTTCCCAATATTGCTTTAGAATTTTTTAAAGAAAGAAAAGCAGGCAGTCTTCCAGATTATTCAAAGCCTACGGACAAGGAATCTGTTTTAAATTCCGCAAACGAGCAAAATATTCAGGAAGAATCAACCGCCGCGGTTTTGGAAAAAGACGGAGGACTTGCTCCCAGCGAGTTCATTGTTACCGTTCACGGCGAAAGCTATAAAATAAAAATTGCCGGCGTAGGGCATAAGTCCGATCAAAAAAGACCATTTTTCTTAAATATAGACGGCGCTCTTGAAGAAGTTGTCATAGAGTCGCTTACAGAAATTGTTCCAAGCGCCGGCGGAGAAATAGTCGGCGAAAGTATAGCAAGGTCAAAAAGGCCTTCCCCGAAAAGAGACGGTGATGTTTATGCGCCTATGCCGGGAAGGATTACCAAGGTTATCGTTAAAGAAGGCAACCATGTAAAAGCCGGTGATACGGTTTTAATTGTCGAAGCCATGAAAATGGAAAATGAAATACATACGCCTATAGACGGCGTAGTAAAAGAAATTTATATAAAAGAGGGCGACAGTGTAAATCCTGACGAAACCTTAATTTACGTAGAGGCTTGCAATGCTTAATTTTGTGATATAATTAACATAATATCGCAAAGAAGGTGAACGAATTGATTAGAAAACCTGCCGCAATAGGTTATTTTTATCCGGAAGGACTAAACAACATAAGGAGTCTAATAGATTCCTTTGGAGTAGTTCCCCCTAAAGAAAAAATAAACGCTTTCGGCATTATGTCGCCTCATGCCGGATATATATATTCTGGAAAAACCTCATATTCCGGATTTTCAAGTATCAATATAAAAAATAATATTATCGTTATAGGCCCAAACCACACCGGCATTGGAGCCGAATTTTCCTTAATAAATAAGGGTAAATACGACTTTCAAGATTTTTCAGTCCCTATCAACTCAGAGCTTGCCGAAGCTATAATAAAAGATGACGGAAGCCCTTTTGTTTCCGATGAACTTGCGCATTTAAAAGAACATTCAGTCGAAGTACAGATACCCCTTATATATAACTTAAAAAAAGATTTCAATATTGTTCCGATAGTGGTTTCTTTTATAAGTTATAATGATGTATTAAATGCTTCAAAAGCGATATTTAACGCCTTGAAAAAGTTAAACCTGCTTGACGACGTATTAATAGTTGCAAGTTCGGATATGACACATTACGAATCTGCCGAATCAGCTAGATTGAAAGACGATATCGCCATTAATGAGATTTTAAATTTGAATCCGCGCGGTTTATATGAAAAAGTCAGAGAGAATGATATTACGATGTGCGGATTTATTCCTGCGGCTATTATGCTTAATGTCGCTAAAATGGCAGGTCGCACAAAATCAAAACTGACAGGCTATACTAATTCAGGAGATGTATCCGGAGACTATTCAAGCGTGGTCGGATATTCTTCTATAGTGATATATTAAAAAAAATAATATAAATTATATAAAATTAATGAATAATATGAAAACTAGATTTGCCCCCAGTCCAACAGGTTATCTGCATATAGGAGGGGCAAGGACGGCCCTTTTTAATTATGTTTACGCAAAACATAACGGCGGAAAATTTGTTTTAAGGATTGAAGATACAGACTTTGAACGATCCGAGAAAAAATTCGAGGATGACATAATAGAAAGCCTAAAGTGGCTTTCTATAGTCCCTGACAATGAAATAATATTTCAATCCGAACGTCTCGATATTTACAGGTCTTATATAGACAAACTCCTAAAAGAAGGTAAGGCTTATTACTGTTTTTGCTCTAAAGAACTTATTGAAGAAGACAGGAATAAACTTATTGCCGAAAATAAAAAGCCTATGTACATCGGCAGATGCCGTGAATTAAAGCTTAATGAAGCTCTTTTAGGAACCCCTCATGTAATTAGATTTAAGGTTGATAGAAGTCCGGGTGCCGTAACCGGGTTTAAAGATTTGATAAGGAAGCAAAATATAAGCGTGTCCAACAATGAAATTGACGATTTTGTCCTTGTCCGTGAAGACGGTATTCCCACTTATAATTTAGCCGTAGTAATAGACGACGCTCTCACTGAAATAACGCATATAATTAGGGGAGACGACCATGTAAGCAATACCCCGAAACAAATAATGCTGTATAATGCGTTGGGTTTTAATGTGCCAGAATTTGCTCATGTTTCCATGATACTTGGTTCGGATGGAAAAAGGTTATCTAAAAGACACGGCGCGACCTCCGTGAACCAATACAAACAAGAGGGTTTTTTGCCTGAAGCCCTTGTTAACTACTTAATAAGACTAGGCTGGTCGCACGGAAACGACGAAATATTTTCCATAGAGGAATTAATCCAATATTTCGATTTAAAAAATATAAGCAAATCAGCCGCTATATTTAATACCGAAAAACTATTATGGCTAAATTCTCATTATATAAAATCAAAAGACCCGTTTGTTCTAATTGATTCAATAAACGATATAAGCGGCGATTTAGAATCTCCTTTGAATATTAATATAAAAACCGCATCCCTTGTAGATTCTCTTAAATCCCGCGTAAAAACTCTTGTAGAGCTGAGGCAAAAGTTAGATTTTTTTGTTAATAAAACAATAGATTATAAAAAAGATATTTTAAGCGAATTTAATTTTAATGAAAACGATCTTTTATTTTTAAAATCGTTCAAAGAATTTGTAGATAAGTTAGAAGATGGAATTTTCAATTGCGGGAGTATAGATTTGAACAACGAAACAGATAAAGAAAATATTTTAGAAACATTGAAAAATTCTATAGAATCTATAAAAAATGAATTTAACGGTTTCCTGTCTAAAAATAATTGGACGATGAAAGAAAAAGCTATGATAATAAGGTTGGCTTTTGTCGGAGAAAAGGTATCTCCGCCTATATACGAGATTATATTTGCGCTTGGAAAAGAAAGATGCGTTCAAAGAATCGATAAATTTTACGATTATATCATAAATATAAAACGTTAATTGATTATTATGCCGTTAAAGATATGCGGAATAGACGAGGCGGGCAGAGGAAGTCTTGCCGGCCCTGTGGTATCTGCCGCGATAATAATAGAAAAAGAAAGAATCCCCTTAGGAATTAAAGATTCCAAGCAGTTAACTGAGGCAAAAAGAAACGAGTATTATAATATACTTATTTCAAATGCCTTCTCTTATTCAATCGGTACGGCATCGCATGCAGAAATAGATAAAATCAATATCTTAAAGGCGGCTATGCTTTCAATGGAAAGAGCGTTCGACGGTTTGGCTGTCCAACCGGATGTCGCAATAATCGATGGTCCTATCGTTCCGGCAGGTTTAACTGCTAAAGCCGGATTAAAAGCTATTCCAGTCGTTAAAGGTGATGACAGAGTTAAGCTAGTTTCCTGTGCTTCTGTAATAGCCAAAGTCTTCAGGGACAAATTGATGGTCTTGTTGGATGAAAAATATCCGGATTACGGTTTTAGAAAACATAAGGGTTATGCAACTGTAGAACACAAAAATAATCTTAAGAAATATGGACTTAGCGAGGTTCATAGAAAAACTTTTAATTTTTAAATATAACTAAGTATAAGATAATAAAAATAATATATGGATAAAACTAATAAAACATGCGGTAAATTTTTAAATAAAGCAAAGGGAGATGAAGGAGAAGCTATAGCCTCCGGTTTTCTGGAAAAAATAGGGTATAAAATTATTAAAACAAAATTCAGGAAAGGAAGGAATGAAATAGATATTATTGCCGAATCCGAAAATGGAGTTTTGAATTTTATAGAAGTCAAAACAAGATTTGAAAACAGTTTCGGCAAGCCTTATGAAGCAGTTGACAAAAAGAAACTAAAAAAAATAATAGATGTTTCAAATTTTTTTTTAATAAATTCTAATATAGACAGAGGAAAAAAAATAATAAATTACGGAATAGTTTCGATTGAGTATATAGAACGCAGTTCAATTAAATTAATTTTTTTTGAAAATATTTTTGATTAAATAAATAAACAATATGAAAAAAAATAATTCATTAAGAATCTGTCTTGCCCAGACGAATCCAAAGGTTGGGGATTTAAATAAAAATATCGAAAACCATATTGAAGTTATTGGCAGAGCTAATAAAAAAGGAGCAAATCTTGTAATTTTCCCAGAGCTTTCTTTGACGGGTTATTTTCTAAAAGATAGCGTTTACGATATGGGGATAAATATTTACACCGATGAATCGGAAGTTTTGAGCGGCATATACAAAATAAGCAAAGATATGGACATTTCTGTAATTGCGGGCTTTGTGGAAAAAGACCAGGATTTTAATTTTTACAATTCGTCTTGTTGCATATCTAAAGGCAGATTAATAAACGTTCATAGAAAAGTTTATCTTCCTACATATGGAATGTTCGAAGAATTAAGATATTTTAAGCCTGGAAACACCTTCGGAGTTTTTGATCTGGACGGCGTTAAAGTTTCCGTTTTAACATGCGAGGACGCCTGGCATCTATCCTCGTCTTATATTGCCGTAAATAAAGGAGCCCATATAATTATAATTAATTCTGCATCTCCAGCAAGGGGGATTACCGCGGGGCTTAATAAGTTTAATTCTATGAATATGTGGGAAGAACTCCTTTCAGTCATAGCTTTCTATTATAAAAGTTACGTAATATACGTTAACAGGGTTGGCTTTGAAGATGGAATAGGTTTTTCAGGCGGTTCTTGCGTATTTAACCCTTTAGGCGAGACCGAAACAAGGCTGGATTATTTAGAAGAAGGTGAAATATCTGCCGAAATTAATTTAGATCTCCTGAATAACGAACGATTTAAAACGCCTCTAATCAGGGATGAAAATCTTAACCTGACGATGAAGGAGATAGAAAATATTTTAAATAAAAAATTATAAATATTATTAAAACCATGAAAAAAGAGCTTCCTAAGATAGACGAATATAATTTTCCTCTAATTTATAAGCACCTTTCAAATTTTATCAAGATAGAAGTTTCAAAAGCAGGAGTAAATAGCGTAGTTTTGGGATTATCAGGTGGCATTGATTCCGCGGCGGCATGTTATCTGGCTTCAAACGCCTTAGGGAAAGAAAATGTCGCGGCGCTTATTATGCCTTATGAAAGCAGTTCGGAATCAAGCTTTGAAGATGCCTTGAAAGTAGTAAAGACGCTCGGTATCTCTTATTATATTATAGATATAACTAAGCAGATAGATGACTATTTTGAAAAAGAAAAAGATGCAGCTGATACGCAAAATATAAGAGTTAGAAAAGGCAATAAAATGGCCAGGGAAAGAATGTCCATTTTATACGATTATTCTTATAAGCTAAATTCTTTAGTTTTAGGAACAAGCAATAAATCAGAGCTTCTTTTAGGTTACGGAACCCTTTATGGAGATATGGCTTCGGCATTAAATCCTATAGGCGATATTTATAAAACCCAGATATATCAACTCTCCGGGTATCTCGATATTCCGAAAAGTATAATAGCGAAGCCCCCATCGGCTGATTTATGGGCCGGTCAGTCCGATGAAAGCGAACTAGGCTTTACTTATGAAATAGCGGACGACATAATGTATCTTTTAATAGATAAAATGTATAAACCTGAGGTAGTCGTTTCTTTAGGATACGACGAAAATCTTGTTGACAAAATATACGATAAAATAAAAAAATCACAGTATAAAAGACGCATGCCCTTGATAGCCAAGGTTTCTGAGAGGACTATAAATATAGACTTTAGATATTTAAGGGACTGGGCATAAACTGATGGCCGCATTATACGTCGTCGCTACACCTATTGGAAATCTTGAAGATATTACGATAAGAGCCCTAAAGACAATGAGGCAGGTTGATTTTATAGCCTGCGAGGACACAAGAAAAACAAGGATATTAACCTCTCGTTATCATATAAAAACGCGTTTAATCCCTTACCATGAATATAATAAAAAATCTGCGGCTGACGGCATAGTCGCAAGTATTTCTAAGGGCAACGACTTTGCTTTGGTTAGCGAAGCCGGAACCCCGCTTATATCTGATCCAGGTTCCTATTTAGTAAGGTTATGCCTAAAAAACAACATAAAAGTAGTTCCTATTCCCGGACCATCAAGCTTATTGACCGCACTTTCGGCAAGCGGACTTGATACTTCTGAATTTACTTTTATTGGGTTTTTGCCGAAAAAAGGAGGCAAGAGAAAGAAGCTATTAGTGAAACTTAAAGAAGAAAAAAGAGTTTTTATATTATTTGAACCGGGAAGAAGCGTAGAAAAATTACTTGCAGAAATTAACGAAATTTTCGGAAATATAAAAATTTGTTATGCAAAAGAGTTGACCAAAATATATGAATTTATAGAAACTAAGGATTTAAAAACAATACTTCTTGAAATTCAAAGCAGGCCAGAACTCATTAAAGGAGAAATTACCCTAGTCGTAAATCCTGACCCTGATTATAATTCAGATGTTAATCTAAACCATAATATGTTTTAAATTACCTTATGATTCTAAAATCTTTAAAATTGGATAGTCCGTCTTGTTCATAAAGTTTAACTTCTTTTACTTTAGAACGAGCAGGCCCTACATGAACAGAAGCAATCATTTCCTTTAATAGTTCGTCTTCGCCTTCAAAAAATGCTTCCACATGACCATCATGCGTATTCATTACATAACCTTTAATGCCTATTCTTTCGGCTTCTAGTTTAGTGAAATTACGGAAATTTACCCCTTGAACTATCCCTTTAATTATAACCCGGTAAGATTTTAACATTATTATTAAGTTTAAAACTTATTATTTGACATGATGCGTATGCTTATTCGTATGGTGTTCATGATGTTCTGTATGAGTATGAGAATTATGTCCGTGCTTATCTATTTTTACTTCCAATGTTTTTAATTTTTCTTCAAGCTCTTTAAGTTCCGAGCCGCGCGCAATATCAGCTTTATTTAGTGCTTTCTTTACAGATTCGTCTATTAAAGACAATAATTTAATTTTGTTAGAATCATATATGCCTTTCATTTTTTTAGAAAAATCTTCAGCTTCTTTTTTTCCAAAATTTTGATTTACTATGAATTCATCGAGAACCTTTTGAAATTTATCCTCAGTCGCGGTAATAACCGTTCCGATAAATTCAGTAAACTTATCCATAGGTGTTTTTAAATTTTCCATAAAAACCTCCTTTATTTAATATTAACGAACTTATGTTTATATATAAGTATACCACTAATATTTATAAAGGATTCAGCATATATAAATGTATTTTTTTATTTACTATTGCTGAACCATATCAAGTCTTTCTATTTTGGCTTCTTTGCCCTTCTTCTTTCTTAAATAGTATAATTTTGCCCTGCGAACTTTTCCCTGATAAAGTAATTCTATTTTATCTATTAAAGGTGAATTAACTAAAAAAGTTTTTTCTACTCCTACACCGTAAGAATTTTTTCTAACGGTAAAAGCGGACCTTATCCCGCTCCCTTTTATTGCGATTACAACCCCTTCATAAACCTGAATCCTTTCTTTATCGCCTTCTTTTATCTTTTGATGCACCTTGACGGTATCTCCAGATTTAAATATCGGCGTATCTGTTTTCAAAGATGAACTTTCGATTTTTTCGATAATATTCATTGGAATCTCCTTTATTTTTTATTAAATTTTAATTTTTAAAAATTTTATTCTGTTTTTTTATTATTTTCGCTGAAATAATCGCGCCTGTTTTCCGCAGTTTTTTTTAAAGCGCTTTCTGCTCTCCATTCACTTATCATCTTGTGATTACCGCCAAGTAGAACATCTGGAACAGACTTGCCTTTTAAAATTTTCGGTTTAGTATATTGTGGATATTCAAGTATCTTGCCCAAATTGCCGGAAAGACTTTCTTCTTTAAGAGAATCTGGATTACCCATAAATCCCTTAAAGTATCGCCCTATCGTTTCTATGAGAACTATGGAGGCAATTTCGCCACCGGATAATATGTAGTTTCCGATTGATACCTCAACTCCGCCGCTTATATCAGTTACTCTTGCGTCTATACCTTCGTATCTCCCGCAAATTATAATTATGTGGCTGTAACCGGAAATATCTTCTGCCATCTTTGAATCAAGTAATTTTCCTGACGCAGACATTATTACGGTAATATGCTTTTTGTTTTTATATTTATAATTAGCTAAGGAATATTCATATGCTTTAAGGATAGGTTCGGCCATTAAAAGCTGACCGGCACCGCCTCCATAAACCTTGTCATCTACCCTTTTGTGTTTATCTTCGGAGAAATCCCTCGGATTTATTATATTTATTTCTACAAGCCCAGTTTTTAAAGCTCTTTCTACTAGTCCTACTTTAAGGAAGGATGTAAAATATTCCGGCATTATAGAAATAATATCAATGACTTTTTTATTTTCGTCTATTTGATGAATCATATTTTATAATTCTTTTCGTTTTTTACTGCTATTTTTAAATTTTTAATATCTATTAATGAAATATTGGTTTCTATCATAGGAATCAAATAAGTCGATTCTTTTGATTTTATTTCAATTATATCGGTATCGCCGGTATAAATATCCGAAACCGCTCCAATATTTTGGCCGTCTCCGTTAAAACAGTTTAAGCCTATTAAGTCAGAAATTAAATATTCACCCTTTTTTATGTTTATATCATCTTTCTTAATAAAGACTTGAATTTTTTTAAAATTTTCGGCAGATTCTATAGAATTAACGCCAAAAAGCTTAATAAGATATCCTTTGTTTACGCGCCTTATTTTTTCAATTTTTAACTGTTCAAATCCATACTCTTTAGTAATAAAAAGAGCAATTTTAGAATCTAACGCGTCCGATAAGGGATTATATGTGACAAAAAAAATCTCACCATAAATGCCATGGGGTTTTATAAATTCCCCTATGCAGACGCACTCGTTCATTTACCCTGTTTTTTAACTAAGGACATAACAGTATCGCTTGGTTTTGCGCCTAAACTTATCCATTTATCGAATTTATCTTTATCGATATTGAATTGGCTGGTGCTTGAGCCGGGATTGTAAGTTCCCAAAATCTCTATAAATTTTTTCTGCACGGCTTTTTCGCCTGAAGCCGCAACGATTCTGTAAAAAGGTTTTTTGTGAGAACCTATTCTTGCAAGTCTGATTTTTACCGCCACTTTAAATCTCCTTTGTTAAACATGTTTTTAATATTATTTATATTTTTTAGAGAACCTAATTTATTTTTTTTGAATGATTTCATAATTTTTTTGATTTCTTCAAATTTATTAATAAAAATATTCACGTCATTTACGGTAGTGCCGCTTCCCAGAGATATTCTTTTGCGTCTTCCTCCATTAAGAATATCCGGGTTAATACGCTCTTTTTCCGTCATAGAATTAATAATAGCTTTAATTTTGATTATTTCTTTTTCTGCGGCTTCTGAATTAAACTTGTCTTTAATTTTAGAAAATCCGGGAATCATTCCTGCTATCTGAGTAATTCCACCTATTTTAGACATCATTTTAAGCTGTTCAGCAAAGTCTTTTACTGTAAAATCTTTTTTATTCAGTGATTCTTCAATGGATTTCGCAGATTTTTCGTCTATGGATTCCTGGGCTTTTTCAATAAGGCTTAAAATATCGCCCATCCCAAGTATTCTGTCAGCTATTCTATCTCCGTAAAAAACTTCAAAATCATTTAATTTTTCTCCTACGCCAATAAATTTAATGGGTTTATTTACAGTTTTTTTAATAGAAAGAGCCGCTCCGCCCCTAGCATCTCCGTCGACCTTGGTCAATATTACGCCGGATATATCTAAGGTTTCGTTGAAAGTCTTTGCAACTGTAACGGCGCTTTGACCTAACATAGAATCTGCAACGAATAAAATCTCGTTTGGTTCAAATTTATTTTTAAGAAGTTTAAGTTCGTCCATCAAAGGTTCGTCTATCTCGAGACGACCTGCAGTATCGACGATTACAGTGTCATAAGCCTGTTTTTCAGCAATTTCTAAAGCATTTTTTAAAATTTCTTCAGGTTTCTGTAAAACTTTTCCGTTTTCTTCAGGAGTCTCATAAACTGGAATATTGATGCTCAAGCCAATTTTTTTTAGCTGAAGTATTGCCGCAGGCCTGTACACGTCTGCCGGGACTAAATATGTCCTGCGCTTCATTCTTTGAAGATATAAAGCAAGTTTTCCTGCAGTAGTTGTTTTACCTGAACCCTGAAGGCCTATTAGCATAATAATAACGGGCGGCTTCGCTTTTATATTAAGAGGTTCGTTGTTTCCAAGTAAGTTTACAAGTTCGTCCCTAATTATTTTTATAATTTGCTGGGCAGGCGTAAGGCTGTCCGCGACTTTTTCGCCTATGGCCTTATTTTTTACAGATTCTATAAATTCCTTGACGATAAGGTAATTTACATCAGCTTCCAGCAACGAAAGTCTGACTTCCTTAAGGCTGTCTTCTATATTTTTTTCAGACAGTTTTCCATATCCCTTAAGATTTTTAAAAACTTTTTCTAATTTTGTGCTTAATCCGTCGAACATTTAAATAGTTTAACTAAAGTTTAATTTTAATAATTAATATAATTTGTAAATTATTTACAAGCAGATTTATATAATCGAAAACTAATATTTTATTAGTTTTTTAAAAATATGTCAATATGCGGGAAAATATATAATTCGATGATAGAAAATTACAGTCTATAGTGGGTTTATGCAGGGGGCATAAGTATAACTTTAAATCTTAATTTAGAAACTATAAAATTTTGTTTTTTTAATATATAAAATTAATCAAATCTTTTTCTATAGTTAATCGCCTCCGATAGAGTGTCTTTATCAACGTATTCCAGGTCGGAACCTATGGGTATTCCGCGTGCCAGAACCGATATGTTAACGTTATAAGGAGATAGAATTTTTTGTATATATATGGAAGTCGCCTCTCCGTTTGAGTTAGGGTTTAGGGCAAGTATTATTTCTTCAAAACCGCCGGCTTCAACTCTGCCCGCCAGTTCTTTGAGTCTGATGTCCGATGGTGTAATACCCTCAAGCGGATTAATTAAACCGTGTAAAACATGGTAATAACCGTTATAATTGCCGCTTTTTTCAAATACGTATATTATTTCGGGGTTTTCTACTATACAAAGCTGCCTGTGATTTCTAGACTGGTTGTTACAGATAGGGCACAGGTCTTCAGAACTAAGGTTAAAACAGTTTTTACATAGTTTTATATTTTGTTTAGCATTTTTTATGGCGTCCGAAAGATTGTAGGCAACAGATTCGTTTTGAGAAAGTATATAAAAAGCTAATCTTCTTGCCGATCTCTCACCTATACCAGGAAGCTTTTTAAATGCAAAAACAATATCTTTAATATAATCAGAATGATTTAAAGACATAGAGCCACCGGTTAAAAAAGACCCGGCAGATTAAGTCCGCCAGTTAATTTAGACATTTCTCCGGTTACCATATCTTTTGATTTATTGAGCGCTTCATTTATTGAGGCCACTATAAGGTCTTGCAGCATTTCTACATCGTCAGGATTAACTACTGCCTTATCAATTTTAATTTCAAGCAGTTCTTGTTTTCCGTTTACCTTTGTCGTTACCATACCGCCGCCAGAACCTGCCTCCACTATTTTAGAGCCTAATTCTTCCTGCATTTTAAGCATATCCGATTGAAGTTTCTGCGCCTGTTTTAACATACCGGCAATATTTTTAGACATTTTACTGCTCCTCCGAATTATTTTTTTAAATTTATTTTATTTAATTTTGCGTTTTTTTGCAAATCGACTTTTTAATTTTTTTCAATTTTTTCTATATCGTTACCAAATATTTCCCTGATATTTTTAATAATGCCGTCGGCGTCTTTTTTATCTTGCTTTTTGTTATACTGATATTCTGCGGCTTGTGAATCTTCAATTATTTTTGCCGCCTCTTTATAATTAATTTTTTCAGTTTCCTTATTTATTTTATTTAATTTTTCGTCAGTTTTTAAAAAATGGTCAAATAATTTTTCATGTTCAATTAAAGCGGCGTTACCGTTGTCTAATTTAGAGGATTTATTGGGCGTTAAATTTACATTTTTAATGTCAGCAGTATCTGGCGCTATACCACCTTCATTTATTTTATTATTATTTGAGACGTTTTGTTTCATTAAGCCTGTATGTTCGACGTGTGTTTCAATGTCATTAGCCGTATTAAAATTATTGATTTTGTTTATGAGTTCCTGCACGTTCTTTTTTTGTGGAATGCTAAAAAGCCTAAATAAAGTCAGCTCCAGCATTAACAGGGGAGATGAAACCCTCTGATATTTTATATCAGCGTTTATCATTATATCTATCATATCTAAAAGTTCTTCCGTCGATTTTTGTTCGGCTAATGGAATTAAAGTATTAATTTCTTCATTTGTTAAATCGTAAATCAAATCTTTATATTTAAGTTTTACGATTAAAATGTTTCTTATATAAAAAGCCGCCTGTTTCATGAACTGTCTTATATCTGCTCCAGATTCATATATTTCCCTGGCAGCCTTTATACCGTTTTCATAATCTTCCATAAATATGGCTGATACAAGTTTGGATATTATCGCTTTGTTAGTTAGTCCAAGCACCGTCGAAACATCTTCTTTTATATTTTTTCCGAAGTGCGATATAGCAGTGTCGAAAATAGAAAGCGAGTCTCTTAGAGACCCGTCAGCCATCGATGCTATAATCATAAGATTTTCATCGGTTACCGAAACATCTTCGGCAAGAGCAATTTCTTTTAGTTTTTCGAAAATTATACCGGTAGGTATTCTTTTAAAATTGAATCTCTGGCACCTAGATAAAATAGTTTCAGGAACCTTATGTATCTCCGTTGTGGCGAAAACAAATTTTGCATGGGCAGGCGGTTCTTCAAGCGTTTTCAAAAGGGCGTTGAATGCGCTGTTAGACAACATATGAACTTCGTCTATTATATAAATCTTAAACTTTAAACTCTGAGGGGAATATATTATACTTTCTTTTAAATCTCTTATGGAATCAACTCCTGTATTAGATGCTCCGTCAATTTCAATAACATCGACTGAGTTTCCGTTTTGAATCTGAATACAGGCCGAACATACGCCGCACGGGTCGGCAGTAGGTCCTTTTACGCAGTTTATCGATTTTGCAAGTATCCTTGCGATGGAGGTTTTGCCTACGCCTCTTGTTCCCGTAAATATGTAAGCATGCGAAACCCTGTCGTTTACGACCGCATTTTTAAGCGTTTGGATAATCGCGTCCTGTCCGATAATTTCATCGAAAATCTTTGGTCTATATTTTCTCGCAAGAACCTGATACATTTTATTTATTATAACATATAATGACCAAAATTTTGCAAGCGAAGTTGATTTTTAGATAAAAAATTGCTAAACTTTATAAGCTATGCAAAAAAATACTGAAAATTATATAGATTTTAAAGATTTTCCTAAAAATTACGATTACCAGACAGTAGAAAAAAAAATATCGCAATATTGGGAAGATAATAAGATTTATAAATTCGAAACTTCTGATAAAAGCAGGAAAATTTATTCTGTAGATACGCCCCCGCCTTATGTTTCGTCTTCACATCTCCATGTAGGACATGTAATGAGTTATTCCCAGGCGGAATTTATTATCAGATATAAGAGAATGAAAGGATTTAACGTTTTTTATCCAATGGGTTTCGACGATAACGGCCTTCCAACCGAGCGTTATGTTGAGAAAAAATATAAAATAAATAAATCTAAAATCACCAGGGAAGATTTTATAGATTTATGCCTTAAGGAAACCAAAGAGGGCATAGAAATTTATAAATCGTTATGGAAATCCGCAGGAATAAGCGCGGATTATGATTTATCATATTCAACCATAGATGAAAGATGCAGAAAAACTTCCCAAAAATCGTTTTTGGACCTTTATAATAAAGGATTGATAGAAAGACGCAATGAACCAATATTATGGTGTCCTCAATGCAGAACTTCTCTTGCGCAAGCGGATGTAGTCCTAGAAGAATTAACCGGAGTTCTTTACGATATTGAGTTTAAATCAATGGATGGTAAAAGCCTTATAATATCTACGACACGCCCTGAACTTCTCGGCGGATGCGTGGCGGTTTACGCAAACCCTGCGGACGATAGATACAAATTTTTGGAAGGACGTAATGTTAAGACGCCTTTATATAATAGAGAAGTTCCTGTTAGATTCGACGAATCGGTTGATATGGGTTATGGGACAGGACTTATGATGGTCTGCACATGGGGCGACGTCGAAGACGTTAAAAAATGGAAGGAGCATAAATTAAATACGGCAATAGTGGTAGATAAGGCGGGCAGGTTAAACGCGTTATCGGAAAAATACAACGGATTAAGCGTTAAGGATGCCAAAAAAGCGGTTGTAGCTGATTTAAACGAACTTTTTTTAATAAAAGGCGAAAAATCCCTTATGCATAACGTTGGAGTCCACGATAGATGCTCAACGCCAGTAGAGTTTATTCTTGCCGAACAGTGGTTTATAAAAATATTAGACAGCAAAGATAAGTTTATAAACGCCGGCAATCAGATGGTTTGGCATCCGGAATTTATGAAAGCCCGCTATGACGAATGGATTAATAATCTCAAATGGGATTGGAATATTTCGAGGCAGAGATTTTACGGCGTTCCTTTTCCGGTATGGTATTGTTCCGAATGCGGAGAAATTATTACAGCAGTGGAATCGAAACTGCCAGTAGATCCGGTTACTGATTTGCCTGGCACAAATAAATGCCCTAAATGCGGAGGTGAAAAGCTTAAGCCAGAGACAGATGTTATGGATACTTGGATGACGTCATCTATGACACCTCTTATAAATTCCAGGTGGGCATATAACGACCATGATAGTAAGGAACTTTTAAATATGATTTATCCCATGGGTTTGCGCCCGCAGGCCCAGGAAATTATAAGGACATGGCTGTTCTATACAGTAGTTAAATCTATTTATCATACTGAGAACATACCTTTTAAAGATATTATGATAAGCGGGTGGGGTTTAGATAAAAGCGGCAAAAAAATGTCTAAAAGTCTTGGAAATTTCGTAGCTCCTGAAGATATTATAAAAAAATATTCAGCAGACGCTCTTAGATATTGGGCGTCTAAAGCAAATCTAGGACAGGATTTGCGTTTTAACGAAGAAGACGTAATTGCCGGCAGAAAGCTTTTAATTAAGATATGGAATGCGACAAGATTCTTGATTACTAATGTATCTGCAGAATTCAATCCTTACGAAAAAAACATGACAGAACTCAATTTAAGTCAGATAGATAAATGGGTGCTTACGGAATTAGAAAATACTATCAATATTTGCGAAAACAATATGGAATCTTATGAATATTCATTCGCTTTAAGAACGGCAACCGATTTTTTTTATAATATTTATTGCGACAATTATCTTGAAATTATAAAAAATGTTTTCTGGGACGAAGAAGAAGAAAACGCCGATAGAAAAAAAACAGTTTTAAACGTCATGTATTTTATTTCTTTAAATATATCAAAAATCTTTGCTCCTTTTATGCCATTTATTACAGAAGAACTATATCTGACTTTTTATAAAAATTTTGAGAAAGGTAATAGCATACATTTATCTAATTGGCCGGAATTAAAAAAAGAGCTTATTTTCAGCGATTCAGCAAAAATTTCCGCTATTTTATTAAATATTTTGGATGCTTCCAGAAAATTACGAACTAATTTAAACCTTCATCAGAATCACAAAGTAAACAAGATTTTAATTAAATCGTTAAACGCCGATTATATCGACATTATAAATGAAATATCGGGCGATATAAGGTCTGCGGTGAGATCAGAACGGTTAATATTTTCAGATAAAGCAGATTTTCAAACCGCGGATGCCGACATTTTCATATCATTAGAAAAATGAAATTGACATTTTAAGATTTTAATTTAATAATATAGCATATATTTTTATATTTTATAAAGGAGAACTATATGGCAAATCCAAAAAAAAGACATTCTAAATGCAGAAGGGATAAAAGAAGAACTCACGACAGCCTTACGCCGGTGAATTATTCTAAGTGTCCAAATTGCGGAGAACCCGTTCTATCTCACAGAATGTGTCCAAACTGCAAAACATACAAGGGCAGAAAAATCGTAACCGAAAAAATGCCGGAAAACTCTTGATTCATTATATATCCCGTCAATTTTAATAAGAATAGGGAGACTATTTAATGATTAGAATAGCTCTGGACGGTTTTGGTTCCGATAGGGCTCCTGAACCTGAGATTATGGGGGCGATAGCCGCCGTAGAGTCTAACAAAGATTTAGAGATTATAATAACGGGAGATGATGCTGTATTAAAAGATTTTCTTCAAAGAAATAATTACCGCGGTTCCAGAATTAAAATAGTGCATGCGCCTGAACGGATAACGATGGACGATTCTCCCTCTGCGATAGTAAGGAATAAAAAAAACTCTTCTATGCGCGTTGCCTATGAACTCGTTAAAAATAAAGAGGCTGATGCTATTATTAGTGCCGGTAACAGCGGAGCATCACTGGCTATAGCGATGTTTGTTTTTAAAAGAATCAAAGGAATAGACAGACCTGCTATTGCTACGATCATGCCTGCTGTAGGAGGCTATACCGTTTTGATAGACGCCGGCGCCAATGTCGATGTAAAGCCTTATCATCTTGCGGAATTTGCGATAATGGGTTCTGAATACGCTTCTTTTATGAAAGGCATTAAGAATCCAAAAATAGGAATTCTCAGTAACGGCGAGGAAGCGTCTAAAGGCAACGACCTTACCAGAGAGGCATTCGGGATAATAAAAAATACGGATTTAAATTTTTACGGCTATGTTGAGGGCAGGGAAATATTTAACGGAAAAGTTGACGTGGTAGTATGCGACGGATTTACTGGAAACGTTATTTTAAAAGCTTCTGAAACACTTGCTGAAACAATATTTAATCTTTTAAGAGAAGAAATAAATAAAAGTTTTATGGCTAAATTAGGTTTCTTTATGGCTAGAAAATCATTAAAGAAATTTAAAAAACTTGTTGACCATAATGAATACGGCGGCGCCCCGCTTCTTGGAGTTAACGGCGCTGCTTTTATTGCGCACGGCGGTGCAAGCGCCAAGGCTTTAACAAGCGCGGTATTAGTCGCAAAACATTTTGTAGAAAAAGGCATAAATATCAATATAAGTCACAAGATAGAAGCGAATGCAAAAAATATAGGTTGTTGAAATAAATAAATTTAATTTTTTGGCGAAGGTTAAAAATTGATATACTCTAAAGTCATAGGCGTTGGTTCGTTCGTTCCCGAAAAAGTGCTTAATAACGACGAATTATGTAATATAGTTGATACATCGGACGAGTGGATTACTTCTAGGACTGGCATAAAAGAAAGAAGGATTGCAGAAGATGGCTTAGTTACGTCAGACATAGCAGCTGAAGCCGCAAAAAAAGCCTTAAAACTTTCGGGATTAAACCCGCTCGATATTGAATTAATATTGGTTGGAACAATTACTCCAGATATGATTTTCCCTTCAACTGCCTGCATAGTGCAGGAAAAGTTAGGGCTTAAAAATGCGGCGGCTTTTGACATTAGCGCCGGATGCAGCGGTTTTATATATTCCTTGTCAGTAGCCGACAGTTTTATTAAATCAGGCAAATATAAAAATGTTCTGGTTATAGGCGCCGATTTATTGTCTAGAATTACGGATTATACCGACAGGTCAACCTGCGTTCTGTTCGGTGACGGGGGCGGAGCAATAGTATTGACGGCAAATACTGAAAATACCAGAGGCATTTTATCTACGCATATGCATTCGGAAGGAGGGCATGACGATATTCTTATGCTTAAAGGCGGCGGTTCACTGATGCCTGCAAGCATTGAAAGCGTTAATAACCGCGAGCACTATATTAAAATGAAAGGTTCGGAACTTTTTAGGTATGCGGTTAATTACCTTAAGGCTGTAGCGGAAGAAGCTATAAAATTTAACAATCTTAAGCCCGAAGATATCGATTTATTCGTTCCGCATCAGGCAAATATCAGGATTATAGAAGCTACTGCGAAAAAATTAAATTTTCCCATGGAAAAAGTTTTTGTAAACGTAGAAAAATATGGCAATACTTCAAGCGGCTCCATACCTATAGCTCTCGACGAAGCTTATATGTCGGGCCGTTTAAAAGAAGGCGGCATCGTTTTAATAGATGCCATAGGCGCCGGTTTAACATGGGCGTCTTCTGTAATTAGATGGTAGGATTATAGATATATAGATAGATATATAGGGTGAAATAATAAAATGATAAAATCTCCCGTATGCGATAAATTAGGAATAAAATATCCTATATTTCAAGGCGGAATGGCATGGGCGTCTAATTATGAGCTTGCGAGCTCAGTTTCGAATGCCGGCGGTTTAGGCATAATCGGCGCAGGACAAATGCCGCCAGAACTTCTGGTTCAGGAAATAAAAAAAGCTAAGGATAATACCGACAAGCCCTTCGGCGTTAACCTAATACTTTACCTTACATATATAGACGAGCTTGTAGATGCTGTTATTCAGGAAGGCGTTCCCGTAGTTACTACCGGCGCTGGTAATGCGGGTCCTTATATAAAAAAATTTCACGACGCGGGAATAAAAGTCATACCGGTAATCCCGTCTTCCGCCCTGGCAAAGAGGGTTGAGAAAGCTGGTGCCGATGCCGTTATTGCGGAGGGAACAGAATCTGGAGGGCATATAGGCGAACTTACTACAATGACAATAGTTCCGCAAGTTGTTGATGCCGTTAGTATTCCGGTTATAGCAGCAGGCGGTATTGCCGATTACAGAGGATTTGCGGCTGCTTTATGCCTAGGCGCAGGCGGTATTCAAATGGGAACTAGATTTCTTGCTACAAAGGAGTGTCATATACATCAAAATTGGAAAGATTCGGTAGTAAAAGCATCCGATAGGGATACCGTTGTTACTGGAAGACCGACCGGACATCCCGTAAGAGTTTTAAAAAACAGGCTTGCTAAAATGTTTTTAGAACTGGAAGAAAAATGTGCGCCTGCTTCTGAATACGAAAAACTTGGAACCGGAAAATTAAAGGCAGCTTCGGTTGACGGAGACGTCGAAATGGGTTCTTTAATGAGCGGACAAATTGCGGGGCTTATAAAAGAAGAAAAAACTGTAAAAGAAGTAATAGAAGAAATTGTTTCGCAGGCGGAAGATTTTATGAAAAACATGTCAAAATTTTTAAAATAATAAAAATATAAAATGGAAAAATTGTCAAACCCTAATATTGCGTTTGTTTTTCCCGGACAAGGATCCCAGCATATTGGAATGGGGAAGGATATATTTGAAAATTTTAATGAAGCACGTCTTACTTTAGAAGAATCTTCTGATATTTTAGGACTGGATATGAAAAACCTAATTTTAGGAGAAGACGAAGCGGCGCTTAATCTGACCGAAAATACCCAGCCGGCTATTCTAACCGTGAGCATAGCTATTCTCAGAGTTATCGAGAAAGAAACCGGATTAAAACCCGTTTGCGTTTCAGGCCACAGTCTGGGTGAATACAGCGCCAACGTTTCGGCCGGTTCCATCGATTTTTCAAACACTCTTTTAATTACAAAGAAAAGAGGTTTTTTTATGCAGACGGCTTGTCCGGTAGGATTTGGCAAAATGGCGGCTGTTATAGGGCTTGACGAAAATGTAATAAAATCCGTTATAGACGAGGTTAATCTTTTAAAAAATAAAGCCGGAGTTTTTATAGCAAATATCAATTCTGCAATCCAAAACGTAATATCCGGAATATCGTCATTCGTTGATGAGACATGTCTGCTGCTTAGGGAACGCGGAGCAAAAAAAATAGTTATTCTGTCAGTCAGCGCCCCGTTTCATACGCCTTTTATGGACAGCGCAAAGGAAAACCTTTCTTCTTTTATCAAAAAGGATTGGTTTAGAGACGCCGGATGCGATATATTTTCAAATGCTACATCGTTGAATTATTCCAGGAAAGACGATGCGGTCAGGCTTCTGCTCGAGCAGATAGTTTCTCCAGTTATGTGGAAGGATATTATTGTTAATATGGAAAAAATATCAGAGGTTTCCAAATTTATCGAGATAGGGCCTTCTAATGTTTTAAGCGGCTTAATTAAGAGGATAGATAAGAATGCGGATGTTATGTCAGTAAATTCCGTTTCAACCTTTAAGGAATTAAAAAGTTTAATAGGGGTATAGTATAAAATCGGTAATATAGAAGGTAAGATAAATAAAGGGATAGACCATAATCTATCCCCGGTAAAAATAAAGAGGTGGTTTTATGTCTATCTGTATCGATTTGAAAGGTAAAACGGCCATAGTTACAGGCGGATCTTCCGGTATAGGTCTATCAATATCCAGAATTTTGCTTAAAGCAGGAGCAAGAGTTATAATAATCGACATAGATGAGAAAAGGTTTATAAACGTAAAAGACGAAATAGGGAAAATTTCTCCTGAATTTGATTTTTATGAAGCCGATATCAAAAATTCTGAGAAGATATCTGAAATTATTCAAAATATCATATCTAAAGAATCTAAAATAGATATTCTCGTCAACAATGCCGGTATTGTTAAAGACGGTCTTCTAATAAGAATGAGCGACGAAGACTGGTTGGACGTCATAAACGTAAACTTGAACGGTATGTTTTATATTACCAAAAACGTTTTAAAACACATGGTTAAAGCTAAAACTGGCAGAATAATAAGCATTGCTTCGGTAATAGGTGAAATAGGAAATACCGGACAGGCAAATTATGCCGCATCTAAAGCCGGCATAATTGCCCTTACAAAATCGATAGCTAAAGAATATGCCGCCAGAGGTATTCTTGCAAACGCAATCGCGCCAGGTTTTATTAAAACGGTTATGACAGATAAACTTCCGGAAGATATTAAAGAAGCTATCAAAAAAAGTATTCCGCTTAATAAAATAGCCGAACCGGATGAAATAGCCAATGCGGTGCTATTCCTTTGTTCAGAACTTTCCGCCTATATAACCGGTTCGGTTATGAACGTAAATGGCGGAATGTATATGTAATAAATATTAAAAACCAATAAAAAGGAGGGGGTGAAATTAAATGTCAGTAGAAAACAAAGTTAAAGAAATTATAGTTGAACAGCTAGGGGTTACTCCCGAAGAAGTTACTAACGAAGCTTCATTCGTAGAAGATCTTGGTGCGGATTCATTAGATACCGTTGAATTAGTTATGGCATTCGAAGAGGAGTTCGGGATAGAGATATCAGATGAAGACGCAGAAAAAATTAAGACGGTTCAAGATGCGGTTTCATATATCGACGAACATACAAAATAATTTATTATTAGACCGGTTTTTATTATGGAAAAAATTAATTGCAACAGGAGAGTCGTTATAACTGGATATTCCATGCTTACGGCATTAGGCAATGATGCCGAAACTTCATGGAATAGAATGGTAAAGGGAGAAAGCGGCGTAGGACCTATTACGAGGTTCGACACTGAAGGATATTCCACAAAAATAGCAGGAGAGGTAAAGGGATTTGATCCGGAAAAATTTATAGAAAAAAAAGAAGTAAAAAAAATGGATCAGTTTATACATTATGCTATTGCCAGTTCTAAGATGGCGCTAGATATGTCAGGGCTGCAGATTACAAACACAAACGCCCACAGGATAGGTGTATGGATAGGGGCTGGCATAGGTGGGCTTATGACCATAGAGAAATATCATACTATGCTTTTGGAAGGCGGTCCTAAAAAGATATCTCCATTTTTTATACCTATGCTTTTAATAAACCTTGCTCCAGGACAGGTTTCTATAATGACCGGAGCTAAAGGTCCTAATGCAAGTACTGTTTCTGCCTGTTCTACAGGAACTAATTCCATAGGAGACGCATATAAAATTATTGTCAGAGGGGATGCAGACGCAATGATAGCGGGCGGTGCAGAATCTACAGTGTCCCCTTTGTGCATTTCCGGATTTAACGCTATGAAGGCACTTTCCACCCGAAACGACGAGCCAACGAAAGCATCCAGGCCGTTTGATAAAAACAGGGACGGATTCGTTGTCAGCGAAGGTTCAGGTATAGTTATCCTTGAAGAAATGAACGCAGCTATAGAAAGAGGGGCAACAATATACGCAGAAATAGTCGGATACGGTGTGTCTTCAGACGCATATCATCTATCTACGCCTGATCCAGAGGCTACCGGAGCATATTATAGTATGAAAAATGCAATAGAAGACGGCGGTTTAATGCCTGATGATATTAATTATGTAAATGCTCATGGAACATCTACTTATTATAACGACCTAAACGAAACTAAAGCAATAAAACAACTTTTTGGAGATAAAGCAGGGAACCTTAAAATTAGTTCTATTAAATCTATGATAGGACATGCGCTCGGAGCGGCGGGAGGCATAGAAGCAGTTGCAACCGTATTGACAGTTAATACGGGCATTATACCGCCTACCATTAATTTAGAAGAACCCGACCCGGAATGCGATCTCGATTATGTTCCAAATGTAGCGCAGAAAGCTGATATTAAATTTGCTATATCCAATTCATTCGGATTCGGCGGAACTAATGCAACATTAGTTTTTAAAAAATGGGAGGGTTAAAACATAAATGATATATTTAGGTTCTGACCATGCCGGTTTTGAATTAAAAGAATCTATAAAAGAAGACCTTGCAAAAAGGGGCTTAAAATACATTGATCTAGGGACGGATTCTTTAAAAAGTGTGGATTATCCTGATTATGCTCTTAAAGTAGCTGAAAAAGTAAGGGAAGACAAAGATAAAAATTCTTTCGGCATACTTGTTTGCGGAACAGGTATTGGAATGGACATAGCCGCAAATAAAGTGGACGGCATAAGGGCCGCATTAATCTATGATGAATATACCGCAGAGGTCGCAAAAGCTCATAATAATGCAAATATAATCACTCTGGGCGGGAGAACGACGACTCCTACCGAAGCGGCAAGGTATATAAATAAGTTTATGTCGTCGGAATATGAGGACGGTAGGCATGAAAATAGAATTTCTAAAATAAGTTCTATTGAAAAACTAAATATATAACTGCAATTTATAAGAAAAGGGTGAGATAAATTGAATTTTGAAGATTTAAAAGAAACAGACAGCGAAGTTTACGAGTTTATAGGAAAAGAAATAAACAGGCAAAGAAATTCTTTAGAACTTATAGCTTCTGAAAATTTTGTTTCAAAAGCTGTTATGCAAGCGCAGGGTTCTGTTCTGACCAATAAATATGCCGAGGGGTATCCTAAAAAAAGATATTATGGTGGATGCGGTTTTATAGATGATATAGAACAGTTGGCAATCGACAGGATTAAGCAGATATTTAAAGCTGAGTATGCAAATGTTCAGCCCCATTCCGGCTCACAGGCGAATATGGCTATATTTTATGCCTTTTTAAAGCCGGGTGATACCGTTTTAGGGATGGATTTATCGCATGGCGGCCATTTGACGCATGGAAGTTCCGTAAATTTTTCGGGAAAATATTTTAATATAGTTCCATATGGAGTAAACAAATCTACTGAGACTATCGACTATGATGAGTTGAGAAAGATCGCCCTGCAGAATAAACCGAAAATGATAATAGCCGGAGCAAGCGCCTATCCTAGAACTATAGATTTTAAAAAATTCAGGGATATAGCGGATGAAGCCGGATGTTATCTTATGGTGGATATGGCGCATATTGCTGGACTTGTAGCTGCCGACCTTCACCCCAGTCCGGTTCCTTATGCCGATTTTGTTACAACAACGACGCATAAGACCTTGAGGGGTCCCAGAGGCGGAATTATTCTTGCAAAGGCTAAATATGAAAAAGAGTTAAATTCTGCTATTTTCCCGGGAATCCAGGGTGGACCCCTGGAACATATAATAGCCGCCAAAGCGGTTGCTTTTAAGGAGGCGCTTAGCGAAAATTTTAGAAATTACCAGAGGCAAGTTGTTTTCAATGCTTCCGCGCTTGCAAATACACTCAAAAATAACGGTTTTTCCTTAATATCAGGAGGCACCGATAATCATCTTATGCTTTTAGACTTCAGAAAATCTGAAATGACTGGTAAACAGGCGGAAGCGCTTTTAGACGAAGTAGGCATAACTGTCAATAAAAACAAAATTCCTTTCGACGAAAGATCCCCTTTTGTTACAAGCGGAATAAGAATAGGGACTCCGGCAGTTACTACAAGAGGTATGAAAGAAGGTGAAATGATAAAAATAGGCGAATTAATAATAGAAATTCTGAATAATCCGAATGACGAGACAATAAAAAACAGCGTTAAAAAAGAAGTTAAGCTTTTATGCGATAAATTTCCTCTATATGAAAATATTTAATATTTTATATTGTATATGAAATGTCCTTACTGCTTTAACGACGACGACAAAGTAGTCGATTCGAGGGTATCTAAAGATGGAAGGTCAACTAAAAGAAAAAGACAGTGTAATATTTGCGGAAAAAGATTTACTACTTTAGAAACGATTGTAGCTTCTTCTCCTTTAATTATTAAAAAAGACGGAAGAAGAGAAACGTTTGATAAGCAGAAGCTCCTTAACGGTCTTATAAAAGCATGTGAAAAAAGACCCGTTCCTTACCGGAATATCGAAGAAATAGTCCAGTCTATTGAAAAGTGGATTGAAGAAACAAATTTAAAAGAGATAAAAAGCGAAGAAATAGGAAAACACGTCCTCGATAAATTAAAAAATACGGATGCTATAAGCTATGTACGTTTTGCCTCAGTTTATCTTTCTTTTAAAGATATAAACGAGCTTTACGAAAATGTTTCCGAACTTATAAAAAAACAAGCATAGAATTAAAACCGCAAATATTTTCCATTATATTTTATGGATAAGAAAGCCAGTAATCCCGATAAATATTTCATATCAAAAACTATAGAGCTTGCAAAAAAAGCCTCAGGCTTGACCTCGCCAAATCCTATGGTAGGCGCATTAGTCGTTAAAGACGGGATAATAGTAGGCGAAGGTTGGCATGAAAAAGCCGGAATGCCACATGCCGAAGTAGAGGCACTGAACAATGCAGGAGAAAAAGCCAGAGGTGCCACAATTTATGTCAGCTTAGAACCGTGCGGTCATTTTGGAAAAACCCCTCCTTGCGTTTATAAAATAAAAGAATCCGGCATAAAAAGAGTAGTAGCGGCTGTTAAAGATCCTAATCCTTTGGTAGCCGGCAAAGGTTTCGATTATTTGAGAAATAACGGGATAGAAGTGGCTTACGGCATTTTAGAAGAACAAGCTAAAAAACTGAACGAAGTTTTTTTTAAAAATATAGCTAGCGGACTTCCGTTTATAACGATTAAAGAGGCTGTGACTTTAGATGGTAATATAGGCTATAAAAACAGCCAAAAAAAATATTATCTTTCGTCAGTCAGGTCGCGGGAATATACGCATTATTTAAGATTCATAAACGATGCAATAATGGTTTCCGCGAAAACAGTATTGCATGACGATCCTATACTGGATGTTCGCACAAACAGGAACGGCATTAAAAATAAATTCTTGACTAAAAAATGGACTAAGATAATTTTAGATTTAGATTTAACAACGCCGGCAAGTTCTAAAATTTTTAGCTCATACGGGAACGTTTTAATTTTTACTTCAAACGATTACGATAGTGAAAAAGATAATAGAAAAAGGCTTTTGAAAGAAAAAGGTGCAATTATAGAAGATGTATATTATAATTATATAAATGGAAAAAGGTTTTTAAACCTGCAGGAAATATTTAAAATATGCGGAGGGTTAAAAATTACCAGCATACTTGTCGAGGCAGGGCCGGCACTTTTTAGTTCTTTGATTTGCGAAAAAAATTACGATAAGCTGATTATTAATTTAACCCCGAATATTTTAGGGGATAAAAATGGCATTGACTTATTTAAACATCTAAACTTAAAAGGTAAAGAGAAGATAAAATTAGGCAGCTTAGATGTTAAAAAATTTGGAGATGAGGTTTTTTTGTCTTATTATCCGAAGCAATAATAAATTTAATAATAAATTTCAACGGTCTTAATGAGATATGTTTAGCGGTATAATAAAAGAACAGGGAGTCGTAAAGTCTTTAAATAACGGGATTTTGTCTGTATCGGTTAAAGTTGCCGGAAAAAACGCATATATCGGACAGAGTATTGCCGTTAACGGCATCTGTCTTACTGTTAAAAAGATTAGCTATCCGATTTTATATTTTAATTATACGCCTGCTACTTTAAAAGATTCTGCATTGAAATATTTAAAAATAAACGAAAACGTTAATATAGAACCGGCTCTTTCCGTGAATTCAGATATTTCCGGTCATTTTGTCCTTGGTCATATAGATGGCATAGGAAGGATTTCTGCTAAAAAAATAAACGGTAATTCTGTAATTATAGGTATAAAAATAATAAATTATATAGATGCTGATGTTAAAGATTATGTTATAAACAAAGGTTCAATAAGTATTGATGGAATAAGCTTAACAATAAACGGCATTGAAAACGATGTTTTTTTTGTAAGCATAATACCTTTAACGTATGACGAAACGAATCTAAAATTTAAAATGATTGGCGATTATGTAAATCTTGAATCTGATATAATAGAAAGAACAGTGGCGAACCGTTTAAAAAGTATTACGGCAGAAGCTGAAGGTGATAAATCCGCAAAGTTATCTTCGGTTCGCAGCGGATTAAGTATGGAATTTTTAGCTGAAAACGGGTTTATATAATAAATTTAAATTTTGATAAATTAAAGGCGAATATTTAAGGTTTTAATGCTGCCACATAAAAGGAAGGTTAATTTATGAGTTTAGCCACTGTAGAAGAAACTGCCCTCGATATTAAAAACGGGAAAATGATTATTCTCGTAGATGACGAAGACAGAGAAAATGAAGGAGATTTGGTTGTAGCAGCAGAGCACACTACTCCTGAAATTATTAATTTTATGACGAAATATGCCAGAGGTTTGATATGTTTAACATTAACCGAGGAAAAGGCAGACGCTTTAGATTTGCCTCCGATGGTTGTAAATAACGAGTCCAAATTTACTACTGCTTTTACAGTATCAATAGAGGCAAAAGAGGGTGTTACGACCGGTATATCCGCTCATGATAGGGCAAAAACTATTTTAACGGCAATAAAAGACGATGCAAAGCCTGATGATTTGGTTAGGCCAGGTCATATTTTTCCTTTAAGGGGAAAAAACGGGGGAGTGTTAACTAGAACTGGACAGACTGAAGGTTCGATAGACATTGCTCGAATAGCAGGGCTTAAGCCTTATGGTGTAATTTGCGAAATAATGCACGATGACGGAACTATGGCAAGAATGCCAGATTTGATAGAATTTTCAAAAAAATTTGATATTAAAATTTTAACAATTAAAGATTTAATAAATTACAGGCTTAAACATGAAAAGCATGTTAAACGCCTTGTCGAGTCTAAAATACCAACTGAATTCGCTGGGGATTTTAAAATTATAGTTTATTCGAACGATATCGATTTTAAAGAGCATATAGCTCTTGTAAAAGGAGAAATTAATAAAGACGAACCTGTTCTGGTCAGAGTTCATTCCCAGTGTCTTACCGGAGATATATTCGGGTCAATGAGATGCGACTGCGGAGATCAGCTTTATACTGCTATGGAAATGATAGACAAGGAAGGCAAAGGCGTTGTGCTATATTTAATGCAGGAAGGCAGGGGCATCGGTCTTGTAAATAAATTGAAAGCTTATAATCTTCAGGATCAGGGATATGATACTGTTGAAGCCAACGAAAAATTAGGGTTTAAACCCGATTTGAGAGAATACGGCGTAGGTGCCCAGATTTTAGCCGATCTTGGAGTTGGAAAAATGAGGCTTATGACTAATAACCCTAAAAAAATTATAGGATTGGAAGGATACGGTTTAAGTATAGTCGAAAGAGTGCCTATAGAAATATGTCCTAATGAAACAAACAAGCACTATCTGGAAACTAAAAAGACCAAACTGGGGCATTTATTAAAAATAAAATAATAATAAATATAAAATTATTTAATATTAGGAGAGTTAAATGAGCAACTTTAATTTAATAGAAGGTGAACTTAAAGCCGCCGGTTTTAAGTTTGGTATTGTTATATCGAGATTTAATGAATTTATTAACTCTAAATTACTTGACGGAGCGTTAGATTATCTTAAAAGAGCTGGTGCAAGTGAAGATAATGTTTTCGTAATTAAAGTTCCTGGCGCATTCGAGCTCCCTATGGCGGTAAAAATGCTTCTTGACTCTAAAAAATATGATGCGGTAATATGTCTTGGAACGCTCATAAGGGGTGAAACTAACCATTTCGACCTACTGTCTAATCAGGTTACTAAATTAATTTCTGAACTCTCGATTCATTATAATGTTCCGGTGAGTTACGGAATAATAACGGCGGAATCTATTGAGCAGGCGATATCGCGCGCAGGCACTAAAATGGGTAATAAGGGTTTTGATGCTGCGATGTCCGCCGTAGAAATGGCAAGCCTTTACGCAAAAATTAAGAAGAGCTGAACTTTAATTATTTATTTATGACGAAAAGAAGAAAAGCGAGAGAACTTGCCTTACAGTTTTTATACGAAGAAGACGGAAATATAAGCAATTTAGATTATAAGATAAATCGTTTTTATAATGATTTTGCTTCGGAAAGCCTTATGAGGGACGGATTTATAAAGACAAAAGAAGATTTGAACAGGAAAAAGGATGTTTCTGAGATCTTTGATTTCTTTACGAATATCGTAAGAGGGACCTTATCTAACTTGGAAAAAATCGATGGTCTCATAAAGTTGCTGGCTAAAAACTGGACTATTGAACGGATGTCTAGGATAGATAGAAATATTTTACGGCTATCGATTTACGAGATTATGTTTATTCCCGAAACCCCTAAAAACGTGATTATTAACGAAGCAATCGAAATAGCAAAAAAATTCGGAAACGACGAATCGCCGGCTTTTATTAACGGAATCTTGGATGCGGCGGTTAAGGTTAAATAAGTTAATCGGCTTATAAAAACTTAAAATAACCGAAAAGGGTAAAAAAATGGAGATTAAATCAGGTTTGAATTACGGCGGAATCGTACTTGATATAAGGGGTCTTTGCTGAGGACCTCCTGTATGGGCGGTCGTCCAAAAACTTAAAACTTTAAAGCAGGATGATGTTTTGACGGTAATTTCTGATAAAGATTCTTTACTGAAAGACATTCCGGCTCTGTGTTCCCTCATAAGCGTGCAATTGTTAAACGCTGTCAGCTTAAAAGACCTTTATATTTTTTTTATTAAAAATAAGAAATGGTAATGGAATAAACTTTGAAAAGGAATAATAATAGAGCCGCAAATGAAATTAGGCCTGTGAATATCGTTTCCGGTTATATGAAATATGCGGAAGGTTCGTGTCTTATAGAATCCGGTGATACTAAGGTAATATGCACGGCATCCGTTGATTATAAGGTGCCGCCATTTTTAAAAGACAGGAACGAAGGTTGGCTTACCGCAGAATATTCTATGCTTCCAAGGTCTGCCCATAGCAGGATACCCAGGGACTCTTCAAAAGGAAAAGTAAACGGAAGGGCTCAGGAAATACAGAGGTTAATAGGAAGGTCGCTAAGGTCGGTAATTAATTTTTCGTATTTTCCAGGGATAACCTTATTAATAGACTGCGACGTGATAAGCGCTGACGGCGGAACAAGGACTGCGTCAATAACTGGGGCATATGTAGCTGCCTATCTTGCTTTTTTAAAACTCATTAGAGATGAAAAAATAGAAAAAATGCCGTTTTACGACTCAGTCGCCGCAATAAGTATAGGCATCGCAAACGGAGAAATTCTTCTCGACCTTGATTATTCTGAAGACTCCATAGCCGAACTTGATTTTAATTTCGTATTAACCGGTTCTAAAAAAATCATCGAGATTCAGGGATGCGCCGAAAAAACCCCTATAGGATTCGATATCCTCGAAAAACTTTACGAATTTTCTAAGACTGCCGTTGCAAATATCACGGATTTACAAAATAAAGCAATTTCTCATACGATTTATTAATAAGGTCTATGTTGTAATCATTATAATTCTATCTTGAAATTCTTTGAATTTTCTATTTGACCTTTGTTGGTTTTAACTGTTTCCGCCGGTCTCTCTTCAGGTTCGCCATATCCTCCGGAATAATAATAGGTATAGCCTGCTCCAGTTTTAAATTTATTTTTTAAATATTTGAATATTAAATAAACTAGATAGTAATTCAAGAATGGAATTAAAAAAAGAAAGGCGATGAAATCCGTAACAAACCCCGGTATGAAAAATAGTATTCCAGCTATAAAAAAGGCTATAGATTTAATTAAATTTTTATTTATAATTTTTCCTTTAGAAATATCTGCGACGGCATTCTGAAAAGAAATGTATTTTATTCTTTTTGTTATTATATAGCCAGCAACGCTAAAAAAAAATAAAAATCCGGCGGTTTGGAGGTAGCCAAGTCTTTCGGCTATTTCAATAAAAACGTATATTTCAAGAAATATATCGAGTAGAACCGCAAAAAAAATTTTTCCTAAGAACCCCATTTCTTTAATATACAACGATTTTAAAGATTAATCAAATAAACCTTAATATTCCAGTTATGCGTAAATATATTGTTCAAGCCTGCGCGTAAATGCTTTTATTACGTCATTTCCACGCAGGCAAATTAAAACTTTATTAAAACATATAATTAATTTATTGCGCTAAATTTTCTCTCATAATATTTATTTTTCTATTTAGCATTTTTTTCATAAACTCTAAATGTTTTATTTTATTTTTAATTCTGTTTTTCATTAAGCTGATAAACTTAGTTCTTTGCGAAGGCGTTAAGATATTAAAGAATTTTGAAAGAAAATCCGCTTTGGTTTCCGCCATATTTTTTACATTTTGCGTGACCGATTCAATAAAAACCGATTTATTGAAGTTTCCGGATTTTAGTGCATTAAACATTGGACTTTTAAGAGGTTTGTTTTTTAAGCTAATCGACTTAAATTCTTCTTTTTTTGCTGCTTTAATAAGACTTATCTGTTTTTTGGTTAAGTGAAGTTTTCTTTTTAGCATAAACGGGTTAAACATCGCAAATCCCATGTGTCCCTTACAGTGCATCATGAATTTTCTATGAGAGAAATTATTCCGTTGCATTGCTGAAGCGTAGCCCGCAAAGTAAGTTCCGGCAAAAATTAATAATGCCGAAAAAAATATAAAAAAAACATAAAAATTTTTAATTTTAACTTGACGTTTTAAATCTTGATTCATGATAGTTCTCCTTTTAATTTTAGAAGTTTAAATTATTTGATACATCGTACCATTGTGATTATAATAATATCATTACTTTTTAAATGTATTATAAACGGAATTAACTCTTTATTATCGATCGCATGTCTATATAAAATATATTTTTACCATCCATATATTTATAATCTATTTTTAATCCGTGTTTTTCTAATATCTGCTTAGTTATATAAAGTCCGAGCCCGAATCCATCTTTATTCTTTGTATTTACCTCTTTCAAAAAAGGCTCGAACATCGTATTTTCAGAAATAGAAGGTTTATTTCCAATATTTATAAAACTTAAAACCCCTTTATTTATTGTTACCGTTACTTTTTTACCGTCTCCGAATTTAATAGCGTTATCGATTAAATTTTTTACGGCTATACTTAACAGTTGAAAGTCGGCTTTAACGTAATAATCTCCGTCAGACGAAACCTCAATGTTTTTAGGGTAACCGTTTTTACCGTTTACGAATAAAAAATCCTCCGCCTTGTTTATAACGTCGTCCATACAGCAAAGCGTCATATTTAATTCATTGCTACCAGCCGCAATTTTTTCGGAGGAAAATAATTCGTTTATAAGCGTTTCCATTCTGGTAAAGATATCGTTAAATATTTGTTTTTTGATTTCATCTTCATTTTTTAAGAGCTCTAAAGCAATTTTTCCTTTTGTAATAGGAGTTTTTAATTCATGCGCTATATTTCTTATAAACCAAGTTCTGGCGTTAAGTGTTTTTTTGACGCTATCTATAGCCTCTTTAAATTCTTTTGCTACGTAGCCGATTTCGTCTCTTCTGCTCGTATAAGATTCCAAATTTATGTCGATGTCGCCGTTTTTAAATTCTTCTATCTTATTCCTAAGTTTTCTAAGAGGGCGTATCTGCCTGTAAATGCTTATATAAAGAAGAATAAGAAGAATGCTTAGGCTTAAAGCCGCAATTAACAAAATTTCGCGCCTGTGATATACTCTGCCGTTTCTTTGTAATAAAAAATTGCCAAGCCCGGTTTTTGATTTTAAATATATGTATTTGTTTCCTTTAAACAGCAACAAAAATAATGTATATTTAAGACGCGGAAGTTTTCTTTTTAAAATTAGCTTCCCGCCTTTTAAAATTTTCGTAGCGTTTGCTTTATTATTTATAATGTTAATCCCAAGATATTTTCCATCTTTAAGTTTATTTTTTTTAGCTAAAAAAACCGTTTTCTTGACAAAGCGGAACGTTTCTATATGTGAAACTATCCTGTAGGCAAAAGCAAAAGAAAATAAAAGAATGATTAAAATTAATAAAAAGGCTATATTTATTTTAAAGATTATCGAGTGAATATTAATCTTCATAAAATTTATACCCGTAACCCCTAACAGATTTTATATATTTTGGATTTTTTGGGTCGTCCCCTATTTTTTTTCTTATCCTTCCTACTAAAACGTCAACGCTCCTGTCTATACTTTCGTAGCTCATAGTTTTAATGTTTTCCAGTATGAAGTCCCGAGTAATAACATTGCCCTTATTTTTATATAAAGTAAGAAACAGTTCATACTCTGCCGATGTCAAATCGACGATTTTTCCGTCTTTTTTTACCGCCATTTTGTTTTCGTCTATTTCAAAAAGCTTAAATTCACTTTTTTGCCCTGTCTTTCTTCGGATTAAAGACCTTATCCGTGCTACTAATTCACGCGGGTTATAAGGTTTTGCCACATAATCGTCGGCGCCTATTTCCAGACCGGTCACAACGTCGGAATAGTCGCCCCTCGCGGAAGATATTATTATAGGTATGCCGCAGTCGCGGGAAACGGTTTTGCATATTTCTAAACCGTCCATATCTGGGAGGGTAAGGTCTAATATTAATATGTCGAACCATCTACTTTTTTTATTTATTGCGTCTAAACCTTCTTTGGCATTTTCAAAATTAGTCAGGTCTATATTAAAGCGGTTAAGATATTCCTTTAGAAGTTCGGCGATTTCCCTGTCGTCTTCTATCATTAAAGCTTTTATCATAAATTTATATTAAATTTTAATATTATATTCATTATATACATTTATAGTATAACGAGGCAATGTAAACAAATTATTAATATACTATGAATAAAAATAAATTTGACTGATTTAAAACAATACAAAGCAATAATATATTACAAAAATTTAACAGAATCTTAACCCAAATGTAATATTTGTTATGTTAAGATTTTAATAATACTGTAAGCAATATCCATTACCTCCATTAACTTTCGGGGATAATAATAAAATTACCCCCGAAAGTATTACTGAATAACAATTTAAAGAAAATATAACAAGGCCGGAATATTCATTAATAGAATAAATTAAGAAATAATCTAAATAATTATTAAAACAGAAAAACTATTTTACAAAAAAAAGAAATAAGGGGGCGTAATAAGTGGAAAACTCGGCTTTTTTTGAAAAATTAGTTAAAAGCGCAAGCCAGAATGCAGTTTTAATGAGGTCGAAATTCCTCAATATTATAAAAAGACAAATAAAAGCTTCTGCGGCTAAAGGTTGCGTTATGAACGTCAAATGCAAATGCGATGAAAACAATTTTAATGTTCTTGTTACCGAGGAAGACATAGAAAGGGTTTATGGCAGGTTTGCCAAAAAATGTCCTACCTGTGGCGAAAATATAAAAATCGATTTTAATTTTAAAAATTAAATGTGGCTAATAAAAATCTATAATTGTTAAGGGGGATTTTTTATGGAAACGGCTAACGGCTTAAGGAACAACTTGCTAGACAAGGTCGACGAAGTCGAACTTGTAAAACATCACTTTAGGACTATGTTTACCGCTGGAATGGGATTTTTTACGGACGCTTATGACCTTTTTATAATAGGTGTCGTTATTGCATTGCTCACGCCTATATGGCATCTTACTACGGCGGAAGTTGCGTTTCTTGGTGGTTCATCGTTGATTGCCGCAGCGTTTGGAGCATATTTTTTTGGAAGGATTTCGGATATATTTGGCAGGAAAGCGATTTACGGTTTAGAAGTAATTATACTAACAGTAGGCGCAGTAGGTTCTGCGTTTTCGCAGGATATTACCCAGCTTATAATATGGAGGATTATTTTAGGAATAGGCATTGGGGGCGATTATCCTATAAGCGCAATAATAATGAGCGAATATTCTAACAGGAAAGACAGGGGAAAACTTGTTTCAATGGTTTTTTCGCTTCAGGGAATCGGTTTAATAGTCGGACCAATGGTAGCCATCCTTATTTTAATGCTTGGAGTCCCTCACGATATTGCTTGGAGAATATTACTAGGATTAGGTGCAATACCTGCCGCAAGCGTAATATACTTAAGAAGAAAAATTAAGGAAACGCCTTATTACAGTCTTGGAGTAAAAGGGGACGTTTATAGCACCGTTGCCGCAATAAACGATATAACCGGAGCAAATATTAAAACCGACGACAATGTTGCGTCAAAATTAGCGGATAGCTACCTAAACGGCGTCGTTAAATTAAAAACAAAATGGCAAGATATTTTTAAATATCCAAATAATTTAAGACTTCTTGGAACTGCGGGGTCATGGTTTTTATTGGACTGGGCTTTTTACGGAAATTCCATAAGTTGGCCGCTAGTCATGAAATCTGTTATGCCTCATGCAACGTTTATTCAGAGTCTTGCCGCATCCACCATAGTGTTTGTAGTTTTCGCCGCCCCATTTTACTGGCTTGCCGCATTCAGCATGGATAAACTCGGAAGGAAATTCATTCAGATTTTAGGTTTTCTTGGTATGGCGTTGTGCTATCTTATAATTTCCCTAACCAGTTTCGGCGGTTATGAACTTATTCCTGCAATGTTCATTTTAGTATTCGGAGTAAGCTATATTTTTGTTGAATTTGGACCAAATACTACCACTTTTGTTTATCCATCCGAAGTTTTTCCTACGCCTATAAGAGGAATGGGTGACGGTATATCGGCAGGAACCGGAAAGGCTGGCGCGTTTTTGGGCACTATGTTATTCCCCTTTCTTTTAGCTACGATTAAAATTCAAGGTACTTTCATGGTTCTTGTAATAATTTCATTCCTTGGAGCGATTCTTACAGCTTTTGCCTTGCCGGAAACTAAAGAAATGTCTTTAAGAGACGCAGCTGAAGAAGAAAAATACGTTAAAGGTGAAGGTTTGCCGTCTGTTATATCTAAATAAGACACAAAATGCGATATAATATATATAATAAAATATATCGGAGTTGATTATGAAATATTCTAAAGCGGATACCCATATACATACAAGTTACAGCGACGGTAACAGCTCCCCTGAAGATATCGTTGAGGCGGCGGCCGGAAAACTAGACGTAATCGCCATAACAGACCATAACAGGATTAAAGGGGCATTTAAAGCAAAAGAATATGCTTTAAAAAACAATTTTCTAGAAGTGGACGTTATTATAGGCGAGGAGATTTCAACGAAGAACGGGCATATTATAGGCTTATTTTTGGAAAAAAAGATAATTCCAGGCAAAACGGCTCAAGAAACTATCGATGAAATACATTCGCAAGGCGGACTCGCGATAGCTCCGCATCCGTATTATTTCGTTTCCTATAGCGAAAAAGGCTATCAACCCGTCAGAAAACTTTTAAAAGAATTAGATTTCGATGCCGTAGAGGTTATTAACAATTCAAGTACGTTTTCTATTTTCTCTAATGCGGCGGCTTCTCTTGCAAACGTGTCTATTGGGCTTCCGCAACTTGGCGTAAGCGACGCTCATAGAAGCGATTTTATAGGCAAAGGTTACACGGGCTTTTACGGAAAAACAGCTTCGGATTTTAGGCTGCAGATAAAAGAAAAGAAAACTACCGCTCATTTTAATCATTATTCCTTACAGGAATTCAAACTCAATACTATTCAGTCCGCCAAATCCTTTTATTTTTATTTCTTCGGAAATAAGAGCCACAAAGAGAAAGACGCTGCATAACCTACCGCTGACGCATAATAATTTAAAATATAAAACATATTTATTATATGTTATAATACTTTAATAATATATAATAAATAGCCGCCTTTAATAACAGTTAAGTATGTCTAATATCCTGATAGCTACCGGTAATGCGCATAAGTTTCAAGAGATTGAATCTATAATGGGTAAATATACTGGTTTAAATTCAGATTTAAACTTAATTTATCTTGATAAGAATTACCATATTGAAATAATAGAAGACGGAGCGACTTACGAAGAAAACGCAAAAATTAAAGCGGAAGGTTACCTTAAATTTTTGGACGAAAATCCTGAGTTAAAGACAAAATTAAACATTGATTTTATCGTAAGTGAAGATTCGGGGCTTGAGGTAGAGTGCCTGGAAGGCGCCCCCGGTCTTTTTACAGCAAGGTATGCGGGCGAAAATACTTCAGATATTGCCAACATAGAAAAACTTCTTAGCAACATGAGGTTTAAAAAGGAATGTGCGGAAAACAGGCGCGCTAAATTCGTCTGCTATGCCTGCCTTTACGATATTAAAAAAAATAGTTTCGAGTATTTTTACGGAGAATTAAAAGGTTTAATTGCGGAAGAAATAAGCGGAACGAAAGGTTTCGGCTACGACCCCGTTTTTATCGTGCCGGA